>CALFMO010000069.1 GCA_937879855.1 uncultured Acidobacteriaceae bacterium | reverse complement strand
CCGAACTGCGCGAGAAGATGAAGAACGAGAGCTCGCTGCAGAAGCGGCTCAAGTATGCGAAGCGCTTGAAAGTGGTCGAGGCCTTCCGCAAGAGCGGCAACAAACCCCATTGGATGATCCTCGACGTGATCCCGGTGATTCCGCCGGAGTTGCGCCCGTTGGTTCCACTCGATGGCGGCCGCTTTGCCACGTCTGACTTGAACGATCTTTACCGCCGCGTCATCAACCGCAACAACCGGTTGAAGAAGCTGATGGACCTGCATGCTCCCGAAGTTATCGTGCGCAACGAAAAGCGCATGCTGCAGGAGGCGGTAGACGCGCTATTCGACAATGGACGCCGTGGCCGCGTGCTGCGTGGCGCCAACAACCGTCCGCTGAAGTCGCTCTCTGACACGCTGAAAGGCAAGCAGGGACGCTTCCGCCAGAACCTGCTCGGCAAGCGCGTGGACTACTCCGGCCGTTCCGTCATCGTGGTTGGCCCCGAACTCAAGCTGCACCAGTGCGGTCTGCCCAAGAAGATGGCGCTCGAACTGTTCAAGCCGTTTATTTATCACCGGCTCGAACAAACCGGTAACGTCACCACCATCAAGCAAGCGAAGGAGATGGTGGAGCAGCAGGAACCGATCGTGTGGGACATCCTTGAAGAAGTCATCAAGGACCATCCGGTGCTGCTGAACCGCGCACCTACGCTGCACCGCCTGGGCATTCAGGCTTTCGAGCCCGTGCTGGTGGAAGGCAAGGCCATTAAGATTCACCCGTTGGTCTGCACGGCATTCAACGCCGACTTCGACGGCGACCAGATGGCGGTTCACATCCCGCTGTCCCCGGAAGCGCAGGTTGAGGCAAGCGTGCTTATGCTGGCGTCGCACAACATTCTTTCGCCGGCGTCGGGCCAGCCCATCACCGTGCCCACGCAGGACATGGTGCTCGGACTCTATTACCTGACGAAGGCGAAGCCTGGCGCCAAGGGGGAAGGCCGCGCCTTTGCCAACATTGAGGAAGTGCTGATGGCACTCGACGCGGGTGCGGTGGAAACACTGACCCCGATCCGGCTCCGCTACTCGGGCGAGTTGATCGACTTGACCACGGCGTACGACGATCAGGACATCATCCACACCGAGCCGGTACAGGTCGAGCGTGCCTTCATCAACACGACTGTAGGCCGCGCGATTCTGAATGACCAACTGCCAGAGGGTATGCCCTACATCAACGGCCTGCTCAAGAAGAAGGGTATTGGCGCGCTGGTCAACTACGGCTACCTGCGGTTCGGACTCGAGACCACGGTCAAGATGCTCGATGAAGTCAAGACGATGGGTTTCAAGTTCGCGACCAAGGCGGGTTTGTCCATCGGCATCGACGACATGGTCATTCCGGACAGCAAGAAGGTCCTGGTCAAAGACGCGGAGAAGCAGGTGGTCAACGTCCAGCAGCAGTACCTGGACGGCGCCATCACCAACGGCGAGCGCTACAACAAGGTCATCGAAATCTGGTCGGCAATCACAGAAAAAGTGGCCGACGAAATGTTCGGTGAAATGCAGCGGCGCGACAAGGAAGGCGAACTGAATCCGATTTACGTCATGGCCGATTCTGGCGCTCGCGGATCGAAACAGCAGATCCGCCAGCTCTCCGGCATGCGTGGATTGATGGCCAAACCTTCCGGTGAAATCATCGAGTCGCCCATCACCGCCAACTTCCGTGAAGGGTTGACGGTGTTGGAGTACTTCGTCTCGACCCACGGCGCCCGCAAGGGTTTGGCCGATACGGCGCTCAAGACGGCGGACTCCGGCTACCTTACCCGCCGCCTGGTTGACGTGGCGCAGGACGTGATCATCAGCGAGTACGACTGCGGCACCGTCGACGGCATCTACGTGCAAGGTATCGTGGAAGCCGGCGAGATCATCGAGCCCTTGCGCGACCGCATTGTTGGCCGTGTATCGCTCGAGAAAATCAAAGATTATGACGGCAACGTCATTGTCGACATTAATAACGAAATCACCGAAGACCTCGCGGGCGCGATTCAGGCTGCCGGTATCGAGCGGGTGAAAATCCGTTCGGTGCTGACCTGCGAATCGAAACGCGGTGTCTGCGTCATGTGCTACGGCCGTAACCTGGCCTCCGGACGTCTCGTCGAACTCGGCGAAGCCACCGGCGTCATCGCGGCGCAGTCCATCGGCGAACCTGGAACCCAGCTCACCATGCGTACTTTCCACATCGGTGGTACGGCATCGCGAGTCTCCGAGCAGTCGCGCCTGGATGCCAAGAACAACGGCAGCGTGCGCTTCATCGGATTGCAGACGGTCAAATCCAAGTCGGGAGATCTGGTGGTGATGAACCGCCAGGGCTCGATCGCGGTCGTCGACGAGAAGAATCGCGAACGCGAGCGTTACTCGGTCGTGTACGGCGCCAAGCTGAAGGTCAACGAAGGCGATCCGGTCACGCTCGGACAGGTTATGGTCGAGTGGGATCCTTACACCTTCGCGATCCTGACTGAAATCGGCGGCACGGTCCAGTTCAAGGACTTGCAAGAAGGTGTGACTCTCCATGAAGAAGTGGACGAGGTCACCGGTCTGTCGCGGCACGTGGTTGGCGATTCTCCCGACGAGAAGCGCCAACCCGCAATCGTGGTGAAGGGCAAGACCAGCAAGCGCTATTTGATGCCTTCCCGCGCTCACCTGATGGTGCAGGATGGCGACACCGCTTCGCCGGGCGACGTGCTGGCGAAGATCCCGCGCGAAACCACCAAGACCAAAGACATCACCGGTGGTCTGCCGCGCGTGGTCGAGCTGTTCGAAGCCCGCAAGCCGCATGAGACCGCGGTCATCAGCGAAATTGATGGCACGGTTAAATTCGGCGAGGTCTCGAAGGGCCAGCGCAAAATCTACGTGGTCGCCGACAACGGCACCGAAAAGGAATACTCGGTTCCGCGCGGCGTTCACATCAACGTCCAGGAAGGCGAGCGAGTGAAGGCGGGCGAACCGCTCATGGACGGCCCGCTCAACCCGCACGACATCCTGGCAGTTCTTGGCGAAAAAGAACTGCAGGCTTACCTGGTGAACGAAATTCAGGAAGTCTATCGTCTGCAGGGCGTCAACATCTCGGATAAGCACATCGAGGTGATTGTCCGCCAGATGATGCGCTGGGTGAAGGTCGAAGACGTGGGCGACACGCGGTTCCTGCTCGAAGAGCAGACCGACAAGTTCGCCTTCCGCGAAGAGAACGAGCGCGTGATTGCGCAGGGCGGCAAGCCGGCCACTGGACGGCCGCTGCTCCTGGGCATCACCAAGGCATCGCTCTCCACCGACTCGTTCATCTCGGCGGCGTCGTTCCAGGAGACCACGCGCGTGCTCACCGAAGCCAGCATCAACGGCAAGGTGGACCACCTGCGCGGCCTGAAAGAGAACGTCATTGTCGGACGCCTCATTCCTGCCGGCACAGGCATGGAGTACTACCGCAACGTGCGTCTCTCGCCAGAAATGGAAGAGGCCGCAGCCAAGGTACAGGCGGAAGTCTCGGCGGCGTATGAAGAGGCTGAGCGCGCACTCGAGATGATGCGTCACGAGGGCGAAACCGACGACCTGCCCGCGGAACTCCCCGCGGCCGAATAGTCATAGAAGCCAGATTTCGGGGGCGAAGCACTCGCCCCCGAATTTTGCTTCTGGAGTGGTTCTAATACTGATTCGTGATGCACGCTAACCCCCAACGATTGTCCATTAAGGAACCCGGCCCTGTTACTTCGTTGCGCGCTGCGACTGCTGGCCCTAAGCTAGAGCAGCCAATGCTGCGTTTCTTCCGCATCCTCCGGCTCGCTTTCTGGCGGGCCTTTGTCCACGACGCTTTCGCCATTGCTAAGGCCTCTGCCTACTCGATGATTCTTACCTTTTTCCCGGTCTTGCTGATCATCGGGTCGGCGTTGGCGAGCTGGCGAAAAGGCGCGCCATACCTGCGCGAAATCTCTTACGCCTTGGGCAGCATCCTGCCGGCGGGCGGGAATACTGCCCTCGGCTATCTGAAAGGTGCGGCCAAACATCCGGTCAGCATGCTCGTTACAACTTCCGCGATCACGTTGTGGACGGCCTCTGGCGTCATGATCTCGTGGATGGAAGGTTTTCGCCGGTGCTACGAGTTGCCAAAAACCTGGGGCTTGGTCAAAGAACGCCTGATCGCATTTCTGCTCGTGGTTTTTGCTCTGGTCCCGATGACCTTCGCTACGCTTCTGGTGGCGGTAGGTAGCAAGTTCGAAACTCGGCTGCTGCCGTTTCTCGATCCCGATTTCAGCGTTTACATCTTGCTGCTCTGGGGCGCGATGCGCTGGCTGATTGCCACTCTCACCAGCATCGCGGTCATTGCGCTGATCTACCATCACGCCGTCCCGCGCACCCAGCCTTGGCATAGCGTGATGCCTGGCGCGGTCCTCACGACCGTGTTGTGGTTCTCGGTAACGGTTGGATTCCGCGCCTACCTGCAGCATTTCGGCGACTTCGCCACCATATATGGCTCGCTTGGGGCGGCCATGGCGTTGCTGGTGTGGATGTACATGATTTCCCTGGTGGTGCTGGTGGGAGCCGAATTCAACGCTTTGCTGTTCCCTCGCGCGATGCTGGGCAAAGAACTCACGGCAATCAATTCGGTCAAGCCGTAGAAGCACGTAGCCCCGGACGCATTCGTCCGGGGGCTGTGCCAAATGGGTTTCCCGTGGCGGACGAATGCGTCCGCCGCCACGTTGGCTCTGCCATCGTCATAAGCAACAACCTTGATCGAGGAAAATTTGAAAGCCAGTCGAAAAGACAAAAGGGCGCAGGTCTATTCAGAGACAGCCGGCTCGTCGCCGGAACTTCCTGCTAAGGCTTCCCCTCGCCGTGCGAAGATCATCTGCACCATCGGCCCTGCCTGCAACGATGAAGCAAGCATGCGCGACCTGATCCGGCTCGGCATGGACATTGCGCGCCTCAATTTTTCTCACGGAACGCACGAAGATCACGCTCACAATATCCAGCGCCTGCGCCGCGCCGCCCAGGGCGAGGGACGCACGCTTTGCATCCTGCAGGATTTGCAAGGCCCAAAAATTCGCACTGGGCCATTAGAGCGGCACGAGCCCGTCCTGTTGAAGACGGGTTCGATTGTGAGCATCACGCCGCAGGATGTACCGGGCACAGCGCAGCGCATCTCTACGACGTTCGCCGACCTTGGTCGTGAACTGACGCCCGGCGACCGCATTCTGCTCAGCGATGGCCTAATCGAGTTGCGCGTCCGCGAGATCCGCGGTGACGACGTGCTCTGCGACGTTCTCAACGGTGGAATGCTGGGAGAGCACAAGGGAATCAATCTCCCGGGTATCGCTCTTTCCATTCCCGCGCTGACCGCAAAAGATCGCAAAGACCTGGAATTCGGCCTCAGCCACGGCGTGGACGCGGTTGCGCTTTCGTTTGTCCGCACCGCGGCCGACGTGAGCATGGTCAAACAGATTATCGCCACGCATAAAAGCGACATCCCGGTCATCGCCAAGCTGGAAAAGCCGCAAGCCATCGATCATCTGGAAGAAATTCTTGAAGCGGCCGATGGTGTGATGGTCGCCCGCGGCGACCTGGGCGTCGAAGTGGCGCCAGAAAAAGTCCCTGTCATTCAGAAGCATGTGATTCGCCGCGCTTCTGCATGGCGCAAGCCCGTCATCACCGCGACGCAGATGCTTGAGTCGATGATCGAAAACCCGCGCCCCACACGCGCCGAGGCGAGCGACGTGGCCAACGCTGTCTTCGACGGCACCGACGCCGTTATGCTTTCGGGCGAAACCGCCAGCGGGCAGTATCCCCGCGAGTCGGTGGCCATTATGTCGCGGATCGTGGTGGAAGCTGAGTGCAACATGGCCGACTTCGTCCAGTTCCGCCGCCGCCGCGAACACCGCGGGCTTTCGGTAGCCGAAACCATCTGCGAATCGATCGCCCATGCCGCCGAAGATTTGCCCATGGGCGCCATCGCGGTTTTCACCGAAACCGGCAACACCGCCCGCATGATTTCGAAGTACCGCCCCAAGGCCGCCATTTATGCCTTTGCCCACATGGAGCCCGTGGTGCAGCGCATGAATCTTTACTGGGGAGTACATCCTGTGCGCTGCCGTCCGGCGCTTTCCGCCGAACAAATGGTGACGATGGCGGAACAGGACCTTGTCAGCCGCGGTTTGCTCAAGCCCCGGGACGTCCTTGGAGTCGTGGCCGGCACGCGCCAGGCCTCCGGTTCCACCAACCTGATGCGCCTGCACGTCGTCACCGACGAAGAAGCGGAGCGCATCGCTCATCCGCCGCAGCCCAAGAAGTCGCCCTCAGAGAAACCGCGCCGCGCAGGCCGCCGCAGGCTATAATCGCCGCTTATGCCGCAAGAGATACTCTCGGTGGCAGTTTGGGAACCGATGCCCGACATGGAAGCCGCGTCGCTCGCAACCCTTCGCGAACTCAGTTCCATCATCGCCAGCAAGGGCTATGGACGCGATCTCCTCTACCGCGACCGCGACTCGCATTATGTTCTGCTGCGCCATTGGAAGTCAGAAGAGGCACGCAGCGCTGCACAGGAAGATCCCGACATGCTGCGCTGCTGGGCGCGGCTGGGAAATGAAATCCAGATCGTGAAAGTCTACGAAACTCTCATCGAAGTAGAGACGGACAAAACAAAGTAGCCAGTTCGCTCATTCGCAGGGTTCTGAGCGATAGACCCTCCCATGAAAAGGCCGGTCGGAGTCAAGTCGTTTTTTTGGGAGAAGGTTTCTCACTCTCGGGGGAGCGACTCGTTCACGGTGCACATTGGGCCTTTTCGTTTCAGCCGGTGCGGCTAACGCTCAAGCTGAGTGCTACTTCGCGCGGTTAGATTCCCGCTCTCTTTTCTCCACATCGGCCTGCATCGTCGCCGTCATGCGGTCCCAGGTTGGCTGGAGCTGTTGCGGATCGCGAATGCAGGTGAGGAAGATAAGCCGGAGGTCCCCTTGAATCGGCTGTCCACCAAACTGGTGGTACTCCTCGGGCAACGGCGGACCGCCCGGAGTTCCCGCCGGAGGGATGACCGCCGGGAGTTGGAATACATACATGCTGCCGCCTGCCAGAGGTTCGTGGGGAAAGCGAAGGAGCCAGGGGCAATTGTGACCGTCCTCAATCAGGTTAGCGGAAACTACCGCCCACTGGCCGCCATCCTCTGAAGCGGGCTGCTGGCAATTCCAGAACTGCGATTCAGGGACGTACATTTCGGGCTCCGAAAACCCGTACTCATCGAGCAAGACGCGTTTCAGACCATGCTGCTGCACGAAGTTCTCCACTTCGGGAAGAGCCTGGTTCCAATCGAGATTGGAATCGCCGACCAAATCATAACCCGGGCGGCCGGCACTCAACGAGTTTAAGAAAGGAAGATAGTAGGGATACGCGCGCACGGCTGTTACCACTGACGCCAGAGACAGCACAACGGTAAGCCAGACAAGAGCGCGGGCGGCAGGCCAAGCCGAGCGTCGCAGCGACTCCAGCGTGCGCGGAAGTGGCGCGAGCAACAGCATCAGCAGCGCCAAGGGAACCGAGAAGTGGCGGATGCTGAACTGCATTCGGCTCAGGATGCAGGCTGCAGTGAAGACCGCGAGCGAGACCCACACTGCTCGCCAGTGCAACTCCAGCCCTTTGGATACCACTGCGAGCTGCACTCGGCGAAGCTTGGCCACGAGGCTGACCACCAGCGCGAGAAGCAGCAAAAGGAGGAAGGCGAGGGAGGACTTCAGCAAGAACAAGACCGGAAAGTAAAACCACACGCCATGCGGATACGAATGACCCAGAATGAAAGAGGGCGGCTTCGCAGTAATGGCGAACAGCGCCAAGCCACGCAGGTAGATCCACGGCGGCATGAGCACTCTTCGAAGCAGCAGGGCTGCCGCATTGTGTCCAACGAAGGACAGGGAATCGGTGGGCTCATTCCAAGAGAGAACAAAATAGACGGCGTAAACCACCAGTGCGGCGAATAAGATGCCCTTCGTGAGACTCCACCATCGGATGCGCCGCCATGCCCGGAGTTCTGCTTTGTCTGCGGGCTGCCCCGGGGCCGGACGCCAGCGCAGGCTAAGGATGAATGCGGCGAAACAGAAGAATAGAAGTCCGGCAGAAAACTTAGACAGCAACGCTCCGCTGAGGGCAAGGCCGAACCTCAGCACCGTCCCGCGCGACGGGGACCGCCACATGCTGGCAAAGGCCCACACGGACAGGACAGCAAACAGGGTGATTGCCATGTCGGTTAAGACCAGAGGCCCGAACGCGAGCATGACAGGCATAGTGGTATACGCGCAGAGGCTGAGCAGCCCACCCCATGGATCACCCAGGCGGGAGCCATAGGCAAAGATTACAATCCCCAGAACCAACGTCAGAAACAACATGGGTAGCCGTGCCCAGAAGACCGTCGCGACCGGCTCATTCCAGCGAGCGATTACCCAGTGGCCGAAGACCCATTCCCCGAAGAACTGCTTAAACAGTCCAGCGCTGAACGTCCATGACACATGGGAATAATCGGCGTGCACACCGCGAACCACCAACGGCATTGCGGCTAGCGCCTTCGCCAATGGCGGGTGTTCCTCGTTCATCCGCATGTCCAGCTTCTGCAGATAGCTGACACCTGCCCCGATGTGCGCTACTTCATCGATGGTGATGGACTCGCGACGGGCAGCCCCGTCGGCAAGCAGAGCCATAAGAGCAAGGAGCAGAACCACGCCAGCCAAAACAATTCTGGAGGATTGTGTTTTCAATTCGTGTCAACGTTCAGGACTCACTATCATACTCGACACTCCGCAGACGCTGCGTCCCCGTGGCTGGCGAAAAACTCTCATTCCGCTCACTTGCCGACGGTCAAAATGAGTAATCGCTGATAACACCAACTAACGTTGTGTGCAGTCCGGAGCGGCATTCGAGGAATCGGGGGCATAATTCTTGCGATGGCAGCGGAAAACTCAAGCCGATTTGACTGGCTCAGTGCGTACCTGCTAAGCGGTTTTCAGGAAAGTGCGATTCGTGGCCCGCTACACACTGCCAGCGCCCATCGCGATAGATAAAAATATCCGTAAAGCGACTCTTCAGAGGGTGTTTCCCATCATCACTCCTTATCACGGCCAGGCCACGGGCATATGCGAAATCGCCATACACGTGAGCATGCAAGTCCGACAATTCGACTGCGGGCTGAACGTTGCCCCGATTCGCGGCACTCGCCAGCATTGCTGAGCGTTCGATCAGTGAGCCTGCGAAGTCAGCCTCTTCGAATTCATCTGCCAGAATGCACCCCAGCGCAGCCATGTCGTGCTGCTCCACAGCTCGCAACCACACGTGTTCGATCTGAACCAGCGCCGCTTCATCCTTCAGTTGACCCGTTGGGCAAACCGCGCCATGCGCCAAAGAACACAACAGCAACAAGGGGAAGACACTTTTCACAGGGCACCCCATTCCTCGGCCGTCGGGCCACAACCGCCGAACATTTTGACGCCGGGAAGGATTAAACGTTAGAGATTCGTTTAGCCTCGAATGCACGATTTTCAGCTCGTGACTTAGCTTCCCTCTTCTCGCTTCAACAACGCCAAGTGAGTGCTTCGGTAGTTGTCGAAACATCTCTATTTTGTCTCAACCCCTGAATGAGCGAAATGGTCTGTTCTCAACAGTTGACCCAATCGATTACACTCTCCTCGGCTCATAGCTGGACGCCACAATAGATGAAACGGAACCGGAACTCACTGGTTGGGGCACTGATGCACGCGATCATTACGATTCGCATGGTCATTCTGATTTTCTTGGCAGTGCTTGTCTTCTTCGTGCGATTCCCACCAACCTTCCTTGCTATTCTCGTTCTGGCCCTGCTGTACTCGGTGTATCGGATCGTCAAGGATTGGAGAGCATCCCGACTTGCCAAAAGGCCAAATGAACGCGCAGTGTCCTAGGATTTTGAGTGCAATGGCCTGATTACGACAGTTATCACTAAACTGACCTCCGGCGCGGCCTTTAATGCCGTAGAGAATATGATCAGAAGGGGTGATCTCAGTGAAATCGTCTAACCTCCTTTGCGTCAGTCTTCTTTTACTTCCGATCTATCTGCCCTCCGCATACGCCGGGAACCCTCGGGGTGAAATTCATGGCATTGCCGTATCGCCGGATGCCAAGACCATGGCAGTGGCTTACATGAAAGGCAACTCTGGCTTCATCTACAAGATTGACATGGAAACAGGTATTGCAAGCCGATTGACGGAGGCGAAGACCGGAAAGGAGTCGTGCCCGGCGTTTTCGGCGGACGGCAAGCTCTTCGCATATTCGTATGTCTCAGATCGAACGAACCAGCGAGTTATCGTAATGGACGTCGATGGCTCTAACTCGCGCTCCCTGCCCGGATCGGGGACGGCGAATCTTTATCCAACGTTCTCGCCGGACGGGAAAACGGTATATTTTGGGCGATCTCAACCTCCTCCGGGGGATCATCTATGGGACATCTTCTCTGTTGGAGCCGATGGTAGCGATGTCAGGCAAGTAACATACGAGGGATTCGTGCAGATTTCTCAGCCGTCCATTGCATCGGACGGGAAAAGGTTGCTCGTCTCGACGTTGGGGCTCTACGCGCCACAGCGGATGGAAATCTATCTGCTCGATCATCCCGAAAAGCCAAGCAAGGTGCTCAGTCCGACCATTCCACACCAAGCGACTCCGGGACCAATATTTGCCTATCCCAATTTCATGCCGGACGGAAGGAGCATTATCTTCCTAGCTGCCAGCAACCGGCTAGTTAACTACGACTACGATGTTTATCGCTTAGACCTCGCAAGCGGCGTGATCGAGAGACTGACAAAAGGTATTGGCTACGCCAGCGACCTCAAGGTGTTTGCCGATGGGAAGACTGCTGTAGTGCTGAAGTGGCGATCAGATTGGCAAGGGACCGCGGTCAAGAGCGATTTCTACCTGCTCGATCTGCAAAGTCACAAGCTGACGCCATTTAAAGTCACTGGGCTGAATTGACGGGCTGCTGCCACGTACTTGATGCAAAATCGCCATTTCACTCACTGACAATTTTTCCACCGCAATCGCCTCGATTACGGCATCGACTGTTTTCAGCCCAGCCCTACGATTTAAAATGATCGCTTGCCCGCATCTTCTATCCTCGAATGCACCGACAGCACCGTCGATCCCCACATCAGCGGATTTCTTCACGTTCCCGAAACTCCTAATCAAGATGGCTTGGTTCTGACCCATGGCGCCGGCGGCAACGCCCAAGCTCCGCTGCTGATCGCCCTCGCCGAGGCTTTCGCCGCAGCCGGTTTCACCGTGCTTCGCTGCAACCTGCCTTACCGGCAAGCGAGGCCATTCGGCCCACCCGGTCCCGGCGACGCTGCCCGCGACCGCGCCGGCCTGAAAAATGCGATCTCGAAGCTGCGAGGAATGATTTCAGGCCGCCTCTTCCTTGGCGGTCACTCTTATGGAGGACGCCAGTCCAGCATGCTATGCGCCGAAGATCCCGGGCTTGTATCGGCCTTGCTGCTGCTCTCCTATCCGCTGCATCCGCCGCGCAAGCCTGAGCAACAGCGCACCCAGCATCTTCCCGACCTGCGCACGCCAACGCTTTTCGTATCAGGCACACGCGATCCCTTCGGCTCCATTGCGGAGATGGAGCGAGCCCTGAAGATGATTCCTGCGCAGACGAAGTTAATGGTGGTGGAAGGAACCGGTCACGATCTGGGATTCAAGGGAAAGACAAGAAATGAAGAGCTGCTGGGAGCGGTGGTCGTGGAATTGCAGAAGTTAGAAGTCAGAATGCAGAAGTAAATTGCAAAAACAGTTTTACTTCTGCATTCTGACTTCTGCCTTCTACATTCGAACACATTTGCAATCTGTCGACACTCTGCTAATCCTAATTCACCCATCCTGACTTCGATCCGCCATTTCCCTTGCGCGGTTCCTCATCTGGCGGGATGTAATTTCCGTGCTCGTCGAAGTGGACTTGGCGGTCGTGCTTCGACATATACACTTCGAACTTCTTCGCCGCCCGCCGCCGCTTCCAGCGGTAGTAAGAATTGCGCGCGCCGTAGTAGCGTTCCCCAAGTCCCAGGCTCATCACCGGCTTCAGCCCGCGTCGCACATACAAATAGCCGAAGAGCAAGCCGCCCAGATGGGCCACGTAAGCCACGCCGCCGCTGCTCGACATGGCAAACGCCAGCGTGACCACGATCAAAATGCCCACAAAATATTTGGCTTTAATGAGGAAGGGGAACGGAATCATCATGATCTCGTTGTCCCCAAACAGCATGCCGAAGGCGATGAGGATGGCGAAGACTCCGCCCGAAGCGCCCAGCGTCCGCGTTGCAGGATTGCCCAAAATGTGCGCGTAGGAAGCGGCGATCGTGACAATTGCCGCACCCACCACGCCAAAAGAAAACAGTTCGATGAAACGTCGTGTGCCCCATGCGCTTTCAAAGGCGGACCCGAACATCCACAGGCCGAGCATATTTCCGAACCAGTGCCAGAATTCGAAATGCAGGAAACCGTAAGTCACCAGCTGCCAGATCGCTCCGTGCACGACCGCCTGCGGCTGAAGCGCGAGGTGATCGAGAACAAACAGCGGAACATCGGGCTGCACCCGCATCAACAGCAATAGCAGCAGGTACACACCCGTGTTGATGCCCAGCAGCCAGGTCACCGCACGGGTGAACGGTGGCAAGCTCAACGTCAAGGGTTCACCGGTTCGCCGCACACTAAATTACCTCTCGTCCATTCTACTCGTTCAACGCCGGGGCAATGCCTACCGCTCCGGAACCGGCACAACCGGTAAACTGCGATGCCCCGCATGGTCGATCGCGCGCACGGCAAAGATCACGTTATCCTTCGATACCTTCAGCGTTGCTTGCGTCGCGTTGCCCACACTCTGCGCGTGCTCCCATTGAAGACTGGTGGTCGCCCGCCATATCACTTCATACTCCACGGCCAAGCCCCCTGGGGAAGCCTCCCACGTGAGCGTGGTGTCGTTCTCCAAATTCTTCGTCAGTATATGTACGTTCGCCGGAGGCGCAGGAGCTGCGGCCAACGATGCGAGCGTAGCCGCGTTCAGCCGCGCCACGCGCTCGACATAGTCGTAGTCCACAAACTTGGGCAGATCGCCATATTCGATTCCGTTCTCGGTGCGCACGTTCTGGTGCTGATGATGAAAGTCCTCGCGGTATTCGGTGAACCGCACCGCCGAGAATCCCTGCTGGTTGAAAGAATAATGATCGCCGCCGCGCAGAAATCGATCCAGCCGAAACACCAGCATCGGCTTCACCCCCGCGTCATAAACGCGGCCAACATCGGCGATATACCGCGCTAGTTCCCGCGATCCGGAATCGCTTTCCCCGCCCAGCCCGCGAATCCGTCGGAGATCCTGTTCTGTCGCCGCGGCGGGCACTCCCTCGGAAAATACACGCACGACGGAATGATCCTGTTCGGCGCTCTTGTCGCCGCCCACAATGTCGTTGTTCAGAAGGGCTTCCAGGTCCCAGCCCTCATCTTTCGCCATCTTGGCAAAATGATGACTGCCGTTCAGGCCCTGCTCTTCTCCTGCGACCGTAAGAAAAATAATCGTTGCCGGAAACTTCATCTTGCTCAATACCCGCGCACATTCCAGGCTGACAGCGGTTCCGCTGCCATCGTCGTTGGCCCCAGGCGCGTCGTCGGTCACGTTGAATGTGTCGCTATTGCGCGAGTCGTAGTGCCCCGTCACCAGCACAATTCGCTTCGCGTTCGCGTCGTTCGTGCCTTTCAGAACCGCATAAACATTGGTGATTTCCGTGGGCTTGGGAATGCGGTCGGCGGGCTCTTGCGTGAATGTGTCGGTCTTCACTTCGAGGCATCCGCCGCAATCTTTAGAATAGCGTTCGAACTCCGACTTGATCCATTCCCGCGCCGCGCCAATTCCGCGCCCCGCCGAAATCGATGCAGGATCCTGCGCTGAGATCGTCGACCTTGTGCCGAAGCCGACCAGTTTCTCGATGTTCGCTTGAATATGTTGCGCGGAAATCTGGCGCAAGGCCGCCGCGATCGGCGGGTCGGCAGCGGTGGTCGGTTCGGATTTGTCAGACTGTGCCAAGCTGCCGATCGCCGCTATTAGAAGCGCAGCGTGCGTTACGGTACAGAAGATAACTTTGCGGAAATGGAGCATGAGTTGAGTGTCCTCGTCCAGGCAAATCCCCCTGCCGGGGGCAATTTTCAGTGCCAGAAAAATTCTCTCGCCCCTGCCTTGTGCCCCCTTGACCTAGCAGGCGGGAAGAATCTAAATATTAACAGGAGGGTCTAACCGGCAAGGGAGGCTTTATGGTTCTGTGTCCCGAATGCGAAACGAATCTGGACGTCGAAGAGGAAGAGGTCGACGAGGGAGAAGTGATCTCGTGCCCCGAGTGTGGCACGGATTTTGAAGTCGTCACCACCAGCCCGTTGGAACTGAAGGCGGTGGAAGAAGGCTACCTGGAAGAGGAAGAAGAAGAGGCTGAGGAAAACGAAGACGGTGACTTCTCCTAAACTTCCCACTGGCAAACCTTTCGCGAGGCTTTCTTACCTGGCGTTTTTCCTGATCGCATTTCTCTTGCCGACGTTCATCTCTCAGCATGGGCTCTCTGCCGCCCCTACGTCCAAAGGCAAAGTTAAGCCTTACGCTCTGATCGCGGGTACCGTCTGGGGCCCGGATAATCGACCGGTGTATGGCATCACCGTGAAGATCCGCCGCGCCACGGATAAGCCGAAGAAGGTCCGCTGGGAAGTTTATTCCGACCACATGGGCGAGTTCGCTCAGCGCGTTCCTGCCGGCGAATCCGATTACATCCTCTGGGCCGATCTCAAGGGCGTCAAATCTGTTGACGGCAAGCCTTTGCGCTTGGCGCAACCAGTGACGGTTCACATTTATAACGATGAGCGCGAAGATACCGGACTGCACCTAACCTACTAACCAATGCGACGGCGCGTCGTGAGACAATGAGCGCACGATGACTTGCAAACGATTGATGACCAAGGGCGTGATTGTGGCTTGGGCGCTGCTGGCGGTTTTGAGCGCGATTTCGAGTGCTACGCCCGACAAGAAAGATAAGAGCGTTGGTCGCCTGCTTTACGGCAAGGTGCTCGATCCGCAGGACAATCCTCTTCCCGATGCGATCGTGTATCTGACCAATACGCGGACGCGAGCGGTGAAAACTTACATAGTGGGTCCCGACGGGACGTATCGCTTTCCCGCGCTCTCTACCGCCATCGACTACGAGGTTTATGCGCAATTTAATGGCAAGAAGAGCGACACCAAGTCGGTCAGCCAGTTTGACGACCGCTCGCAGGTATATCTCGACTTGAAGATAAATACCCGATGACGCCGGGTGAGAACCTTTTCACGCAACTTTTTAGTCGCCTTCCGGGTTCACAATACTACGGATACTTGTCGGGGAGGAGGCTGTGGACGAAATGAATTTTTACATATCTGATCGCAAAGGGATGGTCGGGAGGATCGTTTTGACGTGCGTGGTTTTGCTGTGTGGCGTATCCGCCTTCGGGCAACGCGGCGCCATGAGCCCCAATCAGGATGAAAGGGACGGCGTTAGCGCGGGCGGAAAATGGATGATGTTTCAATCGGAAGACAAGATGACCGGGGCGAAGCGAGTCCGCTTTGAACTTTTAGCAGACAATTATTTTCGTGAAGATCCCAACTACGCGCCCAGGGTCGAGTTGTTTTGCGAGGATGGCAAGCTCAAGTTGGGCGACTTCAATCCCGGAGTCAGGCTGCCTCCTCCAAATCGTCCCGGCTTTTGGGGTCAGCCTCAACTGGAAGTGATGGTCCGCATCGACGATACCCATGGCAATCATGGTTGGAACTGGGTGCGCGGACACTTCCTGTCCATGGACAAAGGTACGGTTCGCGGTCTGATCGGGGCGCAGATATTCAAAGTCGAACTGCCGACACGGAGCGGACGGCAGATTGCGGAGTTCTCACCAGCAGGCTTGGACGTGGAGCAAGTTCGCCGCGCCTGTGATCTGACGCCAAAAAAACCAAGCAAAGACTAAAAATGCTCGTGTAGGGACTGCCGCCTCGTGTTCAGTTCGAGGATATGGTTTATATTTTGTTCCGATGTCCCGGAACAATGTGTAAGGGATGTCATGGAACTGCACACGCCTCGGCTGTCCAGTCGGGCAAAGTTCGACAGTTTTGCATAGAAGATAATGCGGGAGCCTCAACGCTCGCTACGAGAATGACGAATTAAGGTTCGTCATGGGTTAGTCCGTAGAACGTTACGTGTCGCGAAAACTGATCGTAATCACCGAAGTCAATTATGAGATGGACTAAGCTGGTTTCCACCAGAATGCACGGGAAAGACTTCGAAGACGGATGCAAGACAATTTTGAAAAATAAGGGCGCCCGCCCCACATCGAAGATTGCCGAGCGCCCAGTCTTGAGTTCCGAAATGCTCCGGTTATTGCTCCGGTCGCACCACCGCGACTTCTGCTTTTGGCCGTGATGGGTTGAATCGTCCCGCGAGAATTTCCTTCTCTGCTTTCGACTTCACTACTTCTCTTCCAACGGAGCCGTTTCCATTCCAGACTTCGGACAGGAAGTAGGTGTCGCCGTAGCGGTGGAAGACCAACTTGGCCTCATTGGGCTTATTGCTGTAGATGCTGTTTACCTGTAGAAACATTTGGTTGTCAGCGGCCGCGGTGTCGTGGATTTGGAGAAACCCATTGGCCGCTGACGTTACCAGGTAACGTCCGGGTTGCATGTGGTGGTTGTCAATCACAAACTCGAACGGAACGTTGACCAGTACTTTTCCAGACGGAGCCTGCGCCATCGCAGCCAAGGCTGCCAGAAGCGCCATTGTGCCTACAACAATTCGAAGCACTTGCTTTTTCATACATCCTCCCGAGGCGGTTTACACCGCAGGTTGTGTCATTTCCACGGGGGGTTGGTGACGGGTGAATATGGCCGCTGCCGCACAAGCCGGATCTCTTGCGGCCGTTGAGGGGTAGGAGATCCGCGCACTACACGGTTGTGAATCCTGGCGCCGTTTCGTTTCAACAAAAGCCACAACGGAAGCCAAGTTTTTAATGGAGAGAGAATCCGACGTAACGAGATGCGTAAACGCTGATTCACATTTCACCGGCACATTTTTCAGAGGCGCACTTAGTGCTTCGCCTGGAGGCTTAGCTCGTCCTCGTTCTGAATTAAAAACTGTTACACGCGACGACAAACTATTACCGCCACTAACTATTATTCGCCCCGAACGAAGTCATTCTTGTTCGACTTTCGGTAAGGCTTCACAAACTGCGCGGGATCAGTCGCACCTGAGTGTTCCTGCTCGCGCAGCACTGTACCCACAACGTGCGATCCCGCGCAGGCCCCCAGTACCGACTGACGACGCCGGCAAGCGCGGTATAGGCCAGCAACGCGAGGGTGTGAATTTTCTGCGGAGCAGAATCTGTATTGCGGCCCGTTTTTGCCAGCCATCAATTGACATATGATCCGTGGTTGGTAGGCTGACACAATGATTGTCATCCAGTCCCCAAGGCTGCAGCTCAACCAGTTTCAGATGATGGATGCACAGGAGGTTTTTGGATGTATCACGCCTGCGATCGCCAGATTCATGCCATGGGAGCCGCCGTCGTGGAGCGAGTACCTGGCGCGATGCGAGAAACGAGTGCAGGCTCCGGAACCAAACAAGTTTTCCTTCGTCATCCGGAGGCTCGACAATAGGGAATGCCTCGGCATGGCCTCGCTGGAAGATGCGGATTCTGCTTCGCCCGAACTCGGCCTTTGGCTCAAGGAAAGCGCGCACGGACAGGGTTTTGGCCGGGAAGGCGTGGCCGCACTTATTGAGTGGGGACACGCGACTCTCGGCAAAGGAAGTTTCACCTATCCGGTAGCGATACAAAACATCGCCAGCAGGCGTATCGCTGAAAAGCTTCACGGCGAGATCATAGGCAACCGTACGAATCCAAAATACGACTCCGTTGTTTACAGGATTCCCTTCCAGGAATCGTCATATTCTCAGTTCTCCTGATGGCACATCGACCTTCAGGTCGTGCGACTTCGTAGAAGTTTTCCATTTCTGCGGTAATTCTCCGAAGCCCTGCAGGACTGACCTGCGATTTCTGCTAACGGTGATTTCGAACGGGGTAAGGTCGGTAAGAAATCCCCATAGCATCATCAGCCTTAGGTCGAGTCAGTTTTCCTCGCTCGTGTAACCGCTGTTACAACAGCCAGGCGACGTGATTGATGTAACATGCCCACATACGTTCTCGATTCCGCCTGGGAGTCGGCATCTGCTATGAGGAAAAATGTCTGGAGAGGAGTGATCGAGGTAGCTTTTATCATCTTTCTCTTCTATTCCAACCTCCTGATGGGAGAATTCGAGCGTTCAGGCGTAGGGCAGAAGAGGGGTATAGCGTGGGCCATCGGAGACGTTTTCACCACTGCCAATTTTGAAATTGCCATGATCGCCGCGCTCATCGGCTATGGCCTTTTTGAATTCCTTCGAAAGAGATTCTAGGCAAACATGCCATGATTCTGAGTTGCGAGAAAAACAGCGACAGAGTACCGCAACGGTGATGCCCGCTCTGCTGCGGCAGACAGTCTCCTTTAACGCAACCACATCTCCTGGAACCTGAGCCGCGCTGATTGCTGTCGCCGGTCGCCATCTCAAAACAGCGTCGAAATCATTCGATTGCTGCAGCGGTGAGCCACGCACCAAGTAGAAGGAAGAGAATCCCAGTTGTACCGCCCACGCGGGTTATCGTGTCGTCCGGGGCGCCGCAATGGTATAAGAGCGTCAGCGCGGCCGCGTGATCGCTCCTTGAGACGCCGACGAAACCAGCGCTCCATATTTCGCAAACACGCCGGTTGGGTAGCGCGGTTGCGGAGCTTTCCACTGCGCCATGCGCTGACGCAAAATGTCGTTGGTGACTTCCACTTCCAGAATGCGGTTGTTCACATCGAAGCGAATCATGTCTCCGTCGCGCACGCCTGCGATCGGACCGCCGAGCGCAGCCTCGGGAGAAACGTGCCCCGCCATCAGTCCGCGGGTCGCGCCGCTGAAGCGCCCGTCGGTCAACAACGCTACGGAGTCGCCGAGTCCCTCGCCCACAATCGCCGCAGTCACACCCAGCATCTCGCGCATTCCCGGACCACCTTTCGGCCCTTCATTGCGAATCACGACCACGTCTCCGGCCTTAATTTTCTTGGCTGTGACCGCGGTCATCGCATCTTCCTCGGATTCGAACACGCGCGCAGGACCGCGCTGCTCCAGCCGTTCATGTCCGCTGATTTTGGCGACGCAACCCTCCGGCGCAAGATTTCCCTTGAGAATCACTAGACCGCCGGTTGCCTTCAGTGGCTTGTCAAGCGGAACGATCACTTCCTGTCCCGGAGTCTCGATGGCGCTCTCGGTCTCAGAACCGATCGTGTTGCCCGTAACAGTCTTCGCCGATGGATGCAGATACTTGCCGTTCAGGAGTCGTCGTGCGAGCAGCCGAATGCCGCCCGCGCGATGCATATCCGAGGCCACAAAGCGCCCCGAAGGTTTAAGGTCGGCGAGCAACGGAGTGCGCGCGCTCACCGTTTGAAAGTCGTCGATCTCAAGTCCGACCCCTGCTTCGCGCGCGATCGCCAGAAGATGCAGAACTGCGTTGGTCGATCCGCCTGTCGCAGCGACTGACGCGATCGCATTCTCAAAAGCTTCGCGGGTCAGAATATCGCGCGGCAGAATACCTTTTTGCAGCAGGTTCATCACGACTTTGCCGCACGCGAATGATATCTGATCTTTCAGCGGATCCATCGCCGGAACGCTGTTGAAGCCCATCGGCGAAAGGCCGATCATCTCCATCACGGTCGACATGGTATTCGCGGTATATTGCCCGCCACACGCACCCGCGCCCGGACAAGCGGCGTCTTCCAGTTCACGCAGTTCTTTGTCACTCATCTTTCCTGCGACGTTCGCCCCAATCGCTTCGTAGACATCTTGAATGGTGACGTCTTTGCCGCGGTAGTTGCCCGGAGCAATCGTCCCACCGTATAGCACCATGCCTGGAAGATTCATGCGTGCCAAGGCCATTGCTGCCGCAGGAATCGTCTTGTCGCAACCGACCACGCAGACGACTGCGTCAAACATCTGTCCGCGGCAGACCAGTTCAATCGAATCGGCAATCAGTTCGCGGCTCACCAGCGACGCGCGCATTCCCTCCGTGCCCATCGTCTCGCCGTCGGAGATTGCGATCGTGTTGAACTCCATCGGCGTGCCGCCAGACTCGCGAATACCTTCCTTAACCTTGGCCGACAACCGGCGAAGATGAAAGTTGCAAGGCATGGTTTCGATCCACGTGTTGGCTACGCCGATTAGCGGACGGCTGAGATCGGCATCGGTGAATCCGATGGCCTTGAACATGGAGCGCGCGCCGGCGCGATCGCGCCCGTCGGTAATTCCACGGCTGATGTGCTTAAGATCCATAGTCAGAGATTACAGGAGACGCGAGGAAGTTGTGAAACCGGAATATTAAAACAAAAACGGGAGCCCGCCATTGCGACAGGCTCCCAGTTGCATGACGCTGCGTAAAAGCCTTCGGGCTTGCCATTAGCTCGAACCTGAATCTACGCGCGAGCCGCTGCGCGCGAGGGTTCGATCGACACGCCCGTCGGAGGATGAGCCGAAGCCCACGGCGTTGCATGGGCCGCGCCGGAGGCGACCTTGATCACGTCCGCAATCGCGTACCATTCGCGGTACAACTGGCCCACTTGCTTCTGATTGACGTCGAGCGCCAGAATGACGTGATGATCGTGCTCGGAAGGTTCGGCCTGCACCATTGGCAGATCCAGCGCACGGCGCGAAGCCGCATTGAGGATGCGCATCAAGGTTCCCTGGGTATTGCGATAACGAATGTGAAAAGTCTGCATTTGCCTGGTCTCCCGTAACGGTTGTCGAGTAGCGCCGGCGTCTCGCCGGCTGTCCGGCGGGCAACTTGCCCGCCGCTGTGTGTGTACTATTGCGTTTGTTCTTCCTCCAGAAGCATCTCCGAAAGTGCTGCGCCTGCCGGAACCATCGGGAAAACGTTAGCTTCCGGTGCGCAATCGAACACCAGCAGTTCCGGTTCAGGCGATCGCAGAAACTGGTCGATCTGGTCCCCGGTCTCGTTCGACACTGGGAATTCGCGCATGGCGTCCTCGTTCAGGCGAAAGCTGTGGATCTTGTAAGCCTTGGCGATCTCGACGAAATCCGGATTGTCGCTCAGGTCGGTTTCGGCATAGTTCCGCTGATAAAACAGCTGCTGCCACTGCCGCACCATGCCGAGATATTTGTTGTCAATAATGACCATCTTCACAGGCAGGCCGAGCCGGTGAACTGTGGCCAGTTCCTGGATGTTCATCTGAAATCCGCCATCGCCGGAAACGCAAAGTACGCATGTGTCAGGCTTGGCGAGTTGCACGCCGATTGCAGCCGGAAGGGCGAAACCCATTGCTCCGAGCCCACCCGAGGTGATGAATCCGCGCGGCGAGGACGAGCGATAGCGTTGTGCGGCCCACATCTGGTGCTGACCCACGTCGGCCAGAACCACGCTGTCTTGGGGCACACGGCTGAAGAGTTCGTCGAGAAAACGAATTGTGGGTTGGGCCAGCCCGCGCGGATCAAGCTCAGCGCGCTCGGCGCCGCAAGCGATTGAGCGCCATTGGCTGAAGTCCGATAGAGAATGCCGCCGCAACTCCGCATGGAACGCCGGAATCGTGTCCGCCAGATTGCCAATCACAGGCAGATCGCAGGGACGCACGCGATCCAGTTGCGCGGGGTCGATTTCAAAGTGAACAATTTTGGCATGGGGCGCAAAGCGCGTCGGATCGCCTGTAACGCGGTCGTCCAGGCGCGCGCCAAATACCAGCAGCAGATCGGTTTCGTGCAGCGCCATGTTCGCGGCGCGAGTTCCGTGCATGCCGACCATTCCCAGGTAATACGGCGCTTGCGGTGGAACCGCGCCGAGTCCGTGGACTGTGGCAAAAGTCGGAATATTCAGTTCGTCTAGCAGGCGGCGCAACTCCGGGATCGCTCCAGACAATTTCGCACCTGCACCGACCAGCGCGACCGGCTTCGATGATTGCTTCAGCAACGCCACGATTGTGTCGGTGAAACCGCCGTCGGCTTTCGCGTCGGCAGGCCGTGCGTGTGGCCTGAACTTTACCGGCCCGGAAAATTCTTTCTTCGCCTTCAGCAAATCGGTGGGGATATCGATCACAACCGGCCCGGGACGCCCGCTTCGCGCCCAGTAGAATCCTTCTGCAATCGCGTCGGGAATCTCGTCAATGGTGCGAACCAGGCGGCTCCATTTCGTGAGCGAGAGCGTTACACCAAAAACGTCGGTCTCCTGAAACGCATCGGTACCGATCAGCGCGCTGCGCACCTGCCCGGTAATGCATACGAGAGGAACCGAATCCATCTTCGCATCGGCGATGCCTGTAACCAGATTTGTCGCGCCGGGACCGCTGGTGGCCATCGCCACGCCAACCTGGCCTGTGACGCGAGCATAGCCTTCCGCCGCGAAGACTGCGCCTTGCTCGTGGCGGGTAAGGATGTGACGCACACCGCTGCCCTCGAGCGCGTCGTACAGTGGCATGATTGCGCCGCCGGGATAGCCAAATACCAAGTCGACCCCTTCGGCGCGCAGGCACCGTAAAACAATTTCGGCTCCCTTAAGCATTCACCACCTGTTTGGTCGCGCCCTTTGGAGCCTCTGCTGGTTTCTTGCCCTCTTTCGGGAGCCAACTCATCATGCCGCGCAGTTGTGCGCCGACAATCTCGATGGGATGCTGCTTTTCTTTTTCGCGCAAAGCGTTGAATTTTTTGTTGCCACTCTTGTTCTCGGCAATCCACTCGCGCGCGAATTCTCCGCTCTGAATGTCGGCCAGCGTCTTTTTCATGGCCGCGCGCGTGGCATCGCCCACGACTTGCTCCCCGCGCGTCAGGTCGCCATATTCCGCCGTGTTCGAGATGGAATAGCGCATGCGGCTCAAGCCGCCTTCGTAGATCAGGTCCACGATCAGCTTTACCTCATGCAGGCACTCGAAGTACGCAATTTCGGGCGCGTATCCGGCCTCGACCAGCGTCTCGAATCCCTTTTTGATCAGTGAAGTCAGTCCGCCACAAAGCACCGCCTGCTCGCCGAACAGGTCGCTCTCGGTTTCTTCCTTGAACGTGGTTTGCAGGACACCTGCGCGCGTGGAGCCAATGCCGTGCGCGTAGGCCAGCGCGAGTTCGTGCGCACGGCCGCTCGCATCCTGTTGAATGGCGATCAGCGAGGGCACGCCGCGGCCTTCGGTATAGACGCGCCGCACCAAGTGTCCGGGACTCTTGGGAGCGATCATCACGACGTCGACGTCCGCCGGTGGGACAATGGTTTTGAAATGAATGCTGAAGCCGTGGGAGACGCCGAGAACTTTTCCGGGATGCAGATAGGGCTTGATGAACTGATCGTAGACTTGAGACTGGGTTTCATCGGGAGTGAGCACGTGGATCCAGTCGGCGCGTTTGGCGGCCTCGTCGGGCGCCACGACGATCATCCCATCGGCGCGTGCCTGTTGTGCGCTGGAGCGATTCGGTTCGAGGCCGATGATGACTTTGTGTCCGCTGTCGCGAAGATTCTGCGCTTGGGCGTGCCCCTGGCTGCCGTAGCCGAGGATGGCGATCGTCTTGCCCTTCAGCGCCTCGGGGTTGGCATCGCGTTCATAGAAAATTTTGACCACTAGGCTTGCTCCTCTCGATCACAAGGGAGGAAAGAGAACCCTTGCTGGCTTGGAAATGGCCTGTATAACTGCAAATACCGACCGGTCGGTCGGTATCTAGAGATGCTACCTGCCCGCCCTTCCAGTGTCAAGGGAGAAGTCTGGCGCGCGGGGGCGAGGGGATTGTGTTTCGCAGGCTGAAAAAAACGCAGATAACCGCAGAGAACGCAAAGGATTCGCGGAGGAGGCGGAGGCTTCGTTTGATTCGAGTCGCCTTTTACCCCATAGGGCGGACGAATGCGTCCGCCCTACGTGACTGGTTGGCATTCCAGCGCGCAACTGTTTACCATGGCACGCGATGACTCGCGAGCCTCCGGTTGATTCACGGCAGGAAATCCTGCGCACTGCGGCGCGGCTGTTTCAGCAGCGCGGGTACGATGCCACGTCGATGAACGACGTCGCCGCCGCACTGAAACTCAGCAAGGGTGGGCTCTACCACCACTTTCAGAGCAAGGATGAAATTCTGTTCGAGATCATGAACCATGCCATGGAGATGACTCAGGAGCGAGTGATTGCCCCGGTGCGGAGTATCGCTGATCCTCTGGAACGGCTGCGTGCGCTCATTCGTCTGCATATAGAAGTCGTGCTCAGCCCACGCGATCGCGAGATCACCGTCATGTTGCACGAAAACCATCCTCTGCCGCCGGCGCTACGCAAGCGAATCAACCATCGCAAGAAGGAATATGTGCACTTCGTGGAAAGCCTGATTGCGGACGTGCAACGCAGCCGGGCTGCAAAGACGGCAGTCAGCCCGCGTGCCGCCGCTTTCGCTCTGCTGGGCATGATCAACTGGATTTACCAGTGGTATAAGCCTGAAGGGGAATTGCAGGCAAACAATCTCATCCCGCAATTCACTGAACTTATTTTTGGCGGGATCCTAGCCTAGACGAACTCCCGGAGAACGAGCATGATCGTCAGCGGCACGCATGCCAGAAATCCTGTGGAAGGCTGGGACATTTCTGCCACCGCCAAGGCGGAGCCAGGTGAGAAGATCGCTCGCGCGCGAATCATCGTGAATGGTTTCACGGAATATGACAAGACCTTCGAACCCCCGATCAACGGCTGGCAGC
Source organism: uncultured Acidobacteriaceae bacterium (assembly GCA_937879855.1). Classification (GTDB taxonomy): domain Bacteria; phylum Acidobacteriota; class Terriglobia; order Terriglobales; family Acidobacteriaceae; genus Sulfotelmatobacter. The sequence goes on along the minus strand of CALFMO010000069.1, from coordinate 215,983 downwards.
AGCAACTGCTTCAACGAGGGCAGTATCCGGGAAACAATACGGTGGAGGTAATCGCGACCAGCGATAAGGGCGAGGACACGGAAAACGAGGACTCGTGGAGTTGAAAATGACTCAGGCAAAGGCCGATTTTTTCAACGTGCACGAAGTCGACGCGCAGCGGGCGCGGAGCGGCAAGTTGTACCGGGAGTTTCTGCGTGTATCGTCGATGAGCGCGGGACTTTACGTGCTGGCCGCCGGGAGCACCGATCCGCAGCGACCCCATCACGAAGATGAGATGTATTATGTGCTGCGCGGAAAGGCGCGTTTTCGGGCTGGGGACGAAGACCGGGAACTCGCCGCTGGCAGTGTGCTGTTCGTGGCGGCCGAGGTGGAGCATCGGTTCTACGACATTAAAGAAGAGCTAGCGGTGCTGGTGTTCTTCGCGCCCGCGGAGAGTTGAATTCGAGCTGAACGTCTATGAGTTACCCGATTGTACCCATGCCGCCGGATCTTTGGCCCGCGGTTCGCGAAATCTACCGCGAGGGCATCGCGACCGGAAACGCCACGTTTGAAACGGAGCTTCCTAGTTGGGAGAAATGGGACAGCAGTCATCGCAAGAATTGCCGGCTGATTGCCTTGGAACCTAGAGATGAAAGCGTTCCCGAAGTTCTAGTTCCTCTCGATGGCGCTCGCGTGCTGGGTTGGGCCGCGCTCAGCCCGGTCTCGGGTCGGCTGGTATACGCAGGAATCGCGGAGGTCTCAGTTTATGTGGCTGGGGCCGCGCGGGGACGTGGCGTGGGCAGAGCATTGTTGCAAGCGTTGGTGCTGGAGTCGGAGGCGAACGGGATCTGGACGCTTCAGGCTGGAATCTTTCCGGAGAATTCTGCGAGCATTGCGCTGCACCGCTTTTGCGGGTTTCGGGAGGTTGGAGTGAGGCGGCGAATCGGTAAGCTTAGGGATACGTGGAGAGATGTGACCTTGATGGAGCGACGGAGCTCAGTGATCGGCACGTAGCGGCGTTTTTACTTGTGCGGCGGGATCCAGTAAACCTCTTCCTTGACAGACCCCTTATCGGTGAAGCCGCGCCGCTTCAGGATTGCCTTGCTGTGCTCGATCATCTCCGGATGTCCGCACAGGTACGCAACGGTGTTGGTCGCATCGAGTTCCCAGTGGTCGGCGTATTTGCGCAGAATGTCGTCGGCGCGGCCGATTTCGCCCGGCCAGTCTTCATGATCCCAGGGACGGCTGACCGTAGGCACGTATTTGAACCACGGTAATTCTTTGTCGAAGTGGTTCAGTTCATCGAGATATCCGAATTCCCAGGGGCGGCTGGCGCCATTCAGCAGATACAGTTTGTGGGTTCCGTCGAAGCGGCCCTCTTTCCATTCTTTGGAAAGTGTGCGCACGTAGCTGACGAAAGGAGCCACGCCGGTGACAGTTGAGATCAGCAGATGATTGGTGCGTCCGTTTTGTGTGTCCAGCGAAAATTTTCCCTTGGGAATTTTGCGCATCAGCAACGGGTCGCCGGGCTGCAATTTGTGCAGCAGGGGAGTTAACGCACCTTCGGGCACCAATTCGAAGAAAAACTCGACTTCATCTTCCGCGGGCGATGATGCGATTGAGTACGGACGCTCCACGCGCTTGCCATTCGCCTCGACTCCCAGGGTTGCGTACTGGCCCGGAACAAAATGGAACTCTCCACCGCTGCGGACGCGGAACATCCACAGGTCGGGGGCGAAGTCAACGCGCTTAGTGACCTGCGCGTGGAAGAATTTCTCGTCGGGAATGGTCATCTCATTTCCATTCTCAGTCTGCACGAACTTCGCATTGGTCAGCAGAACTCGGGCTTTAATAATTGGATTCAGCGAGGGTAGTCTTCGTTTCAGCGCACGCCCGCTCTATCGTGCAACCGAACGGTCGTGCGGTGACTCTGGGTTGCAACATCCTAGCCGGAATTCTGGGATTTGGGAAGCAGTTTTGCGCTCTGAAATTTCGCGCGACCGAATCAATTTATTTCTGGATGCGATTTCGACCGAACCGGAAGAGGCCCCCAGGGGCTAAAGCCCGCGTTGTTGCGGCTACGATGGCACGGCTAAAGCCGTGCCCTTCCCAAAACCATCTTCTCTGAGCCTTGCGGCCGAAGCTATGCGACTGCCAAAACGATCTCTGAGATCTCCTCGGCGCGAGCCCTGCTCATTACGCTGCATCACGGCCCGCCCAAGTTCGTAACGCGGGTTTATTTCCCCACGACCAGAGCGACGAAGCTGTCTGGGAGAATTGGGGGACGTGGACGCGGGTTATCTGCGGTCGGCGCCGGCCGGGGACCGAATTGCGCCGTCACTACGAAAACGTTGTGCGTTTTGGAATCGAGCGCCATGGTGCGCGCTCCCTTTTGTGTCGGTACATTTTCGGCTACGCTGAACTTATCTTTCGATTCCTCTTTCACGACCGTGAGCACGCCGTCGCCGCCACAGGAGGCGAAAGCGAGATCGGTGTCGGGATCGAATGCAGCCGCGTCCACGCCCTCGCCAATGGCCGGCGTGGCCAGAACTTTCCCGCTGTCCGCGTCTACGACCGCCATCATTTTGTTATCGCAGCCCACGAACAGGCGGCGGTTCTTGCGATCGATGGCAAGGCCGCTGGGTTCCGTGCATGGCGCCAGCAGCCACGTCGACTTCACTTCGAGTTTGTTTGGATCGATGACCGTGAGTTCGCTCTTGTCCTCGATGTTGACGAAGACTTCGCCCTTGGCGTCGCTGGCGGCGAACTCGGGTTTCCCGTCCAGTTTGATTGTTCCCAACACTTTTCCGCTGGCGGCATCGATTGCGGTTGAGTCGTGACTGCGCCCGTTGAAGGTGAAGACGCGCTTGGTTGCGGGATCGTAGAGGATGGCATCGGGATTGTCGCCGACTTTTACTTTGCTGCTGGTCGCGAGCGTCTTCAGATCGAAAATGCTGACGGTGCCTTCACGCCCGTTGCTGACAAAGCCGCGGCCCAGTTCAGGCGCGAGTGCGATGCCGTGAACGCCAGGGGTATCGGCGATGTCGCCGACGGCCTTGCCCGAGTCCGCATCGATCACGATGACGTGAGTGCCGCGCGAGATGTAGACGCGGCGCGCGTCGGAATCGGCCGTCAGGTAATCCCAGCCTCCCTCGCCGCCCAGTTTGTAAGTTTTTATGACGTGGTATCCCGGACCAGCCGCGGCCAACGCCACTGCCGCCAGGGACACACTGATGATGGATACCAACCACTTGGACTTCGTAAGCATCAATCCTCCTCGTAATTGTGGAATCACGGATGGCACCTGGCGGGGCTCCTTCCCAAGTTCGTAAGTCCGCGTTGCTGCATCGAATCTTATAGGATTCGAAACCGAAGTAACTTTACCTTATTTCGGTGCTAAACCTAGACTCTTCCTTATATGGATCTGCCGCAGTCACGCTTTTCGGGACCGGGCGCGACGCCGGAAACTGCGCCGACGGCCGATCCGCGCTTGCAGCCGACTCCCGACTACGGAACGCTCGGCCCAGGCTCGGACATTGCTGCGAATGGACAGCAATCGAATCCGGGATCGGCTCAGCAGGCCCGGACCCCGCAACGCTCTGCCGCGATTTTGGCTGCCACCATTGGAGTGCTGGCCGCACTCGTTGCCGGGAATATCGGGAACGCTCATGCTGCATGGGCAAAATTGTTTTCCGTGCGCGAGACTGCGCCCGCTTCCGCCAAGGATATCCGCCAACTCGACCGGATGAGGCCGCAGAAGCAGGCTGAGGCGTTGCTGGAGCTGGCGGTTGGCAACAACGAAGGCGCGGTAGATCAGATATCGTCCCGTGTTGACCACTGGCAGGGAAAAGTCCAGTGGAGTCCGCAAATCGCTACATTGACAACTGCCGCGCTGAATTCCAGAGACATGCGGGTGCGCGAGTCCGGCGTTGAAGTCGAACTTGCCGCATACGGGCTGGGCAAGAACACTGCCAGCCTTGATAACCTGCTTGGTACCGCAGACTCTCCCAATCACGCGCGAAAGATTTGGGCGCTGTGGGCGCTCGGGTTGATGGGCAACCGCGGCATTGGTACGGATCGCGTAGTCCAGGTCTTAACCGCTCATCTGAAAGATGCGGATGCCGACTCGCGGCGCTGGGCCGTCGAGGGTCTCGCGCTGTCTGGCGCCGCAGAGGCGATTGAACCCTTGTTGCAAACCATGCACGATGATCTTTCCTCCAATGTGCGCGAGAGGGCGGCTTGCAGTCTGGCGGAGTCGGGGATGTTTACGCATGAACAGCGCATGAGTGCTGTGCCGCGACTGGTGACCTACACTGACGATCCCGCACTCGATGCGCGGACCCGCGGCTGGGCTTCGCAGGCGTTGACTGACATCACCCACCAGCACTTTGGCACCGACGCGAATGCCTGGCGGAATTGGTACGAGTCTTCGAAGAGCGAGTGAGACATCCCCGCATTTGGTAATTGGGTAATTTGGTAATTGAGTAATTGGAAGGCCAGGGCAGATTACTCAATCACTAAATTTCCAGATTACGCAATCAATATGGAAAAACTGAATGTGGTTGTTGCGCTCACCACGAGAGAGAACGATTACCAGGCAGAGCAGGCGGTTGCTGCCGCGGAAACGGCCACCCGGCTCGGCGTGAAGATTCAGATCATCTATGCCGAGAACGACGCTGTCAATCAGACCCAACAACTCGTCAAGATCATTCAAGATCCGGCGCAACGGCCCAGTGCGATTCTAGTAGAGCCAGTTGGCACTGGAATGCCGCAGGTCGCGAAGGCGGCGGTTGGCGCCGGGATCGGCTGGGGGATCATTAACAGCGATCCCGACTACATCGGCGAACTTCGGCGGAATGGCGCCGCTCCAGTCTTCTCGGTCAGCACCGACCAATCCGAAGTTGGCAGCATTCAGGGTAAGCAACTTGGGGTGCTGGTGCCCGACGGAAACGTTCTTTATATCGAAGGGCCTTTCAACAGCATGGCGACTCAGCTGCGGACGAAGGGCATGCTTTCCACCAAGCCGGCCGCGGTCGAGTTGAAAATGCTGAAGGGCGATTGGACCGAGCGCAGCGCAAATAATGCGGTGAAGTCGTGGCTGTCGTTGGGATCTTCGCGGCAGCTCCAGATCAGGGCAGTTGTTTGCCAGAACGACGCCATGGCGATGGGCGCAAGAAAAGCATTTGTCGGACTGACCGACAAGGATCGCGAGCAGTGGCTGGCTATTCCGTTCACGGGCTGCGACGGGGTAAGCAAAACCGGCCAGGAGTGGGTGAGGCGGGGACTGCTGAAGGCTACGATCATCACCGCTCCGGCGGCGGGAATTGCGCTGGAAATCCTGGCGAAAGCGCTTAGCGACGGGACCATGCCTCCGGCGCGCACGCTGATTCCTCCGCGATCTTTTCCGGCAGTTGAGGAACTGCGCGGAAAAGCGATGAAGGCCAGTGGCTAAGGAGCAGTGGTCGGTGGCTAGTGATCAGTGGCCAGGGCACATTCCCCTGAGCTCCTCTCTGCGACCTCTGCGGCTTTTCTTCGCGTGCTCAGCGGTTAAAAGCTTTTGACCGCAGAGTTCGCAGAGAACGTCCACGGAGTGCGCGGAGCAATGCTAATTCCAGGTGCTGGCCACTAGCCACTCGCCACTGGCCACTGCTTTCTCACTCTGCCATTTTTGCCACGTGGACGTCGAATCCGGTCTTCGGCAGCAGGGAAGTTAGCGAGAATGCCTTGAATCCGTCGCCGGTTACTTCGGTGTGACGGTAGACTCCGGGTTCGCTCTCGATCATTTCCCGGCGTCCTTCCATGTCTGCGAGGAACGCTTGCGCCCGACTTTCAGTGACCTCAACTTCTTTCGCGCGCGTGACCACTGCCTCCGAGGCGTAGGAGCGCACCAGCTTCGGCCAATATTTTTCCAGTAGATCCGTGCTGGCAAAGATATCGGCCCAGATGATGCGCCCGTTCACCGCTACTACCACGCCAACTGCGCTGCGATCGTGAAGCTGGCGAATCAAGTTTTGATAGTTCTGCTCGATCGGCTTGGCGACCGCATCGACGCGTTTCTTGACCTCCTGGTTCTCGTTCACTTTGGCGTAGGAACTGACTTGCGCCATATCTGTGGCGACAGTTGGCGCCGCAGCGGTGACTTCTACCGTGACTTGCTCCTTTTGCTTATTCACGGCGTCCCAGACCTCCTGCTGATTTTTGTCGCCCATCGCCTTGGCGCGGACGGAAGGTTGCGCCATGATGGCCATCGGAGGATTGCCATGCACCGGGCCTCCTACGACGCCACCGTACATGGCTTCGGAAGCTCCGAAGCGGTCGCTGGTCGCCATCCAGCGTCCGGGCTCCACGCAAAATACGCTGAGGTCTACCGGGTCACTCTCCGCGGGAATGATGCGATCTTTACCGATCACTCGATCTTGCTTTCCGCCGGTGACGATCTCTCCCGCCAGCAACAGTAGCGGTCGTTTTGAATTGTTCACCAGCACTAACCGGTTCACCTGTGCCCCATCGTGGCGGATGGCCGGCGTCGGATGCCGCCGAATCAGCCCTTGCACATTTCCGGCCTCGGTGACGACTACATCGCCGGAGCGCAAGCCTTCATCCAGAGTCAGGAACTCGCCGGTGGGATAGGTTTTCGCGGCGACCACGGGAAATACGGTTAGATTGCCATGCCGGATCGGCTCCAGGACCTTGTAGCCTGACGCCTGGGAGACTTCTCCCGCGCGCGCGTCCCGTTGGCCTACGATCACTAGCCCTGCCACCGTCAGCATTACCGCCACCGCCAACAAAATCTTCAGACTCATAGAGGTTCCTCCCGAGGGACGAACGCGTCGTGCTTTCCTGTGGACACCGTGCCCCAGTTTCGTGTTCCGGCGAAACTAGAGGCCGGATACCAGCGCATCGTCCAATCTCATTTCGTGGGAAGAACGGTCTGCAAACCTGTCCTTGCGGACAAAATTCGCGCGCCGCGAGGTCGCAGGAGGCGCGCATGGGCCCTCTGTTTCGGGAAATTTGCCGCCGGAAATTGGCCGTGCAATCCCGCACGGCGCTATTCCCCTGTAAAATTGAGAAGGGATTTTGGAGTCACTTCCGCATTGTCTTTTCTCGACCAACTCAACCCGCAACAGCGTGAAGCCGTCGAAACTACGGAAGGTCCGGTGCTGATTCTGGCCGGGGCCGGCAGTGGGAAGACGCGCGTCATCACCTATCGCATTGCCTATTTGATCGAACATAAAGGGGTGATGCCGGAGTCCATTCTGGCGATGACGTTCACCAACAAGGCGGCCGCGGAAATGGGCGAGCGCGTTGAAAAGCTGGTGGGCGGACTGAGCATTGCCAAGCCCGTAATCTCGACCTTCCATTCGTTCTGCGTGCGGATGTTGCGGCGTGACATTGAGGCCATGCGGATTCCGTCTGCCACGCCCGGCCAGCCACCGATCGGGCACACGAAGAACTTTGTCATCTACGACGAGAGCGATCAGCAGGCTGTGGTCAAAGGGGTGATGAAGCGCCTGGGCCTTGACGACAAGGAACTCACGCCGCGCACGGTGTTAGGCCGAATTTCCTGGGCGAAGAATCACATGCTCGATCCGCAGGAACTCTACCTGCAATCGGCCGATCCCAAGACCGAGCGCATTGCCCATTTATATGAGGAGTATCGCAAAGAGCTGCGGAAGGCCAATGCGCTCGACTTCGACGATTTGCTGCTGGAGGCCGTGCGCTTGCTGAAATCGTCAACGGCCGTGCGAGACTACTACAATCGCCGTTTCCAGTATTTGCTTATCGACGAGTACCAGGACACGAACCGGCCGCAGTACGAACTCATGCGCATGCTTGCCGGGGAGCGCCACAATGTGTGCGCGGTGGGCGACGAAGATCAGTCGATTTATTCCTGGCGGGGCGCCGACATTCGCAACATTCTCGAATTTGAACAGGATTTTCCTGAAGCGAAGATCATCCGCCTCGAGCAGAATTACCGGTCCACACAAAATATTCTGCAGGCTGCGTCGGCGGTGGTGGCGAACAATGTGCGCCGCAAAGGCAAAAACCTTTGGACGTCGAGGCAAGGTGGAACCAAGATCGGCTATTACGAGGCGCCCGACGGCGAGAACGAGGCCCTCTTTGCTGCCGACTGGATTGCACGCTACATCCGCGAAGCGGGCGAACGAGGCGAAATTCCACGCGCCGCCGTGCTTTACCGCACGAACTCGCAATCACGATTGTTCGAAGAAGCCATGCGGCGATACGGTTTGAAGTACCACGTGGTCGGAGGATTCTCGTTCTACGAGCGGGCCGAGATCAAGGACATGATCTCGTATCTGAAGGTCATCCATAATCCAGATGATTCGATTTCGTTGCTGCGCGTGATTAATACGCCGACGCGGGGTATTGGCAAAGGCACGATCGACACGCTGGAACGGGTTGCGCTCGAGACGGGACTGTCGCTGTGGGGCGCGATTGGGGAGGCGATCCGCCGTCAGCTTTTGCCACAGCGAGCGCTAGCGTCGCTGCAGACTTTCCAGCAGTTGATCGTAGATGCCCGGGCCATGCTGACGGGAACTTTCGTGGAGCAGTTGGAGGGCGATGTAGCGCGGGCGCCCTCGCCCGCGAATGCCGCCCGCGTCATGGAATCAACGGATTCCGGTGAAGCGCAAGCCGAAGATGCGACTGCATTCGATCCGAGCGAATTTGGAAATTTCTCGTTTGACTTTGGAGCCGCGGATTCGGGGCTTGCCGCGTCTAAGGCGGATTCGGCAGTGGAGGCTGGGAGCCTCCACGACAGCCGGCGGGACGCCGGCGCTACTGGTAGCGGCGCTGCCGAGGCTGGCGCTATCGATGATGCGCGGCCGGGGGAGCCGGAGATCGGGGCGACAGCTGATTCATTTCCTGCTCCGACGGTAAGCACCGCCGACATTTTGAAGTTCCTGATCGATCGCACCGGGTATATCAAACTGCTCGAAGACGAAGACACGCCTGAGGCCTTCTCGCGCATCGAAAATCTGCGCGAACTGGTCAACGCGGCCATGGATTCGCGCGACCGTGCCGAGACGCTCGACGAGTTTCTGGACCATGCCGCGCTGGTCGCGGACGCTGACGACTATGACGCGCGTGCTCAAATCACGCTCATGAGCCTGCACGCTGCCAAGGGTCTGGAATTCCCTCTGATCTTTCTCAGCGGTCTGGAAGAAGGACTTTTTCCGCATTCGCGCACCATGCTCGTACCGGAAGACATTGAAGAGGAGCGGCGGCTTTGTTACGTGGGCATGACGCGCGCCATGGACCAGCTCATTCTGACGCGCGCAGTTTATCGGCGCCGGTATGGTACGGACTTGCCCGAAGCCAGCGTGCCGTCGCGGTTCTTGGAAGAGGTTCCCGCGCCGCTCATTGAAGAGCTGGGCACCAAGAGTGCCCGAGTGGGAAGGAGCCATGTGGGGACGGGCCCCGGCCGTCAGGCGGGGCGAAGCTCGGCAGCGTACTCTGAGAGTGCTCACTATTCGTACGAAGATGAAGACCAAAGCACGGCCTGGCATTCTGGAGATGATAGCCGAAGGAGCGCTCGCGCTTTGCAGCCCACGACCCCGGTCCGTCCTTACAACTCCATCGAGAACATCGCCGAGTTCTTTGCCAGTCGAGGCAAAAAGTTCACCGTCCCCAAGCCTGCAGTGGAAGAGCCGACCGGCAAGCGCGGATTCCGCCCCGGGCAGCGTGTGCGTCACCCTAAGTATGGCGAAGGCACGGTCTACCAGCGCGAAGGAGAAGGCGAAGAGGCCAAGATTACGGTACAATTCCCTCGCTTCGGATTAAAGAAATTGGTGGAGAAGTATGCCCAGCTGGAGCGCGCCTGAGAAGAATCAATTAGTTTTGTAATTGAGTAATTTTGTAATTCTCGAAGCAGAATTACAAAATTGCGCAATTACCAAATTACAAAATCAAAAAGGATTCATGGCAAACACTACAAAACTAAGCAAAGAGGAACGCAAGAAAGCGAAACGCGTAGCACGCAAGAAACGCAAAGCGGAGAAGCCGCTCAAGCCCCGAGATTATCCGCGCGGATCGAAAAAGCCGAAGGTTAAGAAGTTGGCTCGCGGCCAAGCGAAGAGGTAGACAAGCAGACGCCGAGCTGCGCTCGGCGGACAGCCGAGGGCGGCTGTCCCACATGTTCGGTTGGCATTCGGCGCTTAGCCGGCGATGTTTCGGCAGACAAAGTATTCGTTGGCTAAGCGCTGAATGCCAAGTCTAGAGGGCTGGATTTTCAGGAGAACGCGACCGCTTGTCACAACCGACTACGGAACCCGCAGAAGTCGTCCGCACCTCTGACAAGCAGCTTTTCTGCTGCAAGTCTATTGACAAGCTGATTTCCGAATCAGAAACGCCCGGGCAGCGCCTGCAGAAGACTCTCGGCCCGTGGTCGCTGACTGCTCTGGGGATCGGCGCGGTAATCGGGTCGGGCATCTTTGTGCTGACCGGTACGGCTGCCGCGGGAGAATACTTCAAGGTGCCGTCGATTCTTCACGCGCAAGTTCTCGACATCATCGTGAACTTTTTGCGCGGAGGCAGCACGTCGCAAATTCTGATGCACGGTCGACCGCCGGCCGGGCCGTCGATCGCAATCTCGTTCTTTCTGGTGGCCCTGGCCTGCAGCTTCGCAGGACTGTGCTATGCCGAACTGGCGTCGATGATTCCGATTGCTGGGAGCGCCTATACATACTCCTACGCTACGCTCGGAGAAATCTTCGCGTGGATCATCGGCTGGGACCTGATTCTTGAATATGTGGTCAGCAATGTGGTGGTGGCCATTGGCTTTGCCGCCTACTCCAAGGCGCAACTGGAATCTTTCGGCGTGCATTTGCCCGATCGCTGGTCGACGCCGGTCTGGGAGGCGGGACATTGGACGGGTTCTTACTTCAACTTTCCCGCGTTCCTCATCATCTTCATCCTAACTGTCCTGCTGGTTCGCGGTATCCGCGAATCCGCCGAGGCCAACAACGTCATGGTTGCCATCAAGATCGGGGCGATCTTGACATTCCTAGTGGTGGGCGGCGCGTTGGTGAATCCGAGCAACTGGAAGCCGTTTGCTCCATCGGGTTTTGGGGGCATCGTCACGGGAGGCGCCATAGTCTTCTTCACGTACATCGGCTTCGACTCAGTTTCGACAGCGGCGGAGGAATCGCGCAATCCGCAACGTGACTTGCCCATTGGCATCATTGCTTCGTTGATCGTCTGCACGATTTTGTACGTCGGTGTTTCGATCGTGCTGCTGGGCATGATGAAATACACGACCTTCGTCTCTGGACCCGCGGCCGACGCTCCCGTGGCCTACGCGCTGAAAGTGCTGGGGGCCAGCCGCTGGTCGCGTTCCATCATCGTGATCGGAGCGCTTACCGGCATGATCTCGTCGCTGCTGGTTTTTCAATATGGCCAAGCACGAATCTGGTATGCCATGTCGCGCGACGGGCTTTTCCCCCGGTTTTTTTCGAAAATCCACCCCCGGTTCAAGACGCCGCACTGGTCGACTTGGATCGCCGGATTCGCGGTCGGCATCCCGGCTGGCATATTCGCAATCAGCGATGCCGCGGACCTCTCCAACATAGGGACTCTGTTCGCCTTCGTGCTGGTCTCGCTGGGCGTAATCATCCTGCGGCGCACTCAGCCCGATCGCCCGCGGATTTTCAAAGTGCCGCTCGTGCCGTGGTTTCCGCTGATCTCGATCATCCTGTGCGGCGGCCTGATGACGGGCCTCACGGTCATCACCTGGCTGCGCTTCGTTGTGTGGCTGGGACTCGGCCTGTTGATCTACCTCTTCTACAGCCGGCACCGCAGCGAGTTCGCCCGAAAATAGGGAGGCCGATTCGTTTTGGAGTTTCTTCCAAATCCTTCTTCAAGAATCTACAATCAAACGGATGACCTCTGAGCCGGTGCGCACGCCGAACGCTTTTATCCGTCAGCTTCCCAAGGCGGAATTGCACCTGCATCTGGAAGGTGCGGTCGAACCGGCAACGTTGCTCGAACTGCACAAATTTCACGGCGAATCGGCAAGCCTCGCCGAGGTTGAAGCCCTGTACGGCTACAACGATTTTCAGAGTTTCCTCATGGCCTTCAAGGCGGTCAGCGCGCACTTGCGCGGCCCGGACGATTACGAACTCGCTACCTACCGCTTGATGCAGCGGCTGAAAGAAGAGAACGTGCTGCACGCGGAGGTGTACGTTGCGGTAGGCGTCTGCCTTTATCGCAAACAGGATTTCGCCGCCATCTTCGAAGGCCTGGAGCGCGGACGGGCTCGCGGCGCGCGCGATTTCGGCGTATCGCTGCTGTGGATTTTCGACGCCACACGCCACTTCGGAGTTGAGGAGGCACAGAAAGTTTTTGAACTCGCGGCGCGCTACCGGGATCGCCACGTCGTGGGAGTCGGCATTGGAGGCGACGAGGTAAAAGCGCCTCCTGAACTTTTCCGCAGTGTCTACGCCTACGCCGCCGATCATGGTTTACGGCTGACCGCCCATGCGGGCGAGACTGGACCGCCGGAGTCCATTTGGGGTGCGCTGAACCTGCGTGCCGAGCGGATTGGCCATGGCTTGACAGCCGCGCAGGACGCCGACTTGATCGACGAACTCGGCCAGCGGCAGATTCCGATCGAACTCTGTATTACCAGTAACCTTCGCACCGGAGTGTGCAAGTCGGCCGCGGAGCATCCCGCGAAAAATTATTTTGACCAGGGGCTCATGGTTACGCTCAACACCGATGATCCCGCATTGTTCGGCACCACGCTGTCGCACGAATACCAACTTGCGCAGGAAACTTTTGGATTCACCGATGAGCATCTGCGCGAGTTAGCACGCAACTCGTTCGAAGCATCGTTTCTACCTGCGGAAAAGAAGCTCGAGCTCTTGAGCTTGTTCGACGCCGCCGCGGCCAGGTGACATACCATGCCGATCCGTCCGGTGCTTCAACTCGGCGACCCGCTTCTCCGGCAAAGGGCTACGAGGGTCGCAGACCCGACGGCCCGTGAGATCCACGACCTGGCCCAGGACCTCGGGGATACGCTAGCCCACTGGCGCTCCGCGACCGGCTACGGACGTGGCATCGCCGCTCCCCAACTCGGAGAACTGCGGCGAGTTATTTTTTTAAAACTTCCAGGCGAAGATCCGTGGCCGCTGATTAATCCGGAGATCATCGATTCCAGTGAAGAAAGAATTATTGTCTGGGACGCTTGCTTGAGTTTCCTGTCGATCTTCATGCAGGTATCGAGCGCCACCGCCGGGTTACGGTGCGTTATCAGACGCTGCAGGGTCAAACGCGCGAATTCAAAGCCGGCGACGAGCGCAATCTCTCCGAACTTCTCCAGCACGAAATCGATCACCTTGACGGTATCCTCGCCATCGACCGCGTCGTCGATGTGAAGACCATTTGCACCCGCGAAGAATTCGAAAAACGCTATCGAGACGACAGTCCCTACGCGGTGGCTCCAGCTACAATCAAGAGCGAAGACGGTCTTAGGTTTTAAGTGCTAGGTCTGGGCCCTGTGGACTCAGCTCCTAAGACCTGATACCTACGACCTAACACCGCATGCTACACATCGGCATCGTCGCCTGCAGCACTGAGGGAGCCGCGCTCTGCTACCGCACGATCTCGCTCGAAGGATCGAAGATGCTGGGCCCATACGATCATCCCGAGGTGTCCCTGCATTCTTTGTCGCTGGCGCAATATATGAAACACATTGAGCGCGGCGATTGGGCGGGAGTGGCCGAGTTGATGCTGTCTTCTGCGGAGAAGCTGGCGCGCGCCGGCGCTGATTTCCTGATCTGCCCCGACAACACGATCCATCAGGCATTCGATCTCATAGAACACCGTTCGCCGCGCCCCTGGCTGCACATCGGGCGGGAAGTCGCGTGCGAAGCACAGCGGGGAAAGTTCAAACGGCTTGCCGTGTTGGGGACTCGCTATTTGATGGAGGGCCCGGTCTATCCGGAAGCGCTGAAGGCGGCCGGAATCGACCTCCGCATCCCCGGCCCGGAACAGCGCGAGCGCATCAACCAGATCATCTTCGACGAACTGGTCAATGGCCAGTTCCTGCCTCAATCGCTGGCCTATTACGTCGAAGTCATTCGCGCGCTCAAGGACCAAGGCTGCGATGCGGTGGTACTCGGCTGCACCGAGATTCCGTTGCTAGTCACGCCCGAATCGTCTCCTTTGCCTACGCTCGATTCCACGCGCATTCTGGCGAAAGCGGCTCTGCGCAAGGCGGTCGAGGGCTAGTGGAACGCCGCAAGCTCAAATTTCGCTGGCTCACAGGTTCTTATGCAATCGTGCGTCTGGCACCCGACGCACTTGTGCCCGAGTGGGCGACGAAAGGAGAGTTCAACTCTGTCAGCCGCACTCCCGAGGAACTTTCCATCGTGTGCCCCACGGACAACCTGCCGCCGGAAGTGCATTCGCCACAACGCTGGATCTGCCTGAAACTCGAAGGGCCTTTTCCGTTCGCGCAAACTGGTGTGCTGCTTTCCTTCATCGAGCCGCTATCGACCAAAGATGTTCCGATCTTTGCTATCTCTACCTACGACACGGATTATGTGTTAATCCAGGAAGAGTTCAGTTGGGCGATCGATGCATTGCGGGAAGCTGGGCATGAGTTCCTGACTGGGGACGACGCCTCTGTTCGGCCAACGCAGCAATCTACGGTCGTCACGAGTCCGAAAGAAGAAAAAGTTCAGCCATTTTCCGTACGCGATCTGCGTCAGGTCGGTGCTGTGCTCGCCCTCGCTGCGCGCACGGAAATCATGCCGAGGTTTGGCAAACTTCGCACGAACCAAGTCCGGCAAAAGTCTTCGGCGCTCGACCTTGTCACCGATGCGGATGAAGCGGCCGAAAGGGCGATCAGCGCGGCCTTAGCCACGGCTTTTCCCGGCGCTCTCATCGTTGGCGAGGAGGGCGCATATCGGGATCCCACAGTGTTGCAGCAACTAAGCACTGCGGAACTGGCATTCATCATCGATCCCATCGACGGCACCAAGAACTTCGTTTCCAATCTGCCTTTGTTCGGCGTCATGGCGGCAGCTACGATACGCGGCGAAATTGTTGCAGGGGTGATCTATGATCCGGTGTCGCGGGACTGGGCGTACGCGCGGCGTGGCGGCGGGGCCTGGATGGAGTACGAGGACGGGAGCCGGACGATGCTACGAGTTGCGAAGCCCGTCCCAGTGTCGGCCATGGAGGGCATCGTGGGCACGGGATTTTTGCCCGAGCCGTTGCGGAGAACGGTGCTGGCTAATCTTGGGAAGTTGGCGGCGACCGCAAACTTGCGATGCGCCGCCCACGAATACCGCCTGGCGGCAGCAGGTTCTTGCCATCTCCTGCTCTATAACCGGCTCATGCCGTGGGATCACGCAGCCGGCTGGCTTCTGCACCGTGAAGCGGGCGGATACAGCGCGCATTTCGACGGTACGGCGTATCAAGTTTCCCAACTCACTGGTGGACTGATTTGCACTCCGGATGAAGCGACCTGGCGTCTGGCCCGCGCCGCTTTGCTGGAGCCCTAGCGGACTGCCGTGCTGACCTGATAGATCACCACTCCAAACATGAAGACCAGATAAAACCGCAGAGCCCAGAAGAGGATCATTTCCTTGCGCGTGAGCTGGCGACGCGGACAGTGATACTTCTGTTTTGTCGAGATGAGTTGGTCTGGTTCGAGGGATGCGACGACGGAGGCGAGATCCTCACCGCTGATGTCGGCGCTGGAAGCGGAATTGAATCGCGGGTCCATTTATTTTCCTCCGATGAGCGCTAGGGCATGAGGAGCGACTACGCTGATTCCGAACAGCACTCCTGCCGCCACCAAAATGACAACCACTCCAAGCGCCAGAATGTTTGCCCACAAGGGGCTGACGAGATCTCCCATGATTTCCCGGTCGTTGACCAGCATGTAGAGAAACAACAGTGCAGGCGGCATAGCGAGGACCGCGATCACGTTCACTATCAGAACAATGTAGACCAGCGGGATGCCAGGGATCAGTACCAGCCCGGCGGCGGCGGCAGCTTCGAGAATCAGAACCAGGTAGAAAGATTTCCCCTGCTGGAAGGGAAGATTCAGGCTGTGGGGACGGTGTGCAACTTCGCCGAACGCGTAAGCTGAGGAGGTTGAAATCGTAACTGCGGCGACCATTCCCGCTTCAAATATTCCGAGCGCGAAGAGCGCTGAGCCCCAATGCCCGACGAAGGGCTGCAGCGCCTGGGCAAACTGGGCGCCTTCGAAATTGGCGGTAGACATGCCGTGGGCGAAAAGGGGAGCCGTAGCGACGATGGTAGCCAAAGCGGCCAAGGCAGCCAAAGCCGCGCCCAGCACGGTGTCGATGCGGCCGAAGCGAATATCGGGCGTGGTCAAGCCTTTGTCGGCGATAGCGCTTTGCTGAAAGAACAGCATCCAGGGCGTCACCGTCGCACCGATATTAGACAGCAGGATGAGGACGGTTTCTTGCGTGAGCCCGCCGGGAAGCGGCTTCCATGTGAGCAGGGCGCTGCCGATCGCTCCCCAGTGAGGATGGCTCAGCAGTGCGACCGGGATGAACACCAGGTTGAACATCGCGGCGACGAGGGTGATGCGTTCCCAGGTCCAGTAGCGGTGAGCCATCAGGGCGATGAACAGCACCAGCCAAGCGCCGAGGACTGAGACCACGGGCGGTACGCCGAAAAAGCCCAAACCGGCGCGAATGGCGATGAACTCGGTGACCAGAGTGAGGAAGTTGCCGACCATGAGATCGATCATCGAGAACCATCCCCAGAAGGGTCCGAATCGATCGAAGATCAGTTCGGCGTGGCCGCGATGCGTGGCCGCTCCCAACCGTACAGTCATTTCTTGAACGACGCACGCCATCAGGAAAGTCAGGACCACGAACGGAAGGAAGAAGCCGATGCCGAAGTGCGCGCCGGTGGCGGCGTATGACAGCATGCTGGGGCCGTCATTTTCCCCCAACATGACGAGGATGCCCGGCCCAATCAGGAGCCACAGCAGGCGGGCGCGAGGCCATAGGCCGCGCTGGGTGCGGGTGGTCAGGACGCGTTCCCGGTCGTGGGCGCGGTCGATATCTTCGTGGGTTATGACGACGCCGTTGGAAACGGTCAGCGGTCCGTCCGAAATGCGGGACGGCAATTCCCCTCGCGTCGATGTTGTCTTCGGCTCGTTCATCTAGCAGGCATTCGACAGACGTGCAGGAGCGGAGCCCAACCAACAGGAATTAGCAGAAGTATACAACAGGAGATGAACTATAGTTAACTATTCTGCGCCTGAAGCGCAGACTCAACGTTTTTGACGGGTGGCGGCGGAGGCGAGCCAGACTCGCTCGGAGGCAGCGGGACCTAGAGAGACAGTTCCCGACGAGGTGGAGAGGGTCAAGGTTTGATCGTAGTTGCGCTCGAGCAGACGCAACTTCGCTCCCGGCCGAACGCCGCGGTGCTCCAGGAACTCGAGCAGCCGGCGGTCGCGTTCGTAAATTCCGCTGACGGTGTATGTATTTTCGAGTTCAGCGTCCGCAAGCAGAACCAGACCACGACGACGGCGGCTCGCTGGTCCTTCGACTTCGCTTAAATTTCCGTGCGGACAGGCGCCGCCGGAGCCCAATTTCGCCAGCAGTTTAGCCTCGAAGTCGGGGGAAACCGCATGCTCCAGGCGCTCCGCCTCGTCGTGCACCTTCCACCATTCCATGCCAAACAGTTCAGAGAGCATGCGTTCGATGAGATGGTGGCGAAGCGTGAGCTTGCGGGCAATCTTGCGGCCAGTCGCCGTCAGTCGCACCTCGCCGCGGCTCTCGACGCGCACCAAGCCGTCTTTTTTCAGACGGCGCAATGCCATGGTAACCGCCGGCGGGGAGACTTTCAGCAAGTCGGCGAGTCGAGCGGAGATGACTACCTCACCCTCGCTTTCCGCTTCGAGGATCGACTTGAGGTAGTCCTCCTTGGAGACGGTTATCATTGGAAATGATTATACGATGGCGGGTTAATTGTGGTTAATGGGGAGGAAGGGAAGGCAACGAAGTCGTCGCCTGGGGCAGGATGCGTGTTAGAGAATACGGCAATGAAATAAGGACAGTCCGGAGCCCCCGAGACTGTCCTTCAAACCCTCCCGGTTAGAAGGGTGCCGTGATGACCCTACTGTACTGGTGGTATGTTGCAAAGAGATTGCAGAATGATGAATATCGGATGAATTCGGTTTGCAGAGCGCTGCTATAGTAGTCGCTTGCAATCGTACGATTTGTTGACATCTTATTTCTCTTTATTTCTATTTCTCCATGTCGAGAGGATTTGATGCCGTCCACTACATCGCATAAGACCGAACACTCACGCCGCCTCCAATCGAGGGCGGAGAGCATGATTCCGGGGGGCGTGAATTCGCCGGTGCGGGCGTTTCGCTCGGTGGGAGGAGACCCGCGATTCATCGTGCGTGGCAAAGGTTCGCACATCTGGGACGCCGACGAAAACGAATTCATCGATTATGTCGGATCGTGGGGACCGCTGATTTTGGGTCACGCTGAGCCGAATGTGTTGGATGCGATTGTGGGCGCGGCTTGCAACGGCACCAGTTTTGGGGCTTCGACCCCTTCGGAAGCCGACCTGGCGGAGTTGGTGCTTGGAGCGTTTCCCAGCATGGAGAAAGTTCGCTTCGTGAGTTCCGGAACCGAGGCGACGATGTCGGCGATTCGCCTGGCGCGGGCTTATACAAAACGGAAATACATCGTGAAATTTGAAGGCTGCTATCACGGGCATGCGGATGCGCTCCTGGTGAAGGCCGGCTCTGGCGTGGCGACGCTGGGAATTCCGGGGTCGGCGGGCGTGCCCGAAGAATTCACGCAATTCACTCTAGCGTTGCCGTTCAATAATCTTTCCGTGGTCGAACTTGCGTTCCACAAATTCAAACACCAGATTGCGTGCGTGATAGTGGAACCGGTAGTTGGGAACATGGGATGCGTTCCGGCGGCAGACGATTACCTGGTCGGGCTACGGCTACTGACGGAGCGCGAACGCTCGGTGCTGATTTTTGACGAGGTGATGACCGGATTTCGTGTCGCGTTTGGCGGAGCGCAGGAACTGTATAACATTCGTCCAGACCTCACGACGATGGGGAAGATCATTGGCGGAGGATTGCCGGTGGGTGCGTACGGCGGTTCTAACGTGATTATGGACCTGGTGGCTCCGCTCGGACCGATGTACCAGGCAGGGACGCTTTCGGGAAATCCGTTGGCGATGGCCGCGGGATGCGCGATGTTGAAGCAGTTGCGCGATCGCAAGGGCGAGATTTATCCGCGACTCGAGAAGCTGAGTGGAGAGTTGGTGGAAGGCGTGGCGGCGGCCGCGAAGGACGCGGGGATTGTGCTCTCCCATAATCGCGTCGGTTCAATGTTTACATGGTTCTTCAATCCGGGTCCGGTGACGGATTGGGATTCGGCATCGAAGTCGGATACCGAAAAGTTCGGGAAATTTTTCCGGGGTATGATCGACAATGGCGTGTACCTGCCGCCGTCGCAGTATGAGGCGGCGTTTCTGGGGGCGACGCACACCGAAGAAGATGTGCAGCGCACGATCGCGGCGGCTAAGCAGGCGTTTGCGGCGATGCGTGGATGATGGGTTGTATGGGGGACCGGGTCTCTGACCCGGTCGCGGCGCGGAGCGCCGCTGCTTTGGTGCGTGAATAATCCATGGCCAGCGACAGAGTGCGACCCTTCGGGCCGCGGCCGGGTCAAGGATCCGGCCCCACATGAATTGTCGTTTTTGACATCATCATCTGTGGAATCGTCACAAATTCGTAGCCCTCGGCTGTATAGCGCTCTATCAGGTGATTCGTCGCCAGCACTGTTTGCGAGCGGTCGGCTCCCATATTTTTGTGGCCGCCATCGTGCAATAGGATCACGTCGCCGCCGCGAATTTTCCTCGTGACCTTCCGTTCGATTACTTCAGCGGGAGGCGCGTTCCAGTCGTAACCCGTCACATTCCACATCACTGGCTCAAGGCTCAACTCGCGCGCGATGCGCAGAACCGCGGGGCGGCGTCCGCCGAAAGGTGGGCGGAAGAGATTGGAATACTCACCGATTGCGTCTTGTAGCGCGGAGCGGCAGGCAGATAGCTCCTGGCGAATTTCAGCGGCGCTCTTGAAGATCAATAAGGGATGTGTGAAAGTGTGATTTCCGATAGCGTGTCCCGCTCTGACAATCTCGCGAGCAATGTCGGGGCGCTGCTGCACATAGCGACCGATCAGAAAAAAAGTTGCATGCACGCCATACCGGGCAAGAACATCCAGCAAGTGCAAAGTGTGGGGATCGTTGGGGCCGTCATCATAGGTGAGGGCGATTTGCTTGCTGCCGCGAGGCAGGCCGGTGAACGTGGGACCGAACATCTGCCCCGTGGGCGCCATCGATTGATACCCCGCAGTGACCGCGGCGATCGTGGCGGCTCCAGTCAGTTCAACGACGAGCATGCAGGGAATTCTAAAGGATTGCAGATTTCAGGTTTGAGATTTCTAAATCAACAAGTTGGCTGTCAGTCGTTAATCTGCAATCTAAAATCTAGAATCTGAAATGGTTTTTTTGCTGTTAACTCTTTCCGCAATTGCCAGTCCGCCCCAACCAAGATATCCTGCCAGTTCTGAGACATCGCACTAACTCATGGCCAATCTTTTCGAACTGCCCCGTTACATTGCTGTGGAAGGGCCCATCCGCGTGGGTAAGAGCACGCTGGCGCGCATTCTCGCCGAGCGGTTGAATGCGCAGCGGGTGATGGAGCCAGACGCGAATCCATTTCTCGATTCTTTTTATGACGGCGAACGCGGAGCGGCATTTCAGGCGCAGTTTACATTTCTGGTTCGGCGCTTCGAGCAGTTGCAGTCGCTAGACGTGGGTCCGCGATCGCAAAAGACCGTCGTCTCGGATTTCATCTTCGAAAAAGACAAGCTATTTGCCTGCTTGAATCTTACTGACCAGGAACTCGATACCTACAATCGTTACTACAACCATTTTCGCGAGCAGTTGCCCACGCCGGACCTGGTGATTTATTTGCAGGCTACGCCAGAAGTGCTGAAGAAGCGGCTGAAGAAAAAGAATTTGCCGAGTGAGAAGGCGGTCAGCGACGAATATCTGGCGGAAGTAATCAAGGCCTACGAGCATTTCTTTTTTCACTACACGTCGTCGGACCTGCTGATCGTGAACACCTCAGACATTGATTTCGTCGATCGCAACGAAGACTTGCAAGAGTTGTTGCGCAAAGTTACCGAGCCTATTAAAGGCACACAGTACTTCCTGCCGCTGGGCGGGCAGGACGCGGTGGGAGCGTAGGGCTCTATTTCTGGTGGCGCGGTAAAGGGTACACCGACAATATCCTCCCCAGTTTGGAGAATTCAGGATCGGCTGTGACCAGCCATGCTTCACGTTCGATGGCGAGTTCGGCAGCGAAGGCGTCGGCGTAGCCTAGGGTATGCTTCTGCTTGAGGGCGGCAGCCCTAGTGGCTCGGTCTCGATCCACGGCGACGACGGCGACGGGCATTTCTTGCAAGCGAGCATCGACCTGGCGAGCTTGGAGTTCGCCGTGTAGCTTCCACGCCGTATAGAAGACTTCACCCCAATTCACCGCTGACATTAGAAGGGGCAAGTCCTGTCGAACGGCTTCGCTCACGAGACGTTCAATCTTTCCCGCAGTTCCCGGACGGTCTTCAAAAAAGCCGATCAAGGCGTTGGAGTCGAGCACATATCGGCGCGCCAGGCCGCGAGATAACGCCGGCGACATCTATTGGCCTCGTCTGCGTTCGCGTTCTCGTTCGCGTTCTCGCTCTGCAAAAAGTTCTTCGAACATGGAAGGTTCGCCCGGTTTGGGTTTGAGGAAGCCCCGGATATCGCGAATACGCTTTTCGGTGATAGGAGTGAGCACTAGGCGACCGTTTTCTTCGGTCCAGGTTGCTGGGGTACCCTTCTGCAATCCGAGTTGTTCCCGCAGTTCCGCGGGGATCACCACCTGGCCTTTAGAGCTTATTACGGTGCGGAAGGTAGCCATCCGCTAATCTTACCACGGTGTAAGACGCGATGCAATTTGTCTTACATCAGAACTGGTCGTTGCCGGGCGGATCTCAGGCAATGACGGCCATCTCGCCGACCAGGCCAAAGTTATTGAGAACATTACCTCACAGGCTGTCGACGAACGGCCGTTTAAGGCCTACAATAAACCAAGCTGTAGAAACTTGAAGATGTGTACAGGCTCTATCCGCCCGAGGCGGAGGGGCACTGGAGGACATCATGAGTATCGCCCCGATTGGCGGACGTCTCTTCGACGGTTCCGGCCATAAGACCACGACCGCAACTCTGCGGGAACAAAAACTCCGACATGAGCCGATCACGTGCCTCACCGCCTACGACTACGCCGCCGCGCGCCTGGTGGACGAGGCCGGCATCGACATGGTGCTCGTGGGCGATTCGCTCGCCCAAACCATGCTCGGCTATGAGAACACGCTCTCGGTCACGATGGACGAGATGTTGCATCACGTGAAGGCCGTACGGCGCGGGCTGAAGAATGCTCTGCTCGTCGCCGACATGCCTTACGGGTCTTACCAGATTGATGTCAAAACCGCCGTCGGCAACGCTGCGCGATTTGTGAAGGAAGGCGGTGCCGAGATGGTGAAGATCGAGGGTGGAGAAAAGAGGGCCGACATCATCCGGCAGATTATTGACGCCGAGATTCCTGTGGCGGGCCACATCGGGCTGACGCCGCAGTCGGTGAACGTGATGGGTGGCTACAAGGTGCAGGGGAAGAGCCTAAGCGCGATCGAGCAGCTCATGCGCGATGCCGTTGCACTGGATCGCGCCGGGGTCGCTTGTCTTTTCCTCGAAGGCATTCCGCGGGAAGTGGCTGGGATGATTACCGACGAGGTCAACACGCCGACGATCGGGATTGGCGCAGGGCCTGAGTGCGACGGACAGGTGCTGGTCTTTCACGACATTCTGAATCTCACGTTCGGACCTCCGGCAAAATTCGTGCGGCGGTACGGCGATGCGGCGGCGCTGATCACGAACGCGGTGCAGGCGTTTCGCGCGGACGTGCGATCGCGCCAGTATCCGGCGGATGAAGAATCGTATCACTTGCCTAAGGAGACCGGGGCCGGGCTGGAGGCGGTTCTGGAGCGGAAGCGGGGGATGCGGCGGTAAGGATTCGGGAACTTCGGTGTAATGTCCAGCGTATTTAATGTTGAGGTGCCGCGGCCTTTCGAGAGGGTCACAGCGATGCGGCGGCGCCACGATAGTGCTACGCTATAGAGAGGGAGGGCGATCATGATTCTCGCGCACTTTATCTTCTTCCCATTCTTCGGCTTCGGGTTCGTGATGTATTTTCTGCCGTCGATCATTGCCCTGGCCCGTAGCAAGCGCGATTTGCTTGCGATCTTTCTGCTCAATCTGTTTCTGGGATGGAGCGTAATTGGATGGATCGTTGCGCTGGTGTGGGCGGCGAAGAACGACGTGCCCGCGATGGTGAGGTGATTTCGCTCCGTGACCGGCAAGTGCGTCCGCATGCGGCTATTGCTGTTTTTGCTGTTGGGCATTTTTCAGGCCGGCTGTACACAGCAGAACGCGGCTGCGCCGCCCGCTCCAGAAGTCCAATTACAGGCGATTCCGGCAGCCGACTCTGCAAAGTACGAACGCATCCATGACATGAAAACGTGGCGCAATCCCTATCTCATCGTGCGCCCCGACGGCGTGGCATTGCTGGATGTTGCCGATAGCGCGGAGATCAGATTGAAGCCGTCAGAATTGCTGCCGGCGCTGGCGGCTTTGCCCGCCACAAACTGGCCCTACGGCCGCGTGGTGGCGGCCACCGAAAACAGCGCCAAGGCTTCCGAGCAGGATGGCGTCGCCATTCGCCGCAATAAAGGCATTGTGGGCGGCATCCTGCAGGGTGCGCACATCGCTGTGAAGTGGGTGCCTTCAACGTGAATCGTTGTCCCTGGCTCGCGACCCATCCTTGAAAATCTGCACGACCATCCACGAAATGCGCACTGCGTCTGGCGCCATCCGGCGCGCGCGCAAGCGGCTGGGATTCGTTCCAACCATGGGAGCGCTGCACGACGGACACCTGTCGCTGGTGCGGGCGGCACGAGCTTCTTGCCACGCTGTGGCAGCGTCCATCTTCGTCAACCCGACGCAGTTTGGGCCTAACGAAGACCTGGCGAAGTATCCCAGATCGTTTGAACGCGACTGCGAACTGTTGCGGCGCGAAGGCGTGGAACTGTTGTTCGCGCCGTCGGTTGAAGAAATGTATCCGGCGGGCGCGGTGACTTGGGTTACCGTGGAAGGGCTGAGCGACAAGCTGGACGGGCGCTCACGGCCAGGACATTTTCGCGGGGTCACCACGGTGGTGGCGAAGTTATTTCACGTCGTGGAAGCGGATGCGGCGTTTTTTGGGCAGAAAGATGCGGCCCAAGTAGCGATTATTCGGCGTATGGTGCGCGATCTGCATCTTCCGGTGGAAATTGTGACTTGCCCGATTGTGCGCGAACCTGACGGGTTAGCCATGAGCTCTCGCAATAGCTATCTTGATGCCGAGCAGCGGAAGCGGGCCCTGGTGCTGCATCGTTCGCTGATACGGGTGCAACAGTTGGCCGAGGCGGGCGAGCGGGAAGTGAGCAAACTGCTGGCCGCGGGGCGCGAGGAATTTTCCAAAGAAAGCGCAGTGCGTCTCGATTATTTCGAGATTGTTGATCCCGACAAGCTGGATACGGTCGAGGATATTGCGGGAGGCGCGCTGGTGGCTGTGGCGGCGTATGTCGGAAGCACGCGGCTAATCGACAACCTGTTGCTGGGGAAGAATGCCGTGTGAAACGAAGATTCTTACCACAAATTTTCGCGGAGCTTCCAACGCGAGTTTGAACCGCAGCACACGCGGAGAAGAATTACCGCGCACGCCGAGAAAATCCTCGCATCGGGCGACCACAATTACCTTAGAAATCTAAGCTGACCGAATCTCCGGCTGAGGCGGGTGAAGGCTCCATTCGCTGGCGCACGACGCTCTCGACCTGCGACCAAAGGTTGGGGTCGCAGTCGCTCTGCATATGGCTGGGAGTAAGCAGGCGCTGGAACCAGGAGGCGCCCTGGCACTGCACCGGGTTTTTCTGGTAGTCGAAGCGGAAATTTCCGAGAATCTGGGTCTTCGAATCGTCGGCCGCGATGATCCTTGAACGACCGTGAATCAGGCCATGCGGCTGATAGAAGTTTACCGCCTCGGCGACATTGTCGGGAATGATCTTGTCTCGTTGCCAGGGCTTCTCGACACTGTCGACCTGCACGGTCAGCAGCACGGGGATGCCGGCACGATCGAGTTGACGAGACAACAGCACCACGGCCGACGCGCCCCAACTATGGCCAAAGAGAATGATGTGAGCCTGTGACTTTTCCTGCTCGCTTAGAACGCCATCGTGATTGCTGTCGAGCAGGCGGAGAATGGATTTGTAGGCGACTTTTCGATGCCGGTTCTCAAAGACCTGAATTGAGTCGCCTTGCGGCAGATTCTGCCGGATGTGTTGGGCCAGGCGAACTGGTCCGTGCCTGGGGTTATCATGGCGAACAAAGCCGCCGGCGAATCCGACCAGGATATAAGAAACTGCCGCGGGAGGACGGCCTATTACGCCGCCATCGGCGGCGACGAGCACCGGGCCCATTCCAATAAAAATCGCTAGCGCCGCAATCAGAATCGGACATCGCGCGCGGCGAAGCATGCGGGCTCCTATGCCATGGGATGATTCACCGGCCGCAGGGGTTGCGGAAAAACTCCGCAAGTGGCGAGCGAAGGGCGTTCCAGCGAGGCTTTTGGAATACTCAAGCCCGAGGCAAGTCTACACCCGCTGTCAAGATACCTTGGGAGCAACTGGGGTGTGCAAATTCGCCTGGCAGTGGCGGCTCAATTGTAGACTAGGCTAGACCCAGAGCCACGAGGATCAATCCTGAAAGAGATCAGTAGGGGGTCAGACTGACCTGATCCAGCCAAACGTTGAAAGGTTCCTGCGTGACACCCGTCTTAAACCAAAAAAATCTGAAGTTTACAAGGCGATCAGTCTTCTCGCTCACTTCCGGGAAGCCCTAATTGTTCAATATGCATGAGCATGTCAGATGCGTCGGAATACACGCGAAACGCTCCTGCGCGTTCCAGTTCTTCCTGACCATAGCCTCCGGATAGGAAGCCTACCCCTAAAGCACTCTGGCGAACGGCCGCCAGCAGGTCCCAGACGCTGTCGCCGACCACGATGCAGTCGCTCATGGCCACATTCAACTGGCGCGCCGCAGCCGCAAAGATATCGGGCGAAGGCTTGGCCCTTTTCACGTCGTCACCGGTCACAACTGGCATACGCGCTGGAACTTTTATCCGTTTGAGTAACCGCAAAGTTTGTTCTCGACCCCCGGTCGTTGCAATTGCAAATCGTATTCCGTGCCTGGAGAGATGACTCAGGAGCTGATTTACGCCGGGAAGAGGCTTGAGATGTGGGATTGCACGCCGAAACCTGGTGTCGTGCTGGCGTTCGAGTTGGTCGAGATCGATCCTGTCTTGTTTGTCGCCGAGTTCGCGCAGCAACTCCTGAAGCATAGATCTTCCACTCATTCCGACGCGGCGGTGGATTTTCCATCTCGGAATCACCAGGCCGGCGGCGAGCAGAGTTTCCGACCAGGCGTTAACGTGCTGATAATTGCTGTCCACTAGAGTGCCATCGAGATCAAACAAAATGGCAGGCATTTCAGTTTCTACAGAAAGTGACGAGGAAAGCCGTCGTTTCTGCTTTTGCTGACGCATTGTCCAAGCCTCTCGGGCAAAATACCCGCGGTTGGGTTGCGCGGCTTTGTGGAAAGGTTGTGGCGCGAACCGAATGTCGATCCTGTTATCTCCGAATAATTTGCGAACAACAGCAGTCGCCATTTTAAACATCTCATAAGCACCTTTTCTGTGCACTTTAGGCGGCGGTTTCGTCGTATGAAGAGGAGGCATAGTCGTCAAAAGGAGCCGAGCGCATGAGGATTGCCCAAGTCGCGCCACTTTATGAAAGCGTTCCCCCTCGCCTTTACGGAGGAACGGAACGCGTCGTCTCATGGCTCACAGAAAAGCTGGTTTCGCTCGGACATGACGTAACCTTGTTTGCCAGCGGCGACTCGGTGACCAACGCACGGCTGGTTCCGGCATGCAAGAAAGCACTGCGACTCGATCCGGATTCAGTTGATCCCATGGCGCACCACGTGTTGATGGTGGAACGGATTTTTGGTCAGGCGGAGAAGTTCGATCTCATTCATTTTCACATCGATTATGTTCACTTTCCGCTGAGCCGGCGTGTGCAGGTCCCATGTGTCACCACACTCCATGGAAGGCAAGACCTTCCTGACCTGGTCCCGCTGTACAAGGAATTTTCGGAAGTGCCATTGGTCTCGATCTCCGATGCGCAGCGCCAGCCGCTGCCCTGGGTGAACTGGTTGGCCACCGTCCATCATGGCCTGCCAGTCAATTCGCTGAAACTGAACGAAAGCGCCGGAGACTATCTTGCGTTTCTTGGGCGAATCTCGCCGGAAAAAGGACTTCCTCGCGCCATTGAGATCGCCGTCCGCTCCGGGATGAAGTTGAAGATTGCGGCGAAAATCGATCGCGGCGATCGCAACTATTTTGAGAGGCAAATCAAGCCGTTATTGGACAATTCTCAGATTGAGTTTATCGGCGAGATTACAGCCTCGGAAAAGCAGGAATTCCTGGGCAATGCGGCCGCCCTTCTTTTCCCGATCGAATGGCCGGAGCCATTTGGCATTGTGATGATCGAAGCCATGGCGTGCGGGACGCCGGTGATCGCACACCCGTTTGGATCTGTTCCCGAGATTATTCCCGACGGTGTGTGCGGTTTCCTGGTGCGCGATCTTGACGAGGCGGTCGCAGCGGTAAGGCGGCTCGGCGAAGTGAGCCGGCGCGAGTGCCGCAGCCATTTTGAGCTAAACTTCACCGATGAGCGAATGGCGCGCGACTATGTGAAGATCTATCATCAGATGATTCATCCGAAGTCGGCCTCGATGACGGTCGAAGAGGGAGCGTTGAATTGGATGGAAGTGGAATCGCCCACCCCCAGTACTACATAGCCACTACCTCGTCCCCGGCCGACTACCTCGCCCGGGTTCTCAAATACGGCAAGATGTTTTTTGTATTCGACCGCCTTGGCGACGTGCAAACCTCCGGCTTGGGCGAGGAAGGCCTGTTCTACGATGGGATGCGGCACCTCTCCGCGTTGTCGCTGAACTTATGGAATGCGCGTCCGCTGTTGTTAAGTTCAACGGTGGCGACCAATAATTTTCTGTTTACCGCCGACTTGGCCAACCTCGACGTCTTCAGCGATGGAGAGATGGTGATTCATCGGGGGACGCTTCATCTGGTTCGCACCCGGTTTCTGTGGCGCGATTCCTGTTTCGAAAAACTTTTGTTCGTCAATCACGGATTGGAAAATCTGGAGGTTCCGGTTCGGGTTGAATTCGACGCTGACTTTACCGACATTTTCGAAGTTCGCGGCACCGGCAGAGAACGCAAAGGCCGGCAGCTCCCAGAACAAATTGATGGCAACTCCGTGGTGTTGTCGTATGAGGGATTAGATCGCGTGGTCCGCCGGACTCGGATCCGAACCGACGCCAAGGCGGTAAAGTCGTATGAATCAGGGCTGGAATTCGAAGTCGCCCTTCGTCCCAAAGAGCGAGCGACGGTGGAGCTTGAGATCTGCTGCGGGACCGATGCCCCCCAGAGTTCTGTTGGATATACAGAAGCACTGTCCTCGGCCCGCTTCGAACTCGCGGAAATGTCTCGGACCTTTCCCCAGATCACAAGTTCAAACTCACGATTTAGCGACTGGATAGCGCGCTCGGTCTCTGACCTGCAAATGATGATCGCGGGAAACCCGGAGCGTAATTATCCTTACGCGGGGGTTCCCTGGTTTAGCACAGTATTTGGCCGTGATGGAATCATTACCGCCCTGCAAACTTTGTGGCTGAATCCAAGCATTGCCAAGGGTGTACTGGAATTTCTTGCTGCATCACAAGCGGAGGAGACTGATTTCGTTGCGGACTCAGAGCCCGGGAAAATTCTCCACGAAATGCGGCGAAGCGAAATGGCCATGCTGGGAGAAGTTCCCTTTGGCCGTTACTACGGTAGTGTCGATGCAACACCGCTCTTCATCATGCTCGCGGGCGCCTACTTCGAGCGCACTGCGGATCGCCTCTTCCTGGAGAAATTGTGGCCAAACGTGCAGCGGGCTCTGACGTGGATCGATAAATTCGGAGATGTCGACGGTGACGGTTTTGTCGAGTACGCACGACATTCCCATAAGGGACTGGTGCAGCAAGGCTGGAAGGATTCCAACGATTCCGTATTTCACGCCGACGGCAAGATCGCTGAACCGCCAATCGCTTTGTGCGAGGTCCAAGGTTATGTCTACGCGGCCAAGTTAGCGGCGGCCCGATTGAGCCGCGTGCTCGGGGACTTAAACGGATGCTGTCAGCTCGAGGTGGAGGCGGAGAGCTTGCGCACGCAGTTCGAAGAGAAATTCTGGTGCAGCGATCTTGGCACCTATGCGCTCGCGCTCGACGGCCGCAAGCGACCCTGCCGGGTTCGTGCTTCGAATGCAGGGCACTGTCTTTACACTGGAATTGCTTCACCGGAGCGCGCTCGCCATGTGGCGGAGGCGCTGATGAGCCCTGAGTCCTTCACTGGTTGGGGAATCCGAACGGTCGCCAATACCGAATCGCGATACAACCCGCTGTCGTACCACAACGGTTCCATCTGGCCACACGACAATTCCGTGATTGCCAATGGCATGGCGAAGTATGGATCCAAGAAGATGGCGGGACAGTTGCTCCTGGCCTTGCTGGACTTGAGCAGCGAGGTCGAATTGCACCGCCTGCCGGAACTGTTCTGCGGCTTGAAGCGGCGGCCGAACGAAGGACCTACTCTCTATCCCGTGGCCTGTTCACCACAAGCCTGGGCGGCGGCAGCGCCTTTCCTGATCCTGGAAGGCTGCCTTGGAATCTCCGTACAAGCGGATCGCGGGCGAATTGTTTTTGATCGTCCTTTTCTGCCTGAGGGTATTCCTCAACTGTCGATTCGAGGGCTCGGCTGCGGAAAAGTCGCCGTGGATCTGCTTCTGGAGCGGAGAAACGACTCAGTGCTGATCCACCTTGAAAACAAACAGGAAGACATCGAAATCGTAACCATCGTCTCTTAAAGGAGTTGCATACCGTCTTTCAGGTATTCTCTTGCCCACGATGAAGGAATAGTTTGAGGCCGTGGACCTCAGTAGTATCAAGCGCGCCTTCTCTTTCACCTATCGTGATCTGATGCGGCATCACATGCTGCAGGTTTCTGCGGCGCTTTCCTACTATTTCGTCCTCTCAGTGTTTCCAGCACTTATTTTTCTTTCTGCGATCGTAGGATTCATTTCTCTTCCCGAGCTTTTCAATCATGTCTTGTTGTTGATGGACCGTCTTCTGCCGCAGGACACGATGAAGATGGTGTATTCCGTTTTAGGAGACGTGCTGGCCTCGCACCGTGGGACGTGGCTCTCGTTCGGAATGCTGGGATTGGTGTGGACGGCGTCCGCGGCCTTTGACTCCATGATTGAAGCTCTAAACATTGCGTATGACGTGAAGGATGATCGTCCCTTCTGGAAGACGCGGCTTCTGGCAATCGCACTCGCAGCGATTATCGGATCGCTGCTGTTAACGTCACTGGGCGTGATGTTGGTGGGGCCGCGTTTTGGGGAATGGCTGGCCAGTCGCATCGGGCTCTCGGCGGTGTTCGTTGCGGTGTGGCCCTTTCTGCGCTGGACGCTGGCGATCTGTTTCACCATTCTCGCGGTTGAACTGTTGTATTACCTTGCGCCCAATGTGAAACAGCGTTTCGGGGCGACGCTTCCGGGCGCAGTGCTCTCGGTGATTGTCTGGAATGGCCTCTCTTTCTTGCTGGGATATTATTTTCGTCATTGGGCCAACTTCAATCGAACCTACGGGACGCTGGGCGGATTTATCGCATTTATGACCTGGCTTTATTGGACTTCGTTCGTCCTACTCGTCGGCGCCGAACTCAATGCGGAGTTAGCTAAAGAGAGCAAAAAAGGCTGCGTGCAGCCCAAGAGCGTACTGTCGGAGAACAGGGAACGCGTTACGCAACCAGCCACGATCGACCGGGCAGCCTAGTTTCCATCCCGCACTCACTAAAACTTGAACCGCAGAGAGCGCTGAGGGAACGCTAAGGACGCAGAGAAAATCTTCGGCTCATGCGTCGACGGATTAGCGACACTAGAACCTAGTGTGATATCGGCCATCCACGGAAACTCCGCCGAGTTGATCGCGAGCCGCGCTTACCGACCAGCGCTTGTTCAACTGGTATTCGCCCTCCACCATTTCGCTTCCAGGTTGGGAAACATCGGTTGAGAACGTGAAGAGCAGATTCTTGGTCACACGTTGTTGGAGAGCTATGCGGGCCGAAGGATTCTGATTGTTGCCGCCGATCAAAGGATCGATCTGCAGACTGGAGATTCCCGCGAGTTTCTGCACGCCACTGCTCACCTCGCTGGCGGCCTGCGAGGCAATCATAGAATCGGTGCTCTGGCTACTAGCGGCCGACTCCTGGGTAGTTTTGCCACGCGCAATCAAATTAATGACGTCGGCGGTCGCGAGCGGGGGATCGGAAACATACGACGTCGTGAGCTTGTCGAGCGGCCCACGCATGGTGAGTGTGAGATTGTATTGCTCGACGGTGGTTCCCACTGAGACGTTCAGCACCGGGTGAGTTTCGTTGGGATCGTCGAATGTGATCACTCCTTTTTGAAGTTCGTAACGCACATTGCGATAAAACAGTTCACCCGAAGTCAAAGTCGTTCGCCCCGTGATTACAGGGCCAGCGGCGGTTCCTCCCACTTGCAATGCGGCTTGCCCCGCAATACTGATCTGCGAATTCCTTGCGTTCAAATCCTGCGATTGCACGCTGACCGCGAGTTTTATGGTGTCGGCGAATCCGGGCTGTGAAGGCGTGCTCCCTGTGCTGAATTGATCGCTAAAACTTGCTAGGTCGAAGTCGGGCGTGAACGACAAGCTGTCGATCAGAACGCGTCCGTTCAGAGTGGAAGCCTGAGTCGTTCCACTGAACGCGAGATTGGCGTCGAGCAGCGACCGCAAACCCTCTGGATAACGAAGACGAATCGATTGTCCCTGTAGCGCCAGGTTGAATTGCACAGCGGGCCGGTAGGCAATGGAGCCGCCGAGGGAGACGTTGCCACCCCCTACTTGCGCCGTCATGTTCGAGACTTGCACGCGATCATTAGCGATATCCAGCGTGCCGTTCAGCTTTTCGACGCCGATCGGAGCATCAGCCGTATTCATTGCGACGTTCTTGAACTGCAGTTGCCCAGCGACGGTCGGATGGGCCGCCGATCCAGAGGCGCGCACATCCATTGCGAGAGTGCCGGCACTGGAGAGATCCGGTGCGACGATCTTTAAGATATGCAAATCGACCGATCCATTTGCAGAGAGCGTGGGTGAAGCGTTTCCGGCGAGCGGCAACTGGCCTTGCAGCCGCAGGGAGGTGCCGGTTCCTCGAATCTCGGCCGGTTGCAGAGTTACAACCGAATTGACATAGTCCGCGTGAATTGGGCTTGCGATCCCGATCTGCAGGGCCTGGTAACTCGCGTTCAGGACGGGAATCGAGAGGTGCGCCTCAACATGAGTCTTGTCTTTCAGCGGGCCCTTCAGCGTGGCGTGAAATTCGGTTTGGCCTTGAAATCCTTTCGGCGCGCTGGGAGCGTAGGTTGCCATTAGAGCATCGAGAGGAATAGTACTCGTGTCGATGGCGGCGTCGGTGTAGTAGTTCCCACTCAAAGCGACATGGCCGTGCGCTTGAACCGAGGCCTCCGAAACCTTGGAGCTCAGATTGAAATCCGCAGAGTGATGGGCGACGGCGAGCTGCCCCTTCAGCCCGGAAATTGAGCTTTGCCGCATCTGGAGTTGCGGCAACTGGATGAGTGCATTCAGCTGAGGATCGTCCAACGTTCCCTCGCCGTTGACGGAGGCAGTGACAGTCCCGGTGAGGGGCAGATCTTTTGCCTTCACCGTCTGCAGTTTTTGCAGCACCACGGATGGCGCGTTGAGACTAACCTTATAGGCTTTGTTTTTGGGAGTGTAGGAGAGATTTGCGTCAAGGGCCCCGGCTGCAACGGCCAGGTTCAATGTGGAAACGATCGAGCCGTTGGCGGCATTAAATTTTACGGCGAAGTTTTGAATAGGTTCGTCGTAGGCGGTTGCGTTCGTGATCTGCGCTGAGCCTGAGCCGATCGGATCGACTTGCGAACCCTTCAGAGAAAGCTTGGCGGAAAAATCGCCCGAGACTGGATAGTGCTGGTTGGCCAGGCGCTGCAGATCGGCAATTCGAATTTTCTGGACGTCAAGGTGCGCTTCCAGATGGTTCGTATCTGCGTAAGACCAATTCCGCAACGCTACTCTCGCGCTGAAGGTGGCCTGTCCCTGCTTGGCGTTAACCAAGGACCCACTCTGCACTGCAAACTCCGAGGGATTGGCTCTCATCTCCAATTTTGCCGTGTTCCACTGGCTGCCTTCGACTTGTAAGTTCTGTGCGCTCAATTGCGAATTGATCGAGGGCTTTTTCATCGAGCCGCTGACAACTGCATTCAGGGTTGCGGAACCCGAAACTGCCGGGACCTGTGTCTGTGGCGAGCGGAACGACGCTGCCAGGGCAGCGAGCTGGTGAAGATCATTCGCTGCGACTTGAATCTGCAAGCTTGAGTTATTGCTGATCGTGCCCTGTGCGGTCAATGTCGCTGAAGGAATGCGCAGGGTCGTGTCGCGCAGCGAGATGGTTTGGCGAGCGCCATCGTAGCTCACATGGATTGCGCCATTAACGGGAACGCGGCTCTCGGATGGGTTCGAGTTGTTGGCGGCAACGGCCTGAACCGTCAGGTCCGAGTGCGCGCGCAGGTTCGAAATGCTCCCCTTCCATGCGGCTTCAGCTTTTCCTCCGACCGTGCCGGAAAGAGTCGCTCCGTTCACTCCCTGCGTTTTCAGGGCCTGCTGCAAAGCTCTGAGGGAAATATTGTGCAGAGCAGCCCGAACCTGCGAATCGGGGGTTGTATCGAGATGCTTGATCTGAGCATCGGCAGTGATGCGTCCGCCCAGAGAATCCACGGCAAAATTTCTCACCTCTAAGTTTCCGCCAGCTAACTGGTATGTCCCTTGCAACCGTCGCAATTCGACGCGATTGCCGGAGACAACAGCAGAAAGTACGTTGCTCGCAAGTTGGCCGTTGACAGAGACATTGCGCAGGAGCGGCTGAGTTCCGACTGCCTGATAGTGAAGTTTGCCGGTTACTGCTACATCGCCCGCCGGAGCTGCCTGGGGCGACATTGCAGCAAAGTCCTGCGTATGAATCTGAATCTGGTAGTCCCCATCCGCAATTGGATTTGAATAGTTTGAAACGGCTGCATGAAGAGTCACAGCTGACGATCCTAGCTTCAAGAGGGCGGATTGCAGGTTAAATTGATCCGGCGAGGCGCTGAATTTCAAGTTCAAATTGTGCGGAAGAGATGCGTACTGGGCATACTTCACGTGCCCGTTGTCATAGGAAACAGTGCCAACGTAGCGCTTAGCGAGGGACTCGAAATGGATGTCGGTCCCGAAATCATACAGATCGGCTTCCAGCGGTGTCTTTCGATCGTTGTAGTTGACCTCGCCGTTCGTGATTTGGGCGTGCTCGACCGCGAGATCGAAAACGCTGGTGTGACTGCTGCTTTGACTGGGCGGGGCCGTAGGAAGATTGTTCTTACCCTCGCGCGTGACCTGGAAATGCACCACGGGATGAGCGATAAGGAGTTCGCGCAATGCAACCTGACGATGCAGCGCCGACAAAATTTTGATACGCACGGTGAGTTCGTCGGCGTGCAGGAGCGGGGGCTGATCGGGAGCTTCAGTGCCGCGGACGGTGATGTTGTAAAGATGCGCGGTCAAATTTGAGAGACTGAAATCGAGTCCGCCAATCTGAGTGTGGCCTCCAGTGGCGAGATCGGCCTGCTCAGCGATCTTGTGCAGCGCGAACTGTTGAAAGCCGTTGCTGCGAAGATAAAAATATCCGCCGACAAATGCGATGACGAGCAGGCCAAGAAGTCCCGCCAATGACCAGCCAATCGCTTTTTTCCAATCCCGTTTCCAATTCCAATTCATGACTCTCCCCTAAAAAGCTTGCCCGATGGTGATGTAGTACTGCAGGGGATTGATCCCCCGCACAGGATTCAGATTTCGCCCAATGTCAAAACGTATCGGACCTATTGGAGTCGCGTAACGCAGCCCGACTCCCACCGTGTTGCTGTAGTTGTTTACGAAATTGTTGAAATTAATGGCGCTAAACACATTGCCACCGTCGTAGAAGACCACCCCGCCCAGCGCCTTGGTGATCCCTAGCGGAAAGCGTGCCTCTGAGTTCAGAATAAAAAGCTCGCGCCCTCCCACGGGCACCGTAACGTTCACGCATCCCGAATGGCCTTTGAGCACATTGCAGAAGGGGACGAGTCGTTGCGGGCCGGCCTCGTCAATGGGAAAACCACGCAGGGAAGTGCCGCCCCCTGAGAAGAACAACTGACTTGTCGGGACAAAGCTGCCGGAAAACGGCGTTGCAAAGCCGAGGCGGATGCTGTTCGCGAATACCAGCGAGTGCACAGGTTTGTAGTAGGCGTATTGAGCGAATATCTTGGCAAAGTTCGCGCTTGAGCCAAATGCTGTGGGTGTGATTCCGAAATTCACGGTCGAGAATGATCCATGGTGTGCGTCGAGCGGCTTGTCGCGCGTATCGCGGATCAGTGTTGCCGACCACGTCGACAGCCGCACA
Organism: uncultured Acidobacteriaceae bacterium; assembly: GCA_937879855.1. Taxonomy (GTDB): domain Bacteria; phylum Acidobacteriota; class Terriglobia; order Terriglobales; family Acidobacteriaceae; genus Sulfotelmatobacter. The sequence goes on along the minus strand of CALFMO010000069.1, from coordinate 180,106 downwards.
TGACGGTCCTGGTCGAGCACAAGTTGTGGAACCAGCAGGTGTGACAAGGTGGTCTTATTGAAGTCGTAGCGAAGCTGTAACCGCGTATTGAATTTGCGGCTGATCAAACGCTCGACCTGGAACGAGAGATCGCCCAAGCCGGCTGTGAAAAGTGGATTCTCGCTATTGCGCTCTACCGAAAAGCTGCTCAGGGACTGCCATTGCGAGCCGATAAAGTGGGGTTGAGTATAAGTCGTCAGAACTCTCTGATCGAGGCGTGACAGCAGAATGGACGCGCTCGCGGTTTCCCCCAGACCCCGCATGTTGCGGCGGTTGAATTCGACCGAACCGCGTGGGCTGGCGAAGGTAGACTGACTTGGCGCGATCTGGTTGCCGCCCAACCCAATGGTGCCGCCGCCTCCTGGAAGCGCTACGGTCCCCGTCGGTATGTTCCCGCCGCGGTGTGAGACCTCGAACCCAAATCCGTAGGTAATCTCGTTGCGCTTCGCTTCATGCACCTTCACTAGCGCCATTTCTTCAGTCTGGTCGGTGATGGGCTTTCGCGGACCAACACTGGACCAGTCAAAGATGTTCAGATCGTAAAGCTGGCTCTCTGCTGCGAGCATCTGATCGCGCCGCATCGGCGATTCGGGAGGAATTTTCGCGGTCTTTTTGAGGAGCGAGAGCCGCGTATTTTTCTGCCCGAGATAGGCGACTTCGCCGATTCGCACCAACTGGTTCTCGGTAACCGCGTAGCTGACCGTAACGCGGTGAGGATCGCCGGGGTTCTTCGTCACGGCCGTTTTGACTTCAGCATTGAGATAGCCGCGATTCAGATAGTTCGCGGAAATGCGGTTTCGATCCTCGGCCAGTTTGCGTGGAGAGAATGGAACTCCCGCCCGGAGTTGGAATCCCTTGGGCGCAGTCAATTGTTCATAGATGATGTTCTGGTTTCCCGACACGTCCACGTCTTCGACCATGGTCTGCGTGCCTTCTTCAATATCGAAGGCAACATCGATCTTCGGTTCGTGATCGATGGTCCGGGGTTTTACTTTTACTTCTTCGTATCCGTGGTCCCGATAGAGGGCCTCTATGTTGGCAGCACTCTGTTTGAGCAATTTCTGGCTGACGCGGCCGTGGGTCAGGATATGCGATTTCTTTACCGTTACCTGGTCAATCAATTCCTTGGCGGTCAGTTCGTAATTTCCATTGAAGAGGATGCGGTCGACCTTGTGTTTCTTCCCGCGATCGATGGTGTAGACGATCAGAATCTGATCGGGTTGTCTCTGGAAGTTGATCGTGACCTTCGCATCATAGAAGCCCTTCTTTTGGAAATAATCAGTCAAGTTCCGCTGACCCTCCTCCACCAAATCCCGATCGACAGTCCCCTCGGAATAAATCGGGATGAGCTTCTTCATCTGCCGCCCCGCCAGAAACGGAATGGCCGTCAGCTTTGCTCCGACCGTGCGGACACTAACCACCGGCCCCAGTTCCACCTTGAACGACACATCGACCCGATTAGCTTGGGCGTTGTATTGCGGTGGATTCTCGCGAATGCTGCTGGCCAGCCTGCGTTGCTTGGTCAGCGTGCTCTTCATCAGCTTCGTGGCCTGGCTGATTCTTTCCGGAGTGTAAGGTTTGCCCGATTTGAGCAGCCCCCCAGAGAGCCTCGCCCGCAGCGACTTCACAGCGTGCATCAATCGCGCATTCTCAGGATCAACAGGTCCTTCGATCTTCACGGAAGAGATCCGGGCCTGCTTGCCCATCTCAACAACGAAGCTAACATTGACCAGTTCGCGAGCATCGTCGATGCTGGGTTCGGCATGCACGTTCGCCTGGAAATACCCATTCCTGTGCAAGAAGTCTGTGAGCGCACTTTCAGCCATCGGAATGCGCGCGGGATCGTAAGGATCTTCATCGGGAAGGTTCACGATTTGCAGAAGGCGGGTATAAGGGAAATATTTTCCAACTCCGGGGAAGTCGACCACGCCGATGTAGTACGCCGGCTCCAACAAGAAGTTGATTCGTAGTCCAGCGACTTCTGGTTGGATGCTGACGTCAACTTTGGGAAACCCGCCTGCTTGCTTTAGCGCCTGGGCGGAAGCCTCGATCGCTTCTTGGGAATAGGGCGCACCCACCTTTTGAGTGACGACCGGATAGAGCGGCGTCAGATCCCGGTGCGGATTTGCGATCAGCGAAATGGCGCTTACGTTCTGACCGTTGTATGTGGCTTGCGGTCCCAGGGGGGCGAGCTGGGCGAACAGACTTGCGCTCCACAACAAAAGCACGAGATTTAACCAGCGCATACGCGACCGCCGAAGCCGATGTCAGCAAATGCCTTTTGCGACCCTCCGAAAGAGAACAGCCGGTAATCAAGGCAAATGCTTGCAACCCGCCGACATGTGATGCGATTGATTTCGGGGATGTTGTCGCGAACTGACCTGGTTACGAGAACCTGCGCAATCCAGCGCATCGGTAGCGCCGCAGACTACGAAAAGGATTTTTTCCTCGCCCTGCACTCGCGCAATTACAGTCATCTACTGAGAGACGGGCTCGAAAACACATGCTTAAATGGAAGTGGCATTTCGAGCGCAACAGTTAGTCTGCCGGGGCGTAATACCCCGATTTGGCGCGAGCTCGCAAGAACGAAAACTTCTTGGGCAATCGCAACTTGACCTGAATCTTGTGCCATTTCCCGTCTTTCGGCATCTCTTCCGGCCGATACCCAAGCACGTACTGAGTTCGCAGTTCTTTCCCAATGTGACCGGCTACCGCCGGTAATTCGAGCTCGTCCCTCAACACGAAAGCTTGTCCACCGGTAGGCTCGGCAAGATGCGACAAGAGGTCAGGTCCGCGACTTTCTTCGATAGTAGGAACGTAACGGTCAAAGGTTCCGATGGCATAAATCATGACATCGGATTCCTTCGCTACTGACTTCACATCCCTCTCGGTATAGAGACTGTGGTTGTCCCCGCCGTCGGAAATAATCAGAAGAGCCTTCTTCGCGTACTTTGCCTCTTTCATCTTGCGCAAACCCATGTAGATAGCATCCAGCAAAGCGGTGCGTCCCTTGGGTCGTGTGAAGAGCAGTTCCTTTTCAATGTCTTCAGGAACGGAAGTGAAATCGGTCGCTAAACGTGGCTGGTCGGAAAAAACGATCAAGAAAAATTCGTCCTGAGGATTTGCGGCCTCGCAGAATTTGGTAACAGCTTCGCGCACGCGATTCATTTTGTCGTGCATGCTGCCGCTGGCGTCGAGAACCAGGCCAATCGAGACTGGGGCATCTTCACTGGAAAAGTGCTTGATTTCTTGCGGTTTCTTGCCGTCAAAGAGCTCGAAGTTTTCTGCCCGAAGGCCGCTCACGAGACGTTCACCCTGGTCGGTGACGCTAACCGGGACCAGGACTAGTTTCGCTTCGGTCTTGAGCACGTGCAGCAGTGATCCGTCCACCAACTGCGTGGCGGCCACGGTAGTCGCGACCGAAGGACTGAGTTGTCTCGGTACGACGTGTATGTCGTTTACGCTGGTCTGGGCTTTCACCGACCCCAGCAGACAGAGAAGAATCACCACATTGACAACAACCTTCAGAACCGCAACTGTTTCCCGTGGGGCCGGCATCGTTCACCGCCTGGCAAGCCAGCTTTTCACTGCCGCTCAGCTTGCACGCGCCACCTTATTTCTTAGGACAGTCGCTTCGCGGGAAACATCATCTCGAATCTGTAGACGGGACTAATACTTTCCTGAACGGCACCACACACTTCCCTTTACGGCGCTCCAGAAGAAGCCCTAGGCCGGTTTGGCGAATCCGTAGGTCAACGCGTTTGACTCGCGCAATTCATCACCCACCCAAGGTTTAGAAAATGCATCGAAATCAAGCAGTTCGGCCGGCCGAGAAGGGCGACGGCCGCGAACAAGCTGTTTTGTCACACGAATCGGAGGGCTTGAATGACGCGACGCGGAATGTCGAGACGCAAAGTTCGCTACGCCGTGGTTGGTCTCGGCCACATAGCGCAGATCGCCGTACTCCCCGCCTTCAGGAACGCGCAGAACTCGGAACTCTTTGCTCTTGTTTCGGGCGATGCTGACAGGCTTGAGAAGGTAGGCAAGAAATATTCTCTAGAGCACCTCTACTCGTATGAAGACTACAGCCGAGCCCTCTCCAATGTTGATGCCGTCTACCTGACGCTACCCAACCACTTGCATCGGGAATATGCGGTGCGCGCTGCTGCGGCTGGCGTTCATGTGCTCTGCGAGAAGCCCATGGCGGTGACGTCGGAAGAGTGCCGGGCCATGATTGAAGCTGCCCGGCAAAACCACGCGAAATTGATGATTGCCTATCGACTTCACTTTGAAGCTGGAAACCTGGAAGCGATTCGCTTGGCAAAAAACGGCAAATTGGGAGAACTGAGGATGTTCACCTCGGAGTTTGCCCAGCAGGTGGCGGATGGCAATGTTCGAGTGAACGAACCGTCTGCGCGCGGCGGCGGCCCTGTCTACGACATGGGGGTCTATTGCATTAATGCAGCCCGGTATTTGTTTGGCGCAGAACCTACTGAAGTTGTGGCTGTAACAGCAAGCAACGGAGACGCGCGCTTCCAGCACGTAGAAGAGATGACATCAGTGGTGATGCGCTTCCCCCAGCAGCGCCTGGCCACTTTCACATGCAGCTTTGGGGCTACCGACATCAGCCGGTATGCACTCATCGGAACCAAGGGCGTGCTTCGTGCGGATCCGGCCTATGAGTACGCTATGGCGATCAAACACCAGGTGACAGTTGGGGAAAAGAGTAGGACTCGTACATTTCCGAAACGCGATCAGTTCGCCGCTCAGCTGGTGTATTTCTCGGATTGCATACTCAAGGACAAGGAGCCTGAACCCAATGGATTGGAAGGCTTGGCCGACGTGCGCATTGTGGAAGCAATACACGAGTCGGCGCGAACGAAGAGACCAGTTCACATCCCCGAACTGCCTGGCAAGAAGAGGCCGGGCCCAGGTCAGGAAATTCATCGGCCAGCGCACGGAAAACCACAGATCGTGCACGCCAAGCCGCCGTCGCGCGAGGCAGCTTAATTAAAGCTGGAAACTCATGCTGCAGGTGGGGCGGAAGACTTTCACCGACTAAAACAAATAGCCCAGCCGTTTGGCTGGGCTAAAAGTCACAAGATTGGCGTAAAACTACTTCGACATGCCGCCGCCACTTTGGCAAGTTTTGGAGATGTGCTTCACCGAGCTGACTTCAAGGGTTTGAGATCCCGCCGCTCCCGTGGTCGCAGAGGCGCTGCCACCGCTGGCCGTGGAGGCTGAACTCGAGGTTCCGGTAACCTTCACTTCGTGGCCCACGTGTTCGCTCAGCTTCGCGGTGTCTCCGGTCAGCTGATACGTGGTGCCATTCTTGTCGGTGAGTGTGAAGTTCCCGCTGGATCCACTCAAACATCCTTGAACTGTGGTGGCGCCGCTAGAAGTCGCCGAAGTGGTTTGACCCGAACTCGCACTGGTTTCGCTGGAGTTCGACTTTGTTTGACTGGTGGTGTCCTGCGCTACGGCCCAACAGGCACCGAGCAGCAGAACCGAAAGCAGCAGTAGTAAACGTCGCATATGCAACCTCCAAAATGAGCTTTGTTGTGTCGTATTTCACATAGCTCTCAGAGTGGAATGCACGCCAATTCTTTGAGCGATCAATTCGACCTTAGGATTTTCCTTCTTCTCGGAGGCCGGTCCAATACAGCGGTTCCCCGAGATTGCTAAGTGTTTTATTCTTTTAAATTTCCATGGTTTGCCGCTTTGTCAGGCCACATTGCGGTTCCGTTTTGGAGGCACGTCGTCTGGCCGGCCATATTCTTCATGGGTATGTGCGGGCCGTTCGGGATGGTTTGCCGCATCTTCCACTCCCTCTATGGCTGCGGCTTCCAGTGCTTGCTCCGTATCCGCCAGCTCTTCCACCGATTCGTCGCTTGCGTCTTCCTCGGAAGAAAGCGCCTGAGAATCTCCTGCTTGCCCTGCGCTGCGGTTGCCCACTTGTCCTGGCTTGTCCCCTAGTTCGTCTAACTGAGCTTCCAGGTCGCGTTTGAGTTCCGGCGCACGTTCATCTTCGGACTTTTGAAAGTCTTTGCTCATAAGGGTCTCCGCTCGTCTTGAGCGTTATAACGTCGAACCGCGCTGTACGCTCATCCGGTTTTTACTGTATTTCATCGCCTGTCGCGGACCAAGTCGTGTCGCCAGTCTCGCATGCGGGAGTTCACGCGGAGCACTATTAATAAATTGTGAACAACTGTTTTCGGATTCCTTTTCTCCAAGTTGAGAGAAGGCGAGTCGTGGCAAAGAAAAGAAAAAATACATCAAATCCAACGCGCCTGGACCCGTTCGCCCGCAAGCAATCTGGCGTCGTGATGGCGGTAATCGAAACTCCAGGCGGAAGCCGCAACAAATTCAAGTACGACGAAGATCTCGGGTTCTTTTCACTATCGGGCGTGCTGCCTGAGGGCATGGTGTTTCCGCATGCGTTCGGGTTCGTTCCCCGAACGAAGGCAGAAGACGGCGATCCGGAAGATATTCTGATCATCATGGATGAACCCACGTTCACGGGATGCGTCGTTCCGAGTCGCTTGATCGGGGTGATGGAGGCCGAGCAGACGGAAAATGGGAAAACAGAACGCAACGACCGCTTGATTGCGGTTCCCGATCAAAGCCGAGATTACTCAGATGTAAACACACTCGATGATCTGAATAGCAACATGCTCCAAGAGATCGAGCAGTTTTTCATCACGTACAACAAGGAAAGAGGCAAGAAGTTCAAAGTTCTTCGGATGCGGGGACCAGCGCACGCGATGAAAATGGTGAAAAGGAACCTTTTATAGGAGGTCGTTGCCTCAAATTCATTTTTGCCCGCAAGTCCTGCTTTGACGGCTGTTCGCATGAAAGTCATCCTCATTCGGTTTTTGATCGGGGGCATTACGGTTTCTGGATTCGCAGTCTTAGGCGATCTCTTCAGACCGAAGAGTTTCGCCGGCCTCTTTGGCGCGGCTCCATCCATTGCGCTCGCCACGTTGGGACTCACAGTCGCGAGCGATGGACGACACTATGCGGCCACTGAAGCCAATTCCATGATCGCGGGTGCGATAGCGTTTTTCGTTTACGTCTGTTGCGTGAGTTGGACCCTGATGCGAGGTCGATTTACGGCTCTATCGCTCACAATCTCTTTATTGCCCTTGTGGGGAGCGGTTGCTTTCGGGCTTTGGTACGTCTGGCTAAAGTAGAAAGTCGATGCGAATCAAAATTGATCCCTCTGCCCTGAGAAAGACCCGCTGGTACGAATTCGGAGTGCGATTTCTTTCCGGGGGATTAATTACGGCCGCGGCAGGCATGATCGCCAAGGACTTTGGCCCGGTTATAGGCGGGCTTTTCTTGGCTTTCCCGGCGATCTTCCCCGCAAGCGCAACCCTGATCGAAAAGCATGAGAAGCAGAAGAAGGAGCGCGCCGGCATTTACGGATCGATTCGCGGGAGAAGAGCAGCGGCAGTAGACGCGGCAGGCGCCGCTATGGGAAGCATCGGGCTATTGGCCTTCGCTTTTCTAGTGAAACGATTCCTGCCCAGCCAGAGCCCTTGGCTCGTCTTGACAGGTGCTACAGGAGTTTGGCTGGTTGTTTCGCTGCTTCTTTGGCAGATTCGCAAAAGAGGGTAACTTGGTCCGATCGCAAACCCAAAAGTCGGCATCGCGCGACCATGTTACTAACCGCAATTCGGGAAGCATTACAGACACGGCCCAGGCAATCGCAGAACGATAGGCCCCGTGCTGCTCGAATCTTCCAGTCAGGTATGCAGCCGAGTTCTGTTGAAAATAAACAAGTTGTTGGGTTCGTTTCGTAAAATTGAAGCTAACCTGCTTCCACGCAGTCGCTGGCGGTTTTGTCGCATTAAGACGTCTTTCAGGGCTATTATTCCGCAGAACTATTGTTACCTCGGGGGCAGTTGGCCGCAAAGCCTAGTACCGCCCCCAAACTGCCCTCGCCCGCAGGCAGACTGAAAACATAAGGAGTTTCTTGGGTTCGTTTGGTAATTGGCTCTCGCTTTTCAATTTTCGGGCAGCGATTTTGATCGCGTTCGTGCCGCCGGAACCGGATCCGCCCTGTCGGTCTCCTCATGGGGTGAGTCCACTATTATATTGGTCGCGGCAGGACCCGCACTAGCAGACTCCAATATGGATGTGTCAGTATGAATGCTCACATCCACAGCGGTAGGTGCCGGTAATCGCTCGCCCTGCCGCATACGTTGCAATCGCTCCAGTTCGTGCAAGCTCTTGAACAGCCGATTAGCGATATTCGTCTCGTAACGTTGGAAAATGTTGACTAGTCGCTGACCGCTGTCAGAACTGATCGCAGCTGGAATTCCCGGATCTAGCACTTGACCTTGAAATATAAGATTGAGGTCCCCCATCGGATCGGGCGCATAGAGCGGCGGATTCAGTTCGCTCGTAATGTAATCTGCTTCGAGACGCCTAGCACGCATCCACCTTACCATATCCAATGCAGACGCCTTCACGAGATACGTTTCCGTGGCGCCGACAGGATCTTTCTCTCTCATCAGGTCCCTCAGAATAGTTTGGTAGCCCTCTAGGTCGTCTAGCTCGGTTATTCCAGCCGCCAGCAAACCGTGCTTGGTCGCATTAAACCGGGTCGAGGTCGTATTCGTCGGGCCGTGGGACTTCTGCCCGTTGGTTCGATTGGCGGTAACTTTTTTGCTGCTCGTTGACATATCTTCATCCTCTAGTCATTTCAGTTTGAACCGGGCCGTGAACCCAGATCTTGGAGGTTTTTAGACCCGTCAATTGGTGACGTGGCGTATGGTGGTGCGGAAAGCTCCACTCAACCCAACGTTGGAGGCAGGATAATCGAGCTTTAAAAATGAAACTATAGCTGCAATTTGAAGTAGGACCTACAACTTCAGGACTTGCATGAATCGCGAACGGACCGGCCTAGCTCGGAGATTTTCTGTCGAACGGTTTCTGGCTCAAGGCCCTTACTCCACGCGAGCCAAGAGTCGAAGAGCGTCCCAGGCGATGAACGTTTGCCAAGCAAGAGTGGCTTGGTCATTATCACATTTGCCCGGAAGAATTGTACCCATGAGACGATGCTTGTCTTTAGATGAATGAACGAATCGTCCGCGTCCGAGACGGTTGCCTCAAAGTAGTCAATCAATTCGTCGAAAGATGGGGCAACCCGCCTTCTGGAGAAGGCAATCTTCAGTTTTCGTTGAAACCGCCTTATTTCTGGCACCATCTCTAGCTTAAGGCGATATAGATCGGGATCGTCGATTGGTGGAGGCTGTCGCTTCTGGAAGAACCGAACGCACTTCTTGAGCGCCTTTCCATATAGTTCGAACAACGCCGGTCCGTTGTCGCAAGAATCCCACTCGCTGAAGCGCAAGTGCACGAGCGGGCTTAGGGCCAATCGCCATCCCAAGGTTTCAGCCTGCTTCAGAATTAGGGCATCGAGTTTTTCTACCGCCGCTTGCGATGGTTGTGACCGCTGTAGCTCGTCAAGTTCAGCGTCCGACAGAAGACTTTCCCAAATATCAAAAAGTTCCTTCGTTATGAAAGCACCCAGATGTTCCGGTGATCGCGGATACGGGCGAGGAATGCGCGAGATGATCTGGGGAGTAGGGCCAAGAGCAAGTGTTGGCCGCTTTCTATTCTTGTCCAACTTCGCCGACATAATAAGTACCGATTACAGTGCTGAGCATGGTTAGGTTCCTTTTATCGAACGCCCCTACGATAGCTTTCCTCTCTGTTTGGCCCATCTCGCTTCTGCCGCTCTCTTGGCAATTTGGCGACGTTGATCCCGTGTCAGCTTTCGCCTGCGTGCCTTCCCGCCCAACTGCCCTAGATAGACCGCATGCGGGTCCTTCTGTTTCTTAGTCATTATGGATTTGAACCTTACCCCGACGACTCAGACAAAGCAAGAACTTGCTTGACATTGCTTACCGCTAAGCATATGCTTAGCGCCATGCATAGAAGGGAGCGAAGATGCAAGAAAATCGAAGGTTTGGGCATGATCTGCGATTAGCAGAACAGATATGGGGGAGCTTGAAAAAACCTTTGCGCGACAGCCTTGTTGAGCTTTTAAAGAGACATTGCCTATCCGTTGCAGCCGGTGACCTCCTGCTGATCGACGGTAAATGGTATGTGAGCAGCTCTGGGCTCCTGCGGGTCGCCCACCGCAAACACTGTCATGGGATGCAAGTGCAGCCCCTCAAGGCATTCTGCGACTTAGGGACATCGCGTTTTGTGTTCCGTGCCACCATATTTACGTCGCCCACCTGCAAAGGCTTCGTAGGCTACGGCGATGCTGATCCGTCTAACGTCTCTCCTCTAATTCGAGGTGCCGAAATGCGCATCGCGGAAACCCGCGCCGTCAACCGGGCCCTCCGGAAGGCTTACGGAATCGGCATCTGCTCCGTTGAAGAAATCGGGTCCTCCGTCGAGCCAGTGCAATCGTCCCGCGAGTCAAAGAAGCTTCCGCCACAACCCGCAAACGGAAATGGTTCCGGAAGTCCAAAAGTTCGGGACCGCCTTTGCCAACTGATTCGCCAGCATCAGCTCGATCCCACGCTGGTCAAGTCCTACGCGACCGACTTTTGCGGCGTCAAGTCTCTACGCGATGCTACTCGCGAGCAAGTGGAGAACTTCGTCGTGCACCTTGCAGATTGGGCTGAAAAAGATCGCAATGCGCTGCTCTGCCAGCTCAACAGCTATCCCGCCCAGAAAGAAGGTGCCGCATGAAACGCCAGATCGCGGGCCTGCGCGATGCAGATCGCGGCGCCGTGGGTCAGATTCCCGACGGAGTCTTTCTCGTCCGAGTGCAACGAGCCAAGTTTCAACGGCACGCACAGAAGCCCTATTACACGCTCACTTTGTCGATTCTTGAGCCAAGGCGTTTCGCAGGGCAAGGGATCTCGAGCCGCATCTATTGCACTCGGAAAGCCCTATGGAAGCTCCACTGGTTTCTACGGGACTTCGGCTATGACAGCGAACTGCTCGGTCGCGACGAGGTGGACGAGCGACAACTTGTTGGACTAAAGGGGGTCGTCAAGGTCAGCCCAATCGTAATCAACGGTGCTTCTTTGTTCCGACTCGACGGATTCGCACCCGCCGGTCGTTGGGAAGAACTTTCACCGGCAAATCTGGACGAACCGCAGGTGGCTTGAATGATCTATAGCTACACACAAATCAGCCAATATCTCAGTTGCCCGCGGCGCTATCGGTATCGCTACCTCGATGGCTGGAAAGAAAAAGATACCCGAGCGGCGATGCTGTTCGGTCGCGCTTTCGAACAGGCACTGGGGGCACTCTTTCGTCGGGAAGATCCCGGAGCGGTTCTGTTTGCAGAGTGGTCTGCCTGCCAAAGCCAAGAGTTGCATTACTCGAACGGAGATTCTTGGGATCGCATGCTGCGGAAGGGAATTATGCTGTTGACCCGCTTCTGCCAGGATGGTCGGGTCCAAGTGCACCAACCCAGGCGGAATGTGCAAATCAAGTTCACCCGACCGATCGCCGGAAGCAACGACTTCGTCGCGTACATCGATGCGATCGGCAAACTGGATGGGAAACGCTGCTTACTTGAGTGGAAGACTTCTTCGAGCCGATACTCGGAAGAGCCCGAGGGACTGCTTGCTCTGGATCCCCAACTCGTCTGCTACTCCTGGATGACAGGAATTTCAGAAGTGGCTCAAGTCGTATTCGTTCGCAAGCGCTTGGCTGAGGTTCAGTACTTACGCACGACCATCACCGAGGAACAACGCCTCGAGTTCGGCAATTTGGTGGAAAGCACAATCCGACGGATCGAGTCGGCAGATTTTCTGCCGCACAGCGGTATCCGTTTTCCGCAGAATCCCTGCAGCAGCTGTCCTTATGTTGGGTTTTGTCTTGGAAGGCAAGTCTTGGCCGACGCCGCTCTCGTGCGGCGTCCAGGAGCAGACAATCTTGGTTGGCTTGACGAGCTTGATTACTAAGAATCCACCCATGCCGCCGAAGTTCAATCGCCGACGCGCTGTGTTCGTGCTAGGCAAGATTGACGAGATTTTGGCATGGGAGCAGCGGAAAGATATTGAGCGCGACTCGAAGTTCGTCGAGCTGGGACGTTATCTATATGAGGTGCGGGCTGGGCAGTACTGGCGACTCGAAGCCTTGAAGTGTTTTGACGAATTTCTTCAAAGGCGTTTTCCGGAATCGAGGAGGAAGGCCTACTACCTGATGTCCATCCACGAACACCTGCCCCCGCAGGCGAGAAAGCAGCTGAAGGAAGTGGGATGGGCGAAAGGGATCGAGCTGGCAAAACTTGCCAGGCGGGACAGGCAGCACTTTGATTGTGCAACCTGGTTGCACAAAGCGCGTCGCATGCCAAAGCAGGACTTCAAGAAGGAGGTTGAGAGAGAACTAACCGGGCGGGAAACGGAACCGTGGGAGATTATTTATTTCAAGCTCTACCAAAGCCAAATGCCGGTGGTTGAGAAAGCGATCGAAACGGCAGCCCTGATGCTGGGTAGCGACCGATCAAGAGGATATTGTTTGGAAATGATTTGTGCGGACTTTCTGGCTGGAGCCAACCTCGGCAATGGGGACCCGGAAACCTTGCTGTTCTCGATGACGAGATTCTTCAAGTTTCTGCCCGGCGAACAGAAGCAGGCGTTTCTTCAAAACCTCAGAGAGAAGGCATCATGAGATCGATCCGCTCCGACTATTCTCCCTCTCGACTGAATCCAGAATCGTACCAAGAGCTTCGGCTCCGGGTGCTGCGCCGTGACGGCTGGCGTTGTCAGTTATGTGGAAGCATGGCAAATCTGCAGGTTCACCACCAACAGTTTCGCAGCCAATCCGGTCATGACTCTGAAGAGAACTTAATGACCCTCTGTACCGCGTGCCACGCATCTACTCACGGCGCTTCGGGATAAGGCGTACCGCCTGTCAAGTACATTACCGATTCCAGTTCAACCGCCTCGAGATCGCAAAGACTTTTGAGACGAACTTGCTGAAGAATCAATGCGGCCCCCTTTGCATTGTGTTCGCGCGGTTTGCAGCGACGGCTGTGATGTCATATTCAAAGGCGCAAATCAGGGTTGCCCGTAAGGCTCAACCACTCCTCCGACCTTTATCGAAGGCAACCCCGAACTCGCCGAGATGTACGGTACCCCGTCTGCCACCACAGCATCGGGAAACTCCCAGCCTGTCGCAAGCACGCCCTTCCCGGAAATGGACCCGATGCTCGAGAATCCGCCCGCGGATACGGCAGCATGGATGTTGGTGCTATCAAGAGAGTTGAGTACGAGTTGCCCGATTGATCCCGAGCCGATGTTAAGCAGGTTTGGGATCGAGGAACTGGAAGCGGCCTCCTGCAACCCAAATCCCGTGAAGGTTAGGTTGTCGATGGTCGAATCGCTTTCAAGGACCACGGCGGCAACCCGGACACCTGGATTTCGATAGATTTGACAGTTCTCGAAGGAAAGGCTGGATCCAACGTACGTTATCCCGCCATACAGTGGGGACGGCCGCAAAAAACCGCAGACGTGGTTTGTTTGGGGCGAGACCCAAACAACGTTTGATGTGGATGGGATAAAGGTAACGTTTTCGAGCGCGATGTTCCCAAAGTTTTCCGCGATTGCGAGTACAGTCGGAGCCGTTAGACTGCAGTCTGAGACGGTCAAAGAAGCGACAGAGTTTGGATTACTGCCATCGACTACCCCGATCAGAAAAGCGGCTTCCGCCAGAGTACCGACGCAATTGCTTACATTCACTGCATCGATGCTGAATTTGTTCGGTCCTCCATTAGTCGTGTAAAGCCGCATCAGCGACCAGCTGTTAAACGTACAGTTGGTGACTTCCACTCGTGAGATGTTGCCTGAGTAGCCCTCTGGGCAGTTCAATGCGATCGCGTCGTCGTCCGTCGTGAAGTCGCAGTTGGAAATACTAATGTCATTCGCGGGGCCGTCAAAATGCAATCCGTCCGTCCCCAAGCCGTGGCTCTTCATCACACATCCAGATATCCGTACATGGCCAACATTCGAAAGCCGTATATGGTAAGCGGAGGACTTCACCACAACCACTTTTTCGATAGAGATATTGTCCAAGTTCATTAGGTTGATTCCGAAATAGTAGGTTGTTTTAGTGCCTAGCCGCGACCCGCTTGTCGAATTTCCGTCAGAACCGTTTCCTTGGTTGCCGTTCAAAGTGAAGTTGCTGAGTGAGACATTCCGTCCTCGCGATGGGGCCGGCGGTCCCGGATCGGAGGGCACGGCTGCATGGGGATCTCCGTTGTGAATGCCGTCATTGTTGGTGGCCGTCTTCACGAAAAACCCTGTGCCGCAGCCCAGTCCCGCAATGTTCCAATATCCCCCGGCCGGAAGGAACAGGCCCGAGACTAACGCGCTTCCGTCGATGATCAGCGTAATTGGATTGTCTGCCGATGCCCCGGCCATTGCTGCATTGATCCGCGGACCATCGTCTGTGGCGGCTCCGCCCGTGTATTTGTTGCGTCCATTCCGCAGGTCGCAATCGAGCGCGCATCCGATCGACGATGCCCGAATGTACGTCATCCCCGGCTGGGGGGTCGGCAGCGGGGCTGGACCCAGGCACGGTATAACAAACGCCGAGTCGCATCCCGTCAAAGAAAGTCCAAAAGCCGAACCAGCCGCCAACAAACTGGCCTTTTGAATAAAGGAGCGCCTGCTAATCAGGCCTGTGTCTGCACTGTTATGTTTTGCCAAGGGTTGTGCTCGACCTCAACGCCCATCACGGCTTGGATATGCTGCTAAACTTGGCCGGAACTCGTAATCGCCGGATTTCCGGGACAGGAAGAATAGACCGTTGCCCGACAAACCGCAATAGCGGCGCTGCATCTGTCCTTCGGTTCCCTTAGCTGCAACCTTACTGGGCAGCTATGCTAGCGGCATGTTATGTCCGTCCCGTATTCCGGCGCTGGCTGGCTCTAGGCGAAGCATGCTCGTTTTTCGCTGAGCATTAATTCTGAGGGACGACGCGTGATAGGAACGAGCCTTACGCCTTGTAGAGGTACTCGTATTCATCCGATTGCGGGTTGATTCCCGAGGTCCATCCGGCGAGTTCCCTACTGACCAGCCTGAAGCCGCGTTCCTCGACGCCGAACTTATCTGCGTTCAGCGCCGCATTTCTATTGTGGTTGACATGCAGAAAATAGCCGCTCGTGATCCGCGCAATCTGATCGATATAGACGTGGGTCGTCGCAGGCGACATCTCGGCAAGGCTGTAGGAATTAAAGGACACCGCAGCCGACTTCGACGGCATCTTCATGATCTCGAAACTTGGCATCAGCACAAACCCAGGTGCTGCAAGGGTTTCCGCAGATAGTTCCGCCTCACCATACAGGCGGGCCTGAACATTCGGCAAGCACCGCATCAGGTAATAAGACGCGAGCGCCGTTGCCTCGGGAAGATCAAAACCCACATAGGTTACCCGTGGGTTATCTCGGACCAGATAATAAGCCAGCCCTCCAAAACCTTCACCAAGCTCCAACACTATCTGCTTTGTGCTATAGCACATCAACTCAGCGATGGCCTGCGCATAATAATGCTGATAATCGGCTCCGCCCCTGATGAAAACTCCTTCCATCGTGTAACCGTAAGGATTACCGACTAACGGTGCCGATAGAACCGCTGCACTATATTTGTTTCCCGTACGTTTCTTCCACAGATCGTACCGATGCAGTACATCACAGAGAATGTACTCCCTGAATTTCTGCTTAATTGCTCCTCCCGAAAAGAGATTGGGAATGTTGATGGGAAGCCCCACTAGACCTGAGCTACACGGATCTCTAAAGAAGTTTTGATACATTCGCCGCAGCTCAGTGACGTTTTCCGAAAGCAAAGCCTTCATTACCGGTCCGAGGTTTCGCTCATAAATGGGAAGCCACTCGTTGCTGACGTTAAATGCCTCACCAGCGTTCTTCTGCTTGGCCTTCGCTTTCTTATACGCAGCAATGATTCGCTTCAGAGTAACCAGATCGTCCCGATCATCGGCGATACGAGGAACAAAGTAACCTGGAACCAGCTCGGGGCGGAAATTCGGATCGTTCCGGAATCTCCGCTTGCCGTTCTCAATGGCCTGAATCATGGCTCTCCGGTGGACGACTCTACGCTTTATTGCAGCGTAGAATCTCCGCGGCTTCCAAAGCACCGAATAGTTCATAAGCTGTGTTTTATCAAAATAGCCGCAACTTTGCTTTTTGCCGAGAGTCTGTCCCCCGCCTTGGTTCGTATCGCCATTGGCTGGTGCAGGTTGCGAGAGCGAAACGCGCAATTCGGTTTAGAGTGTAGACGGCGACCCTCAGGACCCCGGGGGACTATCGCACCTCGATTTTCTCCCACGACCAACCGATGACCTGCTCGCGAGGGTCTGCGTGGCTGTTGCTGCGGAGTCGAAAGCGGCTACCCATTCCTCGTTGGTCGCACTGGGGTTAGCATCCTGCACGGGGTGCGGCGTAAACGGTTTCGTTGTCGCATTCGACGCCCGAACGTCACATGAAAAAGTCCGCAACGATTATGGCAACTTCTGGTAGCCTGAATCATAGTATGAGCTGAGCGGAGGTCGTGAACTGAGCCATTCGTTTCGCCCTAAGAGGCACTTGATTGCGGCGCGCACAACTAGGAACGGATTCACGCGCGGCAAGGCCAGAGGCCGCGACCAAGCATAAGGCCTCAAGCTGGGTTGTCTGAATTGGCTTGCGCCCTTTTTTGCTTCAACCGTTGCTGAAGTACACAGGGGCATGCCGCCTAGTCCGAGGAATCAAAGGCACGGATGTCTAAGGAACTAACGCCTCCTGAAATGTCAAAGCCCCTACTGACTCTTGCGATTCCGACTTACAACCGAGCCGGATGCCTCAAAGAGCTACTGTCCGTTCTTGCCGATCAGCTGAAAGATGAGATGCGGGTCGAACTGATCATCTCTGACAACTGTTCACCGGACGAAACCCCTTCAGTGGTACAAGACTTTGTCTCTCGTGGACTTCAGGTTCGTTATATCCGCAATGCTCAAAACGTCGGGCCCGACGCGAACTTCCTGCAATGCTTTGAGCAGGCTCGCGGCAAGTATGTTTGGATTTTCAGCGACGATGATTTCATTGTTCCTGGGGGACTCGCCAAAATCCTGACGTACTGCGCGACCGCAGAATACGATCTCATATGGGTAAGCGCCTACTCCTTTCGAACATTTCACAAGCCGCGCCCAGTTAGGGCGCAACTTGACGCGGTCGAAATCTCAGATTCGATGGCTTACGCCAAGCGCATCCACGTTTTCTTCACGTTTATCACAGGAAATATTATCAACAAGGACACGGTGCGGGGGGCTGGGCCAAAGGCATTTTCCAGTCTGGTTGGGACGGGCCTCGTGCAGCTGGGATGGACCTATACAGCATTGAATCGATTTGCTCGCGGACTCTACATCCGGGAGAAACTGGTTGCAGTGCGAGCGAACAATACAGGCGGTTATAGATTGTTTCAGGTTTTTGGAACTACGTTAGCGACCATCACCAGAACCTGGTTGATATCCGCAGATTTAGGTCGAGTCGTTACGAACGGAACTATCCAAAGGTTCTGGCCTCTAATGTTGCTTGAATATAAGAAGATTGGAATTGCCTTTGTTGATGAAGTCGAACCTCAGGCAGCGCTGACACCGCTGTTTAAAGACAACATCAGGTACTGGGTATTTGCGTATCCCGTCATTGTGCTTCCCCCTTTCTTGGCTGCCATTTGGGTGCTCGTCATACGGATTTTCAACCGACTGGATAAGGCCGTTGGATTTCCCACGCTTTGTTGGCGACTCCCGCGCAACCCTCCGGATCGTTCGACTACAGCCAAGGAAGATTGCTGACTTAATGTACCTTGCCAAACCGGGGGCTGCGTCCAAGTGGCCCGCGGATACAGGCTGTTAAAGCATCAAATCGCTTCTCCCCCAAAAGATAACCCAAAACAAAATACAGATGATAGAGCGGGTATCGGGCAAAGCCCATGCGCCCATATGCGCGGTACAACTCGTAGTAGTCTCGGATGGGAAGAGTTAACTGATCCCTGATGTACGGGAAAAAATAATTGGCGTAATCGTGCATAACGTCCTCCACTACATCAATCCCCTTACTCTGCTTCAAATTAAGGACAATCGATAAGGCGCCCCTGATCATGTTCAGTCTGGCTTGCGGAGTATATCTGCCCGGAATGTACTTCCCCTTTTCCTTTGCACTGTTCCCAAACTCCGGCGGATTTCCTCGGCAGAGTACAAGCACCTTAGGGGTGCAGACCGCGGTCTTATTGATTAGGACCGTCGCCGTAAGGTGCATCTGATAGTACAACGTGCCATCAAATTTGTCGGTGGCGGCTTGATTCGCAGAATCGCGGTCGACCACGTAACCAGAAATAACTCCGGAACGGCGGAATGCGAAACGAATGGCGGGGATGCCTTCCGGAAACTCCTTCTCTTCCTTAAACCACCGAATTTCCTGATTCACTTGCTCCGGCGTCTCATCAAACCAGCCATAGCTCTTCAGCACGACCCCAACCTTGGGGTAGCGATGGATTATGCTGGCGACGTTCTGAAGTGCGCCCTGGCACATGATGTCGTCATTGCCCATGAAAAAGCAGAATTTGCCCGATGCTCTTTGCACAAGGTTTCGGACGTTAGCGTCATAACCCAGGTTCTCTTCGTTTTCAAAGTAACGCAACATTTCGGGGTAGCGCGATTGATAGTCATTGACAATCGCTGCTATCTCCTTGCGCTCTCGCGATAAGTCTTCACAAATGACAACCTCAAAATCACGAAAGTCCTGTGCGAAAATCGAGTCTAAAAGTGCGACAAGGTGATTCGCGCGATTGTACGCGGGAATACAGACGGAAAAGAGGTTGCGAGTATGGCTCACGCTTTATCCCACAAACCTGTCTTGGAATTAAAAATCTTGATAGGTTTTGCCGGCGTTCCAGCAACGATGGTATTTGAAGGAACCATTCCACGCACCACGGAATTCGCGCCGATGATCGCGCCTCGACCGATAGTGACAGGACCAATGATAACCGAATTGTCCCCGACCCACACATTCTCACCGATCACCACAGGTCCTCCGCCGCCTAGCAAACGATCTGCTGGCGGTTCCTCTGGGAGGCTCTGGCATTCTCCCCTGTATATTCCGTGATTGTGGTCCGAGACATATATCTTGCTGCCAAAAAGACAATGGCTGCCAATTGCGATGTTTGCGATCGATGAAATGTGAACCCCATCGGAAAAATACACGTTGTCGCCGATTGCGATTTCCGGATTGAACTGCTGTTCGCGATACGAAGTGACGGCCTCAAGCCAGAGATCGCGTCCTGCATGAACGTTCCTACCAAAGGAGATGTGCTCCCCGCCAATGATCCGGCAACCCGGCCCAAGCTGTAAGCCAGGAGCCTTGAACTGGAAGGCCATGACTGAACTGGTCACTATTCTCCAAGTTCGGCCAGCAATTAGCAGCAGAGCAATTCCTAGAGGATTCGCCCTAAACAGACTAGAAATTGTGGTCCTAATCTTACCCATTCATCCTTCGCGAGAACCTGCGCCCACGGCTATGAGACGGAAATCCTGCTTGAAAGGCGCAGAGCATTAGCCCAGCCAAAACACACAATTCCTGTGGGATCTCTCGCCGACGTCGAATCAAAATAGGCCTGAGAATTTCGCCGGTCCGGTTTTTGCGTGTATGCTCCTGTTCTCAGCGCTTACCATTGGTGCTCTAGAGTCTTTGCTCGGGAGAGATAACCGAGGAATTCAAGGCGTGATTCCCAGGTTGGGGTAACGGCCAGTACTGAGAACTTGTCGGGACAGGACCGGTCCAGAAGTTGGTCTCCAGTTGAGCCCTGGCTGGGTAGGCGGCAAATTCGCCATGATACTCTGCGACTTTCCGGATGAGGAAAAAGATTGTGAACGCGAATGTTGGCAAAGCATCGGCGAGTATACGGGACAAGCGCGCAGGAAATGGATAGAACTGGGCGCCGCGGAACTCTTCGAGTTTATACCCGCCTGGAAAGCAAGCATTCAGGAACGCGAGCGTGTCACCTTTCGAAAACGGCCTGACATGGGCTGAACAGACCTTGTGCTGGGTGGGCTGCCGGCCAAAAAGTAGGAGGAAACGATTGTGTAGCGAGCAGATGTTAGGAACGCCAAACAGAAAATGACCTCCTAGCTTAAGGGAGCGCGACACCTCATGAAAGACCCAAAAAATTTCTTTGGTGTGCTCGAGAACCTGGTTGGCGATAATCAGATCCGCTTCGCCATCTGCGAGCGGTAAGCTATCGCGCTCAATGTTGGCCACGCAAATCTCATCCGCCTTTCCCTCCAGGGCACGCGCGTACGCCGTATCAATTTCCACAGCAACAAGTTTTGCCCGCGGATGCAGTCGTCTGACAATTTCGAGATCTCGTCCCGATCCAGCACCCAAATCGACCACGACTTCTGGTTGGACGAGATTGCGAACGAGCTGCTCTACAACGAGAGGGCCGTAAGTCTCTCGCTGGTCTGTAAATCTGGCTAGCGGATGCGATCCACCCGAGCTGCCAAATAACAGTTTCGGTCTTTCGCTGCCGTTCGTGCTTTCCAAAAAGTGCTGACCTCGAGGAGAATTATAACGCTTTTCCAGATACTCACGGGCGTGGGGCATCGCGCTCTCCTTTCGAACCGTTCTGAAGCTCAATCTCTCCAAACACTCTTTGCACTCGGGAAATCGTGTCTCCCCAGGAGAACTGGGCGGCTCGAGTTGGGCCGATTTCTCGAAGTCGGCGCTGTAATGAGGTGTTGCTGACAAGTTGTTTCATTGCGCTGGCAATCTGTTCCACCGATGTTGGATCAACAAGCAGGGCGGCATCCCCGGCCACTTCCGGCATGGCCGTGGTATTTGCGGTTACAACAGGAGTGCCGCAGGCCATTGCTTCCAGTATCGGCAGGCCAAACCCTTCGTAGAGAGAGGGAAAAATCAAAGCCTTGGCGCCTCGGTAAAGAGATGGCAATTTCGCTTCCGGGACAATACCTAAAAAATCGACGCGTGCGTGCAGTTGGTGTGCTTCGATAACGCGAAGAAGGTCAGCGACAGGTTCGCCGGTGAAGACGAGGTGAATCTGAGCGTCCAATCCGGCCTTTGCAAAGGCGTCGACGATGCGGAATTCGTTTTTGTGCGGCTTGCGATTGCTTACGCTTAGAAAATAGGCAAAGGGCAGTCCGTAGGAATCGCCGTTCGGCTGATACGCAGTGTCAACGGCGCACCCAACGCGAACCACTTTTTCCGGCGAAGCCCCAGACCAGTCGATGATTTGTTTCCGGGTAAAATCGGAGACAGTGAGGATTCGGGCGGCGCGACGACAAGCTCGCTTCATAACCGTTGCGTAGTACACGCGCAAGAGTGGGCTGCTAATCTCGGAGCAATAAATGTGACTCAGATCATGGATCGTGAAGACGAATGGAGAACGACAAAAAAGCGGCGTGTTGTAGCCTGGCGAGAAAAATACATCGTTTCGCCCCAATGACCTGAGTCTTCTCGCCAAGAACAAACTGTCTAGCGGCGCTGCAGGATTTGTCGCCAGCGAGATTGGATGATAGTCCAGTCCGGCCAGCACCTGCCGAGCAAAACGACCGATGCCGTGGTGCCCAATCCATCGCTGATCGGCATAAATCATGCAAACTTAGCGGCCGCTAGGGGCGCAGAGCAACGGGCCAGTCGGGGTAGCTTTCATCCGCCGTCTTCAAGTCCTAGTGGACTACCGCGAGGGCCGCGGCGGTTATAGCCAACTGTGAGGCGATCTGCGACCACTGTTGCAGTCCGCGGACCCAGGCGGCGGTCGGAAGCTTGTAAGGCACAACGATTTGATCACCCGGGTACAAGCGGATGCGGTTAAACTTTGTGCCGACGAAAAGTCCATTCACATTGCTGGCGGCGACTACCACTCCATTTGCTCGCAACACGAAAGCGTGGTGCATGTCGGACTGCGGTTTCCCCTTGCCTGCTATCTCAAGATACGATCCGGCCGTGTTGGGAGTAGTGAAAATAAAGGAGCCAGGATTGTAGACATCTCCCACGACAGAGACCGTGGACGGAGTATGAGGGATGGACAGCCGATCGCTGTCTTCCATGACCATGTTTGGGAAATCGCTAACATCTCTATCTTTCGGTCTTACGTCGAGTGCGACGCGCCCGCTGGCGCGAGTGTTGCGGAGTTGGCTGATGATCGCCTCTTGTGCCGCCAAGACTTGAGGCAAATCGCCTGGGTTAGCGGACGCTGCTGCCGACACCGCCTGTTGTCGAATCTGCACCTCCATAGTGTTGGCCAGTTCATCAAGGCTTTTTTGCTGGTCAATTCTCGCTGATTCGCGTGTCAATAGCGATCCGTAGACGTAGGCGTCGGGAGTCAAGCCACCCGCACGTTGCAAAACGGAGCGCAGCGTTTCGTTGGTCTCAAGTTTATAGACACCGGGACGCATCACCTCGCCCTCAATAATGACGTATTGCGAGCGGTCCGCCTGCGGCACGCTAATGTCTCTCTGCGAAAAAATTGTGATAATATCCCCAGGCTGCAACTCAAGGTTACTCTCCGCGTCCCCCTCGAGGATCGCCTTCCTGGGATTCATCCAAATAAGCTTTGAAGTCAAATCCTGGGGATTAACCCGCTGAATAATGGCGTAGTCCCAGTTAATTTCGGGGGCATACCGCCGGACCTCCTCGGCAACATCCCGAACTGTGTTTGGATTGGAATTGCCTCCTGACGCGAGGGAACCCTGTCTGGCAGCCAGAGAACGATCATTCGGTTCCGACGATGCATTCGCCGACGACCTTTGCTGATTCTGCACATTCACTGCATCTGCGGCATTTGCGGTTCCCGGCCTCTCAGACGATGCCCCCGAGGGATTGGGAGTCGTAGTGCCGGCGTTCGCGCCCCCGGAAGTGCCCTCGCCCTGTTGTTGATTGAAAACTGAGCGACTACGATTCGCATTCACGGGATACTCAGTTGCGCGTCCATTGACGATGGCCGCTCGATTCCGCCAGTAGCCGCGAGTGAGCAGCGCTTGTGCGTTAGGAATCAGATCACGAACGCGCATCCCCGCTTTCCAAGGATAGCGGCCCGGATTCGCCACGTTACCACGGAGAGTCACCGTGTCTTCGAAGCGCGGAATGATGGAAAACACGCGAACGATGTCGCCATCCCTAAGCGGCAAAGCGCGGGATTGTTCGTCATATGGAAACTCTAGAGTCTGGCGCGCCTGGTGTTCGACAAAGCGATCGATCGTAATCTTGCTGGTATCGGCTACGGGGCTCAAGTCGCCGGCAACTTCAATCAAGTCGCGCAGGGTGGAGTTGTCTTTCATTTCGTAAATCGCCGGAGTATTTACAGAGCCAGAAATGGCAATCAAAGGACCAATGTGAGGAAAGTAGAGAACGTCGCCGGGCTGCAGACGCACATCTTTTGACTTGTCGCCCTTGACCAACAGATCGTAAAAATCGAAGTCTGTGATGGTCGCACCGTCGCGCCGAACCTGGATGTGCCGCAGTGACCCCTGGGGGCTGGGTCCGCCGGATGCAAAGATGGCGTTGACCAGAGTGCTCAGCGAACTGATCGTATACGTCCCTGGGTAGCGGGCATTGCCCACGACCAGCACTTGTATAGAACGAATCCGACCCACGTTGGCCGTCAGATTGAAATTCTTGAACACCTTCGAAATCTCGCTTTTAAGGTGGTCTTCGAGTTCTCCATAGTGGACACCGGCGACGGATATTTCTCCTACCTGGGGAATATAGATCTGGCCAGCGCGGTCCACGGTTACTCTTAGATCGCCCGCAAGCTGTCCCCAGACCCGGATCTGAAGCCCGTCGCCCGGACCAATCACATAATCGCTGGGGACTTCCACCTGGTCCGTCGGAGCAAAGGTGCTTGGAGGTTGGTCAAACAGGGACTGGCCGAATAAGGGCAGAGGCCGGCCTACAGAATCCGCAACCATCTGTTCAAATTCCGTCTCCGGCCACGCCGTCTGCTTTTGCCGTGGCACTTGCGAGGAGTTTGTCGGGGCCGGCGTTGGGGGCTGGTTTGTGTCAACAGGATTTCGCAACTGCGGTATCGTCACGGTGGATGGCGTATTGCCCCGCCCCTGAGTCTCGCCGGATGTTTGGGTCTGTCCCATGCATTCGGGAGTGGCAGCTTGGGACGGATCCGTACAATCCGTGATGCTGGGCGAGCTCGAGTTCTGTGGCGACGAGTCGTTAGGGATTTGCGAAAAACACCCCGCGGCGGCAACAACGAAAAACACCCCAACCAGACGCAATTCTCTCATCATGAATTTAGGACACCGTGCAGCGCCTTACAAACAACGTCCCGTCCAAGCTTGTCATTCTACCAACAGAAAAGGGTTCGTGTGGCGTGGCTGCGAGCGCCGTCGTGCCCCTCACGATGGAGGGTATTGTTCCCGGGGACCATGCCAGAGTCTTCGGTATTTGCGAAATTTGTAGGTCGCCCACACAAGCCCGCCAAAATTCAGCAGGCAGCAACTCACCACTATCCCAGTGGCACCGTAATACCGTCCAAAGATGAAAGTGCATGCTGTGACTGCCACGGCGCCGACAACCGAATTGACGAAGAGTACTTCTTGCTTGTGCGCGCGGAGGTAACTGGCTTCGGCAAAGATGACGACGTTTACGATCATGTAAAGCAGCAAGATGCCCAGAGAGAAGGGATCAAGCAGCCTCTGGGCGAACCGAAACTGCAGCGAATTCAAGGTAATGCATCCGAGCCATGCCGTCAGAGCTCCGGCGAGGGAGACGGCAAACGA
Source organism: uncultured Acidobacteriaceae bacterium (assembly GCA_937879855.1). Taxonomy (GTDB): domain Bacteria; phylum Acidobacteriota; class Terriglobia; order Terriglobales; family Acidobacteriaceae; genus Sulfotelmatobacter. The sequence continues at coordinate 155,284 of CALFMO010000069.1, read as the reverse complement.
TTGCCTCAACGCTTGAAAGAAAGCTTGATCGAGCCCCGCATATTCTTTGCGGGCAATGAGGGTTCCGAAAGGAGCAGATTTCGTGCTGACCCAGGCAATGGCGACGGCCTGAATCGCGTTCGCCAAGCTGAGCGACATTCCCATCTTGCCCGCCTCTACCGGACCCCGATACGCAAATAGGACCGGATTAAAAATCCAGAATAGGAAGTATCCGGAGAGCCAGCTCACGGCAATTCTCCATTGGAATGGCCAGACTTCGTGATTCCAGCGTATTCGATGGGTTCCCGGGTCATGCCGCAACAGTCCGAGCAACAACCTGCGTTTCCCGCTCAGCCACACTACTGAGGTGGATGCCACGCCGAAGAGCATCATGGATGGCGCAAAGAGCCCGTGATGCGACATCAATACAATCCAGGCCAGCACGCTTCCTACTGCCGACTGCATGAAGCGAAGGCGCGCGACTTCGGGAACATACCCGCAGCCTTCCAGGAACGACAGGAACGGGTCAATCTGGAAGTTGAGTGCAGCCATTAGCGCAGCTGTGTACCAGGGAAGTTGCCAAGCAACGGTTTCTCCCACATGCTGGTGCCTGGAAAAAAAGTAAGATCCCACGGGAAGCAATATTGCGGCCATAAGAATTGCCGCCACTGAATACCAGCGAACAGATTTCTGAATAACGGACGCAAGTCTCGCGTGGGCAACCGGGGCCCCGCTGATTTCATAATCACCAGAGATGCTGAGTTCGGCTCGCTCGTGGCTCGCCAGTTGCAAAATGACAAAGGAGAAGCCCAGCTCGAAAACGATTTGCAGAGCAACCAGGCTGCCAAAGGTGTAGTAGTATCCTTGCTCGGCGGGAGACAGAAAGCGCGCGATCAAGGAAACAGTGACAAGCCCGGCCGCACTGGCCCAGAATCTCGCAAGAACAGTGAATCCTACCGCCTGATCAAGACCAAGGACCCTTCGAATCCAGTGACGAACAGAGGCAGTGCCAGATGCATTCGATCGAAGGGCAACCATTTCAACGGGACCGTCAGGCATTCAATGCTCGCAAAGGACAGCACAACTGACCAAAGATCCTGTGTAGTTTACACTGCCAGGAAAATCGAAATGATAACCGATGACGTTTATACCAATGTGGACCACGGGCGTGCAGTCCTTGCCCAAAAAGTGTTTCGCGCGATTCAGCAAAAGGTCGGGATAATGGGCAGATGAGGAACATCATGCGGCTGATCCCGGAAATCCCACGTGATCGGTATCTACAGGTCGCGGTGCTCGGGTTGATATGTTTTACCTTCCTGAACATGCTTTATTGCACGATGGGATACGAATTTGGGTGGGGCCCGATGACTTTTCTCGTGGGCCCGGATGATAGATTTGCGGACGTACTTAAGTTATCGCTCTCCTTTCGCAGTGTAACTCGTGGCGTGGACAAGACGAGGAGTTTTCAGACTTGGAAGCCTATTTATCAGGACTACTATGAACATCCGGTCTATGGCGGTATAGAGAATCTCGCCACGGGTGAACTCACACATTTTCATCATCCGCCGCTTTCAACACTGATTTTTCTCTTGACCGGTATTTTCATCGTCCAGACAGGTAGCCCTTTGCTGACACTTCTCCTGTTTTTCTGCATCTACCTACTTGAAGTTTGGAGTGTTATTTGGATCGGAATACCGCGTGCCAAAAGGTCGCTAGGGCTGAATTCAGCGTTCTGGTTCTTTTGCCTGGCATCATATCCGGCGTTGATAACCTTCGGACGAGCGAATTACGTGAATGCTGGCTTGAGCACTCTTCCGATCACAGCCTTCGTAATAGCCATCTTCGTCCGGAAGCAGGCGACTGTGGCGTCTCTGTTGGCGCTGGCGATTGCGGTGAACATCCATCCGAATGCAATCATTTTTTTACTAGCATTGCCACTCGCATTCGGAATCCGGAGGGCTGTCAAGCCGTCGCTGCAATTCATCACAATTGCGGCAGCGATCCTCGGAACGTCATACCTGGCTGCGCATCAGCTGTACCCCGATTACACCCTTACTAACTTCCGTAAAGGTGTAGCCATTTACGAGAACATTTATATCAGCAGCGGTGCAGGAGTCCGAAACGGCTCTTCGCTGTTCGGATTGGTTCGAGCTGTGAACCGAGGACTCCATCTCAAAATATCGTTTCCGAACGAACTGAGGATCTTTTACATCCTGGCCATGTGTCTACTCTTCCTTGCGTGCGCGGCTCTTTGGCGAGCGTCGATTCGAGACAAAAACGGCGTTCAATATAACAATGCGGAGGAGTCCCGAGGTAAAAAGAACAACGGCCGATTGGTTCATGATTCAACCCGGTGGCCGCTCCCGCTGGTCCCGTTCTTCCTCGTCTCCTTTTACTGCATTCTGTCGCCTGTATTCGCGGACTACCACCTATTGGTCTTCATAGCGCCGCTCGTGCTCGCGTACTTCGAGCGGGACAACTCGCGGGACCGCTCGCGATTATTGGCTGTGGTCGCAATCGTCTCAGTCTTGATGCTCTCCCCTAAAAACTACACGTTTCAACACGCATCTGTTCAGATCATTCTGAATCCCGTAATTCTGTACAGCGTGGTTCTGTCGCTTACCGTTTTGCTGCTGAGGGAAGCGAGGGAACAAGCACATAGACCGGCTATGTTCCGGGCGGCGAAAGGAGGATAGTCAAGATGCCCTGCTTATCCATTGCTATCCCGGTTTTCAATGAACAGGAAAACTTGCCGCAACTAGCGGCCCGCCTGAGAGCGGCTGTTGGTTCGTTGGAATTTGAAGACTATGAAGTCATCTTTGTGGATGACGGTAGCCAGGACGCCACCCCTCAGATTCTAGCCTCTTTGCATGAGTCCGATCCGCACATTCGCGTCATTCGGTTCTCGCGAAACTTCGGCCATCAGGCCGCGCTGCAGGCGGGAATGGATGAGTGTCGAGGTGACGCACTCGTATTCATGGATGCTGACCTGCAGGATCCACCTGAGTTGATCGCGGATTTTGTAGCGCAGTGGAGGGCGGGCTATGAGATCGTATATGCAGTGCGCCGGAGGCGGAAAGAAAATCTTTTTAAGCGCACGTCTTATAGAGTCTTCTACCGCAGCCTGCAAATCGTAGCGGACATCGATGTGCCATTGGATGCGGGTGACTTTTGCCTCATGGATCGACGCGTCATTGATGTGCTGACGGCGTTGCCGGAGCGCAATCGTTTTCTCCGAGGCCTCCGCAGTTGGGTCGGCTTTGCCCAGGTGGGAGTAGAGTACGATCGCCAAGCCCGCTTGGCAGGAACGCCGAAATACACCCTCCAGAAGTTAATGGGATTGGCTCTCTCTGGATACATCGGCTTCTCGGCTATGCCTTTGCGTGTGGCCTCAGGATTGGGAGCGTGTTCCGCGCTGGCTGGAGCGGGATTGGTCATGTGGGCCGTTCTCCAGAAGCTTACGAGCCGTCCCACGCCTTGGGGTTGGGCATCGACCGTCTCGATCATATTATTTATGGGCGGAATGCAGTTGGGAGTGCTCGGTGTCATTGGAGAGTATCTGAGCCGGACTTATGATGAGGTACGCCGGAGGCCACTTTATATTGTTTCGCGACGACTGGATCGACGTGCTCGCGCTTTAAATTAGGATGATCTGCAGAGGCCACTGCTTAGAGTGAAGCAAGATGCCAAATCAAGTTAAGCGATCGCGTGCACGCGAAGAGGCTTTTGAGATTTGATGACTTTTTCTACACCGTTTGTCGTTTTCGGCGCTGGCAATCTTGGTCGTCGCACGGTTCGCGCCATCCATCCGGTATTGATCTGCGATAACAATTCGTCCCTTTGGAACAGCATCATCGAAGGCATCTCCATAACGTCGCCGGAGGCCGCAGTGAAGCGATATCCCGATGCGACGTTTGTGGTTGCGATCTGGCACCCGAGCCGCAGTGAAACGATGATGGATCGCACTCACCAGCTCAGGGAGCTGGGAGCTTCGAATGTCATTCCGTTCTACGAATTATTTGCCGAATATGGAAATCTTCTGTTACCGAATTTGTTTTGGGAGCGGCCAGATTATTATGCCGAGCGCTCCGAAGAAATCGCTCGCGGGCGCGCCCTACTGGATGCCAAGGGACAGGAGGAATTCGACCGCCAGATGCGGCTCAGGCGGGGTGATTTCTCGGGTCAGTGGATCGATCCCGAGGTTCAATATTTCCCCAATAGTTTCTTCCAACTCAGCCGCAACGAAGTATTCATTGACTGCGGCGCTTACAATGGCGATACGATTGCCGACTTTCGCCGCGCAACGGGCGATCAGTTTGACCAGATCGTCGCGTTTGAGCCAGATCCGGGAAACTTCGCAGCGTTAAAGTCTGCCGCAAGTGGCGATCCCCGGATTGCCTTGCAGCCTTACGCAACCGATGCGCGGCGAAAAATCGTGCATTTTGCCGTAGGAGGAACCGGGGCCCACATTTCGTCCACGGGGACATACGAGGTGCAGACTATTGCGCTCGACGAGGCGCTCGCCCGAGTTGCGCCGACGTATATAAAGTTCGATATTGAGGGAAGCGAATCTGATGCGCTTGAGGGAGGTCGCAAAACCATTGCGCGCCATCGACCGAAGATGGCAGTTTGCGTGTACCACGCCCCCCATCACTTGTGGAGCATCCCTCTCCAGTTGAATGAGCTACTGCCCGAGTCCCGCCTTACTCTGCGCACCTATTGTGCGGACGGATTCGACTGCGTTTGCTATTGCATCCCGCGTTAGTCAAGAGCAAGTTCACAGTTTTTCGTACTCTGCGATTTGTTTTGCCGTAAACTCCGCCATATTGTTGCCTTGGTTACAAGCGCGATACCAGGCAATGACCCACTCCAATGCTGTTCCGATTTTCAGACGTGGTTTCCATCCGAGTTCGATGCGAGCTTTACTGGCGTCCAGCCGTAGAACATGGTCCTCGTGCACACTAGGCCCGGGATCGCGAGTCCAGCACGCCCCATTGCCCCACATCTGCACGAGTTTAGTCGCGATGCGCTCGACCGGCCAAATGTCGTCGTCGCTCGGTCCAAAATTGTAGGAGGACGCGAAGCGCGCCGGCTGGGCAATGAGTTGCCGCGCCAGCAACAGGTAGCCGTGCACCGATTCGAGCACGTGTTGCCAGGGCCGAATGGCGTTGGGGCGCCGAATTAGAACCGGTTGACCCGCAACGAAACCGCGCACGAGATCCGGAATGAGCCTGTCCTCGGACCAGTCGCCTCCGCCAATAACATTCCCGGCGCGAGCCGTTGCCAGCCCAACATGGTGTTCATGCAGGCGCTCGATGGGAAAGAACGAGCTGCGGTATGCCGCGCTGACAACTTCGGCGCAGGCTTTGCTGGATGCGTAGGGATCATATCCGCCGAGCGCATCGGTCTCGCGATACGGCCAGATCCATTCCTGATTCTGGTAACACTTGTCAGTTGTGACACAGACGACTGCACGCACACTGGAGGTCTTGCGGATTGCTTCCAGAAGGTGCACCGTGCCCATGACGTTGGTGCCGTATGTACCGACAGGGTCGGCATAGGAGCGGCGAACAATCGGCTGCGCTGCGAGATGAAAGACCACCTCGGGCGCAAACTGTGTCATGGAGGCCTCAAGCCTGGCATAATCGCGGACATCGCCACGCACGTCATCCAGGATCCTATCCACAGATGCCAGCTTGAACATGTTGGGTTCAGTCGACGGATCGAGGGCGTATCCTCGAACCTTCGCGCCCAACCGGTTCAGCCAAAGTGCAAGCCAGCTTCCCTTGAACCCAGTGTGACCAGTCAAGAAAACTCGACGCCCCTGCCAGGTTTTCACCAAGTCTTCCAGGGTGCCCTCCCTTCGGCCCACAACTCTTCCAGGCGTTGCTTATCGCGAAGCGTATCCATTGCCAGCCAGAACCCGCCATGCCGAAACGCATGCACCTGATGTTGTGCGGTGAGGCTCTCCATCGGTTCGCGCTCAAACAACCAGGCATCGTTGTGGATTTCCTCCAGTGCTTTCGGCGACAACACGAAGAAGCCGCCATTGATCCATCCGCCGTCACCCTGTGGCTTCTCCTGAAACGTAGTGATGATTGTTCCGTCCATGCCCAAAGCGCCAAATCTGGCCGGCGGTTGCACCGCTGTGATTGTCACCTTGCCGCCATGCTGCCGGTGGAAAGCAATGCTCGCCGAGATATTAACATCGCTCACTCCATCTCCGTATGTCATGCAGAAAGCGTCGTCACCTTCGACAAAGCGAGCCACTCTTTTCAGTCGTCCTGCGGTGCCTGTCTGGTCTCCCGTATCCACTAGCGTTACCTTCCATGGCTCTGCAACGCTCTGGTGGACTTCCATCGAACGCTTCTGCATGTCAAAGGTTACATCGGACATATGGAGGAAATAATTCGCAAAATATTCCTTGATCATGTATCCCTTGTATCCGCAGCAGATGATGAAATCATTGATCCCGTGATGCGAATACAGCTTGAGAATGTGCCAAAGAATCGGCCGGCCGCCGATCTCAACCATGGGTTTAGGCCGGGTGGACGTCTCCTCGCTGAGACGCGTTCCAAGTCCGCCGGCAAGAATCACTGCTTTCATTTGATCTCCTGATCATTGTCGTTACCGATCGACTTTGGTATGCGGCGCACTTCGTGCCTTGGACCGCGAGCATTTACCTCGGCTCACTGGCCCTCATCCCTCGAAATGCGTGGGAAATTCGTTCTCATCATAAGCTTACCGGTGCAGGAATCAAGCGCCCCGAAGGCATCCTGGATGGTATGATTTGAACACCCTCAGCTGAATTATGGTGGATAACGCGGCGCAACGACGCAGGCAGATTCTTGACCTGACTGCACAATATTATTCGGAGCTCTCTGATCCCGGAGATTTTATTCCTGGAGTTTCACCTGTTCCGGTATCCGGTAAAGTGATCGACGGTTCCGACGTAAGCGCGGTTGTGGATTCAGCTCTCGACGGTTGGTTTACCACTGGCCGATTCGCGGAAGCTTTCGAGCGCAATCTTGCACGGTTTGTTGGTGTCCGCGCCGCTTCACTCGTCAATTCGGGCTCTTCGGCCAATCTCATCGCACTCAGCTCATTGACCTCTCCGAAACTCGGCGATCGCCGGTTGAGCCCGGGCGATGAGGTGATTACCGTTGCCGCAGGTTTTCCCACCACGGTAAACCCGATTTTTCAGAATCGTCTCGTGCCAGTCTTTGTGGATGTAACTGTTCCGGGCTACGAGATCGACGCTCGTCAACTTGAGGCTGCTCGTAGCGACCGGACCAGGGCTGTATTCCTCGCCCACACTCTAGGGAACGTCTTTGATCTCGACGCGGTAACCGCCTTTACGCGCAAGCACAACTTATGGCTCATCGAAGATTGTTGCGATGCTCTCGGGTCCACTTATAAAGGACAGAACGTTGGCACTTTCGGTGATATCGCTACTTTGAGCTTCTATCCGGCGCACCACATCACAACGGGGGAAGGCGGGGCAGTCCTTACCGATAAACCCGCATTACAGTTGCTGATTGAGTCGTTCCGCGACTGGGGTCGCGATTGTTGGTGCGATCCCGGCAAAGACAATACCTGTGGCAAGCGTTTTGAGTGGCAACTGGGATCCCTGCCGTGCGGCTACGACCACAAGTACACCTATTCGCACATCGGGTACAACCTGAAAGCAACCGATATGCAGGCTGCTCTCGGAGCTTCCCAGCTAAACAAACTGCCTGAGTTTATCGCGCGCCGCAAAGCTAATTTTGCTTATCTTCGAAGCAAACTCGAACCGTTGCAGGACCTGCTGGTACTTCCGGAAGCGACTAAAGGCTCGGATCCGAGTTGGTTCGGTTTTCCCGTCGGTATCCGGCAGGGCGCGCCCATCAGCCGCATCGAGTTGACGCGCGCGCTCGAAGCGAAGAAAATCGGCACCCGACTTTTATTTGGAGGAAACCTGCTTCGTCAGCCTGCTTATGAAGGGCGTGAGTATCGCGTGATTGGCGATCTGCCGAATACCGATTACGTAATGAATCATGTGTTCTGGATCGGCGTCTATCCCGGACTGACGAAGGAAATGTTGGACTTTGTGGCGGCGACGGTTTTCGACTTCGCTGCGGCTGCCCGATCGGTTTCGGTACGTTCGTGACCCGCATTCACAAGCAGCACTCATGAAGCTCTCCGATTACATTTTTTGCCAGCTGAAGGAATGGGGCGCACGCCATGCCTTTCTTATCACCGGCGGCGGCGCTATGCACCTCAATGATTCCATCGGGACCAGTGGGCTTCGTTATCTCTGCACGCATCACGAGCAAGCCGCTGCGATGGCTGCCGAAGGCTATGCCCGAATCACTGGGAAGCCGGGCATTTTGAATGTAACTACCGGCCCAGGAGGCATCAACTCACTGAATGGCGTATTCGGGGCATGGACGGATTCCATTCCCATGCTCATCCTATCGGGGCAAGTCAAGCGAGAAACTTGCATGGCGACGTACGGTCTTAGTGATCTGCGGCAGTTGGGAGATCAGGAGGTCGACATCGTCCGCATGGTGAAAGGCATTACGAAATATTCCGTTTTTGTAGCGGAACCGGAATCGATCGCCTATCACTTGGAGCGCGCCTGGCACCTCGCGCAGATCGGGCGTCCAGGGCCGTGCTGGCTCGATATACCAGTCGACGTACAAGGGGCTCAGATCGAGCCTGGACAGCTCCACCATTATGATCCGGCGGAAGATGCGCTGGAGTTCTATCCGGAGAAGATCTCGGCTCAGGTTGCGGACGTCCTGGCGCGCATCGCCAAGGCCGAACGCCCGGTCATCCTGGCCGGCAGCGGCGTTCGACTCGGCGGAGCGCTCGCGGAATTCGAACAGGTAATTCGTGCGTTGCGCATTCCAGTCGTTACTGCATGGACGCACGACCTGATCGCAAGCGACGACGAGCTTTTCTGCGGGCGGCCAGGCACCATCGGTGAGCGTGCGGGCAACTTCACTGTGCAGAACTCAGACCTTTTGTTGATCCTCGGTTCCCGGCTTAACATTCGCCAGATCAGCTATAACTGGAATTCATTCGCGCGCTTCGCTATCAAAATCCAAGTGGATGTAGATGCGGCCGAACTGCGGAAGCCGCTAATGCGTTCCGATATTCCCATCTGGTGCGATGTGAAGCTTTTCCTGGCTGAAATGGCGAAGCAACTTGGCGAGGACCATTGCAGTACGAGGCATGAGAAATGGCTCGACCACGCGCGGCGCTGGAAACAGAAATATCCGGTTGTGCAGCCCCGGCAGCGCGTCCCTGGACCTCCACTGAATCCCTACGATTTTATTGACAAGCTTTTTGAAATGCTTGGGCCGGACGATGCGGTGGTTTGTGGGAACGCAACGGCATGCATTGTTCCCTATCAGGCCGGCAGGTTGAAGAGAGGGACACGCCTGATCTCAAATTCAGGCGCCGCTTCGATGGGATACGACCTGCCGGCATCGATTGGAGTTGCAGTGGCCAAAGGTGGACGCACGATCTGCATTGCAGGCGATGGCTCGCTGCAAATGAACGTCCAGGAATTGCAGACGCTGGTTGGCTACAAGCTGCCGGTGAAGGTGTTTGTGTTGAATAATGGGGGATATCTTTCGATTCGGCAGACGCAAACTGGTTTTTTTCAAGGCCGCAAGATTGGTGAGAGTGCGGAGAGCGGCGTGACATTCCCCAAGATGAAAAGAATTGGCGAGGCCTACGGAATTCCATCCTTCGTCATCGAAAATGTCTCGGACCTCGACATAATTCGCCGTGAGCTCCAGACCGATGGACCGAGCTTATTTGACGTTTCCCTCGATCCGTCGCAGGAATTCGAGCCGCGCCTCCGCTCGCGAATTCTGCCGGACGGAAAGATTCTCACCCCGAATCTGGAGGACATGTATCCGTTCCTCACGCCCGAAGAATTGGCATCGAACATGCTGGTGGGGGAAAAGAAATGAACGGCCAACTTCCCGACTGCATCCTGTTCGATCTCGACGGCACGCTGGTGGATTCGCTTCCCGGAATCGAGTTCTCAGTGGGCGAGGCCTTCAGCCAGTGCAATCTTCCCTTAGCAAAAAAAGGTTTGCGAGAGCTAATTGGCCCTCCCATTCGCACGATTCTTTCGCGGGCTGGGGATGTTCTGGAAGAAGGCACCCTGAACGCGCTGGAGCACGCATTCCGCGTCAGCTACGACGCCGAAGGGTGGCGAAAGACGACATGCTTTCCCGATGTTAACGGGGTTTTGCGGATGATGCACGAACGCGGGCATCGTCTGTTTGTCCTTTCCAATAAACCGAGGCATGCTTCCCTGCAGATTCTCGAAAGGGAAGGGATTCTGCAGTATTTTGATTTGGTCCTCACACGCGACTCGCGCTCTCCCAAGTACGCTGGCAAAGAGGAGATGATCGGCGCTCTGCTCGCCGAGCGCGGAATTATTGAGAAAGATTGCGTGATGGTAGGCGACACAGCGGAAGACGCAAAGGCCGCTGCCGCTGCCGGAATCAAGTACATCCAAATGACTCACGGCTATGGGGCCGCCGGCCAGTTGTCCGCGCTTCCCGTGGCACTTACGATCGACAGCTTTTCGCAATTTCTTCCTTTAATAAACGAAGGAGTTTTTCTGTGATCGACAAGGATATTTTTGAAGATCTTTTCGTGCTGGAGATGGCCAACAACCATCTCGGCAGCCTTGAGCGCGGGTTGAAGATTGTCGCGGAATTCGGCCAGGTGGTTCGATTCAACAATGTGAGAGCGACGATCAAGCTGCAGTTTCGCGACGTCGATACCTTCATTCATCGGGATTTCGTGGACCGCAAGGATCTTCGCTACGTTAAGAAGACTCTGGATACCAGACTGAGCGACGAAGATCTCGCGACCTTGGTGAAGGCGATTCGCCAGGCAGGATTCACCGCGACCGCAACGCCATTCGATGAACGCTCCGTCGACTTGTGCTCGAACCTGGGCATTCCCATCATCAAGATTGCGAGCTCGGATCTGAATGACTGGGTGCTCATCGAGAAAATCGCAAAGACCAAGAAGCCGGTGATTGTCTCGACGGGAGGATCGTCCCTCAAAGACATGGACGACATCGTTACCTTCTTTTCCAATCGGAATATTCCGCTCGGCATCAATCACTGCGTTTCGCTTTATCCTTGTGAGGACTCGGAACTCGAATTGAACCAGATCGACTATCTGCGCAACCGATATCCGGACAACACAATCGGATTTTCTACCCACGAATATTCGAATTGGTCCAATTCCATGCTCATCGCCTACGCCAAGGGCGCCCGGATGTTCGAACGCCACATCGATATTCAGAGCGACGGCATGAAGGTGTCGCCCTATTGCAGCCTTCCCCATCAAATAGACGAATGGTTCCGAGCCTTTCACAAGGCGAAAGAGATGTGCGGCGCGCCGGGCACACAGAAACGCATCCCTCCAAAAAGAGAGATTGAATATCTCGATGCCTTAGTTCGCGGGGTCTACGCCAAGACCGATCTGCCGGAAGGCCATTGCCTGATGGAGGAGGATGTGTATTTGGCCATTCCCCTGCAAAAAGGCCAACTCTCTTGCCGCGAACTGATGAGAGGGGAGATGCTGCTGAAGAAAGTTCAGAAAGACGCACCGATCAAAATTGACGATATCGAAAGCCCGTACTCGCAGATTCCCTCCCTCAAGAAGACAATCTATCAACGCGGACTCGACGTTGAGCACTGATCGGCCAGGATCCGGCAGCACGCAGCGACGCCTCTCTCCTCTCCAATGAACAGACTGGCCCAAGACCTCGAGTTTATTGCTGCCAACACCCAAGGACTGTGGGAGGAGCTTCGCGGCGGGCGCGTCTTCATCACCGGCGGCACAGGTTTTTTCGGCTGCTGGCTGGTAGAAAGCTTTTGTTTTGTCAATCATCTGCTGAGCTTGGGTGCTCGTGCCACCATACTGACACGTAACCCTGAGGGGTTTGCTCAAAAGTGTCCGCATCTAGCATCGGACTCCGCGGTGAAGCTTCACTCCGGCGATGTACGCAACTTTTCGTTTCCTGATGGCGAATACAGGTACGTCGTTCACGCGGCGACCGAGGCCAGTGCCGCGCAAGCTGCTGAAGCCCCTCTGGAGATGCTCTCGACCATCGTCGCGGGCACAGAGCGAACTCTCCAGTTTGCGGCCGCACGTGGGACGAAAAAGTTCCTCCTTACAAGCTCGGGAGCGATCTATGGGAAGCAGCCAGCCGATGTAACGCACGTTCCGGAGGTCTACGCGGGCGGGCCTGATCCCCTAGATCCCGCCAACGTCTACGCCGAGGGCAAACGGGCCGCCGAACTCTTGTGCGCGCTTTATCAGAAAGGGACCGGTCTGGAGTGCAAAATTGCGCGCTGCTGGGCTTTCTGCGGTCCCTATCTTCCCCTCGACCAGCATTTTGCCATTGGGAACTTTATTGGGGACGTGCTTGCAGGCCGGCCAATCCAGATTCAGGGCGATGGGACACCGAGAAGGTCGTACTTGTATGCCGCCGACTTAGCCGTGTGGCTCTGGACGATGTTGTTCCGGGCGCCGGCGCTCGTCCCCTTTAACGTAGGCTCGTCCCACGACGTGAGTATCCTCGAATCGGCGCAGACGGTTGTTGCAGCTCTTAGCCCGCAGACGGAAATTCGTGTCGCCCGAAAAGCTGTTTCGGGGGCCAGTCCGCAGCGCTATGTTCCCTGCGTTGATCGTGCTCGCGAAGTGCTTGGGCTACGTCAGACCATCGGGCTAGGGGAATGTATCCGCCGGACTGCAGGATGGTACAGGGAATGAGGGGCGACGAGAGTCCGAAGTCCGCGCCTCACTCCCGGAGCAGTTGCGCTCCGACGATAATGCCACGGCAGCGAGGGATCCGATTTGCTTGAATCTGCTGTTTTTTCGTCATTTTAAGCGTACACCAACTAGAGAAAGGGAATCTAAAGAGAGAAGCTGCAACGATTGCGCTGCCGCGTCCGGATACACTAGGATTAATCGAGTTATGAACCCACTGCAGCATGCAGAGCAAGAATACGAGAGAGTGAGCTCTCCCGAAAGGAGGGGTGTTGATCTGTTCGATTTTTTGCTTGTTCTTTCGGAGGCGCGAAAAATTATTGCCATTTGCATGCTGATATTTATCGCCATCGGGGGAGCCATTTGCATCGTCGCCAAGCCCACCTTCAGCGCCACTGCCCTCATTATGCCGCCGCAGCAGGGACAGTCCCTCGCGTCGATGATGGGGCAACTAAATGCTTTGGCGTCGCTGGCAGGCGGCGGTCTTGGAGGCAGCCAATTCAAGACCCCAGTAGATATGTACATCGGAATACTTGAGAGCCGGAGTATCGCTGACCGCCTGATTTCGAAATTTGATCTCCAACATCTGTACAAGACCCGAAAGATGGAGGACACTCGCACCGTCCTCAAGAACAACACGCGCTTTCTTACTGGCAAAGATGGATTGATTCATATCATTGTTGATGACCACGATCCCAACCGAGCCAGCGAAATGGCGAATGCTTACGTCGATGAACTGTATTCCATGAATTCTCATTTAGCGACAACTGAGGCAGGCCAGAGACGTGCCTTCTTCGACGAGGAATTAGCTGAGGAAAAAAGTGCGCTGACGATGGCCGAAAATGATTTGAAGCAAACTGCCGAAAAGACCGGGATTATCCATCTGGGCGGTCAAACAGAGGCAATCATTCGCAGCCTGGCCATGTTAAGAGCTGAAATTGCGAGCCGTCAGGTTCAGATCAATTCGATGCGCATGTTCGCCACCGATCAGAATCCGCTCGCGATAAGGGCCCAAGAAGAAATCAACTCACTGCGTACACAGCTTGCCAAACTTGAAAATGACCCACGCAATGTGGACACGATCGGAATTTCGGCGGGTCGGGTTCCGACAGTTGCCCTTGAGTACGCTCGCAAGCTCCGTGAGGTTAAGTACCACGAAACTCTTTTCGAATTGCTTGCGAAGCAATACGAGGCTGCCCGCATTGACGAGGCGAGGGCCGCTCCGATTATTCAGGTCGTGGATCGTGCGGTGCCTCCCGACAAGAAGTCGGGACCGCATCGAGCTTTCATACTTCTTGGCTGCGGATTTATCGGATTCTGCGTCGGGTACCTGGTAGCCGCACTCACGCGGGCTTTCCATCGCGCTGCGGAAGTTCCGGAGTATGCAATCAAGATTGCTCGTCTCAGAAGTGGGCTTCGTTTCGGCCGCTGAGTTGAAGACGCCGACCCGATATGAACATATCTCTATCCCCGAGAGCCGTCCTCAAACCGTCCATTGTTTCGATGGCCGCCATGTTTGCCAGCCTTGCGGCATGGCTATTTCCTAGCTTCGGAGTTTTGCGAAAAGGATTTGATCAGCCCGCACACTTTGACTTCAGTGCTCTTGTGATCTTGGCCTGCTGGTATCTGTTGATATTCATGAGCTTCACTGTGGGAGAGAAGCTCGGCGGAATGGTCGTGCTCTACAGGAGCAATTCGCCAGAGAGAATACTTTCGCTAAATTCCAATCTCCTTTATGGCCTTTTTACTTTGCTGAGTGCGATCGGGATTGCCACAACTGTCATAAAGATCTTCCAATCGCTGTCCCTAGCCCAGGCCATCGCTTTTATCGCTTTGGGAGAAGCGAACTCTCTCAAAGAAGCGCTGTACGAAGACTACAGCATAGGGCTCGTATCTTTGCGCTACCTGGTGCTTTATTCAGGCTCGATCGCGCTTTATCGGATCATTCGATTCAGATCTTTGACGCTTTTGAACATACTGAATATCCTCATGCTGGGCGCTGCCGCCCTGCTCTTGGGTTCCCGATTGATCTTCGTAGCTACGCTTCTTACTGCTATAGTGGCGCTCACTTTTGATAAGACATCAATCAAATTTAACTTTACTAAGTTGATCTTTTTCGGCACGCTTCTTTTCCTGGTTCTATCGGCTCTAAACTACTCCCGCAACGCAGACTATTACGAGCGTAACAACTTATCCTTTGGGCTGGCTGGTGTCTCCGAGATCCTGGCTTATTTAGGCGGGCCATTTCAGGGCTCAATCGGTTCAGCCGGAGTCACGGATCAGTTGGTTGCCGGCGGCGATCAAACCTTCCGCGATTACGTCGATGTGGAGATAAATCTGAATACGGACTCAGCGTTTGTTCATCTGCATGAGCAAATGGGCTACGCCAGCTGGGTGTACATAGCGGGAATGTGTCTATTCATGGGGTTTGTCTTTGAGTTTCTGATGTCTCTCGGTAAGACAATCTTTCTTTTGCCGAGTGGAGCGATTCTGTATGGCTCCGCGGAGTTATGGCGTCTTGATCTCTTTCACCAGGGGATTTTTATTGTTTGGTTTGTTTTGGGCATTGGCTTGCCGTTGTCCCTGATTGGCGGTCGACGTTTCCTGGTTATTCTTGGAGGCGGCGGAATTGCTAGCGCTGCATAAATTGGAATTATAGTTACGACCGGCGACCTTTGATCGGCGCTGGGGTATACGAGTAAAAACGTCGATCTCGGGTCACGCGCCCGCGAACGCGTCAAAAACTTTGTCGGAGCAGGCGTTATCAGCCTGATTCCTTGCTCGAAAGTCTTTGACGGCAGAGGAGATGAAATCCGACATCCGTCGCTTGAAGATCGCACTATCGAATTGTAACGAGTGCTTGCGGATGATCTCCGGGCGAAACGTGTGCTCCCTTGCCTCAAATTCCAGCATTGCCTTCATCAGGCCTGAGGCAGATCTTTCAGTGAAGAAAACTCCCGTCGCGTTTTCCAATTCTGCCTCGTTCGGGACAATACCTCGCACCGTCTCAAGCGCGCCGCCGGAGGCATAAGCGATCACGGGCTTGCCGAAGCTCTGGGCCTCTACTGGGACTATCCCGAAATCTTCCTCGCCCGGAAAGAGTAATGCGCGACAGCCCGCAAGGTTTTTTCGGAGTTCGAAGTCGCTTACATGCCCCAGGAACTCCACGGTGGGTCCGGCCAATCGGCGGAGATTTTTTTCTTGCGGCCCGGCGCCAATAATCTTCAAGCGCCTTCCTAGCTCAGTGCAGGCGGCGACAGCCAAATCAAATCCTTTGTATTCAACCAGCCGCCCGATCGCCATGTAGTAGCCGCCCG
The DNA here is from genome assembly GCA_937879855.1 of uncultured Acidobacteriaceae bacterium. GTDB lineage: Bacteria > Acidobacteriota > Terriglobia > Terriglobales > Acidobacteriaceae > Sulfotelmatobacter. Next base: position 139,187 of record CALFMO010000069.1, on the reverse strand, counting down.
GTTGGCTGCTGATGGTTCCCGCAGAAACATCTACAGGAGGGTGAATGACTGTACTTTCGCGTCCGTAGTACTTTCGGATGCGAGAAGCGACGAAGCCCGAATTCGCCAGAAAATAATCAACTCGACTGGCGCTCGCATGGTCCCACAGCCGCATGTAGTGCGCGGTCAGCGAAAAAACAGAGCGGACTAGAGGCCCCATCCTTCGCCTGTATTCAGGATACATATCCCATATGTAGCGCATGGGGGAGTGACAGTAACAGATGTGACAGGTTTTCGAGGACGTGATCACTCCCTTCGCGGGTCCAGATTCGGAGCTGATCACCAGGTCATAATCGCTCAGATCGAACTGTTCCAACGCTAGTGGCTGAAGGAAGAGGAAATAGCGGTGATACCTCTTAGCTCCCGGTAATCGCTGCAGAAAAGAGGTCTGCAATTTTCTTTCGCGTAGAATGGGCGCCAGCGCTGAGCGGTCGGCAACCAGCGAAAATATATCTGCTTGAGGGAAGATCTCTGCCAAAGCTTCGACGACCCGTTCACCTCCAGTGCGGCCCACGAACCAGTAATGAACAATGGCGACACGAAGCTTCGACAATTCTGCACTCATTAAAGCAGGATTCTGCATCGAATTCGCCAGTTCCAATTTCAAGCATGGGTCGCGCGCGAAGCCGCCGCAACGGGCGCATACTTCTTCACCCGCGGGCTTGGTGTATTCTTCTCAAAGCGATCCATACCGGGTACATCGCAACTCCGTTACTAGAATGAAGGAATTCTATTCCGGCCCACCATTGCATTCTGACATTGAAAAGCGACCGAGGCAACCAGTAAGCCTGGGCATCGAGAGGAAATGGGATGAAGTTTGCTGAAGCGGCTTTCCATAGGCCGCGGGGGACGGCAAGTTTCTGTTTTACGAATTGGGTCGCATCCTGGCTGCTATCGACCCTTGTCGTGATCTGTAGCGCGGCGGCAGGAGCTCAGCAACCGTCAAAAAGCGACACGCCTGCACCCTCTTCCTCGCAAGCGGACGCGGGGTTCAAGGGTCTCACTCCCAGCCCTGTCGATCTCAAATCGCTTCCCAAAAACCTTTTTCTTGATCAGAAGAACTTTTTCACGGCTCCTCTGCACATGAATCAGAGTCAGTGGGAATGGGCTTTCCCCGCGCTTGTGGTGGGCGCAGGTCTTATCGCCAGCGACAACACCTTGCAAAAACACGTTCCCACGAACCCGACGACAGTCTCCCGAGGCTCCACGGCGTCCAATGCAGGGGTCGGCGTCTTGGCTGGTGCTGGCGCGGGATTATTTCTTCTGGGGCACCTCCAGAAGGACGATCAAAAACGCGAGACGGGGCTCCTGGCTGGAGAAGCTGCCATCGGTGCATTCCTCGATACGGAACTCTTCAAATATGCAGCGGGACGGGAACGGCCTTTTGTTGGCACCAGCCCCGGACGGTTCTTCGTGGGAGGAGATTCGTTTCCTTCCGCACACGCTTCCGTAAGTTGGGCCATTGCCAGCGTCATTGCTCATGAATATCCAGGCCCTCTTACCCAGTTTCTGGCCTACAGCATTGCCGGGGGAGTGAGCGCCTCCAGGTGGGTGGGCCACAAGCATTTCATCTCAGACGTCGTCATTAGCAGTGCGTTGGGGTGGTATATGGGACGGCAAGTTTTCAATTCCCATTCTCACTACAGCGACGCAGAGATCGCAAGATATGGAACATTTAACCGGGGTGAAGAAAGCGAGGAAGCTGAAGCTGATCGCAAGACGCGAATCATGGGATCAAGCTATGTTCCGCTGGACAGTTGGACCTACCCGGCACTGGAACGCCTTGCTGCCCTCGGTTACATTCAGACCGCGTCTCTCGGGCTGCGCCCCTGGACGCGCCTGGAGTGTGCGCGTCTTTTACGTGAAGTCGCCGTTGGAATGCGCTATAGCGATCTTCCCGCGGAGGCTCAGCAACTCTACGATGCGCTCCTGAAAGAGTTCGCCTACGAGTCTGACTTGACGAATGGTGAGCGCAATGTGAACGCTCAACTCGAGTCTCTCTACGCGCGGTTCCTCGGGATTTCAGGCACGCCGCTGACCGACAATTATCATTTCGGCCAGACGGTTTTAAACGATTACGGACGGCCGTACGAGGGGGGCTTTAACGCTGCGGACGGCGCGTCTGGCTACGCGGTGGCAGGTCCGCTCGTCCTCTACGTTCGCGGCGAGTATCAATCAGCCCCTTCCGCCCCGGCACCTACCCAAGCAATGCTCGACTTCTTCAACCGCACGGACAACTGGCCAACCGGTCCGGCCCTCCCTGTGGCCTCGATTCGCCGCTTCTGCTTGCTGGATACCTATCTGGGTTTCAATCTTGGCAACTGGCAATTCTCATTTGGCAAGAACACCTTGTGGTGGGGGCCAAGCGACGCCGGCAACCTGATCTTCACCAATAATGCGGCACCGCTTAACAACATGTTCACCGTCAATCGGGTCAGTCCATTTCGATTGCCGTGGTTTTTCCGCTATCTCGGAGACATACGTTTCGAAGGCTTCATCGGTCATATGACCGGGGTTCAGTTCCAGACTACGTTCAACACCGGCGCGACCACAATCGCAGTTCTCGGGCAGTACGGCAAGAACCTGCATCCCCAACCATACCTGAGTGGCGGAAAAATCAGCTTTAAGCTGACCCCGAATTTCGAATTTGGTATGGCGAAGACAACCGTCTACGGAGGACCAGGAAATCCGCTGACCGTCAAAACGTTTCTGGATAGCACCTTCGGAAGACATTTAAATAACAACGTCTTGGGCGACGGCCGCACCAGTGCCGATTTTTCTTACCGCATTCCCGGCCTCCGGAATTGGCTCACGCTCTACGGCGAAACCTTCAGTGAAGACGAGCCGTCACCGATCCCGTATATGCGGAGGAATGCCTCCCAAGGAGGACTCTACCTCGCAAAATTCCCGGGCGTTTCCAAGCTCGACCTCCGGCTTGAAGGCGGATACACGAATCCGATTGCCTTCTGCGGCATTTGCATTTACTACAATGGCCAATACAACAGCGGATACAAGAATGACGGTCGGCTCATTGGAACCTGGATCGGGCGCGCCGCACAAGGCGAGCAGATTCGCACGAATTATTGGCTCAGCCCACGGAAGAAAATTGGAGTTGAGCTGAGGCACCGAACCCTGGACCCTGGCTATCTTCCGGGGGGCGGAAACCAGAATGACATAGCGGTGAACGCCGATATCTTCGCTGGCCCGGGCTTTCGTTTTCAGGGCAACCTGCAATATGAGCGTTGGCAAATTCCCTTATTGGCGACCACGCGCCAATCTGACGTTGCCCTGTCTTTTCAATTCAGCTTCTGGCCAATTCCACACAGGCGGTAGCGGACGGGAAGATCACCGCGTAGCGCCTTGAGCCCGCCGCAATCTGTCTCAATTTCGGCCAACCTTCGGAAGTTCGTCGGCAACAGATTTTCATCCACTTCGCAGCAACGCTAAACCGCCTCTGGCGCAATACCGGTTTAGGAAAAGGGGACCACAAAGTAACTACCTTACGTTGGGTTCCCTATTGACACGTTGTAGACAGGGGGTTTAGGCTTTGCCCACAACCAACAACGGACTATGCCAAGGCGTCAACGGATTTCTCGGTTTCCGCCGGGTGATGTCGTTGCTTCCCTCCGAAGATTGCACCGTCATCCGTCGGGGATGCAAGTTGTTCCTCGGGGAGATGGAGCAATCCTCTCGAGACGGTCGTGTCTCGGGAGTGACAATCACCACGCCCTGTTTTGGCTCGGGTCACCCAACCGGCTCCAGGTTGGGGAGCGAGTACTTGCGCGAGTTGTCGTTTCTAAGGCGCAAGGAACGCTTGCAACGTAAGTGGAGCCGTCTTCTGAGGGCGGTTGGATTCGAGAAGACGAAACGACCGTTTTCAAAGAAGTGATTTGCCATGATTCGCAGCCGCCTTAGCTATGTTCGTTTCTATCTGAAGATTCTTACATTGTTGCTGCCTGCCTGCTCTTATTTCATCGCAGTAAGAGTCCGTTTCGGTTTCAATCTCCTTTTTTTCCGTGGAGCACCTTCCGGATTGCCCTCGTATTGGGGCGTTGTATTGCTGACCACGATCGTTTGGGCGATTGCGGCTGAAGAATCATGCCTCTGGAGTGTCGAATTGTTGTACGCACCTGGTGGGAAGACCCGCCGACTGCTGGAGGCATTGGCATTTACATACGCGCTCGTCATGGCCGCCGGCTTTTTATATCGAGAAGCCAGTTACTCCCGCCTGGTGGTCGGTATCAGTGCCGCGGTTCTTTTCGTTTTGGCAACCGCGGCGCGCATTATTTTTCGGGTTTACCTGGAATTTCAGCGAAGAAGCGGCCGCAACGAGGTCAGGATCCTATTGGTGGGGACCGACCGTTTCGCGCGCCGTGTGGCTGCGACGCTACTTCACGGGGAAGTTCTTCCTTGTAAAGTAGTGGGCTTCGTACGTCTGCCGCATCAGGACGTTGCAGTCGAGGGGCCCGTTTACGAATTGGATCAAATTCCTATTTTTTCCAACGGGAACTCGATCAACGACGTGGTCATCGCTTTGCCTGCGGCCCGTCTCAGCGAGGTGCAGCAGGTCGCGCCGGCGTTGGAGAAGCTGTGCGTACCGACGCGGGTGGTTGTCGACCTCGGAGAAGGTGTAGGAATCCGCGACCGCCTGATCGATCTTGGCGGGATTCACATGCTTGATCTGCGTCCCACCTTGGCAGAGACAGGCCCTTATCTTTTTCAGAAAAGGGCTTTCGATGTGGCGCTCTCGCTGTTGATTGTGCTGCTCACATTGCCCATTTCGCTGCTTATCGCATTCGCAATTAAGATTACCAGCCGTGGACCTGTGTTCTTTATTCAAGAGAGAGTGGGACTCAACGGACGAGTGTTCCGGATGTTGAAGTTTCGCACGATGCGGGAAGGAAGCCGGGCGGAAGGCGATACCCGTTGGACTTGCACGAACGATCCTCGGCGGACCACTGTAGGGGTTTTTTTGCGGAAGAGTAATCTCGACGAGCTCCCTCAGTTCTTGAACGTGTTGAGGGGCGACATGAGCATAGTGGGTCCGCGTCCCGAACGCGCACATTTTGTGGAGCGGTTTCTAGAGGAGTTTGATCGCTATAATTCCCGCCATACCTTCAAGGTCGGAATCACTGGGTGGGCACAAGTGAACGGTTGGCGGGGCGATACTTCGATTGCAAAGCGTGTCGAATACGACCTGTATTATCTTCGCAACTGGAGCCTCACCTTCGATCTCCAGATCATAACCATGACTCTGCTGCGCATCTTCAACAGTAAGAATGCCTACTAATTGCTTTCCGAGTTCAGACCGTCGCTCTCGCATACTCGCAGCATTATCCAGGAACAGGAAACTGGTGCGCAATTTGATTGTGTTCTGTCTATCCGGGGGAGCACTGATTGTTGGTTTGGGTTGCATAGTGGCCGACTTTGGAGTAACAACGGTCTCAGGGGATGAGTTCAGCAATATCGGAGGCAGCGATATGTACTCAGCCGGAGGATCGTTTGCCGTAGTGACACCCTGAAGTATGTGCACGCACGTGCATCCTCTCAATCCGACGCGGTGACTGTGACGTTCGCACTTCCGTTTAGGCCTGCCGCCCCGATCACGGTCGCGGTTACGCTCTGGCTGCCGGGAGTCATCAATGTAACGCCATCGGTAAAGGTGTGGGAACCGCCATCATTGACATTAAAGTAATAGAGAGCTGGAAGCACCGCGGCAGGATCGGAACTCGTGAACTTTATGGCACTGTTGATGATCGTGTCTCGGTTTCCACCGACCATCGCGGTAACCGTAATGGTGAAGGGTGATCCTGCTACTGCCGTGGAGGGAGCGGTGATGTCAAGGGTAGCGTGCTGCGTGGCGCAACCGAAGGTTCCCAGCGTTGCCGCGAATGTAACGAGGCACAATAGTCGCAGGTTAGCCTTTCCATTACGTTGTTCTCTCCGGAGCAACCTGCTTCGAAAACTCTCTCCGAAACGGACGAAGAATCCCTCGAACACTTTATCCTCTATCACCTGAATGCCAGCAAAATCGCGTCGCTGGAAGTTGACGAAAGCTTTCCCATCTGCATGGTGCGGCGGCCCCTATTGTGAGGTGTCATCATGAGCCTTGCCCAAACGGACATCGATCCCGAACATTGGACCATAAACGTTGATGCCATAATTCGTGAATTTGGGTTCAGACAAATAACCATTCGATATATGCATGTAGTTCATGCCAGCCGAAATTGAATACTTGGGATTAAAGTTATAGCGCGCTCCAGCGCCCATCATGTAAGTGAACGTCAGGTTTTGTCCTTGCGCAAACTGAACCCCGAGTGGTTCTTTCGCGTCAATGAACCCGGCGCCGCCTCGTTGGTCGAAAAACGGCACAACCCTCCAGTTCCGATGCACGAAATTTCGCCGGATACCGTAGATGAAAACAAAATAGTGAGTCTCAGGCCCCCGTGGAATGAGCGTGACGGCGCCGCTAAAGGTGAAATCAAAGTTGCCGCGCAAGATCCACGGACCTCCGATATCGTTCACGTGCCACCGCAGGGATGCGAGAACTGGCACTAACGTATATTTCAGAGGTGTCATGTTGTAGCTATCGCCAACCAGAAAATCGTAGACCCAGGGAATGTTGACGGGATGCCATCCTGATTCAAGGGAAAATTCCAGCTTGTTCTTGTAATAGATTTCCCGGTTGAAGTCTGGTTTGGGAGCGGGCTTTGGGGTCTCAACGATTCCATCTGATGGTTCGGGGGCTGTGCCTTGGGCGAGAGAACGTGAAGCGAGAAATAAACAGGGAAGAAGCGGGGAGAGCAATATCAGCCTTTGTATCCTCATCGGCTTTCGTTTTCCGGTTCCTCCAAAAAAAAAATGAACGACCAGCCTGAGTTCGCCGAAGATCCCGCCTGAGAAGTCCACGCGTCCAACGGTCAAAACCGCTCTGGCGTTCAAGTTCAAAACCGTTTCAGTCGGAGATTCGTGCGGTGCACGGCCCTCCGACAAAGACGCGCAATATTGCCTGAAAATTTTAACACGGCAAGTTGGTGCGCTTTTGAATTGCGAAGCGTCTCACGACCCGGTGTAGAGCTGAAACGGCGCCCAGTAGAAAGGATTGTGAAAGGCGCTGCCGTGGAGCAATGAAAGTTTGGCCGCGCGCAGGGCTGCATCTGGACTGGCGCCGTTATTGAGTTCGTCGTAGAAACGATCCATGAGTTGTTCCGTGGAGGCGTCGGTGACTTCCCACAGGCTCGCGATGACGTTGTGGGCTCCGGCTCGCAGGAACGCCCAGGCAAGGCCCACCAGGCCTTCGCCGGAATACGCACGGGAGCCGGCGCCATAGCACGATGAAATTGTGACCAGGTCCGCGTGCATCGGATGCTGAACAATATCGCGAGCGTAGAGCTTAAAAGAGTCGGTCTCGACCGGGCTCTTGGAGAGCACAATCGCCGAGTCGAGCGGGCTCAAACGGCTGGCCGTCCCGTGCGCGACGAAATGAATGTGCGAAAATTTTTCGGGATCACTTGTTAAGTATGACGACGGTGTGGCCTGGTCGCGCTGGTAAACTTTTTCGTCGGTGGGGGGGAAATGCCGCGCGACGCTGCGCATCTGCTCACCCGCTCGAGGAAGTTCGGGATATTCTTGACTCGGGGCGACACTGTCGCCAATCAGGAGCAGCTTGCGTGGGCGTTTGTGCTCGCGGGTGCCCTCCTGACTAAGAGACGAAGCGAGCACGCGGAGCGAACTCGCATTCACCACGTCGGCATCTTCAATCCAATAGTGAGGCTTCGGTTCGTCGACCACCAGCGTTTCGAAATTTAGATTGTTCAGACTGCCGTCGGGGATAATAAACACTTTCGCATTGGCCGCCAGAAGCGCCTTTGCTGGTGCGACGAGGGCGAGATAGAGCGAACGCCCATCCCCACTGGATGCCAGAGCGTCTTCGGGGCCGTTCAGAGAACTGCGATAACGTTGCACCAACGAATCGATTTCTGAGGCAGGAGGAAGAGGGAAGAGACTAGTTTTCGAGGGCGTGATGACCCACAGAAATGACTGCTTCTCGCCCAGCCAGTAGAACAGCAACGTTCCTTTCGCCCGCCGCGAAATCTCGCGAGCATTCAAAGCTGGAGGTCCGGCGTGTTCAGCGTTCGAGGAGCCCTTCGAGAGCAGAGCTAGACCCTCAGACAGAGTGCGAGCGCGGCTGTAATCGGCCCAGCGCAGCGCTTCCTCCGTTTTTCCTCGCGTGACGAGAAAATGAACGTAGTCGTCATAAATCTGCGCTGCGTTGGTGAGGAATGAAAGATGAAAATCTTCACGCTTCACGCTCGCGCGAGCAGTTTCGAATGTGGCCAGCGCCGCGCGATATTCGCGGTCGGCTGCGTCGGTTTGCTTCTGGTGTTCATCCAGAAGCGCCAGCGAATGGTGGGCCTCCCATTTTAAAAAGACTGGGCAAACCTTATCTTGTTGAACGCCCTCGAAGATCTGCCGAGCTCTGACGGCATCGCCACGCTGTTCCGCTACCTGCCCCTGAATCAGCATCGGATAAAGTTCGTCGATGTGGTTGCTGCTCTCGCGCGCGATTTGCTCAGCCCGCTCGGCATACTGCGTGGCCTTGTCTGTGTCGCCGGTCTGCAACGAGAGGCGCGCCAAGACACGCAGGACGTTGTAAACGTGCAGCTTTACTTTATTGCCTTCGGCAAGGTCCAGGGCCTGCCGGAAGGATTGAGCCGCCCGGCCGTATTGATGACGGTCTACATAGATATAGCCGATATTGGTAAGCTGGTTTTCCTGGTCGAACGTCTCTCCAAGCTGAACGGCCCGATTCTCTGTCTGTTGGAATAACTCCAAGGATTTTTCTAAATCCCCGAGTTTGTAGTAAGCCCAGCCGAGATTGCCTAGAGCCTTGGTCGCAACGCTGCTCGCGCCGTAACCGGTTGAAGTTTGATATGCGGCATCTGCCCAGTCGGCGGCCTCACCGAAATGTTCCTCCTTGAGAGCGGTTGCGCTCAGGTTCGAAAGAGCGGACGCTTCGAGAAGACCATCACCTTTTTGGCGCGCGAACGAAAGGCAGTCCTCGAAAAGCTTTCGCGCAGAAACCAGTTGGCCCCGTTCCAGAGCGAGAATCCCTTGTGCCCGCATCACGCTGCCGCACGCGACTTCCTGAACTCCGGCGCACAGATGCGTCGCTTTTTCGAGGCTACGGTCCGCCTCAGGAAAAGAGTGCACCCGCGCGTATGCTACTCCTTCAATTGCGAGTATCTCGACTACCAGATTCTTGTCATCGGGAAACGCGGATTGGCTACGTAGGAGCGTCAGAGCTTCCTGGCTCATACCGCGCAGCAAGAGAGTTTCGGCTTCCAGGACTCTGAACTTCCAGGCCCATTCGGGGTTGGACTGCTGAAACTGATCGCACCTCTGTTCGGCCTCTTTCTGGGCTTGTGTCAGATCGCCATGCATGAAGAGTTGATAGGCGTGACTATAGGAGGACTCCACGCTGGGGCTATGGTTGCAGCCCAGCCCAGTGCCGATCAAGAAACTAAGGGTAAAAACTACGGATAGGTGGCTCCGTTGGCCTGCACACCTCCAGCAGCGAGAGTACCGTCTCCTACGCACCCCAGCTTCATCTTTGCCGCAGTGAGTGTGAAGTAAACGTTTGGTCTGCCGGTCTTCGAGTCTGCCTTCTCGCCCACTTCGATCTCGGCCAGCCTCACCGTGCCAAACTCCGGAATCAGCAGAACGTTCCCGAACGACTGCACTCCGGGAATCGGAATCTCGCCGATACTCTGGACCAGAGAACATGTGATGGGCTTGTGGCCGCCTTTTTCGCCCGCGCTGCCGTCGCCGATAAGCGTCTTGATGTAGGCAAGCCTCTCATCGTACTCATCCTTTAACTCTTTGGGAAGTCCGCGCCCTCCAGCAATCTTCGAGGCCTGTTCTTCAACTCGTCGCAGGAAGTTTTGATCCTGGAAAAACGACCGGTCGCCGGCTGCTGGCCGTTCGCAGATGCCGAGATTCAGCGTGAGTGTGGGTTCGAAGCCGCCGACGCGAAAGCCCTGAAATTGCGTTCCCAGGAAAGTCACATGCGGGAAATGGCCATCCTTGTAGGGATGATCCGTGGAAACCTGCGAAACCAAGCGGTCCGCCGTAAAGATTTCGAAAACGTTCAGGCCTTCCAGGACCGATGTGGCGAGGGTCACCCAGCCGTTATCTTTTAAGCTGCGGGCGCCTGAAACTCTGGTTCTGCCTCGGCTGAAGGAAATGAATCCTTCAATGCTGACATTTTCCGCATGGCGCGAGAAATGGCCATCTATTGGGCCATCCAGTGAGACCGCCGCCTGCGGTTCGATCGTCTGATCGATGGGGCGCTCCAGGTGCCCGCTGAGGAGCTGTGCCCTGGCAAAGTAATCATGGGAAGGTACTGAGTCAGCTGGTGTCGGCGTCATAATCGCCATAGTGTACCCCCGCCGGGCTTAGAACTCATCACTGAATTTGCAATTCGAACGATGTGGTCCCCAGATCTGTTCTTTCCCCTGCGGCGGTGATGCCGTGCACCGCCAGAGTATAAGTGCCTGCTTCCCGGTGAATGCCTGGGACCGTCACCGGCCACTGGTCTTGACCGGCGGCAGGCACGATGGTGAATGATCCCTGCAGCTTTCCGCTCGGACTGTATAGATCTGCGGCATAGCGGGCATAAGCGCCATCGGGCGGGATCCGCACAAACAGAAGCAAGCCTTTACCCTCGGAGACCGCGGTCAATGGACCGCCCGCACCCCATGTTCCGACGTTCACTGAAACCGCCGGCAAAACCCGGGGGCGGTTGAGTTCCGATTGAAACCTCACATTCTGATACCCCACCACCAGCAGCAGAAGCGCCAGTGCGGGCGCGGCAAAGGCTGGGCGAAGCCAGGCAAACCATCCCGCATCTGGATTCCGGCGTGGAGCCGCCGGAACAGGAACTGGGTCCGTGTGTTCCGCCAGGACGTTCTTGGCTTGCTCCACAAACTGCGCGCCCGCGCTAACGTCCACGGCGCATTCCTGGCAGCCAAAATAGTGTTCTTCGTACTCGTCCCGTAGTTGGGGATCAAGTTCGTCGAGTAAATATCGTTCCGTGATTTTTTGTCGAACCACCGCTGTGTGGTCCATGATTATTTCTCCCGTGACGCCTAATGGCATCACAACCTTACTCAGGCTGAAGCAAAATCCGGGGGATTCTCTCCCGAATGCTTCAGATATGATGACTTAAATGCCTGCTTGGCACGGTGTAACAGCACGCGTAAATACTCCCGATCAACTCCAAAATCCTTGCAAACCTGGTCCTTGTCCCGTTCTTCCAGGAACACTTCGCGCAGCAGCCGCCGGTCGCGTTCAGAGAGCTTGTCCAGGATTTCCCGGACCTTGTTCTCTCTTTCTTTCGCGCTGAGCGCCCCCAGCATGTCGATGTTTAAGGCAGGAAAATTCTTCTCTTCCTCCTCATCAAGCGAAGTGTTTCGCGCGGAAGAGCGATAGTGCTCGAGCAGGACGTTATTACAAATAGAGTTTACGAATGGGCCCAAGCGGTCGGGATGAAGAATCTTCCCGTCGCGCAATGCAACGAAAAATCGGGCAAAAGTTTCCTGGCGCACGTCCTCGATCGCCTCGGGCGATTTCAGGCGCGAGCCCAACTTGATCTTGATGAGCGCGCTGAAATAGGCCGAAAAATTCTCCTGAGTCCGGAAATCTCCAGACCGCAAGCGGCTGAGGTAGGACTCGTCAAAAGACTGGAACTCCAAGCACTTGCCCCGCACTCGTGGAAGTGTCAGAAAGTGTAGCACTGGAGGTGGCCCACCGTTGCCGTTTTCGGTGTTGGGCGCAGACAAGGCGGGACGGTTCAGAATGGAGTGATTACTCCGACGGCAAACGGTGGGTGCGGTGGGCCGAGTATTCTGCACTGGAAGTCAAACTCCTGTGACCTCGGATCGAGAAGGTCTGCGCCGTTCCTAAAAAATTCCGAATCAAAAAGGGCCGGAGCCGCTTCCCCCCGGATCGGCTCCGGCACTCATGTGAACCCAACCTGGTGGTTGCCAAGCTGAATCCTGAACTGTGGCTCACCGCTTTACCTCGCGATGTCCTCCACTTATTGGGATAGTGCAGAAGGGGGGCACAGCGTTACATCGTTACAAAGAATATTTGCGTCAAACAGAGTAGGGCCGACCTGACGTTAGCTGACCGGGTTCGGTGCGCGAACGGGCCGATTGAGTGTAGGATGACGGATTGTCCGGAACCTTAAACAGGAGATTTCAGAGGAATGAGAACGAACCGTCGAATCAAATCGCCCGTGACGCGGATGGCGTTCGGGTTTGTAATTTACTTCGTCGCGATTGCTTTCGCGCTGGGGCAAGGCGCAAGTCCATCCGTCAGAAGCTTTCGCCAAGCAACGATTTCTCCGGATGGAACCCACGTCGCGTGGGTGGAGTCATTGGCGGGTGAAGGTGGGGGCTCGGCCATTTACGTTCAGGATCTTGGGTCATCGAGCACGCAACCGCGGCGTATTTCGGCTGCTAAGGACGGCAGCGCCACCCAGGAAGAAGACGTCTGCTGGTCGCCCGATAGCAAGCACTTGGCGTTTCTCTCCGATGCCGATGGCGATAAACAATCGGAACTGTACGTGGCGGACCGCGATGGCGGCTCCCCACGCAAGTTGACGAGCCTTAAAGGATTTCTTGCCGAACCCGCGTGGTCATCCGATGGAAAAACGCTGGCGATCCTGTTTACCGAGAACGCGCCACGCGCTGCTGGCCCCTTGATGCCGATGACGCCCGAGACTGGCGTGATCGACGACAAGGTTTTTGAACAGCGTCTCACAACTGTTGACGTTGGTTCGGGCACGGTGCGGCAACTTTCGCCGCCCGATATGTACGTTTACGAATACCACTGGTCCCCAGACAGCAAAGACTTCGCTCTGATTGCGGCGCACGGTGCTGGCGACTCCAATTGGTACGTCGCGCAGATCTATCGGTTGAGTCTGGCGGATGGCGCTCTTCAGTCCGTTTATAAGCCTCATTTGCAGATCGCGGTTCCACGCTGGTCGCCAGATGGGAAGAGCATCGCCTTTATTGAAGGCCTGATGAGCGACGAAGGTTCCACTGGCGGCGACATTCTTGTCGTGCCTGCGAACGGCGGAAGTGCGCGTATCGTAACTCCCGGAATTACCGCGTCTCCCAATTCAATCTACTGGGCAGCCCCTGACAAAATCTTGTTCACCGAAAACATCGACGGTCAGTCTGGCATTGCTACTGTCAATCTCAATAACGGGAAGGTCGACCAACTCTGGTCGGGGCCGGAGTCACTGTCGGCATCCTTTTCCGCTGATCATGCGAAGTCTGCCGCAATCAGGAGTTCACCCGCGCATCCCGCCGAAGTCTGGGCGGGATCGATCGGCAATTGGAAACAACTGACGCATTCCAACGATGCTGTCCAGCCGGACTGGGGCGAGATGAAAAACTTGCACTGGACGAGTGACGGCATGCGCGTCCAAGGCTGGCTTCTGTATCCGAAGGATTACGACCCAAGCCGCCGCTATCCCATGGTGGTCGTGGTTCACGGTGGACCGGCGGTGGCTGTACGTCCCGCCTGGCCCAGTCGCGCGCTGAACTTGCACAACCTCTCCACTCAGGGATATTTCGTGCTCTATCCCAACCCTCGCGGCAGCTACGGGCAGGGCGAAAAGTTCACTCAAGGAAACGTGAAAGACTTTGGTTATGGCGACTTTCGCGACATCTTGGCGGGAGTCGATGAAGTTGTGAAAACCCTGCCCGTCGATGACCAGCGCATCGGAATTTTTGGCTGGAGCTATGGCGGATTCATGACGATGTGGGCGGTGACCCAGACTCATCGTTTCCGAGCGGCCGTTGCCGGCGCCGGATTATCCAATTGGCAAAGTTACTATGGAGAGAATGATATTGACGAGTGGATGATTCCCTATTTCGGCGCGTCGGTTTACGACGATCCTGCGGTTTATGCGCGAAGCTCACCCATAACCTTCATCAAGAATGCCAAAACTCCGACCCTCATTTTGGTGGGGGAACGCGATGGTGAAGTACCGGAGCCGCAGTCGCGCGAATTCTGGCACGCGTTGAAAACCTTGGGCGTAGACACGCAGTTGGTGGTCTACGAGGGCGAAGGCCATGCCATTCGGCAGCCGGCTCATCAGCGCGACATCATGGATCGGCTAGTCGGATGGTTCGACCATTATTTGAAAGCGGAGCCTTCGTCGAGTGATCGTGCAGCCGCGAAATGATTAATTTCTTACCCGTCTTTCACTGTCCGATCGTGGACAGTTGAATCCCAGTCCGGACAATCCCGGTTTTTTCGAGGCTACCCGGCACACTATTATCCCCTTCCATTTCAGAGACTTGCCCACGGACCCCGAGTGGTGCGGTACTTGCCACTACTCCAGCGATGGATATCGCTCGTCCCGAGTTTAAGCAACAGAAACGCAAACGGCAGATCTTATTGTCGGCTGTGGCCATTGTGGTCGTCGCGGCGATAACGATGGGAGTTTACCGGCTGCGCCCAGCGGCGCCGACCGTGGAGCGCGGCACCGTATGGACCGACTCCGTGAAGCGAGGTCCGATGCTGCGCCAGGTGCGCGGAGTGGGCTCTCTAGTCCCATCGCAGGAAGCGGTGTTGCAAATTCCTGCGGAGACTGAAGCCACTGTGGTGCGGATTCGCGTCCTGCCCGGTGGTTCTCCGGTGAAAGCTGACACAGTGCTGGTCGATATGAGCAACCCGCAAGTGGAGCAGTCGGCCGTGGATGCGCAGTTGCAGTGGAAGGCGGCCGTGGCTGACTACCAAAGCCAGAAAATGAAATTGGAAAGCGACTTGATGAATCAGAGAGCAGGCGCCGCCACGGTCAAGGCAGACTATACCCAGGCGGAGTTGCAAGCGCAGACCGACAAGGCGCTCTACGACCTCGGCGTGATCTCGGGCCTCGCCTACAAAGCTTCGAAGGGCAAGTCCGACGAACTCACGACCCGCAACAGCCTGGAGGACCAACGCCTGGTCAGCAGCCAGAAGTCGATCGACTCGCAACTCGCAGAATTGCAGGCCAAGGTCGATCAGATGCGAGTTCTGGCCGACCTGAAACAGAAGCAACTGGATGCCCTGAAAGTTCGCGCCGGAATCGACGGTGTTCTCGTGGAACTGCCGTTGCAGGTCGGGCAACACGTTCTGCCGGGTACGATGCTCGCCAAAGTTGTGCAGCCGAATCACCTGATGGCCCAGCTAAAAATTGCCGAGACCCAGGCGCGCGATGTGCAACCCGGCGAGCCAGCCTCCGTCGATACGCACAACGGCGTTATCGCGGGCACGGTGATGCGAGTCGACCCCGGCGTACAAAACGGAACCGTCACCGTCGACGTCAAACTGACAGGCGAACTCCCGAAGGGCGCACGGCCCGATCTCAGTGTGGACGGCACCGTCGATCTGGAGCGCCTGGATAACGTTTTGTATGTGGGACGTCCGGCCTTCGGGCAGGAGAACAGCACGATCAGTCTTTTCAAGATCGGTCCCGATGGCCACGAAGCTGAGCGCGTTCCGGTCAAAGTCGGGCGCGCATCGGTGAACTCGATCCAGATTGTTGATGGGCTGCGCGAAGGCGACACCGTCGTGCTTTCCGACATGTCGCGTTGGGATAACACAGATCGCATTCGACTCCAGGATTAAAAAGAAAACTAAGAAATCGAGGCTAAAGCATCCATGACAGAAGCGAACCTACCTCTGATTCAAATTGCAGACCTGACCAAAGTTTTCTACACCGACGAAATCGAAACGCATGCGCTCTCGGGCGTGCACCTTTCGATTGCCAAGGGCGAATATGTGGCCATGTCGGGCCCTTCCGGCTGCGGAAAGTCGACACTGCTTTCCATCATCGGATTGCTCGACACTCCCACCGCCGGGCGCTACCAGCTCAACACCAAGCCCGTAGAAAACCTTGACTTCGCTGAGCGGGCCCGCATCCGCAACCAGGAAATCGGCTTCATCTTTCAGAGTTTCAACCTGATTGGCGATCTCACGGTTTACGAGAACGTGGAGTTGCCGTTGACCTACCGCCAACGAATGCCCTCCGCCGACCGCAAGAAGCGAGTCATGGAAGCGCTCGAGCGGGTAGGCATGGCACATCGACTCAGGCACTATCCGTCGCAGCTTTCCGGCGGTCAGCAGCAGCGCGTGGCGGTGGCTCGTGCGCTGGCCGGAAAACCGTCCATCCTTCTCGCGGACGAGCCCACGGGAAACTTGGATTCGCGGAATGGCGAAGCCGTGATGGAACTGCTGTCGGATCTTCACCGCGAAGGTGCGACGATTTGCATGGTCACGCACGACCCACGCTTCGCCAAGCACGCGCAACGCGAGGTTCACTTGTTCGACGGCAAAGTTGTTGCCGAAGAAGAACTGCACAAATTGATGCAGGATGCGCAAGTATGACTGGCGTAGTGCAGGACCTTGGTTACGCGCTGCGGCAGTTGGGGAAGAACCAAGGCTTCACGGTAGTCGCGATTGTGACGCTCGCCCTCGGGATTGGCGCCAACACCGCCATCTTCTCTGTGGTGAGTGGCGTCTTGCTCAATCCTCTGCCATTTCCCCGCGCCGACCGCATTGTCTCCATGTTTGAGGACAAGCCGAACTTTCCCAAAGGCTCCATCTCCTACCCCAACTTCCTCGATTGGCAACGCGACAATGCCTCGTTTGAAGCCATGGCCGCGTATCGGTGGGGGGATGGCAGTATCACCGGAGTGGGGACCGCCGAAAATGTTCCCGCGCAACGTATATCCGCGACCTTCTTTCCAATTCTCGGCGTGAGCCCCCTCTTCGGGCGCAACTTTACGGCAGATGACGATCGCCGCGGCGCGAGTCCGACGGTCATGATCTCCGAAGGTTTATGGAAACGAAAATTTGGCTCGGACCTGAATGTTATTGGCAAGCAACTGACCGTGGCCGGGGACAGCCGTACCATCATTGCCGTGGTCCCTGCTTCATTTCGGCTGAGAATCAATAACTTTCGGACTGCCGATATCTATGTACCTATCGGCCAGGAAACGAACCCCGCATTCTACAAACGAGAATCATTTTGGGGTACAGACGCCATTGGCCTGTTGAAGACCGGCGTCACGCTTCAACAGGCGCGAGAAGATATGCGGCGCGTGAATGCAGGACTCGCCGCCGCATACCCTGACGTCAACGCCAACATCAAAGCCAACGTTATTGCTTTGAAGGATGAAATTGTGGGCGAGATGCGCCCGGTGCTTCTGGTACTACTAGGCGCAGTTGCGTTCGTGCTGCTAATCGCGTGCGTGAATGTTGCCAATCTGCTCCTGGCGCGTTCAACGGCGCGGCAGCGCGAATTCTCCGTTCGGGCAGCGCTCGGCGCCGGTCATGCGCGCATCGTACGTCAGTTGCTCACTGAGAGCTTGGTGCTCGCGCTGGTTGGCGGCGCACTTGGGCTTTTGCTGGCGAAATGGGGAACGGCCGCAGCCATTGCTGCGATTCCGCGAAGCCTGCCGCGCGCAGAAGAGATTGGAATCGACATTCGAGTCTTGTTCTTCACGTTATCCATTTCGGTGATCACAGGAATCGTCTTCGGCCTCGTTCCCGCGCTGAAGAGTTCTCGCACAAACATCGGCGATACGCTTAAAGACACGGGGCGCAGCGTTTCCGGCCATCGTTCCCGGATCCAGGCTATTTTCGTGATCGGCGAAATGGCAATGGCGTTGGTTCTGCTTGTGGGGGCAGGATTGATGCTTCGCACGCTGGTGCAGTTGTGGGGAGTTGATCCGGGATTCAATCCGCACAACGTGGTCCATTTCGGCGTTACGCCGCCACCTTCACTTGCACAGGGATCGCTGGATGAGGTCCGCGCGATTTTCCGTCAGATTGACTCCACCATCCACAGTGTGCCCGGGGTGGAGAATGCCTCGCTACATTGGGGTGCGCGTCCCATGGAGGGCGATGACGAAACCGCTATCTGGCCTGAAGGACAGCAGTTGCCCGAGCACCAGGCTGATTACGCCAGCACTCTGGAATACGCAGTCGAACCGGATTATCTGAAGGCGATGCGTATCCCGTTGCTGCGTGGGCGCTCGTTCACCGACGCTGATAATGAGCACTCTGAGCGGGTCGTTCTTATCGATAGCAGCTTCGCGAAACAATACTTTCCCGGCCAGGACCCGATCGGCAAACACGTTAAACTTTTCGCACTCGATTCCGATCCCACGCAGCGCACCTGGGTCTCGCGGGTTGTGGTTGGCGTCGTGGGTCACGTGAATCAGTGGGGGCTCGCGGAAGATGCCATACGACCCTTGCAGGCCCAGTTGTACCTGCCGTTCATGCAAGGGACTGATGTTTCGATGAAAAACGTTGCTCAGGGAGCAGATGTCTTCGTGCGCTTCGGGTCATCGCTCAATTCGGAAGCGACGTTTCAGACCATTCGAAAAAAGCTCCTTGCCACCCACAGCGACTTAATTGTTGGGGAAAACCAGTCGGAAGAAGAGGTCGTGGCCCGCTCGATTGCCGGTCAGCGTTTTTCTTTGATCCTGCTCGGCGTGTTTGCAGGTTTAGCGCTGCTGCTCGCGGGCATCGGAATCTACGGCGTGTTGTCGTATCTGGTGGGACAACGCACGCGAGAAATCGGCGTGCGCATGGCTCTGGGAGCGCAGCGTCTCCACGTCTTACGCATGGTCCTCCGGGACGGTGTTCGCATGACGCTTGCGGGAGCGGCGATAGGCATCGTCGCTGCCTTGGGGCTGACGCGGCTGATGACCAACATGTTATTTGGCGTAAAGCCCACCGATCCCATGACGTTCGCTGTGGTCGCAGTGATGCTTTGCGGGATTGCGCTGTTCGCCTGCTACTTGCCGGCGCGCCGCGCCATGCGCGTCGATCCCATGGAGGCGTTGCGCTACGAGTAAGAAGGAACACGGATGACTGGAATCCTCCAAGATCTTCGCTTCGCGCTGCGCCAGTTCCGCAAGAGCCCGGGATTTACCGCGGTGTCGATTATCACTCTGGCGCTCGGCATTGGAGCTACAACTGGGATCTTCAGCGTAGTCGACACCGTGCTGCTCCATTCGGCGCCTTACGCGAGGTCCGCGGAACTTGTGGCGATCGATGAAAAGGCCCCCACGACGGTACCCGGTGAGACGAGCGAAGTTTCCGCCGGAGACTTCATGGACTGGCAAGCACAGGTCCCGGTGTTCGCGGGAGTGGCTGCCTATCAGCCATGGGAATTTCACGCGCTGACCGGCGGCGGCGACCCGGACGAAGTGTGGGCGTCGCCGGTGACACCGAACCTATTTCAAGTGCTGGGCGTCAACGCCTTCCTTGGCCGTATGTTTGCTCCGAACGAGACTGAGGCGGTGGTCCTAAGCCATCAGTACTGGCGAAGTCACTTTTCGTCCGATCCCCGGATTCTTGGGAAGGTACTTGCCCTCGACGGCAAGTTTTACCGGGTTATAGGAATCGCTCCTGCGGACTTTGAGTTTCCGGCAGCCAACGCGCAGATGTGGATTCCGCTGACCTTCAGCGCTGCGGACAGAGCCAACCACAAGGATCGCAACCTCAGCGTGGTAGCGCGCTTGAATCCAAGCGTTACCCTCCGGCAGGCTCAAGCAGTCATGGACACTGTCGCCGCACGCCTCGCGGCACAGTATCCCAAAGCGAACTCCGGGTGGAGCATTCATGTAGCTCCCTTCAGGAATCCGGTGATCCATGGAATTCTTCGCGACACGATCTTTGCGCTCCTGGGCGCGGTGATCTTCATGCTCATGATCGTCTGCTCGAATGTGGCGAGCATGCTGCTGGCTCGGGGCACGGCCCGTGAGGGCGAGATAGCGGTTCGTGCAGCGCTGGGCGCTAGCCGCGCGAGATTGGTCCTGCAACTGGTGGTGGAGAGTGTGCTGCTTGCGGCTGCAGCTGGGGTCGGCGGGGTGATACTGGCGCGTTCGGGGCTCGCCGTAATCATCAGTCTGGTTCCGAAGTACAACCTGGTCGAGACACAGGCCCTGAATCACATTTCGATGAACCTGGCCGCCTTTGGCTTTGCGACGGCACTATCCTGCCTCACCGGAATCGGCGTCGGGTTGCTGCCGGCTTTGAGGGCTTCGCGCGTCAGCGTCAGCGAGTGGCTGAAGGAGCACGGAAGGGCTGCGGCCGGCGCTCGCCGAGCGCGTCTGCAGAGCGCGCTAGTGACCTGCGAGATCGCGTTCGCGCTGGTGCTGCTCGTCGGGGCGAGCTTGATGACTCAAAGCTTCCGACGGATCGCCGCCACTCCAACGGGATTCGATCCCGATCACCTTCTGACTGTGCGCGTGCCTCTGCTGAATTACAAGTATTCGCCTCCGCAGTCTGCCGATTTCTACCGCGACGTGTTGACACGGATCCGGAGCATTCCGGGCGTAAGGTCTGCGGGAATGGCGAACAACCTGCCGTTTACGGGATTCCATGTCTCGCTCGCACTTCCCTCTCCGCAAACGGGAAGTCCTGGCGGCACCGTCGAAGCGGCTGGGCGGGGGGTCAGTCCTGGGTACTTTCAGGCCATGGGGATCCCCTTCGTCGAAGGGCGCGATTTCACTGAAGCTGAAAACCGGATTGACGCTCCTTGCGTTCGGATCGTCAATCAGGCGATGGCGCGCCTCTACTGGCGCGGAGAAGACGCTGTCGGCCGACAACTGCCCGCCGTCTGTCCGAAAGGTGCGTCCGCCGCGATCGTAGGCGTGGTTGCGGACTCTAAACAGGACTCGATTGAATCGCAGACGAAGCCGGAGTTGTACGAGCCGTACGCTCAACACCCCTTTGCTTCCTTCCTGGTGACCTTCGCCGTCCGAACGGCGTCGGACCCGCTCGATGTGGCCATGGCCGTGCGCCAGGCGGTGCAGCAAGTCGACAACGATCAGCCCGTGATCCAGTTGCGCAGCATGCAGGAAGTGATTTCCGAGTCAATCTGGCGCCAGCAGGTCTCCGCCTCTCTGCTGGGAATCTTCGCAGCCATCGCCCTGGTTCTAGCGGCCGTCGGCATCTACGGGGTGATCTCTTATTCGGTCAGTCGCCGCACGCACGAACTCGGCATTCGCTCGGCTCTCGGTGCGACCAGGCGCGATGTTTTGGAACTGGTGGTCCGGGACGGGCTGCGTCTCACCTTGATTGGCGTGGTTGCGGGCATCACTCTGGCCTTGGGCCTCACACGCACGCTGCGGTCGCTGCTTTTTGGCGTGACCTCAACCGATCCGGTAACTTTTGTTGGCATGATCGTACTTCTTGTGGCGACCGCCTTGTTGGCTTGTTACATTCCTGCCCGCCGTGCGGCGAAGGTCGATCCCATGGTGGCGTTGCGCTACGAATAGCGGGCTTCGAGTAAAAGGAGAGGAACGATGACTGGGCTGCTGCAGGATCTTCGCTATGCATTGCGTCAATTACGCAAGAGTCCGGGCTTCACCGCGGTCGCGGTGGTCACCTTGGCATTAGGCATCGGCGCCAACACGGCGATCTTCAGTGTGGTGAACGGAGTTCTGCTGCGCCCGTTAGAGTTCCCAAACGCCGATCGGCTCGTTCGGGTCTGGCATGTTCCACCTCCGAAGAGTTTCCCAGGGATGAAGATCTTCTCCGTCTCCGCCGCGAACTATTTCGATTGGGAGCGCCAGAACCACGTCTTCGAGCGGATGGCGATCTACACCTACCACGGGTTCACCCTGACTGGCGGAGACAAGCCGGAACAAGTCGATGGGTGTGCCGCGACCTCAGGCTTCTTCGCGACGTTGGGAGTGCAGCCAATGCTGGGGCGCGTGTTTCTTCCTGAGGAAGACCAACCCGGCCATTCTAACGTTGTTGTGCTCAGCCATCGCCTCTGGCAGGAGCATTTCGGATCGAATCCCGACATCGTTGGACACAACATCAACATGGAAGGCCAGAGCTATCTCGTGGCCGGAGTCATGCCCGCGAGCTTTCAGTTTCCGGATTTCGCGCAGATGTGGACGCCCATGGCCTGGACGGACCAGGAAAAAGCGGTAAGAGGAGAGCATCACTCTGTGGTCGTAGCGCGGCTCAGGCCCGGCGTCGATATGAAACAGGCGCAGGCGGAGATGAACACGATCTCCAGCCGACTGGAGCAGCAGTATCCGGAAGACGATAAAGGATGGGGCGCAATAGTCGTGCCCTTGCACGACGATGTGGTCAGCGATGTGCGTCCGGCGTTGCTCGTGTTGTTGGGCGCCGTCGCCTTCGTCCTTCTCATCGCCAGCGTCAACGTAGCCAACCTAGCGCTGGCCAGGACCTTTAGCCGCCAGAAAGAGATTGCGATTCGAACCGCCCTGGGCGCGAGTTCAGGTCGTGTGCTCCGCCAGATTCTTACCGAGTCCGTACTGCTCGCGCTCGCGGGCGGAGCACTGGGTCTGAGCTGGGCGCATGCCGGAGTTCGGCTCATCATGGCCTTCCTTTCGGACAGGCTGCCTCACTCGATTGCGGTTGGGCTGGATGGCAAGGTCCTCGCCTTCACGGCCGCTGTTTCCGTGGCTACCGGCATTTTGGCGGGAGTTCTTCCCGCAGTGCGTTTGACCCGGGCTGATGTAAGCCAGTCTTTGAAACAAGGGCTGGGACGCACCGATGCGGACTCCAGCGGACATCGCACGCGCAGCGTTCTGGTCGTGGCGGAGGTTGCGCTTTCACTCATCCTGCTTGTCGGCGCTGGTCTAATGATCCGCAGTTTTCAGCTGCTACACGAAGTGAGTCCAGGTTTTGATTCACACCAGGTTCTGACCATGACTGCAATGGTCTCCAACGCTAAATTTTCCGCCCCGGCCCAGCAAATAGCCTTCTTCGAGCAGGTATTGCAGCGTGTGCGCACTCTACCAGGAGTGGAAGCCGCGGGCGTGATCGACGACATTCCTCTAAATGCTGGAGGTTCGCATCAACCCGTCGCGATCGAAGGCCGCCCGACGCTGCCCATGTCGGAGCAACCGGAGGTCGATGTGCGGCTCATTAGCCGAGGGTACATGAGCGCGTTGCACATTCCGATTGTGCAGGGCCGCGACTTCAGCGATACCGATCTTGCTGGAAGGCCAGCGGTGATTCTCATTAGCGAATCGATGGCTGGGCAGTTCTGGCCCGGCGAAGACGCTCTTGGCAAGCGTTTAACGTTGACCTTCACTCCCGACGCAGTCCGCGAAGTGGTTGGCATTGTGGGCGACGTAAAGCTCGACGGCCTCGATCAGACTCGTCCCAGCGCCACGATCTATGTGCCTTTGGACCAGTTGTCCCCATCTCCGCGTGGTTGGAGGTCGTTTCCGTTGTCGCTCGTGGTGAGGTCAGCCTCCAGTCCAACGGGCCTGGTCTCTGCCGTGGCGAATGCCGTGCACGACGTCGATCGGGATATGCCCCTGCGCGACATTTTCACGATGGACGATTTGGTTGCCAATTCTCTGTCGCAGCAACGATTCAATATGCTGCTGCTCGGTGCATTTGCCGGACTCGCGATGTTGCTGGCGGCTGTCGGCATTTACAGCGTGCTTTCTTACAGCGTGAAACGCAGCGTGCGGGAGATCGGAATCCGCCTCGCGCTGGGCGCGACACTTCGCGACGTATTGCGCATGGTCGTCTTTGAGGGAATGAAGCCAGCCTTACTGGGCGTGGTCGTAGGCGCGGTCGGCGCGCTGGCGATGGGCCACGTCTTGTCCAGCCTCATTTACCAGGTGAAGCCGACCGACCCGATGACGTTCTTGGCGGTAACGGTTTTGTTGATGGCGGTTGCGGTGTTGGCCAGCTTCGTTCCAGCTTATCGGGCGACGAAGGTAGATCCCATGGTGGCGTTGCGCTACGAATAAGGAAGGGGAAAAGAGGTAGAGATGATGACCGGATTCGGACAGGACCTTCGCTACTCACTGCGACAACTGCGCAAGAGCCCCGGCTTCACCGTAGTGGCCGTGCTTACGCTGGCATTGGGGATCGGAGCGACCACCGCGATGTTCAGCCTGGTCGACCGCATTCTGTTTCGCAGCCTGCCTTACCCGCAGGACAAGCAACTGGTTTCCGTCGGCATAGTCGCGCCCATTATCGACGGCGAATTTCTTTTCGCATCGAATTACCTTGGGTGGCGAGAGCATCAGACTCCGTTCGTTCATTTCACTTCGTCCAGCGGTGTCAACGATTGCGATCTGACCGACGAAAATCCCGTGCGCGTTTCATGTGGCTCGGTCGCATCGACATTTCTGCCAACATTTGGTATCCAGCCCGTGTTGGGCCGGAACTTTACCCGTGACGAAGACCGTCCCAACGCCCCCAAAGTCGCGCTGCTGGCCTACGGGCTTTGGCAGGACCGCTTCGGTGGAGACCCCAACGTTGTGGGTCGCACCATTTCCTTGGATGGGCAACCGACGGAAGTCCTTGGAGTGTTGCCGCGCGATTTCGAATTTCCGACCTTGGCGCACACCGGCATATTGATTCCGGAGGCGCTGGACGAATCCATTGTGCAGCGCAATGTACTGGGGCCTGTGGTCCGAGTATTCGCGCGGATCAAGCCCGGGCTCAGCGTTGAGCAAGCCACGGCGCAGCTCCAGCCGCTCTTTCGTTCCTTTGTTGAATCTGCGCCGCCTCCATTCCGCAAAGTGCTGCGACTGGCGGTGCGACCCATCCGGGACCTGCAGTTCCACGACTCTCGAAGGGCGGCCTGGCTTCTTCTGATGTCGGCCCTCGCGGTTCTTCTGATTGCCTGTGCCAACGCGGCGAACCTCGTGTTGGCTCGCAGTGCGGGAAGACAGCATGAGTTGGCAGTTCGTTCCGCGATCGGCGCGGGGCGTGCGCGTCTGTTTCAGCAACGGCTTACGGAAAGCATAGTGCTTGCCGTCATGGGAGGCGCCGCCGGTACAGCCCTCGCTTACGGCGTCGTTCGCGTATTTGCCCTTCTCGCTCCCACGGGAATTCCGGGGTTGTCGCAGGCGTCGGTAGACGCACGGGTGTTGCTGTTCTCGATCATCGTGTCGTTCGTTTCTGGAATCCTTTTCGGTACCGTGCCCGCCCTCGAAAAACCGACGGCACAGATGCTGGTGGTCAAGACCGCCTCAAGTGCAAGGCGAGGCCGGCTGCGCCAGGTTTTTCTTGTCACCCAGGTGTGGATGTCGGTGGTCTTGCTGGCTAGCGCCTTATTGTTCGTGCGCAGCCTTCTGAAGCTGCAAACTCAATCTTTGGGAATGAACACCGAGAACATCGTGACCGCGCAGATCACGTTGGGGCAGACGAAATATTCCGACGCTAACCATCGACTCGCGTTCTTTGAACAGCTCGAACAGAAATTGAAGGACCTTCCCGGCGCTCGCGGCGTGGCCTTGAGCGACTCGCTTCCGCCCAGCCCCACCGCTCGCACAGTGCCCTTTGTCGCGGTGCAGGCCGAGGGGCGGCCGCCTCTCGGACCGGAGCAGGGCATTGGCGGAATCGTTGGCTGGCGATCGGTCACGCCAGATTATTTTTCGGTGCTGAATATTCCCTTGCTGCGAGGCCGAACGTTCGATGACGCCGACCGCAATACCGGTAGTTACGCGGTCATTCTCAACCAAGCCCTGGCGCAGCGCCTTTTCCCCGGTGAAGATCCGCTCGGCAAGATCCTTCGCCTTCCTCAAGGTGAAGGTGTGGCGGGCGCCGCGTTTACCGTAGTCGGGTTGGCAAGCAACGCCCAGAACCAGGGTCTCGGAGGTGTTGTTGGGCCCGAATATTACCTCGTCCGCAAGCACGGAGTGGACGACCCGATCTTTCGCTATCCCGAGTCACAGCACATCAACATTCTGGTTCAAAGTCCGATTGGGCCGCAGACCGTAGCACAGGAATTGCGGGACACCGTTTCGACTCTGGACGCGACCTTGCCCGTAGAAGTGAACACCTTGGGCCAGACCGTCGCTCAACTGGCAGAGCGTCCGCGGCTGAGTGCGGCATTGCTCTCGCTGTTTGCCGCGATGGGCCTGCTGTTGACGGCTGTAGGCATCTACGGTGTTGTCTCGCTCTCGGTGAATCAGAGGACGCAGGAAATCGGTGTCCGCATGGCGCTCGGAGCAACCCCAACGACTGTTGTCCGAATGATGGTGTGGCAAGCGTCTTTGTGGATTGGTTTAGGCGCGGCTGCGGGGATTTTCGGCTCGCTTGTTGCCGCGCGCTGGATTGGTTCGCTGCTATTCGGCATTCGAGCCACTGACCCAGCCACATTGGCGGAAGCTGCGGCACTGCTTCTAGCCGTTGCACTGTTTGGTGCGTGGGTTCCTGCGCGGCGTGCTGCGAAGGTCGATCCCATGGTGGCCCTGCGTTACGAGTGAGAAGAACAATATGAGCCGACTGATCCAGGATCTTCGTTACGCGTTACGGCAACTGCGCAAGAGCCCGGGCTTCGCCGCCGTGGCCGTGATTACGCTGGCCCTTGGCATCGGCGCCAACACCGCCATTTTTACTGTGGTGAATGGACTTCTGCTCAAGATGCTGCCCGTTCGGGACCCGCAGCAGTTGGTTGTAGTCGGCGACCCCACGCGTGCCAATCAGCGTTCCAACGGAACGCCGCGCACCGATGTTTTCTCCTACCCCCTGTACAAGGAACTCCGCGATCGCAACGCGGTTTTTACCGGCCTGTGCGCGGCGGCCACCGACCATCGCATTGAAGTGGATGCCGGTCAGGGTCAACTGCCGGACGAAAAAATTGTGGGGCGCATGGTGAGCGGGAACTACTTCGAGGTGCTCGGCCTCGAACCAGCCGCGGGACGCCTGTTCTCGGATGCGGACGACACAACCGAAAGCGCCAATCCCGTTGTGGTGCTGAGCTATGAATATTGGCAGCGTAAGTTCGCCCTATCGCCCGCCATCCTCGGGAAAGATATTCGCATGAATGGCTATCCCTTCAACGTTATCGGTGTCGCTCCTTCCGGATTCGTCGGCGATGTCGTAGGCGAACAGATGGCCCTGTTCGTTCCATTGAGTATGCAGCCGCAGATCGTTCGCGGACGTCACTGGCGCAATGCCGGGAACTCTTCCTGGCTGTCATTGATTGGGCGATTGAAGCCAAACATGAGTGCCGCGCAGGCGGAAGCAAATCTCAACACGGTGTTTCGGCAGGCGGCGAAGGGGGATTACGGTGCGGCGCTTTCCGCCGATGACCGGAACGCGATTCGTGATGCTCATATCAGCGTCACGACGGGCGGCGGCGGGGTCTCCAGCCTGCGCGGCGACTACCGAATTCCCCTGCTGCTGCTGATGGGTATCGTCGGTCTGGTCCTGCTGATTGCCTGCGTGAATGTTGCCAACCTGCTGCTGTCCCGCGCCGCCAGCCGCAGCCGCGAGATTGCACTCCGCTTGGCGGTGGGCGCAAACCAGCGGCGCCTGCTTCAACAACTCCTCACTGAGAGCGTGCTTCTAGGTCTTCTCGGCGGTTTTGCCGGCTTGCTACTCGCGATCTGGGGTGTAAGGCTGCTGGTCCAACTTCTTGGATCGGATACAAGCCTTCCACTGACTCCCGATTGGCGAGTGCTCGCGTTCACAATCGCAATCTCATTACTTACAGGGATTGCCTTCGGCCTGGTGCCCGCCTTGCAATCGCTGCGAGTCCGGGTCTTGACGGGGCTGAAGGATGCGAACCGCGCCACTCCAGCGCCGGGTGCCCGGCTCACTCTGGGCAAAGGCCTGATTGCGGGGCAGGTCGCGCTCTCACTGCTGGTGCTGTTCTCTGCCGGCCTGCTCGTGCGCAGCTTGCAAAAATTGATGACGCAGAATTTTGGCTACGAACGAAATCATCTGGTCATTGCGCGGCTCGATCCTACCAGCGCGGGCTACAGCACTGACAATATGAAGTTGCTGGCCCAGCAACTGGTGGCGCGGATCGCGGGAGCCCCCGGAGTGCGCGCCGTGACCTATTCAACCAATGGGTTATTCGCTGGGACCGAGTCTGCCGACGCCATTATCGTCCCCGGCTTCAACCCGAGCCGCCCCAGCGATCGAAACGCGATGGAAGATTACGTTGGACCAGACTACTTCAGCGCTGTAGGCATTCCGGTTCTCGCGGGACGGGGCATCGAGGCGCAGGATACTGCCGCATCAACCCGGGTGGCCGTCGTGAACGAAGCGATGGCCAAACGCTATTTTTCCGGGCAGAACCCGATCGGACGGCAATTTCAGATCGACGACCCCGACTGGCTCACCAAGCCGATTACGATCGTCGGCATTTCTCGCGATGCCAAGGACCACGGCAGCGGCATCCGCGAAGATGTTCCGCCGCGCTTTTATCTGGCCTTTCAGCAGACTCCTGATCCTGTCCAGATCGTGCTTGAGGTTCAAGTCAGTGGCGCGCCGTCGAGCGCCGTATCGAATGTGCTTGCACAGATCAAAGCTGCCGACCCTCGTCTGCCAATCTCGTTCATCCAGACACTCGACACCCTCGTGACCGACAGCGCCGGCAACCAGATCGCTCTGGCCAAGCTGTCAACATTCTTTGCCGGATTGGCGTTGCTTCTGGCATGTGTCGGGCTCTACGGAGTAATGTCCTATACCGTCGCCGGCCGCACGCGCGAAATCGGCGTGCGTATGGCACTCGGAGCAAGGCGGGCCGACGTTTTGCGATTGGTGCTTCGCGAAAGCCTGCTGCTGGTGGCGATCGGCCTTGCCACCGGAATTCCCCTGGCGCTCGCCGCCACCCGTGTTCTGCACAGCTTCCTGTATGGATTGAAGAGTACAGATCCATTGTCGTTGATCGCAGTCATTGTGCTGCTGGGAATGGTTGCTGCCGTCGCGGGATACATTCCCGCGCGTCGCGCAGCCAGGATCAATCCCATGGTGGCATTGCGTTACGAGTGAGGGGATGAAAATGAAAATGAGCGGGCTGTTCCAGGATTTTCGGTATGCCCTGCGCCAGTTGCGCAAAAGTCCAGGATTCGCGCTGATTGCCGTACTAACGCTGGCGCTGGGCATCGGGGCAAACACAACCGTTTTCAGTGTGGCCAATGGAATCTTGATCCAGAATTTGCCCTATAGGGACGCTCAGCAACTCGCTCTACTGTGGAGCATTGGACGCGACGGCGACAGTCGCGATCAGCTTTCATTCACTGATATCGACGACTACCGGCTCCAAAATCATGTCTTCGAAAATGTTGTCGCCTTCGGAAACTGGAGTGCGACGTTTACTGAAGCTGGCGATCCAGCCCGTATCCCAGGGATGCAGGTGGGAGATGGCTACCTATCTGTGATGCGGGTCACTCCGTTGTTGGGCCGTGATTTCCTTCCTGAGGAGCAGATCGAGGGCAAGGACCAAGTTATCCTTCTGACCTACGGGCTCTGGAAAAGCCGCTTTGCCGGGGATCCGGCTGTGGTGGGCAAGCAAGTCAGCTTGAATGGAAAGGCATACACGATCGTAGGTGTTACCCCCAAGGACTTCCCCATGCTGCCGATCACGCTAGTCGATGGTCCGGCGCAGTTCTATCGGCCTGTTGCGGAGAAACATGACGACAAAGACAGATTGTCGCGTCACCTGCGCGCCATTGCCCGTCTGAAACCGGGAGCTTCGGTTCAGCAGGCACAATCCGATTTGGAGGTCATCAATCGCGGCCTCGCAAAGCAGTTTCCCGACGAATATTCGACCACCGGCGTGCACGTGGTTAAGCTCCATGATGACATTGCGTCCGGGTTGCGGCCAGCCGTATTGGTGTTGCTCGGAGCCATCGGCTTTCTACTTCTGATCGCCTGCGCGAACCTTTCCAATTTGCTGCTGGTCCGGGCCATCGGTCGCCAGAAGGAGGTTGCCATCCGCTCGGCGCTAGGCGCGGGCCGCGCACGTTTGGTGCAACAGGTGTTGATCGAGAGCGTTTTGCTCGCACTGTGTGGCGGCGTGGTCGGAACTCTGCTGGCGTTCTTCGGCACAAGAATCATCGTGGTGATCGGGGCCAAGGTGATTCCTCAGATTGCAGGCGTATCGCTAGATGGCCACGTGCTCGCATTTACCGCGGGGCTAAGCCTGCTAACCGGGTTGTTGTTCGGACTCGTTCCTGCCTTGCGCATCTCAGCTGTTTCTCTCAGCGACACGTTGAAGGAAGGCGCGCGAGGCTTCAGCACGGCTCACGACACTTTCCGCAAAGCTCTGGCGATCGGTGAGATTGCGCTCAGTCTCGTGTTACTGGCGGGCGCCGGACTGCTCCTACGCAGCTTTAGCAAACTTTATGGAGTCGATCCCGGCTTCCGTTCCGATCGGCTTCTTACTATGGACATTGGCTTGCCCTCCGCCAAGTATCCTGAAGGTACAGAGAAGCCCTTGATTTTCTACAGGGATCTGCTGGCACGCATCAGTGCGCTACCTGGAGTGGAGTGCGCCGGCGCAGTCAGCGTGCTTCCGCTAGGGGGCAATTTTGACACCGCTGGCACCGAGCCCGAGGGTTTCGCCCATGATCCGGGCAAGATGCCTTATCCCGAGCGATATGTCGTTACGCCCAGTTATCTGCGCGCTCTGAGGATTCGCCTCGTTCGTGGCCGCGCTTTTACTGAGGCAGACGATGAAACCGCGCCTCTCGTCGTTCTGGTCTCAACTACGGCTGCGCAGCGCTGGTGGCCCAATCAAGATCCGATCGGGCATCGCGTGAAGGTTCCGGGGTTCGACAATTCGCCGCAGCCGTGGCGCACGGTTGTGGGAGTCGTCCAGGACGTTAAGCAAGCATCTCTCGATGCGCCTAACACCATGCAAATCTATCTGCCCCACGCGCAATACCGAGTCGGATACCTCACGCTTGTAGTGCGTACGCAATCAGATCCGTTGAATCTGGCCGATGAGGTCCGGCGGCAAGTGAGGAGGGCTGATCCGCAACAGGCAGTTACAAACATCGCGAGCATGGACCAGGTACTTTCGGACTCCGTCGCTTCGCGCCGGTTCTCCGCTGCGCTTTTGGGCTCCCTGGCCTTGCTGGGGTTGCTTCTTGCATCGGTGGGAGTGTACGGAGTGATTTCTTATGGTGTCTCGCAAAGAACTCGCGAGATTGGGATTCGCGTGGCCTTGGGGGCAAGGCGAATAGATGTCGTCACTCTAGTCGTAAGCCAGGGAATGAAGCTGCTGTTGTTGGGTGTTGGGATGGGGGCTCTCTCAGCTTTGCTACTCACGCCGCTGATGTCGAGCTTGTTGTTTGGCGTAAGGCCGAGTGATCCCGTCACGTTCGCCGGCAGCGCGGCGTTCGTTGCATTGGTAGCTGTTTTGGCCTGCTACATTCCCGCGCGGCGGGCAGTCAGTGTAGATCCCATAGTGGCGTTACGCTCTGAATAAGAGGCTAATTCGAGAAACTGAGGACGAAATGATCCAACTTAGAAATATCGAACGCAGTTACAAAGCCGGAGCCGGACAAACCTGGGTACTTCGCCGCGTCAATCTGGAAATTCGCGAAGGTGAATTCATGACCATCATGGGACCGTCAGGCGCCGGAAAATCTTCTCTGCTGAATGTGCTGGCGCTGCTCGACGACGCGTGGCAGGGCGAGTATCACTTTCGCGAAGAGGCGGTCCACGAAATGAAACGCAAGCAACGTGCCGAACTGGCGAAGCGCAACATCGGCATGGTCTTCCAGAGTTATCACCTGCTCGACGACCTCACCGTTGAAGAGAACATCGATCTGCCGCTGTCGTATAAGGACATCCCGCGCCGCGAACGACAAGGGCTTGTGGCCGACACTCTCGATCGATTTCAGATCGTTGCCAAGAAAGATTTGTATCCCAGCCAGCTTTCGGGAGGACAGCAACAACTGGTTGGCATCGCCCGCGCAGTCATTCACAAACCCGCACTGTTGCTAGCCGATGAGCCCACGGGCAACCTTCATTCCAGCCAAGCCAAGGAAATTATGGAACTGTTTCGCGGACTGAACCAGCAAGGAACAACTATCGTGCAGGTCACTCACTCAGAAACAAATGCGAGTTATGGAAACCGCACCATCCAGTTGCGTGACGGGTGGTTGGTCGCAGACACATCGAATCCCACACTCGCACCACCGGCGGAGGTCAGCGCATCGTGACCTTATTCCCATCCGGAGTCTTCAAACAGGGGATTGTCTCTGTTTTTGCATGCGGGGCTCTGACCGCGAGCCTTGCGGCGCAGAGCACAAACCCGTCCACCGCCGGCAACGCAGGAGCAAGTATTTCCCAGCAACCTGCGATTCCCTTGCAGTATGAAATGCCAAAGTCGCACAACCCGCTCAAGGCCTACGAGCCCGAGGAGGTTCCAGAGCCGGTTTTGGCCAACTCGCCGCGTCTTGAGCAACTCGTTCGCGACGGCCAACTTCATCTTTCCCTCAAAGATGCGATTGATCTAGCGCTGGAAAACAATCTGGATTTGGCCATCGCTCGCTACAATCTTCCGATTGCGAACACTGACATTTTGCGCACACAAGCCGGCGGATTTTTCCGCGGTGTGAATACCGGCGTCGTTCAGGGCACGCCGGGTGGCGGCGTCGGCGGATTCGGAACGGGCGCTCCCGGCGCGGGCGCTGGCGGTACGACCGGCGGTGCCGGCGGGGCCGGGGCGGGCGCATCCGGCTTGGTGCAGTCTACGCTTGGGGTTGGAACCACTGTGTCGTCCTATGATCCATTCCTCAATCTCAACGGCGGAGAGGAGCATCAGACCACCCCCCTTGTGAACCTGCAAAATTATGGTGTGCCTCTGCTGCAGCTCAATACCGGTCAGGTTCTCGCGGCCTTTACGCAATCCTTTCCCACCGGCACCAGCATGAATTTTTCGTTCGGCAACTCCCGGCAAACGACCAATAGCCCCAACTTTAACCTCACCCCTTCACTGAACTCCACGTTTCGTTTTGAATTCCAGCAACAATTGCTCGCGGGCTTCGGGTTCGGTCCAAACCTGCGTTACTTGCGAATTGCGCGGAACAACAAGAAAATCTCCGACATCGCCTTCAAGGATCAGGTCATCGCCACAGTTACCCAGATCGAAAATATTTATTGGGACCTGGTCAGCGCTTACGAACAGACGCAGGTGAACGAACAATCGTTTGCGTTCGCGCAGCAGACCTTCGAGAACACCAAGAAGCAGTTGCAGTTGGAAAGCGTCCCGGCCATGGACGTCATGCGCGCCGAAGCCGAGGTTTCACGCCGCGATCAGGATTTGACTGTGGCCCGCACCAGTCTTCAACTGCAAGAGACTCTGATGAAGAACGCGATTACGAAAAGCCTGGACGATCCCGTACTCGAAGCCATGCAGGTGATTCCTACCGATCGCCTGCAAACGGTCCAAATACAGGCAAGCGCCCCCATTGCGGACTTGATCTCAACAGCCTTGCACAGCCGGCCCGAGCTAGCCGAGTCTGATATCGATCTGGTGAACCGCCAGATCAGTCGCAGTGCGGCACGCAACGCGTTGTTGCCATCGCTTTCATTAGTTGGATTCTATGGGGGTTCAGGTCTCGCCGGACCGTTGAATCCGTTCTACAATTCACAGAAGTTCGGCCCGAATGTTTCGACCGTCCCGGTCGACTTTGCCGGCGCTCTGCAAAACGCTTTCAACAACACTGCTCCCGATTATTACGTGGGACTGAACTTGAACCTCCCGATAAGAAACAGAGTCGCCAAAGCCGACCAGTACCGCTCCGAGTTGGAGTATCGTCAGTCCGAATTGCGTATGGAACAACTGAAAAAGCAGGTTCGCATCGAAGTGCGCAATGCCCAGTATGCGCTGGACCAAACCGGAGCACGGGTTGAGGCCGCTCGCAAGGCGCGGGATCTCGCCCAGCGCACGTTCGATATCACCAAGAAAGAGCAGGAACTGGGCTCGGGATCGACCTATCAAACTTTGTCGGCTCAGCGCGATCTCGCTCTGGCAGAATTGGATCTGGTAAGCGCACAGACTACCTACGAGAAGGCTAAAATTGAACTGGACCGCACCACCGGCGCAACCTTGGAACATAATGGCATACTGTTGCA
Source organism: uncultured Acidobacteriaceae bacterium (assembly GCA_937879855.1). Classification (GTDB taxonomy): domain Bacteria; phylum Acidobacteriota; class Terriglobia; order Terriglobales; family Acidobacteriaceae; genus Sulfotelmatobacter. The sequence continues at coordinate 105,227 of CALFMO010000069.1, read as the reverse complement.
GGACGCGATCACGGGCGTAGTCTCCCGCCAGTCGCCGTAAATTCGCATGCCCACTTCGACCAAATCCGGAGAACTGGATCTATCGGTTCTCAAGCAAGAGTCCGCCGCGCCTCCCCGCGTTCTCGCTGCCGATGACCAGGAGCACATTCTGGAAGCGCTGGATCTGCTGCTCCGGCCCCAGGGCTATAAGGTGGATAAAGTTCGCTCGCCCGCTCTGGTGCGCGAAGCCTTTGCCAGCAATTCCTACGATGCAGTACTCATTGACCTGAACTACACGCGCGATACTACTTCCGGGCAGGAAGGCCTCGATCTGCTCTCGCAGATTGTCTCCCTTGACGCCACGATACCCGTGATCGTGATGACCGCGTGGGCCAATGTCGAGCTCGCGGTCGAAGCTATGCGCCGAGGCGCGCGGGATTTTGTTCAGAAGCCGTGGGAGAACGAGCGGCTGCTCTCTATTCTTCGCACCCAAGTTGAACTCCATCGCGCCTTGCAGAGGGCGGCGCGCCTCGAAGCCGAGAATCGTCTGCTTCGCGCCGAGGGTCGTCCTGAGTTCATTGCGTCTGCCCCGGCCATGCAACCCGTGCTCGAAACCATTGCGCGTGTTGGCCCTTCCGACGCGAATGTGCTGATCACCGGCGAACACGGAACTGGAAAGGAAATCGTCGCGCAAACTTTGCACGCACTTTCCGCGCGGGCGCAGCGTCCTTTGGTCGCAGTGAACACGGGAGCGATTCCCGACGGCGTCTTTGAGAGCGAACTATTTGGCCATGTGAAGGGTGCCTTCACCGATGCGCGTACCGACCGCATCGGACGCTTCGAACTGGCGGATGGCGGCACGATTTTTCTCGACGAGATTGGAAACGTGCCTCTTCGCCAGCAGGCGAAATTGTTGCGCGTGCTGGAATCGGGCGAAATCGAACGTGTAGGATCGTCGCGCTCCCGCCGCGTCAACGTTCGCGTTCTATCAGCCACAAACGCCGATCTTTCTGCCGCGTGTGCCTCTCAACAATTCCGTGAGGATCTGCTGTTTCGTCTGAATACGGTCGAGATTCATTTACCCGCGCTGCGCGAGCGCCGCGAAGATATACCCGTCCTCGCCGCGCATTTCCTGGCTCGATACGCCGCCCGCTACCGGCGCCCTGTGAAGGGCTTTGATCCTGCTTCGCTTCAGACGTTGATGCAGTACTCGTGGCCGGGCAATGTGCGCGAACTGGAACATACCATCGAACGCGCCGTCCTCATGTGCCGCACCGAAGAAATCCAGCCCGCCGATTTGTCGTTGAATACGCAACGTGTCCAAACCCAGGGTCTGGAAGATCTCAGTCTCGAAGCCGTCGAGGCCATGCTGGTCCGCAAAGCTCTGCAGCGTTATCAAGGCAACGTTAGCCAGGCTGCCGAGGCGCTGGGGCTGAGCCGCGGCGCCCTCTACCGGCGGATGGAGAAGTATGGCGTCTAGCTCGCCGGAGCCGAAGTCACGGTCTCGGCCGCGAAGACGAACTCGCCTCCTCTATGAACACCGCATTAACTTCTACTCCTTCCTCGTCGCCCTCCCTAGCATTCTCGTAAGTATCGTGCTCATCTGGGTGCAGTCGTGGTCCCTGGAATCGCGACTCGCGTTGATTGGCCTCGAATTGTTCGTGTGGTGGCTGTTGGCGCTGGCGCTACAGGAACAGACCACGCGGCCTCTACAGACGTTGTCAAACGTGATCGGAGCGCTGCGCGAGGAAGATTATTCTTTTCGCGCCCGCAATGCTGTACCTGAAGACGCCCTCGGTGAACTATCTCTCGAAGTAAACGCCTTGGCCGATACGCTGTCGGACGAGAAGATTCGCACCATTGAAGCCACCGCATTGCTGCAGCGTGTGGTCGACGAAATCGACGCTCCCCTGTTTGCTTTCGACCCTGGCTCCATCTTGCGGCTGGTGAACCCCGCGGGTGAGCACCTGCTGCGGCAGTCGATGGCGCGGATGCTGGGCCGCACCGCCGCCGACCTGAACCTGCAGAAGTGTCTCATTGCCGACAACGAGAGCCTTGTGGAACTGGAACTTCAAGACACTCAGGCCCGCTGGCTGTTGCGCCGCAGTTCATTTCGTCAGAACGGTGTGCCCCACACGCTGGTCGTTCTCTCGGATGTGAGCCGCGCCCTGCGCGAAGAAGAGCGGAGAGCCTGGCAAAGGCTGATTCGAGTCCTGGGGCACGAACTGAGCAACTCACTGGCGCCCATAAAATCGATTGCCGGAAGCCTCAGTTCGCGCCTTTCCGCCACCGCCATGGACACCGACGTGCGTCACGACCTGCAGCACGGACTGGAGATTATTGAAGCGCGTTCGGCTTCTCTGCACCGTTTTCTGGAAGCTTATCGCCGCCTGGCGCAGATGCCGGCCCCGGTTTTGCGCGACGTCGAACTCACCAAGCTGGTGGCGAGAGTCGCCAGTCTCGAAACCAGAGTTAAAGTGGGCGTGAAGCCAGGACCGGACCTGGTTTTCATTGCCGACCCCGATCAGCTTGAGCAAATGCTCATCAATCTCATTCGCAATGCCGCCGACGCCGTTCTTGAACTTCCGACCATTACCGCCGAATACTCTACAGCAGAATCCAGTTCGGCTTCAGATGCGGATCGCAAGGTTGGCGTGCGATGGGATATCACCGATGAGGATGTTCATCTCCTTATCGAAGACAATGGCCCCGGTCTCCTGAATCCCGCAAATGTCTTCACCCCGTTCTACACGACAAAGCCTAGCGGCAGCGGAGTTGGGCTTGTCCTCTCGCGTCAGATTGCCGAGGCGCATGGGGGCAGGATCGAGATCTCGAATCGTCTCGAGCAGCGAGGCTGCTTGGTGAGAGTGGTGTTGCCGCGCGCGCCGCAGCAACAAAGAAACGGCTCGCGACCGCAAGCCTAAGATTCGTTCTCGTCCTGCGGTGCGCCGTCCGGTTGTTTGTGCTGGCGCTGCATTTCATCAAACTGCTGACCTTGATGGATGCGTTCCCTATCGGGCGGCAAGAGGTCCTGTAACTTCTCGCTCTGGTCTGATTTTACTTTGCTGGATTCGTTTCGTTTAGTCACGTTTTTGGACTACCTTCCAGTGTCGCAACTGAAATTACACGTGCGCGCATCGTGACGGACAATACAGCGGAATACCGAATGACCAGACTCTGGCAGGCAAGCCGCTTAGCGCTGCCACTCGCATAAACATTGAGAACAACTGGACAAACCCTGCATTTAGTGACCGCATCATAACCTGCTCGGTTGAAGTAATGAAGAGGGTCTCCCAAACGTCGAAACCGTTTTCCAATCAAATACACAATCCCGCCAGCATCGCACCAGCATTAAAGACAATTGCGGCGCTTCGTACTGCTGCTCACGACTGCAAAGGTTGCGACTTGTGGGAGACGGGAACCCAGACAGTCTTTGGAGAAGGTCCATCCAAGCCACAAATCATGTTTGTTGGCGAGCAGCCCGGTGATCAAGAGGATCGTCTCGGGCATCCTTTTGTGGGACCTGCTGGAAAGCTTCTCGATCGGGCACTGGAGGAGGCTGGAATTGACCACTCGAAGGTTTATCTAACGAACGTGGTGAAGCACTTTAAATGGATCGCGGCTGCCCGTGGCAAGAAGCGGATTCACAAGAAGCCTCGCTACTCCGAAATTAACGCCTGTCGTCCCTGGCTCGACGCCGAACTGCGAGTGGTGAAGCCGCAGATTCTGGTGTGCCTCGGTTCCACCGCCGCGCAGGCACTCTTGGGACGAACCTTTAGCGTCACGCGTCAGCGCGGACAGTTGATTCCTGCTCCGCTGGCTCCCGTTGTAATGGCAACCGTCCATCCCTCATCCATACTGCGAGCGCCGGACGAAAATGCTCGCCACCAGCAGATGCAGGCCTTCATCAACGATCTTAAAATTGTGGCTCAGTTGGCCAGAAAGGCGAAAGCGGCTTAGGACGTTCCCTGAACTCTCGTCAGCCGCCTCTTCTCGCGACTTCGAGAACCTAAATGCCTGCTCGCGACCGTAAACCCGACGAAACAGATCGTGCCGATGTGATCGTAATCGGCGCTGGGATCGCCGGATTGGTGGCAGCTTCAGAGCTCGCCGGTTCAGGTTTCTCTGTCATAGTCCTGGAAGCTCGCGACCGTATTGGCGGAAGAGTCTTCACTCTGAAAGACGTGAGGCAACAATTTCCCGTCGAACTGGGAGCCGAGTTCATTCATGGGCGGCCGACAGAAATCTTCGACATACTCCATCGCGGCAAAATCTCAGTCAGCGAAGTCGACGGAGACAATTGGTGTGTGCAGAATGGCCAGCTCTCGCCCTGCGACTTCTTCTCGGAAGTAGACGAAATTTTGCAGCGGATGAATGACGATGGCCCGGATGAGTCGTTCGCGAGTTTCCTGAAGCGGTGTTGCGCCGATGCCTCACAGGAGTCCAGGCAGCGCGCTCTTGCCTATATCTCCGGCTTTAATGCCGCCGACCCAGCTCAGGTCAGCGTTCACTGGCTCGTCCGACAGATGAAGGCCGAGGAAAAAATCGAGGGCGATCGTGCATTCCGCCCACGCGGTGGTTACCAGGCCGTCCTCGATTTACTTCAACAAAAAGTAGCAAAGGCAAATGTCAGCCTACGCACGAATACTATCGTGCGACGCGTCAGCTGGCATGCCGGCAGCGTTTCCATCGATGCCGTTTCCCAGAAGCAGCCGGTGTCGCTTCATGCGAGCCGGGTACTGGTCACCGTTCCACTTGGCGTGCTGCAAGCCCGCCCTGGCGAACCGGGAGCGATCGAATTCTCTCCGCCACTTCCGCAGGAGAAGTCGCACGCAATCGCCGGAATGGAGATGGGAAAGGTCCTTCGTATTGTCCTTCACTTTAAAGATCGCTTCTGGGATCGATTCGCTGCGAGCGGCAGCCGGGCCAAAACATTAGCCCGCATGAGTTTTCTCTTCTCGCAAGATCAATGGTTCCCCACATGGTGGACATCGACGCCGGATCGCTTTCCGATAATTACCGGATGGGCTCCGTGGAAGTCCGCGGAAAGGCTTGCATCGGAGAACATGCCCGTGGTTGCGCGGGCCACAAATACCCTCGGCATCTTGCTGGGTGTCGGCGCAACCGTAATGGAGGGCCTGCTGGAAAGTGCTTATTTCCACGACTGGCAGGCCGATCCCTATTCCAGAGGCGCTTACAGTTACGTAAAGGCAGGAGCAGCCGAAGCCCCGGAAATATTAAGTCGTCCAGTGAAGGACACATTGTTTTTCGCCGGAGAAGCTGCGGACATTACGGGAAACAACGGCACGGTTCACGGCGCGATCGCGAGTGCGCGACAAGCCGTCGGCGACATTACAAAAACCAGCAAAGCCTCGGCCGCAGACTAGCTGGCTGGATCAAAGCAGATTCAACGCCGATCGATTTTCTCGCTCCACTTGCTGCATCGTGCATTGCGCCGGTTTCTTGTCAGGACGCCAGCGTAGGAATTTCGTGCCATGCCGAAAGCGCCCGCCGGTAAAATGATCAAACTGTACTTCGGCGACCAGTTTCGGCGCCAATGGCTGCCACTCCGTCGAACGCTTTGTGCTCCAGCGACTCGGACCCCCTGGAGCCTTGCCGGTGAAGCCCGGCGGCTTGATCAGCTTTTGCAGTTTCCGTGTCAGGCTTGGTCGCTCCTCCGCGCTGATCGAAGAAGAAAAGCCCACGTGATCGAGTTCGCCCGCCTTGTTATAAAGTCCGAGCAGCAATGAACCGACGAGCGGCTTTTTCTCCAGAAAACGAAACCCTCCCACCACACAATCTGCGGTTCGCAATTTCTTGATCTTCTCCATGCCGTCGCGCGTGCCGCTCCGGTAGGGTAGATCCCGCCGTTTCGCGACGACGCCATCCACTGCAGTGCCCATTCGAAACCACTTCCGCGCGACGGAGAGTTGCACGGTGAATGGAGAAAGCCGCACCATCCGACTCCCCTTCAAAGACTTGGACGCAAACCGGTCGAGTTCCTGCCGTCGTTCTTCCAGCGGAACGTCCACCAAAGACTTTCCCTCCGCGTTCACCAGCAAATCGAAAACGATGAACACGCAGGGAGTCTCCCGGCTTAACTTTTGCACCCGCGTCGCTGAAGGATGAATTCGCATCAGCAATTGATCAAACGAGAGATCGCCGTCTAGGGGAATCACAATCTCGCCGTCAAACACGAACTTCTCAGCCCGCAGGTCGCCCAGAGCCGCAACTAATTCCGGAAAGTATCGGGTAAGAGGTTTGCCGGACTTGGACTGCAGGTCAATCTTTTTGCGGTCGCGAAAAGCCAGGCAGCGAAAACCATCCCACTTGGGCTCGTATTGCCACTGTTTCCCCACTGGCAGACTCGTAGCCGGCGCAGCCTCCATGGGCGCATACGTTTTGGAAATCGGTAATGTCAACAGCGCTCCTTCGACATTTCCCGAGTCACGCTGGTGATTGGATGGAACGGTAAAGACCGGCGTTGCTCCTCAAATTTAAAGTGCCCAAGGCGTTTTCGCATGATGCAACCCACGCAATCGCACGCCAACCTCTTGAACTATCAGGCACTCTAAACCAGAGGAGGTGAAACATGGCACCACGGAAATCTTCTAGCAGGCGCAAATACGGTAAGGCCGCAGGCAAGAGCGTGAAGAGTGCGATGCACCGGGAAAAGCGCGGCACGCTAAAGTCAGGACGCGGCGGGAAAGGTGGAACCGTGAAGAGTCGCAAGCAAGCGATTGCGATCGGTCTTTCCGAAGCCCGCAAGAAGGGCGCAAAGGTTCCGCGCAAGGCGGCGTAGCGGCGATCTGCATTCTCGAGAACGAAAAAAAAGACCCCGATCCATGACGATCGGGGGTCTTCCGGTGCCGAGGCAGTTTAGTACATCTCTTCGCGCGAGGCGATGAGCTGGTACTGAATGAAGCTTCCAAAATCGGCCCAGCAGCTGTTGTATTGGATAAAGTTGCTGCCGCCACCACTCCAGTTGAGTATGGGAGACCCTAGAGTGGCAAGTTGACCAAAGGGGGCAGTGCGGCTGTTAGTGTTGGCAATCAAAACCTCTCCGTTCACCTGGCCACCGCCGCCGCCCTGGACGTTCATGATCCCCTGTCCGATCACCAGGATCAGCCCATCGAAATTCGTGTTTCCGTTGAAAGTGAGGGTTCCGGTCACGACCAGCACTCCCGCGCCTCCGGAAAGAGTCGCATCGCCATTTATATAAGTGATCTTCGGGGCTGCATCGGTGCCAAAACTTGTTCCTGCGCAGGCCGCGTTGCCGGGGCAGACAATATTGGCTTGATTCGCCATCGCTTGTGCCAGTTGGTTGAGTTGGGCGGGGGTCGACCAGTTTGACGTGGGCCCCAAGACGTTGTTACTGGGATACTGGGCTGTTCCGACTCCCTCATTTTGCACCGAAATTCCGGAGGTGTCGGGGGGAACCCCGGGAATCATAGGCGATCCGGTGTAATCACCCGTGCGATTGCTCGGAATGTCGGCCTCCATGTTCGTCACGCCAGCGGCGTCCCCGACACCAATTCCGGGTAGCAGCGGCGGGTTTGGGTTGGTGCATGCGGCCTGCCCTCCTGGTCCAGTCCAGGGTACATACTTGCCGACATTAGCGGGATTGCCACTGTTCGTGCCATCAATGCCGAAATTATTGGAATTTGGGGCATGATTGAATGTGGCTCCGGGTCCGGCAAAGTCCAGACCTGCGGCGGGCGGCGTGATCATGTAGGCCCCGGCTTCGTACTGGCCAACGCGTCGGCTGCCCGACGGTGTCACTGCCATGGCTGTAACCAGATAAACCGGTCGCACATTAAAGCCGGCGTTTCTGGCCAGGTCGCAAGTTGCAAATCCCAGTGCGGTCGATACCCGCTCTTTCAGGAAGGTTCCGTCCCAACATACTTGCGCAGCGGCAGGTTGGCCGGAGTCCACCCAGGAATTCGGGTTGGCCGGTAGCCCAGTAGTTCCGTTCTGCTTCAGCGTCACGCGAACCCACTTATATTTCAGGGCAGCCGCGGTGTTGGTGTTGGGAGATTGGCTGGCGACGAATGCATAACTCCCCGGAGGTATCGCGTTTGGCGCGCCACAAGTTGTGGCTTGCGCAACACCCGACGTGGCGACGCCGGGAAAATACTCGTGGCAGAATTCATCGTCAAAATATTGGCTGCCAAACGTTTGCGGCGTAACGGCGTCGCCAGGTCCTGCAGGGTTGGTGATGTAAACGATAGAACCCGGCGCGGGAGGGAAGGTGGTCGGCAGAGCAAGCGCGAATGTGGCGTTCGAGCGAAGCCGGTCACGCCCCTCTTCCAGTCCAGCACGCATCGCAAAGAAAGCCGTCTGCGTGTCTCTGTAATTCCTGTTGATCGAGGTTTCGGTGTTGGACATGTAGATCAGGCCCAACCCTACGGCAGAAATCAGAAGCAGGGCGAGGAGGGAGAGAATCAGAGCCATACCGCGTTCGTGTTCACGAAAATCATTGTGGCGCATGGGACAAGACCTCCTCTAGAAGTTATTTACCAGGCGAGCGCTGCCCACCAATGTGGTCACGGGCCGAACCTTGGTCTGCAAGTCGACGCCGGTAGTGGCATTGCCTAGAAGATTGATCGTGAGGCGAATCGACTTGATGCAACTGATGGAATCAACCGAGCATGTCAGCAGTTGCGTGCTGCCGGGTACAGAAAGATCCACCGGCAGCGGAACGATATTGCCGAACTGATCGTAGGCTTGAAACACCGGATAATCTTTAAAGGTCGTGACAGCGGCGTAGTATGCGGTGTTGCTGAGTCCGAAATTTGTATTCCCGGTTATGGGCGCGCCGCCACCGTAGGCGTTCGTGCCGCCCGGGATCCCGCTGTTCACCACGTTCTGCAATTCCTGGTAGAAGTTGCGGGGGCCCTGCGTCCAAGGGTTGCCGGCAACCTTGGGAATTTCGTTGCGCTGAAGGGTGCAAGGGCAGCTGGCGGGGGGGTTCGCGCCGTTGGCATCTACGAGAATGTACTCAACGGAATCCACGATCCCGTCTCCCTCCATGTCCCCCTCAAAAATGATCCTGGTATTGTCGACGTAAACTAAACCGGCTGCCACGTCCGGATTCTGCGCCACGGCGAGTTGGGTAGTATCCGCGGGACAGTTGAGCCCCCCTGGGCTGGTTACCAGACGGCAATTTGGGTAACCCGCCTGATGGAGATCGCGCTCGAACTCATCCACGAACTCGCGTCCGGCCTGAGTGAGGTCGACCTTGACCTGCTCCGCTTGGCTGCGTTGGGTGATGGTGCTGATTCCCTGAAATACAGCGCCGAGAACAATCGCAAGCACTGCGCACACGATCATAAGTTCGAGCAGCGTGAAGCCGCCTTGCCATCGAACCGATCTTCGTCGAGAAGTTTTATTGTTCATGTCGGATTTGCTCACTGGTAAATGATTGTGCGTATGGTGGTAGGGATCGAAAAAAGCATAGGTATTCGGCTGCCCCCTGCGGAAAGCTGCCGCGCCGAGACCGTCAACTGGGCGGTGTTGCTCTGCGCGTCCACCAGCATCACATTCCAGCGAACCTCGTAGATATCGCCGTTACACGTTTGGTAGTCCATGGCGTAACCGACGGTTCCCGCGGTCGCGAGCACGGGAGCAGCTGCGGTCCAGTCGATGTCCCCTACATTTGCCGGAAAGGGAGCTGTGCCCGCCGTGTATAACGTCGCGCCGCTACCCGCCGGCGCGGCCCCGGCGCCTACGGCAGCTTGGTGGGTCCGCGCGGCTCCAGTGCTGCAGTCGGCGATGGTGAGGGCTTGGCCTACTTGCGGATAATTCTGATAGGCCGCGAATTGCTCCAGAATTTCCTGGTCCAAAACCACCGCGGCGGTGTCGTTCTTATTGCGAGCATCGGATTGTATGCCGGCGAGAACCATCCCCATCGCTCCCGTCATCCCAATTGCGAGCACCGCCATGGCAATCAGAAGCTCGAGCAGCGTCATGCCGCGCTCGCCGGTTAGCCGAGCGCTGGTTTCTGCGAGTAAATGGTTGCGCGATTTAGCCATTTTGTTCCTCAATCCCGTTGAATCCAGTTGCCAGCGCTGTCGGAGCTCCAAATCTGAATGTGTCCGCTGGGGTTCACCACCACCGCCATCCAGGGTGTATTCCCACTGCCTACCGCTCTCGACAGAAACATCACAAAACCCTGGCCCGCAACTTGGGGGCATGCGCCCGGAGTGCCGATGCAAGGAAGCCCGCGCGCGCTGAAACTTGGAGGATCTGCGGCCGGGTCGACAGCGAAATTCAGGCCGGCGATGAACGCGCCCGCGTTGGGAGCGGCGGTAATCGGCCCCTGCGTGATGGCTACGGAGGGGTCGATCGACACCATCGTGTCCCCTGCCGCATAGGCTGTACCTGGCTTGTCGATGTAATAGATCGGTCCGCCTGCCTGCGCGCCGGGCTGGATTGAAAAAAATGTGTTACGTCTAACGGATTGAATGCGAGCGGACTGTAAGAGAGCGCTGAGGTTAGTCGCGACATATCGCAGTCTGATATCGTTGAAAGTAGCCATCATCTTAGGCACCGCGATTGCTCCCAAGATCACGGTCACAGCCAGCACGATCATCAGCTCAAGCAGCGTAAAGCCCTGTGTTTTCTTCTGTGTCTTCGAATCCAGCATAGTGGCAACACTTCGGATTTCGGTCTCGGGGGATCTTCCCACGTGCATCAATCGTAGGGTTGGGATGGGAAAGAATCAAAGCACGACGGTCCAATTCCGGCGTATTGGGCTTTTGTAACCACTCCGGTTACGATGGTCACTCATCGATGACATTCAACACGGGTCTCTCTGGGCATGCCGTAGAATCGAAGCTACTCCTAAAAGGCATGTGATCGAGTTAGCTGACCCCGACAGCCCGCGAATAAGTCCACACGGGGGAATATCCTGCTTCCGCAAGATGAAGAGAGGAACAGAGTGAAAACAAAAAAAGGTGTGATCGGAATCCTGACTGGCGGCGGCGATGTTCCCGGCCTCAACCCCGCCATCCGCGCCGTAACCATACGCGCTCTACGCGAAGGCTGCCAGGTAATCGGCATCCGTCGCGGCTGGGCGGGACTGGTCGACATGGTCCGCGAAAAGGACTACGACAACAGCGAAAATTACCAGACTTTGTCGGAGGATCTGGTCAATCGCACCGGCCGCACCGGCGGCACGTTCCTCCATTCCTCGCGCACCAATCCCGGCAAAGTAAAGAAATCCAGCGTTCCGCCTCACCTGCAGTCAACCTATAACGCCGAAAAGAACGACCTGACCGCCGAAGTCTTGAAAAATTTGGACTGGCTGGGCATCGACCACCTCATCCCCATCGGCGGCGACGACACGCTGAGTTACGGCGTGCGGCTCTACCAGGAAGGCGTGAGAGTAGTCGCCATTCCCAAAACCATGGACAACGATGTCCCGGGCACCGACTACTGCATCGGCTTCAGCACCGCCGTCACCCGCACCATTTCCATGACCAACAGCCTGCGCACCAGCGCGGGTTCGCACGAACGATTTCTCGTCCTCGAAGTCTTCGGCCGCTATGCCGGATTCACCGCCATGGTGCCCACCATGGCTGGAGCTGCGAACCGTTGCGTAATCCCTGAGCACAAGTTTGATATTGAGCGCCTCACCGAACTGCTGGTCTCAGACCGCCAGAAGAATCCCAGCCATTATTCGGTTGTCCTGGTTTCTGAAGGAGCGATGTTTGAGGGCGGGGAAATGGTATTCGAGGCAGAGACCACCGACGCCTTCGGCCACAAAAAACTCGGCGGCATTGGTGACCTCGTTTCCGAAAAACTGAAGGAGCTTTCTCCCAAGTACAACAAAGGTAAAACGATCGACACGATCAACCAGAAACTCGGCTACTTGGTTCGCTGCGGCGATCCCGACGCTATAGACTCCATCGTACCCATGGCCTATGGAAATCTGGCCCTGGATCTGTTGCTGGGCAAGATTCACGGGCGCCTGGTCGTCCTTCGGAATGGCCGCTACGACAATCTCCCCATTGATACGGTGACAGCCACTAAGAAAGTCGTGAACGTGAAAGAGCACTACAACGTCGACCGCCTCCGTCCTCATTACGAGAGCTTTGAAATGAAGCCGCTGTTCCTCATGACCAGCGAAAAGATGTAGCGCTGCAATGTGGAGCGGACACTCCTGTCCGCCGCTTTTTGATTTTTTTGAATTCGCTGTCGGATACACTAGCATTCCGCGAGGTTTTCTCCGCGTCCTCCCCGCGATCTCGGCGGTTAAAGGCTTTGCCCGACTGTAGAATCAATCCTTGCTCCTAACGATCGAAAAGATGATCTATGGCGGCGCCGGTTTAGCCCGACTGCCCGCCAGTTCGCCCGATGATGCCCGTGCGCGCGGCAAGGCCGTGTTCGTCCCCTTTGTCCTCTCAGGAGAAAAGGTGCAAGCAGCCATCACCGAAGAGAAGCCGGGATTTGCCCGCGCGAAGATTGAAGCCGTCATCGAACCTTCGCCGCATCGCATCCAGCCCGTCTGCCCCTACTTCGGTCCGTGCGGCGGATGCCACTACCAGCATGCCAGCTACGACCACCAACTCGAGATCAAGAAAGAGATCCTTCGCGAGAGTCTGCGTCGCACCGCCAAGCTCGATCTGCCGTTCGAGATCGAGGTCCATCCTTCGCCTCCGTGGAATTATCGCAACCGCTCGCGCCTGCAAGTCCAAGTGCAACCCGAATTTGCAGCGGGCTATTTCAAATTGGCATCGCACGATCTGCTGCCCGTGGAGCAATGTCCCATCAGTTCGCCGCTAATCAACCGCGGCATCGCGTCCCTTTGGCAAAGCGGACGCGCGGGCAAAGTTCCCCACGGAGTGCGTGAGATTGAGTTCTTCGCTAACGCCGACGACACTCAACTACTGCTCGATGTCGAATGCGCTGGGGAAGCTCGCCGGGCCAGCGTGCGCGTGTGGGCGGAGGAACTGCGAGCCGCGCTTCCCGAAATTGCCGGAGTCGTAGCCTTCCGCGAAGCCAATCCTGGGGATCGGAAGGCAAGGGTGGCGGAAAAGTTAGTCACTGTCGGTGCTTCATTCCTCACCTATCAGAATCACCGGGCGGCCTACCGCGTAAGCGCCGGCTCTTTCTTTCAAACCAATCGCTACTTGATCGATGAACTGGTGAAGATCGTCACCGTCGGCCAATCCGGCGAACTTGCTCTCGACCTGTATGCCGGCGCCGGCCTGTTTTCCACAGCGCTCGCTGGTGACTTTCATCACGTCGTTTCTGTTGAGCCGTCACAGACAACCTCAGCCGATCTTGCCTACAATCAGTCATCGAATGGAGAGGTAGTTCAGGCCACAACGGAGCAGTACCTGGCCCGTGCGGAAAATACGGGGCGAGACGGGAAGGGCTCAGTTCGTTCTCATACCCCCGATAGCCCCGACCTGGCGGTGGTAGACCCGCCCCGCAGTGGCTTGGGAGAACGCGTGGCGCGATTATTGGCGACCTTGGCCGCGCCACGCGTGATTTATGTGTCGTGCGATCCGGCAACGCTGGCACGCGATCTGGTGATCTTGGTCGCGTCCGGGTATCGCGTCGAGCAAGTGCATCTGGTGGACCTGTTTCCACAAACCTACCACTTGGAAAGCGTTGTGCACCTGACCCTGAAGTAGCGCAGGCACCTTGCCGGCTGTCCCGAGGGCGTCCCGCCCCTCGGTGTCGGTAGCTTATGAACGCAATCCCTATTCCCGCCGGTCCCCCCGCCGTCCACTTCAAAGCCAGCCGTCAGCCCATGCTGTGGGCAGCGGTTGCTTACTCCCTAGGCGTGATTGCAGGTTTCTACCAGTGGCGTCCCGCCCTCTGGTGGGTTGCTGCAGGGATAGCATTCATAGCCGCCGCAGCGTATTTCGCGGTAAGGCGCTTCCGCCTGGGCTGGCTGTTGGCCCTGGGAGCACTCTTTGTCGCAGGCGCTCTTCATATCCAGACGCACGATGCAGCCGCGCGACTCGACACCGCTATCCAACCCTATGCCGACCGCCAGGAATTGCAAATCATCGCCCATGTCACGCGCGACGGTCGCTTGCAGCCGGGCTCCTTCAAGGAGATTCGCCAGACAGTTGACGTCGAAACCGAAGAACTGCAAACCGCAGACGGCCAGAGCGAACCCATCCATTCCGGCGTGCGGCTGAACATCTACAGCCCGTCCTCGGGCATTCCCGGGGACAACGCCAACTCGATTCCGTCCAACGTTCCCATCTTTCATTACGGCGACCGCATCCGTTTCGTCGGCAAACTCCGCACGCCGCGAAATTTTCGCAATCCCGGCGCCTTCGATTACCGCGGTTATCTTGCCGATCGCAACATCGCGGCCTTGGGCTCCGCCAAAATGGAAGATGTCGAGCGGCTCCACGGATTTGCCGGCAATCGCATTGCGTTATGGCGCAGCCGACTGCACCGTGGCGTCATCGCGAAAGTGCATGAACTCTGGCCTCCGCGCGAAGCCGCCCTGATCGATGCCATGGTCATTGGCGAAGACGCTTTCATCGACCGCGACACCCGCGTCGACTTTCAACGCTCCGGTACCTACCACATCCTCGTCGTTTCGGGAATGAATGTCAGCATTCTGGCGTTCGTAGTCTTCTGGACTCTGCGCCGCTTGCGCGTGGGCGACATCCCGGCCACGCTGCTGACGGTTGCCTTCTGCATCGCCTATGCATTCACCACCGAGGTTGGCGCTCCGGTATGGCGCGCTACATTGATGTGCGCTATCTATCTGGGCACGCGCCTGCTCTACCGCGACCGTGCCATGGTCAACGCGCTCGGCGCAGCGGCGCTGGGACTGCTTGTCTTCGACCCGCGGCAGCTCTTTACTGCCAGCTTTCAAATGACCTTCGTATGTGTGCTCATCGTTGCGGCCATCGGCATCCCCATTTTGCAGCGCACTTCGCAACTCCAGAAGCGAGCGCTGGCGAACTGGGATTCGCGTGACTATGCCGCACAACTTCCCCCGCGAGTAGCGCAGTTTCGCGTGGACCTGCAGTTTATTGCCACACGCCTGGCGCGTTTTGTCGGGAAAAAATGGTCGTGGCGCCTCGTCCGCACCATCACGGCATTCTGTCTGCACGCATGGGAATTGCTCTTCATCTCTGCCGTGATGCAGATGGGCCTTGCCTTGCCCATGGCATATTACTTCCATCGCGCCACCACCATCGGGCTGCCCTCTAACTTCATCGTCGTGCCGTTGACGCAGTTGATGATGCCTGCGGCCGTAACCGCGCTGGCCTTGGGATATATCTCTCCATGGCTCGCCAAAGTTCCGGTAATACTTACGACGTTCGCACTCGACGGAATCACCGGCACCGTGCACGGGCTGGGCTCGCTGAGACTCGGAGTCCTGCGGTTCGCTGACCTGCGCGTGGCCATGCCGTCGGTCCTCATGATTGTGCTGGCCGCCTCCGCGCTGGTGCTGGCGATGTGGGCCGCCCGTCGCCGGCCGGCCTTCGCAATCGTTGGACTTGTTGCGATCCTCGCAGCGTCTCTCGCTCTCGCCTTTGTGCCCGCGACCCAGCGAACGCGTTCTGGGATATTGGAGATCACTTCGATCGACGTCGGCGAGGGTGATTCCACTCTGCTGGTCACGCCGCAAGGCCGCACCTTGCTGATCGATGCCGGAGGCCCGATCGGCCCCGGGGGCTCGCAACTCGATTTCGGCGAAGACGTCGTCTCGCCCTACCTTTGGACCCGCGGCATTTCGCGCCTTGACGCCGTCGCGATCACTCACGGCCACTCCGACCACATCGGTGGAATGATTGCCGTGCTGAAAAATTTCCGGCCGAAGGAATTATGGGTAGGATTGCTGCCGCCGAGTGCCGCCCTTGAAAAGGTGGTCAGCACTGCGGAAGCACTCGGTGTGAGAGTAGTACGCCACTGGGAAGGAGACGAATTCGACCTCGGCGGGGCCAATATCCGCGTGCTGTTCCCGCCGCGCGACTGCCCAGTCGGCGCCAAACCGCAGAATAATGATTCGATGGTCTTACGGGTGAGCTACGGTGATTCGTCGGCTCTGCTGGAGGGAGATGCTGAAAAGCAGGTGGAACGCCGCGTGGCCGCGCTGCATCATCCCACCGCAAACCTGGTAAAAGTCGGGCATCACGGCAGCTCGAATGCGACTACCCCGGAACTGGTCGCGTCGGCCAAGCCCCAGTTCGCCATCATCTCCGTGGGATCAGGGAATTCTTTTGGTTTGCCGCGGACCGAAGTTCTCACCCGTCTGTCAGACGCGGGAGCCAGCGTTTACCGTACCGATCTCGATGGAGCCGTTTCCTTCTATCTCGACGGCCGCTCCGTTACGGTCTCCGTGGCGGCTGTTCAGTAATTGGTATCTCCGCGGTTTCATCGTCGGGCGACGACTGGCGACCTGCGGCGATCACACGGCGTGCCTCTTCTGCATCCTCTTCGCGCACGAGAAGAATCATTCCACCTAGACCGGGAAATGCATCTTGCACCATCGATGCCGACGTAAGATCGCTGTCGATGCCGGCCGAATCGAGCAATCCCTTCACCACCAGCGCTTCCGGTTCGTCCTCCGAGTCAAACACCTTCACCAGTTTCTCGTTGGGATCCGGACGCGGCCGCGGGTCGGCGGGCGAATTGCCAGTTTCTGCCATGACATCTCCAATTCCGGAGTCGGACAGCGCCGAATCCATGTGACCACTACGATTTTACTACCGTCGAGGGTGGATGCGGCTTCACCATCAAGGGTTGCGAGGCACCCCGGGTGCCCCATTTCTCGCGGCCTTTGCGAGAAGTGGGCTTTTCTCCGGCAGAAAAATTCCGCGGGCTTACTTGGATCAGCACTTTTGTGTAGTTGCTTTCTTTTGAGAGTGCGACAGAATAGCCTTAACCAGCGACGCAACACCGGGGCGCGTCGCGTCATCCAAACTGTGGTGTGGAAAAAGGGGAGACCATGAACATTCATCGCCAGGCCGGGCCGGAAACAAACTTCCCAATCGCGGAGCAGGAAGCTCTTCAGCGCGAAGAGGAAGCTAGAAAAATCCGCCGCCTACAAGTGATGATCAGCATGGTCATGTCGGTCATCGGCCAGGACCCGAATCTCACGGTAGAAGAGGCCTCTGAGTTGGCCGCCGGAGCCAAGCGCGCCGCGTTAGCCATGTTCCCTGACAAAGAACTCGCCTACGATCTGCTCTACAAGCCCCGCCTGCAACGACTGATGAAGGAACGCTTCCGGCTGCAGTAAGGCATTGTCGATTGTTGATTTCAGGTTGCTGATTGAAAAAGACGAGCCAAATTCTGAAATCTGAAATCTGCAATCTGCAATCGACCTTATTCATCCACAACCGAATTCCGCAGCGTCCCCACGCCTTCCACGCTGACCTCAACCGCATCCCCCGCCACCAGTGGCCCCACGCCTGCAGGAGTGCCCGTAGGAATCAAATCCCCAGGAAACAAAGTCATCGCCTGTGCGATGTGCCGAATCACCACGTCAAGCGCAAAAATAAAATCTCGCGTGTTCCCCTGCTGCCGCACCTCGCCGTTGACGCGGGTTTCCACGCCTATCCCGGCCCACGGATCAATTTCGTCGGTCACGACCGGCCCCACCGGACAAAACGTGTCGAACCCCTTGGCCCGCGTCCACTGCCCGTCTTTATTCTGCAGATCGCGCGCCGTGACGTCATTCACGCACGTGTAACCCAAAATGTATTGCCGGATGTCCGCATCCGCTGCAGGCTGATAGCAAGTCTTACCAATCACCACGCCCAACTCGCCCTCATGGTCGACGCGCTGCGAGATTTTCGGACGCCGCACCGTGCCTCCCGGCGGCAGAAGCGCCGAGGTAGCTTTCAGAAAAATCAGCGGCTCCTGCGGCACGTCGTGCCCCAATTCGGCCGCATGCTCGCGATAATTGCGCCCAATGCAAACGATCTTCGACGGCCGCACCGGAGGCAGCAGGGAAGCCTCCTCCAGCGAAATCGCCTCGATTCGCCGCGTGCGCAAGCTTTCCATGTCGCCGTCGGCTTCTTCGGGAGCAGTCAGCAGCAGCCGCACAATCGCGTCCCGCCCGCTCACAGACTCAACCAATCCGTACTGAGCCTGCCCATTGAATTGAAATCGGCAATATTTCATCGCACTCTATCTAACCACATCCGCGGAATCTGAAGCGCGCAGCCGAAGAAATATTTTCTATCACGTGTTGTCTGCGCGTCGTCAGGGTACCTTTTCGTTGGCTTCCTCCGACCGGTCGCTCTCGTTGCCGCGCACATCGACCGCAGTCACCGAATAGAAATAATGTTTGCCCGTCACCACGTTCTCGTCCCGGTACGCCGGCGCCTTCACCGGCGCTGCATTCAGCTTCACCGGAGCCCCGCCTTCTTCGTGACGATAGACGTTGTATCCCTCGAGATCGACGTCGGTCACGGGGGCCCATATCAGGTCGATAAAAGGCTTTTGTCCCAGACCTGATGCCACAGCCTGCAGCCCCGAAGGCACGGCTGGCGGGAAAATGTCGTGCGCGAAAACCTTGATCTGCGGGGTATCGTCCCCTTCTACCTCTATCTCAATCTCAGACTTGCTTTGCTCGGCAATCACCGTCACTGTTTCCGCTCGATATTCATACGTCTTCTCCCACTCAATGCTGGAATCGGTGAGACTAAGGCTGCGTTCGCTTCCGGCTGGGACCTCGCCAACCAGAACCTGCTGTGGGTTTTCTTCCGGACTACGGTACATGCGATACACATAGTGCACCGTCGAGTTGGCCTTAACTGCCGGCGCATTGTCGGACCAGGCCAGCACGACTCCCTGACCCGTGACCTGCGCCGCAAAGTCCGGTGGCGGCTGTACAGTATGGATGAGCGCAACGTGTACCTGGTTCGAAAGCCCTGCGCCCCGCCCCCCCGAATTCAACACTTCCACGGCATAGGTCACAAAGGCTGAGGGGTTGTCCCCTTCAAGCTGTGCGGGAAGTTGGTCGACGTAGGACCTGATCACGCCCAGGTTGGAAGAGCGAGTCGTAGCCGGGCTTGGCGGTGCGTCGGCCTCGCCCACCGGAGTCCGGCAATCCATTAATTGGGGCACAACTCCTCGGCAAATCCGGGTTACCCCCGGGTGTCGAATCTTCTGTCGATCGGTCGTATTGGTGGGATCCGTCCAAGTGAGAGTAACGTGATCGCCCTTGCGCACCGCGCGCAAATCCGAAGGCGGCTTCGGCAAATCCAGCGACGGAGGCTGCGGCGGGGCAACCGTCGCGCACGCCGCGAACATCAGCAGCGCGCCCAGAGCGAGCAAAGCCATCGGCGTGGAGCGTCTCATGCGGAAGAACTCAGACTAACAGACCGCCCCAACGCCGAGCAGAGAAGTTGAATTCCGCTGTGTTCCTCAGTGTCCTCTGTGGTTGCAGGTTTTTTCTAAAGAATGTATCGCGACAAATCCTGATCCTTCACGATGTCGGTGAGCATCTTGCGCACGTAATCCGCGTCCACCGTGACCTGCTCGCCCTTCTTTTCAGGCGCGTCGAAGCTCAATTCATCGAGCACCCGCTCCATAATTGTATGCAGGCGCCGCGCCCCGATGTTTTCCGTGCTCTCGTTCACGCGGAACGCAAAGTGCGCAATCTCGTCCAGCGCTTCCGGAGTAAACTCCAGCTTCACACCTTCAGTTTCGAGCAAAGCCGTGTACTGCTTCACCAGCGACGACTTCGGCTCGGTGAGAATCCGAACGAAATCTTCCATGGTCAACGACTGCAGTTCCACTCGAATCGGAAACCGCCCCTGCAATTCCGGAATCAAATCGCTCGGCTTCGAAACGTGGAATGCACCTGCCGCGATAAATAGAATGTGGTCGGTGCGCACCATTCCGTACCTCGTGTTCACCGTCGTGCCTTCCACGATGGGGAGAATGTCCCGCTGCACGCCTTCGCGTGAAACATCCGGCCCATGCCCGCCTTCACGCCCCGCGATTTTGTCGATCTCGTCCAGGAACACGATGCCGGAATTCTCCACGCGATCGATTGCCATGCGGGTGACCTGATCCATGTCAATCAGCCGCTGCTCTTCTTCCTGGATCAGGTATTCGAAGGCCTCGTTGACCTTCATCTTTCGCTTTTTGGTGCGCTGTCCGAAGATGTTCGGCAACATATCCTTAATGTTGACGTCCATCTCTTCTACGCCCTGGTTGGTCATGATTTCGAACGACGGAAAATTGCGTTCGCGCACGTCGATCTCGACCGTGCGGTCATCCAGTTTTCCTTCGCGCAATTGCTGTCGCAATTTTTCGCGAGTCCGGTTCGAAGACTCCGCCAGTGCGGTGCCACCATCAATCACCACACCACCTGAGGTTGTACTCCCATCCGCTCGCGGCGGAGGCGATGGCGGCAGCAGAATGTCCAGTAATCGTTCCTCGGCATTCAACTCGGCCTTGTCGGCGACGTCTTCCAGTTTCTCTTCGCGCACGTTGTCGATCGCGATCTCTACCAGATCTCGCACCATCGATTCGACATCACGACCCACATAGCCGACTTCGGTAAACTTCGAGGCCTCCACTTTCAGGAACGGCGAATTCGCCAGCTTCGCCAGCCGTCGCGCAATCTCCGTCTTGCCCACGCCGGTGGGCCCAATCATGATGATGTTTTTCGGAATGATTTCTTCGGCGAGTTCGGGCGATAGCTTTTGCCGGCGCATGCGGTTGCGCAGCGCGATGGCCACAGCGCGCTTGGCGTCCTTCTGGCCAATCACGTGTTTGTCGAGTTCAACCACAATCTCGCGCGGAGTCAGTTCGTCCAGCGCCAGCTGTTCTTCTTCGGCAGATGATGGAAGATAAATGGCCATAAATTCAGTGGTCAGTGATCAGTGGTTAGTGGTCAGCCTTACTGGCCACTGACCACTAGCCACCGACCACTTTTCTCACAGTTCTTCAATCGTTACCTTGTCATTCGTATAGATGCACATCTTGCCCGCAATCTTCATTGCTTCTTCAGCGATCTGATGCGCGGAGAGGTCGGTATGCTCCGCCAGCGCCTGAGCGGCCGCCTGCGCGTAAGGCCCACCGCTTCCGATGGCCGCCACCGCGCCATCCGGTTCGATCACATCTCCCTGCCCACTAAGCAGGTAGGTCTGCTCCCGGTCCGACACCAGCAACAAGGCTTCGAGATGCCGGAGAAACTTATCGGTGCGCCAGTCCCGAGCCAGTTCCACGGCGGCTCGTCCTAGGTTGCCGTGATACTGCTCCAGTTTGGCTTCGAATCGGCTGAACAAGGTAAATGCGTCCGCAGTCGAACCCGCAAACCCAGCCACAATCTTGTCGTTATAAAGACGGCGGATCTTTTTCGCCGAATGCTTGATAACGGACTCACCGAGCGTGACCTGGCCGTCCCCGGCAAGAACCACCTTGCCGTTGCGGCGAACCGACAAAACTGTGGTGGATCGAATCAGTCGCTTCGTGGTCATGAGCGCAATTCTCTATTATAACAGCGCCTCTCTCAGCGCTTAGCGGGGACGATAGCCCCGCATTTTCCAGTGTTGATAGAGTGCTTCAGTAACCCATCTGCAGATTACCGCTGTGACATTTACCCGCCTTTCCCCAGCCCGTACTTTGGAACTCATGCGCCAGTCTGCTGCCGTCCTGTGTCATGACAAGCGGTCACTTCAAACGTTGCAATCCACGCTCGACGAGCTCGGCAACGACTTGCTGAACTGCCACTCGGGTCAACACGCGCTCGAATTGGTTATGAACGGCCGAGCTTCCACGCTGATTGTGGATTTTGATTTACCCGGCGCCGAAGAGGTTATCCGCATGGCCGCCCTTTTGCCGCCCAGCCAAAAGCCCGCGCTGCTGGCGGTCGCCAGCCGGGCATGGCCCGGAACCGGCCAGGCGTTTCAATCGGGCGCCAGCCGCATTCTGTATCGGCCTTTCCAGGCGGAACAGTTAAAAGAGGCCTTGCAGGCGGAGAGAGAAAACAGCAAAAGCAACAGGCGCAAGTTCACGCGCTACGAAATGAAAACCTTGGTCCACTTGGAACTCGAAAGCGGACCGGTTTCCGCCGTCAGCATCGACATCGGTGAACACGGCTTCGCAGTGCAGGCTCCCGACCCGGTGCCGGTGAGTTCGAACCTGGCTTTTCGCTGCGTATTGCCCGGGACCCGCGTTACTCTGCAGGGACACGCCGATGTGATGTGGGCCAGCGATCAAGGCCGCGCCGGACTGTTCTTCACAAAGCTAAGTCCCACAGCGCGCAAGCACCTGAAACGCTGGCTCAACAAGCGCAGCTCCCACAGCAACCACAAGAGCGCCGTGCATGATCTGATGCCCCCCGAAGACGCCCACGTGTCTTTCGCCGTCTCCGAGTAGCCAGCGAGATACTGCAGGGCCTCTGCCCACCGCCCGTGAAGCAACGTCGAGCTTTTCGTCCCGGGGGAGTATCGTCGAACTTTGTTCCCAGCGGCTGAAAGAGTGCAGCCCACGCCGCAAGGCGTGGGACCAAAAGTCAATGACGGACAAGCCCTGCGGGCGAAAGAACATTTTCCGACGCACGATTTCCGCATTGCACCGCGCCTGCCTTAAAATCATCCGATCTGACCTAAATTCCCAGGAGGCCCTCTCTGCACTCATCGACGGCAACCGGCGTCGCTTTCAACGGACACTCCATGGTTGGCGCGCTTCAGCGCGTCCTGGTGTGCTCGCCTCGAACCGCGGGCTGGAACCATCCACAACGCCTTGCCATCTGGCGCGATCTTGGCTTTCATCATGCGCCCGATTTTGCCAAGGCTCAGGCGCAGCACGAAACTTTGTGCCGCGAGTTGCAAACCGCCAGCGCCGAAATTATCGAACTGACTTCCGATAACGATCTCTCCCTCGATGCCGTTTACGCTCACGACGCTTCTCTCGCCACCGACTTCGGTCTGATCCTCATGTGCCCGGGCAAGCCGAATCGCGTGGCCGAAGCGCACCTTCACGGATCGTACTGCGCAACCTTGAGTATCCCAACCTTTGGCGCAATCGTTGCGCCTGGGACCACCGAAGCAGGCGACATCCTCTGGCTTGACTCGAAGACGCTGCTGGTTGGTCATGGCTATCGCACCAATGCAGCTGGCATCGCGCAGATGCGCTCCCTGCTTGCCCCCAAAGGAGTCGAGGTCCTATCCGCGCCCTTGCCTTACGGTCCCGGACCATCGGCATGCCTTCATCTAATGTCGTTGATCAGCCTGCTCGACGAACAAACCGCGCTGGTCGATCTTCCATGGCTGGCTGTCGAAACCGTGGAACTGCTGCAGTCGCGCGGCTACAAATTCATTCAGATCGACGAGTCCGAGCGCGACACCCTCGCGTGCAACGTGCTAGCTCTAGGTGGCAATCGCCTGCTCGCGATCGAAGAAAACCACAAGACCAACGCCCGTCTTCACCACGCCGGATTCGATGTCCGCACCTTCCCCGGCAGCGAACTGTGCATCAACGGCAGCGGCGGCCCCACCTGCTTGACGCGCCCCGTATTGCGAAACTGATCATGTAGCGACAGCCGCCTCGGCTGTCCAGCCGTGACGGTGTGGGGACGGGAGCATTCGCCCGTCCAGCAAGCGAAGCGAGCGCCCTTCGCTGCGGATTGAGTAGTACACACGCCGACTAGTCGTCAGCTCTCATTGCCACGACATTCTGCGTAACGGAATCAGCGCCCGCAATCGCACATCCCGCAAGTACAACCCGCCCCACGCCATCATCCCAAGAATGACCGGCATCGGAAACGTCGGATCTCCAATTCGCAGACCGGTCACAGTAGCTCCGCCCAACAATCCTGTCAGCAAAATTGCCCCCAGCACCGAAGTCCGCGGAATCACATAAACAGTCACGCAGACCAACTCAATAACTCCGACAGCTACTGTCAATTTCTCCGAAAATCCAGCCCGCGCCATGCCCTCCATCGCCGGAGTTGCTTTGAGGACTTTCATTACGGCGCCGAGCAGCGTGAGCAAAACCGGTATCGCGCTCATGATTCGCCCCGTCCACAACATCGTCTTCGAAACTGGACCCGCCTCAGATTGCATGGACATGCCTTTCTTGAACTAGAGATCGCAATTAAAAATCGTAAGGGAAATCAAACCACAGAATTGCCGCGAGGGCTAGGAGCAGCAAAAGGCTCCTTGCTCGAGCGACTGCTCCTGAAGTGCTTTCCTGGCAGATTCCCCAAAGACTCGGTGCAATCGGGGTTCATCCAGTCAGCACATTGGATTAGTATGGTCTTACCGCATGCACGAAAATCATTCCTGGAAAGAGTCCCTGATGCCTGATCGCCACCGCTTTTTTTGTCTCTTCCTCGTGTTAGCAGTATCGATGTCGAGCTTCGCAGTTGCACAGACCGCCCCTCAGCCCGGGAGGACGGTCGATGAGGTCACCGGCTCTCAGCCACAGCACGACGGCATCGAGCTTCAAGCCGGCTCATCGACCGTGCGCATCACGGCGCTGCGAGACGACATCATTCGCGTGCGCATTTCTGCCGAAGGCGCTCTCCCTGAGGACGCGTCCTGGGCGGTCCTTCCCGCAGCGCGCAGCAAAACTATCGACGTGCGGCCGCTCGAAGATCCCGCATTCGTGGGCTTCCGTACCGCCGCGCTCGAGGTTCGTGTTGAGCGCAAGCCGCTCCGCATCGTCATTCGCGATCTCGCCGGCAGTGTCATCTCCGCCGACGCGGTGGGCCGGCCCGCGACTTTCCAACTCGGCGGATTTTCCGTTTCGAAGCAAATGCCCGCGGACGAACATTATTTCGGCCTGGGCGACAAGGCTGGCTCTTTCGACCGCCGCAATCAGGCTTACACTCTCTGGAACACCGACGTCGGTCCCCAGGAATCCACCGACCCGCTTTATAAGAGCATTCCCTTTTTCCTCGGCATCAATGCCACTCGCAGCTATGGGATATTTCTCGACAACACTTGGCGCACATGGTTCGATTTCGGCAAGCAAGCTCGGGACGCATATTCCTTCGGCGCCGAAGGCGGTCCGCTCGATTATTATTTCCTCTACGGTCCGACGCCGAAACAGGTTGTCGAAGCCTATGCCTATCTCACCGGCACCCCGCCGCTTCCTCCACTGTGGGCTCTGGGTTTCCAGCAATCACGCTACAGTTACACGCCAGAATCCCAGGTGCGCGAGATCGCCAAGCATCTTCGCACCGACAAAATTCCTTCCGACGTGCTTTACCTCGACATCGATTACCAATACAAAAACCGTCCCTTCACTGTCGACCCGAAAACTTTCCCCAACTTTCCCGGGCTCGTTGCCGATCTACGCCGGCAGCACTTCCATCTGGTCACCATTACCGACCTGCACATCGCGCACGCTCCCAACCAGGGCTATGCTCCCTACGACGCCGGCAAAGCCGGCGACCACTTCGTGAAGAATCCTGACGGCAGTGAATTCATCGGCGTAGTCTGGCCAGGCCCCGCGGTGTTCCCGGATTTCACCCGCGCCCAGACCCGCGAGTGGTGGGGCGGCCTGTACCGCGAATTTGTCCAAGACGGCGTTGCCGGTTTCTGGAACGACATGAACGAACCCTCAGTTTTCGAGGTTCCTAGCAAGACAATGCCTCTGAACACCGTGCATCGCATCGAAGAGCCCGGATTCACCACCCGCACCGCAACCCACGCTGAGATTCACAACATCTTCGGACTGGAGAATGTCCGCGGTACTTTCGAAGGCCTGCTCAAACTGCGTCCCGATGAACGTCCGTTTGTCCTGACCCGCGCAACGTACGCAGGCGGCCAGCGTTACGGATTCACCTGGACGGGAGACAATTCCGCCACGTGGAACCATCTGCGTCTGGCCACGCAGATGGTGCTCAATCTCGGCGTCAGCGGCATCCCGTTTGTCGGCGCCGATGTGGGCGGCTTTAACGGCTCGCCTCAGTCCGCTCTGCTCACCCGCTGGGTTGAGCAGGCGGCTTTCTCGCCCTTCTTCCGCGATCATGCCGCTAAGGGCACGCTGCCCCACGAGATCTGGAACAACGGGCTCGAGCCGGAAGTGATTCGCCGCCGCTACATCGAAACTCGTTACCGCCTGCTGCCTTACATCTACTCCCTGGCCGACGAATCCTCGCGCACCGGCCTCCCTCTGATGCGGCCGCTGTTTCTCGAGTTCCCGGATGTTTTCGCAGCTGATTTCGATCATCTCGACACCGAATTTCTGCTCGGCCCCAGCCTGCTGGTCGCTCCGCCGCCATTTGCTGAGACTCTTGATGACTACGCCATCTCTTTTCCGAAAGACCATGAGTGGTACGACTTCTGGACTGGCCTGAAGACCGCGGCTGTCCCCAAAATCCATCCGCCGCTCGACCTTATGCCCGTCTACGTTCGCGGCGGGAGCATCGTCCCGCTTCAGCCCCTGATTCAGAACACGGACGAAATTCCCAGCGGTCCGCTCGAACTTCGCGTCTACCCCGGCTCGCAGTGCAGCGGCTCAATCTATCTCGACGACGGCCATACGTTCCGTTACCAGAAGGGCGAGTATCTGCGGCAGTCGTTTACTTGCCAGTCCGACGCCAACAGCATGCGCCTGAAGTTCCATGCGCGTGAAGGATCGTACACGCCATGGTGGAAGTTCATTGAAGTAGTGATTTATGACTGGCCGTCGGCCCATGCCGAGGCGAAGTTTTCCAGCAGCACGTATCCGTTGAAGACAACTTATGACCCGAAGCAACACGCGTTGCACATGACGCTCTCGGATGTGCCGACCGAGGCCGACCTCACCATCCGTGGCAGAGCGGGCCACTGATCTCGTCGCAAATGGCAGGTTTGAGCAGAAACGCCTAGGGATGAGCGATTTACTTTGGCGTAAAATGCCCGAGGCGGAACCGAGTTCGAGCAAGTGTTTCAAGATCTAAAGTACGCGATTCGGCTTTGGGCGAGCCGTCCGTGGCACGCGGGATTCGCCATAGCGGCCCTCGCCATCGGCATTGGCGCGAACACCGGCGTTTTCAGCGTGGTCAACGCGCTGCTGCTGCGCTCTCTTCCGTTTCGCGAGCCCGAACGTCTGGCCCTCGTTCGTGAGTTCTTTCCGCCGCACGATAGCGCGAATGAGTTTCACGATTGGCGTCAGCACAGTACGTATCTCGCCGATGCCGCGCTGTTTGAGGAAATCGACGCGAACATCGGCGGAGCGCGCGTCGGTAGTCGAGCACATGTCGCGCAAACCTCTTGGAATTTCTTCTCGCTGCTGGGCACGCAGCCGGTGCTCGGGAACGGATTCGTCCCTGACGAGGATGTGGACGTAACTGGATGGGGATTGCCTGGACACAACGCAGTCGCGGTCATCGGTTACGGACTCTGGCAACAACTTTTCGCGGGTGACCCGAAAGTCCTCGGCGCCACCATCCGCATCGATGGAAATCCGCTTACCATTGTCGGCGTCGCGCCCCCGGGCTTTGATTACCCGGGCAAGTGTGTTCTTTGGAAACCGGCAGCCTTCAGCCCCGGCAATAATGGTTGGGGAACTGTTGCCCGCCTGAAACCCGGTATTTCGTGGTCGCAGGCGCGCGCCGCGCTCGCCTTAGAGGCGGAGCGGTCTTCCAAAGCCGGAGGTGTCGACTATTTCACCCTGCACCCGAGCATGACCTCCCTTCAGGAGGGCCTTGCCGGTCCGGTCAAGAATGCCTCACTCATGTTTATGGGGGCGGTATTGTTGATCTTAGTGATTGCGTGCATGAATGTTGCGAGTCTCTCGATAGCCCACACTACCGATCGACATGCAGAGCTGTATATACGCTCCGCGCTGGGAGCAAGCCGCGTCAGGCTGGCGCGGCAGTTGCTCATCGAGTGCTTACTCCTCTCGCTCGTTGCCACTATCACAGGATTGGCAATCGCCTATGGGATAACCTCGCTCGCAGGGAAGATTGAGCCACCGCCACTCGGCGCTCAGTCTTATTCAATCCTGGATGGACGCGTACTGGGTTTCACGCTAATAGTGTCCTTGATCACCGCCCTGGTGTTGGGTGTTTTGCCCGCACTTTATGTAGGCCGCATGAACGCTTTCGGTTTACGAAGGTCCAGCAGGCCCCGCAGCTCGCGCCTGGTTCGCCAAAGCCTAGTAACGGCGCAGGTCATGCTCACCATGATCCTACTTGCGTCGTCGGTAGGCCTGGGGCTGGCGTTCATTCACTTGATGGGAATCGATCGCGGCTACGATGTGAAAGGAGTCGTAACCGTTGGTGTCTCGCTCGACGGCACCGCCCACCAGACAGCGAAGCGGCAACTCGCTTATTTCGACGAAGTGCTCGATCGGATTCGCCGCCTGCCTGGGGTTCGCACCGCAAGTGCGACGGAGTTCCTTCCGCTATACGCCTCGGGCTTTATCGGCGGACCTTTCGGATTGGACGGACGTGCGGCTAAACGCAATTCTACTCTAGTCCCCGTCTTGTCGGAATATTTCCAGACCATGGGCGGACGGATTCTGTACGGCCGGGAATTCACAGAAGCGGAAATCCGTTCAGATGCAAAGGTTGCTGTCGTGAATGAGCGATTTGCGGCCGGATTCGGCGCACCGCAGGACGCCGTCGGTCATCAGCTCACAATCGGTAAAGATGCTCCACGGAAAATTATTGGGGTAGTGAAGGGAATGGAGTACGAGACCGATCCGACAACTGCAAACGGAAATCAGGTCTTCGTTCCCTCTACGAACCCCGGCAGCTTCGCCTCGACCTTCGTAGCGCGCGTGGATGGGCGCGCGCAAGATCACCTCGCAGCGATCCGCGACGTAATCCAGTCGGTGGACCCGCAAGTTCCTGTGTTCAGCGTCAAGACGATGGAGCAGCGGTTGGATGATGTTTTCGCTGCGCCGAAATTTTACCGAACCACAGTATGGATTTTTGCGGGATTCGCACTGCTGCTCGCAGTGATCGGTATTTACGGCATCATTTTTCACGCGGTCGTCGAGAGGACTCAGGAAATGGGAGTGCGTATGGCCCTCGGAAGAACCCCGGTCCAACTTCGAGGCATGATGTTGCGGCAGGGATTGCTGATTGTAGTGGCTGGGGCCATCACTGGAATTGCCGGAGCACGCCTCACCGGCCGCTTTCTCGAAAGCCTGATCAATGGAGCGAGGCCAATTGGCCTGGCGATGTCCTCCTGCTTAGTGTTGCTCTTCGGTCTGGTTGCGTCAGCCAGTATCTGGTCCGCCACACGCCGTATTTCCAGACTCGACATCGCAGCGATCCTGCGCAGCGAGTAAGGCTTGAAATCGTGAGGCAAAAACAAGGGACGCCCCGAGGGACGTCCCTTGGCTCCGACACGGCTTTTATGGCCGTTTATTTGAACTGGACCGCCGGCAGCACACTCGTCCCCTCAACACGAACCGCCTTTAGCAACGAAGGATCGAGGCCCAAAGCTTGCAGGATGGTCGGCGCCACTTGGGCGGTTCCTACCTCGGCCAAAACCGTCTTGGGTTGGAGGTCTGGATTGGACAGCAAAAGCATGACGTTGGTGTCGTCATGGGCAAACCCGCCGTGCTCGGCCTGTTTGGCGTGGCTGCCGGAGTAAGTAACGCCTACGTTCGGGGTCACGATAATGTCCGGCGTGCGCGGGTCTACGGTTGGGTGGTTGTAGTTAATGGACAGAGCGCTCCCGTAATAGATCTGCCCAAGCGCGATTCCGCTCGGCCCGGCATTTTGTTCCAGGATCGTCACGCTGTCGAGAGTCTCGTTGGAGTTCTTCAGCCAGAGCAGCGAGACGTCATCTTCAGTCGGCCCAATGCCATTGCCGAGCGGAGATTCTGAATCCGGAATGAAGCCAGCCATGGCCAGCAGGGTCGCGGGTGAAGTGCCGATGCCGGCGCGAGTCTGTGGGACATAGCGGCTGGGATCGATCGGCGACTGGCCGTGCTTGGCGGTGATCACGATCAGTGTCGAATCATAAAGACTGCGGTCCCTCAGTTCTTTGACGAATGCGCCAATAGAAGCGTCGACGAACTTGAATTCGTCCAGCAGCGCCGCGCTGGGCGTGCCGGCGGCATCGAGATATCCGCCCGTGGTGTTGTTGCTGGCCTCAATGAGCTTCTGGCCCACGCTCACTGACTGGAAGTTCATGCCAAAGATGGTCGGAACCTTGGTCTTCCTGGTGCCAAGGTGATTTTTCCCATCAATCTCGTTCAGAATCGCATCGACCTTCAGGGTGTCGTAGCACTGAATATTCTGGAAGCTATTGGTCCACGCGGTCAGATCCGAGTTTGGATCGCGTACCGTGGCGCAGGATATGCCTGTCGGCGTCATCACGCCGGGAAGGCCAATCACGTTGGAGTTGATCTCAGGAGCGTAGAAGTCATCGAGCGCCGGGGGGCCGATCCCGGAGGCGACCGAGGCATAGGCCGGATGTTTGTCCGACCACGCCGCGAATCCACCCGCCTGGTGAATGACGCTGAAGATGCTGTTGCTGCGCACGAACTGCCACGGGAAAACGGGATTGCAGCCGTTACTTGGATCACGCGGCAGTTTCATCGGGTCGATGGACGCGAGGCCGCCGTCGGTCAGGGCTGCTCCGGGTGCCCCGCCGTTAACCTTAGTCTGGTCGATGTCGATACCTTCTTCATACTCGGTGGTAAAGCCGGTCGGCGGCGCACCCGCGGTGCAAGGGCCGGGCCCGTTTCCATTGCCCGTCATCACTGCTGGTCCGTCCAGGTTGCGGGAATGCGCGACATCGTAGTACACGCCGGTCAGAGCTGGGCTGCCACCAGTGACGATGGCGGTGAGTCCGGGAAAAGAATCGGAAGGCTTTGACGTGCTGGCGGCGGTGTAATTGATCCCGTTTTTCGCCAGTGCGGCGAGGGCAGGGCAGTAAGGTGAGCCATTATTGACGGAACTGACGCCGTGAGCGCAGTTCGCGAAATCAACAGCGTGCATACCGTCGACGCTGATGAGCAGAACTCGTTTGATGTGACCGTCATGGTCATGGTGGAAGTCATCGTCCTGGGCGGCCGCGATTTCCAGTGAACACACAGCTGCGAGGAAGAGAAAAGCTATTGTTTTTTTCATGGTGACCTCGGGCCATGATGGTATGGAAGGCGCTGTGAACGGAATGTTACGGAGAGTTGAACAGTTCGTGAAAACTTCTCACGGACTGTGGATTGTCCGAGCTACGGCAAAATGAGTATGCGGGGATGTGACTCAAACAAGAAACTTTGTATAAAAGCCTCTTCAGGAGGCGCCGTGACAAGTTCTCGGGGCTCCCGGGCTGCCACAGACGGCTCCAATCGTCGGGTCCTTCTCCCCAGCGGTTTCCGCGATTGCCGACGCGGCCAAGCCGGGATAGAATAGAACGTTTCGCCATTGCGCCGGCTTCGCCAGATCAAGGCCTGACCGCACGCGACTCGCACTTACCAGCCGGATCGGCGGGAAGCCACGGGAATCGTAGGATCCAGAACAGGGGCTGCCCTGCCGAGTGCCCGACGCATGAGAAGCTCCACTTCATGAGAAGTCCGTTCACCCTTTCCGGGACCGCGTTCCTCTGTGTGACCGCCTTCTGGCTCAACCCCGGCTCTTGTGTATACGCACAGAATCTACAAAGTCCGTTCAATAACCTGGACCTCGTACAGATCTACGTCAACTCAGAGGGACAGCACTCAAAAAAGGCCGAGCGGGAACGGATCGCCAGTAACAAAGGACTCGTCGACTCCGGGGCTGCCTCGATACTTGATCTGAGCGCCTCCCCAGGCGCTCTCCAGGAGTTCGACCGCGCACTGAGTTTGCTGAAGGGGCAGAACCCGAAAGAAGCGATCAAGCATCTGCAAAGAGCGATCAAGACCTATCCCAAGTTCGTTTCTGCCCACGTCAACCTCGGCATCGCCTACCTCGATCAGAACGATTCCCAGCGGGCAAGGAGCGAATTTGAAACCGCCGCCAAGCTGGACGACAAATTTTCCCGTTCATTTGTGAATCTGGGCGTGCTGTCCATGTCGCAAAAGGATTTTTCAAGCGCCGTCTCACAGCTGGAAAAGGCTGCAACGCTGCGCTCCCAGGAAGCCAAGATCTGGACGATGTTGGCGCGCGCGCAAAATGCAAATCACCAGTATCGACGCGCCTTAGAAACAGTCCAGCGGGTGCACGCGCTCGACCATAAGGAGTTGGCAGAAGTGCACTATGTGGGTGCCGCCGCCGCCATGGCGCTCAACGACTTTGAAACCATGGAGCGCGAACTCACCATCTTTCTTAACGAGGACCCGGCCAACGCGTTCGCTCCCAACGCGCGCCACAACCTGGAGATTTTGGCGCATAACAAGACCCTGGCCCTGCAGGCGGGGGGTGCCGGGCTGCAGGGGACAACCATGGTGGACCCCTCTCAGCCAGTGCAGACTTTTCCCAACAGTGAGAACTTGAGGGCGCAGCTCAGCGCGCTCGGCGACGAATCCGAAGGCGAGGCTTGCAACGCATGCGATACGCCCGAGGACGCCACAAGCGATCCGCCAGCAAGCGCCGAGAGCAACGATCACGGTCCTGCTCCCGGCCCTTCGCTCTCCAGTCGTCCTCAAGGACAATTCACAATTCGAGCGAACGTGGACGAAGTGGTTCAGTTCTTCTCGGTCAGCCGTCATGGCCGCATGATCAGTGGATTGGAAGAGCAGGACATCGAAATCAGGGATGATGGCAAGGCTCCCGCGAAAGTTATGCAATTCCTCCCGCAATCCAAGCTCCCTCTGCGCTTGGCCTTGTTGGTCGACACCAGCGGTTCCGTGCAAAGCCGTTTCAACTTTGAGAAACACTCTGCAGCCAAGCTGGTACAGAAAGTGGTGAGCAATCCTTCCGACCTCGGATTCGTTGCCGGTTTTGCCAATGACATCACTGTGACCCAGGATTTCACCGCGGACCCACAGAAGATCAGCGCCGGCCTCGAGCAACTTAAAAACGGTGGAGGCACAAGACTGTTCGACGCCGTGTCCTACGCCTGTTGGAAGCTGGCCAAGTATCCCGATCACGAACGCGTAGCCCGAGTTCTCGTCGTATTAAGCGACGGCGAAGATAACTCCAGCCACCGCACGCTCAAGCAGAGCATCCAGGACGCGGAAGCGACAGGCGTGACCGTCTACATGGTCAGCACGAAAGAGGGCAATGGAGCGAAGACGGATGCCGACAAGGTCTTAGAAGCGTTGGCCGAGCGCAGCGGCGGCGATGCGATGTTCCCGGGCGATACCGTCGCCCTGGGCGCCACCCTTGACAAACTCGGCGACCTGATCCGCAGTCGATACCTGGTCGCCTACAGTCCCGCCGACTTCGTGCCCAATGGAAGCTACCGCACCATCCGAATCAAAGCTGAGAAAGACGGCAAACGCCTGCAGGTGCACGCCCGCAAAGGCTACTACGCCCGACTTGAAGCTCCCACGCCGGACCGTAAGACGAAGGTTTCGCAATAACTTTTTAAGCGTGATTTGAGCGCGCGGCGACCCCGAGTTACGGGTATCCCGCAAGTTCGCCGGGCCGGTGCAGAGGAGTGGCATCCGTGATCTGGTAGTCCTGATACTCAATGGTGAACGACGCGTGCCCGCCCAGCCTGACCTCGCTGCTGCTTCGGTTGAATACGGGAAGCCAGAAATTGCCTACCTTCCCGTACACCTGCTCGATCTTCGTGTCTTTCGTCCAAAACGACGGATTTTTCGCGGGCGCCGCCTCGATGCGCACCACCGCGAAGTCCCCCGCATCCACCCAAATTCGGCCACGATATAGCAGCTTGTTTTCGGTTTTCGGCTCGACGGACAAAATGTAAGAGGGCCCAGTCGGCATGCTCTCCGATCCCACGAGCGCGAATTGATAGTTGTCTTGATTGAGCGCTACGCGGCTCTGGTTCTCCGCGGCCAGCGCTTCTTTCTCCGTCTGCAACATCCGGTTGAATATTCTGTCGATGATGAGCTTGGATCCATGCTGGGAGCGGACGGTGAAATCCTTGGTCCCCGGAGAGCGGTACTTCATCTCCACGATCATCTCGGCGTCTCTGGAGCCGGGGAAGCCGCGATACTCGAGACGATAAACGCGAGTTCCCTGGTAGGCACCGAGCGCGCGGGCCCGTTCCAGATTCCTCTCGACCATCCTGGTCACGATTTCGTCCGTTGCCAGCAGCGGGATTGGGCCTGCGGCTGGAGGATCGACCGGCGCAGCTGCAACCTGGCCAACTCCCAACCCGATCAGGAGCGAAAGGCTAAAAAGCGCCGGAAAATAAATCTTCATTGATACTCCCCAAGCAATTCACGATAACCCGGACCATATTTCAAAGGTGTGAAATTTGAACAGATTTCGCTTTTCGCCGAGCCCGAAGGCGGTTCGGTAACAATACACTAGGATGGACCGGCCACGCCCGAAAATGCAGCCTTTTTCAAGAATAGGAATGCGGACACGCCTGTGCTAGCATCAAAGATGCTCAATTCCCGCTTTCTGTTGAACTTGCCACTGTAATCGCCAAGTTCTCTTCTCCCCATACAGAGGCACCGAAGAGGCACTCCACTTGGCGATAGGCGACTTAAAGAACCGATCGATGCTGCAAAATACAAAAACGGATGTCCCAGAGGACGAGGTGAACGATCTGCTGCCACAAGACGCTGTTTCCCCCGATGTTGACGACATGCTTAGCTCCATTGCCACTCGTGGCTTGGATGTAGTGGAGGGCGAGCCGCCTTCGCCTTATTCCGCGCTGGAACAGCGCATCGCCCAAGAGAGCGAAGAAGTTGAACTCGACCTGACTCCCGGTGCCGCGGAGTCGACCAGCGATCCCGTGCGGGTCTATCTCCGCGAGATGGGCGCGTCTCCGTTGCTTACCCGCGAGGAAGAAGTTGAAATTGCCAAACGCATCGAGCGCGGACAAGTCACTTCGTTGAAAGCCCTTTCGCGCTCGCCGATTGTCATCCAGCAAGTGCTGGCCATGGGCGAAGATCTCAAGCGCGGTCTGCGGTCCATCAAAGACCTGGTCGTAATCGATGACGAAGAGATCACCGACGAGACTCTTCAGAAGCGCGTCGATGAGGTGACAGGCCGCATCGACCAAC
The DNA here is from genome assembly GCA_937879855.1 of uncultured Acidobacteriaceae bacterium. Taxonomy (GTDB): domain Bacteria; phylum Acidobacteriota; class Terriglobia; order Terriglobales; family Acidobacteriaceae; genus Sulfotelmatobacter. The sequence goes on along the minus strand of CALFMO010000069.1, from coordinate 70,271 downwards.
TGAACAAGCATTACAAAACAGCGTTGCGTCTGGCGCAGCGGCTAGCCACCCTGTCAGCAAAAAAGAAGCCCCGCGAATACCGCCGTTGCCGCGGGCAGTTGAGCCGCGAAATGGTTCGGATTTCGCTCCTGATCCGCAATCTGGGTTTAAACCACGCCGAGCGCAAGCGCCTGATCGAACGCGTCAACAAGACCATCGAGCTCATGCGTACGCTGGACCGTGACATCGTCAGCCTGGAAGCGAAGATTAACGCGACCCGCAGTGACGAACTCAAGAAGAATTACCGTGCCGCCCAGCGGCAGCACCGCGCCGAACTCAAAAGGCTGGAAGAAGACGCTGGAATGTCGTTCTCGGATCTGCAGCGCACCCAGCGCCGAATGATCCAGGGTGACATGAATGCCGAGCAGGCCAAGCGCGAACTGATCGAAGCCAACCTCCGTCTCGTTGTCTCCATCGCCAAGAAGTACGGCAATCGGGGGCTGCAGTTTCTTGACCTGATTCAGGAGGGGAACGTCGGACTGATGAAGGCCGTCGACAAGTTCGAATACCGCCGCGGCTACAAATTTTCTACATACGCTACATGGTGGATCCGCCAGGCCATCAGCCGCGCGATCGCCGACCAGGCGCGCACCATCCGCCTGCCAGTACACATGATCGAAGTCGTGAACAAGTTGATTCGCACCACGCGGCAACTCGTGCAGGCCTCAGGGCATGAGCCCACCTCGGCAGAAGTCGCCAAGCAGATGGACATCCCCGAAGCCATGGTGCGCAAGGTGAAAAAAATCATGCGCGTGCCGATCTCGCTGGAAACTCCGATCGGCGAAGAAGGCGATTCGCATCTCGGCGACCTCATCGAGGACCGCACAAAAATGTCGCCCGCCGAAGCCATACTCAACGTGAATCTGAAGGAACGCACCGCCCACGTGCTGCGCACCCTCAGCCCGCGCGAAGAGAAAATCATCCGCATGCGTTTCGGGATGGACGACGGCTCAGAGCACACGCTGGAAGAAGTAGGCCAGTCGTTCGATGTGACCCGCGAACGCATTCGCCAGATTGAAGCTAAGGCACTGCGAAAATTGCGTCACCCGTCGCGGTCGGAAAAGCTCCGCTCTCTGCTCGACGACGTAGAGAAATAAACGGGGGTGAGCGCTACGCTGCCTCGGTACCCCGCGTATCTGGCAAGTCAAATTCTTCGCCACAATCGAAGCAGACCTTATACGTCCGTCCTTTGATGGTGAAGATGCGACTCATGTGGCTGTGATGGCAGCCGAATAGGAAATGCAGAATCCAACGCAGAGGGTTCATCTTTTCAGTCTCCGACGCACTATATCCTACCTACAATCACGTAGGGGCGGACGCATTCGTCCGCTCGGCCCGAACTAATTCATATCTCCCAGCGAGCAAGCCCCCGGACCGCGCGGATCGCCGCACGAGCCGCAAGCCCCGGCCGATGCCGAAGGCGCCGAGCCCTTGGCAGAAACCGCGAAAACCGAGAGTTGCGGCTCCAGCTTGGTAGCGTGGCATTTGGGACACCCCGCCTTTTCTTTGCCGTAAAGCAGGGTCTCGAAATGGTGATGACATTCCTTGCAGATGTATTCGAAGATAGGCATCGGAAACTCCAGGTCAGACTCCATTAGAATCAATTTGTGGAAAGTTCGCAAATTCCAAATTCGCAAATTCCGGCTTCTCGAATCCTCGATTCCCGAATCGATTCCCCCGGGAGATGGACCGTTCGCGCCCCGTTTCGTTCACGCCGCGGGCTAGGCGGCGGACACCTGCAGACCATCGCCAGCTTTTTGCTGCCGCGCAAAATCCATTTGCCGCCTGGAGAAGAACGGCTGGTCGAGGTCGAAAACGGCATCAAAGTTCGCTGTTGGTGTTACTGGCAAGGTGAAGCAGTGCGATGTGAGGCGCTGACCTTGATTGTCGTGCACGGTCTCGAAGGCTCTTCCGAATCGCAATACATGCTGGGCGTGGCGCGCAATGGACTGGCAGCGGGGATGAACGTTGTCCTCATGAACCAGCGCAACTGCGGCGGCATGGATGCCTGTGCGCCCACGCTCTACAACTCCAGCCTCTCCGGCGACATTGCAGCTGTGGTCCGAAGCGTCCTCGAGAACGACGCGGTCTCCCGTTTCGCGCTGATCGGCTTTTCCATGGGCGGGAACCTGGTGCTGAAGCTGGCAGGTGAATGGGGAAGAGAAGGCCCGCGGGAATTTCGAGCGGTGGCGGCGGTGTGTCCGGCCATGGACCTTGCGGCCTCGGCCGACGCGCTGCACGAGCCGCGCAACCGGCTTTATGAGTACTACTTCCTGATGCAATTGTTCCGCAGGATTCGGCACAAGGCGCGACTGTTTCCTGGCAAGTTCGACCTCTCACGCCTGCGCGGCATCTCCAGCCTGCGAATGTTTGATGACCGTATCACCGCGTACTACTGTGGATTTGCCGGCGCGGACGACTATTATGCGCGCGCCGCTGCCGCCAACGTCGTCGACCGCATCGCCGTGCCGGCGTTGATCATTCATGCCGCAAATGATCCGTTTATCAGGATTCAGCCCGAAACCGTACGCCGCATTGAAGCGAATCCGCACATCACGTACGTGGAAACAGCCGACGGCGGCCACTGCGCGTTCCTGGGCATGCGCAACGGCGATCCCGCAGACGACGGCCGCTGGGCCGAGCGCGAGGTGGTCGAGTTCGTTGCGGCGCAATGATTCCTTCGATCTTTCTTCGGCGATTCATTGCAAGCGCTGCCAGCGCCTTCAAGAAATTTGACGCGACATTTCGCAGAACGTAGGATGCTGACCCGTGACTGATCAGCATCTTGCACTATGTCCGTCGAACGAATCAGAAGTTATGGAGGACTTGGATGGTTCATTCATTTTTTCGTTGTAGGACTATCTCAGCACTTTTCGCAGCTGTGTGCATCACCCTCACCTCCGCAATGTACGCGCAGCATTCCCCAGGCCCACAGCCCGTTCCGCAGCCTTCGCCTATCGTTGCGCCAATCGACACGCCGTATCCCGGCACAATTTCTCTGCTCGTCGATTTCGCCAACATCACGAATCGCGTCATGAATGTGCACGAGACGATCCCGATAAAAAACCGCGATCTCACTCTGCTCTATCCTGAGTGGCTTCCGGGAACGCATTCGCCATCGAATCCCGTCGCCCAACTTTCGGGCCTCGTCGTTACAGCCAACGGTAAACATATCCCCTGGCAGCGCGACCGCGTTGACATCTATGCCTTCCACATCGACGCGCCAAAAGATGCAACCTCGCTCGATATCGACTTCCAGTTTCTTGCCTCGATGGATCCAAAACGAAGCCGCATCTCCTCAAAGTTCGCCGACATCACCTGGAACAGCGTCCTCCTCTATCCCGCCGGATACTTTTCGCGGGATATCAAGTTCGAAACCTCTCTCCGTTTGCCCGAGGGATGGCAGTTCGCCTGCTCTCTCGAGACGAAATCGCAGAACGGTGGCCTGGTTCATTTCAAAGAAACGACGCTGAATACGCTGATCGATTCGCCTCTCTATGCGGGCGCCTACTTCAAGCGTTTGGACCTCTCTACCGGGCCGGACAATCCGGTCTACCTCGACGTCTTTGCCGAAAAACCTGCCGATCTCGAAGTCACGCCGGACGAACTGCAATACCACAAGAACCTGGTGATCGAGGCGCAGAAGCTTTTCAACTCCCGTCATTATGATCGCTATGATTTTCTTTTTTCCGTCAGCGACGTTGTGAGCGGCAAAGGCCTCGAGCACCACCAGTCGAGCGAGGACGGTTCTCGCGCTAATTACTTCACCGACTGGGGGGCAAACGTGTCCGGTCGCGCTCTCCTGCCGCACGAATACACACATTCCTGGAATGGCAAGTTCCGCCGCCCAGCCGACCTGTGGACTCCCAACTTCAACGTGCCCATGCGTAACGACCTGCTGTGGGTTTATGAAGGCTTGACGGACTATTACGGCAATGTCCTGGCTGCCCGCTCAGGAATGCGAACCCCCGAGCAGGCCCGCGATGTATGGGCCCAAATCGCCGCCAATTTCGAAATCAGTCCGGGTCGCACCTGGCGCTCTCTGGAAGAGACCACCATGCAACCGATTATTTCGTCTCACGGCAGCATCCCCGAGACTTGGCCAAGCTGGCAGCGAGGCTACGATTACTACCCAGAATCAGACCTCGTATGGCTCGACGCCGACACGAAGATCCGCGAACTGAGCGATGGAAAGAAGTCGCTCGATGACTTCGCGAAACTTTTCTACGGAATCGACAACGGGAGCTACGTCACTGTTCCCTTCACGTTTGAAGACCTCGTGAAAGCCCTGAACACTGTACAGCCGTTTGATTGGGCGGGATTCTTCCGGGCGCGAGTTTACGAGATCAGCCCCAGCGTTCCTGAGGACGGAGTTACGCGAGGCGGCTACCGACTCGTCTACAACGACACCGAACCGGACTGGTTGAAAAAAGCAGAAAGTTTTCGCGGACCGAGTTTCTCCACCTCGCTCGGCTTCTCGATGAAGTCAGAATCCGGCCCTGGGGCATCACCTGGCAGCCTGGGTAACGTTTGGTGGGACAGCCTCGCCTTTAGAGCCGGCATCACTCCCGACATGCAACTGCAAGCCGTTAACGATCAGAAGTACACCGCTGCCGGCCTGCGCGATGCCATCCTTGCCGCCGAGAAAAATAAGGATCCAATCAAGCTCTTACTCAAGCGTGACGACGAGTTTGTCACCATCCCACTGGACTACCACGGCGGAATGCGTTACCCGCACCTGGAGAGAGTCGAAACGACGCCCGACCGGCTGGATGCGATCCTCGCGCCGGCGAAGTAGAGATCGATCAGTCAATCCTCGTGACGCCGGACCTGCAATCGCGTAGCGCCCGAACCTTGCGTCTCTGCTCAGAGCAGGCTCTTGCAAAAACGCGAGGACCGGGCGCCTCCCGGTTCTTTATGCTCTTGTGCGAAAGGCGGGCCCCCCGGCCGACACGAATCGCACATAAGAGCTATGGCTGGGAGTTGCCACATGCCGGCGTGTAGCTCACTGGGCCCGGCATTCGATTCGCCAGCGATGGTTTGCCGACAGCCTGCACGAGCAGCTGGCTGGTACCCTTTGGGACCGGCAAGCTGCACAGATCGACGGAATGGACTCCCGTCTTTGTATCCGTCAGCTTCGTGAGGGTCTGCCCGTCGGCGCTGGTGTATACGGTGTAATGGTCCACCGTGCTTTCGTTGCCGCTCACGTTCCACTCCAGCGTATTGCCCGAGAGGGAGGGCTGCAGCGAAACGCAGCTGTCGATACCCGATTCGATTTCAGTGCCTTCCTCGTAATCGTTCCACGTGACGAGTTGCAAGTACGGCAGTTGCCGGTTCCTGCTGTAGAGGCTGTTCACCTGCGAGAAGGTCCGCAGCCAGGTCTGCCCGCACTGTTGGTCCATCACACGGCCTGAGCCCCAGGATGCGAGCGCGTCGTTGAAGCCCTTGTAGGCGGCGCCCATAGTTTTCTTGGTGGGGAACGTCACCCCAATGTCGTAGAAAGTCGAGAGGTAGCCCAGTCCGTAGTCGCCAGCCTGAGGCATGACCCAGGAATAGCTGCCATCACTGAGAGGGTGGCTGAATCCGTCATTGTCTTGGAACAGAAATCCCGGTGACGATGAGAGTGCGGACTTCACCGCGTTCCAATCGATGGAATACGAGCGATCGACATTGAAGTCCGTCACCAGCGGCTGACCTTGCACGGTCGTGTAGGCCGGGGACGTGAAATAGTGCTGCTCCACGTACTTCAGCAATTGGACCAGCGTCTGTTCCGGTGTGCAGCCATAGCACGAGCTTTGCGCAATTGCGCCCGCATCGATCATGATCGAGAAACTGAAGCCCGGATGCTTCTCTGCCTCAAGCATCACAAGTTGGGTAGCGTTGTCGATGGAGTTATTCGGCCCGTACCAATCGACGATCACTCCGTCGATGCCGCGGCTGACCATGTCGGTTATCTGGCGGTGCACCTGATCGGGATCGGTAGAGTTGTATCCCACATCGATGTGGTCCGATTGCCCAAACCACACCAGCAACTGCGCATACACCTTGGTCGTCGTACCGGGATAGAGCAGCGAGTGAACGTCGACTTTGCTGACATTGTTTGCCCCCAGGTTCCCGTTGATCTGGCTTTGGAAACTGCTGGACGCACTGGTGTTATTAGCGGTTTGACTTGCTTTTGTTAACGTTGCGATGTTTTGACCTGCGTTGGTCGCAGTCGTGCCAGTAGCGGTTTGCAGGTTTTGCATCGCCCCCGAACCACAACCGATCAGACACACGGACAGCAGCAGAACTGCAGCAAAGAGTGTGCGCATCAGTCCTCAACAATTAGTTTTTAGGGTCTTGCCTGGATAATCGGCCAAGTCGAGGACGCACGCATGCGCTGGGATTCCTCGGGTCGACCGGGTCTGTCTGGGAACGGCATGAGATTAGCCCAAGACCCTTCCGCGAGCATAGATATCAGAAGTACGCGAACCGCCTGTGGTGGGCGCGAGTCCTGGGAGCTTGGAACCACCCTTGAAGTTGGCGATAAACACAGAGGTCACAACTTGTTACGCCGGAGATGCAACAAGTTGTGGTGGCTCAAAACTACGGATCGCCGAGGACCTAGCGGCGTTAGGAACTCAATTTCAACTTTTGCTTCACCTGGACGAATCGCCCGACTTCACCAGCTTCCAGGGAGTATCTTCGACGGGTGTACCGAGGAATTTCAGCCGAGCCGTTTGAGCGTCGACGAGTGACATCTCGAACCGCGCCTTCGCTGAACCTTGGAAACTAAAAATGTTGCCCTGCACTTTCGCGCTGTCGATCTTCATCGCGTGCTCAGCGGTTGGAGGATCGGTCACCGTGGCGCACTGGCCATTGCCACCTTGCATGTTGGCGATGCTGATGTCGCCCGACAAAGTCCCTCCGCTGACTCTGATAGTCAAAACAACGAACGGATTGCCATCCTGACAGATTCCTTTCCAGGTGCCGGCGAAGTCGGTCAAGGATTGATCGGCCGCGCTGCTCTGGACCAATAGGATCAAAGTGAGCGTCGCCAGGATGGATGTCCTTACAAAAAGCAGAAATGTCTTCATGTCCTCTCTCCTGATTTAGGTTTTAGGCTTACAGACACCGCACGGCGACGGGAGGTTCCTTCTTCACCCGCGTAAACCTGCGCCCGCCTCACATGACCGCACGCTAGTTCCTGTTAAAATCAAAACTGCATGCTGCTTCCCTTCGTTCGCGAACTCTTCGCGGACGTAGAAATGCTTCCCGCCTTCACGCGTGTAGCCTCCCACCTGCGGGAGGGCACGGGGCGTACTCGTGTCTCCGGACTCTCCTCCACGGCAAAAGCTTTGCTGCTCGTGCTGCTTCGCCGGAACGCCGACCGGCCGCTCATTGTCGTAGTTAATGACAACCGCGCGGTCGAGGATGTCGTGCCGTTGCTACGCGGCTTCTGCGAACTGACCAGCGCCTGCGATCCTGAATCCGTGGTCGCCCTTCCGGCCCGCGATGTGCTTCCATTTCAGAATCTTTCTCCACATCCCGAACTCCAGGAAGAGCGCGCGACCGCGCTCTGGAAGATCGCCACTGGCAAAGCATCAATCGTAGTTTCACCCGTCGCAGCGACCGCCATCCTGCAGCGCACCGCCGAATACTATTCCGATCTGGCCCGCATTCTGCGACGCGGAGAATCGTTCGACGTCGATAACCTCCTCGCCCACCTGAATACTGTCGGCTACACCGCCGCCGACGTCGTCGAAATGCCCGGCGAGTACGCTCTGCGCGGCGGCATTCTCGATGTCTATTCCCCCGAAGCCGAACGCCCGGTGCGCATCGAATTTTTCGGCGACGAAGTCGAATCCATTCGCCGCTTCGATCCCACATCGCAGCGTTCGTCAAACCCCATGGACGAAGCTCTGCTGTTGCCGCTCACCGAGACTCCGGTCAGCGATCTGCTGTTGGGCGCAATTCATACCAGGCTTTCGGGCAAACGCATCGAGGGCACGGAAGAAATCGTCGAAGCAGCAGTGCGCGCCGGTGGAGTCACGGTTTTTCCCGGTTGGGAGTTCTATGCTCCAGTGGCCGGCGCCGACCGCACCGTCTTCGATCTGCTGCCAAACGCCGCCGTACTGCTCGACGAGCCTGATCTGCTGCGCACCGAGTTCGATCGCTTCTGGACCCGAGTTCAAGAAGCTCACGAGCGCAGCGGCGTCGGCAATCTCGTGCGCCCTGTCGATTTGTATCTTCCGCCCGATGGTTGGTGGAAAAAAGTCGCATCGTTGACCGGAGCGGACGTTGAGCATCTCGGCATCACTCGAAGCGAAGATGCCGACTCAGTCGTGAATTTCCTTACGCAGCCCACGCCGCGCTTTCACGGCGCGGTTCCCACCATGCTTGAAGAAGTTCAGAAGCTCACCGGACAAGGGAACCAGGTGCTGTTCTCGGTGCCAAATACCGGTGAGGTCGAGCGCCTGGCCGATATTTTTACTGAATACAACGTCTCGTTCCGCCTGGGAAGCCGCACGCGCGGCGGCGAAAGCTATGCCGACGAGACCAGTTACTTCGCTGGTGAAGTTCACACCACCACGCTCGCCAAGGCCTACGTGCCCGATGGTGTGATGTTTCCCGATGCGCACCTCGCTATCTTCGGGTCCCGCGACTTGTTCGACGAGTCCGACACGGTGGCTTCACGGCCGCAGCGCCAGAAGTCAAAAATCTCGGCGTTTCTTTCCGACTTTCGCGATCTGCAGGTCGGCGATTACGTTGTCCACGTCGAACACGGCATCGGCCAGTATCAGGGCCTGAAGGAAATCAATCAGGGCGATGGCAACGCGGAGTTCATGTTGCTGGAATACGCCGAGAGCGCGCGCCTGTACGTCCCGCTCACGCGCCTCGACCTGATTCAGAAATACCGCTCGTCCGAGGGCGCCAAGCCGTCGCTCAGTCATTTGGGTACGCAGGCCTGGACCAAAACCAAGGCGCGCGTGCGCAAGGCCATGAAAGACATGGCCGACGAACTGCTGAAACTCTATGCGGAACGCAAGATGGCCGTGGGTCATTCTTTCCCCGCGGGCAACGAATTTGTTCACGAGTTTGAAGACGCTTTCGAGTTCAACGAGACCGAAGACCAGGCGCAAGCGATCGCCGACGTTACCCGCGATATGGAATCGCCGCAGCCCATGGATCGCCTGCTATGCGGCGACGTCGGTTACGGCAAGACGGAAGTCGCGATGCGCGCCGCGTTCAAGGCCATCGGCGACAATAAGCAGGTCGCCGTGCTCGCGCCCACAACCGTCTTAGCCTTCCAGCACTACGAAACTTTCAAGCAGCGCTTCGGCCCGTTTCCTGTCACCATCGAAATGATCAGCCGCTTCCGCAACCCCAAGCAGCAAAAAGAAATTCTGCAGAAAACGGAAGCAGGGAAAATTGACATCCTCATCGGCACCCATCGCCTGCTTTCCAAAGACCTGAAGTTCGCCGATCTCGGCCTGCTGATCGTCGACGAAGAACAGCGCTTCGGAGTGCGCCACAAAGAACGCATCAAGCAGATGCGCAAGCAGGTCGACGTTCTCACCATGTCGGCCACGCCCATCCCGCGCACGCTGCACATGTCGCTGGTCGGCCTGCGGGACATGAGCGTGATCGAGACTCCACCCAAAGATCGCATGGCGATTCAAACTGTCGTCGCCAGTTGGGACGACAAGCTTATTCAGTCCGCGCTGGAACAAGAATTAGAACGCGGCGGCCAGGTGTACTTCGTGCACAACCGCGTGGAGAGCATCTGGGAAATCGCGGCCAAGCTGCAGGCGTTGGTTCCGAAGGCGCGCATCATTGTCGGCCACGGCCAGATGGGAGAGGCCGAGCTCGAAAAGGTAATGCTGCAATTTATGCATCACGAAGCCGACATCCTCGTCGCCACCACCATCATCGAGAACGGCCTCGACATCCCGTTGTGCAACACGATTCTGATTAACCGTGCCGACCGCCTGGGACTCTCCGAACTCTACCAGTTGCGTGGACGCGTTGGACGTTCGAACCGCCGCGCCTATGCCTACCTGCTGATTCCGAAGGAGATCGAACTTACGCCTATCGCACGCCGTCGCCTGGCGGCCTTGAAAGAATTCTCCGACCTTGGCGCCGGATTCAAAATCGCCGCGCTCGACCTGGAACTCCGCGGCGCAGGGAATCTGCTGGGCGGCGAGCAGAGCGGCCATATTGAAGCCATCGGCTTTGAGCTTTACACCCAAATGCTCGAGCGCGCCGTCCGCGAAATGAAGGGCGAAGCCGCTCCCGACGAAGCTGAAACCCAGCTCAATCTCGGCCTCAACATTCGCATCCCAGCGGAGTATATTCCCGAAGAAAATCAGCGCCTACGCATGTACAAGCGCGTAGCCGGTGTCGAGAGCGAATCGCAACTCGCCGACGTGGGCGCGGAGTTGCAAGACCGTTACGGTCCTCCGCCGCCCGCGGTACGCAACCTGCTTGACTACGCGTCGCTCAAGCTGCTGTGCATACGTGTAGGCGTCAATGCCATCGAGCGCAAGCGTGACTCGGTGACTTTCAAGTTCCGACAGAACGCCGCCGTCGATCCCGAACAGTTGGCCCGCTTCGTCTCCGGCCAGCGCGGCGCGCAGTTCACTCCCGACGGCATGCTGAGGTTCGTCTTGAAAGCAACAGCCGCAGACGAGGTTTTGCGAGCCCTGCGCGCAGTTTTAGAGCAACTGGCGAGCGAGGAAGCGGCATCTGAAGTCGGTTCGAACGCCACGGGAAAGGCGCCGCAGTAATCAATTCAAAAATCGCCGGCTACAAATGCGAACAGTTACAATTGATCGGCCTCAATCAGCCAACGACCAAAAAACAGCGAACGACCGCCCCATGAAAATGAAAGTCCGCAAAGCCGTATTTCCCGCCGCCGGCCTGGGTACTCGCTTTCTGCCCGCCACAAAAGCGCAGCCCAAAGAGATGCTGCCGATCGTCGACAAGCCGATCATTCAATACGGCGTGGAAGAGGCGATGGCCTCCGGCTGCGACCAGATCCTGATTATCACTGGCCGCGGCAAGCAGGCGATTGAGGATCATTTCGACGTCAGCTACGAATTGGAAAAGATGCTCGAAGAGCGCCACAAGACCGATCTGCTGAGCATCGTTCGCAACATTTCCGACATGATGCACGTGGCCTATGTCCGCCAGAAAGAAGCGCTCGGCCTGGGCCATGCCGTGCTCATGGCGCGCGAACTCGTGGGCGACGAACCCTTCGCCGTGCTGCTGGCTGACGATGTCATCGATGGTCCAGTCCCCGCCCTCAAGCAAATGGCCGATGTCTTCAACGAAAAACAGTGCAGCGTGATCGCCGCGCAAGTCGTCGAAGGCCGGATGATTTCTTCCTACGGCGTTTTCGACGCCCAGCCTGTGAACGGATTCAACGGACGCCTCTTCGAAATTCGCAACATGGTGGAAAAGCCAAAATTCGAGGAAGCTCCATCGAACCTGGCCGTCATCGGCCGCTACATCCTGACGCCGGCGATTTTTGACTGCCTGGCCAGGACGACGACCGGCGCCGGCGGCGAGTTGCAACTCACGGACGGCCTGCGCATGTTGCTCAAGCAGGAAAAAATGTACGCCTACGTCTACGAAGGCCGCCGTTACGATACCGGCGACAAACTGGGATTCCTGAAGGCGACTGTAGAATTCGCGCTCAAGCGCAACGACTTGGGCGGCCCATTCCGCGAATATCTAAAAGGACTGAAGCTTACGTAAAGACTCGCGTAGCGACAGCCGCCTCGGCTGTCCGCCAAAGCGAAGCGAGCCGCCTCCAATCTCTATCTCCATTTGTCACCTATCCGCGCGCATGCAATGGCATGCCCTCGCTGACCCCTGACAGCCGAGGCGGCTGTCGCTACGTGGTTGCGGATCCTTTCAGCTTGTTCGACTTCTCCTCCACGCCCCGCGCCAGCTTCTCTTTGTGAGCATGAAGTTTTTTCGCGACTCCTTCGTCGCTCAGCCCAATCATCTGCGCCGCCAAGATGCCGGCGTTAGTCGCTCCCGGCTTTCCAATCGCGACAGTAGCTACGGGAATTCCCGCCGGCATTTGCACCGTAGCCAGCAGCGAATCCATCCCCTGCAGTGAAGTCGAAGGAATCGGCACTCCAATCACCGGTAGCGTCGTATGCGCCGCGATTACACCCGCCAGATGCGCCGCCCCGCCCGCTCCGGCAATGATCACGCGAATCCCGCGCTCAGCGGCCTTGCGGGCAAAGTCCGCCGTGCGATCCGGCGAACGATGCGCCGAAGTCACGTCGATCTCATACGCGATGCCAAACTCGTCGAGCGCCCTGCCCGCCTCGCGCATGAACTCCAAATCAGAATCACTGCCCATTACGATTGAAACCAGCGTCTTGCTCATCGATCCTCTCGCAAAAAGTGGATTTTTGAAAATGTCATCAAAGTAGATTTATGACAGTGCCATTCTTTATAAATGTCATTCTGAGCGGAGGATTTGCTTCGCGAATGCGAAGCGCATCCGGGTCGAAGGATCGCTACACGACAACCGAGCCGTCAGCGTTCACCCTTCAATGCCCGCGCCGCAATATCCTTCCGGTAATGCGCGCCGTTAAAACTAATCTTCGCGCACGCCTCATATGCCCGCGCGACGGCCGTGCCCAGATCACGCGCCCGAGCGGTCACCCCTAACACTCGTCCGCCCGCGGTGTAATAGATTCCATCGCGCTTCGAAGTGCCCGCGTGAAATACTTTCACTCCTTCAACCGCCCCCGCCTCTTCCAGCCCGTCGATCCGCTTTCCCGCCTCGTACGTCCCCGGATATCCTCCGGACGACATCACGACGCATACCGACGCATCCTGCGACCATTTGAAATCCCCATCACTCACGCGCCCTTCGATGGAAGCTTCCAGGGCATCGGTCAGATCGCTCTCCAGGCGCATTAAGATCGGTTGCGTTTCGGGATCGCCAAACCGGCAGTTGAACTCCAGCACCATCGGTCCGCGTGCAGTCATCATCAGCCCGCAGTAGAGCACGCCCCTGAACTCCGCGCCTTCGGCCTTCATGCCAGCAACCACGGGCTGCGCGATGTGATGCACAAGCCAGTCGCGCATCTGCTCATCGACAATGTCACGAGTTGAGTACGCGCCCATGCCACCCGTGTTCGGACCAGTGTCGCCGTCGCCCACGCGCTTATGATCCTGCGCCGCCACCAGAGGGGCTACGCGCTCTCCGTCGCTGAACACCAGGAAGGACAGTTCATCGCCCTTCAAACACTCTTCCAGCACCACTCGCGCTCCGGCTTCGCCGAGCATCTTTCCGCTGAGCATTTCCGCCGCTACGATTGCCGCCTCTTCTTTACTCGTAGCAATGACCACACCCTTTCCCGCCGCTAATCCGTCGGCCTTCACCACCACCGGCACATGAAAGTGGCTGAGCGCCGACCGCACCTGGTCAATGGAATCACAAATTGCAAAATGAGCTGTTGGGATGCGATGCCGCTTCAGGAAATCCTTGGCGAAACTCTTGCTTGACTCCAGTTGCGCCGCGGCGGACGTTGGACCGAACGCCGGCCACCCGCGCCGCGTAAACTCGTCCACCACGCCCAGAGTCAGCGGCAGTTCCGGCCCCACCACGGTGAGATCCGGCTGCAAGCGCCCCGCTACACTCACAATAGAATCCAGACTCTTCAGATCTGCTGCGACACACTCCGCATCGTCGGCGATGCCCCCGTTCCCGGGCGCGCAATACAGCTGCGAAATGCGCGGCGACTGCCGCAGCTTCCACACCAACGCATGCTCCCGTCCGCCACTGCCTAAGACCAGAACCTTCATAAGCCAGAGAAAATCAAGGTTAGGGGTTAAAGAGGAATGCTGTCAACGGCATGCCTGAAAGTTTGCAGAGCTCGGTTGCTTGAAAATCCTTTGCCTGTAATATTCCTTTAACTAAGGCTGCGTAGCCTCTGGAATAGAGTTGGATTCGGCGCAGTTGACGTTCGATGGAGGAGTGTTATTAACTACAGTTAAGGAAAAAATCGTATGACGGTTAATCACTTGACTCGAAAAATAGACTACCGGTGGGGTTGCATGGGGCGGGAACATTGAAAAGTTTGTTCAAGACGTGTGGCATTTGGAAATTCGTTCTGTGGAGGAACTTCGGTTTTTTTCGCACAGCCCTGGCGGTTGCTATTGTTCTTGCCGTTCCCGTTTGCGCGCAGCAGCCTGACGCCCCCGCATCCCCGCCGCCAACCCACGGCGCGCCGCCAGCGGACGCCTCCGCTGTGCCCGCCCCTCCCGATCCGCCAGCAGATGAGAACGTAGAGTCCATGGTCCCGCATTTCAAGGACACCCGCTTCTGGCTCACGGGTCAGGTTAACTTCATCTTTCAGACGCATCCCGAGTTCCACGCGCCCTACAGCGGCCCGCATAGTCTCAACCCGCATTACGAGAAAGCCACTTCGCGGCTGATGACTCTCTACACGGGCGTGCGTTTCAATAACTCCACCGAAGTTCTCGTCGACATTGAAGAGGCAGGCGGAGCCGCTCTCACTACCGGACTCGGCCTGGCGGGCAACACCGATCTTGACATCGTACGCAATCCGCTGTTGAGCAAGGCCCCATATCTCGGTCGCGGCATGATTCACAAAGTCTTCGCGCTCAGCGAAGATAAAGTCGAGAACCAGCGCAACCCCTTTTCGCTGTTCGAAGAGTTGCCGCGCCGCCGCGTGGAAGTCCGGTTCGGCAAGTTCAGCATGCCCGATTTCTTTGACGTCAATTCCGTCGGCTCCGATACACATTTCCAATTCTTAAACTGGACCACCGACAACAACGGCGCCTGGGACTACGCGGCCGACACGCGCGGCTACACAGTTGGAGGCACGGTCGACTATGAAGATCGCAATTGGGGTTTTCGCTTCGGCGAGGGTCTCATGCCCAAAGTCGCCAACGGAATCGACTTGGTCTGGAAACCCTGGCAGGCCCACGCGGAAAACTTCGAATATGAGCTCCGTCGCGGATTGATTCCGAAGAAGTCTGGCGTGGTCCGCCTGCTGGCCTACGTCAACCACGCCAATATGGGAATCTACCGAGATCAGATCATCCAGGCAGCCGAGCAGAAGACGACTCCTGACATCACCGCCCATCCCTGGCACATAACGGCGAAATATGGCTTCGGCATCAACATCGAGCAAAATCTCACTCGCTATTTGACCGCCTTTGCCCGCTCGGGATGGGACAACGGAAAGACGGAGTCCTTCGCTTACACCGAGGTGGATCAGACCTTCGCGGAGGGCGTGGGAGCGGGCGGCGCGTGGTGGCATCGCAAACAAGACCGCGCCGGCATCGCGCTCGTGAGTAACGCGATCAAGAAAGATCACCAGAACTATCTCGCGGCGGGTGGCCTGGGGTTCCTACTGGGCGACGGCACGTTGAATTATGGCCGCGAAAACATTCTGGAGTCTTACTACACCGTGCATGTCTGGCGCGGCATTTATCTCGCGCCAGGAGTGCAGCACATCAACAATCCCGGTTACAACCGCGACCGCGGTCCTGTCGTCGTTCCCTCATTCCGCGCCCACGTCGAGTTCTGATCGATCGCATAGCGACAGCTGCCCTCCGACTTCGCTGAGGGCAGGCTCTCGGTTCTCCGGCGTGGGCGGAGCTAAGCGGATCCCGGAACGGCCCCTGATGCCAGAACCGACTCACCTTAAAGCCAACTCGCCGTTGAACTGCTGAATGATGCTGTAGCACTCGCAAGCCGAGCTTTCCAGTTTCTTGCGGTTCAAGATTCTCACCGAGCCGCGCGTATATTCGATGATCCGTCTTTTTTGCAGTCCGCTTGCGGCCAGGCTGACGCTGGGCCGATCCGTTCCCAGCATCATCGCCAGAAAGTCGTGCGTAATGCGCAGCAATCCGGAACCAACCCGATCCTGAGCAAGCAGCAACCAGCGGCACAAACGCTGTTCAATATCGTGCAAGCGATTGCAGCCCGCAGTTTGCGCGACCTGCAGACCGTGAACCGCTGCATAGCGATTCAGCAGGCCCTGCAGCGCCGGACTGGTCTTCAACACGGCCTGCAATGCGTTGACATCGACCTTGAATCCCTCCCCTCCAATTTGCATCACCGCCCGGTGGGGACTCCGTCTCAGTCCGGCAGCCACCGGGATGGGCGTGAAGCCCTCATTTCCCACCACACCGACTTCAACGCTTTCTCCTTTTCGGGTCGTAAAGACCAGCGACACCATGCCTTGATTCAGAAAGTAAGCATCATCGAGCTTCTGGCTTGGTTCTTGCAGACTTAAGCGAGCCGGTAAACTCACGAACTGCAGATGCGGACGAATTACCTCAAATTCCTGTTCTGGAATGGAGAGGAGAATGGCATTCGCTACGGGTCGTCCCGTGGGATTGGTCCGCTCTCCGGCGTTCAGAGGTTGAGGGCCCGTGGTGCCTACATCAGTCTTACTTGCTTTGCGCACAGCGTCCTCCGTTCATGGCAATCTAATTACCCAACGAATCCTTAACGAATTTTTAGATGCCCTGCGACGCTGCGTCACGGCTCACTCAATTTCTGAAAGCTTCGGGTACGGAACGGTAGGATATACGTACTTTCCTGTATGTCGTTACCCGTCGTTCATGGTACCTTCGTAGGGCATCGAACGTTGTCGGAAAGCATCATCTCGGGCGCCACCCGTCTCGACTTGCTTATCCTTCGCATGCCTACCCGAATACTGATTGCTGAAGACAGCCAGCCGGTGCGAACTGCCCTGCGAACTCTCCTCGAAGACGCCGGACCTTGGGAAATCATTGCCGTCGAAAATGGCGAAGACGCCGTGGCCAAGGCTCAGGAACTTAAGCCCGATCTCATCATTCTCGATCTTGTCATGCCCGTGATGGATGGTCTGAGGGCGGCAAAACAAATTTCCCAATTGTTTCCTGAAATTCCGCTTCTGATGCACACCATGCACTGGTCTCCACAAGTCGAAGTGGAGGCCCAAAAAGTTGGTATCCGAAAGGTGGTTTCGAAGGCGGACAGCCGACTTCTGGTTTCCACGGTCCAGCAGTTTCTGGCTCCGGTAGCCCCGCCGCCCGTGGCGGAAACCCCGAAACCGGATATCCCAACCCCCGACGTCGTCCCGCCACCTCCTATCCTTGAATCCGGCAGCGCATCTGTTTCAGACGCGCTGTCCGCTCCATCTTCTGGGGAAAACGGCGATGTTCCCGGAAATCGGCGGGTAAGCTAACCGTAAGTGAGAGTTGAGAGCAGTGGCATCTTAGGTTGGCGTTCGCCTTCTGAAAGGTCGCTCACTCGTATCGCAAAGCGACGATAGGGTCGGATCGCATCGCACGCCGCGCAGGAACTAAGGCGGCCAGCAGTGCGACCAGCAGAATTCCTAAGGTAAATTCCGCCAGCATCGGCCAGCTGAGCCCGTTCAGCCCAAACAACTGGCTCGCTGCCAGCAAATTGAGTCCATAGGCTAGGGGCAATCCCATTGCGAGCCCTATTCCCGCGAGGAGCAAAGCCTCGCGAAGAATCTGGCGGAAAAGATCGTCCGAAGTAGCGCCCAAGGCGATGCGGACTCCGAACTCGTGAGTCCGGCGCGCCACCCGGTGCGAGAGCATTCCATAGATGCCGATGGTTGAGAGGCCCAGTGCAACCCCGCCAAACACCAGCATCAACCATCCGATGATCCGGATCGGAGCCAGCGAATCGGAGATCTCTGACGTCAACGGATGTATTTCGTTCAAGGCAACTTCGGGGTCGAGTTGCTGCAGTCGCCTTCGAATCTCACCGGCAGCACTTTGTCCGTCTGGTCGGATGCGTGCCAGCAGCGTCAGAGAAGCGCGCGGCGACTGCATATACGGTAGGTAAATCGTGGGATGGGGCTTCGGATCGTACCAGTTCAGCTTCACATCAGAGACGACGCCAACAACCGTCACGGTACGGCCATTATCCACACTCAGTTTGAGCGTCTGGCCGATGGGAGTGGAGTTCCGCCAGCTTCGTGCCGCCAAACTCTGGCTGACGATGGCGACTTGCGAAGATGTGCGCCCGTCGCCTTCTGAAAAGGGCCTGCCCTGCAGCAAGCTAATGCGAAGCGTGGAAAAGAAGTCCGGGCTGACCACTTGCAAATCGCCGCTCGGCACTTCGCTGGCGCGCAACGCAGTGCTGCCCGGGACTTCAAAAGTCACACCTTGGCTATCGACATTGCTAGCCGGGATGTTGGCGGCAAGGGCGGCGGAATAGACTTGCGGCACCGATTGCGTCTCTTGCAGCGCTCTCTCGTAGAACGATGCAATCCTTTCTCCATTGCTATAACTCTGTTTTGGTAGTCGAACCTCCAGAGTCAAAAGATCATCTGGGTCAAAGCCTTTGTAAAGCTTGGAAAGTATGAAGACGCTGCGAATGGCAGAGGTCGCCCCGGCAAGCAGCACGACCGCTAAGACGACCTGCGTGATCACCAGTCCACTCAGAAGGCGCTGCTGCGTGCGGCTTCCAGTTGCGCCCCGGCTGTTTTCCTTCAGGGCTTCGCTTACGTCCATGCGAGATGCGTGAAATGTGCCTGCGATTCCAAAGGCCACCGCGAGCAGCAGTGCCAAAGCGGAAGCAAAGCTGAAAACCCGTGCGTCGACGTGGATGGCGCTCCATCCCGCAATCCACTTGGTCATGCCGGAGGGCATGCCGTTGCGAATGGCGGTCACGCTGACGAACGAGATACTCACCGCGGAGGCAACGGCCAGCAGCGCCAACAACAGCGTTTCCCCGGTGAAAAGACGAGCCATTCGGACCCGGCCGGCTCCCAGCGCGCTGCGGACGGCAATTTCGCGTCGTCTGCTCACCGCCTGCGCCAGCAGCAGGTTGAGCAGGTTCGCGCAGGCCAGCAGCAGCACGAATCCGGCCGCCGCCTGCAGCGCAAGAAACATGGGAGCTGTATAGCTGTATTGCTCTTCACGAAGTGGCAAGAGCGTCGCAGTACGATGAACATTCGTCGTTGGATATTGCCGTTGCAACTGACTGCTGAATCCAGCCAGGTCGGACTCCGCCTGTTTGCGCGAAACGCCGTCTTTGAGAAACGCCAGCAGAGAAAGATTGCGCCCTGAACGGTCTGCTCGTTCGGCCGACGTGAACGTGAGCGGCATCCAGATTTCCGCGCCCAGCGGATAGTGGAATCCGGGCGGCATCACGCCAATGATGTCAGCGTTCTGCCCATTCACCCGCACGGTCTTTCCCACGACTGACGGGTCGGACGCAAAGCGCTCCCGCCACGTATTGTGGCTGATGACGACGACCCGGTTCCTGCCCACTTCGCCATCGTCGTTGGATAGATTGCGTCCCAGCAGCGGTTGCACCCCGATCATCGGGAAAAGATTGGTGGTTATGAGATAGCCTTCCACCGCTCCGGTGCCGGATTCATTGCCCAAGTTGAAGTCAGCGAATCGAAATGCCCCGATATCGCTAAACGCTCGCCCCTGGGTGCGGAGGTCAAAATAGTCGGCGGGGGCACTACGATCCTCGCCAGGCCGGTTGGGCTCTGCCTCGCGCAGCAGCATCAGATGATCGAGCTTGGGAAATGGATAGGGCCGAAGGAGCAGCGCATTGACCGTGCTGAAGATTGCGGTGTTCGCGCCAAGTCCGAGGGCCAGCGTCAAAATAGCAGTGACCGTGAACCCTGGCGCCCTTAGAAGCCGCCGCAGACTGTAACGCAAATCTTGGAGAAGCATGGTCTCGCGCACCTCCGAGCTCTACCATCGCCGAAGCAATTTTGCCGCCGCGGCGCAGACAGGCCTAACCGCAAGGCTATCAAGCAGCAAGTGAGTTTCAGGCGGCATTGTCCGCGCGCAAAGCGTCCACTGATGGAACTCCGTGTCCGGTCCCGAACAGTGAATGGATTCCTGTCCTTGACCCGAAGGAAGACGACGATTGGCCACGATTCCAAAAAAGGAAATCGACCATTTCAGGAAGTCGGCACCGATTCTCCCATGGGGCAGAAACCGCATTCACTTACCTAAGTTATCTATCCCAGTATCGCTAGTCACTATACGTTGGGGTGGAAGTAGCGGAAAGGCCGGGAAATGAGACGCTTCAACGGGCGCAGGGTGGCTGCGCTCCTGATTTGCGTGTTGATGGGGTCAACGCTTTCGCGCGCGCAAAGCACCGCGGAACTGCGTGGCAAAGTCACGGACAGCTCACACCACCCCGTGGTGAGCGCGTTCATCATTGTGACTGGCCAGGATGCGTCGCAGATCCGCGCCGCCACCACAGACGACGCGGGCGAGTTCGAATTCGCGTCTCTGCCTATTGGCACCTATCAACTCCAGGTAAAAGCCGACGATTTTCAAACTTTCGACGCCAGCGGCATTCGCGCCAGCATCGGACAAGTGATCAATCTGGACGTGGTCCTCTCCCGCAAAGGCGGCGTGGGCGGTTCGCTTCATGCGGGAAACGCCTCGCTGATCGAGGCCGGCAACGCTCAACTGGGCGTGGTCATGGATTATCTCGACGTTACCCAGTTGCCGCTGAAATCCCGCGACACATTCGACCTGCTCCAGTTACAACCAGGCGTGCAAGGTACCCTGGGCGCCGATCTTTTTTTCGGGAATGATCAGCCCGGAGTTGTATCAGTCAACGGCGGCCGCTCTCGCTCGAACAATTCCAACGTGAACAGCGGCGCCGCTGGCGATCAGATGGTCAACGCACCTTCCATCGAGCCTTCTCCAGACACGATTAGCGAATTTCGGGTCATCTCGCATGACTACGACGCATCTCTGGGCCGCAACTCGGGTTCCGTGCTGAATGTGATCACCAAGTCGGGCACTTCCGCTTTTCACGGCAGCGCCTACGAATTTCTGCGAAATAATGTTCTGAACGCCAAAGGCTATTTCGATCCAACCACAGCAGATTTCAAGCAAAACGAGTTCGGCGCTACTTTCGGCGGGCCCATCCGTCACGACAAGACTTTCTTTTTCTCGTCTTACGAAGGCCGCCGGCTACGCCAGGGAATCAGTTCCGATCCCGTCACGGTGCCCACATCGCAAGAAAGAGCGGGCGATTTTTCCGCGGGCGCGCCATTCGCTGGCATGCTGAGCAGTCCTACGGTCGCACAAGCTCTCAACAACCGCCCCGGATGCGCCGCAGCCGTACAAGCCAATGGCGGAGCATCGATTGCCGCGGGATCGCCCTACGCGTCTATTTTCCCCGGCAACATAGTTCCGTCAGCATGCTTCGATCCCACTGCTTCCGATCTGATGAATCACTTTGTTCCCCTGGCGAGCGTGGGAACCGACATGTTCCGTTCTGCTCCCAATGCCAAAATCCGGCAGGACCAGCTCACCTTCCGCCTCGATCACAACTTCACCAGCCAGCAGCAACTCAGCTTCTACTACTATGGCGACGACGGCTTTGACGGCGAGCCCTTCTCTCGTTTCCTGGCGAGCGGAGCCAACCTGCCAGGATTCGGCAACCTCACCCGCGGCCGCTTTCAGCAACTGAACTTGTCTCATTCCTGGACGATCACCGCGAAGACTATTAACGAGGCCCGTTTCGTCTACTACCGCCAAGGCCAAAAAAACCTGTTGTCGCCACAGCGCACCAACCTGGTGCAGAATTCCTGCACCACAGTTCCCGCTAACCAATGCTTTTTTGATCCTGCCAATCCGAGCCTCGGGATCACACCGGGCTACGGCGCCAATTACGAAGGCGTTCCTTTTGTCTCGCTATCGGGCGGCTTCATTTTCGGCAATAACCAGGCGGGAAACTTCTCCCAGACAGGAAACGTATATCAAGCCGCGGACACTTACAGCCGAATTGCAGGCAAGCACACCCTGAAGTTTGGCGCCGACTTCCACAATCAGCGCCTGCACCAGTTGTATTTTTATGATGTAAGTGGCGGCTTCTATTTCTATGGCGGCGGCCCCAACGACGTGGGATATAGCAGTCTCATCCCGAACTATCTCCTCGGCCTGCCCGACAGTTATGGCCAAGGTTCGGCCAACGCGGTGGATGTCCGTGCCACCCAACTTGACCTGTTTGCTCAAGACGCCTGGAAACTGAAGTCGAACCTCACGCTGAATTACGGCCTTCGCTGGGAGTGGAATACGCCGCAAGCCGACGCCGGCAATCGCATCCAGGCTTTCCGTCCCGGCCAAGCCACCGGAGTCTATCCGTGTGTTCTGAGCGCGTCGAACCCACTGGCCGGCTCGGTAGGCAGCACCGACTGCTCGCCCCAAGGGCCGGCAGGTTCCGTCTTTCCGCTGGGCATGGTTTTTCCGGGAGACCCGGGCGTGTCCTCCGGACTCACCAACAACTACCGGAAAGCATTCGCTCCGCGGCTAGGCTTGGCTTGGTCCCCTGACTGGTCGCAGGGCTGGTTGCATAAAATCTCAGGCGGTCCCGGGAAAACCAGCGTCCGCTTGGGATGGGGCATGTTCTACGACAGCAACGAGGAACTCCTGCTCGGCGAGAATTTCACCGCGCAGCCACCCTTCGGCGGCAGTACTGCCATCAACAACGTTTTCTTCAACACGCCGTTCCTGGGTCAGGACGGTTCCGTCACTCCAAATCCCTTTAACGGATTCCTCGACCCCAAGCCGGGCTCGCCCGTTGATTTCTCCGTCTTCCGGCCCATCACGCTCTACGGAAATTTTCCGACGACTCTGCGCAACCAGTACTCCGATCACTATCACCTGACCGTGCAACGCGAACTGTCGCGAGATACGCTCTGGCAGTTTGGCTACGTCGGCTCGCAAGGACACCGGTTGCTGGCGAGTTTGGATCAGAACTACGGTAATCCCCAAGCGTGTCTCGACCTCAATCAAATTCCCGGAATGTCGTGCGGCCCGTTCGGGGCGGACGCGGCCTACACGATTCCCGCGAACGCCATCCCAGCGGGCGTCACCGTGCATCTGCCGTACGGTTCGGTTCCGTCTGTAACCGGGCCCAATGCGAACCCCATCACGCTGGTGGGCCTGCGCAAATATTCTTCGCCGCTCTGCGAACCGACAACCGGCGTTGGCTGCCCACCAGACGGAGTTCCCGTCTTTGGCAGCATCTTCAGCGTCGCGCCCGTTGCCAACTCGTCCTACAACTCGTTCCAGACTTTGCTGAACCAGCGCCTGTCGCACGGGCTGCAATTTCTCGCTTCTTACACCTGGAGCCGCTCCACCGACAACGCCTCCAGCTTCGAAAACAGCGTGAATCCCATTGATCCGCTAAAGTCGCGCTCGCTCTCGCTGTTCGACGCACGCCAACGCCTGGTGGTCAGCGAGTACTGGCGGATTCCCGACTGGCGCATTTCCAACTGGAGCCGTCACCTGGCCAATGGATGGGCATTGAGCAGCATCGTCACGCTGCAGTCGGGCTTCCCCATTCGTCTGACCTCGAGCAGCGATCGTGAACTGATGAATAGTTTCGACTTCGAGTCCCCGGGCGAGCCCAGCCAGATCGCGCCCTTCCGCCGTCTCAGTCCGCAAACATCCGGCGGCTACTTTTTCGATCCCTCGTCCTTCGTCGACGCTCCCCTCGGGCAAATCGGAAATGCGCCGCGCTCGATCTGCTGCGGTCCCGGAACCACCAATGTGGACCTGGGCCTTCACAAACTTATCGCGGTGCGGGA
The DNA here is from genome assembly GCA_937879855.1 of uncultured Acidobacteriaceae bacterium. Lineage (GTDB taxonomy): Bacteria > Acidobacteriota > Terriglobia > Terriglobales > Acidobacteriaceae > Sulfotelmatobacter. The sequence goes on along the minus strand of CALFMO010000069.1, from coordinate 46,641 downwards.
AGGCACGAATCTTGAATTCCGAGCCGAGACGTTCAATGTCTTCAACCACACTCAATTCTTTAACCCGGATGGAAACATCACCGATGGCCCATCCTTCGGACAAGTGAGCCGAGCGCAAAATCCCCGGCTGGTGCAACTCGCATTGAGGCTGTCTTTTTAACGATGGCTGGCGATGGACTGGTTAACGACGTGAAACGAGAGCGTGAGAAGGTATAAGAAATCGCGACACACGAATGACGATTGACGAATAGCGAATGATTAACGACCAACGACCACCGACGAACGACATTTAGCATGACGAAACTGAAACACATCCTGCTCTGCGTGATGCTGCTGGGAAGCAGCGCGCTCGCCGCTGACCCGGACCGCAAACTGGTTCGCCGCGAAGAACCGGAATATCCCGCGATCGCCGACAAGATGGCCCTGCACGGCACCGTCAAGCTGAAGATTTGGATCAGTCCCGAAGGCTCCGTACGCCGCCTGGAATATGTTGGTGGACATCCCTTGCTCGCCGAATCCGCGCTCAAAGCAGTGAAGGCGTGGAAGTACGAGACGAACGCCAAAGAGACGACCGCCATGGTCGAAGTGCGCTTCTAGCCAAAAAGGTCATGTGGGGACAGCCGCCCTCGGCTGTCCGTCGAGCGCAGCTCGACCAGTGCCGCGAGGTATTCCGGCTGAAAAGCCGATTTCTCCCAAATCTTGTCAATAGGCCAAAACGACACGATCGCACTTAACCAAATGAAACCACTCCAAATATAAAGTCCAGATTTTGTCCACTTTACCCCGGTCAATTTGCTATTCTGGATATATAGAGCAAAAAGGCGCGTCCCGCCGGTCGCGCCTTTCGTGTTTTTTGGCCGAATCGGGGCGGGTGGATGAAGCCGTGGCAGCATTTTCCAACTTTCAAGCAGCGTGGACGATATACGGCGGCTTCTCGCGAAGGCGGTTGGCCCACCCTTCAGACGGGTGCCCCGTCCTTGTCTCTCCGCACTTTGGGGAGACAGGGCGGGGATTTTGACTTCCGTTGACTAAAGGTTGGCCCAATGACCAATGAACCGTCTTGCGAGCGCGAGGCGATGGGAGTCGAGCCCCGGATAGTTCCATAAAAACCAAAATCCCCACCCTGTCGCACAAATCGCGACAAGGGTGGGGCACCCTTAAGCATAGATTTAACCGGGATTCTGATTTCTAGGTCTACACCCCCACCGCCTGCGGCTTTGTCGCCAGCAACTGCCGCAACACGTACTGCAGAATCCCGCCATTCGCGTAGTAGAGCGCTTCCTGCGGCGTGTCGATGCGTACCAGGGCGCTGAACGCGATCTCGGGATTTCCTTTCGATGTGGCGCGCACTTTCACTTCGCGTCCGGCGGCGAAGTGTTCGACCACGTCGCGGACGCCGGTGATCTCGAATACCTCCTCGCCCGTCAGTTTGAGCGAGTCGGCGTTCTGGCCTGCGGGGAACTGCAGCGGCAGGACTCCCATGCCCACCAGGTTCGAGCGGTGAATGCGTTCATAGCTTTCGGCGATCACGGCGCGCACCCCCAGCAGCGCCGGTCCTTTGGCCGCCCAGTCGCGCGACGAGCCTGAGCCGTACTCCTTGCCCGCGAGGATGACCAGCGGCGTGCCCGCGGCGCGATATTTTTCCGAAGCGTCGAAGATCGACATTTCGGTATTGGTTGGCAGGTGACGCGTGTATCCGCCCTCGGTCGAAACCAGCTTGTTGCGCAGGCGCACGTTGGCGAACGTGCCGCGCACCATCACTTCATGATTGCCGCGCCGCGAACCGTAGGAGTTGAAGTCCGCCGGCTTCACTCCATGTTCCTGCAGATATTTTCCCGCGGGACTGTCTTTCTTGATCGATCCGGCAGGCGAGATGTGGTCGGTGGTGACACTGTCGCCGAGCACCGCGAGCACGCGCGCCTTCTTGATGTCGGTGACGGGCGCAGGCTTCACGGCCATGTCGTCGAAATACGGGGCGCGACGGATGTAGGTGGAGTCGTTGTCCCATGCGTAGGTCTCGCCCTTGGGCACGGACAGCCCGCGCCAACGCTCGTCGCCCTGAAAAACTTCGCCGTAAGATTTCGAAAACATCTCGGAGGTAATCGAATGCTGCATCGCCTCTTCAATCTCGCGCTGCGATGGCCAGATGTCGGCCATGTACACCGGCTGACCATCTCGGCCTTTGCCGAGAGCGTCCTTGCGCAAGTCAATGTCGATGCGCCCCGCCAGCGCAAAGGCCACCACAAGCGGCGGCGACATCAGGTAGTTGGCGCGCACTTCCGAATTGATGCGTCCTTCAAAGTTCCGGTTCCCGGAGAGCACCGACGCCACTACGAGATCTTTCTCGTCAATCGCCTGCGAAACTTCCGCGGGCAGCGGGCCAGAGTTTCCGATACACGTGGTGCAGCCGTATCCAACCAGATGAAACTTCAGCTTCTCGAGATACGGCGTCAACCCGGCCTTCGCCAGATAGTCGGTGACCACTTTCGATCCAGGAGCGAGCGAAGTCTTCACCCACGGAGGAACGGACAATCCCTTCTCGACCGCTTTCTTCGCGAGCAGCCCGGCGCCAATCAGCACCGAAGGATTCGAAGTATTCGTACAAGACGTGATGGCGGCGATCACAACGCTGCCGTGCTTCAGCGCATCCTTCACCGAGGCCGGAACGTGTTCGTGAACATTCGGATCTTCGACGCCGATTGCGGCTGGACTTCCACCTTCCTGCTCCCACCGACCGCTGTTCGCAGTCGCAGGGGCAGCGGTCTTTGCCGCAGATTTTGGTTTGATTAGCGAGGGCAGCGCTTTCTGAAACGATTCTCCCGCCTGCGACAGCACCACCCGATCCTGCGGCCGCTTCGGCCCGGCCAGGCTAGGTTCCACAGTAGCCAGATCAAGAGTGAGCAACTCAGAGTATTCCGCCTCCGCAGTCTTCTCATCGTGGAATAGCCCCTGCTCTCGGCTGTAAGCCTCGACCAGAGCAATCTGCTCCTCGCTGCGTCCAGTAAGCCTCAGATAACGAAGAGTCTCTTTGTCGATCGGAAAAATTCCGCAAGTCGCCCCGTACTCCGGCGACATGTTCGCAATGGTCGCGCGATCGGCGAGAGACAAGTCGCGGAGGCCAGGCCCAAAATATTCGACGAACTTCCCGACAACGCCATGTTTCCGCAACATCTCTGTAACGGTGAGAACGAAATCAGTAGCAGTCGCCCCTTCCCGCAGTCGTCCGGTAAGCTTCACACCGACGACCAAAGGAATCAGCATGGAAACGGGCTGTCCAAGCATGGCAGCCTCCGCTTCGATCCCCCCCACTCCCCATCCCAAAACCCCCAACCCATTAATCATGGTGGAGTGACTGTCTGTACCGACGAGAGTGTCGGGATAGGCGGTGCGCTTGCTGTTGGCTTCGTGAACGAAGACTACACGGGCGAGATATTCGAGATTCACTTGATGCACGATGCCGGTGTCGGGCGGGACGATCGCCAAGTTGCGGAAGCCGGTTTGGCCCCAGCGGAGGAACGAGTAACGCTCTTTGTTGCGCTGGAATTCGAGAAGAGCGTTCATGTCGAAAGCGTTGGGCGTGCCGAACTCGTCGACCTGGACCGAGTGATCGATCACCAGTTCTACCGGTTGCAGAGGATTGATCAGCCCGGGATCGCCGCCTAACGTTTTCATGGCGTCGCGCATGGCGGCCAGGTCCACGACGCAGGGAACGCCGGTGAAATCCTGGAGAAGCACGCGGCTGGGCGTGAAGGCGATTTCTTTGTCCGGCTTGGATTTGCTGTTCCAGCGCGCCAGCGCGTGGATTTCTTCTTTGGTGACGTTGCGGCCATCTTCGGTGCGGAGCTGGTTTTCGAGCAGGATGCGCAGGGAGAACGGGAGGTGCTTCGTGGAGATTCCCTGTTTATCGAGGGCGTCAAGGCGGTAGATTTCGTATTCTTTGTTGCCGACCTTGAGGGTGGAGCGGGAATTGAAACTATTCGCAGACATGATGGCCTTCCTCTGGAACTAAGTGGCGCGCTTATAGGAATCGCACGCAGATTGCAACCTAATAGTGTAATGCGTTTGGAGAGCGAATGCGTAGCGACGGAGCCCCCGAGTTCTCGTGGCTTTGAGTTGCTAAGGCGCTGCCGCGACACAAACCGTCGCGGCCGGACAGCCGGGGGCGGCTGTCCCCACATGAGCGCCTCGGGTGCTTGTTTCTTCATCAAGATCAAGATCAACACCTCACAGCCGAGGCGGCTGTGGCTACGTTGGTGCCGTTTAACCTGCGAAAATTGCCGGATGCTGTTGAGCCGCGTGTCTAAGAGCTGTGGCTGTGTTGTAATAGAAGTAACCAAAATCTCATGCCATCTGTAATTACCAAACTGCGACGGCGGGCTAAAGCTGCGCACCGCAACCTGCGGGGCGCGAATATGGCGATCCGGGCGCTGGCCTCGACCGACCATCCGCTGCTGGCGCACATCATTCCCATGCGGCGGTGCAACCTGGCTTGCACCTACTGCAACGAGTTCGACGATTTCTCGAAGCCGGTGCCCATCGAGGAAATGTATCGGCGGATCGATAAGTTGGGATCGCTGGGCACGGCGGTGGTGACGATTTCGGGCGGCGAGCCGTTGATGCATCCTGAACTGGATGACGTGATCCGGCGCATTCGGGTCAACGGCATGATCGCCGGACTCATTACGAACGGGTATCTGTTGGTGGCCGAGCGCATTCAGCGACTGAACCGCGCGGGGCTGGAGTGGCTGCAGATTTCCATCGACAATGTGAATCCGGATGAGGTATCGAAGAAAAGCCTGAAGGTTCTCGACAAGAAATTGCAGTTGCTGGCCGAGCACGCCGATTTTCACGTGAATATTAATTCGGTAGTCGGTGGAGGAATTTCACATCCGCAGGATGCACTCGTGATCGGCAGACGCGCGATTGAATTGGGTTTCACCTCGACCATCGGAATTATTCACGATGGCAGCGGACAGTTACAGCCACTGGGAGACGAGGAACGCCGGATTTATCACGAAATGCAGGCGCTGGAAAAAAGTAGCTTCACGCGCGTCAATGCATTTCAGGACAACATTGCGAAGGGCCTGCCCAATGACTGGCGTTGCCGAGCGGGCGGACGCTATCTTTACATTTGCGAAGACGGATTGGTGCATTATTGTTCGCAGCAGCGCGGATATCCTGGTGTGCCGCTCGCGACCTACAGTCGCGAGGACCTGCGGCGTGAATATCTGACGGAGAAATCGTGCGCGCCACATTGCACGGTTTCGTGCGTGCATCAGGTTTCCATCTTCGATTCGTGGAGGGCCCCGCAGCATTTGGCTCCCGCGGAGGCGCCTGCGAATGAACTCGTGCAGATCAAGTAGGGCAAGTTAGCTTGGTCCAGCGCTGATTGCGTGGGGAAATTCTTTCGCCCCGCTGGGGCTTGTTCTCCGTTGTGCTAAATACCCACGGCTTGCGCCGTGGGCTGCATTCTGTCGCCGCTTCGCGGCTATTACCGGCCTTCGCTCCGAAGTGCTGAAAGCTGAAAGCTATTTTTTGGGTTGCGCCGTGGGCGGCAGGAGGCCGTTCAGGCGCAGGTACATGGCGGCGGAGCTGTAGTGATCGGCCCAATCGTTGGTGAGCGCGATCAGGGCGAAAGCTCGCGGTCCCTTGCGTCCTCCAAATAATTCCACTTCATCGGCCAGCTTGGAATCGTCGACCTTGGCTAGGGCCGTGTTGCAGAAGTCGAAGCTGGCTTTAAGCGCGGCGATTAACTTCTCTTTGCCGTCCGCTTCTTTTAGGGGTACCGGTGCCTTGACTTCAGGTACGTCTCCGATGATCGAGCACAGGTGGTTGTTTGAGCCGATGATGTGCAGGATTAGGTGTGCGAACGTCATCTGTTGTTCGGTGGGCTTGTAACCATACTTATCGGCGGGCATTTCATCGGCTGCGCCGACCAGGTTTCTTTGTTGGCGCGGCAGTATTTCTCGTACTACGGACGTGACCGCATTTTTGTCTTGCGCGAAAGCAGCAAGCGCGGAAAAAAGCAGAAAAAGGCAGATCGTGAATTTCATAATGTCCCCTCCAGTATTAGTCCCCTGATTTAACGGTCTTGTTTCGCACCCCATTCTACTCAGGTCACGCAGGTCGCGCGACCAGGAACACTCGGGCAGCGGGAGGTGTCTGATGTTGGAGACACGCGCGTGCCCAGAGGAGCGAATTTCCATGGCTTTCTCAATGGCAGGCGGAGGTCCGTCCGGTCCGCAGATTAATGTGACGCCGCTGATCGATGTGTTGCTGACCCTGATCATCATGTTCATGTTAGTGGTCGCGATGGATCCGGAATATGGGGAGAAAGTGCAGATTCCTCAGCCAGCAAAAGATCGGGCGTCAGACCCGGCGAATGAGGGCACGATAGTGATCCAGGTGGTGTGTACGATGAAGGATGCTCCGCCGGGTGTGAAGATCAATCAGGAAGAAGTTCGCTGGGAGGATTTGGAACAACGGCTGGCGCAGATTTATTTGAAGCGCGCGGAGAAGGCGGCCTTCGTCCGCGGTGATTCCGACATTGATTTTCGGTATGTGGCGGATGTGATCGACCTGGCGCATTACGCGGGCGTGCAGCGGATTGGGTTGCTGACCACGCAGCAGGAGTTGAGCGCGGAATAAATCCTTTCTGGCGCAGCGCCTCGAGTGCTGGTTACGGCGGTCACCTTGTCTTGTCGGTGCCGCCTGCTGAAATGGAGATAGATAGGGACCGCCATGCTGCGAAAATCTCGAACCGGGCCAAAACTCTTCAGCGACTTCAACACGCTTCAGTTCGCAAGTGTCATGGCGATAGTCGTGTTCGTCATGGTGCTTGTATTCATGACCATTCCCACAGGCCACCACGGAGTCAGCGGAGACCTTCCCAAAGTATCGCATCCGATCGCAATGCCCGGGGCGCTTCGGGAAGATGTGATAAAAGTCACGATCCTGCGTGACGGCAAGATCTACTTTGGTGGAGAACGGATTAATGCAATCGACGTGAACGCGAAGATTGAGGATCGTCTGCGGGACCGCGATGTTGAACGGAAAATCTACATTGTTGCGGATGGACGGGCCCGGTGGGGTACGGTCAAGGACGTGTTAGCTGGCGTACGGGAAGCTGGAATCATCAGAGTTGCGTTCCTGGTGGATCAGAGGCGGGCTCCCGTTCCCTATTAGCGTCACCAATGGTGGCCGGGAGAACTGACTCGGCTGACCCGGCCGTCGGGTGTGAAGTCGACATCAAAAAGAACAAGTTGATTCATGAAGTTATACGTGTATTGGAAATGCCATCCCTGGCTTTCGTGGAGCTTTTCCTGAAAAAGCGTGATGGCCTCGGGCTCGGAGATGTTGCGGTACTGTTGGGTTGAGAAATCGTGGGTTATATAGGCTCGGTCGCCGGCATTGCCGAAGCTGATGGCGTGAACGTGCTTAAATTCACCAGCGTAGTCAGGGTCGGGGACGTGGGAGACTACGCTCAGTACGTGCCAACCCCTGACCGATTGGAGGACTTCAGGAACCGTCATGCCAACGCGGACAGTATCGTGAGCTCTCTGCGCCTGCCAATAACAGAGAATCAAGGGCACAAACGGCAGCAGTGCCAGCAGGAAGACGGCGAGTCCAAGCTTGCACACGGTCGCGAATGGACTGCTGAGCAAGTATCGCGAGCGTGGTTGTTTGAAGTCTCTGGGTGGCGGGCTTGAGGAGACGGGAGCTTTTGGAAACCTCAATAAATGCATTCGCCGGCTCAAATAGGGCCAGCTGAAAAATAGCGTTGGCCATAGGATCACAAAGAGCGGCACCGTGAAGTAGTCCGGCACAACAATGATGAGCAGGAAGGCCAGCACAATGGCAAGGACCATTGTGCCGCCCAGGCGGCGGATTGTGGCTCTGAGGGTCAAGGGACTCGCTCCATGGTCCGCTAATCCCAGCCATATACGGGCCCGACTTGCGAGACGCGGCCGTCGGGACCGAAGTCCACGATGAAGGTGATGTGTTCGGGAGTGCCGTTGATATAGGTGTAATGGAAGTGCCAGGGGAAGCCGTCGTGCAAGCGGGCACGGAGATGGTCGACGGCCTCGGACTCAGATAAGTCGAGATCCCGGCTGGTTGCGGAATCGAAAGTGCGGTAGATGCCATCCTTGGTCCTGTCGAGGCTCACCACAGGGATGTTCTTGATGTCGGTTTCGTCGTGCGGGAAATCGGAACTCGCCCGGAAAATATCGCAATCGTGGGCGGTGTGGAGGACTTCGGCAGCAGTCATGCCGGTGTGAATGGAATCGTGTACTCTCCTGGCGCGTACGAAGCTCATGGAGAGCGGCATGAGGACAAACATCGGAATTAGAACAAAGATGAAAACAAATCCAGTTATGGCCAGACTTCCGCGGAGCGTGCGGCGCGAGAGCGGGCGCTTCAGCGCGGATGCAGCAACGATGCGGTCTGTCTTTGCGAAGCCAAAGTAGGGCAGGCGTTTTGTCACTAGTGGCGATGCATAAAAAAGGATCACCCAAAGAAGCAGGAATGACGGTACCAAGAGATCGGGATGGATTACGGCTGCCACCGCGTCAGCGAGCCCGAAAGCGATGAGGCCGGTTGCGAACATTCGACCCCATTGCGTGCGACGATGGGGTTGACGCGGTGTGGGCGCATTTGGGGAGATAAGACCTAATTTTCGGCGAATGTAGGGCCAGACTAAGAACAGGACCAGCCAACATGGAAGAAGAATCAGGGCGGCGGCGTTGACGTCGATGATGAAGGCAGCCACCGTTATCAGGATGCCAATGAGCAGGGTGAATGCAAGCCGGCGGGATTTGAGGGAAGCGCTCATTGCATGGGCTCGAGGGCCATTCACTAGGATGATGCAACGAATAGGAAGTGCAAGTTACGGGAGTTTCAGGGACAGGGAGGTAATGAAGCCGGGCTGCGCCCGGCGGACAGCCGAGGGTGGCTGTCCCCACATGAATTCAAAATCGGACAGCCGAGGCGGCTGTCGCTACGCGAGTCCTCTAGGAACCTCTTGCTCTGTTTTTGATCCAGATTGGGGTGCCTACGAAGCCGAACGCTTGGCGAATTTGATTTTCCAGGAAACGCTGGTAGGAGAAGTGCAGCTTCACAGCGCGGTTGGTGAAGAGGACGAAAGTTGGCGGGGCGACCGAGGCCTGCGTCATGTACAAGATCTTCACGCGCTGCCGCATTGGGACGGAGGCGCGTTCGAAGTCGACGCGCTCGATGAAGCGGTTCATTTGCGAGGTGGTCACGCGCTTGCGGCGCTCGGTGGCAACTTCTTCGAGCAGCGGGAAGATTTTCTCCGTCCCTTTGCCGCTCTGGGCGGAAATGAAGACGATCGGGGCATAATTCAGGAATTTTAGCTCGTAGCGCAGGCGCTGCTCGTAGGCGTCGCGGTCTCCGGGGCGCTTGCTCTCGCGCATGCGCTCGGCTTTGGTGGGGCGCGCAGTTTTTTCTTTGCCGCTGATTATCAGATCCCATTTGTTAACGACGATGATGGTGGAGCGTCCACTTTCGTGGGCGTATCCGGCGATGGCGGCGTCGAGCTGGCTTACTCCCTCGGTGGCATCGATGACCAGAAGCGCGATGTCGGCGCCTTCCAGATGTTTGCGTGCCATGACCACCGAAAGCTTTTCGGCCATGAGGTGAGTTTTGCCTTTGCGGCGGATGCCGGCGGTATCGATAAAGCGGAAGCGGCGTCCATTGTGCTCTACGATTTCGTCGACGGCATCGCGCGTGGTGCCGGGAATGGGCGAGACGATGGCGCGGTCGGAAGCAGTCAGGCAATTCAGTAGCGTCGACTTGCCGACGTTGGGATGGCCGATGATGGCTACTTTTACTTCGTGGGGCGGGGTGTCGCTTTCGGCTTCGTTTTCGGAAATCTCAGGCGTTACATCTCGTGCTGACCTCCGAGCGCGAGACGCGCTCGGGACAGACGGCGGGACGCCGGCGCTACTCTCGTGGGAGTCGCGTTCTGGGGGCATGGCGTCCGCGGGGAGGCTTTCCAGAACTGCATCGAGAAGATCGTCTACGCCCCGGCCGTGCTCGGCGGAAATGGGGAACATTTTTTGGATGCCGAGGCGATGAAAGTCGTCGATCAGGGATGACTGTTTTTCGCTGTCGACCTTATTTACCGCGAGGAAGAGCGGGCGGTTGGCCTTGCGCAGCAGGCGCACTAATTCGAGATCAGGACCGGCAAGTTCGGTGCGTCCGTCGATCACCATAATGATGGCAGCGGCCTGAGCGAGCGCGACGCGGGCCTGGCGATAGATCTCCGAGGGGATCAGATCTTTTTCTTCCGGCAGAATGCCGCCTGTGTCCACGATGCGAAGGTGACGGCCCTCCCATTCGGCGTCGCCATAGAGACGGTCGCGGGTGATGCCGGGTTCATCGCCGACGATGGCGCGGCGCGACCCTACGATGCGATTGAAGAGCGTGGACTTACCTACGTTAGGGCGTCCGACGATGGCGATGGTGGGAATCCCGGCCGCGGTCGTGGCGAGAGTGCTGGTCGAATTGTAGGTGGGCTGGGTCAAAATGAGTTCTATGTGGGGACAGCCGCCCTCGGCTGTCCTTGGGCCGCAGGGCCAATGATATCTGCATTTGTGGTGAAACTGCCGACTCTTCGAGTCGGCTGGACAGCCGAGGGCGGCTGTCCCCACAAGAACAATCAAACCGGACAGCCGAGGCGGCTGTCGCTACCTAGACTTCGAAGCCGCAGGCTTTGCCCCACACTTGCCTGAAATCGCTATTATAGAGAGTCCCGTGGCTTTGAGTTCTCAACCCGCGTCGCCGACTTCCGAGAACCGCGCTGCTCCTAGCGGCAAAGACGCATCGTTGTATCAATTTTTTGCGCCAGGTGGAGTGCTGTCGCGGATGCATCCGGCGTATGAATTCCGGCGCGGGCAACTGCAGATGGCGCAGGCGGTGGAGCAGGCTCTGGCAGAAAAAAGGCATCTGATCGTGGAAGCGGGGACCGGCACCGGCAAGACGCTCGCGTATCTGATGCCGGTGATTCATTCGGGGAAGCGGGTGATCATTTCGACGGGGACGAAGAATCTGCAGGAGCAGCTCTTCTACAAGGACGTGCCGTTTCTGGAGCAGGCCTTGTATGGAGGAGGCGAACAGCAGATTTCTCGCTCTGCTCGAAATGACAAAGAAACAGCGGGGCGGCTTTCGGTTTGCTATATGAAGGGGCGCAACAATTATTTGTGCCGAAAGAAATTGTATGAACTGACAGATCAGCCCGTGCTGAGCGGACTGGAAGAGATCGAGCAGTATCGGGCGATCGCTGCTTGGGAAAAGACGACGGGAACGGGGGACAGGGCTGAGTTGGCGGAACTGCCCGAGGCTAGCCTGCTCTGGCACAAGCTTGACGCGCGAGCGGACGCTTGTATTGGGCAGAAGTGCAGCGAGTGGGAGCGGTGCTTCATCACCGAAATGCGGCGCAAGGCGATGGAGAGCGACATTATCATCGTCAACCATCACCTGTTTTTTGCCGATCTCGCGATTAAATTGCAGGCGGAGGGAGCGCCCGATGCGGGCATCCTGCCGGAAGCGGCTGCCGTGATTTTTGATGAGGCGCACGAACTGGAGGATGTGGCGGGGAATTATTTCGGCATCTCGGTAAGCAACCTGCGCATGGAGGAGCTGGCGCGGGATGTGGAGAATTCGCTGCAACACCATCGGATAATGTCGGCGGCGCTTTCGGGAGCCCTGGGAAGTCTGCGGGAACGGTCACAACTTTTCTTTTCGCTGCTGCCGCCCGGGGAGGGACGGTTTGCGTTCGAGACCCGGCGGGAATTTCTGGAGGAAAACGGGGACGAGTTTCTGGCGCTGAACCAGGCTCTCACGCGGCTGGCGGGCGAACTGGAAGGATTGCCGCAGAAGCCGGAAGGGGTCTTCAACTTTGTTCGGCGGGCGCAGGAGATTCAGGTGCAGCTGGGGTTCGCGATGGAGTCGGAAGATCGGAACACCGTGTTTTGGATTGAGCGGCGGGGCGGACGTTTTGGGTCCCGAGGCGCGAACAAGGCGGGTGAGACATCTGGAGGGCGAAGACAAAATGTTTTTCTGCAGGCGACTCCCATTGATGTGGGGCCGATTCTGCGCGAGTGCTTGTGGTCGAAGCTGGAATGTGCAGTGTTGACGTCGGCGACGCTGGCCGTGGGCGGAGGGTTTGAGTACATCCGACAGAGGCTGGGGATGGAACACGCACGCGAGTCGGTGCTGCCCTCGCATTTCGATTATGAAAGTCAGGCACTGCTCTATGTGCCGCCGGATTTGCCCGACCCGCGTACGCCGCAATTCACCGCGAAGGCGGCGGAGCGGATTCGGCGATTGCTGGAGATCACACGCGGGCGGGCGTTTGTGCTGTTCACCAGTTACGCACAGATGAATGATATTTATCAGCGGTTGCTGGGCGAAGTCGAGTTCCCGATCCTGCGGCAGGGCGACGCACCGAAAACCGCGCTCCTCGAGGAGTTTCGGTTGACGCCGAATGCGGTGCTTTTCGCTACATCTTCTTTCTGGCAGGGCGTGGATGTTCAGGGGGAGCAATTGAGCTGCGTCATCATCGACCGGTTGCCGTTTGCGGTGCCGAGCGATCCCGTGGTGGCGGCGCGGGTGAAGGCGATCGACGCTGACGGCGGGAACGCGTTCTTTCAATATCAGGTGCCGGCGGCGGTGATTACGTTGAAACAGGGGTTCGGGCGGTTGATCCGGTCGCTGCATGACCGCGGACTGCTGGTGCTGCTGGATAATCGCATATTGAAAAAGCAGTACGGGCGCGTCTTTGTGGAGAGCTTGCCGAATTACAAGAGGACGACGGATCTGCGGGTGGTGGAAGAATTTTTCGGGGTGGGGAACTAGGTCGGGAGATTCGCAAGCGCCCTTTTAATTTGCCAAGAGCTTCATACCTGCCTCGGCAGCATGTTTGTCGAAGGTCAACATGTACTGACACTCCGCCGCATGGCCGCAGCGCTCAATCAGGCAATCAGCGAAATTTGCACGGCTGACGCGAAACTTACGCAATGCCTGGGAGACGACCTCCGCGCGTTCAATGATCAATTCCCGGCTTCGCAGTAATCTGTCAATGACGTGCTCAATCTCAGGCTTCTTGAAGTGATAAGAGAACTGCAGGACCCAAATCAGTTCCGCCACGACTACCAGAGACAAAAATCCGGGCAGTTCAGGAGATAGCGATTCGATGACTTTGACCGCCGCGGCGGATTGCGCAATATCGTCCTGAGTAAGGTAGCGGACCAGAATGTTCGTATCTAGACCGATCATCTGGAACGCGCCGCACCTTTCGCAATTGCCCGATCCATCTGTTCAAGCGACACTGGCCTGGTTTTCCTACCCTTGTAGAGACCCTTTAGTTCGCGTACCGACCCCGTTGCCGGGACGATCGAGAACTCATTCTTCCCGATTTCTACGAACTCAACTCGGTCACCCGGGTCCAAACCGAGGGCGTCGCGAACTTTGGCGGGGATAGTTATTTGTCCTTTGGATGTAACGGTTGCTGAAGCCATTGGGTCCTTACTAAAAATAATATTCCTTACATTATAGTAAGGAGCACGGGGACTGTCAAATGCCCATCAGAATGCGGTATTCGTATTTGGTGGAGTGCTCTTTGATGTCGAAGTCCGGTGCTGCATCGGGCCGGTTCTGAGCGCAAAGGTCAAGCGTGAGAGCGAATACCAACAGAAGCGCGGATTTCCGACGCAGCATATGCACTCCTTGGCGGGGAATCGGTTCAAGGGTCGCTTCTCTGGTAGCGGTTCTTTCCCCCCTTCGGGGCTTGTGCGTTTTGCACGTTCGGACCCACAGCTTGCGCTGTGGGCTGCATTCTTTCGCCGCTTCGCGGCTGCGTCGCATCAGGCGTCTTTCAAGAGCAAGTCATTCTCCAGATCTAGTTGTTCCTTTTCCAGGTCAAGCGTTCAGTCTTGTTCCGGCGGTACAATAGAGGTTTCGCAAAAGGAGCGCGCTCGGGCCTGTATTGGCGGGCGCGGCTGCTGAGGGATCATGTTCGAAGTTACGGTTGAAGACACATTTGCCGCGGGGCATTACCTGCGCAATTACAAGGGCAAGTGCGAAAATCCGCACGGGCATAACTACAAAATTCGGGTGACGCTGGCGGGAGCGGAACTGGATAAAGCCGGCTTGCTGCTTGATTTTAAGGATTTGCGCGAGGTAATGAAACACGTAATCGAGCGCCTGGACCACCAGATGATCAATGAAATCGAGCCGTTCACGGTGATCAATCCGTCGGCCGAGAATCTGGCAAAGTATTTCTACGACCAGTCGAATGCCAAGCTGAAGAATGTGACGAACGGCCGGGTGCGGGTGAAGGACGTTACTGTCTTCGAGACCGACACGACTACCGCAAAATATTCGGAGTAACCCAGCTACTGTCCGGGAGTGCGGGCGGGACGCCCGCACGACAGCCGCCGGGTCGGCGGCGCTACTGTTGCGATGCAGATTACGGAAATCTACAAATCGTTGCAGGGGGAGTCGACCTATGCGGGTCTGCCTTGTGTCTTCGTGCGGCTGACGGGATGCAACTTGCGTTGTTCCTGGTGCGACAGCGAGTATACGTTTCAGGGCGGACGCAAAATGTCGGACGAAGAAGTGCTGGACGAGGTGTTACGCCTGAGCCCGGATGGAGGCCTGGTCGAGATCACTGGCGGCGAGCCGATGCTGCAGGAGCGTGAAGTTGTGCCGCTGATGCAGCGTCTTTTGGATGAAGGGTACAAGGTTCTGTTGGAAACCAGCGGAGAACGCCGGTTGGAGCGGGTTCCCGCTGCGGTTGTGAAGATCGTGGATGTGAAATGTCCAAACTCGGGCGAGGGCGATACGTTTTGCCTGGAAAATCTGGAGACGCTAGAGGCTCACGACGAGATCAAGTTTGTCCTGAGCAGTCGGGAGGACTACGAGTTTGCGCGCGAGTTCACCCAGCGGCACAATCTGGCACGACGAGTAAATGCAGTTCTGTTTTCTCCCGCGTTCCGCAAAGACGCAACCGGCGCCCGCGATAGCTCGCACTGCCTGCTTGATCCACAGGAACTGGCCGAGTGGATGATTGCCGACAACGTTCCGGCGAGACTAGGACTCCAATTGCACAAGTTCATCTGGGACCCGGCAGTGAAGGGAGTCTAGGGAGCATTGTTGATTGATGATTTTTGATTGTTGATTGAACACCAAAGGCGGCTTGATCTTTCAATCACCAATCAGCAATCAACAATCTGAAATCAGCAATCAGCGATCGTTCATTTATGCCGATCTCGAAGCAATCGCGCGCTGTCGTCCTACTCAGCGGGGGTATGGATTCGTGTGTTTGCGCGGCTTTAGCGGCACGCGGCTGGGACGCGGCTGCGGTCCATGTGAGCTACGGGCAGCGGACAGAAGAGCGCGAGCGGCAATCGTTTCTTGCCATTTGCGAGCGCCTCGGGATTCGAGACAAGCTGGTGGTGCGAAACGAGGCGCTGCGCGCGATTGGGGGCTCGGCGCTCACTGACGACGCAATAGCCGTGCCCAGGTCTGAAGCGACTGGGCGTGACATCCCAGTCACCTACGTCCCATTTCGCAATGCGCATTTTCTGGCCGTGGCCGTGAGCTGGGCAGAAGTCCTGGGAGCGAAAAAGGTGTACATTGGCGCGGTTGAGCCGGACAGTTCCGGTTACCCGGATTGCCGTCCGGCTTACTACAAGGCATTCAATGAAGTGGTAAGAACCGGCACCAAGGAAGGCGATATTGAAGTCGTGACCCCGCTTATCGCAATGAGAAAGAACGAGATTGTGCGCCTTGGCCTTGAATTGGGTGCGCCCTTCGATTTAACGTGGTCATGTTACAGCCGCGAGGATGAGGCCTGCGGAGTCTGCGACAGTTGTGTGTTGCGGATGCGCGCTTTCGAGGCGGCTGGAATGCCGGATCCGATCGCGTACGCGGTGCGATAGACATTTGTGGATCGTTTGAGTTTGAAGTTTTGTACTGGTCAAATTGACTTTTAACAACCAGCAAAATTCGAATTTGCCGGGAGGCAACATGAAAAAGCATTTCGCAATTCTTTTATTCGTAATACTGGCGCTCGGACTGTGTGTGCCTCCAGCCGCAGCCCAGACTTCGGGTACAGTCAAGGGAGTGGCCAAAGACAACCAGGGCAACCCGATCGCGGACGCAGTCGTGGTCTGGACCAATATGGACAATGGGCAGAAGTACACGATCAAGACCAACAAGAAAGGCGAATACTTTTCGCTGGGACTTACGCCTGGCAAGTACCTGGCGACGCTTTATAAGAACGCAGATGATGTGAAGGCTGGGAAGGAACTGGATCACGTCAAAGGATTTCCGGTTCAAATGGACGAGAACACCCTGGATTTTGATCTGAAGAAAGACACGGAGAATGCCGCGAAGGGCCAAGGGCTAACTCCCGAGCAGTTGAAGCAGATGCAGGAGCAGCAGGCCAAAGCGGCAAAGGAAACCAACACCGTCAAATCTCTCAACGAGAAACTGAACGCGGCGAAGACCGCGGCCGATGCGGGAGACTTCGATACGGCCATTGCGTCGTTGAACGAAGCCACCCAGATGGACGCGACCCGCGACCTGCTCTGGTTCAAGCTGGGAGATTATTACCGGATGTCGGCGACCAAGCAGACCGACCCGGCGGAAAAGCAGAAGCGCCTGGCTTCGGCGGTCGAGTCGTACCAGAAAGCGATTGATATCAAGAAATCAGCTACCAATGACAAAGATCCCAATGCGGCCAAGAATCTGGCTGCTTACTACAACAACCTGGCCGAGGCATATGCCAAGTCCAACAAGATGGACGATGCGGTCAAGACCTATGAACTGGCGGCGCAGGCTGATCCGACTAGTGCGGCGCAGTACTACTTCAACACCGGCGCTGTGCTCACCAATGCGGGCAAGGTGGATGACGCGATCGTGGCCTTCGATAAAGTGATTTCGCTCGATCCCAACCGCGCCGATGCTTACTACTGGAAGGGCGTGAACCTGATCGGCAAGGCCACGCTGCAAGGAGAAAAGATGGTCGCGCCGCAGGGAACCGCCGAGGCTTTCCAGAAGTATCTGGAGTTGCAGCCCAGCGGCACTTATGCGGACGCCGCGAAACAGATGCTGACGAGCATCGGGTCGTCGGTGGAGACAACGTTTGGTAAGAAGAAGCAGGCGCCGAAGAAGTAGACGATTACCTTTCAATCCAAGCACTTGCAAGGCAGGGTGGCTCCGGCGAGCCACCCTTTGTTTTTTGGCGCCGGGGGTTACGAAGGACTATGCACTTGCTGTGCCTTCGCAGGGGGTCGGCGGCACGATACAGTGAAAGGAACTTCCAATTCTGTGGTGCGTGCGACTCCTGTGGGCGTGAGGACGAATGGCAGCACCAGGCATTGCTCCAATTTCGGTTGCATTAGAAGGCTTCACGGGCGGCGGCAGAGTTGCGACTCCGGCGTTGCTAGGCGCGATGCTGAAGGCGTCGGACAAAATCAGCGACCTGATTTTCTCCCCCGGCCGTCCACCGCAAGTCCAGGTTTACGGGCAGATGATTCCGGTGCAGGTGCCGGGGCTTAGTTTTCTTACTGCAGACGATACGCGCCACATCGCCGCTGACCTGATTGGCGACAACAAGCAGGCGGTCACGACACTGCGCGAGCATGGGGCTTGCGACATTTCCTTTGGACTTCCGGGTCTGGCGCGTTTCCGCGTGAATCTTTTTATTCAGCGTGGCAGTTGTGCGGTCGTGATGCGGGTGATTCCCACGGTTATTCCGGACTTCGCGACCCTGCGTATGCCGGCGCAGTTGGCCGATGTTTCCAAACTTAAGGACGGAATTGTGCTGGTCACAGGACCGGCGGGGTCTGGTAAGTCATCGACGCTGGCGGTGCTGCTCGACGCCATCAACCGCGAGAAGTACTACCACATCATTACCATCGAAGATCCCATCGAGTTTTTGCACAATCACAAATGTTCCACCATTCATCAGCGGGAGTTGCATAGCGATACGCCGAACTTCGTGGAAGCCCTGCGTTCAGCCATGCGGCAGGCGCCAAAAGTAATTCTGGTGGGAGAATTGCGGGACCGGGAGACCATCGAGATTGTGCTGGAAGCGGCCGAGACCGGTCACATTGTGTTCTCCAGCCTGAACACGATGGACGCGTCCAAGACGGTAGAGCGCGTTGTCAGCACGTTTTCTCCGGCGGAGCAGCAGTCGGTACGCGAGCGTTTCGCCAAGTGCTTCCGCTACATTATTTGCCAACGGCTCATGTCGAAGTCCGATCGCAGCGGACGGGTAGCGGCCTTCGAAATTCTCAAGGCGAACGCCCGTACGCGCGAGTGCATCGAAAAGGGCGAGCGGGAAAACAAAAGTCTGCTTGACGCCATGAAGGCCGGTTCATTGGAAGGGATGCAGCACTTCGACGGTGAAATTGCACAACTGGTGCAGGACCGGGTCATCGATCTGGAGACCGGGCTCTCCTACGCGAGCAATCCGGCGACGCTGGGGCAGGAATTAGCGCGTTAATCTGGATCCCTTCGGTTTTTCTAGCTCACACTTTCTCTGTCGTATCATCTCAGCATGTCCGCTGCGCCGGTCAACATTGTTCTAAGCTTTGAAGACGCCCGCCGCGTGGTCGAGGAGCAAGCCGGGCTGGTTCGGGCCACTGGCTCAGAGTACGTCGATCTGATCGAGGCTGACGGCCGCGTTTTGTTTGAGCCGGTCGAGGCGGATCGCGATCTGCCGCCTTTTCCGCGCGCGACGCGCGATGGCTATGCGATTCGATCTGCGGATGTGTCTCAAGTCCCCGCAACGCTGGAAGTGATCGGAGAAATCAAGGCGGGCGAAAAGCTCGATAAGATTCCGCGCAACATTGCTCATGGACAAGCTGCATCGATCATGACTGGCGCTCCGGTCCCGGCCGGCGCAGACGCGGTGGTGATGGTGGAGTACAGTTCGCTGCATGGGAAGCAGGTCGAGATCACCAGAAGTGTTGTGGCGGGGGAAAACATTGTCCCATGCGGGGCCGAGGCCCGCGGGGGGAGTCGTTTACTCGAACGCGGGGTACGCCTGAACGCGGCAGGCATTGCGCTGGCGGCTTCGGTGGGCAAATCGAAGTTGCAAGTGTACGAGCGTCCGCGCGTCACCGTGCTGACCACCGGGGACGAGATTGTGGACGTCGGTGCGACGCCGGGGCCAACTCAAATTCGCAACTCAAACAGTTATTCGCTGGCCGCGCAGGTTCGGCGCGCAGGTGGCGACGCGACGCTGCTACCCGTTGCCCCGGATGAGTTGCAGGGACTGCGCCGTCTGATTGAAGAAGGCCTGAAGTCTGACTTGCTGTTGATGACCGGCGGGGTCTCGATGGGACGTTACGACTTGGTCGAGCAAGTGCTGTCAGAGATGCACGCCGAATTCTTTTTCACTGGAGCGAAAATTCAGCCGGGACGGCCGGTCGTGTTTGGCAGGGCGGCCGGTTCGGTTCGCGAAAAGCCGGGAACTTATTTCTTCGGGCTACCGGGAAATCCGGTATCGACCATGGTGACTTTCGAACTGTTCGCACGGCCCATGCTTGAAGCGGTAGGCGGCCAAACTTCTGGCAAACTGTCCTTCCTTCATGCACGGTTGAAGAGTGAGATTCGGATCAAGACCGGGCTCAAGCGTTTTCTTCCCGCCATTGTTTCGGGCGAATTCGAGA
Source organism: uncultured Acidobacteriaceae bacterium (assembly GCA_937879855.1). GTDB lineage: Bacteria > Acidobacteriota > Terriglobia > Terriglobales > Acidobacteriaceae > Sulfotelmatobacter. The sequence continues at coordinate 26,932 of CALFMO010000069.1, read as the reverse complement.
ATTCCGAGGTCGAGTTGGTGGCCTGGCAGGGGTCGGGAGATATTGCCGCAACCGCGCGAGCGAATTGCTATATTGTCGTCCCGGCGGACCGCGAGCGCATTCCAGCCGGGGAGTGGGTCGCTGTTATGAAAAGCGATTGTTGATTGAGGATTTTTGATCGCTGATTGAAAACCCGCAACGAGCCTCCGTTGACTTCAATCAACAATCAAAAATCATCAATCAGCAATGATTGTTCGCAGGCGAGATCCGTCCTTACGCCTGCCTCTCCATGTAAGATAGAGCAACGCATGCCGACGAAATTGTCCCATTACGACCGGGCAGGGCGCGCCCGGATGGTCGATGTCTCGGGGAAATCTGCGACTCGGCGCGAAGCCGAAGCCAGCGCCTTGGTTGCCATCAAGCCCGCGGTGCTCGCGGCGCTGCCGCAAAACCCGAAAGGGGATCCGCTGGAAGTGGCGCGCATCGCGGGCATCATGGCCGCCAAACGCACGGCTGAGTTGATTCCGATGTGTCATCCGCTGCCGCTGGCCGTCGTTGATGTGGATGTGCGGCTGTGCGAGAATGGCGTCGCTATCACCTCCAAAGTCGCCACCACCGCCGAGACCGGCGTTGAGATGGAGGCCCTGGTCGCCGCCAGCGTTGCCGCGCTGACCGTCTACGATATGTGCAAGGGGGCGGACAAGAGTATTGAGATTCGCGAAATTGTGTTGCAGCGAAAAAGTGGCGGGAAGAGCGGAGAGTATCGGCGCGAGAAGTAACGGCGGCAGACTTCTTATTGACTTCGAAGACATCTTCAAACATGGCGAATAACGTCAAGCTGCTGGTAGTAGACGACAATCCGATGGTGCTGGCGATGTTGCAGCAGGCGCTCACTCCGCTAGCGGTGGTGACGACCGCTACGGATGCTGCCGATGCGCTGCTGAAGGCGGTGGATGATGTTCCGGATTTGCTTGTGTGCGACTACAAAATGCCGGGAATGGATGGACGCCAGTTGGTCGAGAAGCTGAGGAGCCGGCCGGCGACCGCAAATTTTTCCACAGTACTGATGGCGAGCAAGGTGGACATTGCGGAGCGGCTTTCGCCACAGGACGCTGCGGACGATTATCTGGAGAAGCCGTTTTTCCTGAAGGATGCGACGCGGCGCATCAAACGCACCATTGACCGGATTGCGCTGGAGAAAATGGCGAAGACCGCTCCCAAGGATGGAGTAGTGCGCGGAAGCCTGGCGCAGATGAACGTGATCGATCTCATGCAGTCGCTCGAGATGGGACGGAAGAGCTGCCAGCTGTCGCTGAGCAACGAAGGCGACGAGTGCGAGGTTTTTTTTGTGGAAGGCCAGGTGAAGCACGCGACCTATGGAAAGCTGGTGGGCGACGAGGCCGTGTTCAAAGTGCTGCGCTGGACCGGCGGAAATTTCCAGCTCGACTTCGAAGGCAAGACCGACAAAGAGACTACCCAGCTCAATACCCAGGGACTTTTGATGGAAGGCTTGCGCTTGCTGGATGAGTCGGCCCGAGACGGCGGTGGGGAAGCGGAGCCTGCGGCGGCGGGTGCTCCGGCGGCGGCGACGGCGCCGTCGGGGGCGGGACGAGGCAGAAGAGAAGAAGAGGAAGACGTCCTGCTCGATGGCTGACGAGCCTGCATTCACGGCTGCGGTGGTGACGGTCAGCGATTCCTGTGCTCGCGGGGAACGCGAAGATCGCTCGGGGCCGGCGGTGGCGCAACTGCTGCAGAAGCTCAACTTCTCGGTCGCCGCGCGCGAAGTTGTTCCGGATGACTCCAATCAAATTCAAAATCTGCTGATTCGACTGGCGCGCGAGGTGCGGTTGGTCGTGACCACGGGCGGAACCGGGATTGCTGCGCGCGATGTTACGCCGGAAGCAACCGCGGCCGTGTGCGACCGTCTGCTGGACGGTATATCAGAACGGATGCGGAGTGAAGGAATGAAAAAAACTCCGTTTGCCGCGCTGAGTCGCGCGATGTGCGGCGTGCGGGGACGTGCGTTGATTCTTAATCTGCCGGGAAGTCCTGCGGGAGCGGTGGAATCATTGGAGGCGGTGGCTGGGTTGATTCCGCATGCGCTTGAGTTGCTGAGCGGGAAGACCGAGCACTAACCGGGGGCAACATGCGAAGGCCCGGCTTCTATTTTTCCAGCTCAACTTAAACTTTCGTTTCTACTGCCGGGTTGGCGGCGTCCCACATCAGACTCAAAATCCCCACCCTCTCGCAAAGGGCGCGAGAAGGGCGGGGCACCCAATCCTACGGGAGCACTTTGAGGGCTACGGCGGTTATGTCGTCATGCGGTTGAATGCCGTTGGAGAACACATGGAGGCCGTCGAACAAGTGATCTAGAGATTCGGTTGCGGACTTGCACCGGCATTCGGCCCAGAGATGGGACATCCGGGCGGAAGAGAATTCGACGCCCTCGGGATTCAGCGATTCGTACAGGCCGTCGGTCGCGAAAAGGACAGTGTCTCCCGGCGACAACTGAACAATGTGTTGGTCATAGCTTGCAGAGGAAAGAAGGCCGGAGGGAAGTCCGCCAGTTCCAATAGGCTGGCATTCGGTGGCGGAAGCATGGAGAGGGAAGGGAAGTCCGGCGTTGGAGAAGGCCAGGGTGTGCGTAGAAGGGTCGACGACGGCATACAATGTCGCGCAGAAACGGCCGGGAAGCGGACGCTGCAGTAGACGTTGATTCAGAAGGGAGAGGACAGTGCCGGTGTCGGTTTCGCACTTATGAATGCCGCGAAGGATACCCATGACCAAGGCCCCGTACATGGTTGCGGGCAAGCCCTTGCCGACCACGTCGCCGATGTAAAGGCCGATGAGGCCGTCGGGCAAGCGAAAGAAATCTACGAAATCGCCGCCGACCTCGAAGAAGGGAGTGAAGCGGGACGCGATTTCGATGCCGCGGTCGCACAGAGATGCGGTGGGAAGAAGGGAATCCTGGATGAGGCGCGCTTCGCGCATGTAATCGTCGCATACACGGCCACAGGAAAGGACTTCCGTCTCGGTACTGGGTTTAATTTCGCGGACGAGTTCGATTAGCTTCAAGACGAGACTATCTCTCTGTGGTTTAGATCGGAACGAAGCTGGCAAAGCTTTAGCGGCACAGAAATGGCCGATCGCCGGATGTTCATTGGGGAATTCTCAGAGAGCGGAGCCCTCCATGGGGCTGTCGGCCTCGCGGCAGTGATGGATCCGGGCTTCGACAGACAGGAGCGTTAGGAGCACGGCGGCTCTGATCGCGGTGTTCGCCAGGAAGTCGATCAGAACGTCATCAATGCCTAGAGTGAACAGGGCAGAGCGGATGAGTGCTTTGAGTGAGGTTGCTAGCACTGGTGCGGAGTTGAGAATCATGTCTGCTTCCGACTCTGAGGAATTCAAAATCCCCACCCTCTCGCGGAAAACGCGAGAAGGGTGGGGCACCCTGATTACTGCGCAGGCGTTACAGCTGGGGTTGGCGCAGGGGCTTCGGCGGTTACTTCGGGAGCGGCGATCGGATTGATCTTCACCGTAGCTAGGATTTTTTCCAAGCGGTCGAAGACTTTGTCGCGGTCGACGTGCTTGGTGACACCGTCTTCGGAGGCGATGGTAGTAACGTTCAGGCCGAACTCGTAGCAGGCTCCATTCTGGAAGACATGGAAATACTTCGAATCGCTCTGGCGAGTGCCTTCGCCGGAGACGGCTTCCGTGGCGCGGAGTTCGAGGTCTCCGAGCATCAGCTTCGAACCTGACATGGATTGCGTTTCAGACGTTGGCATCGCGGTCGAGGAGACTGGCGTTACCGCTGTCGTAGTGTCGGTAGACTGGGCTTGCGGCGCGACCTTCGGCTGAGGCACGGCGAACTCGGAGCACTGATCTGCAGTGAGAGTCTTGTTGATGCTCACGTTGAAGAATGCAGATGAGAAGTCGGTGTTGGTGAAGCCGGTCTGGGGCAGTTCGACGGCGGCGAGGGCGAGTCCTCCGGGCTGCACGAAGTTCATGGGAATTGGATTGGACGCCAAAAGTTCAGTGGCGGCATTACCGGTCTCGATGGCGTAGCGGCGCGGGTATTCGAAGCTCACACCATAAGTCTTGTCGGTGTAATTTACAGTTGCGGGTTTCTTATGGACAATTCTCTTCGGAGCCGGCTTGGCTGAGGTCTGCACCGCCGGTGCGGGTATTGGAGCAATGGCCGTCTCGGGTTGCGTGACGGGAATCGGGTTGTTGGAACTTACGGGCTTCGGCTTGTCTTTGGAGCAGCCGACGGTTACGGAGCAGACGATCAGCACAGCGGCGAAGATTAGCGCGCTGGTCCTGTTGCCCCAGGTCATGGAACGGGTTTCTGCGATGGTGCGCAATGCATTGATGCGGGTCATGGTTGGTCACCTCCTGCCGGCGAGCGGCACGTTGGGGAATGCACGGCGGGCGCCAAGGTTGAGGGCCTTGATTTGAAGGGAGTTAGAGTAAGGGGCGCTTAAACACGCCGTGGGGTGTGGAACACGGTGTGGGCTGGGGAACACGTCCAAAGCTTTTTACCGCAGAGTTCGCTGAGAAAGGCCGCGGAGAGCGCTGAGTCAAGCTTTTGATTTTGCCCTTCTCGGCGTTTTGCGCGGTTTTCCTTGGCGATCTCTGCGATCAAAGCTTTTTGGACTTCAGAACCGGGCGCGACTTTGGGTGATACTAATATTCTTTCCCGACCAAAATTCAATCGACGGTCAGTGGGTCAGTCCCAAAGGGAGAGCGCGGATGGTGACTAATGTTTGCGAAAAAACAGTTTTGAGATGCGTGCTGGCATTGGCGATTTGCGTTTGGCCGGGGCTGAGCTGGGCTCAAGGCGTGGGGCACCCGCCGGAGAAGGTCATTATTGATACTGATATCGGCGACGACGTGGACGATGCGTTTGCGCTGGCGCTGGCGGTGCGGAGTCCGGAGCTGCAAATTCTGGGCGTGATGACCACGTTCGGCGATACCGAAACGCGGGCGAAGCTGACCGACCGGTTCCTGGCAGAAGTGGGGCGCGCCGAAATCCCAGTGCTGGCCGGAAAGCCCACGACGCCCAAGATGCCGATGTCACAGCGGCATTATGCGGAGAGTCGTTTCGCTAAGGGCTCGCACGGGGATGCGGTCGATTTTCTGCTGGGGCAGATTCGAAAATATCCCGGAGAGATCACGCTGATCGCGATTGGTCCGCTGATGAACGTGGGAGCGTCGATCGACAAAGATCCGGGCACGTTCCGCGAATTAAAACGCGTCGTACTGATGGGCGGCTCGATCCGGCGTGGGTATGGCGATTTGGGCTACACACCGCCGGTTCCTGCAATGCCTGAGTGGAATATTTTGAACGATGTGTCTTCCGCGCAGAAACTGTTTGCGGCGGGAGTTCCGCTGTTCGTGATGCCGCTCGATTCCACGCAATTGAAACTGGATGAAGTGAAGCGGGCGTTTTTGTTCAGTCAGGGGACGGCAGTGACAGATCAGTTGACGATCCTGTATCACTTGTGGGGGCAGGAAACACCCACGTTGTTTGATCCCATGACCGTTGTGTTTGTGTTGCGTCCGGATTTATGTCCGGTGCAGGGGATGCACATACGCGTGGACGAGAAAGGGTACACACGAGAGGAGCCGGGAGCCGCGAACGCTCAGGTCTGTTTGGATTCGAGTGCGGAGGCGTTTTTCAAGTTTTATCTGAAGAGAACGGGCGGCGGAGCAGAGAGGCCGTAAAGTCAGGATCCCCACCCTCTCGCGAAGAACGCGAGAAGGATGGGGCACCCTGGTTCATTGAGGGATTATGCGAACTGACGGAATCGCTAGACGTGGATTCTTAAAGGCGGCGGGCGCTGGGCTTGTCGGAGTGCTGGTCGGGTTGCATGAGAGCGCAATCGCCGAGAGCGGCTCCGAAAGAACGCCTCTTTATGACGTCAGGGCGTTCGGAGCCAAGGGCGATGGGACATCGCTCGACACTGCGGCGATTCAACGGGCTATTGACGCGGCGGCCGCGGCAGGAGGCGGAACGGTCGAATTCCCGGCGGGGAATTATCTTTCTTATTCGATTCACCTTAAGAGTCATGTTGGCCTCTACTTGTCGCATGGCGCGACTGTTGTCGCGGCCGATCCGCCAGCCGATGGCACGAGCGGCGGGTACGATCTTGCGGAATCGAACCAGCCGTGGGAAAGCTATCAGGATTTCGGCCACAATCACTGGCACAACAGCCTGATGTGGGGAGATGGGCTAGAGGATATTTCGATTTGTGGTCCGGGACTTATCTGGGGAAAAGGGCTGAGTCGCGGATGGCTAACGGGGCCGCAAGCCGAGCAGCCCGGCGCGGGCAACAAGGCTATCGCTCTTAAGAATTGCCGCAACGTGCTGTTGCGGGATTTTTCCATTTTGCACGGCGGGCATTTCGGTGTCCTCGCCACCGGCGTCGACAATCTCACCATCGACAATTTGAAGATCGATACCAACCGCGACGGCATGGACGTGGATTGCTGCCGCAATGTGCGGATTTCAAATTGCAGCGTGAATTCACCGTGGGACGATGGCATTTGCTTGAAGAGTTCGTTCGCGCTGGGATATGCGCGGGCCACGGAAATGGTCACGATCAGCAATTGTCTGGTGAGCGGCAGCTACGAAGAGGGGAGGCTGTTGGACGCGACCTGGAAGCGATTTGGGACCGGCGAGAAAGTGCCGCGAACGGGCCGCATTAAGTTTGGGACGGAGTCGAATGGCGGTTTCAAAAACATCACCGTCTCCAATTGCGTTTTTGACGGATGCAACGGTTTCGCGATCGAGAGCGTGGATGGAGCGATGATTGAAGATGTAAGTATCACCAACATCACGATGCGAGATGTGTTGGGCGCGCCGATATTTCTGCGGTTGGGCGCGCGCATGCGAGGGCCGGACGATGTTCCCGTGGGCGTGTTACGGCGGGTGATCCTGAGCGACATTTCTTGTGAGTGCGCCGTTTCGTCGCGGCCGATCTGTTCGATTCTTGCAGGGATTCCTGGCCATCCGATTGTAGATGTGAAGCTGAGTAACATTGTGATCCGGCATCAAGGCGGAGGCAGCAAAGCGGATGCGACGCTGGAGCTTGCCGAGAAGGAGAAAGATTATCCGGAGCCGACGATGTTTGGCACGACTCCCGCGCAGGGATTTTTTATTCGACACGTGCGCGGGCTGGAAATGGATGGAGTCAAGATCGAACACGCGAATGAAGACGCAAGGGCGGCTTTCGTGCTCAACGATGTTCAAGGAGCCGACTTCGAGCGCTTGAAAGTTCCACTTACCGCTGGCGTGCCGGCGTTCGTGCTTAATGATGTTCGGGATTTCAGTGTGTCTAGAAGCAAGCCGGTGCCGGACACCGAACTCCAGACGGTGGGGAAGAAGGAGCTCTAGCGCGCGCGAAGTCAAAGTCCCCACCCTCTCGCAAATGGCGCGAGAAGGGTGGGGCACCCATTCCATCGAAGCTTCGTAAGCCTGAGTCCCATATAATCAAATGATTCTCTATGGTTGCCGTTCTGGAGCGGATTGTTGCGGCTACGCGGTCCCGGGTGGCGGAGGCCAAGCACGGCGAGGATCTGCCTGACTTGGAGCGGCGGGCGGAACTGCATGTGCCACGCGGGTTTCGGCGTGCGCTGGAGTCGAAGAATCGCGAGGGAGTGGCGGTGATTGCGGAACTGAAGAAGGCGTCGCCGTCGAAGGGAATTATTCGAGCGATGTTTCGTCCAGCGGAGTTGGCGCGGGAACTGGAATCGGCGGGCGCGGCGGCTCTGTCGGTGCTGACCGACGAGGAATTCTTTCAGGGATCGCTAGGAAATTTGCGGGAGGCGTCGGGAGCAGTGAGGATTCCGTGCCTGCGCAAGGATTTTATTGTCGATGAGTTTCAGTTGCTGGAGGCGCGCGCGAATTCCGCCGATGCGGTGCTGTTGATTGTGGCCGCGCTGTCGGCGACGGAGTTGGGCACACTCGCGGCGGGAGCGCGGCAGCGCGGGCTGGACGTTCTTTGCGAGGTGCATGATGAGGAAGAGTTGCAAGCAGCGCTTGGTGCAGGGTGCGATTTAATTGGCGTGAATACGCGCGATCTGCGAACGTTTAAAGTGGATTTAGAGACTGCGTTTCGTCTGGCCGGGAAATTTCCGGCAGGTGTGGTGCGCGTGGCGGAGAGCGGGATTCGTTCAGCCGAGGATGTGGAGCGGCTGCGGGCGGCCGGGTATAACGCGTTTCTGGTCGGGGAGTCGCTGATGCGGGCGGAATCTCCTGGCGAAGCGCTTCAGGAGTTGATGCGAGTGCCGACTCGCGGGTACCGAGTGCCGAGCGGGGGATAGGAAAATCCCCACGTCTCGCAAAGACGCGAGACATGGGGCACCCGGCGAGTGCAAGATGACCGCGAAGCTTTACGAAGGTGACGCATGGTCCTTCGACTGCGATTTTGCTTCGCGTTCAGCGAAACAAAATCCTCGCTCAGGATGACATTTGGATTTATGAATTTACTGACCACTGACAACTGCGCACTGGTCACTGTGTTATGACTTGGGTGAAAATTTGCGGGATGACGAACCTGGAGGACGCGCTGGTTGCGGTCGAGGCAGGCGCGGATGCGGTGGGGTTCGTGTTTTACGAAAAGAGCCCGCGGTGCGTGACGGTGGCGACGGCGCAGGAGATCGTGGAGAAATTGCCAAAACGGGTAGAGAAGGTCGGTGTCTTTGTTGATGCCGACTGCGATCGCATTCGCACCGTGGTTCTTGAGGCAGGGTTGACGGCCGTACAGCTGCACGGGAAGGAATCGATGGAGAGCGTGTGGCAAAACGTTCGTCCGTCCATCGACTGCGTGGGCGTATCGAAACTGATTCCAATGATCCCGGGAAACGCTCTTAAAGACGGTGGAATAGTGATCAGCGATCGCGTACAGAGAGAAAGTTTCGCTGTGCTAATTGATTCGCAAGTGAATGGCGCGAGCGGTGGTACGGGCATGACGTTTGATTGGGAAGCGACGCGAGCGATGGTGCAATCGCTTGGGCTTCGCATACCGGTAATCGTAGCTGGAGGTCTGACTTCTCTGAGTGTTGGTGAAGCAATAAAGGTATTTCAGCCCTTCGGGGTTGATGTCGCCTCGGGCGTTGAGGCGCAGCCTGGAAAGAAGGATCCGGAGAAGGTACGGGCGTTTGTGCGGGCGGTGCGGGAGATGGATCGGAAGGTGAGTTAGAGATGGCTACAGTTTCACGAGTTGCGAAAGTCAAAATCCCCACCCTGTCGCAAAAAGCGCGACAAGGGTGGGGCACCGGGCGCGTCTCGGTGAATGAGCCGGGGCGGTTTGGGGTTTATGGCGGGCGATATGTTCCAGAGACGCTGATGGCGGCGCTCGAAGAGCTCGATCGCGAGTATCAAAAGGCTAAACGCGACCGAAAGTTTCAGGCCCGGCTGGACGATTTGTTGCGGACGTACGCCGGGCGTCCGACGCCGCTGTTTTTTGCCCGGCGGCTTACGCAAAAACTCGGCGGAGCGAAGATTTATTTGAAACGCGAAGATCTGCTGCACACGGGCGCGCACAAAATCAATAACTGCCTAGGGCAGGGGCTGCTGGTCGAGCGGATGGGGAAGCATCGCGTGATCGCCGAGACCGGGGCGGGGCAGCACGGAGTTGCGACGGCTACCGTGTGCGCGTTGCTGGGGTTTGAGTGCGTCGTGTACATGGGAACCGAGGACATGCGGCGGCAGGAGTTGAATGTGTTCCGGATGCGCTTGTTGGGGGCCGAGGTGCGCGGCGTGGATTCGGGGTCGCGGACTTTGAAAGATGCGATCAACGAGGCGATGCGCGATTGGGTCACCAATGTGCGCACGACCCATTATTTGTTGGGCAGTGTTTTGGGCGCGCATCCCTATCCGACCATGGTGCGGGATTTCCATCGGGTGATTGGGCGCGAGGCGCGGGCACAGATCTTGAAGGCTGAGGGAAAGTTGCCGACAGCGATCATTGCGTGTGTGGGCGGCGGGTCGAATTCGATCGGGATTTTTTATGATTTTCTTAACGACAAGAAAGTCCGGCTGATTGGCGTGGAAGCTGGCGGTCGAGGTGAGGCATTAGGCGAACACGCGGCGCGCTTTCGCGGAGGGTCGCCGGGAGTTTTGCAGGGAACCTATTCGTACGTGCTGCAGGATTCGGGCGGACAGATTGCGCTGACGCATTCTGTGTCGGCGGGGCTGGATTATCCGTCGATCGGTCCGGAGCACGCGGCCTTGCGCGATGCAGGACGGGCGGAGTACGTGCCGGCCTCGGATGCGGAGGCTTTGGAGGCGACGACGCTGCTCGCACGGACAGAAGGAATTATCCCTGCTTTGGAGTCGGCGCATGCCGTGGCCGAAGTTATCAAGCGGGCTCCGAAGATGAAGAAGTCGGACGTGGTGATCGTGAATATTTCTGGGCGCGGCGATAAGGACATTGGGATTATGCGGGAGAACTTGAAAATCGATTGATGATTGATGATTTTTGATTGCTGATTGAAACGCTCGCATCTGGGCGAATCTGATTTTCAATCACCAATCTGAAATCAACAATCATCAATCTCTTGCCATGCCGCTAACTTTTCATAAAAAGCCGGCTCTGGTCGTGTACGTGACCTGCGGCGATCCCGATCTCGGAACTACACGGGAGATTGTGCTGGCGGCGATTGAGGCGGGGGCGGATGTAATTGAGTTGGGCGTGCCATTCAGCGATCCTGTGGCCGATGGGCCGGTGATTCAGCGGGCGAGTGAACGGGCCCTGAAGCATGGAACGTCGCTTGGACAAGTGCTAACCCTGGCGGCGGAAGTGCGTGAGCATGCGCAATCGACGGGGTTGATCGTGTTCACTTATCTGAATCCGATTTTGCGCATGGGAATAGAGAAATTCTGTAAGGTCGCGCGTGCCGCAGGAGTGGACGGCGTTCTCGTAACAGATCTGCCGGTGGAGGAGGCAGGGGAATATTTGCGGGCAACGCGTCAGTACGACCTGGCTCCGGTTTTTCTGGCGGCGCCGACGAGTCCGGATGGACGTTTGAAGCGGATTGGGGAGGCTTCGCGCGGATTCGTATACGCCGTGTCGCGGACCGGAGTGACGGGAGCGCGCCAGCAATTGGCGGACGATGCGCGGCAGTTGGTGCAGCGGTTGCGCCGCGTGACCAAGTTGCCGGTCGCGCTGGGCTTCGGAATTTCGACGGCGGAACAGTTTGCCGAAGTCGGAGAATTTGCGGATGCCGTGGTAGTGGGTAGCGCAATCGTCGAGACGGTGGAGCGGAATCGCGGTCGCGAAGCGGCGGCCGTGGGCGAGTTTGTGAGGAGGCTATTAGCTGTCAGCCCTCAACTTTCGACGTCACGCTGAGATCGATACGAAGTCAAAATCCCCACCCTCTCGCAAAATGCGCGAGAAGGGTGGGGCACCCCGATTGCAAGGACCTATGGACATCGAGGAGTGGCGAAAGAAAATCGATGAACTCGACCGGAAGCTCGTGGAGTTGCTGAGCGAGCGGGCGCGGGCGGCTGTTGCAATTGGTCAGCTGAAAAGAAATACGAACTTGCCGATTTACGAGCCAGACCGGGAGCGGGTAGTTTTTGCGAATGTGCAAGAGGCAAATCCGGGGCCGCTGCCGGGGCGGGATCTGGTGCGGATTTATGAGCGCATTATCGACGTGATGCGTAACGTGCAAAAGGAAGAAATTGTGCCCAAAGCTGAAGCGGCGGACGCAGAGACGGAATTAGATTCGGAAGTGAATGATTGAAGCGGCTCTTAGCTATTAGCTTTTAGCCTTTAGCTAACCCGAGCTTGTTGTGCCTGACGCACCTGCACTTACGAGCAGCGCGAACGCTCGGAGCGTCAAGGGCCGGTGTGGGACTGCAAAGATTCAAGGTGAAAGCTAGGAGCTAAAAGCGAGGAGCTAGTTTCGATGATTGTTGCGATGCAGGAAGGTGCGGACGAGGAGCTGATTCAGCGGGTGATCGAACACCTGGTGAAGATTGGATTTGAAGTGCACCGCTCAACCGGGGCACGGATGACTGTGCTGGGTGCGGTCGGGTCGGGCATCGATTTCGATATCCGCAACATTGAGTTGCTGCCGGGAGTGCAGGAAGTTCACCGCATCAGTTCGCCTTACAAGCTGGCGGGTAGAAGTTTTCGTCCCGAGGGAACGATCGTCAAGCTGGCGAATGGCATTGGCGTGGGCGGAAATGAAATTGTCGTGATGGCGGGGCCGTGTTCGGTGGAATCGCGCGAACAAATCTTCACGACCGCAGAGGCTGTGGCAAAGGCGGGCGCGAAAGTCTTGCGGGGCGGCGCTTTCAAGCCGCGCAGTTCTCCATATTCGTTTCAGGGCCATGGGGAAAACGCGCTCAAGTTGATGCGGGAGGCAGGAGACAAATTCAAGCTGCTGGTGATCAGCGAAGTGATGGAGATTTCGCAGATCCCGATGATGCTGCCTTACGTCGATATTCTGCAGGTGGGGGCGCGCAACATGCAGAACTTTAATTTGCTGCGCGAGTTGGGGAAAGTTCGCAAACCGGTGCTGCTGAAGCGGGGCATCGCGGCGACGCTCGAAGAGTTGCTGCTGTCGGCGGAATACATCATGGCAGGCGGAAACTATGAGGTGATTCTGTGCGAGCGCGGCATCCGAACGTTCGAGACCTACACACGCAACACCATGGATATTTCGGCGATTCCCATCATTCACAAGCTGTCGCACTTGCCGATGACGGCCGATCCTTCGCATGGCACTGGACGGCGGGACAAAGTCGCGCCAATGGCGCGGGCATCAGTAGCGGCGGGTGCGGACGCGTTGCTGATTGAAGTGCATTGCGATCCCGATAAGGCGCTCTCGGATGGCGCACAGTCGCTGTTTCCGGAGCAGTTCGCGAAACTCATGGATGAGTTGCGGATGATTGCCCCGGCCGTGGGAAGGAAAATCTAGAGATTTGGTAATTGGGTAAGTGAGTAATTTTGTAATTGACAATCTCAACGGTATCACTTTTCGAATTACCCAATTACAAGATTACTCAATTACCCAATTCTCTTTATGTCGATTCGGCAAATCACGATCATCGGCACCGGGTTGATTGGCGGGTCGCTGGGGCTCGCGCTCCGCAGGAAGAAATTTGCCGGACGGATTGTGGGATGCGATCGTGAGGGCACGCTAGAGCGGGCGCGCATGCGCGGTGCGATCGACGATGGGACTGCCAATCCCGGCGACGCGGTACGCGGCAGTCAACTTGTGGTGTTGGCGACTCCAGTGCTCGCGATAGTCGATCTGATCGAGCAGATCGGGCCTTCGCTTCCGGCGAAGACGTTGCTTACGGATGTTGGGAGCACAAAGACTGTTGTGATCGACCGCGCGCTCAAGGTGTTTGGGAAGAATGCCGGAAAGCGGTTTCTGGCGGGACACCCGATGGCGGGCAAAGAGATGAGTGGGGTGGATTATGCGGATGCAGATTTGTTTCACAAGGCGGTGTGGTTTCTTTCTCCTCTGCCGGGACAGAATTTGAATGAAGGGCTGTTCGCGGAGTTTGCCGGTTGGATTGATCAGATCGGGTCGCGCATTGCGATGCTGCCTGCGGAGGAGCACGACCGGCTATGCGCCTGGGTCAGCCACGTTCCACAGATGATCTCGACCGCGCTGGCGGCGGCGCTGGTGGAAGAGTTCGGAGAGGAGGCACCGTTGTTGCCGGCCGGTGGACGTGCGCTGCAGGAGATGACGCGGATTTCGGCGAGTCCGTACTCGATGTGGCGCGATATCGCAATCAGCAACAAGGCGAACCTGGAGAAGGCGCTGTGGAAGGTGGAACAGCGACTGGCGCACATTCGGGAGAACTTAGCGACGCGGCAGTTGGCAGGGGAGTTCGAGCAAGCCCATCAGTTGCGAAAAATTCCCCCCAAGAAGGCAATTGTTGATTGAAGATTTTTGATTGCTGATTGGAAAACAACCGTCGTAAGCCTTAATCAAAAATCAACAATCGGCAATTTCCTCATTTACAATTCTGACGCTATGAAGAAAGTTGTGGCCAATGCGGATGAGGCCGTCCGTGACGTGTTTGACGGCGCGACCATCATGATCGGCGGCTTTGGACTGTGCGGTATGCCGGAGAATCTGATTCGCGCGCTGGTTCGCAAAGGCACGAAGAATCTGCGGACCATCAGCAACAACGTGGGAGTGGACGGAGCAGGCAACGGGCTGCTGCTAGCGGCGGGCCAGATTGTGCATCACATTGGATCGTATGTGGGCGAGAACAAGTTGTTGGAAGAAATGGTGTTGAAGGGAACCATCCGGCTGGACCTGGTGCCGCAAGGCACGTTTGCGGAGCGGATTCGTGCGGGGGGCGCGGGCATTCCTGCATTTTTTACGCCGACCGGGGTCGGAACGATGGTCGCCGAAGGTAAGGAGACGCGCGAGTTTGATGGACGCACTTATGTGATGGAGCGTGGCCTGACTGCGGACTTTGCGTTGGTGAAGGCATGGAAGGGCGACCGCGAGGGGAATCTGATTTATCGAAAGACGGCGCGGAATTTTAATCCCATGATGGCGACGGCGGGCAAGATCACGATTGCCGAGGTGGAACATCTGGTTGACGTGGGAGAGTTGGATGGGGATCAGATTCATACGCCCTCGATTTATGTGAAACGAATTTTTCAGGGGGAGTTATTCGAGCGGCGGATTGAGCGAAGGACGCTTCGAAAGGCTTGACCTCGAGAGCGCGGGCGAGGATAGGGATCCCTCGACTGCTCAGGATGACTGGTTGGTTGGGATTACGGCCAACGACAAGCGAACGACGAACGACCAACGACAGAAATGAACAAACCTGGCAAAGACGTTGATAAACGCGAGCGCATCGTGAAACGCATTGCGCGCGAGTTACGCGATGGTTTCTATGTGAACTTGGGCATCGGCATGCCTACGCTGATCGCGAACCATGTGCCTCGGGGGATTGAGGTCACGCTGCAGTCGGAGAATGGGATGCTGGGGATTGGGCCCTATCCGGTGGAGGGGCAGGAGGATCCCGACCTGATCAATGCGGGCAAGGAAACTGTGAGTGAGATGCCGGGGACTTCGTATTTTTCGAGCGCGGATTCTTTTGCGATGATCCGTGGCGGGCATATCGATTTGAGCGTGCTGGGCGCCATGGAAGTGGACGAGTCGGGTAGTCTGGCGAACTGGATGATTCCTGGCAAGATGGTGAAAGGGATGGGCGGGGCGATGGACCTCGTGGCGGGGGCGCGCCGCGTAGTGGTGGCGATGGAGCACACGACGCGCGAAGGGGCTCCGAAGATCCTGAAGAAATGCACGTTGCCGCTCACCGGGGTGAACGTGGTGGACACGATTGCGACCGAGATGGCGTACGTTCGCGTGACCAAGGATGGCCTGGTGCTGGAAGAAGTGGCGCCGGGGTTGACGGCGGAGGATGTGCAGCGCGCGACTGAGGCGCGGCTGATCGTGAGCCCTCATTTGAGAGTGATGGAGAGCTAGAAAAAGCGCCGCTGCGCGGCTGGACAGCCGGGGCGGCTGTCCCTACACGAACAAAATCCCACTTCTCGCAACGGACGCGAGAAGTGGGGCACCCATCCACTTTTCTTACGCTGCAGCTATTCGACGAATCAGGTCTTCCTGCTCTTGCTTGCTTTCTGCGCCAATGGTGAAGGCGTCGAGTAGGCCCAACGACAGAGCGTACTTGATGCCTTCGTCCTGACGATTGCGCAGCGTGCCTTGGCCCAGGATCTTCATGCCTACTACCGCTTTTCCCGCGGTCTTCATTTCTTTCAGAACGCTGACGACGGTTGCGGGATCGGCGTCCATGTAAGCGCCGACCGGGTTGATGCGCGCGAGATCAATCTCGACCCACGGCGACTTAGCGGCGGCGCGCAGCGCTTCAATGCTGTGACAGGAGCAACCGTGGGCGCGGATGGTTCCTTTTACTTTGGCCTCGGATAAAACATCCATTGCGCCGCGGAAGCGGTCGGTCCAGTCGGCCTCGGTGACGCAGTGCATCAGACAGACATCGAGGTAGTCGGTGCCGAGTTCGCGGCGGAAACGGTCGAGGTCTGCACGCATGCCGTCGGCATCCCGCGCCCAGGATTTCGTGAGCACCGTGACTTTGTCGCGCTGCACGTGCTTCAGCGCCTCGGCGACGTGCGGATGGCTTCCGTAAGAATCAGCGGCATCGAAGAAGCGGAGGCCATGATCGTATCCGTTGAGCAAGAGATCGGACAGGCCCTTCACGCCGAGCGCGGTTTGGTGCGAATGATGTCCGGAGCCGACCGTGCCCGTGCCCATGGCGAGGCGGCTGGTCTTAATGCCGGTGCTGCCGAGAGTCACTGTGTCGGAAGCGGAGAATTTTGCGGGCAGAGTCTGTTCGGCGATGGCGTTGAGGATGGAACTTGAGCTGAGCCAGGCTGCTCCCAGGCCTGACGCGGAGCGAATGAGGAATTCGCGGCGACGCATAGATCCTCCTTAGAACTTGAGCGCTTCGTATGAGGCTACACCAACCGGGCTAGCGGAGGAAAGTTGCGGGCGCGATAAAAAGCCGCACTCGCCGGAACCGCGAATCGCAAAATTCCTTAGATGCGGAATGGCGCGGCCAGCAGGCGGAATGGCAGCGTGATCGCCAGGAAAATAACTTCCAGAACGCCGTGGACCGCGACGCCGATGATGCGGAATGGCAGCAGCAGTAGCCAGACGAACGGGTAGGCAACCAACGCCAGGAGCGCAAGAGGCCAGCACAGGACAAAAAGGATGCACCAGAGCAGGAACGCGAACATGGCAGAGACCTCCTTCTGTCTAGATGATGGTACGTTGCAGGGGATAGAAAAGTTCCACGTCGAGCCCGACCCAGCGGATGTAGCGATTCCGCATGCGTTATCCTTGACTCGTGAGAACGTTCTTTCCAACGGTTGGTGATCAGAAGCTGATCCAGATTGTGGACTCGGCGCTAGCGGATGTCGCCCGTCGAAGCGGGGAGTGGCTCGTCTGCCGGCGGGGGTGCACACAGTGCTGTGTCGGCGTCTTCTCCATCAACCAGCTTGATGCCGCTCGCTTACGGCGAGGACTGGCCGATCTAGAAAAGAAAGCTCCCGTGCGAGCGGCAGAGGTGCGGCGGCGGGCGCGTGAGTCGGTAGCACGTCTGTCGTCCGAGTTTCCGGGCGATCCGATCAGCGGAGTGCTGAACGAGGGAGAAGAGGCGGAACGACGGTTCGCCGAATTCGCGAACGACGAGCCTTGTCCGTCGCTCGATCCTGTGACCGGAAATTGTGAGCTCTATGAATCGCGGCCTATGACCTGCCGCGTGTTCGGTCCTCCTGTGCAGTCGGAAGATGGGTTGTGCGTTTGCGAACTCTGCTATCAGGGCGCGACGGAGAAGCAGATTGCTACTTGCGAGATGATTCCTGACCCGGATGATCTGGAATCCCGCTTGCTTGAGGATATAGAAAAAAAGACGCAGACGCACGGAAATACGATCATTGCCTACGCCCTGGTGTCGTGATCGATTCAGGCTTGCTTCTTCTCCAACTCGTCCCAGCGCGCGTAAAGCTCGTCCACTTTCTTCTCGGCCTCTTCCAGTTCGGCGTGAGCACTCAGCAGGCGCGCGGCATCGCTGGCAATCGCGGGATCTTGGGCTTGCGCACGCTTCGTCTGCAGTAGCTCTTCGGCTGCGGCGACGCGCTGTTCAATACTCGCGTATTCACGAGCCTCCAGATAGGAAAGTTTCTTCTTCGTCTGCGACGGCGCTTCCTCAGCGCGCACAACGCGCGCGGTTACTCGGACTGGCTGCGTGCTTTGCTGCTGTTCGGCCTGCCAGGCCTCCCACTGTGAGTAGTCGGCAAAACGCTCGGCGCGGCCTTGGCCATCCAAGCCGAGTACTATGTTCGAAACCCGATCAAGCATGTAACGATCGTGCGTAACCAGCACCAACGAGCCTCGAAATTCGAGCAGGCTTTCTTCCAGGATTTCGAGGGTGGGAATGTCGAGGTCATTCGTGGGTTCGTCGAGCAGAAGAACATCGGCCGGTTGGAGCATGAGTTGGGCGATCAACACCCGTGCCCGCTCCCCTCCGGAGAGGCGCTCGACGGGCTGGTTGAGTTGTTCGCTCTTGAAAAGAAATTTTGCCGCCCAAGATGCCACATGAATGACCCGATCCTGGTAGATGACCGAATCTCCTTCCGGAGCCAAGGCGCGGCGCAGAGTCACATTCGGATCGAGTTCGCGGCGCTGGTCGAAATAGACAATGCGCAACTTTTCGGCTCGACGAATCTCTCCAGTCGTCGAGGCAACTTCCCCGCGTAACAGGCGAAGTAATGTTGTCTTGCCGCTGCCGTTTGGACCTACCAGCCCAGCTCTCAGCCCTGCAGAGATTATGAAATTCAATCCTTGAAACAGCCGGCGGCCGCCAATTTCGTAGGCGACATTTTGCAGTTCGATCAGCCGCTTGGTCTTCCGATCGGTGGCGGAAAAATCGATTTGCGCAGTACTGCTCCGGCTTCGCGAGTTCAGGTCGGCAAGTTCTTCCATCAATTCACCCGCTTTGTCGATGCGTGCTTTGGATTTTCTGGTGCGTGCCTTGGCTCCGCGGCGCAGCCATTCGATCTCCGCGTGAACCAGATTTTCCAGCGCTTCCTGCCGCTTGGATTGCGCATGCAGGAATTCTTCCTTTTTCTCCAGGAAGGTGCTGTAGTGTCCCTTCGCCCGCAGCAAACCATCCGGATAAACGCGGCTGAGTTCCGCCATCTCGTTGGCGACGTTTTCCAGAAAATAGCGATCGTGACTGATGACGACGCATGCGAAGGCACCTTGCTCCAACACTTCTTCGAGCCACTCGATGCCGGCTAAGTCAAGGTGATTTGTAGGTTCGTCGAGTAACAGTATGTCGGGATCCTGCACCAAAGCCTGCGCGATCGCGAGGCGCTTCTGCCAGCCTCCAGACAGCGCCGTGGCCGGCGCGTCCAAGTCAACGAAACCGGCACGGCCCAGCGTCTCTGCGAAGCGAGTGCCGCGCTCCGACTCGGGCACGGCAGAGGACTGCAATGCGGCCTCGATCACCGAGCGAACCGTGTCCCCGGCATTGAATGCGGATTCCTGCTGCACGTAACTCAGGCGCAGGCGTTTGCGAAAAGCGATTTCGCCTTCGTCCGTGTTTTCGGTGCTCGCCAGAATTCGAAGGAGCGTGGACTTGCCCGAGCCGTTGGGACCGATAAGCCCGATGCGATCTCCCTCAGAAACCGTGAAGGAGACATTTTGAAAGAGCGGATCGGCTCCGAAGGATTTCGAGATGTTGCGAATATTAATCAGCGGCGGCAATGATTTCGCAGCTCCTGAGGATCTGACTTGAGATTATCAGGAAGCGCAGTGCGGCCGCGGGGAGTGCAGGATTATGTCGTATGTTGGAGCCGCTCGGCTTCGCCCCTTCGACTTCGCTCAGGGCAGGCTCTCGCGGCACAGCCGAGGCGGCTGTCGCTACGTGGACATTACCAGGCCGGCTTGCCGTCTTTGAAGCGCAGGGTCAGGGTGTCTCCGCCTTTCACCACTTCGCGAGCCAGTGTCAGTTCTGCTCCGTCCTGCTTTACCTTGGAGCCCGTGACTTCGATCTGGTCGTCCGCTTTGAACTCCACGCCCATGTCGTCGAGAAATTTCTTGGGACAAAGAAAAATCTCAAGCGCATCGGAGCCACTTTTTAGGGTCAAGTAGGCAACGGGCTTCCCACCGGTGGGAGGAACAAACTTCAACTCCGACACGACCCCTTTGAATTTGCCCTCGGTAGCTGGATCATATTTTGGGATTGTTTGGGCAAAAGCGGGAGAGGCGAGGAAAACAATTGCCGCGAGTTTCAGGAGATGGTTATAACGTGGGCCGGACGTAGTCATCGCAGGCCCTCCATGCCGCGAATATTAGGCCAGCAGCGCGGGAAAAGCAATGCGATTATTGATCGCGAAATGAGTTCGGCACTAGCAGGCCGCTCGGGCTTTCATCGCTGGACAGCCGAGGCGGCTGTCGCACATGGAACATTTGCCGCCAATTTGTTCTTATACTCTGAAGACTCGAAGGGACTTGCTTGAGATGAAATCGATCCGCTGCCGCTTTTTGGGGACTGCTTTCCTTTGCGCGACGGTGCTGATCCTACCGGTTTTTGCGGAAACAGGAGCCGAGGCTTGGCTGCGCTACTCCGCATTGAACACACAAGCGGCCAAGAGCTATCAGCGCCTGCCGGACAAGACTGTGTTGCTCGGCGATTCCCCGGTGCTCAAGACCGCGCAGCAGGAATTGATTCAGGACGTCGCCAAAATGTTAGGCAAGACTCCGCTCGCGGTAAGGGACACGTCCCAGGAAGATGCCATCGTGCTGGGAACGTTGTCTGAACTTCACACAGTAGCCCCTACGCTCCATCCGACTCAGGAACTGAAAGCCGACGGCTATTGGCTGAAGAGCGAAAAGATTCACGGCGCTGAATGTCTAGTGATCGCCGGAGCCACAGACCGAGGCGTTCTGTATGGCGTGTTCGCGCTCTTAAGCAAAATCGCCCGCGGCGAACGTATTACAGGCATCGACGAAGTGCAGCAGCCCTATGCGCCTATCCGCTGGGTGAATCAGTGGGACAACCTCGACGGCCGCATCGAACGTGGATACGGCGGATCCTCGATATTTTTTGCCGACGGAAAAGTTCGCAGCGACTTGAACCGCGCCGGCCAGTACGCCCGCCTGCTGGCTTCGGTTGGCATCAACGGCTGTACGATTAATAACGTGAACGCGGCTCCAGAAATTCTCGAAGACAGCTTCATCGCCCAGGTCAGCCGCGTCGCCGAGGCGTTTCGTCTATGGGGCGTTCAACTTTCTCTCTCTGTCGATCTGAGCAGCCCCAAGGTGATGGGCGGACTCGATACGTTTGATCCGCTCGATCCGCGGGTTGCAGAATGGTGGCGCAAGAAGGTCGACGAGATCTACCGGCAAATTCCAGACTTCGGCGGCTTCGTGGTCAAGGCGGACTCCGAGGGTCGGCTCGGTCCCTCCACCTACGGCCGAACGCCTGCCGATGCGGCCAACGTGATTGCGCGTGCGCTTAAACCGCACGGCGGTACGGTCTTCTATCGCGCGTTCGTCTATAACCACCATCTCGACTGGCGGAACTTGAAAAATGATCGCGCGAAAGCCGCTTACGACAATTTTCATCCGCTGGACGGCGCTTTCGACGACAACGTCGTTATTCAGATCAAAAACGGTCCAATCGATTTCCAGGTACGCGAGCCGGTGTCGCCGCTTTTCGCCGGCTTACGTCACACCAACGAAGCCATCGAACTGCAAATCACACAGGAATACACTGGGCAGCAGCGGCATCTGTGCTTCCTCGTCCCCATGTGGAAAGAGGCGCTCGATTTTGATATGCACGTCGATGCCAGATCCACACCGGTCAAAGACATTGTCGCGGGGCGAGTTTTCCATCGCCCCATAGGCGGTTTCGTGGGCGTGGCGAACGTCGGCCTGGACCCAAACTGGCTGGGCAGTCCAATGGCCATGGCCAACCTCTATGGTTTCGGCCGGCTGGCGTGGAACCCCAATCTAAGTGCCGAGAAAATTGTCGATGAATGGACGCGGCTCACGTTTGGCAACGATCCACTCGTGCTCAAGACCATCAACACGATGCAGCTCAGCTCCTGGCGCATCTATGAAAGTTACACAGGCCCGCTGGGCGCCGGCACGCTCACCAATATTCTCGGCAATCACTATGATCCCGGTCCCGAGTCCTCGGAAGAAAATGGCTGGGGGCAATGGCACCGCGCCGATCATCAGGGAATTGGCATGGATCGCACCGTTGCGACAGGGACGGGTTTTATCGGACAATATCCCATTGCGGTGCAGCCCTTGTATGAATCGCTGGCCCGCTGCCCCGACAATCTGCTTTTATTTTTTCATCACGTGCCCTACAACTACGTTCTGCATTCGGGAAAAACCGTAATTCAGCACATCTACGATTCGCACTATGACGGCGCTGATCATGCTCGCGAGTTCATTTCGCAATGGCAGGCGCTTGAAGGTCACGTGGATGAAGAGCGTTACCGCGACATCCTAAAGCGTTTTCAGTATCAGGCGGGAGAAGCCGTGATGTGGCGCGATACCATCTGCGCCTGGATCGCGCGGCTGTCGGGTATTCCGGATGCCAATGGGCGACTTGCACCTCTGCCCTAAAGAAAATTAGTACTTCAGTCTGGAATTTTTGCATCTTGCGGATTTTGCCTGGTTCCGTTAACGTTTACGCGTCTGGCAGACGGCGCGGCTTCGCCTGCGGTCGGCCTGCTACGTGGCCAAGAAATATGAGCAGAACTCCCACCACTCTTCGTGACATCGCAAAGGCCCTCGGGACCTCCATCGGTTCCGTGCATCGTGCATTGCATGACAACCCCGGCGTAAGTCAAATGACCAAGGCCCGTGTTCAACAAATGGCGAGGACCTTGGGGTATCGGCCGAACCTGGCCGCCCGGTACCTGTCTTCCAAGAAGACTCTACGGGTCTCGGTGAACACGCTGAAGGGGACCACCTCTTTTTGGGATGAGGTGCGCTCCGGCATCCGCCAGGAAGCCGCGGCCATCCTGCTGGAAAATGTTGAGATCGAGTTCCGCACTTACCCGCGTTTGGGGGAAGGAGAAGAAGAGTCCTTTGCCGCCGCCATCCGCGACAAGGTCGACGGAATCATTACTTTCCCCAGCCGGCCTCAGGTCTTGCGGTCCTGGATACGCCGCGCCTCTCGAGCCCAGATTCCCGTGGTGTGCGTGGCGACCGATGCTCCCAATAGCGGGCGTTTGGGCATTGTGGCCGTCGACACATTGGCCAGCGGATCGATCGCGGCGGACCTGATGGGACGATTTGTAGGCCAGCGCGAGGGATCGATTGCGATCACCGTTTTTGATATGGCGATTACCGAACACGCCGAGAAGTGCGCCGCGTTTGAAAATACCTTGCGAACCTTTTATCCCAACCTGAAACTACTGAAGCCCATCGAAGATCACGATGTGGAGTCGGAGGCCTACAACAAGGCCCGCAAGCTGTTTGAAAAGTGCCCCGACCTGGCGGGAATTTATGTCACCACTGAGGCTTCGATCCCGGTATTGCATGCGGCGCGTGATGCGAATCTGCAAGAACGCCTGACCATCATTACCACCGATTTGTTTTCCGACCTCGTTCCTCATATTCGGTGCGGCGCCGTGGCCGCGACCATCTACCAGCGTCCGCGCGCGCAGGGCGGCATGGCGTTCCGCATGTTGCACGAGTTTCTGGCGGAGGGCGTTAATCGATCCCATCAAGTCGCACTGGCGCCACACCTGGTGATGCGCGGCAATCTGGATTTCTTCCTGCAGAGACAATCCCGGGAGTCAGCCGGAGAGAAGAAGGAAAAAGCGGAACAACCGCCCGAAACAACCCGAGCCATGGCGGAGGATGTCGTCTAGCATCGCCGCATTGGAGCAGCAAGGAGGATTCATCGTTTATCTCGGCATCGATGTCGGCACCGGCGGCACGCGCGCGCTGGTCATTGACAAGTCCGGAAACGTCGTCGCCTCGGGATCGGAAGAGCACGAGCCGTTCGCCAGCCCGCGCCCCGGCTGGGCAGAGCAAGATCCGCGGGACTGGTGGCGCGCCTGTGGATTGGCGGTTCGCAAGGCGCTTCAGTCAGGCAGTCTGCGTGCAGACCAGATCGAGTGCGTTGGGTTCTCGGGTCAGATGCACGGAGCGGTCCTGCTCGACTCCAGCGATGAGGTCGTGCGCAGTGCCATCATCTGGTGCGATCAGCGGAGCGAGGCCCAGAGCAACGAACTTGAAAAATTGTTTGGCCGCGATGCGCTGATCCAGCTTACCTGCAATCCTCCACTCACGAATTTCACCCTCACCAAACTGCTGTGGGTGCGCGAAACAGAACCGCAAAACTGGGCTCGCGTCGCGCACGTGATGTTGCCCAAAGATTACGTGCGATTCTGCCTCACCGGTGAACGCGCGATCGACATGGCGGATGCGTCGGGAACCCTTCTCCTGGATGTTGCCAACCGTCGTTGGTCGAACGAGGTTCTGAGCAAGTCCGGCATTGAGAAGAGTTTGCTGCCAGCGCTCTACGAATCGCCGCAAGTTTGCGGAAAAGTTTCCGAAGCGGGCGCAGAAGTCACCGGGCTGCGAAAGGGAACTGCGGTGGTGGCGGGCGCTGGAGATCAGGCCGCCGGTGCCGTGGGTATGGGCATCGCGCGCGCGGGCGCAGTCAGCGCCACCATCGGAACATCCGGCGTCGTCTTCGCCGCAACGGATCGTCCTGCACTGGATCCTAAGGGGCGGTTGCACACGTTCTGCCACGCCATCCCCGGACGCTGGCACGTGATGGGTGTTACCCAGGCCGCAGGATTATCTCTGCGCTGGTTTCGCGATCGCTTCGGTGTCGCTGCACACAACACAGCCGGTCGCGATCCCTACGACCTTCTCGCGGACGAAGCCAAGTCGGCGCCTGCCGGTTCTGAAGGCGCATTCTGGCTGCCTTACCTTATGGGCGAGCGCACGCCTCATCTCGATCCGAACGCTCGTGCCGCGCTGGTAGGATTGACCGCTTCGCACACGCGCGGTCATCTGATCCGCGCCGTCATGGAAGGCGTGGCGTACAGCCTGAAAGATACTTTCACGATCTTCGACGAGATGCAGATTCCCGTAACCTCGATTCGTCTGGGCGGCGGTGGCGCCAGATCGCCGCTGTGGAGGCAGATTCAAGCCGACGTCTATTATCACGAGGTTGAAATCGTCGCGGCCGAAGAAGGTGCAGCCTACGGCGCGGCTATTCTGGCCGGCGTAGGAGCCGGCGCCTGGAATTCGGTCGACGAAGCATGCGACCAGGTCGTTCGAGTGGCCACGCGCGTCGCGCCAAACCAAGCCAATTCGAAGGCGATGCAGCAGTCTTATCGCACGTATCGCAAAATCTACCCCGCATTGCGTCAAGTGTTCGAGTAGCGCCGGCGTCCCGCCGGCTGTCCGGCGGGCGTCCGCGCCCGCCGTTTCGAACTCACTACTTCGCCGGCTCTTTCACCAGCACGACTCGATCGCCAGCAACATCCCGCAGTTGCTGCACGATACCCGAAGGCCAGTGAATCTCCACCAGCTCCGCCGACGTATTAACCCCAAGTCCGAAATGCACCGGCCCCGCGCTCGACGATGCATAGCCCGCGCTGGTAGTCATGTGGTTATACTGCGCGCCCGACTTGGTGACCAGCTTGATTCGCGCCCCGATGCCGTCACGGTTGCTTTCGGTTCCCTGCAGCTTGAATTCCAGCCAATGATGGTTGCCCGGACTCTGGTTCATCCAGATCTCCGCCGGCGCATTGATCGCGCTCACTACGACATCGAGGCGACCGTCGCCATCTAAATCCCCGAACGCCGACCCCCTGTGTCGCGAAGGCGGCTGCGCCGTCAGTCCCGCCTCCGCAGTTAGAGCCTCGAACTTCATGCCACCGAGATTGCGAAACACGGTGTTGGGCTGTTCGACCGCCAGATTCGGCGCAGCCAGCAGGGACTGCACATGCCCGCGCGAAACAAAAATGTCTTTCCACCCATCGTTATCGAAATCCGCGATAGTCGGAGAATACCCGGCCATGGGCAGGCTCAGCTTCGTCATGTTGCTCTCTCGCGTCACTTCCGTGAAGCTTCCTTTTCCCGTATTGCGGTAGATCGGGAATGTTTCTCCATCGAGCGCGACTACAACAATGTCGGGATAGCCGTCATTATCAAGATCGCGGAAATCCGTGCCCATGCCGGAAATGAATGTCCCGTCTTCCCGCAGAGCGACGTTCACGTCGAAACCAACTTCCTCGAACCGCCCGGCGCCCTTGTTGCGGAAAAACCAGTTCATCAGCTTGTCGTTGGGGACAAAGAGATCCATCCTGCCGGACAGTTCGGAGTCGGCAGCCGCGACGCCCATCCCCTTGCCGGGATGCGCCCGAAACCCAGCTTCGACGGAGGCATCGCGAAAGGTGCCATCCCCGTTGTTGATGAACAGTTGGTTGGGAGTGGGCTTGTACATCTTGGGATGGCAGTAGTCGCGATGTCCGTAGCCCTGGCACACCGGTTCGTGATCGAACTCCCACTTCAGATAATTGATGACCACGAGATCGAGCAAACCATCGTTGTTCACATCTACCCACGCGGCGGCGACCGCCCACAGCGGTCCATACTCGGGATCGGGCTTATTCAATCCGGCCTTCACAGTTACATCGGTAAATGTGCCATTGTCGTTGTTGTGATACAGCGTGTTGCGATAGACGCCCGCTACAAAAATATCTTCGTACCCGTCGTTGTCGTAGTCACCAATCGCGACGCCGACGTCGTAGCCCGTTCCTGCCAGGCCGGCTTTCTCGGTTACATCGCTGAAGTGTCCGTGGCCGTCATTCTCGAACAGGCGATTGGAATATTTCGGGGAAGTCTTCTTCAGCGTTTTGATGTCCGCCCCGTTGGTGAAGAAGATGTCGAGCTTGCCGTCGTTGTTGTAATCGAATATGGCGACGCCGCCGGCCATCGTCTCGGGTGCGTGGCGCTCCGGCGTTTCGCAACTGTCCAGCTTGAAGTCGATACGCTGGAAGGTGAAGCGGATGGGGCTCTCAGTGGTGGCGGGTCCAGTCGAAGGTGTGGCCGATTTCGCGGTCGACTGCGGATGCACAGCCGGTTGCTGCATCAGGGTCGCGAGCAAAGAGAGTAGTGTCAGCGAACCGGCAAAGCTGCGGATATTCATCCCCCCGGGGGCACAGTAGCCCGCTCCCATCTTAACCCGGGTGGTCACGACAAGCGACCGTTGAGCCTCCCGCGGGGCTTCTTGTGGATGATGAGTGCTATGGCGATGTTTCGCCAACTCCGCGTGCCGTTCAGTCCATTAGCCAAATCTTGCTCACACCTTTTCCCGTCCACGCGTAAAGGATCGCCCACGACTCGTACTTGCAAAAAACGA
>CALFMO010000068.1 GCA_937879855.1 uncultured Acidobacteriaceae bacterium | reverse complement strand
CCTGCCACTTCATATGGGGCGCGTCCGATACAGCACTAGCGTTTCTGGATAACTTCCGAGTTGCCGACCATTCGCCCAGTGACTGGAATTACTTCAGAGGAGCGCGTTCGACGGCCAAGTGCGAACCGATGCCGAACGACCAGATTTTATCGTCTAGTATTCCCTAGTTGCCGAGCGACCCAGGAATTGACACATTTCCCTGGAACGAATAAAGCGCCTGGTTCTTGGCAAAGTTCGCCAGGCCAGTAAAGCTCGCAGTCCCGCTCGCGCCCTGCAATTGACCTGTTCCCGCGGTGAACGTGAACTGACCGCTGAAGGCCCCAAAGCCACTCGAATCCGGAGGGAAAGTAAACACTCCCGAGATCGTCCCGGACAAAGTATCGCCATTTTCAAAGGTGAGCTTGAAAGTCCCTTCCAAGCTCGGCGGTGTTGCATTCGCGTTTGCCGTCTTGGTGATGTCCAGGAACGAGTTCCCCAGATCACCAACGGACGAGTTCCCCAAATGCAAGGTCCGGCCGATACCGGTGGCCACAACCAAGAAAGTGTTGGGCGCCGTGGGCGTGAGGGTAAACGTCACGCCATAGGTTCCTTCGATCGGGAGTACCTCCGCGGCGACCACTTCTTTGGCCAGCAGGGTGACTGTCAGTGCTGTGATCGCGAGCAGACCCCAAAAAGTACAGAGCGGCCTTCTCGATATGATCGATTTCCCAGGTTTATTCATAGGTTTCCTCCTCTGGTGATTCAGTGACAACTTTCGGCAGCGGTACGCCGCGCGCGAATGAAGACTGCACTCGCGGCTGTAAAAGTTCAAGGCATCCCGTTATTCCCTGGAAGTGAATTGATTATCCCTGTAGGAAGAGCTTGCCTAAGAGGAAGTTACGGCAGAAAGTCAGGTTCGGTTGAGCCAGTCGCGAGCAGAGTGATAGACTTCTCGCCAACCTTAAGGGTGGGTGCAGCCATGGAAAGGACCGCCCAACTTCCTCCGCGGTTTCGCTTCCGCAGGTTTGAACTCAATGCCCGTACCGGCGAATTGACGAGCAGCAATGGGAAGACTATAGGACTCACGCAGCAACCCGCGGAAATCTTGTTGGCCCTGCTGGAGCGACCCGGCGACCTGATTACCCGTGAAGAACTGGTGCGGCGGTTGTGGCCGACCGGCACCTTCGTGGATTTCGATCGCAGCCTAAATAAGGCAGTGAACAAACTGCGTGAGGCCCTTCACGACTCCGCGGAGAGACCTCAGTTCATAGAAACTCTACCTCGACGAGGCTATCGTTTCATCGCACCGGTCGTCGGCGTTTCGTCAGACTCGAAGCGCGAACGGTCTATTGCGGTATTGCCATTTGTCCTTTTAAGTAACATCGAAGAAGAAAGAGCGCTCTCAGTGGGTTTTGCTGATGCCGTGATTACGACGCTCAGTAACCTTGAGGATACTGTGGTTGTACCCACGGCTGCGGTCCTGAACTATGCTGCCGGAAGCGATCCGAGCTGCGCTAGCTGCGATCTGGGTGTTCGCTACGTCTTACAGGGAAATATCCAGAAGCTGGGAACGCGCTGGCGCGTCTCGGTCCAACTCTTCGACGGTGAGGCGCAAAAGGTGGCCCTCTCAGAGAAATATGACTTCACACGAGAGGATGTCTTTGAGGTGCAGGATGAAATCGGGCGCCGCATTGTGGCGTCTCTCCAGAACCGGTTTCCGATTACGATACGGAAGTCTCGTGACCGATATAGCAGGAACCCACAGGCCTACAGCGAATTTATTTCTGGCCTACAGGAAAGTTATTCCGATCAGCCGGCCACACTGCACAGCGCCATGCAACATTTGTCGAGCGCCGTTGAGTGTGACCCCAAGTTTGCTTTAGCACATGCGACCCTGTCCTATGTCTGCATGAACATGTACTTCACCCATGATTCGGACCGGAGTTGGCTGCAGAAGGCCGAACAGCACTGCCGCCGCGCACTGAACCTTGACCCGGCGTTGCCAGAGGGACATTTTGCCCAGGCGTATATTTTATGGAGCCCAGCAAAGAATTTTCAGCATGCGGAAGCTATTGCGGCACTCGCAGAGGTATTAAGATTGCAACCGAATTTTGAGCATGCCCATAACCGCTTGGCTTCAGTTTGCATGCACATCGGACGCTTACAAGAAGCGCAGACTGCTTTCGAGCAGGGTCAGCGGTCGAATCCGAGGAATGTTCTCAGTCATAACATCAACTGGGTTTATCTCTTTTGTGGCGATTTTACTCGCGCGCGTGAGGGAGTTGAAGTCTGGCTTCGCGAAAGTCCGAGACACAAGTACGCTCTCTGGTTTAGTCCTCAACCACCACTTTTCATGGGCGATTTGGACTTAGCGGACCAACAATTGGCGAATGCCATGATCCAGCTATCTAACGAACCACTGATCGTTAGTCTGCAAGGCCTGGTGTACGCTCGACGCAAGCAGGCCGATCTCGCGCTGCAGTGTGTTCGTAGAGCGTTGGATTTCGCGCGTTCCTTCGGACATACTCATCACACCTACTATCAAATCGCTAGCATTTATGCCGTATTGGGTGAGGCTGATAAGGCGATGGTTTGGCTCGAACGCAGCGTGGACACGGGATTCGCTTGCTGGCCTTTCTTCAGACTAGATCCGCACCTTGAGAGCTTGCGTCAAAAACCCGAATTCACACGGCTCGTCGCTAACCTCCAACGCGAATTCGACGCGCTAAAGATTGAGCGATTATAGGTAGTCCTTTCACTTCGCATGGACAAAGCTAGTAGGTGCTATGAGCTCATCGGCGTTCGCGGCGTGGGGTCACAGAAGAAGGGGAGGTTTCTTAGTTTTAATAATTGCTTGAGGTGCTCCTAGAAAGGAGAGAGTCATGGGAATTGGAATTAAAACTCCGGGTATCCATCACGTAGTGTTGCGCTCGGCTGACCTGCCGCGTTCCCGGAAGTTCTATGCGGAGATGCTCGGCTTCCCGGTTTTGCTGGACACACCAAACCTCTTCATTTTTGCAGCTGGCTCAACGGCAATAGGCGTTCGCGGACCCGATACCAAAACGTTGTCACGGGATAGTTTCGATCCGTTCCGGATAGGGCTAGACCACGTGGCGCTGGCATGTCCGGATGAGTCTGAACTTCAACGAGTGGCTAAAGCACTATCAGATGCGGGCGTCGCCAACAGCGGCGTCAAGGTGGACGAAACATTGGGGAAGAATTATGTCGCCTTCAAGGATCCAGACCGGATTGCGTGGGAGTTTTACTCGCTGTGACGAAGATCGGAGAGACAGAGCAGAGCTTGTGTTCGCCTTGTACCTTCCCGGTGCCGCTGCCCTACGTACCTCCCGAGTGACGGGCAAACCGGAAGTTATTCCGGGCCAGAAGTCGGCTTCGAGGAGATCATCCAGCGATTTCCCCGATCCTTTTCTGGATAGTTTCCGGTGTCGACAAACCGACCAAACATACCAGCAATGCCGCATGATACGGTTCTGGCAGCCGACTATACATCGCGGATATCGAAACGCTGGATGCGCCCGTTTTGTATCTGGAAAACGTGGATCACCATTCTGTCGGCCAGGAGATTGCCCTCTGGGTCACGCACCACCTGATGAACTTTGACAACGACTTCCCCCTCGCCAATGGACGAGATCTCGACGGGCTCGACATGCGGATTGAGGATCGCCCATTGACGTTTCCAATAGCTGCGCACCTCGTCGCGTCCGTGGACGTGGCCACCTTCCATTCCATTTGCCCAAATGACGTCGGGATGCATGGCGGCGAGGACGCTCTCGATGTCGCGGCTATTAAAGAGGTCATACACTCGTTTTAAGAGTTCCACGTCATCCGACATTCAGTTCTGCCTTTCATGGCCGAATACTCATTTCGAGACCGCGACGTAGACACCGAGCCCGATCATTCCAACACCCGACCCGGTGCGTTGTCTCTCGATGAGTTTGGGATTCCGGGCAAGTCTTTGTGCGATTAAACCAGCGAATCCGACTACGACAAGGTCCACGGTCGTATTCAGGACAACTGAAATTGTGCCAAGAATCAGAAATTGTAAAATCAAATGCCCCTTGGCAGGTGAAACGAACTGCGGAATAAACGATAGAAAGAAGAGCGCTGTTTTTGGATTGAGAACCTCGGTTGCAATGCCCTGCACAAAGTTTCGTTGAGAACTCTGTCCTACAGTTTGCGTATTCCCACTTGCACGCCGTTTCCGAATCATCGAAATCCCCAGATAGACAAGGTAGGCCGCTCCGGCGTAGCGGACGACTTGGAACGCGGTGGCCGAGGTCATCAAGATCGCGGAGAGTCCCAATCCTGCAGCCAAGACGTGGACTGAGCCCTCGACAAAGGTCCCGAGGGCGGATAGGACGCCTTCACGTCTTCCGCGTGGAGAGTTCTTCCCAAAACGTAAAGAATGCCCGGGCCGGGAGTCAGCGCAAGTATCGCTGCCGCACTCACAAAAAACGCGAAGCGTGTTCCCTCGATCACTGTGCTCCTCTCAGGAAGAGTATTTAAGCTCAAGTCCGCGAGACGCTCACTTCAACCAGACTAATTTATCCTGCGTGCCGGCTTTGCTGTACTGTGGATACCTTTTGATGTTGCAGAAGAATCCGGAAGCCGAGTCCATGCGTAATCAGCAGTAGGGGCACGATGAACGTCGGAATGAAATACGTGGCACCCAACTGCCCCGCCATCAGCCCAGCATGATTGGCCTGGTAGAACGCATTGAAGAGATCGGCTGTACCCCAGAGATTGAAGAGCCACGTGATGGCAACGCCGGTCGCACTGGGCAACGATATCAGCGCAAGCAAGGCGAGTATCGCCGCTACCAAGTCCCCATAGGCCGCGGACCGTGCGAAGGCAGATGGCAGGTCAGGCGAGACGACTCCTGAGATCAAAAACGCTAACCCGATGAAGCGGAAGCTGTGGAAGATGAGCAGCGGCCGCAACGCTTCGGCCCGTGGCCGGAGGCGGAGTTCCGGCCAGATGTACCGGGCGGCGACGATTCCCCACGCGATCAAGCTGAATGCAATGCTGACGAAAAAAGCGAGTTGGGTTTGCATAAATTCCTCCTATTGAGATTCCAACCATTTAGGGCGGCCGGTGGCAGAAGTGGCCTTGTTGTGGAGCGACGCTGCCAGCTTGGCAGGGTCGGTGATACCGTGCTCATGCCGCCAGACTTTGGACTCGGGCGCGGACTGCGGCTCGAATGGGAATGGGCGGCGCAGCTCACCGTCGTAACGATCGAAATTAAAGCCAGGGCTGACAGGGGAGATCATGAACTCTGCGAACTCGCGAACCCAGTTCCCAATCGTGCGTTGGTTGCGGGGCTGCGCAGCATAACGCCGAGCGATTGTCTCGAAGTCCTCTGGGGAGCGCCCGGTCACATTGAGCACATCGGTCGTGGGTGCGCCCAGTTCAAAGCCACCACGCTTGTGATCGTCGATGTAGTACCGGACATTGCTCATCAGGTCGATGGACATGCCGGCCATTCTGGCAGCCTTCATGAACAGCCACGTCGGCGTCGGCACAACCCTGACCGATCGTCCAACGGCTCTGCCGATTGCCTGGGCCATGTCGTCCGCGCCAAGCAGTTGCGGTCCGGTGGGACGATAACTCTGTCCGGCGTGTCGCGCCGGATTCATCAGGGCCCCGACGGCGACTCGCGCGATGTCCTCGTTCGAGGGTGGCGCGTTGCGGCTGTTTCCGTACATCCAGGGAAACACGCCGAGATGCGCGGCCAAACCAATCGTCACCAGGTAGGCATCAGCGAAAAAGCCCGGGTTGATGATGGTATGCGCCACTCCCGGCGTCATTGAGAACAGCCGGTCCACGAGCCAGCTCTGGCGTGTTGCGAGTGAGGGATGCGAGGGACTCGCCAGCCATTGGCTCAGGCCAACGATCTGTTCGAGCCGCGATTCCTTCGCGGCAACCGCGAAGGCGACCGCGCCCTGAATCATGTACGGATCGTAAGGCGGACAATAATAGGCGCGCTGAACATCCCTTAACGCATCAGCGATGCGTTCGACATCGCTCATGTCGGCGATAACGATCTCGGCTCCCTGTGCCCTCAGCCGCGCACTGCGGTCATCTTCGCGGTGCACCATAGCGCGGACGGGATATCCGGCTGTCAGCAGCTCGGCAACTACGACGCTTCCTGTCTTCCCCGTCGCGCCAGTCACAATAATTCTCGGCATGTTCATGATCGTTTCCTCCAAGAGGGTTCCCTTGCTGCAGTAGCGCTCTCGCGAGGAGGGTCACTGCTGCGCAGCTGGCCCCATCAATACCCTCAAGGGCATCAAGGGTCCGACGGGAATGTACTCGTGATGGAGCAACTCTTCCTTTGCGAGCGGCAGGGTTTCCATGATGGACCGTGCCTCGTCCTCGGTGTTTGCGTTGACCATGAAGATCACCCCTTTGCCATCGCCGCGCGAATACCACTGTTGGATCTTCCCGTCGAGGTAGAGCTTCACAGTTGCCCGAATCTCTGCCGGTATGACAGCCATGATTTGTTGCGCGGTCACGCCCGGCTTCGCAGTCTCAATGACCAGCACTGCGGTGGTTTTAGTTGTAGGAATGCTGGGCACGCCTGAAGCCGCCCCGGACTGTGTTTGTTGTGGCATGATGAATTTCTCCTTTCCAAAATTCGAGCCAGTGATATGGCCCTGGTTCTTCTCTTAACAGATCGCGGCTGCGACAAGCTTCAGTCGCAGATCAGGACTGGGGTTGCACGCCGATCGTCCCTCCTGCAGCGGCGCCATTTCGAGTGGTCACTGGAACGCAGCTGGGTTCAGCGCTCTTAGCGGCGTCAGCGGCCCGACGGGAATGTACTCGTGATCCATCAAATGTGCTTTCGCGAGCGGCAGCGTTTCCATCAGGGCCCGCGCCTCGTCCTCGGTCTTCGCATCCACCAGGAAGATGACGCCTTTGCCATCGCCGCGCGAATACCACTCGCGAATTTTCCCGTCGAGATAGAGCTTTACAGTCGCCTGAATCTCGTCCGGAATCACAGCCATGACTTGTTGAACGGTTACGCCCTGCTTGGGAGTCTGAATGACAAGCACTGCGGTGGTTTTAGGTATGGCCCCGCTGGGCAAGCCTTGGCCAGCCTCGGGTTGCGATTGCGCGAAGGACAGGGCGGGAAGCACTGCCATAAGCAAAGCGATCATGAATTTCATCGGTTTTTCCTCTCGATTTAGTTTGGTGCCGTTTCTTCTCATAAGAGTACTATCGTACTCTATTGGATGAAAAAAATTATTGTTCAGCGAAGCTCTTGATGAAAAAGTTTCTCGCGTCCATCAAAATCTGCTCACGCCTTTGAGGGTCCGAACTGACGCGGGCCATCATCAACACACCCGCCATGCTCGGGAACAACAACCTGATCTTCGCCTGTTTCTCTACTCGCGTCTGACCGGGCATGAAGGGCAGAAACCGCTCGCGATACGCTTCCAACAACGCCTCGATCCTTTTCCGCACGGCTACCGGTTTCCGTGCGAGTTCCGGCCCGAGAGCGGCGCGCACGCAACCGGTTCCCGGCGAATTCGCGTGGCCCACGCTTAGATAGCGCTCGATGATGGCCCGCAGAGCCTGACCCTCGGGAGCGGACTTTGCCACTTCCACCATGCCTCTTCCCGTCTCGTCGAGTGCCCGTGCCACCGCTTCGACGAACAGGTCGTCCTTGCTCTTGAAATGCCGGTAGAAGCCCCCTTTTTTCAGGCCTACCTTCTTCATCACCGTCCCGATGCCGCTCGTGTCCCCGCCGCGTTCGCGGAACGAGCGAGCCGCCACGGAAAGAATCTTTTCGCGGTTTTGCGCTTTGTGTTCCAGCGAGTATCGCATGAGGTAAGAGTACGATAGTACTCTTATGCCTGTCAAGGCCAAAGTTGAACTTGGTAACGCTCGCCGCAGCAGTTCGCGCCGAAGGTCGACTTCTCGAGAATCTACTATGGGACCCAAATCTGGAAACATTGTCTCTGGCGCGTTTACGCCGGTGTTGGCAAAACACGCGAAGTCGTTCTCGCTCATCGACTGCATTTCGGTCGGGGTTGACCGAATGCACCGAAACTTCGAGCCCATGCTCAAATAGGTGGAGGCTTGGCCGCATTCCCTGGACGCGATTGCTCGATGCGCGCAAGCAATACGTCGACTGGCAGGAGCTCTGCTTGTGGCTCGTCGTTCTTGGCGGCAATGGCCCAGGCGCTTGGCGGGTCTAGGCAAAAAATCCTGGAAAGCACCCGAGCACGTCTTGTTCTAGCGGCTTGCTTTTAATGAATTCGTGATTGACGCAGATCTCTAAAGATCGAGCGTTATCCATGTTGGCGCATGGTCGCTGGCGTTTAGCTGCCCACGCGCCCATCGGTCTACACCACCGTCCACGAGCCGGTTCGTCACCTTCGGCGAGAGCAGGAAGTGATCGAGTCGCATGCCTTTGTCCTTCGGCCACCGTTCATATTTGTAATCCCAGAATGTCCAGAGCGGCCCGTCCGGATATAGCCTCCGCATCGCGTCGGTCCAGCCTTGAGCCAGCAAACGCGCAAAGGCTTGGCGGCTTTCGGGTTGGATCAACGCGTTGTTATCCAACGATCGAGTCGGATAGGTGTCCTGCGGTGTCGGCACGACGTTGTAGTCACCGGCCAATACCACGGGGGCGCCGCTCGCCATGAGTTCGTCGGCATGGGCGATGAGGCGCTCCAACCAGGCCAACTTGTAGTTGAATTTCGGTCCAGGCTGCGGATTCCCATTGGGGAGGTAGATGGAAGTGATCAGGACTCCCTGAACAGCCGCTTCGATATAGCGGGCTTGGTGATCTCCAGGATTTCCCGGCAAGCTTGCGCAGGTCAGCACGGGAGCGTGGTTTCGCGCGAGAATGGCCACGCCGTTCCAGGAACGTTCCCCTTGCCAGACTGCTTCGTACCCGAGAGTTCGAAGGGCATTCACGGGAAAGGCTCCCTGCTCCGCCTTAAGCTCTTGGAGACTAACCACGTCCGGCTCAGCTTTGGCTAACCAAGCCAAGAGGTTATCCAGCCGCTTATTGATGTTGTTGATGTTGAAGGTCGCGATTCTCACCAAGTCCCTGTCTGTACCTCTGGGTGCGCCTCCCAAAAGGAGCAACCGAGTTCGTTATTCCGGCTGGCATTATTTTACCGATGGAAGGACTTGGAAAACCTCGAACTAAAATGCATAGCCTAGTTTTCGAGGTCGCCTGTCTCCTAAATGGCTGCTCAGTGAAACTTCTATCGATTCGACTAGGGACTGTGAGCGGTCAGTCGGCAAACCTTACCTCAGGATTGCCTCAGAGTTGCCCGTGATACAGCAAGTAATTTCCAGTCCCAAGATCCGGGGGCTCGTTGCTCGCGGGAAAGAGGTAAGAGGACCAATCGGCCTGAGCATCTTCAAGCGCCTTCTTGATTCGGGGCGAAGCAGTTTTGCCGAATTGCGGGAATTGCCGGAGCGCGTCGATTAGATCGGACAATACGCGTTCGTCCCTTATTGTCCGATGGTGAAGAGCGTAAATAAAGTCGAAGTTACCGCCCTCAGCGGAGTGAACAATGCTTTCTAGATCTTGGATATTGATAACCGTAAGCGGCCGGACAGAGACCCCTGAGCGCAATCGAGAGTGCCGTAGACGCTCCTGAAATTTCTTGTTGAGGTACCAGTTCAGGAAAGGAACTCGGAAGATATGGTCTTGCAACACCAGCACCGGAACGATTGATCGGAAATGGTCTACCGGTAGCTCTTCGAGTTCTTTACGAATGGTATCGTCCTCCGTGAATAATGCACCAATTTTCTCTGCCAGTTGGTCGCATCCGGTCGCAAATTTTGCGTCTAGTTCGGTGAGGAGATCTCTTGAATTGCCGGAGTAGCGTGCACCCCGCGAAAGAAAGCCGCCCTTATACTCCGCTGGCACTAGGACTTGGCCTTGCAGCAATACGCCGTCGAATGACTCAACCTTCGTATTCCTCCACTTAGGAGCGCGGAAATACCTAATTGGAAGCTCAGTGCGCATCCCTTCCAGGAGCCAGTGAACGTACTCTTCGAACAATACTCCCCAGGCATTGAAAACTGTCTGCCGCCGTTTTATTGGTAGCTTGTCGTGGAGCGCCCACTGCACCCCGGTATGGCATTTTTCCACGATAAACGCTAAATCGGCTGGCAGCAGTTTTCCTTCCTCAACCCTCAACAAAGGTTTTGAACGGAAAGCCACAAAATCATGCCTCGGATCGGTAGAGGTCTCATTCTCAATCGCGGATTTGAGCTCTGCCGTTGGTATTGAGATGGTGGCCAGGACGGTGTCAAGCTCCGCCCGTGTAATTCCCGATTCTCCACAAAACTTCTCGGGATTTATCAGCATGAATTCCGGGTGAGGGTCGAGAGGGTTCGCGCCGTTGAGGAAATACGTATAAATAGCAAAAATCACGAATAACCAGCGCTCCAGTGGTATTCCGACCAGTCCATTGAACTCTCGTTCGAAGTCGAACCCCTCGCATTCAAGCGCAATGCGTGATGTCACGCTCGGATCTCTCAAAAGTATCCGATACATCACTTGGAGTCGCGGCATAAGATGATCGGCCTTTGGCGAGTTGATAAGCTCAAATCCGGCGATAGTTTGCGTCATCAGTTCGGTTCGCCTGTCGTCTTCCGTACCGGATTTAAGGGCCGTTCCCTCGGCCGGCGTAAACAGGAGACCATTCATCATGAGACATG
This sequence comes from uncultured Acidobacteriaceae bacterium, assembly GCA_937879855.1. Classification (GTDB taxonomy): domain Bacteria; phylum Acidobacteriota; class Terriglobia; order Terriglobales; family Acidobacteriaceae; genus Sulfotelmatobacter. Next base: position 235,042 of record CALFMO010000068.1, on the reverse strand, counting down.
CCCGGCCTATTCCGTATCTGACTGATTCATCGTCTTCGGTTTTGGGTGGAGGAGCCGGGTCGCAATGGGTGACCACGATTCGAAGCACACTAAGCAGGTTCTGTGGCAAAAACACTGGCCGCTCGTCGCACTTCACGGTTGGGAAGCGCGCTTTGAGCAATGCAAGTATCTCGTCGTCTATATGACCTGCTATGAGCATTTCCTGAACCTTGCCGAACTGGCCCTGCTCCTGCATCGCGTACCGCAGCGCCAGGTTTATGCGCGAGATGACGAAGACCGCATGACGTAGAGGTATTTTTTCGACGAGGGCGATCAGTTCCTCTTTCGTAGCCTGGCGATCAAATACGTCGGAATAGGAAAAAATCACGCCGGAGATCATTGCGTTTCCGTGGCGCTAGACGCCGATAGCTTCCAATTCTAGCGCCCTTTTGATGGCCTGGACGGCCACTCCTGAATTGTCGGTGATCCGGAAGGTGGGGTGGCTCAGCATAGATACTGTATTTTCAAACGGCCGCGCGCATTGACTGCGCTTGCAGAAGACGACAATGTCTCACGTGTCTGAAATAGACGTTGCCGGCTATTTTTCTTCCGCATCTGCACTCCCTGATTATGAGCGCGTGCTTTTGCGCTCGAGGAAGAATTTTGCTGTCGGCGGTTTCTGAAACCCCATACTCGTTCATCAGCCATTTTTTCGTCGCCGGATCGATGAGTGTCATGTTGATTTCGTTTCCGCGCTTCCGGCAGAAATCTTCAAAAGATCTGTCAGTTACAAACGTATCCATCAGTTTCAGTTGGCCGGTGGAAATCAGGTTCTGTATATTTTCCACCGTAATGGCCAAGAGTTTGGCCGCTCGCTTCCAAGAGTATGCCTCTTCCTCGGCAGTGGCATGTTTCGACATGTGGATGGCGGAGGTGTCGATTGCCTGAATATTCCTCTCGCGAAAGACCGCCAACGAAGACGCCGTGATGCGCGGGTCGCGAACTCGCAGCATACCGCTCGCGACAAGGTGTCGGAGTCTCGCGCGGCTCACACGCAGGAGTTTCCGCAAACCACGCTGCGACCACCCGTCCTTGACCCTTGCACTCATGCCGAGCGCTCCAAGCCGGAAGCGCACAGCACGGACGGAACGGCCAAGACGCTGGGCAATCTTCGTGACTGGCTCGTAGCCCGCCCAATCCAAAAGCTTGTCGTCATCCTCTGGAAGCCATGGCCGGGAGAACGGTCGATGACCGGAGCCGTTATTTACGGGTTGCTCCGAGTCCTGAATCGCATTAGGAGTTGCCAACGCGGAAGTCCTTCGCAGCTGCCGAATACGTCGCCAGCAGTCTCCTCGCTTCCACTCGGGCACCAGCTGCAGGATCTTGTTGATCGCGTCGTGCTTCTTGCGGGGCCCGAGCTTGATCCCGGCGATCAACAACTGGTCGATGGCCGGCAACAAACGAGGGTTGATTGCCGGCTGATTCCGAATGCTCTGGACGACCCCCGACATACAGAAAACCATCCTCAGGGATGCGAAGGCGAGTGCCATCCTCGCGCGTTTCTCTTGTTGATCGATTAGTTTTCTTTCCAGTGGTCGGGATTCCGGGCAGGAGCTCAAAACAGGGAACTTAGGATGCGCGCGTCAGGTTTGAAGAGAGTCGCATTGCCCGAAAAACCGTGCAGGGAGCAAGGTTTCGCTGGTCTTAATGATCTCAATTTTCTTGGCGATTTACGCTCGTCGGGTTCAATTGCTTTTCTGCGGATTGACCTGGAGCAGATCTTCTGAGACCGCGAGAATGCAGGATTGGCCTTCAAACTGAATTCGATCCGCGGAATACGCGGTGACCCTGATCTCCCCTGATTTCATGCGAAGGCGAGTCATGATGTTTCGAACGGGGCCACCTTTATTGAGCTGGGCGATCATGAACTCTCGATCCGCCGGGTCCTCCCAGATCCGTAACTCATGGACGGTACGTCCAAGCACCTCGGCGCGAGAGTAGCCATATCTTCGTTCGAATGCGGCGTTCACATCAATGAATTTCCCTTCCGTCACGGTCGTGATGGAAAACGAAATCGGACTCGACTGAAACACTCTCTGGAACTTCTCCTCTGAAGACCTGCGGCTGTCTTCCGACTGGGCTAAGGCAGCTTCAGCTTGTTTGAGATCGGCCAGGCGCTTTTCAAGCGTCTCCCCGTAGATACGCGCGGTTTCGTAAAGCCTAGCATTTTGAATCGCCGCCGCAGCCGGAATCGCCAGCAGTCGGGCGCGCCGGAGATGGTCTTCGGTAAAGCGGTTAGGATCGCTGTGACCGATGGAAAGCAACCCCAGATAATCGCCAGTGGAAACCAAGGGAACCGACAACCAGGAACGGAAGTGTTTATGTCCTTTGAAGGTCTGCCATCCTTCCTGGTTTTTTGTGTCCATGATCAAGAAGCTTTTCTGTTCTGTTAGAACTCGGTGCAAAAAAGACGATTCTTCCGCAACCATGGTCAGCGGGGCCCTGGGAGATTGTTTTGGAGCCTCCGGGCAAGACCTTTCCCCAAGAGCAAGCACATGCGGGCCACCTTCTGGAATGAGTACCCGTGCGCACGTGTACGGCACCAGTTCTTCGAGGGACCTCAGCAGTGCATCCATCACAAAATCCATCCGCAAGTCTTCGGTTAGCGAGAGAGTCGCTTTGCGCAAAGCCTCGGCTTCGGCCCATGCCGATTTCGCTAGGGCCAGGTTGGCGGCGACTTGTTCTTCGGCCTCCTTCTGCGCGGTGATTTCAAGCGCCGTTCCGACGAGCCGGCGGATCTTGCCCCCGGCATCCCGCACGGGAAACCCGCGAACCCATACCCAGCGGATGTCGCCTTGGGGTCGAACAATCCGGAATCTCTCATTGAACTGTCCGTTCCGCGTGGCTTTGTCAAGTTTGGTGAGCACATGAACACGGTCTTCGGGGTGGATTAACTCTTCGTAAGAAGAAGGACTGTCTCGCAATGATTCACAGGAGCGACCGGTGATCGTCTCGTAGGCCGGGTTCACGAAGAGGGCCTGCTTGGTATCGGCGTCGATCATCCAGAAGATTTCCTGAATGTTCCTGGCCATCTGTTGAAAGCGTTCTTCGCTTTCGAGGAGCGACATCTGCGCGCGTCGGCGTTCCGTGACGTCGCGGAGAATCATGACGTGCTGGCCGGGCAAGCAATCCGCCTTGGCCGTGAACTCCACGAAAACCGACGATTGATCATTCTTCAGGAGCTCGGCATCGCTCTGCTGGAACTTCTGGGCGAGGAGACGCTGCCAGCCTTCCTGGAATTGGTCGGAATTCTTGTAAAACCGGGCGATGGGTTCGCCGATCAGTTGCGGGCGAAGAATTCCGAAGAGTTGCTCGGCTGCGGGGTTGGCCTCGCGACAGATCGCCTGGTCATCAAGGATCAGAATGGCATCCAGCGCATTCTCAAAGACTGATTGGAATTCGCGCTCGCTTGTGTTTAATGCACCCGTAATCTGACCCTCTTCTTTCTGGGCCCAAAACAGAAACTTGGAGAGGAGCAGCACAACGGTTGCGAAGGCCGCAAGCAGGGCGAGGAGGAGCACGGCAGGCAGTTCGGCTCCGCGGAGTCGGTACCCAAGGGTCAGCGCGATGAGGGCGACCGAGATGAGGCTTACGGTGACGGAAGCCACGCGCCAGCCGAACTGCTTACCCTTCGCGGGAAAGAGGGCACGGCGGAGTCGTTCGGCCGGCTCCATGGAAATGCCACGCATGGGAGCTCTCGCTACACAACTGACAGGCTTGTGCCCCGTACTTTACACGGCTAGCGCATCGTGCCTGCCTCTGGCAGATAGTAGGCGGGTGGTACGGCGTGGTCAAGTTTCCCTGCAACATAAGGCTGGGACCACCAGGTGAAGCACATCTGGGCGCAGATGCATCAGCCTACAACTGGAGCGGGACGTCCGCTCAGGATGGTTTGACGTTGGTGGAACAGTTTTAGAGAACGAAGAAGGGCGGCGAGTTTCCTCACTAGGTGTAAGCTAGCCACCCGATCTGCCATAATCTCCTTCATGTGCGGGCGCTACCGACTGTCGCGAAGGAAGCAACTGATCGAGGAGCACTTCGACAGCGCCTCGGGGGAAGAAGACTGGATTCCGCGCTACAACATTGCCCCCACACAGCCTGTTCCCGTCATCCGCCAGAATCCCAAGGAACCCGTCCGTGAAATGTCGCTGTTCCGCTGGGGATTGATTCCGTCGTGGGCGAAAGACTCATCTGGTGCTGCGAAAATGATCAACGCAAGATCGGAAACCGCGGGCACGAAGCCCGCATTCCGCGATGCGTTGAAATTCCGCAGGTGCCTGATTCCTGCCGACGCTTTTTACGAATGGCAGAGGACGGGGAACGCCAAGCAACCGTACTGTTTTGAAGTCAATGAAGGCGGGTTGTTCGCGTTCGCCGGGATATGGGATCACTGGAAGGGCCTAAGCGGCAACGCGGTCGAAACCTGCTCGATCCTGACCACGACCCCGAATGCCTTGACCTCAGCCGTCCATAACCGCATGCCAGTTATTCTTGAGCCAGACAACTACGAGCTATGGCTCGATCCGGGGATGAGGGACGTGGCTGCAGCGTCCGAACTGCTGAAGCCCTGCGACGCCCGGTTGATGAGGTGTTATCCAGTGAGCAGTCGGGTCAACCATGTGGCGAATGACGATGCAGAGTGCTCGGAGCCCGTGGAGCTTGCCCAGATTCAGTCTGGTCTATTTTCATGAAATATGAAGCGAGAGCTTATCTTGCCGGAGCTTCGTCGTCGATTTATTTCCGACCAGTATGGCCCTGAAACGTCCAAGAAGTATGGCGAAGTCTCATCGCAATCCGCTGTCTCTTCCGGTGGATGACAGCTTGCCACTCAAGCAGCGCAAGCCGGTTCCCCATCCATTCGTGCTCGAGGCACTCGCTCCCCTATCGCCCTATACTCGGCCCATGTTCGGATGTCTCGCAGTTTACGTTAAGGACAAGATCGTGCTGATCCTGCGGGATAAGCCCACGAACACATCGGACAATGGCGTGTGGCTCGCTACGACCAGGGATCATCACGATAGCCTGCGCCGCGAGTTCCCGAACATGCGATCGATTCACGTACTCGGAAAGCCAGTTACGGGCTGGCAGGTCCTTCCAGCCGATGCAGCGGATTTTGAAGCAGTGGCACAGCGCGCCTGCGATCTGGTCCTTGCGGGTGATGCTCGGATCGGCAAGGTGCCGGGAGCACGCAGGGCCTCGGCATCGAAGCAGAAAACCCGGCGGAATCTTTGAACCGGTCAACGGACTCCCATCGAGGCCTTCGACGGCATGCCGGTGATGGACCTCAAACCGGTGCTCTCTAGCGTCCCAGACTTCTAGTCCGTCCTTATTAATGCGTCCTTGCAACAAGGAATCGCAGCCCGTTTACCTCCCCACTTTGAGTGTCCGCCCGCTAGCTCTCCCCTGCCATTAATTATGCGATCTCTCTCGGACATTGCGCTGCTCCGACATGAAGTGCTAGGCTGGTTGGCGAACAAAAGGCGAATATGCCGGGAGCGCCGCATGACCTTCTCCGAGTCCCTAGCCCCACGATCCGTCGCAGCTCTTGATACCATTCAGGAAATTCTGGGGACACTCGTTGCCCGCTACCGCAAAGACGCAGTCCTGACCGCTGTGCGACAGATTCCTGCCCGAGAGGCCAAGTTTCGGCCTATCCCAGGTTGGGTGACAAGTGCCTTGTCTGGGGCGTACCGGGCGAAGGGAATTCAACATCTGTACTCACACCAGGCGCTCACAGCCGAACTGGTTCACGATGGAAAAAACGTCGTTGTGGTTACGCCGACGGCGTCGGGCAAAACCCTATGCTACAACCTGCCGGTATTGAACGCGGTGCTCGAGAATCCGGATACTCGCGCTCTTTACCTATTTCCGACCAAAGCACTGGCCCAAGACCAACTCGCCGAATTGCACGACCTTTCCAAGCGATTGGATGATCGCTTCGGAGTGTTCACCTACGACGGCGATACGCCCAGCGACGCCCGCAAAGCGATCCGGGAGCGTGGACATGTGGTCTTGACGAATCCGGACATGTTGCACACCGGAATCCTGCCGCACCACACCAAGTGGATGCGGTTGTTTGAGAACTTGCGTTACATCGTGATCGATGAATTGCACACCTATCGCGGAGTGTTCGGAAGCCATCTGGCGAATGTACTACGGCGCTTGAGACGGGTCGCTCGGTTCTATGGTTCCAATCCGCAGTTCATTTGTTGTTCCGCCACGATCGCAAATCCCGGCGAACTGGCCTCGCAACTCGTCGAACAGGAAGTAGAAGTGGTCGAAGAGAACGGCGCGCCGGCCGGGGAGAAGCTTTTCGTTTTCTACAACCCACCGATGGTCAACCGGAACCTCGGCATTCGGCGAAGCTATATCAATGAGAGCACACGCGTAGCCAAGGAACTACTTGCCCGCAAGCTGCAGACGATCATCTTCGCCAACAGCCGATTGCACACCGAGGTGCTGCTCACCTACTTGCAGCAGGCGAACCCCTCGAAGCCAGGCCAAGCAGAACCAATCCGCGGCTATCGTGGAGGGTATCTTCCGGGGGAACGGCGCGAGATTGAACGCGGGCTGCGCGACGGCCGGATCCTGGGAGTTGTCACGACCACAGCTCTCGAACTTGGCATCGATATTGGTTCTCTCGACGCTTGCGTCATGGCAGGTTATCCAGGATCGATCGCGTCAACCTGGCAGCGCGCAGGACGCGCGGGGCGTCGCAGCGGGAGTTCCTGCGCGATCTTCGTTGCCTCGTCGGCGCCGCTCGACCAATTCATCGTGCAGCATCCCGACTACTTCTTCGGCAGTTCCCCCGAGCACGCCCACATTCAGCCAGACAACCTCGAAATTCTTGTGAACCACTTGAAATGTGCCGCGTTCGAACTGCCTCTCTCGCCCGAAGAGCGATTCGGCAACGTCGATCTGGCCGCACTCTGCGAACAGCTTGGCGAGGCGGGGTTCATTCACAAGAGCGGTGGCAACTGGCACTGGGTGCAGGAGGCTTATCCCGCGGATACGATCAGCCTGCGATCGGTGACCTCCGATAATTTTGTGATTATCAACACGACGGGCGAAGAGAACGGCGGGCCCGAGGCGATCGGAGAGGTCGACTTCTCTTCCGCGCTCACAACCGTTCACCCGAAAGCGATCTACATCCACCAGGGTCAGCAATACCACGTGGAACGGCTGGATTTCGACAAGCGAAAGGCTTATGTGAAACGGGTAAACGTGGACTACTACACCGATGCCATCCGGTACACCCAGGTACGAGTCCTTGAAATCGCGGAAGAGCAGAGCATTCATGGTCCTGCAGCGCGGGCCCACGGTGACGTGCTGGTGCGCTCGCAGGTCATCGGTTTCAAGAAAATCAAGTTCTTCACCAACGAGAACGTCGGCTCCGGGAAGCTTGAATTGCCGGAGAACGAGATGCACACGACCGCATTCTGGCTGACGCTCGGGCACAGTTTGTTAGTGGAATTGCCCTTCACGCTTTCCGAGCGCCAGAGCGGCATCTTTGGGCTGCTTTATGCCTTGGGATCCATGGCTACGCTCCTGCTAATGTGCGACCGGCGAGATCTTGGTACTGCGGTGGGGGAGCGTCCGCCCAGCGCAGCTTCCGAGATCAACTGGGAGGACTTCGCCGCACCGCGCACATCCGACATAACGGAGTTCTTTGAACCCAACCTTTATCTCTACGACGCGTATCCCGGCGGGATCGGATTCAGCGAGCCGCTCTACCGGATTTCGAACCTGCTGCTGGAACGCACCAGCGAACTCATCAGCGCTTGCCCGTGCGATAACGGATGCCCTTCGTGTGTCGGGCCGGCCGGGGACCGGAGCGAAAGAACAAAGAACGTCGCACTTGCGATCCTCGGACGATTGTGCGCATGAACTCGCGCAAGGGATTCGAGGACATGGATTCGAGGCAAAGGTGACCCAAGTGATGCAGGACCAATTTCGACGGCTGAAGGCGCTTCGCCCTCCGTCTCTTCCCCCTCCATCTCCCACTCCATCGGGACTCCAATGGCAGCCAGCAATTCCTCACATTCACGCCGAACCATCGCAGGTGGCACTCGCACTCCCGGATCAACCAGACAGGCTCGCGCAGATTCTCGGTGCCTCGGCCAAGACAAATCAATACGGCGACCATCTCTCCTTGCATTGCTGGTTCGGCGAACCGGCGCGATTTGCGCCGGATTTGCGGGCCTTACAGCTGCTCATGCCCGACGTACCGAAGGAGGTTGCGGATCCCGAGCAATGGATATTTCTTGACACGGAAACCACGGGACTGGCGGGCGGGAGCGGCACCTACGCATTTCTCGTCGGCATCGCGTGGTGGGAGGGTGGCGGACTCGAAGTCGAACAATTCTTCATGCGTGACTTCAGCGAGGAGTGCTCGTTGCTGTCCGCGCTAGCGGAGCGGCTCGCCGAGCGCCGGGTGCTGGTCACATTCAATGGCAAATCGTTCGACTGGCCGTTGCTCGAAACCCGCTATCGCATGAGCCGGAAGATTCCTCCCCCCACGCCACGGGCCCATCTCGATTTCCTTCATCCAGCGCGAAATCTATGGCGGCTGCGGCTGGGGTCAGTCCGGTTATCACAGCTTGAACGGCACGTGCTGGGATGGGATCGAGGGGCAGATCTGATGTCGGATCTGATCCCGCGAATTTATCTTGATTTTGTACGCGGGGCCCCACCCGAGCGGCTTATTCCGGTTTTCCATCATAACCAGATGGATCTCCGCGGCCTCGCCGGGCTCTCCAGCCGGATTCTTTCGCTACTGAGCGACGCTGAAACACTGGGACAGGATGGGCTTGAGCTGTTTGGAGTGTCCCGAATCTGCGAACGGCGCGGAGATGCTACTCGCGCGCGGAAGCTCTACGAAAGGTCGATTGCGTCCGTCCTGCCCATGGAGACCGACCGCGCCGCTCGACGCTCGCTTGCCCGGCTCGCGAAACGCGATGGCGATTTCGCTGTGGCCTGCGAACTTTGGAGAAACGCGTCAGGAAATTCACGTCAAGGCTATGAGGCTTACGAGCAGCTGGCGATTTATCACGAACACAAGGCCCGCGACCCACATCAGGCTCGGGAAGTTGTTCGCCAGGCGCTCGATGAACTCCGCCGGGCAAACCACACTGGCGCAATCACCCCAGGTGCATATCGCGAGATCAGGGAACGATTCGAGCATCGACTGGTTCGCCTGGAACGAAAAAGCGGGCGGCCGCTGTTGGATGTTTTGGCGGCGGAGCCTTCGGGAGAGTGAACCGAATGGAAGAGGGCAGAAAACGCGTGTTGGGAATCATCGCCGGTATCCTCGTCGCGCGTCATCTAAAAACGACGGAAGACCTGCACGATAGCCGGCCGAGTCCGCGCACGGAATCGCTGGTTGGCTCCGCGGTGCAATGGGCCGAGCGAATTATGAGAAGGATCGACGGCGCGTTCGCGAATTCCGCCGGTGATAATGATAAACGATGGCCGCGACCTTAGAGGAGATTCTGATTTCGGTTTGGCGCCAAGCCCTGGTAGAGGAGGCCAGGACCGTCACCGTCGGTGGCAAGAGCTTTCCCGTGCGGCGGACGAGCCGGTCGCGACTGCGCGAAGTCGATTTTCAGTTCGAGGACCACGAACTGCGTGGCCTCGAGCAAAATCCCAAAACTACTTCTCGCTGGGCGCGACTGGCACGCGAGGGAAAGAAAGTTATGCAGTTTCTAAGCGCAGGGCGCTACATTGCGGTCGTCGTGGATGGACGGGTGCAGTTCTACGGGAAACCCGCTCCGCCCGGATGAAATAAGCACATGAGGCGGACCCGAGATGAATAGCGGAGCAATGGAATTGAAAATGTGACGTGTCGAGGAAGTTGCTAGCCATCAGACAGCACGTCGGTAGAATTGACTAAAGTCCTGGGTGAGGTTCTGTGATGAAGGGTTTGGGTATTGAAAGCGTTCCCGAGAAGGGACGGGTTCTCAATGCGGTCGCGCTGCAAAATGCTGTTTTATGTGCTGAATGTGATGTTGTCAGCGACAGCCCAACCGACACATGCCTGGTCTGCGGCAGCCGATCGCTGTTTAACATCGCTCACATGTTCGGCGGCAGTCTTCCCAAGGGCCGCGCAATCTTGACCACCCCGGAGATATTGGAAATGACACCACGCGAGAGTGTGCTGGCGTTTCCAGAGCGTCACAGGCTCCGCAGCAAGGCGCTCGGCTGAATCGTTGTGTTGCCAGTCATTGTGCGAAAAATCATCCATGTCGACATGCACGCGTTCTATGCTTCGGTCGAGCAGCGGGATGATGCGCAACTGCGTGGCAAGCCCGTGATCGTTGCCTGGCAGAGCAAACGTTCTGTCGTTTGTGCCGCTTCCTACGAGGCCAGAGCTTTCGGAGTTCATTCCGCCATGCCAGCCATGCAGGCGGAGCGCTTATGTCCCGGTGCGATCTTCGTCGCTCCTGATTTCACACGCTACCGGGCGGTTTCGAACAGCGTCCGGGAAATCTTCAAGCGTCACACAGATTTGATCGAGCCATTGTCGCTTGACGAAGCCTATCTCGATGTCACCGAGAACAGGATGGGCTTGCCGACCGCCACGCTGGTGGCGCGCACCATTCGTGAGCACATTCGCAAGGAATTGAATCTGACGGCATCTGCGGGCGTGGCGGCCAACAAGTTCCTAGCGAAACTCGCCTCTGACTGGCGCAAGCCGGATGGGTTGTTTGTCATTCAGCCGGAGGAGATCGACACATTTCTGCTGCCCCTGGCGGTTGGACGCCTGCCTGGAGTCGGCAAAGTTACGGGAGAGAAGCTAGCGAGCCTTGGCACAAAGACTGTAGAGGACTTGCGAAGGCTGGATTTGCCCGTGCTCGAACGTCAGTTCGGCCGCTATGGACTGCGCCTGCACGACCTCGCCCGCGGTATCGACGACAGCGAAGTCGTGCCGGACCGGCCTACACAGTCGATCTCCGTTGAGGACACTTTTGAGCAAGATGTCCTGCTGACGGAAACCGAGCCCATGATCCGACGGCTGGCAGAGAAGCTCTGGGCCGCCTCGCGCAAAGAACCGCGCATGGCACGCACGGTAGTTCTGAAACTCAAGACCAGCGAGTTCAAACTACTTACCCGCAGCCACACCCCAGGCTCTCCCCCCTCCTCCTGCGAAGAATTGACGGGCATCGCCCTGAAATTACGAGAACGAGTGGAACTTGGTCCGCAGCAACGTTATCGGCTAGTCGGCGTCGGCTTGAGCAATTTCCAGGATTCCGAAGACACGGCAGCGCAACCTGACCTTTTCCAAATGCACGACTAGAACGCTGGCCAGATGGGGCTGCCCCAAACGATGCCCGTGCCCTCGCTACAATAGCCACCATGGCAGTCGTCGTCGAAATGCAGAACACGGGTGATCTCGCCAACCGGTCCGAGATTATTGCGTTGATCGAACACGCACTTTGTGAAGAGCGAGGCGACTGGCGGATCTCGATCATTGGTTCTCGCGCCAGCGATGACTGGGAGATGAAGGTTGAGGGACCTCGCGAGTTCGAACGAATGTACACTCTGGCCGGCAGTGCCGGCGAGCACCAACCGGAAGCGATTCGCTCGGTTCTCTTAAAGCTTCTTTCTGGAAGAAGAATCTCTAATACGTGAAGCGAGCAATTCTGATATCCAAATAAATCCTTTCAATCGCGCGGAGAACTAGGAGGGGCGATTGATCGACGAGGTCGAAGTGCCGAAGCCAACTTTGACTACCAGTCGATCAAGCGCAATCTTTAGCAAACGGTCATCAAAAAGGCGAAGCTTCCGCTCGGCAGATGCCTGTCCTGCGGGCCATTGTCGAAGGCCGGAACGAATACCCGAAATCGTTGGTTCCGCATGCTCTCGTTCAATCAACCAGTCAACCGTAGCCAAAAGCTCCATACCCAAAGGCGACTCAAAGCCGTCGATGCGCTTTGTGGTCGAATCGAGCACCCGATTGAGCGCTTCCGACGAGTCCTGTTTAAGGAACAGGTCGACATATTTCCGGCGGTCTTCATCGAACCAGATCGTGTCGGCCGGACCTGCGTCGCTCAATCGCTTGTCGCAGTGGAGATAAGTTCCGTCGAGTGCATTGAGCAAATGACGAAGCCGGTCCGAGTAGGGGCCATATTTGTCCGCTTTGAAGTGAAGCTTCAAAGGGTCCTCGATACCCAATGAATGAATTGTCCGTTCAAGAAACCACCCCAGTTTTTGCACTTCAAGGTAGGTGCACTCAATTCCGAGCACCCAATAGCGCCGTATCATCTCCGCAATGAGCACTCGCGCCGGCGTAAGCTCCTCCACGCCCGTGCGTTTCGCGACATTCTGATATTTTGCAGTCGGTTCGTAGACCTCAATCTCAACACCTTCAAGATCGCCGAGAATCCTCTGAATTTCCGCTCGCACATCGCCCCAATCAAGTCCGCCGTTGCCAGAGCCGAGTGGAGGCAGGGCGATCGAACGAATCTGGTGTTCCTGAATTACACGCCGCAGATCCTTCAAGCCTTCGACAATCCATTCGAGCTTGGAGGGTTGCCGCCAATGCTTTTTGGTTGGGAAATTGATGATCCAGTGTGGGCCTTCGAAGGTGCGGTTTTCCGTCACAAACATGCGGCCAATTCTGACGTCCTTGCGCTTGCAGGCGTCCTCATAAGCAAGGAAATTGGCTGGGAATGCCTCTTTGAACATCAAGGCGATGCCCTTGCCCATGACGCCGACGGTATTGACCGTATTCACGAGCGCCTCGACGTGGGATTCGAGGAGATTGCCTTGAACAAATCGCATGATCAAAAGTACCAGTTCCTCTGAACAGTAGTCTGCATTTTCAGGTTACATTTCGCAAGTTCTGCCTGGATACCCTCATCGACCGCGGACGTATACGAACAGATTCCAAGTAGAGCCTCTACCGGCAGATGCTTCCAGACCAGCGCCTCGGCCTGATAGCGCTCCTTCTTTCCAGGGTCGTCCGGATCATGCTTGAAATCCTTGCGGTTCAGAAGGTCCCAGTCGACCTTGTCCAAGTCGTTCACATCGGTGAAATAGCTCGCCATGAGCGGGTAAGCGTGCTGGTCCGTGAAAACGAACGGAATCCCAAGCTCAGCGACTCTGTGCAGCGAGGACACTAGGATCACGATCTCTTCGTTTGGCACCTGCCGCACATTGTAGCCGGTATGGATGTTGAACATCATGATCGAAAATGGCGTGAAATAAAATGGCACATAATCGCCGAGAGTCCCGTCTGGACCAACTCTGACAACACGGTGTGCGCGCTTGTCGATCAGATCGAGATTTCCAATGTTCCGAAAATTGGGATCCAACACCCTACCTGTGGGCGCGTGCAATCCATGCTTCAGAATCCATGGCACATTGTCGCGGTGCGTGATTCTGAAAATGCGAGGTCGGTCTGCACTGAGCGCTGGTGGCATGGCCTTGTTAGGTTCGTGAACTCATTATTCGGCGGACTCGCAGGTAGAGCGCACACTGAGGCCTAAGTTCCGCAGAACACGCTGCTTCCTTCCGGTTCTTCTCGGGCCGAAAAAGAGACTGACCATTGTATCGAACCCAAGAAGAGTGACCGCCAAACGTCGGACGTCGTTCCAACCACAAACCCGCGGTGATCCCAGATCCAGTCTCTCACTACCAAGGTGAAGAAGTTCCTGCATCTAGAAGGAGGAAGCCATATGAGGCTCCGCCGCAATGAATACTGCCCCGTACACAAATCGCTTTCCTGCTGCGGCCGGGAGACCCTTCCCAAGCCCCGGCTCATAAAACTCGGAGTTCAGCGTGTGGAGGATCCCCACCACCCGCGAGGATATCGGGAGCTGCGATCACCGGCAGAGATGCGAAAACTGCTGAACCGCAAGGTGCGGCAACAGGCCGGAATATGCGCGATCTGCCACGAAGAGTTTACCGACTACAACGACATCGTTCCAGACCATAAGAATCCCAAAGGAATGGGCGGAGGCTGGAGAGATGATCATCCGGACAACATTCGAGCAACGCATTTCTGGTGCAATGAAGAAAAAGGCTCGACCAGAATAGACTAAGGGCCGATCAGTTTCTTTCTTTTTCTCGAAGTGATCGACAGTTCAGTTTCCTACGGTCTTGCAAGTTGCCGAAAGTGTGCATGATCGCAGACCAAGGGAGAGAGTCTCAGCCTTGAACATTCCCTCCGACAAAGCTAACCTCACTTCAGCATGTCATCCAGAAATTCCGATGCTGGAGCAACGCTGGTCACCAATAGATAGTCTCGTGGTCGCGTACAGGCAACGTAAAGCAGTTGTCGTTCGGTGTTGTAAACGTCTTCTAGATCTGCATCATCCACGACTGTCTCGATCCGCTCCTGCAATGGAATTACTTCATCGTCACAAGCCATCACCGCGACAGCTCGAAATTCCAAGCCTTTTGCTAAATGCATGGTGCCGATCGAAATCTTCCCAATCGCTGTCTCCACATTGTCGTCAAGCACCTTCAAAGAAAGCTCAGCATGTTTCGCAGCCGCTTTCGCCCTGTCGAGTTCAGCTGAGGATCGAACAAAAACTGCTACTTCATGCGGCTGAACGCCTTCACTCGTTCGTGCTTTCAGCCATTCGCCGACGATTCTGGTTTCTTCCGCCACGGTATTCAGAATCTTGATGGTCGGGAGCGGACCGTTGAACAGAGAAACCGTTACCCTACGGTCCTCGACATTGCCGTCGACGTCCGACACTTCCGGGCCCAGCAGTCGGTCAGCTTGTATCCTTATCTGGTGTGATGTCCGATAGTTGATTCTCAACGTTGTTGAGCGACCGCGAACATCGACCCCCAGAGCCCTCCATGAGAACGGCTGCTGGAATATCCGCTGTCCAAGGTCCCCAGCGAAAAAGAGTTTGTTTGGGCGGCCGGCACCCAACGCAGCCAGGAATCTGAGCTGCGCAATACTTACGTCCTGAGCCTCATCGACAACTACAAAGTCGAATGGTGAACGCGCACTACCCTCGAAGTGGGATGCAAGCCGATTGAACATCCCGGAATACGTGATGATCTCTTTGGAGCGAAGTCTGGACCTCACATCCTCAAAAATCGACCAAAGCAATGCTCGTTGGGGTTCCTTGAGGCGGGTCTTGCGCCCTAGCCGCGACACGTCGCGATAAGCCTCCCAAGTGTCCAACTGCCATCCATCGACGACCTGCTCCCATTCCGTGATCAGGAAATGGAGTGAGAAGCGGTTCCCCTGTGCGGCATTGGAGGCATCTTGGATAATCTGGCGAATCGTTTCGCGACTGGCGATCCGAAGCTTACCTAGATTGACTTCGTGCAATCGCCTGCCTATCGAGTTCATGGCGTGCACTTCAATACGCTCCCCTAGGCGCGGCTCGTTGCTGATTAATAGCCTAAGCTTTGACCGAAGAGCGTTCGCCAACGTCTCCGAGAACGTTGTGAGCAGCAACCGAGTCTCCGGGTTGGCGCGAGCCAGATGAACGGCGCGATGTAGAGCCACAATTGTCTTTCCTGTGCCTGCCGAACCCGAAATGCGGGCCGGGCCGCTATAGTCACGTTCAACCAACTGACGCTGCGCGGGATGAAGAAAAATTGTCCATTTTTCCCACGGATATTCGAACGCCCGCTCAAGCTCTTCCTGGCTACTGATCGTTCGGAACCTGCGCTGCGCATCGGGATGATTGAACGCACCAGGAGTAGGCTCTGACACTTTCGCGACGGTGTCTAAGCGTGCACTCGGGGCATACGCGTGAACGCTTGCTGAAACTTGAACCAGGGGGTGGGGCGTGACGCCAGTAGCCAGATTGAGTAACGCTTCTGCAGCCTCAGAAGGAAGGTGCCCAGCTAGGTCGAGGATCGTGTCCTCGTTGGCGTTTCGCGCGTCGCCCAGCCATTCCCGCGGCACGCCGAAGGCAAGCAATTGGTCATCTGACAATGCGGAGTATAAAGGAGGCTTTGCTTTAGGCTTGGACTCCACTTCGACGTACTTTGGGATGGCTATTTCTTGGACTCTTTCCCGAATCTCGACGAGCTGTGCTGCGCCTGTCTTCGGATGAGTCTCAACTTTGCGGCGTTCCGCCCATTGGTACGCCTCGTCGTGATGATTTACGTAGCACAACAACAGACTGGTTCCTGTCTTGTGCACAATCAGCCGAACATCCCGACTTACGCGAATGGACCAGAAGTTCGGGTCTTTCGCTTTCGCTAGTTTGTGGAATTGCAAACTCGGTTGACTTGGATTCAGCTGGAGATCAAAGGCCGCAGTCTTGACTACCTTCTGCTCCTCGCCTGTCAGCCTAGCAAGGCTGTCGGTGAACGTGTCCGAAATGCGAAATTCCATCAGTTCACTCGAAATACCTTCATCACTTCGTCGCCAAGATGGTTAATGACTTTCACCGCGATTCGCCCAGAGTCGGGCTTATCGAACGGGCGCGATATATCGCTATGCAGTGTGGCCCAAGCTTCTTCATTGATCTCGGCCTTCAGCGTTGTCTTGAGGGACTTATAGGGATCACTCGCGCCAAGAAAATACGCGTGGCGAACGAAGAAGCTTTCTTCGTTGTAGTCCGTGTCGACGAACCAGCACGCGATCCCATCCGCGCCGTCGCTGCGAACTTCGCCCGTGTTGGGGTGGAATACGTCCACGCCGTTGACTTTGACCTGGACTTGCCCGTCCTTTGCTTTGAGGATGTCGATGTCCGGCTCTCCAAAGATCACGAAGAGGTTGCCCTTGCCGGTATTCTTCAAGTCATCCGCCATGTGCAGGTCGGCATTCATCCGCGCTTTCAGCACTGGAATCCGGCCAAGCTTATTGAATTCCGCGGAGTGAGCGTCATAGTTGAAGGCGCAAGTGATCAGCACGTCAAAAGCCGCGTCACCCGCTTCGCGGGCGGCTGCAACCAAGTCAGGCCGCGAAACTGTTCCAAACTCAGGGCCAACGAAGATCGCAGCCCGTTTCTCTGATTTGCCGGCACCTTCGAAATACTTTCCCTCAGCGCACACGAAGTATCCCGGCCACGGCGCAATCGACGAGAACGAAATCTTGTCTTCCTTGTGTGCTTGTTGAACTCCTGCGGTCTTGAGGTTCTCCAGAATCATCTGGACAAAGCCAGCGTCATCTTCACGCCCACTCGCCGACTTCCGCTGACCGTCAATCCATTCACCGTCTTCGTCTAACGAGATCACCCGGTGCGGCGAGAGGCTCTCTACGGTAAACGGTCCGGCCACTCGGACTTTCTTATTGTTCTCGTAAGGCTTGTCGTAGAGGTATTCGAACTCCGCCTTGGCAACAATCGAGGCGTCAATCTCTTTCTGCCGAGCGATTCGCTGTTTCCACCATTCGGCATGAGTCTCCTTGGCCTCTTCTTTCCATTTCGCATCGGCGTCGCCGGGAATCTGCCACTCCTCCCAGTCAACCTTGAGGGCCGCGTTGAGCCTCTTTCTAAGAGGTTCAAGCAATGTCTGGTATTGGTCCCAAATCACGTCGAGTTCCGCGTTATTCGCGATGGACTTGAGCGTAATATGTGGCACTCGCTCGTAAACGAAGCCTTGTCGAACATTGCCGTGGGTTGGAGAATCGAATGGGGCGGTTTTAGTAATCTCGGCTTCTTTGAGCTGACCATCGCGACTGTCAGCGAGTACGTAGTAGATGTATCGAGCACCCATGATTCGAGCGCGAGCGAGAGCCAGCGCGACGCGCGAGGTGTCAATCGTGATCCAACGACGCCCCCATTGTTCAGCAGCGTAGGCAGTCGTACCAGCTCCACAGGTGGGATCGAGTACAAGGTCGCCAGGGTCGGTAGCCATCAACAAGCATCGTTGAACAAGTGTGACGGAGGATTGCACGACGTATACTTTTTCCTCACGCCGGCTAGAAAAGCGCACATCACGCCAAATATTGTGGAGCGGCGACACAGGATAATCCCGAAAGAAACGCACATAACGAAGCGACGTACCGCGAGGCTCCAGGCGATTCGCCTTGATCAGTCTCGAAAAACCCAGCTCGCCTGTCTTCCAATACCCATTTCCGGGTGTATATTGATTCCCCCGAAATGAAACGGGGAACGAGCCTGGTGGTCTGCTAGAGGTGGTCGTGTCTTTCGAAAATACCTTAAATTGCGACTCGAACGCTGACCAGTCAGATGCGCTATTGACCTGCTGGATTGAAGTGCGGCTGAGTCGTTCATCTTCAAAATTTGAATATTCGCTCATGACAGACTCTGTTGGTAATTTGTCGCCGAAGAGCGAGCGAAACTTGAGTTGTGGTCTTGATTTTGCGTAGGCGAGAACGTAATCAGTGCTCAGCGAAAGGAATTCGCTGGTTTGCGCGCTAGTTTTTTCGACCGTGATCAATGCAACGAAATTAGCGTCGCCGAAGATGTCGTCCATGACAGCTCGGACTCGGTGCACATTTTCGTCCCCGATTTGTACAAATATTGCACCACTCTCGTTCAGCAGATCACGCGCTACCGTGAGCCGATCGCGCAGATACGTCAAATACGAGTGGATTCCGTCACGCCATGTGTCACGAAAGGCCTTTACCTGTTCCGGCTCGCGCGAGATGTGTTCGAGATTGCCGTCCTTGACGTCTCGGCTTGTTGTACTCCACTGAAAGTTCGAGTTGAATTTGATCCCGTAAGGCGGATCGATGTAGATGCACTGTACCTGACCACGCAGCCCTTCGCGCTCCGCGAGCGAAGCCATTACTTGCAGGCTATCGCCCAGGATCATGCGATTGCTCCAGTGAGCATCATGCTGATAGAACTCAGTCTTGGCAGCCTCGCTCGGAAGACCGTTAAAGTCTGCAAATAGATCGATCTGCGCCTCGGCTTCTTTAGAATTCACCTCGCTACGGCGGCGCAATTCGTCTATCAATACTTTGGATTGAACCTTCTCTTGGATGTATAACGGCGGAGCGTGGACAACGAGATCGGACCAATCCTGTTCATCCTTACCTCGCCACACCAATTGTGGGTCCAAGTCACGGTTCCGACGCTCGTAAGCCACTCGAATCGGGCTTTGCTCATCCACCCGCATCACTGACTGGAACTCAGCAGTAGGAATGTTCCTACGCTTTGCCTTGTCATGCGTGAGCGTTTCAACTTTCTTCTTTTCTTTCTGTTTTGATCCGTTCTTTGCCATAATATTTAGGCTATCTGCGACATAGTTACCGACTCGATCATCTTGTTGAATTCCGCTTCAACCTTGGCGGCAAAGTCAGACTCGATCTGGTAAACCTCAGTGAATTCCTCGAACGCCCAACGTCCATATTTGCCGCTGTTGTTCACGCCCGGCACCCAGTATGTTTCCATGGTCGCTTTCTTCTCTTTTGCGTCCTCACGCCGGTAGCCCTTGATCTCCACAATCAAGTGCAGCAGGTCATCCTCGCCGTGCCCGTCGCTTACCAGCACGATGAAGTCAGGCCGGTACTTGCGGTTTTCGGAACCAAAGCGATACGGCACTTCGAGACCCAAATTATGGTTCTTCACGTACGCTTTTACCCGAGGGTGTGATTCGGCCACGCGGCAGAATTCAGCTTCCCAGTCGCTATCGAGAATCACCCAGTTGATGTGGCAACGACGCGCGTCTGTCTCCCAACGATCGGCCCTAGAAGTGGTGAACTTCACGTAGCTCGTAGAACCCATTGGATTGTAAGGGTCTGGGATCGTCTTGATCGGCGATTTCCCGATCGTGTCACGAACTATCGCTGCCGTGATGCGTTCACAAGCCATGTCCGCCAATTCCTGATACATGAGCTGCGCCGGGAAAGTGCCGCCCTTGCAAACAAGGCAAGTGTCGAGCCATTCCTTGGTGATCCGTTTAAGTTGGCCAAAGAGGTGGAGCTTGGGTTCTTCCCCAGGATCACGCCACTTCGCGTAAAGCAATCGCTTGGAGACGTGAAAGAGCAAGGTGGACCGTCTCATGTCACCAAGGTGCTCTAAGCTGAGTTCGACACCCTCACCGATGATTCCCGCGTTCCTCGTGATCGAAGGACCAACAAGATCGGGAGTCAATTCCAGCACCGAGTCATCGTTGAATTGTGCAGTCAGACGCTCTTCGGGTAGTTCACTCACATTACAAGAGTCACAAGTGATCGGCGAGCTACGCCGGCAGCCGGAAGTTTAGCCACGGCTCGCACCACGATTGGTGACCACAAGTTTGAGCGGACGCGCGGCAAATCTCCACACCACTGGCTGACCGGGAGGAACTATGGGAAGTCTGTTCCGAAGGGGCCGTATCTGGTGGATCAAATACTACTGGAACGGCAAGGCCTTCCGCGAAAGCAGCAAGTCCTCAACCCTCTACGCTGCAAAACGACTGCTCAAGCAGCGAGAGGGAGAGGTCTCTATCGGATCTCATTTGGGCCGCAATACTGATCGCGTTCGCTTCGAGGAGCTGGCCCAGGATTTGCTCAATGACTATCAGGCCAACAACAGGAAGTCGTTTGTTTGGGCAAAGCGACGGATCGAACTGCATCTTGCAGCCTTCTTCGCGAGAGCACGGGTAGTCGATATCACCACCGAGCAGGTGCGTGGCTACACGACGAGACGGAGGGATCAAGGCGCGAGCAACGGTAGTATCAATCGCGAGTTGGCAGCACTAAAGCGCATGTTCAATCTCGCGGCTAAAATGACGCCGCCCAAAGTTGCGCGCGTACCCTACATTCCGATGCTCAGGGAGAACAATGTCAGGAAAGGTTTTTTCGAGCATCACGAATTTTTGGCGCTTCGTCGTGAACTCCCGGGCTATCTCAAACCCGTGCTTATGTTCGGATACCACACGGGTGCCCGCCAGGGCGAAATCCTCGGGCTCTGTTGGCATCAGGTCGATTTCGGTTCGCGGACGGTCCACCTTGAACCAGGTACCACCAAGAACGATCAGCCCCGCAGCATCGCCCTGACAAGCGAATTGTTCGAGACGCTGAAATCAAGAAAGCAAATTCGCGATTTGCATTTCCCGGAGTGTGAGCACGTATTCTTCAACAAAGGAAAAGATATTCGCAAGTTCGAGAGAGCTTGGAAGAGCGCAGCCAGCCGGGCGGGAATTCGTGGAAAACTATTTCATGATCTCAGGCGTACTGCCATTCGCAATATGGTGCGTGCAGGTGTTCCAGAGCGTGTTGCAATGGCGATCTCGGGACACAAAACTCGGTCCGTGTTCGATCGCTACAATATTGTTGCGGAGCGCGAACTGCATGAAGCCGCATGCCGATTGGAAACCCACCTTGCCAAGGCTATTGCAGTTCTCCGCGACTGACGAGGAACTGTTTGCGAGTGAAGTTTCTGGAGCAGAATTGGAGCGCGTTTTGGGACACGTTATGTGTCCAACGTGCTCCAAAATCGAAACTCGGCTTCCAGTTGACTCATTGAGGGTAGCTGGGGCGAACCAAGTCCTGTTTTTCAACCCCACCGAAGGCTACGGATTAACCGCGTCGGGTGACGATGCCAGTCTATCGCTGGCCATCAAGGTACGGGGCCCTTCCTCTAAAAAGCGCCGACTACGGCTCAATGACGACTTTGATGATCCGGTGTACCAACTCAAGTTGCTGAGGAGCGCAGGTCGTGAGTAGAGTGTCGATGCGCTTTCGGATGTCGCGCGGATCTTCTTCTCGCTCCAGGAGCAGGAGGGTACTCGGCTGTAGCCCTAGTCCCTTTGCCATCGCCACTATCGTATCGAGACTCGGCACTTTCTTCCCGCGTTCCACGTCGCCCCAGAAGTTGCCCGTTATACTGCCACGTTCGGCAGCTTCCTCAAGACTGAGCTTTGCTGCCTTTCGTAGCCTTCTGATCCGTTGCGCAAACAGTGTGCGATGTTTCAACGAGCCACCTGCACAACCATAGCGGGCACTTTGCCTATGTAAAACAATCTATTGAGTTTAATATTGGTGTAAATAGACTCTTATCGTGTTTATTGGAGCAGGTTGGTTCACTTCGAAAGCGTTGCTGGAACTGTCGCACACAAGGAACTGCGGCTACGAGAACTGCGATTCGGAATGGGAAGGTGACGCGGCTTTGTAGTTGTAGATCAGCCTCGAAACTTGGAGCGAAAGGTGCAATTGCTCGGGAGTGAGTAGGTCCAGAAGGGTGTTTAGTTCCTTGCGTTCTTGGTCCTGTGCATTCTCTTCCTCGAATGTCATCAGGGTGCGCACCGAGATTCCCAACCCCTTGGCAAAGCCGAAAATGGTATTAAGGCACGGTTCTTGAACCATGCGCTCAACGCTGCCCCAGAAATTAGTTGAGAGGCCACCTTGCTCGCTCGCTTTCTCAAGACTGAGTTCCGCGACATCTCTGAGATGACGCAGGCGGCTCGCAAATCGTTCTCGATAGTCTGGGAGGGGGTCCACATCCCAACAATAGGGTGGGATTGCCGCCTATACCACACTCGATGGAATGTATTTTTCTTGAAAAACTAACTCTATCGAGTTATATATGACTGATTATGAACTCTAAAGAGGTTATCGGAAGAGACCGAAGCTAGGAGTGAGCGGGAGCCCGGCACGGCGGGCGGAAAAATCGGCCATGAGCCTGTCAGCTTCAGTACGGCTTCCCAATCTTCGACTCTCCAAGGAGAATAGCGAAACTGGAATTCCTTCTCTGCGGAATCCCGCCGCGGCAGATACTTCTGACGAAGCACTGATGGCGAACATCTGCGAAGGTGACAAAGAAGCCCTTGCACCCCTGTTTCGCCGCTACGCTCGCATCGTTCGTGGGGTCGCTTATCGGGTCCTGCAAGATACGTCCGAAGCGGACGACCTGCTTCAGGACATCTTCTTGTTGGTTCACCGCCTTTGCAGAACCTTTGACAGTTCCAAGGGGCCGGCACGGTTCTGGATTCTCCAAATGACCTACCGCCGCGCTATCTCCCGCCGGCGTTACCTGACCTCCCGCCACTTCTACACTCACGTGGATCTGGACCAGGCAGCGAATCAGTTGGGTGGTCCGCTGACAAACTCTGGACAGTTTGGGGATGCGATGCATGGAGTCCTTGACCAAAGAGAGGCATTGCAAAGCTGGTTCGCCGAACTTTCGGAAAGCCAGCGACAGACTCTCCACCTCTTCTTCTTTGAGGGGTACACATTTGAGGAGATCGCTGCCAAACTGGGTCAGACCGTTGGGAACGCTAGAAATCACTATTACCGAGGGCTGGACAAGTTGCGGAAGCAGATTTCTGCTGGCAAATTGTCGGGCAAAGAAGCAGTATGATAAAAGGTTCTAGCCATCGTAGGAGCGGGTGCGTTGTTGCCAAGCGGACCCCATGACGAGTTCTTGGAGCTCTGTGCTGTTTCGACCTCAGGCCAGCTTAGCGAGGAAGAACAGAACCGGCTTCAGGAACACCTTGCTGTTTGCGCCGAGTGCCGTGAAGCTCTCCGGCAGTACGAATCCGTGGTCCAAGATGCGATCCCAGCCATAGGGACAGAGCAATCATCGCGAATAGATCCCGGCCCTTCCTGGTCTCAATCGAGAGCGGAGAAAGCCTTCTTCGAGCGCTTGGCACAAGAGGATGGCCAACAGCCAGGCGGCACCGAAAGCAAGAATGGCGTGCCAGCCGCTTTCCGCCGGGCTCTCCCGATCGCTCCTGAATCGACCTGGCGGCACGTTTGGATGTTGTACGCTGCGGGGGTTTTGCTTTTCATCACACTTGGCCTTTCTGCGTACTGGGTCGGCGTGCGACACGGCACGGATGCAGCGAAAGCCACTGGGCCGGCCACACCTATTCCAGGCACAACTTCTCGAGATCAAGTTGCACTTGAGAACCCGTCCTCACTGGAAGAGCAGCTAAGCGATGCCGCTCACGAACGCGAAATTGCCCGTGCCCAAATCGCCCAACGGGATAAGGCGCTGGCAGATCTCCGCCGCCAACTAGCGCGCCAGTCAGCGGACATCCGCCGCATGAAGGATGCGCAGGACCAACTAGAGAGCAACCTCCGCAGCGACGAGACCGGCAAGCAAGATCTCGTTCAGCAGCGCGCCGAGTTGGGGCAGAAGTTGGAATCGGCACAAGTGGAATCTCGGGCACTAAAGCAACAGGTGGATTCGCTCAGCCAACAATCTACAGACGAAACTGCGCACGCCAAGGTCCTAGGGACCAAGGTCAACGATCTCACTCGTCTCCTTCAGGATCGTGAAGCATCCATTGGTCAGCAGGAGGAGCTGCTTTCCCATGACCGCGACATTCGGGAACTCATGGGTGCCCGTGACCTCTACATCGCAGAGGTCTATGACGTGGGCGACAATGGGGCCACAAGAAAACCCTACGGTCGCGTGTTCTACACCAAAGGAAAGTCTTTGATCTTTTATGCTTACGATCTGGATCAGCAGGAAACAAAGCGGGCCAAGGCATTTCAGGCATGGGGACGTCGCGGACCGGATTGGAAGCAGGCGCTGAATCTCGGCATCTTCTATGAGGACAACGCTTCCAAGAAGCGCTGGATTCTGAAACTGGACGACCCCAAAACGCTGGCGCAGATCGATGCTGTCTTTGTAACCTTGGAACCGCACGGCGGAAGCAGTAAGCCGAGCGGCAAACCCCTTCTTTTCGCCTACCTCCGAGTCAATCCCAACCATCCCTGAGTCCCAGGTCTTTTTTCGTTGATTCGTTCTAGAATCTATTTCAGTTGATAAAAATGGCGGGGCTTCCTGCGAACAACTGAGGAGTGGCTGAGACTCGTTGCTCGCTGGAGAATCAGTATGCGCTTCCCCCGGATTACCCTCCCCCTTAGTTGCTTCGTGCTGTTTGCTTTCTCCGCTGTTGGACAGTCGCCCAACGGGAATATCAACGGCCTGGTCCTTGACCCTTCCAGCCAACTCATTGCCGGTGCCGAAATTATCGCGGTGAACGACGTCACCGGCGTGCATTACACCACCAAAACCAACAACGAAGGAATTTACGTTTTGCCCAACCTGCCTCCTGGCCCCTACCGCGTCCAGGTTTCAAAGGTTGGCTTCAAGACGATCGTTAAGCCTGACATCGTTCTCAATGTTCAGGACGCTCTGTCGATCAACTTCACCCTGCCGGTAGGCGCAACACTTGAGACGGTCACCGTCGAGGGTGGCGCACCGTTGGTCAATACTGAGAACGCCGCAGTGAGCACGGTCGTTGATCGTCAATTTGCGGAGAACTTGCCGATGAACGGCAGAAGTTTCCAAACACTGATTGAGCTTACTCCCGGGGTCGTTCTTACCTCCAGCAACGGTGGTTCCGACAATGGACAATTTAGCGTCAACGGCCAACGCGCCGCTTCAAACTACTGGATGCTGGACGGGGTGAGTGCCAATATTGGCACCAGTGCCTCTTTCGGAGGAAACGGGGTCGGAGGTGCACTCGGTTCCTTTAGCGCGCTCGGCGGGACGAACAGCTTGGTCTCAGTAGACGCTCTACAGGAATTTCGAATCCAGACATCCACCTATGCGCCGGAATACGGGCGCACACCGGGCGGGCAGATTTCGATCGTGACGCGCTCGGGGACAAACCAGTTTCACGGCACCGCCTTCGACTACTTGAGGAATGACATCTTTGACGCGAACAACTGGTTCAACGGCTACACCAACAACCCTCCTCTTCACAAAGCCGAGGAGCGGCAAAATGATTTCGGCGGGACATTTAGTGGTCCCATTCTTCGGGACCGAACGTTCTTTTTCTTCTCCTATGAGGGCCTTCGATTGAGGCTGCCACAAACAGCCCTCACTGAGGTGCCCGACGTTGCTGCACGACAGAACGCAATCCCGGCCATGCAGCCTTACCTGAATGCCTTTCCTCTGCCCTCACCCAATGGATCGGATGACCCATCGACAGGCATTGCCCAGTTCAACGCGAGCTATTCGAATTCCGCTTCGCTCGATGCCTACAGCATTCGGATTGATCATAAATTGAACGGGAGGCTCTCTCTTTTTGGGCGATACAACTACTCGCCTTCCGAGATTGTTCAGCGTGGCAATGGCAACTCCTTAAACAACGTCTCTCCGAGTCGCATCACGACGCAGACGACCACTCTTGGCGCCACCTGGATGATCTCTCCATTCATTAGCAACGACGTGCGTTTTAACTACAGCCGAACGGCTGCGGGTAGCAATTTCTTCCTGGATCACTTCGGCGGGGCTGTTCCTCTTTCGTCTTTGCCGTTTCCATCTCCCTTCACACCTGGAAATGCGAGCTTCTTCGTCGGCATCTTCTCGCTGAGTGGCGGACAGTACAACGCTGGTGCCAACGTAAACAATGTCCAGCGCCAGCTAAACATTGTTGACAGCTTGGCCGTTCAGACCGGATCCCATAGCCTGAAGTTTGGAGTGGACTTTCGCCGGTTGGCGCCTGCGTACGCACCCTTTCGTTATGGCCAGAGCGCATTCTTCAACGATGTGCCGTCTGCCGAGCAAGGGATTCTCAGCTTCAGCGAAGTGCAGTCCGTCGCCGGCGCCACGCTCTTGTTTCGCAATCTTGGGATGTTTGCGCAGGATACGTGGCGCATCGCGCCCCGTCTTACCTTGACGTACGGTCTACGATGGGATGTAGACTTTACGCCGTCGTCTATCAGTGGCCCGCGTATCCCGGGAGTGACGGGTTTTAATCTCAGCGACTTGTCCCAGTTGGCTCTAGCCCCTATCGGAACGCCCCCATTCAAAACTCCGCTCGGCAATGTCGCGCCTCGCATCGGATTGGCATACCAGTTGTCCAAGAACCCAGAGTGGGGAACAATCCTGCGGGGTGGATTTGGGGTTTTCTATGACCTCGCGACATCCGAAGTCGGGAATGTCATTCTGCAGGCCAGCTACCCATTTTCCGCGATTGCGTTTCCTTTGGCGAACACATTTCCCTTGGATCCCGCGTCCGCCGCGCCACCCTCGATCACGCCCGACAATTTGGCTTCCGGAACCTTAAGCGCATTTGATCCGCACCTGAAACTGCCCTACACGCTTCAGTGGAATGTCGCACTCGATCAGCCTTTGGGAAAGGAACAGGCTTTTTCCATTTCCTACATTGGAGCCGTGGGACGGAGACTGATCCAAACCGCGTTCGTAGTTTCGCCCAACCCGGCTATTGGGTCGGCAAATCTCGTTTCGAACGAAGGTAGGTCGGATTACGATGCACTCCAACTTCAATACCACCGGCGACTATCACATGGCCTCCAGGCGCTCGCCTCCTATTCATGGGCGCACTCGATCGATGACGGGTCCGCCGGTTCATTCGGTAACGCGGCCAACGCGGTTGTACCCGGCGTCGGTCCAAATTCGAATCGCGGTCCCTCCGACTTTGACATCCGGAACGCATTTTCCGCAGGGCTGACATACGACATTCCGGATCCGAAAACTAAAGCCTTCGCAGGCAGACTCTGGCGTGGGTGGTCCATCGAGAATGTGATCCAGGCTCGATCGGCCACGCCCTTGAACATCTTTGACGGAAAGTTTTCAGAGCTGTTTCGAGGCCTGACGCAGGTGCGACCAGATGTGGCAGCGGGGATTCCGCTCTACTTGTACGGACGCCAATACCCCGGAGGAAAGGCCCTTAACGACACTCCGAATCAGGCTGGTCCTGGTTGTGTGGGACCATTCTGTCCGCCCCCAACGGATGGCAGTGGAAATCCCCTGCGTGAGGGTACTTTGGGGAGGAATGCGGTGCGTGGCTACCGGGCCACGCAATGGGATTTTGCAGTTCATCGAGACTTTCCGATTCATGAGTCCATCAAGCTGCAGTTTCGAGCGGAAATGTTCAACGTCTTGAACCATCCCAATTTCGCTCCGCCCATCGGGGACATCAACAACTCTCAGTTCGGTTTGTCCACCAAAATGTTAGGGCAAAGCCTTGCCGGCGGGAATGTCGGAAGTGGCGCCTTGAGTCCCCTATATCAACTCGGTGGGCCCCGGTCGATCCAATTGGCCCTGAAGCTCAGTTTCTAACAACGCAGCAGCAACTGGAACCAAGCGCGCGGCGCAAACGCGTTCGTTTCGATCTTTTTAGTTCCGACTTTCCCGAAAGGAGATACGGCATGGTTAAAAGCACAGGGTCTGGGGGGAGGATCCAACGAATCTCTTTGACTTTGACCGCCGCCGTCTTCCTTTGTTGTGGAGTGGGTACACTGACTGCGCAGACTGGACGCGAGGAACATGCATGGCCAATTGAGGAGGCTTTGCGAGCTCGTAATTTTGCGCCGGGTTCTCCGACACGGTTCTCGCGCAACGGTAAATGGCTGGCATATACCGTTGCCGAGGTGCGGAATAGCATGCCCTCTGATCCCGACACCTGGCTTCGAACGGGAGTCCCATGGTACGGAAAAGGCGGGAGAGTTTACGTCTTGAATGTCGCAACTCGTGAGGCGACGGAAATCAGTTCTCCTGAAACGGACAACTGGCTTCCGACGTGGTCTCCTAACAGCCGTTATCTCGCCTTTCTTTCGGATAGCGACGGCAGTGGCCAAGCAAAAGTTTGGATTTGGGACGCCGAAGTCAATAACATCCGGAAGATCTCGGATGTGAGAGTCCGAGCAGATTGCATACAGTGGACGCACGATAGCCGGAGCCTTCTCATCACAACCATTCCACGAGAGCTTACTGTGGATCAGTATCTAACCAAGGTGTCTGCGAGCAGACAGGACGTAAAAGCAACGGTTCGCAAACATTCTTCCGTTGCAACCGTCGCCGTGTATGAGTCAAGCGCGGATCCGTCGGGAGGCAATCGCTCTGCAACGTCTGATCCCTGGAATCTACGCGAGAAATTGCGCGACTTGGCTTTGATCGATACCGAAGGTGACCAAGTGCGGACGATCATTCGGAATCGAAACATTGCGGCATACCAGCTCTCGCCCGACAGCTCCCGAGTCGCTTACACCGTTGCAATGCGTTTCGAAAAACCCGGATCGCAGCAGATCCTTTTCGAACTCGGAGTTGTCACCATTGGAACGAATCAGAGCCGAGTTGCCGCCTCGAATATTCGATTGGACCATGATGGTGCATCATTCAGCTGGTCTCCAGACAGCACTCGATTGAGCTTTCGCGCTGGCGGCCCTGAAGAATTGGCTGGCGACTGCTACGTGGTAGATCTTGGAGACGGAAGCACGCACAACCTATCCCTGTTTCCCTCCTCGAACCCATCCTACTTTCCCGGTGGGGCAGAACCCGTGTGGGACGCGAAGGGAAACGAAATCTATTTCCTCCGCGATGGGAGTTTGTGGCGTGCTGACCTAAATCAAAAGAAGTCTAGTGTAGTTGGCCAGATACCCAACCATCGGATTACAGAACTCATTGCGCAACCCGGAGGTCCTCTGTGGACCGTAGATCATGGAAAATCTACGATTCTCCTGACCCACGACGAGGTGGGAAAACAGGATGGATTTTACAAGATCGATCTGACCACGGGCCAAGGCACGAAGCTTCTGGAGAGAGGGCAGTGCTATTCCTGTGTCTCACAAAGGCCGCATGTCGCGGTTAGCGGGGATGGCGGTGAAGCAGCTTACTTGGTGGAGGATGCCGAGCACTGCTCCGATTTGTGGTTGAGTGACTCGACTTTTGGAGACCACCAGCGACTGACACACGTGAATCCGCAATTTGACAGATATCGAATGGGTAAGGCTCAACTGATTGACTGGTTGAGTGACGATGGCGAGCGGCTGCAAGGGGCATTGCTACTGCCCGCCGACTACAAGAAGGGAGAGCGCTATCCGCTGGTCGTATGGGTTTACGGGGGAAACCGGGTTTCTGACCATTTCGACCATTTCGGTCTCGCCTATCCTGGTCCATTCAATATGCAATTATTCGCTACCCGTGGCTATGCTGTCCTTTTGCCGGATGCCCCGATGCACGTCGGCACGCCCATGTTGGATTTGGCAAAGTCGGTGCTGCCCGGCGTAAACAAGGCAGTCGAACTAGGAGTAGCAGCCCCTGATCACCTGGGTATCATGGGTCACAGCAACGGTGGTTACAGTACCGTCGCCTTGATTGTCCAGACCAAAAGATTCGAAGCTGCGATGGAAGTTGCGGGGATGGCGGATCTCTTCGGACTCTATGGCGAAATGGGGAAAGACGGAAGCGCGTTCGGAATTCCCATTATCGAACATGGTCAGGACGCCTTGGGAGGGACGCCATGGGAGTTTCGGGAGAGATATGCGGAAAATTCTCCAGTCTTCTACCTTGATCGGGTGGAGACCCCGCTTTTGGTTGTTCAGGGATCTGAAGACACCGGGGTTGCGTCATTTCTTGGGGATCAGATCTTCACCGCCCTGCGCAGACTGGGGAAAGAGGTTGCATACGCAAAGTATCAGGGAGAGGAGCACGATCCATCGGATTGGAGTTATGCCAATCAACTCGATTTCTGCCTGCGGATGATCGAGTGGTTCGACTCTCATCTCAAGAAACGCGGGAGGTGATGTGCCGGAGCGCCCGTGGTTCTTGGGCGCTCCGGCGTGTTTCTACTCATCGGCCTCGTACGCGCCCGCCGTGGGCCTGTTCTGGGCTGTGTCCTTGGGCCCAGGCCCCTTGCCACTGCTTTGAATTGCATTGCAAGCGGGTCCGAACGCCACCAGTTCCGGCTTTTCGTATTTCATGGTTCTCACCTCCTTTCCTTTCTGGATTGTTCTCAGCTGAGAAAGCGGTCGTTCAACAACTCTGTCGCGCAAAAGATCTGAAACAAGCCCGAAGAATATCCGTCGCTGCAACAAGCAACGAGCAACCGAATGCGTTAGATCGATTGGCTTACCGGGCAAACACCAGCACCCAACATATGGCGCATATCGGCCACAACCCCGGCCGACAGATTGCATTCCTGTAAGTCTCGGAGCCAGAACTCAAGGTTCAATGTACGGATAAGGGCGTCAATTGGAACTTCACCGCCGTACCTCGCTTTCCGCAGGGCTTCGGAGAATCGCTTCCCGTCAACGATCCCGAGGGCGTCACCCATCATGCGTTCACTGACGCGAACCACACTGGCCCACTCCGTTGAGATCGCCACCAGCGGTGCACGCGCCGCAGACGCCTTTCTCTTTCTGTTAAGGATTTCATCTGGCACGATTCCTCGAAGCGCACGACGCATCAAGGACCTCCGCTGGCCAGGACGGAGTAGTTGTTCCCGGGGAACCGCATATAGAAATTCGAGTAGATCTCGGTCAAGGTAGGGATACCGTTTCTCGTATGGCAACTCCAGCGGGACAGAAAAACACTCGATTTGTCTCTGCACTCCCTCGAGCGTTTTCATGGCTTCCTGAAAACTCGGTGAGGGTCCGAACAACTTCATCCTCGACTCGTAATTGAGGAAGGTGGCTCGATGCCGATTCACGAAAGTTGTTCGGAGCCACGGTGCCGGAAGGCGATCTTGAGGTGTTCGGATTAGGGCCCGGGGCAGAAACTCTCGCACCGTATCAAGAAACAGGTGCATCCAAGGCTTCCTTTTTCGCAGAGCCCACACTTTCAACTGACGAGCGAGACTGCCGAACTGGACTCTCGCCAAGAGATCCGCAAGTTCAGGCAGCGGAGTTGGCACTCCTCCCAGAACCTCATCGCCACCGATGCCGGAAAGCAGGACCCGGTTTTCGTGTGACAACATGTACGCCGCACAGTCTTTATCCGCTCGCGATCGATAGAGCCTGGTCGCGGGAGTGGCCAAAAAGCTGTCCGGACCAACCTCGATGTCGAACATCTCTTGTGTACTGAGATCGATATGGCAGCCGGAGCGGCCTCTCCTCTGTTCGACCGTCTGAAAATAGGGACGTTCATCCCAGTTGGGTTCCGAGTCGTTGTAATACGAGAGTGTATCGAGGCTGGGCGCCTCGGCTTTTCCTTCTGCGATCAGATCATCCGCTACAGAGACGATGGAAGACGAATCCATCCCTCCACTGAGCTCGGCGATAACCGGTTTATCAGAACGAAGCCGCCGCCGGACTGACTCTTTGAATTGTGTGCGGAAGTGTTCCTCATATTCCGCATCAGTCTGGTACCTGATCTTCTTGTTTGGATCGAACATCCAGTATTGTTTCGTGGTGCATCTTCCATCCCGAATGAGCACGAACGAAGACGGCGGCACGGAGTGGATGTCGGTGTAGGGTGTGAGATGGATTGCAGGAAAGAATGAAAGCCAACCGGCAATGTACTCTTCGTTCAGCGCGAAACAACGGTCGGCGAAAAGAACGAGCGGGTCGAGGAGAGCGCTCCAAGTGACTCCGCGCCTGTCGATCGAGTAGTAAAGATGACGTGTTCCAACTGTGTCCTTCGCCAGAACCACGGAGCGCTCGGCCAGATTCACGATGGAGAAAGCCCAATCCCCTTTCAGTTTCGGGAAACAATCTGTTCCCCAACGTCCATAGGCGGCCGCAGCCAAGCTAAGATCGGTGACTTGAGCCTTGTTGTGTGATTCGAGTTCGTTGGCTAACTCTTCACGGTTGTCGAGGCGTCCATCCCAGGTCATGACCGAACCCAGGCCTGAAAGGTACGGTTGAACCTCGCGGCGTGATTCATTGGTGGTAAAAAAGGCGCTGTATAGAATGCCGACCGGGCCCTTGCAATAGGTGTTGGTGTTATCGGTCCCGTGCGGAAGCAGAGTTGTCATCACCTTGCTCAGGTAATCCGGATGGACTGGCTCACCGTCGAAATTGCATCTTCCAAACTGAACGCTCATATCCGTGCCCTTTCGGCTCCTTGCTACTCCTAACACTTGTCGAGAACTGCATAGACTTCCGGTGTATATGGCCTGTCGTTTACTACTCGCCCCTCCACTTCAACCCAGGCATGGGCTTTGAAGGGCATTTGCTGCGCACCGATGACCAATCGAGCGGGGACTCCGTGTCTTTTGAGAAGGACTGCCGTGGCCGCAGATCGCTGCAGGCAGAGCACCTCTTTCCAATACCAGATACAGGCCATGTCTACTGCCGAGCAGATGCGTTCCACCACGTCTGGAGTGGCTCTCTGTTCTGACGCAGGGCATCCGCGAACTTTTTCATAAAGCGGCGCGAATCGGCCTCGGGCGATGTGGATGTCGAAATGAATCAGGTTCAGGTACGCTTTGAGAACGAGAAACAGCATGAGAAATCTTTCCTTCACACCGGCAATCCCAACTGATGACAAAGAAAGGCCATCCGGTCGGTGAGAGCTTGAATGCGCTCGCTCAAAGGAAGCACAGGAGAATGTCCGCGAAATCGGCTGTAGTCCAGAAGTATCGGATTGTCGGATGCATTGGCGGCCTGCAGACGGGCCGTCATCTTCCGGGCGTGAAGAGGATTGCAGTTTTGATCGGAGTCTCCCGACACGATCATTGTCGCCGGGTAACGGGTGCCGTCGCGGACCCTGTGATAGGGCGAAAATCTGTGGAGTGCAACGAAGTCATCGGGATCGTCGGCAGTTCCAAATTCGTCCTTCCAAACGTGCGCATTGTCGAACAGGTGATATCGAAGCATGTCGAGCATCGGAACCATGCACACAACAGCACGAAACAGCTCTGGGCGTTGGGTCATCGCGGCTGCAACGAGCAGTCCGGAGTTGGATCCCCCGAAGATGGCAAGCTTCCGTGGTTCCGTGCGTCCCGTCTCAATGAGCCATTCCGCCGCAGAAAGGAAATCATCGAACGCGACTTGACGTTTCTGCCGTTTGGCAGCTGTGTGCCATTCC
Source organism: uncultured Acidobacteriaceae bacterium (assembly GCA_937879855.1). Classification (GTDB taxonomy): domain Bacteria; phylum Acidobacteriota; class Terriglobia; order Terriglobales; family Acidobacteriaceae; genus Sulfotelmatobacter. The sequence goes on along the minus strand of CALFMO010000068.1, from coordinate 201,449 downwards.
GCACCGAATTCTGAACCGCCGCGTATGTTTGGCAGAGCGAAGAGGCAGCCATTTTCGATGAGAAACTCAACGAAAACACTAAACTGTGGCGTCATGGAGATGCCGTAGCCGCCATAGGAGGTCATGATTGCTGGATGTCGGCCACCTTCAAGAACTTCGTGACGCCCTACAAGGAACATCGGAATAGAGGTTCCATCCTTCGCATGGAACCAGACCTGGATCTGGTCATTGCTCTGCGAGTCGAACGAAATGTCCCGCCGTGCCCAGAGGGTCGGCTTCTCCGCTGAGGACGAATAGCGACAAATCTGAAGTGGTTTAGTAAATGATTCTTGCTCGAAGAATAGTTCATCTTCCTCGCTAGAGCCTGCGAGCAGACGCACTGTATCGGATGCTTCGACGGGAAGTTGGCCGAGTTGCTTGCCGGAGAGATCGAAGATCCTGACTTGCGCTCTGATCCCACGGATGTACAAGACAAAAATTCGATTGTCGGCCACGACCCAATCTTGGATTAGGGCGTCACTTTCCGGGATCACATCAACAAAGTCTGGTTCCTGTTCTCTGCGGGAGTGAATCTCAACGATCCGAGAGTTGGGAGCTTGGCAATCTGTAAGCGCCAGGATCCGACCGTTTTTTAGCAACACTGGTCCGAACGTGTATTTCGCATCCCGGATCAAGGGCTCAAGGGCGTGTTCACTTCCAAATGGCAACAGATAAAAGTCCATATGAGTCTTGTCCAGAAATCGATACACGAGAAATCCAAGCCTCTCCTCCCCGGCAATGATCTGCAGTCGCAGCTTGTCACTCTCACCCGCAAAGAAGATCTGCTGATCGTCGGCGAAGCCCGTGCCTAGAACATGGTGATAAGCGGCTCGATAGTGCCGTCGTATCGCAGCGGAAGCCTCGTGGACGTAATAGAAGCTACGGGAGTCGGGCGCGAATGCGAATCCCCGCAGATAGCCGCGTGGAAGCACGTCGGGCAAGACTTTGGCGCGTTGAATGTCCAGGAGTTCAAATGTTCCGGTTCGCTCCCCGCCTTCTTTGATTTCGTACAATAGCAGGCGGCGATCTGGCGAGATACGGAGGGGTTTGACAGCCGTGTACTTTCCAGTTCCTCGCTCCGCGGGATCAATGAGAAGTTGATCCGCCCCGTCCGGACCTTCGCGAAAGAATATGCAGGGCTGCTCTCGCCCAGGCGTACGCTTTCGAAAGAAGTATTTGTTGCCGGCCTTCTGAATCGAGTCATATGTCTCAACGTCAATGAGTTCTCGAATCCGCTTCTGAATGCGGTCGCGTGCCGGGATGGCATCAAGGCACGAACGTGCATAAAGCGCTTGCGCGGCCAGCCATTCACGAGTTCGTGATGATTCCTGCTCTTCGAGCCAACGGTAGGGGTCTCTCACCGGCACACCGTGGAGTATCTCGGTTACAGCTTCGATCTGAGAAATGGGCGGAGCTTCGGTCAGCTTAGGCATTCCGATCTCCAGTCGATCATCTCGTTTGCCTCGCGATTCATTCGTCGCGTCAAGGCCCGAAGATAGCCCGCGTTTTCCGGGTCTCGTAATCTCTCCTGATTGCACAGCCCGCACCCGGAAGCGTAGGCAAAAACGGCGAGCAACGGGGCGACAGTGAGGCTTTCGGCAATGACAGCGAGTGGAAGCAATTGCTCCCACTGCGCGGTATAGGAAGCGGTCAGTTGCTGTTCGAGTTTCGCATCAACGGCAACGACCCGCCGGAAGTGTTCCAGCAGATACGCAAAGGTAAAGAATGGATGTCCGACATAGGCTTCAGCCCAGTCCAAGAACTTGCACCCGTTCTTGGATGCGATGACGTTCCCCGGATTGAAATCAAGGCTCCCTAGGCTGTCGGGAATATCCGACGTCTTGAGCACCCGAAGAGAGTTTTGGATGTGTCCGCCCAGGAACGCCAACTCATTTCGGCTGAGAGCGCGGGGAGTGGCCTTGGTCTGTTGTTCCATGAGTTGGTGCATGACATCCAAGAAGGGCTCGACCAGTTTCGACATTGCGGCAGCTCCCAAATCACGCGCACCTGATTCCAGGAGTGAAGCACCCGCGCTGATCGACTCAATCTGCAATTTCGCGAGAGCCACCGCTGCCGTTTCCCACGATGTGATCTCCTGGGTTTCGCTCAGACTTGTTCCTTCGACTTCTGGGGTAAGCCATCCGTTCCACTCCGGCCGAGCGGCGAAGACCTGCGGAATGTATTTCGGGAAGAGCCCAGTCAGCGTAAGGGTGATAAGAAATTCTCGAAGATTGGGTTCGCCTACAGCTTTGAACCACAATGCCGGGCCGTCCGTCTCGAATCGAACCAGGCTGAACGATGGGCTGGCATTCACCTGGCGGACATTCCCGTTGAGATGGAAACCCAGTGGTTCGATCACCGCCTCGACCCACTCGCGCAATTCCTTGAACCAGCCCAGTCGAGCGAATGGGCCAGAGGTTGACTCCTTCCCTTCGGCACTACATAGCGCAATCGATTGCTGGATCGCCAGGTAGTCAGAAGCACCAATCAATGAATCGTGGGCTAAGGATGAGAATGGAACCCATTGAGTTGGCATCTTAGGTTTGCCGCTGGCGCTGCAGTGTTCCGCTGCTTGATAGCGGATCTGGGTCGCATTCGTCGACGCCGAAACATCCGGCTCGATAAGACAGATGACTTCTTCTCCCCACTCTGTGTTTACCGCCGCGGTGAGATTCTCTGCTACTCGTTGCCAGCACGGAATGTTCACGGAAGGTAGTGCGAATCGGTCGCCATTCGGGGCCACAAGGACCTCGGTCCCGCTTTGCCCCAGCACGATGACACGATAGGTCTCGCACTCGTTTTTTTCTCCGGTTGCCAATTTCCCACTCGCATTCCGGACGTGTCGCTGGGTTAGCGGTCCGCAACTAGCTTGTGCTTCTTCAATGAGTCGATAAATTCGCGTACGTCGTTCTCGACGACTTCACGGCTAGCGTTGAACTCGCGGCTGATCACATTCACGATGTCAGACTCCGCCGACCCATTCTCAAGAAGTTCGAGAATCCTCGACCCGACGGGATTCACGTTGAACATTTGTCCCTGCTGGACATCGAGCACGATCGCGCCATCCTGCCCATGTGTGCTGCGAACTCCATCTGACACCCTGTACATTGGATTGCCCCACTCCACGCAGTCCATTTTGCAAATCACGTGTATGGCACACCTTGCCATCTGTAGCAGTTGAAACGCCAGTGATTCTTGGATTTGTTCGGGAAACAATCAGACGTTTTGAAGTTGGGTTGTCGCCTCAACGACATCCACAATTCGCGACCGACTTCTCGAAAATGGAATGTGTTCGCCTTTCTGATCTAATCGGGGGCAAAAACTCGGTCGCAGCGATATGTGCTCGTTTCGCAAAGGAGAAATTCAGAGAAACTTCGGAATCGTACTGGACACCGTGCTTGATGGTATTCGGGAGACAGCTTTGGAAAGGATATCTTGGCTGGAAACGAGTGGGTCGGGACCGAAGTCTTCCACGATCCGACCATCGGAAAGCACCAAGATTCTGTTGAAGGCCGATAAGGTCGAAGCTCGGTGGGACACGACGATCAAGGTGGAAGCTGAGAGGTAATGCCACAAATTGCGAAGAAGTAAAGCTTCCGAAGTAGGGTCAAGACAGGAAGTGGCTTCGTCCAGGATCAGGATGCAGGGTTTTTGCAAGAGCGCTCGCGCAATCGCCAGGCGCTGGCGCTGGCCTCCTGACAATTGGCAGCCATCAGGTCCAATGCGTTGATGGAGACCCTCTGGCAGTGTCCCGACCACGTCGACTAGGTCAGCCAATTGGATTGCTTCATGCAACTGGCGATCTGACGCCCCCGGCCTGACAAAGCGGAGATTGGATGCAAGAGTACCGTCAAACAAAATTGGATCTCGCGGGACGTAGCAGATATGACGGCGCAAGGTCTTGAGCTCAATGTTTCTGATATCCGTGCCGCCAATTAGAATTGATCCGAAGTTTACGTCATACAGTCGCGTTACAAGTCTCGCCAACGTACTCTTGCCGGCGCCGTTCTCTCCGACGATGGCGATCTTCTCGCCCGCGTCGATTCGAAGAGACGGAATGCGAAGCACATTCTTCTGTCGTTCGTACCCAAACTCAACCGCCGCAAATTCCAATCCCCAATGCTGGGTTGGGAACTGAGAGCATACTGGCGGATCGGTTATGCTCGGGCGCAAAGCGCAAACCGCCTGGAGTTGCCGAATACTTGCAAACGTTCTCTGTGCTCTTGCATACAGCTCCGCCGCCCCGCTCAACGGATCAAAGAGTTGCGTGACGAAGCTGTAGAAGGCCACCAAACTGCCGAGGCTCAGAGTTCCGGCGACAACGCTCCAACCTCCGTAACCGATCACTGCGGACATGGCGAGCACAACCGCTATGGAAGTCCAGACGGTGAACCAGACCCCGGTCTTGAAGAGCGCGAGATGTGACCGGGTTGTCCGGGCCAGGAGCTGAAACGCCTTTCTTTCCTGTCGCCTTTCCTGGCCGAGCAGTTGGATCGGCAGAACGGAAGAGATGTGTTCCTCGAGAAAACTGTTCCATGCGACCAAGTTCCGCTGCACGTCATCGGAGTCGATGGATAGCTTCATGCGGAAATGTTGCCGGGCGATAAGGAAGAATGGAACAAGAGGAAGGATGGCCAACGTCAACACTGGACTCAGTACAAACATGGTTACGACCGTGAACGTGGTAGTCAGGCACATGCGCAGGATCGACGGAAGGAGATCTGAGCCGAAGTAGGCCACCTCTTCGATCGGTTCTTTGAGGGGATACATCACCGCCCCGGGCAGTGTGCTCTCGTAATAGTCGGCAGAGAGCTTGTCCAGATGCCGCAGTATATCCATGCGCAATCGGAGCGCCATTTTTTGCACGGCGTTTAAGGTTAGATAATTTCCCACGCTTGTCAGCGCCGTCCTTCCCTGGTAGCTAAGGAAGATCAGGCCGGCCGCAGCCAGAAGCAATCCGCTCTCTCTTCGTGGTAGAACCTGGTCGATGAGCCACTTGAGAACCAGCGGCGTGAGGAGCGCAAGCAGGCTGCCCGCAGTCATGCAGAGGAAGCTGGCAACGTGCCAGGGTACAAATGGTCGAATCTGCTTTCCCAGCCAGCGCAATTCATTCGGAATCTTCAGGAGCAGAACGACCTCGCACGCGACTGAAGCAGGTTCTCAGAGGCACTTCGGCAAACAAGCATAGGCGCCGGCAGCGGCGAGCGTCCAGAGAAAGTGCCCACTGTTCGGCATTCGCTCAATTCCCGGTGGCTGAGACTGAAAACAAGGGATATCTCTTGAGGGCGACTCGCAGTCGCGCGTTCGCAAATTCGACCTCCATTGTGTCGGCTGTCGCAGGTCGAGGAGACTAGTCTAGAATTTCGAATAGAAACGGTCGCCCATTAAGCCCGGTGCTGGAGACGCTTTCGATGACGAAGTCAAACAAAAGCTTGCCGCGAGGTAGGAGGCGCTTGGGTTGGAAGACAGAGTTTTTGGACGCTTTGGGCGATGCCGCAGTCGATCTCGGAGATTTGACTGAAAAAGAAGCTGTCCAGTCGGTACGGAGTCAGCGCAGTGCGCGGGGAGTCGATCGGAGGACTGAAGTCTGCCTCAGAAAGCAGAAGTGGAAAGTGTAGCTATGCTCTTTGCTCAAAACTTTGTTGCTGGTTTGAGTTGGGGCGGCTCTTCGAAAATCTGTAGCAACTTCCTCGCGCAGTAGACTCGATCGCGTTTCCCACCACTGACTTCCTCGACGATACCTTGTTTCTCCAATTGACCGATTGCCCGCATGATGGTGTTGTATGCCAAGCCGAGCCGTTGCTGAGCACCGCGTGGAGTAACAAACGGATTTGCCCCCAGCAGATCCACCATTTGAAAGGCCGCCTTTGCATGGGTATCACTAGCGAGTTTTCGCCGCCATTGTTCCAGTAGCTTGTTGGTTCGCTCGGCACGACTCAGCGCGTCTTCGGCCTGCCGCGCGACACCATTCAAGAAATACTGAAGCCAGCCGGCCCAATCACCGGCTTCTGTGATGCCTCGAAGCCCTCCGTAATAGTCGGTACGGGTAGCGTCGAAGAATGCCGAAAGGTAAAGAAACGGCGCCGGTAGGACGTTTCTCTCGCACAATTCGATTGTGATGAGCAGGCGACCTACGCGGCCGTTGCCATCGAGGAAAGGATGAATCGCTTCGAACTGATAGTGCGCCAACGCAGTGTGAATGAGTGGCGGTAGCATCTGGTCATGAAGGAACTTTTCCCACGCCGCGAGATGCTCACCCAAAGAGCCAGGCGGAGGAGGGACATACGACGCTTGCGCGAGGGTGGCACCCGGAGGCCCAATCCAATTCTGTGTGCGGCGGAATTCACCGGGAGTTGCGTGTTGCCCCCGCACTCCGGTCATCAACTTTTCGTGAAGTTCGCGCACGAGTCGTAACGACAGCGGTAATGTTTTGAGTCGCTCGATTCCGTACTCGAGTGCTACGACATAGTTGCCAACCTCGCGTAAGTCCTCTGGGCTGCGTTCGACCGCGGCACCGGCCTCAGATGCCAGCAATTCCCCAAGAGTGGATTGGGTGCCTTCGATTCGACTGGAAAACACGGCTTCACGGCGTATAAAGGGGCGAATGAGAACATGGGGATTTGGTAAACGCCGTCCTTCGCCTGCGAGTTTACCCACCATCGTGGAGGCATTCGCGAGCGCAACTGCCAAAGTCTCTGTCCACTCGATCGCTGGCGGCAATACTTTCGGATGGAAAGCGCGGTAGCCTTCCAGGGTTTTGACCCATCGCCCTGCAGGACTGCTCTTCGTGTGACTGTTCGACTGGGAATTCACGGGATGAAATACACCATATCGCTATTTCAGTGTTGGCGCAATAACTGAAACAGCTAGGATTCTTATTTCAGCGTGGTTTCCCATTGTCGGCCCTGCGTCTGAAGCGCACAGCCCACTGATTCTAAGTGACATACGCAGGTTCGAAGCGACATTGGCCGCGGCCGGTCCCCGTTTCCGAAGACCTTCGGGCCTCAAATCAGCCTCCGCGCTATGGCGACAATCTTCCCGATGACCTCAGCATCACGATTTCGGAATTGCTCTCGTCTATGCACTCCACCGGGATAAGAGTGAACGACCAGACTGTTGTTCTCCCGGCTGCAGCACCCGCAGACATAGGTTCCGTCACGCTTGAGAATCACGTACAACGGCTGCTGCCATAGCGGTTTCGAACCGCAGTCATTCAGCTTTTTCTTTTGCCGATTCACGACGGCAAGCAGCCCACCCGCTAGGTAAGGGTGGAAGGCGCTTCCTGTCCTGCCGATCCAGAAGAAGTCTTTCAGGGACGGTCTGGTCAAACCGCTGAGCCCTTTCAGCGATTCCCGCAGGAAGAAAGGCACCCCGCGTAGCTCCGCTAACAGCTCCGCAATGAACCCCGTCCGTTCAACTTCATGTGTCTCCGCCGCCGTCTCAGCCATCGCCGGCAAGAGTCTGCCCGTCAGCCAATGTGGAATTGGTTCGTATCCAGGGTCCTGCAGCTGGAGACGCAGGGTCTCAAATATTTTGCGCAGATGCAGCGAATATGCCACACAGAACGTAACCATCTTATGAAAGTGGCGCGGTGGAATGTTGAGCGTTTCATAGTCGGACAGAGACCCGGGAGCTACAAAGTAGCGTTCATCCTCCAGCAAATTTGCGACCTCTCGACTGATCGCCGAGGCCGCGCGAAACGAAAGTCCCATTCGCACCCTGGCGCGGCGAAGGAGTGGGCCCAGTTGAGATGGTTCAGGCGACAATACTTCCGGCTTCCAGCGCTTTGCTAACTCCTTAGCAATGGCAGGCTGCTGCGGCCTCAGCAAGCTGCGGATCTCGAGATCCAGCACTCCAACAATCCTTGCTTCTTCAGGAACCTTGAATTCGACTTGCGCATACGGCAACTGGGTACTGATCGTCGCAATCCGCCCACCTGCAACACTTCGGATCTGGCAACAGCAGAGTCCCTTTCCATGCTCAACCAGGAACAGATTCTGGGATCCCTCACCGCTCATCCGCCCGCCCATTTCTCCGGTCGTCCCGGGTCTGACGCGGACGACGCTGCCCGCGAGTAGGTCCGGAAAAGCCAAGGCATCCTGGTAACCGATTTTCGCGTACAAGGAGCCTTTATCCTGAAGCTCTCCGAACGAAGCAAGGCGTCGGGGCTTGGTCCACTCCAGAACCTGCGACAATGGGACGACACCGGCAGGAGGAGCACTAGTGCCCAAATTCCGAAGCCATGGGATGAACGCGTTCGGATCATCCAACGACGAATCCAGAAGGACCGTGCGCCTCGAAGAAAGCTGAAGCTGTAAGCGAGGGATTACCTCGACCTCGAAGCCGAAGACCCGCAACCAATCGGTGACCCGGTAATTGGAAATCCGGCTCAGCGCGAACACTTGAAACAGGCTCGGGCTGAAGCTCCCATGGCGGAGATCGTAGTAGAGGTTGTGGGGTAGGTAATGACGTGACGATCGACCAAAGAGCTCCGCTGATTGTTGGGATGCCTTGTGCAGCGTGAGATTCTTGCTCGCCAGAATAGATTTGACGCGTTCTGCGAGCTTTGTGTTTGATCCTGCCTCACTCGTGGAGGGCACTGACGGACCTCTCGTCGCATCTTTCTCGCGAGAAGGCCCCCTCCAGCGCCGGTCAAAAGTCAGAGTTCAGCGAAGGCCATTGCAACCTGAACTAGATTTTCCGATCACTCAATCTGCTCGCAGAGATTTGCTTCGGTTTAAACAGTTCGCCCCGGCGGTGTCACAAATATCTGCAAGTTGCCCGGAATTTCGGACAGGAGCGTCGATTTCCGGCAAGAATAGATGGTTTCATTCGATCGCCAGCAGGGTTATAGGTGAGATCGTGGTCGGAATCCCGACCACCTTGCTGTAAGTTAGCTGAACGAGGACTCGGCAAATCGTTGAGAATACTCAAGGAGTATGTCGGATTTCCGAACAAAACTGAATCCCTGTGGACAAAACGGCTAACTTGCGCCTAACATACCGCAACGCCAACCTGAGCCGTTCCCAATGTTGGCCCTGCCGTCGAGTTCCGAAGCTGGTAAGCGTCTCCGTGCAAAACGCGAGCGACGACACTTGTCCATTCGTGATGTCGAAAGATTCAGCCAGCAAATCGTAGAGGAAAAGAAAAATCCGGCATACTATGTGCCGCACAATTGGGTAAGTGACCTCGAAAACGGGAAGTCCAAACCACGCCTCGCGAAGTTCCACAGCCTGAGCCTTATCTACGAATGCGATATCAGCGAGATCCTCACCCTGTTTGGGCTCAATGTCGGCGACCTGGATAGAGAAAAAGGATTGATAGCGCTGCCCGACACACACCTCGCCGGACACGCCCTCTCGCGGGCGGACCCGATTGTGCCGACTTCTCTCAAATTGCGAGATAAGGTTCTTTTAGAACGGACGAATCTCGTTCGCCGGATGTTCCAGGATTTGGGTGAAATGCCTTTGTTCTTGGAACAGCAGGCCGGCGTACGCGACGTACTTTATGGTTACGTCGGGACCGAGGACTACACGCTCGATCCTCTGATCCGGCCTGGTGCGTTCGTCCAGATCGATCCGCATCAAAATAAGGTCACCAAAGGCGTTTGGCCGAGCGAATACGACCGTCCAGTGTATTTTGTCGAGCTTCGCGACAATCGCTACGCCTGCAGCTGGTGCGACTACGAAGGAAACCGCTTACTGGTTGTCCCCTCCCCAAAATCCCCAGTGGCCATCCGGTCCTTTCGTTATCCTCAAGATGCCGAGATCGTTGGTCGCGTCACGGGGTTTGCGATGCTAATTGCGGAGCTGCGCACAGATGCTTCGGCCACGCCTTCTCAACCGTAAGAAATTTGCGGGCCCTGTACCAGTCCGGAGGCTAAGACATGTCGAGAGCGGTAACGATAATCGGTGGTCGGTCTGGTCTGCGCCAAACCATTTCGGTGGGTCCGCACCACTTGATTGCGGATGAACCAAAGACATCAGGGGGCAGCGATGCTGGGCCAGATCCGTATGAGCTGCTGCTGTCTGCGTTGGGATCATGCACGAACATGACTCTTCGGATGTACGCCGACCGCAAAAAGTGGCCGCTTAAGGAGATTCGCGTCGCACTTATACATTCGAAGAACTACGCCAATGACTGCGTCAACTGTGAGCAACCGGCAGCAAAGCTCGATCGAATCGAGAGGCGGATTACGCTGATTGGCGAGCTGTCCGCAGAGCAACGCCAAAGACTATTGGAGATCGCGAACTTTGTCCGGTGCACAAGTCGTTGACTTCGGGGAATCCATATCCAGACTGAATTGGTCAGTTCGTCCTTGTAGGCGATACTAAGTTCCGAAACATAACCGCAGGGAAGAGAGGACCAACTCTCTGGGGATATCGCAGACTCGCTCTTAGATGTCTGTCTCCCATTTTAGGCTCTTCCGCCGATTGAATCGAGATCGGCAATCACTTCAGTGGGAATTTGGAGTCTCGAAGCCTGAAGATTCTCGCGAAGATGCTCGATGGAAGATGTTCCCGGGATGACCAGCATATTGGGCGATCGCTGGAGAAGCCAGGCTAGCGCAACCTGCATGGGCGTCGCGCCGAGGCCCGCGGCGACATCGGACAGCGTAGTCGACTGGAGTGGAGTGAATCCGCCGAGTGGAAAGAATGGTACGTAGGCGATGCCGTCACGAGCAAGATCGGCTATGAGTCCATCATCGGTGCGATGCGCGAGGTTGTATTCGTTTTGTACGCAGACGATCGGAACGGTCTGTCGGGCTTCCGCGATCTGCGCGGGCGTGACGTTGCTGAGACCGATATGACGCACCAAACCCTTTTGCTGAAGTTCGGCCAGAACCGTGAGCGGTGCCTCGATCGATCCCTCGGCGGGTTCATGGATGCTAAACATACTGCGCAGGTTGACCACATCGAGCACATCGAGTCCCAGATTGCGGAGGTTGTCGTGAACCGCGGCAGTCAGATCTTCGCGTGAGAAAGCCGGAATCCATGATCCATCCTCACCGCGCCGGACGCTGACTTTCGTGACAATCACCAGATCTTCGGGATAGGGATGCAGCGCCTTTCGAACGATCTGGTTGGTGACATGGGGACCGTAAAAGTCGGATGTATCGATGTGGTTCACCCCACTCGCGACGGCCTCTCGTAGAACAGCGATCGCTGCATCGATATCGCGCGGAGGCCCCCATACCAGCTTGTTGCCATCTCGCCCGGCGAGTTGCATCGCGCCGTAACCCATGCGGTTCACCGTTATCGACGTGCCATGCAGAGTGAAGTTGCCGGCCAGATCAGTCTGTTCAATCATTTCGTTCCTCCATTCCATTCTTTCTGGAACTGTTCGCTGTTTGCAGTGAAGAGAACTAAAAAGATTCTCCCACCAGCTCTTCACTCTTCTTCCAGAGCGCCTCGGCATTATTTGCATCCAGCGCATAACCACGTACGCCTTCGCTGATGGCGGTGATGGTCACGTGGTCCGGCACGATTTGGCCGACATGGCAGTTCTCGCAATATCGCCCACCGATTTCGTCAGCTGGGGCGACCACAGCAGCCCACACCGATGTCGCAGCTCCCTGCGGGACGGTCTTGAACTGGAAGGGCGCCTTACCCTGTGCCGCGAGTTGCTGATTGATCTCTTGGACGATTTTTTCGAGGCGGCTGGAATCGATGTGGCGATCCAGTTCCGTTCGAATGCCTCCCGGATGAACAGCTGCGGCCCGCACACCCTGGCCCCGGTGCCGTTTGTCGAAGGCAACGGCGAAGAGGATGTTCGCCGTTTTGGATCGGCCATAGGCAACAAACGGATCATAGGGCGTGTGCTCGAAACCTGGGTCCTCAAGGTCAACGTTCGAGTAGCGATGCCCCGAAGACGACAGATTGATAAGCCGCCCACCGGCGCGAATGAGACCCGCAATACGATTGACCAGGACGAAGTGGCCTAAATGATTGGTGCCAAACTGAGTCTCAAAGCCGTCAGCCGTATGGCCAAATGGTGTGGCCATTACGCCGGCATTGGCGATGACCACATCGAAGGGTTCCCCTTTTGCCAGCAGTTGATCTGCGCATGCACGCACGCTCTTAAGGTTGGCAAGATCGAGTTCAACCAGTTCGAAGCTTCCGCCTTTAGTCGCGGCGTCCTTTCGCACTTGTTCGGTTGCAGCTTTGGCCTTGTTCAAATCCCGTGCCGCACCTACAACCTGAGCGCCGTGAGCGGCCAGGGAGCGCGCCGTTTCCACGCCGAGGCCGGCCGAAACACCGGTTACGAGAATTCGTTTGCCCTTCAGATTCACGCCGGACAAAACGTCGTCTGTGGTCGAAGTTGCCCCAAATGAAGTTGTCTGAAGTATGTTCGTCATTTTTCTATCTCCTTGTACTTATACGTTCGATGTCACGGTTCATGGATCCGGTCCCGCGCTAGCCATGCAAAGGGACGGCGTCTGCGGCATGTTCGAAATAGTGCTCCGCGTTCAGGTCGGCAATGAGTCCAGGCTGAACCGGTCGCCATCCCAGCCGTACCTGCGTCAGCGTGCTGGAAGCCGGACCGTCTATGCCAAAGAAATTACCTATCCAACCAAAATGATCGGCTGCTTCCTCCCGAGACTTGCTGACGACCGGTACGTTTAACTGCCGGCCGATGACCTCAGCGATCTCGCGAGTCGCTACGCCCTCGTCGGCCACGCCGTGATATCGGGCTGCAGCGGAGCCTTTCTCAAGCGCAAGCCTGTAGAGATGAGCAGCATCGAGTCGATGCACCGCGGGCCAGCGGTTGAGTCCGTCCCCTATAAATGCGGAAACGCCCTTTTCCCGTGCGATGCTAATCAAGCGCGGTACAAAGCCGTGATCACCGTTGCCGTGGACCGATGGCGGAAGCCGCAGCACCGATGCGCGGATTCCACGTGCCGCCAGCGCAGGCACCGCCTCCTCCGACTTGCGGGGGGAGTTGGGATTGGACACATCCCCTTCTGTTGCGCGCGAGCCTTGGCGTTGAACGAGCAAGGTTCCGGAAGTGACGATCAACGGGCGATCAGAGCCCGCGAGCGCGCCGCCGAGAGTCTCGATGGCCCGCCGATCCGCCTCGGCGGCAGGCCCATAGTTTGAGAAATCGTGGATAAAAGCGCTGTGGATCACTCCGTCGGCAGCCGCTGCGCCTCTGCGAAGACTTTCGAGATCCTCGAGCGAACCGCGATGTACGCCGGCTCCCGCCGCGACAAGGGACTTGGCTGCCGCGCCCGAGCGAGCGAGGCCGAGCACCTGATGACCAGCGTCGATCAGTTCTCGGACGACTGCCGTACCAATAAAGCCTGTAGCGCCGGTGACAAAAACACGCATATTCTTTTCCTCCTAAGCAATTTGTGGTTCAGTCGATAGCGACGACGACAGGGACGAAGCGCTCACTCGACTTGCGAGTCGAGTCGAAACCTTCGCAGTGATCAATCGCCATTCGCGGGCTGAAGTGGGCAGATCATCGATCTCGATCATCTCCTGCAACCAATCTTCTGCTGAGAGTTCCGCCTGTTCTGGCCCGAACGACTGGGTGACGGCGCTGAAGAATGCTGACAACTCTCTCTCAGCCATCGTTATGAGGTCGCCGCAATTTCTTGACAGTTTGTAACGAGCGAGTGGATTCATATTCCTTACCTCTCGAACCCGGAGAACCCGGGGACCGCTATTGACAGGCCGCCGCGTTCCGGATAAAACGGAGAGTGTCTCCGAATCAGTATATAAGATAACCGGAGACTATCTCCGGTTGCAAGTTTTTTTTATGCCACCCAAGAATCAGAAAATTGTCACGCGAAAACCGCGCACCGACGCGCAGCGGAACCGCGAGCGCATTCTGGAGGTGGCGAAGGAGGCGTTTACTCGGTTCGGCGCGAACGCCAGCCTTGACGACATCGCCAAAGAGGCAGGTGTTGGAGCGGGAACTCTGTATCGCCACTTTCCTACGCGAGATGCGCTGATCGAAGCGGTCTATCGGACTGAGGTGGAAAAACTGGCCACAGCCGAGCGAAGATTCGCTGCGGCTATGTCTCCGATCGAAGCTCTGCGAGCCTGGATGCTGTTATTCGTCGATTACATTGCGACGAAGCAAATCATCGCCCCTGCACTGAACGCATACGTCGGAGGCCCCTCGAAGCTATATGAAGGTTCACGCGCTCAGATTCAAGGAGCGATTGATGCGCTGGTGAAACGCGCGATTAAGAACGGCGACGTACGCAGAGATCTGGAGCCATTCGATCTGCTCCGCGCACTTATCGGCGTCTCCCACGTGGCGTCCGGTCCTGACTGGCAGCAAAGCGCCAGGAGACTTGTGGACATCCTCATCACGGGTTCGCGGCCAATCAAATAGAGAGACGCAGTCCGACCCCAAAGAGTGCCCTTAAACTTCCCAGATGCGCGTTTGTCGGTACGAATCTCGAAAACACAGCCAACTTCTGTATCGCCAGTCGCTCGGGAGGAATCTCAGCGATTGTCAGCGGCAGACTTCCTAGAAGCCGACTTCTGGAGCGGAATAGTTTCCTGATTGCTCGTTACACCCAAGGGGTGCCAAAGTTTACTGCTCCGTGCGCTTCGCCCAGAACTGCGAACACGTTGACTAGCCTCGACCCCGTCCTTAAGATGAATGCTCCTGCGACAAGCGTCTCCCATGATCGGCCAAACCATCTTGCACTATCGCATCATCGACAAGCTGGGCGCCGGCGGGATGGGCGTAGTATTCAAAGCCGAGGACACCAAACTCGATCGCTTTGTTGCGTTGAAGTTTTTGCCCGACGAAGTGGCCAAAGATGCTCAAGTCTTGGGCCGCTTTCGCCGTGAAGCAAAGGCCGCTTCTGCTCTGAACCATCCCAACATTTGCACAATTCATGAAATCAACGAGCAGGATGGGCAGACGTTCATCGTGATGGAGTTTCTCGATGGCGTCACACTCAGGCACCGCATCGCGGGACGACCATTAGAGTCTGAGACGCTGCTGGAGGTAGCCATCGAGGTGGCGGATGCGCTGGACGCCGCGCACACCGGAGGTATTGTTCATCGCGATATTAAGCCTGCTAATATCTTTATCACCAAACGGGGGCACGCCAAGATCCTGGACTTTGGGCTGGCCAAAGTTGCCCTCCTGCCGAAAGCGCAGTCGGTGGGGCCCACAGCGGCCACCATCGCCGACAGCCATGAGCTTCTGACAAGCCCCGGCGCGGCGGTTGGCACCGTCGCTTACATGTCCCCGGAGCAGGCCAAGGGCAAGGATCTCGATGCCCGCACCGATTTATTTTCCTTCGGGACAGTGCTGTATGAAATGGCCACAGGAGCCTTGCCTTTCCCGGGAGAAACTTCAGCAACCATCTTCGACGGTATCCTCAATCGAACTCCGCTGCCGCCGATACGGTTGAATCCGACAGTACCACCCAAGCTGGAAGACATCATCAGCAAGCTGCTGGAGAAGAATCGCGAACTGCGCTACCAAGCCGCGGCCGAACTTAGAAGTGATCTCAAGCGGCTCAAGCGCGACACCGAATCCGGAGGGCTCCAGGTTCAGGATTCCGCGGCCGTTCGCGTTTCGAGTGCAACCGTGCCCGTCGCAGGAGCCGAGCGCGGCTCCAGTGGTTCGGCCCTGGTCGCGGCCGCGCGCCAGCATAAAGCCGGCGTTGGAGTCATGGTCGCTGTCATACTGCTACTGATCGCCGCGGCTGCATTCGGCATATACAGCCTGTTTTTCTTCGCCCGTAGCCAGCCTTTCCAGAGCATCAAGATCACCAAGATCAACGGCACTCACAATGCGCGGATCGGCGCCATGTCTCCCGACGGAAACTACCTGGCCTACGTGTTGAATAGCGAGGGTAATGAATCCCTGTGGCTGCGCCATCTGGCCAGCGAAAGCAACGTGCAGATCATTCCGGCCGAGCATGTGCAGTACGCCGCCCTGCGCTTCTCTCCCGATGGCGGCCACATTTACTTTTCGCATACCCTATTGGTCAGCGGCCCTGCGTCTCAGGAGTACGATCTATACCGCATCCCCGTGCTGGGTGGAACTCCACAACTTCTGGTTAAGGATATAGACACGAATCCAAGTTTTTCTTCCGACGGGCGGCGCTTCGCTTTCGTACGCGCCAACGATCCCGACCCTGGCAAGTACCACCTCCTCATCGCAAATGCCGACGGCAGCAACGAAAAGAGCATTTTCGCCGGTCCAATGGCCAATGTGGTGTCGGATTCAGCCTGGTCGCCGGATGGAAAGGCGATCGCCGGTACGATCTTCGATCAGGCGGAAGACAGCATAAGCGCAGTGATTTCGATTGATCCGGACACCGGTGCCCAGAGGACGATATCCAGGCCGCCATACACAGTGCTATCCAACGTGTCCTGGCTGCCCGATGGAAGAGCCTTGGCAGTAATTTACTCAAGCCTGGAAACAAACTTCAGCCGGCAGCAGGTTGGGCTGATCAGTTATCTGGATGGTAAGTTTCGTCCAATTACCGCCGACACGAATGACTATGCCAACTTGAGTGTCTCCGCCGACGGCGCGACGATTGCCACTGTCATGCGCCAGTCGGTGCGCGACGTCTATGTGAGTTCAGGCCTAAAGGCCGATTACTCCGACGCTAGGCAGGTTAGTTCAGGAGACCCCGTGCCGGTGGTCGCGTGGGCGAGAGACAACAATCTGCTGACGGAGCAGGGGTCATCTATTCGGGAGATCAGCCCGAACGGCGAACTCAAGGGGGAGATCGCTTCCGAAAAGGAGTCTGCGGCGATGCAGCCTAACGGCTGCAGCGACGGCCACCTTGTTTTCGCGCGCGGGATGTTGAAGACCCTCTCGGTAAACATCTGGCGCAGTGAAGCGGATGGCACCGGATTGCACCGTCTCACCGAGGGCAAGAGAGATATGTTTCCGATGTGCTCCCCGGATGGCAAAACCGTCCTTTATATAGATATGACCGTTCCTGCCTATATGAAAGTGTCCATCGACGGAGGTCAGCCGGAACGAGTTACAAAGGATTTTGCGGCATTCAACGCCGGTTTTGACGTTGCCCGCGACGGAAAGACGGTTGTGCTGGGCACCTACGATTTCAAAGCCCAGAGGCCAACGATCTCCCTGGTTTCTCTTGATTCCGGCCAGGTCCTGCGAATGTTCGAGTACGACCCGCGGCATCAGGGGCAACCCCGCTTTAGCCCCGACGGCAAAGGTATCGTCTACCCTGTCCGTGAAAAGGGAGTGGACAATTTGTGGCTGCAACCGCTGGACGGCGGCCCCGGCCGACAGTTGACGAACTTCGGTTCCCTCAAAATCTACTCTTATCAATGGTCGCCCGATGGCAAGAGCCTGGCCCTAGTGCGCGGAGATTCTCCTTCGGATCTGGTATTGATTCAGAATTCTCCAGGGAAGTAGTCAGAACCCGCTTTGGCCGACTCCGGACGAGTTGTCGCAGTCCGGGAACTGTCCAGAAACGAGCCTGGAACCGGTGCGCTAGGCCGCAGCAGGCGGTCCGAACCAGGTGGTTAGCGCGTCAGTGAGGTCCGGTTGGGTTCGGTCTCCCACCCAAGCCACATATCCGTCGGGCCGAACCAGGACGGCGGCGGGGGCAGTGACCGCCCCAATCGCCGGAAGGTTCCAGGTACCTGCGAATTCGGCATCGATCAACTGAACGCGATCTGCCCACGGCGCGATGTCGAACCTGCCGGGCGCGCCGAGATTCAAGAGCAATGGCCGCGCATTTTGGAGGAGCGTAAAGACACGCATAGGACCATCAGGCGTGACCAGTTCGAGGTCAGGCATGCGGCGGCCGACCAGCGGATGCCCCTCGCCGAGATCGTAATGGATACCAAGGCCGGACATCTCGGCAGCGATCCGTTCGCGAGGCTCCTCCATGCCAAGAAGCTCCGATACGATTTCACGCAAGGCTTCAGTGCGATCATCAGTACGTTGCAATGCGACCTGTGCCATTGTCGTGCGCAACACGCGGGCCGCAACCGGATGCCGCTCGACATGATACGTGTCGAGCAAGCCTTCAGGCGATGTTCCTTTCACCACCTGGGCCAACTTCCAACCCAGATTCACTGCATCCTGCACACCGGTATTGAGGCCTTGTCCGCCCACCGGAGAATGCACGTGTGCGGCATCGCCAGCGAGGAGAACCCGGCCCTTGCGGTAAGCCGCCGCCTGCCGCGACATGTCGGTGAACCTGGAAATCCAAGTTGGACTATGGATTCCGTAATCTGTTCCGCATGCGGCGACGAGTGCTTCGCGGAGATCGCGCAGCGTGGGCTCGATCGTGGCGCCGACATTCTTTTCAGTCACCATGACGCCTATGGGACCTTTATTGGCAAAGACTATCTTGCCGTCGCGAATTTCGTACTCCTCCCTGCCGAAGGCATGGATACCAAGTACTGTGCGATGGATGCCTAATGGCGGCTCCTCCGCCATCTCAGCCTCGGCGAGAATGCTGCTGGTCGTCGCATCCCATCCTCGAAACTCAATGCCAGCAGCTTTGCGGACCAGACTGCGGCCTCCATCGCACCCGACGAGATAGCTTGCCCGCAGCGACGCACCATCGGACAGTTCGATGGTGACGCCAGTGTCGTCTTGCGCGAAACACGTTAATTCACGGCCGCGATAGATCGGCACAGTCAGTTCGCTGACCCACCCGGCGAGAATGCGCTCAATATGCTTCTGCCTCAGCCCCAGCCCGTAGTTGTGCCGGGTCGGAAAATTGCTGATGTCTAAACGCATGGCCGCGAATCCACCGACTTGGGCTCTTTGTCCTTCCGCGAGGAACCGGTCCACGATTCCGCGCTGATCGAAAACCTCGAGAGTGCGTGAGCTCAGACCGCCAGCACGCGAACCGGCAAGCTCCTGGTTAGGGCGGCGTTCGACAATGGCTACGTCGACGCCTGCCAGCGCCAGCTCGCCTGCCAACATCATCCCGGTCGGGCCTCCTCCTGCAATCACTACTGCATGCTCTTTCATCGTACCTCCCTTTGTAGGTTCTTGTGCTTCAGCTGACGATGATGCAGCATGGCCCGGGTCTTGCCGCAAGGCCCCCGGTGCGTAGTAATCTAGAAGTGGGGAGGAGAGGAATACTCTTCTTACGTTTTTCCGCGGTGGGCGGACAATCCCTTTACGAAGCAGCGGTGCGGGTCCTCCTTTTCGAGCAGAGGCGTTCGGCGGGCAGCCACCCTCTAGTCGAACAACAGACGCTGCCGCAAACAACCGCTCCGAACCATTGCTACGGATACCGTTGCACAATACCTAGACGATCGGTACCGATAAGTCGGCAAGGCACCACGTTTCCGCCGGACGGGAGTACGACCCGATCGGATCGCTTATCACATGTTTATCCGTTTATCTACCCTCATCTAGCCACATCTCCGAGAAGCCGATCTGGGGCATCTTCCTGTTCACCGTGGCTCAATCTCCGGTTTGTTCGTTATCCGCTCGGAATGGCAGGTTCCCCGGCAAACTTCTGATAGCACCAGCAGCAAAGACACAACTCACAACTCACAACTCTGGGTTGCTGTACCAGCGCAGTACTCGAAGGGCGCGCAGTGTGTTCCAGCGGCTTGCGCTTCCGACAGCGGTTTCCATCACCAATGGAATGCGTTCAGCGTGACACAGGTTGAGCGGCCAGCGCCCGTTCTGATGACGGCGCTTGATCAGAATTTCAATGGCTTCTTTGACCCGGCCGTCGGGTTGGATTCCTGCATTGCGCAGATAGTCGAGGCCGCGCAAGACGTCGTAATGCCAAAATGTCGGGAAGGAGAAATGGAGCCAGCGTTCGTCGATGACTTCGCCGGTTCGAAGCGAACGAAACATCCGGCGGTCAAGCAGATATTCTTCACCCATCCTGCGCGCTTTCGTGACCGCGGCCGATCTCCGCCCTGCCCGTTCATATGCGAGCAGCCCTTCTAGCACGCAGATAGTGGTATGGAACGAGGAGCGCCGGCTGAGTGGACGTTTTGCTGAGGGCTCGACCGCCTCGCAGTTCCAGCCTCCATCTTCGAGTTGCTCGCGCAGTAGTTGACGGGCCAGTGCGTCATTCGGCTCTTTGAAATATGCGCCGACTGCCAGGATTCTGCCGTTGATGCAGGGTTCTGTTTCGCCGTGAAGAAAAGGCCGGTTGTTGAGCTGCTTGAACACGAGCCGCTTATCGACACGGGCGATCATCTTGCGAGCCTGCTTGCTTGCGGGGTCGAGACCGAGGTCCATCAGGACAACGAGAGAATAGAGGGCGACAAGGTCCCACTTCGGCCCACCCCAGTGACCGGCGGGAGACTGGAGGGAGAGAAGCTGAGATCCCCAACCTTGGGTTGCAACGCGAGACCGCTCGGCAGCAATCTCATCGGGGCCGCATCGGTGAGGTCCTTCATGACCTGCCAGCGGATCGCCGGATCAGAATCGAGGAGCCATCTGAGTTGGGCGGGCCGGGGTGCGTAATCGAGTAGTCGCATCAGTCTTTTATAGTAAAACGGTATGTGACTGTAGCCTAGCCGCGAGCATTCGTATCGATGTTGCGTGTGGCACAAGCGATCGCAAGAGTTTTGCGGTCGTTTTCTCGGCAACTCTTCCCTTATAGGGTTATGGAAGAGTAGCTCGTGATCCGTGAACTCACGAAACCGTCTTGCTACATAAGGCGCTACCGAAAGGACTTGGACAGTTAGTCGATGTGAAGCGAAACAAGAATCTAATCGACTCGCAATGCGTCGTTTGGGTTTACGCCAGAAGCGCGATGCGCGGGAAGGAGCGTAGCACCGAACCCCGCCAGGCTGAGAGCCAGGATAGCAATGGCGATTACAGCGGGATCCCAGGGTTTCACCTGGAAGAGCTGCGATTCAATAAGCCGGCCCAAAGCCAAAACAATCGGCAGCCCAATGCATATTCCTGAGAGGATCATCACCAGTCCATCGCGGAGCACCAACCAGATCGTAGACCAGCGCCGCGCGCCCAGTGCCAACCGAATCCCGATCTCGTGCGTCCGTTGCGTGGCGACAAACGACATCACGCCGTAGAGACCAACCAACGACAGCAACAGCGCAATTGTGCTGAAGCTTCCAGACAGAGTGGCCAACATACGTTCGGCATTCAGCGATCGATGCACTTGCTCGTCAAGCGTACGGAAATCTGTCATCGGCAAGGTCGGGGCGGCACTGCGGACAATCGCGCGAAGCGATTCGAGAGCGGGTTCCGGGTTTCCGCGCACTCTGACATAAAAGGTGCCGAAAGGATGCTCGCCTTCGTAAAAAGGGAAATACGCTTGCTCGGTGTCGTCGCGAAGTCCGCGGTAACTGAAATCTGACATAACCCCGACAATTTCCATCGTTGGCTTGGCGTCGGGTCTTCTGTCCAGACAGATTCGTGTGCCGAGAGGATTTCGGCCTGCCAAGTATCGCTTTACGAATCCTGCGCTCACGATCGCCGAACGCCAGCCTGGCCGGCCCGGCGGGGAAACATCATGGTCGTCGAAGTTTCGACCGGCAAGGAGTTTGATGCCCAACGTCTCGAAAAATCCCGGCGTGACGGCATTCAGATGGACAAGGCGATCAGTAACGATCCTTTGATCCGCAAAGATCGTCATTTGATTATTCCAGCTACCGCCGGTCAGCAACGGGTTGCGAGCGATCGCTGATTTCTGAATCATCGGAGAACGGTGGATCGCATCTTCAACGTGGGCCATCATCTTCTCTCCTTCAGCATTCGAATAGCCGCCTCGCATCGCATCGATACCAAACGAGACCAGGCTTGATGTAACAAAGCCGGGCCCTTTTGTTATCAAGGCATCGAAAGTTCGCACAAACAATCCGGCGCCCACGACCAGTGTCAAAGCTAAGGCAATTTGTGCGGTAACAATAATTTTTCGAAGCCGGACGCGGCCAAAGGCTGTGCCGCCTCGCTCTCGAAGTGACGACGCAAGCGAGCACCGGCCTGACTGGAAGGCGGGAGCAAGACCACTCACAATGCCAGCGATCACAGTCACCAGGAGAGCGAAGAGCAACAGACGCGAATCAATGCCCGCGTGCAAGGCATTGGCGCTGATGCCCCGAGGAATGAATGCGATCAGAACTCGCACGCCGAGGGGCGCCAATGCGATGCCAAGCAGTCCACCATCCAGCGCGATCAGCAGGCTCTCGGCAAGCAGCTGCCTCGTGAGCCGCCCACTCGACGCACCTAATGCCAGCCTGGTGGCAATCTCACGCACACGGGTCGACGCCCGCGCCAGGAAGAGACCCGAGACATTCAAACAGACCAGACCCAACAATACTGCCGTCGCGGCAAACAACATCCAAAGCGGGTCAGACAGCTGTCGTCTCAACGGGGAATGCCCCTGTGGCGCCGATGTGAGCGTCAGCGATGAATTGAGGTATTCCTGGCGGCGTTCTGCAGTGATGACGGGAAAGCCGGGCCGACCCATATCCTCCTGCAGCATGGCCTTGAACCATGGTTGCAGTCCCGACTCAGCACGCTGCCGCGTCATGCCTGGATTCAAGCGGCCCAGCACCTGCATCCAGAATGTACGGCGATCAAGAAGATCATTGAGACCAGGAACGACTGCAGTCGACATCGAGGCTGGGATCCAGAGCACCGGCACTTCGCCCACATCGATGCCGCGGAACGTCGAGGCCGCCACACCGATGATCGTCAGTGGATGGCCGTTCACTAGCAGCTTGCGGCCAACGACATCGGAAGCGCCGCTGAGGTGCGTCCGCCAAAAATCGTAAGAAATGACAGTCACGGCATTCGGCGCGTGATCGTCGTCATTTGTGATGACTTGGCCCACAGCCGCACCTACGCCGAGCACGGGAAAATAGTTACCGGAAACGATCTCCGCAGTGACAGGGGAAGTGTCGCCGCCGATCGAAAGATTCACCGGGGTAAGAGCACGACAGAAAACATCTTCGAAGAACTGCTTTTGCTGATCAAGATCGCGGCAGACGGGATAGGGCATGAGATTCCAACTGCCGAAGCCATTCCCTACCCAATCTCCATCCCAATCGAACAGGACAAGCCGTTCCGACTCGCGGACCGGAAGCGCGTGCAGTACGATCTGATCCACCAGCGAGTAGATCGCTGTGGTAGCTCCAATGCCAAGCGTGAGCGAGAGCACCGCGGTGATGGTAAACGAGGGGGTCCTGAGAAAAGAGCGCAACGAAAAGCGGAAGTCGTAAAGGAAATCAGTCAACCACCAGCGAAGCCAGATGTCGCGCACTTCCTCTTGCGTTTGCACGATGCCGCTCAACTCCTGCATCGCGCGTTTTCGGGCTTCCTGGGCTGGCAATCCCGAATTCTTAAGGTCGGTGATTCGACGGTCGAGATGATACTGCAACTCGCGATCCAGGTCGCGATCCATTTGCTTGCGACGGAACCAGTTCACGAGTTGCCTCATGAGCCGCTACCCTCATCGAAGATAAGCTGAACTGCGCCTGCCAGGCGCGCCCAACTGTTTCGTTCCTCAGTGAGCTGCAGTCGTCCAGCAGCCGTCAACGAATAGAACTTGGCTTCCCGGCCGGTTTCCGATTGCTTCCATTTGGCCTTGAGCCATCCCCTCTGTTCGAGCCTGTGTAGTGCCGGATAGAGGGAGCCCTGGTTGACCTGCACCACAGATCGCGAGATTTGCTCCAACCTTAGCGCGATGCCATACCCATGCACAGGCTCCAGCGATACGATCTGGAGAATCAACATATCCAATGTGCCTTGCGGGATGGGGAATCGTGATGGCGGCATGGAGGCCTCAACCTTCTACCCGTAAGTATGCACCTCGATAGGTAGAAGGTCAAGGGGTGTGGCTCAGCCCAAAAGCACCAAAAGCTACATGGACAAGACTGCAATCCTAAGTGGCAGTGGTGATGCCGATTGTGCTGCGGAGCGAATGGTCGGCAATCCCGAGACTGGCGGCAAAACGAGCTTCGAAGAACATTAGTCCTGTGAAGTCGGCTCTGGACCAGAGACCGGGAGTGGGGGTCTCATTGAAAACATGTCCGATGCCCGTGTCAAGGTACTAATCTGCTTATCGCCGCCCGATCCTCGCGCGATGAGTGCATCGACCTGCGCGCGTCATCTCGAAAAAAACATTTCGTCTTTTTTGGTTGACAAGCTCAGATTATTATCACATTGTAGTTATAACGATGCTTGGCGAATTCGAATACCTTCTGATCACAGCGGCAGCCACTCTGGGCGAGAACGCCTATGGCGTCGTTATGCGGGAAGCAATTATGAAGGCGACAGGCCGGCCTTGTTCGATAGGCGCTTTGTACACAACGCTCGATCGGCTTGAGGCCAAGGGACTGGTCAAGACTT
This sequence comes from uncultured Acidobacteriaceae bacterium, assembly GCA_937879855.1. Classification (GTDB taxonomy): domain Bacteria; phylum Acidobacteriota; class Terriglobia; order Terriglobales; family Acidobacteriaceae; genus Sulfotelmatobacter. The sequence continues at coordinate 177,128 of CALFMO010000068.1, read as the reverse complement.
GGATGGGAGAAGGCACGCCCCAGCGCGGGGGACGCTCGAAGAGAATGGTCCGCGTAACGCCCGCCGGCACAGCTGCGGCAAAAAACTTCTACGACACGATGACCCGCATCAGCAATCACGCGCCCTGGGCGGCATCACGGACGGAACGGGCCAAATGACAAATATCGCATGGAAGATCGTCGAAGTTGTGGCCCTGCAATTAACGCCCACAGAACGCGAGATTGTCCTCGGGGATCTGATCGAAACCCGCGAGACTGCGTGGCGAGGAATGCGAGAAGTGTCTGGGCTGGCGGTGCGTCGGCAGTTGCAATTGTGGAATGGCTGGCGTCCGTGGTTGGCCGCTCCCGGTCTGGCGTTCCCATGCAGCTTTCTGTTGATGGGATTCTCCTTTGCCATCAGCTCAGAGCTTCGAAATCACTTCGTACATGGATGGCGACTCAGCTTCTTTTCGACTGAGCCGGTGGAAGCCATATCGCTTCTCTGCCGGGTTCTTGTGTTGTTGATATCTGCGTGGGCTGCCGGATTCACAGTTGAATCGGTTTCGCGCCGCACGTCCATGGTCAGTGCAATTTGCTGCTTTCTACCGTGTTTGTTCTGTTTGCTGCGGTTTCGCCAGGAATCGCTGCCGCGATTCTGTCTGCTGCTCTTCCTGTTTCCTGCGATCGCTGGGGTTTGCAGCAGCAAGCGCGGCGGGAGAATTAACCGGGGCTGGGCTGTCACTTTGGCTTTGATAACAACGCTCTGTCTGGCTGCTTTGGCGGTTCGTGGACACCTGTGGGCACTTAATTGGGCGCTGATTGGCCCCCCGTGGTATCTGGCCATTCTGCCGGTCCGGTCAGATCGCATGGCGGTTCCACAAAATGAGGACGCAGTCTCATGAATAAGCACAATATGCTCGGCGCAACTGCTCTGCTCGCCATCGCATTGAACGCTGTTTCCACCTTGGGGCAATCGACGCAGGGCCAGATCGTCGACCGACAAATTACCTCCACGAACTTTGTCGACAACAAGATCGGCGTCAGCCCTGTGCGGAGAATGGTGATCTATCTCCCTCGTGGTTACCAGACATCTCCGGGCCGATTCCCGGTGATCTATTTCCTTCCCAACCCTTTCGAGGATAACTATCGTTTCGATTTTGACCACAGAGATGCCAACGGTCTCTTTGATCAAGCCATTGCGGCGGGTGTAATCGAGAAATTCATTCTCGTTGCGGTTGACATGAATACTCCACTCGGAACTTCGTGGTATGTCGACTCCCCGACCACGGGTAATTGGGAAGATTTCGTGATTAAGGAACTGGTGCCGTACATCGATGCAAATTTTAAAACCCTGCCCAACCGGGATTCACGAGGCATTGCCGGAATTTTTATTGGAGGATATGGAGCTATCCGCTTTGGTATGCGGCATCCGGATGTCTTTGGCTCTGTGTATGCAATGCACCCAGTGGGGACCGGCACAGGTGTCGGACTCAGCGCAGCCATACCCAAATGGGATATTTTGGCCCATGCCGAATCGATGGACGACGTGAAGAAAGACGCGGGTACATGGATCTTTACCACCATGTTTCAAGCTCATCTGCCCGATCCCAACAAGCCTCCTCTGTTCATCGCCCTATTAGCGCGCCAAGAGAAAGGCCGATTGATCATCGATGCCAAACTCATGGAACGTTTCCGTAATAACTTTTATCTCGAAACAATGATTGGCAAATATGCTGGCAATCTCAATTCTCTGCGAGGGTTCAAATTCGACTGGAATCGTTCCGATGCCAATTTTGACCATGTGTATGCCAACCAGGCCTTCACCCGGAAGCTGCGAGAATACGGAATTGCACACCAGGCGGAACAGTACAACGGAACGTGGGACGACTCGAACTGGGGAGTCGATGGCCGGTTCTATACCGAAGTCCTGCCATTCTTCTCTCGATGCCTCGTTTTCCAGACCGGTCCTCAAATCAGTCACCGGTGAATTCGGCCTGTGAGTTCGGGCCCAGGCAATTCGTCGTCAAATGATGCCCAATCGCCGCAGCACTCATCAATTGTGATCGGTACCGGGAAGTCGGCTTGTGGAACGTGATTGGGACCCGGCGCACTCAGACAACATCCAGTCAAACCGCAATCGGTAAGAACGTATTGTCTGAATCAATTCACAAAGCCAAGAAGACTGCGCAGGCGGTGTACGCGTTGCAGCCTGAAGACTTTCGAACGAGGAGCCTGGCGATTCCCTTTGGAACAGGCTCTCGCCTAGTTGGCGAGTCGATGAGGGCGTTTTTGACCGAAGCGGAAAAGCGGGATAAGAACTGGGCAAGAGGAGCTGCAGGCCTCATCTGCAGCCGCTGCGGAGCATGCGATGTCCAGCCAACATTCACAACTATCAATCGTGCCCGGCATCGGTCGGCAGGAGGATCCCGACCCCTCCTATAGCGGGTACGAACCGACGATCGGGTTAAAGGCAGTCGCGAAGATTTTGAACTGCTCGGCTGAGCAGTGCCGGCGACTTGCAGAGGCGAAGAAGATTCCTGTGTTTCGAATCGGCTATCGCTGGAAATCCACCGCGTCCGCCATTGTCAGGTGGCGTGAAGAACAGCTAGCATTGATTTGCCATTCGCGTCCTTCTGAGGAAAGGTAATCAGTGAGGACGAGATATCAACATGGAACGATTGAATTGAAAGAACGCGCCCGAGGTCCTGCAATCTGGCAATTCCGCTGGCGGGATAAGACCGGCAAAAGAATGTCAGAGGACATCGGCACAACGATGAAATATCAAACGAGGTCCGCAGTTGATCGGTGTTCCAAGGTTGCGCACCTGAGAATGAAGATCAACAGTGACCAACCGGCAGTACCAGGTGAGAGGTTTGGCGTTGTTCTTGAAAGGTATGTCCAGGAAGAGATCCCGAAGCGTTTCTCGACCAGGCATGCATACCTTTCCTACATCAACAATCACATCCGTCCCAAGTGGGGCGAATTCTCGTTAACCCAAGTAAAACCATTGGTCGTTCGCGATTGGCTCAAAGCAATCCTGGACAAAAAAGGCAAGCGTCCATTGGCCAGTAAAACGAGAGGTCATATCAAAGGGCTCATGCATCGGATCTTCGATTGCGCCATGCTGTGGGAGTACCTGCCCCCGGACCGTAATCCTATGTCTCTGGTGCGAATCGAGGGCAGTTCGAAACGAAGAAGGAAACCGCGAATTCTCACTCCTGAGGAGTTCGCAATTCTCATCGCTTCGGTGGACCGGGAACCGTGTCACACCATGGTGATCCTGGCCCTCTGCACCGGGGTGAGATGCTCGGAGCTGGTCGCTTTGAAGTGGAGCGATTTCGATTGGGAAAACCTGTCCGTCTATATTCGCCGGGCGATTGTTTCCGGTCGCGTGGACGATGTGAAGACCGAATACTCGGAGGCGCCGCTGCCGCTCGATCCAGCGTTGGCAGAGGTGATTTTCGAGTGGAGGCGGAAGACCGAGTTTTCCGCCGACTCGGACTTCGTGTTCGCATCGCCCTTCATGGCCGGAGAAAAGCCCTACACGCCCTGGAACATGCAGCACAACCACCTGAGCCCGGCCGCAGTCAAAGCCGGCTTAGGACCGATCGGCTGGCATACGCTTCGCCACACCTACCGGGCGTGGCTGGGAGACAATGGCGAGCCGCTCACGGTGCAGAAGGAACTCATGCGTCACGCATCCATCCAGACCACCCTGAATACGTATGGCGGAGGGATGATGGACTCGATGCGGGAAGCGCATGGACGAGTCGTGAAGCAGGCGATGCCGCGTTAATGGACGTCAGTGGACGTCAGCGCATCGCTTAAGTGTATTAACATCAATAAGATACTGGCGGAGAGAGTGGGATTCGAACCCACGTTACCCTTTCGAGTAAACACGCTTTCCAAGCGTGCGCCTTCAGCCACTCGGCCATCTCTCCGGCGAATCAATTGGCAGGAACGACTCCTACTGAAATCTTTTCATTCCGACGCCAATGCTGGATATTCTACGGCTCGTTCGCTTTTCAATTCTATGGGTGGAGTCGTCGAAATCGCAACCGGGCAGCGATGTGGCAGAGAGTAAGGCTGGAGAATAATGCTTAAGAGAGTTTTTCCGGAGAATCTTCGCTCACCGACGGGGGCGCGGCAGATGATGGAGCCGAAGCTCCTGAGGCTGAAGCCGCTGCCGCCGCGGCTTTCGCCGCGTTGCCGTTCACGCCCGATGCCGGCAGCGGTGGGACTTTCGTATTGTCGACCACATGATGATTCAGGCAATAAAGCGCCAGTTCCAACCGGTCCGCGACTCCGAGTTTGTCGTACACTTTGCGCAAATAATTCTTCACCACCTGTTCCGTGGTGCCTACGCGCAGCGCAATCTCTTTGTTCTTCATGCCCTGGGTGACACACGAAACAATCAGCATTTCCTTGGGCGTCAATTGCACCTTCGGTCGCGATCCCGTCGGCCGGTTATTCTGGTTGCGATAGGCTTCCATCACCCAGCGAATACCCTGACTATCAAGCCACGGTTCTCCAGCGACCACCTTGCGCAGGCATGTCACTAAGACTTCCGGTTCCACCTCACGGGAGACGATGCCATGTGCGCCACGGCGAAATAATTCCAAGGTCAATTCTTCATCGGCGACGGGAGTCACCACCACGATGCGCAATCCCGGACTCTGCCGCAGCAAATTGGACACGGCTTCGACTGGATTCGGCGTAAGGGCGGCTTCGAAAATCAGGACATCCGCAGAAAATTTCGCCACCGCCGATTGCGTTTGCGCCAGCGTTTCCGCCTGGCCAACCACGCGAATGTCATCTTCGAGCGCGAAGACCTTGCGCAATCCGGCACGGAAGATGGCCTGCGTATCGGCCAGGATCACTCGGACGAACTGGCCGTTGCCGCCGTCTTCCCCTGCTCCGATTTTTTCTTCCACGCTCACTGGAATGGTCGCCATTCAGTTCCTTGCGCTACGCTCGCTCAAAATGGTATTCGTCAATCACGACGCCCACTGCGCGCCTGCCCCGGTCTTCGAAGCTGCGCACTACGCGGCCGCGGCAGTCGATCTGCACATTCCGCCGCAAGCCAACGATCTCGGCCGGCAGAAGAATCGTGAAGTCCACCAGCGATCCCACTGGAACATCGCTGTCCATGGCAAACAGCACACCGTTGGCGGAGATGTTCTCCGTCTCTGCCGAATACGCGCTGCCCTGCGTCTTCAGCGACGCGGTGAGATGCAGCGGAAAGCGCGCCGCACTCTGCATGTCCTCATACTGCCCCGTGCTCGCTGCCTTCTCGGTCATCGGTGCTGTGCCTTCGGTGGCCACGCTGAGAACCTTCCTGCCGGTAGCGCCCTTCGCGCCTTCCGGACTTTCATTCAACTCAAGGGCAGCGTACACCCGCAAATCCGGCAAACAAAGTTACCGAAGTCATGGAACAACTGGGGCTAACTGCTTATGTTTGAACGAATTAGGGGAGATTCTGCAGGAGATTTTTGAGTCCAGAACAGCCTGTTTCAGCGCTCGACTTACGGTTAAAAACCGGGCAATTCCCGGTAACTACCGAACGGCGCACGCGAGGCGAACTGGCAATTGTGAACTCGTGGTAGGACTGTTGGACGCGTTCTTAAAACTTTGTAACTTCGGTGAAGTTGAAGTCCCGAACCTTCATTGCTGGGACGACCATGTCAAACGATTCTTCGCCACTGGACCTTACGGGCACGCTCATCGCTTCCACGTTCGACAGCATGTGAATCAGACTCTCATTGAATCGAAAATTCCGCACGCCGCCCTGCACGCGCCCATTCTCCACATAGAATGTTCCATCGCGCGTCATCCCGGTCAGCATTTTTTCGAAGGGCTCGACCTCGCGGATGTACCACAGTCGCGTCACCAGCACTCCGCGTTCTGTCGAAGCAATCATCTGCTCGACGGTCTGCGGATCGCCCGCTGGAGCGAAAACGATGTTCAGCGGCATCTCTCCCATTTCGTTGGGCAGCGGAAAGCCGTGGCCAGTCGCCGCGATCAGACCAACTTTATCTTTATATTCCGACTGCTTCATTCTCTCTGCGGTTGCACGGGCGTAAACGACTCGCTTCACGATTCCATTTTCAACGAGCGGGAATCTCTGCCGCAGCATGCCTTCTCCGTCGAACGGCGAGCCACTCTGCAAAGGATGCGCCACGTCATCCCAAATAGTGATGTTGTCGCCGAACAGCTTTGTGCCAATGCGGCCGGTGAGAAACGAACGCTGGTCAAGAATCGCCATGCCTGAGTAGTCCCAGAACATGAAGCCCACGATGTCGAGCACGGCCGCGGGTTCCAGGATCACCGTATACTTCCCTGCTGGAATCTCGCGTGGATGGGCCGAGTCGACAGCTTTCTGCGCGGCGATCTCCGCCAGCGCCAGTGGATTCAGATTGCCCACATCGGGCGAACTCGCTTTTTGCCAGCCGGAAGAATCTGCCCCGAGCATAGTGATGGAAATCTCAGCCGACGTCTGCGTGTGCCATCGGCTCAACCCGCGTGAATTGAAAATTCCATCGAAGGATTCCGCGCTAGAGAAAACTCCGGCTGTGGTCAGCGCGTGCTTGGCCGCCATGCCGACAATTTTGCTGACGCCCTCAGCCCGCAATTCAGGCGTGATCTGTGCAGTCCGATCGAAGTGCCGAGACGGTGGTTGTGTGGCGCGGGCGCCCTCGCCCGCGGCTTCTTGCAAATCCGGCATCGGCAAAAGGTCCGGATCAGGATGTTGTACCCTGGCCAGACTTTCCGCCGACCGCACCACCTGCCGCAAACTCTCGTCGTCAAACTTATTGGTAAAGGCTCGTGCCGTTTTCTTGTCAAATACAGCCCGCACCGAGACCACATGATTCTCCTCGGCCACGTTCTGATGAATGCTGTTGTTGGCAAAACGAGTCAGCGCAAAGCGCCCGCCCGAGAAGAGCACCTCAACTTCATCCCCGGTCGAAAGCTTCTTGATGCGATCGAAAATGTCGACAGCTTGGGTTTGAGATAGCATCAGACTTGTTCTTACAATTCTCGTGCCTCAGTGTCTCCGTGGTGAAATCAGCTGTTCTTAAACGCGCTCCCCACGTTCACTCCCTGGAACCGCGACGGCGCCGCACCATGCCCTGTGCCCATCACCTGCTGCGGCTGTCCCTTCCCGCAATTCGGAGTTCCCCACAATGTCCACTCATCCCGCGAGCAAATCGCATCCAGCGAATTCCAAAACTCTGTGGTGATGCCCGAATACGATGGATTCTTCACCATACGCACGCGCTTGCCATTCTTGATCTCCCAGCCAATCTCGCAACCAAATTGAAAGTTGTAGCGTTTGTCGTCGATCGACCACGAACGGTTGGTCTGCATGAGGATGCCGTGATCCGTTCCTGCGATTAACTGCTCCAGACTTAAAGGTTTTTCTCCCGGCAGCAGGCTGATGTTCGTCATCCGAATCATTGGCAGCCGGTTCCATCCCTCGGCGCGCAGCGTTCCGCCCGACCGTCTTTCGCCGATTGTGTGCGCAGTCTCCCGTGAACTGAGATAGCCGGTGAACAGCCCATCAGTGATAATCGGCGTACACTGCGCCGCTACCCCTTCATCGTCGAAGCCAAATGTCCCGAGCCCCGGCCCGTGCTCCTGGCGCGCATCCGCGACCACATTCACCAGTTCACTGCCGTAGCGCAGCTTCCGTAATTTATCGATCGTCAGAAACGAAGTCCCCGCGAAGTTCGCCTCCATGCCCAGCACGCGATCCAGCTCAATCGGATGTCCCACCGACTCATGAATCTGCAACCCAAGCTGCGAGCTATCGAGAATAATGTCGAACTTCCCTTCCGGACACTGATCGGCCTGATGCAGTGCGACTGCCTCTTCCGCTATGCGCCGCGCGTTCTCCACCAACTTCAATTCGTCGATCAGTTCATATCCTTTGTTCTGCCACTGCCCGCCATAAGAAGTCGGATAGGAGCGTTTCTGAATTTCATTTCCGGCAAACGCGTAGGCCGCGTATCCCACTCCCGGCGACAGCTTGGTCTGATGAATCTCGGCTCCCTCGGATGAGACAAACCATTGCTCCTCGCGATTGAAATTCAGGTTCGCCTCGGCGAGTGTGATCCCGGCGACCGCGCGCAACTCCGCATCAATTTTCAACAGCAGTTCAATGTTCTGCTCGACCGAGACCCTGAAGGGATCGACTTTATACGGCGTACTCCACTCCGCAACCGCCGGCTTCTCCGGAGCAAGACGCACATCTTCCCGCTTCACTCGCGCCGAAGCCCGCGCGATCTCGACAGCTCGTGCTGCCGTCGCTTCGACCGCGCCTCGGCCTAATTCCGCCGACGCGGCGAATCCCCACGCTCCCTCTGTGATCGCCCGCACGCTCATGCCCACCGACTCCGCGTCGGACGCGCTGCCCACCTTCCCGTTCTTGGTGCTGAGCGCACGGCTGCGATGCGCGACCACGCGCACATCCGCGTAGGTCGCCCCTCGGTGTGCGGCAGTGTCTAAAGCCCAGTTGGCAATGTGTTTCATGGCAAGGATTTCAATCTAACACACAGCGATATTGTCACACCGGAGATGCCGGCCATAATGGGTCGGCCGGCAGGCTCGTCTGACGCACACTGCCCTGTGATTTCAATCATTGTTCGTTACTCTTGAGACTCATCCAATAGTAGCCGTCATAGTGCGCCAGCGGCTCGCTCCGCTGCGGAAGGAGCCTATTTCTATGGGTATTCAGACGTCCGATCAGCATGCCCTTGCTCTGAACGAAACGGTCGAGTTTGATGCTGCCAATGATCCCTCGGGTGATTCCCAGTCCAGCAAGAAAGCCGACCTGGCGGGGCCCGGCATCGGAGATTACGACGAACTGGAAAAGATCCTGCCTCGCGACTACAACCCGCTGTTGAACCCCAAAGAGACGCAGCAGGCAATTTTTCACGTGAAACGTTATATCGAAGACAATCTATGTAAGGAACTAAGCCTGATGATGGTGGAGGTTCCGCTGATTGTCGACGCGGACAGCGGCGTCAACGACATGCTCGATCGCGACGGATCCCGCACTCCTATCCAATTTCACATTTCGAACGACCGCGACAAACATCCCATCGATGCCCAAGTCGTACAAGCCGCCACAAAATGGAAGAGGATGGCGCTGAAGCAGTTCGAGTGCCGGCCCGGCGAAGGCATTTGCACGGATATGCGAGCCGTGCGCAAGGATTATTTTCTTGACCACGACCACTCCGCTTATGTCGACCAGTGGGACTGGGAGCGGGTGATCACCAACGAGCAACGCAACCTGGAATTCCTCAAGTCCATCGTGCGCAAGATTTGGAAAGTTCTGGTCGGCGCCGAGAAGTTTGCTCAGAACATGTTCCCTGAACTCCGCCAGTCGCGGTATCCCAACCTGCCTGAGGAACTCACTTTCATTCACGCTGAAGAACTGCTCGCCATCTATCCCGACCTGCCGCGCAAGCGGCGCGAGACCGTGATCCTGCAAAAGCATCCTGCGATCTTCATCATCGGAATCGGCTGGCCGCTGCTCGACGGCTTCCCCCACGAGATGCGCGCTGCCGACTACGATGATTGGGTTACCGACACCAGCAAGCAGACCCAGCGCGACACGCACGGATTGAACGGCGACATCCTGGTCTGGAATCACGTCACCCAACGTCGGCACGAACTCAGTTCGATGGGGATCCGGGTCAACGCCGAAAGTCTCCGCCGCCAACTCGAGATGTCGAACCTTCTCGACAATCTCAAGTTTCCCTATCACCAGGCGATCGTCAACAACCAGTCGCCGCTCTCCATCGGCGGCGGCATTGGCCAATCCCGCACATTGATGCTCCTGCTGCGCAAAGCCCATCTCGGCGAGGTCAGCGTCACCGTATGGCCGAAAGTTCTGAAGGAAATGTGCGCGAAGAAGAACATCTTCGTGTTGGAATAAGGCCCGGGGGGCGGTAACAATTTAGCCCAGCGCTTTTAGCGCTGGGTGCCAAGCCATGAGATTGAACCAAGTCCCGGAGGGACGGCGCAATGTCGCACTCGTACTCCAGCAACCGGGTCCACGTCATCTTTAGCACGAAGCAACGAAAACCATGCTTCTCCGATGACTTCCAACCAAAACTCTGGGCCTACATGGCTGGAATTGCGCATCATCAAGGCTTCGAAGCCATGATTATCGGCGGCGTCCGCGACCACGTCCACGCCCTACTCATGTTGCCGCCGACATTGCCGCTGGCAAAGGCCGTCCAGTTCTTAAAAGGCAGCTCGTCAAAATGGATCAATGAAACAAAAGGTCAATTCGCCTGGCAGGAAGGATACGGCGCCTTCAGTGTGAGTGCGTCGCAGACGACCGATGTCGTGCGCTACATTCAAAACCAGCACACCCATCACGAGAAGAAGAGTTTCGAAGAGGAGTTTGTAGAATTCTTGAAGAAGTACGGGGTATCCTACGAGCCAGAACACGTACTAGGTTAGTTGTGTCGTCCCACCGGGACTTGTTCTTCTGCCATCAGCCCACCCAGCGCTGAAGCGCTGGGCTAAATTGTTCTTGCCCCTCTAGAACTCCTGGCGCAACAATTTCGCCAGGACAATACCACTCTTAGGGCGTGGCGTGCACCTCGCCCAAGGCCTTCCGTACCGCCTGTAATTCCTTCAACACCCCGCGCAACTTGGTGGACTCGAGCGCGTTCGCCCCGTCCGACTTCGCTTGCTTGGGATTGTCATGGACCTCCATGAACACCCCATCGACGCCTGCAGCCACTGCCGCCCGCGCCAGAAGAGGAATGAACTCAGGCTGACCGCCACTCGTCGCCGGGCCATTGCCATCCGACTGCGATGAAGGCAACTGCACCGAATGCGTCCCGTCGAACACCACGGGCCCGAATTGGCGCATAATGGCCAGCGATCGCATATCGACGACCAGATTGTTGTACCCAAAGCTCGCACCCCGCTCAGTCAAAAAAACTCGCGTGTTACCAGCATCGCGGCATTTCTCGACCGCATGCCGCATGTCCCACGGCGAAACGAATTGCCCCTTCTTGATGTTCACCACGCGCCCGCTCAGGGCGGCGGCCACAACCAGATCCGTCTGCCGGCTGAGAAATGCCGGAATCTGCAGAACGTCAGCGACCTCGGCGACCTTGCCCACGTCCGCCGTCTCGTGCACATCGGTCAGCACCGGCAGATTCAGTTCAACTTTAATCTTCTTCAGAATGCGGAGCCCTTCTTTCAGTCCCGGACCGCGAAAACTGCGGATCGAAGTACGGTTCGCCTTGTCATAACTCGCTTTAAAAATGAACGGAAACTCCAGCGCGCGCGTCACACCCTTGATGATCTCTGCCATGCGGATCGCATGCTCTTCGCTCTCGATCACGCAGGGGCCCGCAATCAGGAACAGCTCACCCGATCCGATGTGAACGTCGCCGACTTGGAAAGAGGTGGTCATCAAAACAAGCGAGGCCACAGATCGCACGGATAGCACGGATAGCACGGATCCAAGAAGCGCAATAACCCGAATCCGTGAAGATCCGTGACAATCGGTGGCCGGCCTCTAGATTCTCGCGCGCTCGGGCCGGTGGAACAACTCTACCTCAGCGATTTCCTTTTCAGCTCGCCGGCGCTTTCCATACTCATACGCCGCGCCCACAAATGTGCTGAACAATGGATGCGGCTCCAACGGCTTCGACTTGAACTCAGGATGGAACTGGCAACCAATAAAATGTGGATGGTCCGGCAGTTCCACCATTTCCACGTAAGTTCCGTCGGGCGTCGAGCCTGAAATGCGCAGGCCCGCGGCGACCATCGGTTCCTCGTATTCGCGGTTGAACTCGTAGCGATGCCGGTGTCGCTCGCTGATCTCGAGCTTGCCATAAATTTTTTGCGCCAGAGTGCCGGGCTCGATCTTGCAAGGCCACGCCCCCAGTCGCATGGTTCCGCCTAGTTCTTCCACTCCGCGCAACTCGCGCAGCTTATAAATCACGCGATGCGGCGTCGCCGGATCGAACTCGCTCGAGTTCGCCTCCGCTAGTCCCACCACGTTGCGCGCAAATTCAATGCACGCCGTCTGCATCCCCAGGCAAATGCCAAAGTACGGAACTTTTTTCTCACGCGCATACCGGATCGCCAGCAGCATCCCCTCGATGCCGCGTTTACCAAAACCACCGGGCACCAGAATTCCGTCATAACCCTCGAGTTGCGTTTCGTAACCCCTATCGCCCTCTGCCGCCTCCAGACCCTCAGCCTCAATCCAGTTGATCTGCAATTTCAAGTTATGAGCCAGCGCCCCATGCACCAGTGCTTCCTTCAGCGATTTGTACGAGTCTTCATACTCGACATATTTACCGACGATGCCAATCGTGACCGTGTCCTTGGGATTGTAGACGCGGTGCACAATGTCCTCCCATTTCGACAAATCGCGATCTTTCGCTTCCAGGTGCAAATACTTCAACACCAGCGTGTCCACACCTTCATTGGCGAACACCAGCGGGACTTCATAAACAGAAGCCACATCCTTGGCGGTGATCACCGCCTCATCCGCCACATTGCAGAACAAAGCAATCTTCGACTTGATCTCTTTCGCCAGAAAGCGGTCGGTGCGGCAAAGCAAAATATCCGGCTGAATTCCAATGCTCAACAACTCCTTCACCGAGTGCTGCGTCGGCTTGGTCTTGAGTTCCTGCGCCGCCGCAATAAAGGGCACCAAGGTCACGTGCACAAATAAAGTATGCTCGCGCCCCAGTTCCTGCCGCATCTGCCGGATCGCTTCCATGAATGGCAGCGACTCGATGTCGCCCACGGTTCCACCAATTTCCACGATCGCGATGTCCACATCCTGCGCGACCTTCTTCATTGCGGCCTTAATTTCGTTGGTGACGTGAGGAATCACCTGCACCGTCTTGCCGAGATAATCGCCGCGCCGCTCCTTGGCGATGATCTGCTCGTAGAGCCGCCCGGTCGTCCAGTTGTTATCGCGAGAAAGTTTGGCGTGCGTGAAGCGCTCGTAGTGGCCCAGGTCCAAATCAGTCTCTGCGCCGTCGTCGGTCACGAACACCTCGCCGTGCTGAAACGGCGACATCGTTCCCGGATCCACGTTCAGATACGGATCAAACTTCATCAGGTTGACCTTCATCCCTCGGCTCTCCAACAGGCAGCCGATGGATGCCGCCGCCAATCCCTTGCCTAGTGAAGACACGACTCCGCCGGTCACAAAGATGTACTTCGCTGGCATCTCTTCCTCGCTTTAAATTGTTTTTGAAAAATGGTGCAGGTGGGGTGCACGATCAATTATGGCAGAAGTCCCCTGTGGAAACAAACGAAAGAATTCGGCGGTCAATCCGAGGGCCATCACCATTAAGGACACGAAGTCGCACGAAGGAAGAGGCACCAAAAAAACAATTCCTTCGTGACAGTTCGCCTCCTTCTGAGGCCACGCTACTGGCAATTCTTATGGCTTTGACCGAAAAGTCGTAGAGTGCTGAGTCAAATCTTCGGAGGCAAGTCTTGCCGAATGTTCTCTTTGCAAAGCACGAATGCGCGCCCACAAAACACAGGGATCAAGTCAGAGAATGGCATCGCCTCTGGATCAACTACCAAGGAGGCCTGCTTTAGAGATTTGACGGTACCAACGAGTCAGAGCGCGATTCCCAGTTTTTCGCGCGCGATACGGCTTCGTTCCACCGGTTGCGTAATTGCCGCGCTTGCGATGACGGCATCTGCGGCTCGAAACGGCGGTCGTTCGCGCCGGGTGCTTCGAGATCGGTCTTCCAGAAACCCACCGCCAAGCCAGCTAGATATGCGGCTCCCAGCGCGGTTGTTTCCGTTACCGCCGGGCGAACAACCGGGACTCCGAGGATGTCAGATTGAAATTGCATGAGGTTGTCATTGGCAGCGGCTCCGCCATCCACGCGGAGCTCCGGCACCGACGCACCGGAGTCGAGACGCATCGCATCGAGCAAATCGGCAACCTGGTAGGCAATGCTTTCTAACGCTGCGCGGGCCACGTGACCGGCAGTGCTGCCGCGAGTCAGTCCAAAGATCGAGCCGCGCGCGTAAGAGTCCCAATGGGGCGCTCCCAATCCTACGAACGCAGGGACGAAAAACACGCCGCCATTATCAGGCACAGACTTCGCCAGGGCCTCGACGTCTTGTGATTGACGGATCAAACCCAGTCCGTCTCGGAGCCATTGCACGACGGCGCCGCCAATAAAGACGCTGCCCTCGAGGGCATACTCGGTCACATCTTTTATTTTCCAGGCAACCGTCGTAACCAGCCGGTTCGAGGACGGCACGGCGCGGCGGCCCGTGTTCTGCAGCATGAAGCATCCGGTGCCGTAGGTATTCTTGGTGAGGCCTGGCCGAATGCAGCGTTGCCCAAACAACGCGGCCTGCTGATCGCCCGCAATACCGGCGAGCGGAATGGTTTCGAGTCCTTTCGCCGTGGTCACTTCACCGTATATTTCGCTGGAAGTTTGCACGGCGGGCATCATGGAAAGCGGGACGCGAAACAGTTCGAGAAGTTCGCGGTCCCAGTCGCCGCTGTGAATATTGAAGAGCATGGTGCGCGAGGCATTGCTGGCGTCGGTGGCGTGAACTCGGCCGCCGGTCAGCGTCCACAGAAGCCAGGTGTCCACTGTGCCGAATGCAAGCTTGCCGGCCTCCGCTTGGGGGCGCGTACCGGCAACGTTGTCGAGAATCCAGGAAATTTTGCTGGCGGAGAAATAGGAATCGATCAATAGACCGGTGCGTTGTTGGATCAGAGGACCGTGACCTTCGCTGCTCAGGCGCTCGCAGAAATCGGCCGTGCGACGATCTTGCCAGACGATCGCGTTGTAGACAGGCTCTCCAGTTTCGCGGTTCCACACGACGGTGGTTTCACGCTGGTTCGCGATGCCGATCGCCGCCACATCTCGCGGCGTGCCGCCGACCTTGGCCAAGGCCTCAAGAGCTACTGCGATCTGAGAAGAAGCGATCTGCCTGGGATTGTGTTCGACCCATCCGGGCTGCGGGAAAATCTGCTCGAATTCACGTTGCTCGACCGCGCGAATGGCTCCTGCCTGATCGAATAGCAGAGCGCGCGAACTGGTGGTGCCCTGGTCGAGCGCTAAGACGTAAGCCACAGTTCCCCCTTAAAGATGTGGACGCACGAACCGGCTGAGCGAAAGACAACTAGATGGGTCCTTCGCTCTGCTCAGGATGACACAAAGAAACGGCGCAAGGAGCGCCGAATGCCAAAGTCGTAGATAGCTGCGCCCGCCAGGCCTCCAAGCAGCGGCGCGACGACCGGAACCCACCATACGCGAGTTCCGTCGGTGAGGCCATTGTTCCGAAAACCCGCCACCACGGTAAAGAGTCGAGGACCGAAGTCGCGTGCCGGATTGATGGCGTAACCGTGCATACCGCCAAAGCTGATGCCGATGGCAACCACGACCAGGCCGATCATCGCTGGGGCAAGGTTCGCTCCCGGAGGCGCGTTGTATTCATCGACGATTGCCAATATAAGAAGAAGCAACAATCCGGTGCCAATGAACTGATCCAGGAATCCCGCCTGCGGCACCGCTGGGAAGGCGGGGAAGGTGGTGAACACTCCAGCGGTTCGCTCCAATTGCGGATCGGTTTGGCGGAAGGCCGGCAAGTAATTCCAGTAGACAACGGCCGCGGCCGCGAAGGCTCCAGCAGTTTGCGCGATGGAGTAAGGCAACACCTTGCGCCAGGAGAAGCCGCGAAAGACGGCCAGAGTCAGGGTCACCGCGGGATTCAAATGAGCGCCCGAAATCTTTCCCGCAATGTAAATTCCCATGGTGACCGCGAGTCCCCAGCCAAGCGTAATGTTGGTGAAGCCGCCATGGATGGTCTCGCCGGGGTTCTTCGATGGGAACAGAACGACCATGGCGACTACACCATTGCCGAGCAGAATAAGAATAAATGTGCCCAGGAACTCGGCGATCAGTTCGGCGGTCAACGTCGGCTTGGGATTCATTCATGCTCCATTGAGAGAGGCACCAGCATCTTATTAGCAGCCGGCGTGGCGGCGCGGACGCCCTCCGACGGCGGCGCTACGGAACCGCGAAGTAGTCTATCAGGCGTGAGCTAGAAGAAGCCTTTGACCGCCGAGAGCGCGGAGGAAAAGCCGCGGAGAACGCCAAGAACATCTTGCCGAAATTTCAGGCGTTGGACGCACGCAGCATACGGATTCCAAAAGTAATCTGGCGGGGGATTTCTGCTTGACATTTCGAGACAGAACCGTAAGATAGGGAAATAAATATGCAATATAGTGCATATTTATTCATCATGAATAAAACACTCCGTCAACGGGCCGTCCTGGAAGTGCTAAAGCACGGGACCATCGCCAGTCAGGAGGATCTTCAGCGTCTCCTGCGCAAGCGCGGGTTCAAGGTCGGACAGGCCACCCTGTCGCGCGACATCCGCGATCTGAATCTGAGCAAGACTTCCCACGGTTATTCCCTGCCCCACGGTGACGGTGCGGCGGGCATTGCGCTGCCTCCAGTATCGCGATTGGTACGCGAGTTCGTGCTCGATATTCGTTCCGCTCAAAACCTGCTGGTCGTAAAAACGATTGTGGGCAGCGCGCAGCCCGTAGCGGCAGCTTTGGACGAGACCGACTGGAGCGAGGTGGTGGGCACGATTGCCGGGGACGACACCATCCTGATTGTTTGCCCTGACAAGGATGAGGCGAAAGAACTGGCCGCTCGGATTGAGGAAATGCTGACGTAATGACCGCGAAACTCAAAACCGCTGTCTTGGGCGCGACCGGGTATTCCGGCCTGGAGCTTACGCGGATTCTTCTGCGCCATCCCCGACTGGAGAAACCGGTTCTGCTTCGGCGATCCGCGGACAATGGCAGCGCCTCGGATCTGGCCGACGTGTTTCCGGTGCTTTCGGGGAACGGCGGTTACCCGCTGCAGTCGTTGTCGTGGCCGGCGATGAAACAACAAGGCGTGGGTTTGCTGTTCCTGGCGACGCCGCATGAGGTGTCGCGCTCGCTCGTGCCTGAGGCGATGGCGCGCGGCCTGCGCGTGATCGATTTAAGTGGCGCGTGGAGATTGAAGCAGGAGCAGCATCGCGCGATCTACGATTTTCAGGACTCGGATGTAGCGACCGCGGCGCAATTGACGGAGAAGGCCGTTTACGGATTGCCGGAATTGAACGGCGATCGTGTGGCCAGTGCGACGCTGGTGGCGAATCCGGGATGCTACGCGACGTCGGTGATTCTGGCGCTGACTCCGTTGCTCAAGGCGGGAGTTGTGGATCGGGAGCACGGTATTGTTTCGGATTCGAAATCCGGCGTGTCGGGCGCGGGCAAGGAACCGACGGCAAAGACACATTTTGTGTCGGTGGCCGACAATCTGTCGGCGTATTCGGTATTCAGTCATCGGCACGTGGGCGAAATTGTCGAGCAACTGGCGCTGAGCCCGCAGGAATTGATTTTTACGCCGCATCTGTTGCCGATTCCGCGAGGAATTTTGTCGACGATTTATTTGCACCTAAGCCACAAGATGACTCCGCTGGAAGTGGAATCTTGCTTTCGCAATTTTTATTTGGGTAAGCGCTGGGTGCGGGTGTTTCAGACGCCGAAACTGCCGCAGGTGCAGTTCTCGCTGCAGACGAACTATTGTGATTTGGGATTTTGCCTGGCGGAAGACGGGCGGCGGTTGGTGTTGATCTCCTGCATCGACAACCTGCTGAAAGGCGCGGCGGGACAGGCGGTGCAGAATATGAATTTGATGTATGGATGGGCGGAAGATGAGGGACTGCAGTGATCATCGTAGTCAAAATCGGAGGAGCTGCGCTGGAAGATGCTGCCACGCTTCGCAAGTGCGCACGGGCGATTGCTGAGTTGGCACAGGATGGACATCGGGTGGCCGTGGTGCACGGCGGCGGCAGCGCGCTGACGCGTGTGCTGAAACAACTCGGGAAGCAGAGCGAATTTGTCTCCGGGTTGCGCGTGACGGATGCGGAGACTCGCGACGTCGCGCTCATGGTGCTGGGCGGCATGGTCAATAAAAAACTTGTGGCTGCGATCCAGGCCGCGGGCATGCCAGCGGTGGGATTCTGCGGCGGCGATGGCATGAGTTTTCGGGCGCGGCGGAAACATATTCGCGGAAACGATTTGGGATTCGTCGGTGAAATTTGTTTCGCCGAACCGTGCTGGATCGAGGCGCTGTGGCACCAGGGAGGAATTCCGGTTCTCGCATCGCTCGCTCTGGGAGCGGACGGCGAATATTACAACGTGAATGCAGACGAGATGGCCGCTGCTTGCGCCGCGGCCTGCCACGCGAACGCGCTCATTTTTCTCACGGATGTGCCGGGAGTGAAAGACGCGGAGGGAGCGGTGATTCCGTGGCTGAGCACGAAGCAGGCGCAGGACATGGTAGAGGGATCGATCATCAGCGGAGGCATGTTGCCAAAGCTGGAGGCGTGCAAGCAGGCGTTGAAGCAGGGCGTGGGCCGCGTGCGGATATTGCCGGCGGCGGAAGCGGAAGCGTTGCCGCAGTTTTATCTCACCAAGTTAAATTGCGGGACCGAGGTGACCTGCGCATGAGCTCAGGAAAAACGATTCAAGACAGGAGTCAGAGTTGAACAGTCCATTGCAAAGCAGAATCCCGGCCGCGCCGGAAACATTTCCTGGAATTTTCTGGTGCCCCGACCTGGTTTCGACGCGCGATCTGGGGCCGCAGGGAGTGCAGGCCGTGCTGCATCTGGCGGAACTGATGAAGTCGCGCCCGTCGGTGTTTCAACGGTCGTTGGCGGGAAAACAAATGGTGATGTTTTTTGAGAAGCCTTCGCTGCGAACGCGGCTCACCTTTGAAGCCGGGATGACGAGTCTGGGCGGCGCGGCGATGTTCGTCGACCAGTCGCAGAGCCGACTGGATGCTCGCGAATCGTTAAGCGACATTGCGCATAATCTCGAGCGCTGGGTCGACGTGATCGTGCTGCGCACGTTTGCGCAGGAGACCATTGAAGGCATGGCGCGCTACGCTTCGATCCCGGTGATCAATGCGCTCAGCGATCTGGAGCATCCCTGCCAGGCGCTCGCAGATTACTTTACCCTGCAGGAACGGTTCGGCGATCTCAAGAAGATCACGCTGGCTTATGTGGGTGATGGCAATAATATGGCGCATTCTTTGTTGCTGACCTGCGCCTGCCTCGGGTCATCGATGCGAATCGCCACGCCAAAGGGATATTCGCCGAATGCGCAGATTGTGGCCGATGCGCGAAAGATCGCAAAGGAGACTGGGGCTCGAATCGAACTGATGACGGATGCGCACGCGGCGGTCTCTGGAGTGGATGCCATTTACACCGACGCGTGGGCGAGCATGGGCCAGGAGCAGGAAGCGGGACAGCGGGCTGCGATATTCCCGCCTTACCAGGTGAACCGTCAGCTTATGGCGGAAGCCGCGCCCCATGCGGCGTTCATGCACTGTCTGCCGGCACATCGCGGCGAGGAAGTCACCGACGAGGTGATGGACTCGGAAAATTCAATCATCTTTGAGCAGGCGGAAAATCGTCTGCACGTTCAAAAATCTATTCTTTATTTATTGCTGGGTGGCGCGGTCCGGCTGCCCGTAAGGAGCGCTCATGCCTGAGAAAGTTGTACTCGCTTATTCCGGTGGGTTGGACACGTCGATCATCATTCCGTGGTTAAAAGAAAACTATTCTTACGACGTCATCGCGATGGTGGGCGATGTCGGACAGGGAGATGACATTGAGGCCGTGGTGGAGAAGGCTTATGCAACCGGGGCCAGCAAGGTGGTCGTCGAAGATCTGCGCGAGGAATTTCTGACTGACTATGTATTTCCAGCTCTGAAGGCTGGAGCGGTTTACGAGCACAAATATCTGCTCGGAACTTCGCTGGCTCGTCCGGTGATTGCGAAGCACCAGGTGGAAGTGGCGTTGCGCGAGGGTGCGACGGCAGTCGCGCACGGATGCACGGGCAAGGGCAACGACCAGGTGCGGTTTGAGCTGACGTATCAGGCGCTCGCTCCGGAGTTGAAGATTATTGCGCCGTGGCGCGAGTGGACGTTGAAGTCGCGCGAAGACTGTATCGATTACGCCGAGCAGCATGGGATCCCGGTGGCGGCAAGCCGCGAAAAGATTCACAGCCGCGACTGCAACCTGTGGCACCTCAGCCACGAAGGCGGCGAGTTGGAAAACGCTGGGAACGCGCCGTTGCCGACTACGTGGCAGATCACGCGCTCTCCGCAGGAAGCGCCTGACAAGGAAGAGCAGGTCAGCATCGGCTTCTCTAAGGGAATTCCAGTTTCAGTGAATGGAATGAAAATGGAGCCCGTATCCCTGGTGGAGTTGCTGAACGAGATTGGTGCGCGCAATGCCATCGGGCGCGTGGACCTGGTGGAGAACCGTTTTGTGGGAATCAAATCGCGGGGGTGCTACGAAACTCCGGGCGGCACGCTGCTCATCGCGGCACACCGCGAACTAGAGGCGCTGTGCCTGGAGCGCGAGGTCGCGCACTTCAAGCAGCACATCGGACTCAAGTACGCGGAGATGGTCTACTTCGGGCTGTGGTTCACGCCGCTGCGTGAAGCTTTGGATGCGTTCGTCGAGAGCACGCAGAAAGAAATGACTGGAAGCGTAACACTGGCGCTGTACAAGGGAAATGTTTCGGTGGTCAGCCGCGAGTCGGAGCATTCGCTGTACCGCACCGATCTTTCGTCGTTCACGATGGGGGACAGTTACGATCAGAAGGATGCGGCCGGATTTATTCGCATTCTTGGGTTGCCGTCGCGAACGCGGGCGCGGTCTCGTGTGGAGGTCGCGCGATGAAGATGTGGTCCGGAAGGTTCCGGCAGCCACTGGATCCGGATTTCGAGCGTTGGCAGCGGTCGTTCAGCTTCGATCGGCGGCTGCTGAAGTGCGAACTGCTGGCCAGCAATGCACACGCACGAGCGCTTAAGGACGCCGGAATTCTATCGTCGGAAGAACTGATTGGAATCCTGCAGGGGCTGAAGCAGATCGGAGAGAAGGCGGCGACCGTGCCGGACTTTCTCGACGACGACGATGCGGAGGATGTGCATCACTTCGTGGAGAAACAGCTCGTCGCTTTGATTGGGGAGAGCGGTTACAAACTGCACAGCGGCCGCAGCCGCAATGAGCAGATCGCTACCGATTTGCGGCTGTACGTGCGAGCGAGCATCGATCAACTGCGCCACGAACTCGCCGAACTGTGCGGCGCGCTGGTGGATCGCGCGGAGCAGGCGGGCGACGCTGCCATGCCGGCGTATACGCACCTGCAAAGAGCTGAGCCAGTGCTGCTGGGGCATTGGCTGCTCGCTTATGTAGAAATGTTTTTGCGAGATGCGGAACGACTTGCGGACTGCAGGAAGCGATTGAACGTTTGTCCGTTGGGGTCGGGGGCGGTTGCCGGTGCGACGCTTTCGCTCGATCGTTCGTTCATGGCCGGCAGTCTTGGATTTGATGGCGTCACCGCGAACAGCATTGATGCGACCAGCGACCGGGATTTCGCGCTGGAGTTTGTGAATGCATTGTCGCTACTCGCGTTGCACTTGAGCCGGTGGGCGGAGGAGATGATTTTATTTTCTTCGCAGGAATACTGCTTTGTGGTTCTGCCGGAGGCTTATTCCACTGGCAGCAGTGCGATGCCTCAAAAGAAAAATCCGGACTTGCTGGAGTTGGTTCGTGGCAAGAGCGGGCGGACTCTAGGGAACGCCACGAATCTGATGGTTGCGATCAAGGGCTTGCCTCTGGCCTACAACAAAGATCTGCAGGAAACGCAGGAGCCGCTCTTCGATTCTTCTGACACGCTGCTTCAGATGTTGCCGCTGGTTGTGGGATGGATGAAGGCGGTGGAATTCAACAAGGAGCGCATGCAGCAGGCAGCGCAATCGGGATTCATGAATGCGTGGGCAGCCGCCACGTACCTAGTGCAGCGCGGTGTGCCTTCAAGGATTGCGCATGAGCGAATTGGCAAGGCAGTGCAAATGTGTATCGAACGTGGGTGCGAATTGCAGGACTTGCCTCTCGATGAACTGCGATCGCTCAATCCTGCCTTCGATCAGGATTTTTACGAATCGCTGAAGCTTGGTTCTGTACTTGCGGTGCACGATGTTGTGGGAGGCACGGCGCCGAGCCGTGTGCGACAGGCAATCAACGCTACTAGAAAGAGGATCGAGTCTCTTCGCGAGGAGGCCCATGCACACGCGTAAAGCAATCCTGCCCGACGCACAGCAGATTCACGATTTGATTTCGGCATACTCCGGCGACGGCACGCTGCTGCCTCGCACATTGCCGGAGATTTGCGAGAACGTCAGAGACTTCGTGGTCCTCGAAGATGACGGTCGCATCATCGGTTGCGGCGCGCTGCATCTGTATGGCACGCACCTCGCCGAAATTCGGTCAATTACGGTTGCGCCCTGGGCTCAAGGCAAAGGCGGCGGCGGACGGCTCGTGAAAGCACTGTTGGCCGAAGCAAAGCGGCATCGCGTCGACTGCATCTGCTTGTTCACGCGCAAGCCGGATTTCTTTGCCGGCCAGGGATTCTCGGTGGCTCAGCGCGAGGATCTTCCCGACAAGATTTACAAAGATTGCCACGCCTGTCCGCGATTTCATTGCTGCGATGAAGTGGCGATGGTGCGCGGGGATCTGCCTAAATTCGCGATTCTGCCGGAACCGGCGAATTGGCTGGTCAAGCTGCAAGGGTGGTCGCCGAACGCTGAAGATCAGTCGCGCTCGTAGCTGACTTCGCGGGCTCCATCTTCTGCGGTGCAGAGGTATATCTGCGGAGTGATTCCGGTCTTCTGCCCGTAGCGCTCAGCGATCAGCTTCGCGAAGTTCTCGGCGTGTTCGTCGCGCACAAGGTTGACGGTGCATCCGCCGAAGCCACCGCCGGTCATGCGGCCGCCGCAGAAGCCGGGTAAGCCCTCGGCCGCATCGACCATGATGTCGAGTTCCGTGGAACTGACTTCGTAAAGATCCCGCAGGCTGTCGTGTGACTCGCGCATCAACTTGCCCACGCGAACCAAGTCGTCCTCGGTGAGAGCGCGCGCAGCATCGAGGGTCCGCTGGTTCTCGCGGACAACGTGGGAACATCGTTTTGCAATCGTCGTGGGAAGATCGCGCGCATGCTTCTCGAGTAATTCCAACGACACATCGCGCAGCGCGCGGACTGCGGGATTCCATCTCTGAAAATATCTGACGCCTTCTTCACACTCCTGGCGGCGAGTATTGTAGGCACCCGTGGCGTGGTCGTGCTTGGTCATGGTATTGCAAACCACCAAATCGATCCCTGCCGGGATGGGAACGAACTGAAACTCGAGCGAGCGACAGTCGAGAAGCAGAGCGTGCCCCGCCTTTCCCAGGCAGGAGATGAACTGGTCCATGATTCCGACGTGCGCGCCAACAAAACTGTTCTCAGCCTGGCGGCAAAGCTGGGCGACTTCGGGCATTGGCATTTGCACTTCGCCCAAGCTCATTAGAGCAAGTGCGGAGGCGACTTCCAGTGCGGCGGAGGAACTCAGTCCTGCTGCGACCGGAACCTCGCCGTGTACGAACAAATTTGCGCCTTCAAGTTTGTTCCCGCGCTGGCGAAGGACGCTGGCGACGCCCAGCACATAATCGCACCACGCTCCTGTGCGCTGCACGGGCAGGTGGTCGAGTTCAAACTCATAATTTCCCGGGAACTCCTGAGAGTGGATCACCAGTTTCCGGTCGCGCCGCGGGGCAATTGCCACATAAGTCGAGAAGACGACCGCGGCAGGCATCACGAAGCCGTCGTTGTAGTCGGTATGTTCGCCGATAAGGTTGACGCGTCCCGGCGCACGAAAAATCCTGGGACGAGCGCCCAGGAGTTTCTCGAAGTGCTGAGTTAGTTCGTGTGCCTTCATAGCGTGTTCACGCGCGAATCCCCATGCAGAAGGGATCTTGTGGATCGAGGACCAGTTCCGCCTCGGCGTTCACAAAGGCAGAACCTTTGATACTGGGATGCACTTTGCCCTCTCGGACCGTAATGCTGCCTTCGAACACACTCCCGACGATACTCTCCTGTTTCCAAATCTGGCCCTCGCGAATTTTTCCTTCGGCGTAGAGGCAGGCCAGCTTGGCGCTAGTGCCGGTACCGCATGGGGAACGATCATAGGCCTTGCCAGGACAGAGCACGAAATTTTTACTGTCGACCGAGGGCAGGCTAGACGGACCAAAGAGTTCGATATGGTCGATCTCCTGATCTCCGGCCCCCGTGATTCCCTGCTGACGGAGAGCCTGCCGGATCGCCCAAGTAAAGTTGGTGAGTCCCTCAATATTATGCGGCGAGATTTTCAGGGAGTGGTGGCGCACCAGAAAGAACCAGTTTCCTCCCCAAGCCACATCACCTTGCACTTTGCCATGGAGCGGGACTTCCACTTCCACATTTGCGGCCAGACGGTAACTTGCGACATTGTTCACCGTGACCTCACCGTTAGGATGCAAGACCGCACTCACGGTTCCCACCGGGGTCTCGATGCGGTGCTCTCCGGGCTCGATACGGTTCATGAAAGACAGCGTCGCGACGAGACCGATGGTGCCGTGGCCGCACATGCCGAGGTAACCGACATTATTAAAGAAGATGACACCGGCGGCGCAGACGGGATCAACCGGGTCGCACAGTAACGCGCCCACTATGACGTCGGAGCCGCGCGGTTCGTTGACGACTGCAGATCGAAAATTGTCGTGCTGAGTGCGAAAACGCTCCAGCCGCTCGGCGAGCGGTCCGTTCCCCAAATTGGGGCCCCCGCTGATCACTATGCGGGTGGGCTCGCCACCGGTGTGGGAGTCAATCACGCGAACTCTTCGGCTCTGGCTGTCGCTCATTCTTCGGCGTGGAGAAACAGCATTTTAAATGATCCGCTAATTATCTCGCATGAGGTGGGAGGCTCGAGGGAGGGCGGTTAAACCATAGCTATTTGAGTTCTCCGGTGGACTCAAAACTCAGTCCCGATAGAGGTTTGCCGGAGGCAAGAAAGTCTCGGATGTTGGCGCGGCTAGGGCCAGCCTGCTCGATCGCCGAGGAGAGGCATCGCAGGGCTTGCCGCAGGGGAGTGCCTTCGGGCAAGCGGAAGATCCACGGGATGTTGGTGGAGGTGAGCGCGCGATCGGAAGAGATGGCCACCACTGGGACGAACGATTTCACTGCGATCTGTTCAGCAAGATGGCTGGAGGGCCGATCCAGCGCGATCATCGCTGCGACATGTTCCTGGTAGACAGCTTTTACCAGATCGGCGGAAGCCTTGCCCCACGGGGTTTCAGACGGAATGGCAATCAGCGACAGGCGCTTGCCGCTGACACTGGACGCGTTCAGTGTACGGAGTATTTCGGGGGCGCGGACAAGTTCGTCGGCGTGAGGCCCGAAGACGGCGATTTTCAGCGAGCTCATTTGCTCGGGGGACGACGCTGGTCCGGTGTATTGGACGCCGTTTTCACCCACCCTCGCGTATGGTTTTTCCATGGTAATGCGGCGGTAGTCGATCGCGCCGTTGCGCACGTGAGCCAGGAACAGGGGCGCAATGTTTTTGCAGTTGGGATCGAAGACCATGTCGCCGGTGACGCCTTTGTATGTTTGCGTAGCGGTGAGGGCGTCTCGGATGCGTCCTTTATTTAGGCCGGCGCGGCAAATGGCGTTGAGCAGGATCCTCATCTGATCGTAGGCCAGCGCGGCGAAGTGATCAGGCTTTTCGTGGAAGCGGGCTTGGTAGTTCGCGGTGAATTCCTGCCAGGCCGGATCGGCGCGGTGCGGGTCGTAGGGAAAAACTGCCTCGAAACCTTCGGCTGCCGGGCCCGCTAGCTTTACAAGTTCATCGCCGATGGTGCGATGGCTGCCAAATACTCGCTGCTTCATCCCGAGGTCTTGCATTTGTCGCAGGATCATTGCCGCCGGGCCGATGTCGGTCCACAACACGATGCCATCGACGCGAGAGTCTTCGATGACTTGGAGTTGGCGGCGGAAGTCGGTATCGCCCGGCATAAACTTTTGCTCGATGACCACGGGATGGCTGAGGCGGCGCGATGCATCACGGAATTTGAGCACTCCGAAACGGCCGTAGCGGTCGTTGACCCGCAGGATTGCGACTCGCTTCAGACCCAAGTCGGTGTAGATGTGGCGCGCCAGCGTGTAACCCTGCAGGCGATCGTCCTGAAGATCGGTGAAATACCAGGGAATGGCAGTCTCAGGGATCGTGGGATCAGTGGACGCGCTGTTCACCAGCGGAGTTTCAGCTTTCAGCGTGAGGCGCAGCGTGATGTGGGTGGATTCCGAACTGATGGAGCCGAACATGGCCCATACTTTGTCGTCGTAGATCATGCGGACGGCGTCATTGGAGGCTGCACCCCAAATGGCGGAGTCTCTCGATGCGCCTACGATTAAAGATTTGCTCATCTGCCAATTGTCGTAGTCGTTGTGAGTCACCAGACGGAAAGGCTTGCCGCCGTATCCGCCGGCCGCGTTTGCCTCGTCAACCGCCATGGTCGCGCCGTTCAGCATGCGATTGCCGAGTACCTGATCGGGATGGTCGTAGAGCGGCGCGAGAAAGCCGATGCGAATTTCGTCAAGATCCTTGAGGTCGGGATCGGGGACGTCGCGGGCGGCGCCGTTGTATTCGACGAGATCCTGGTAATACTCGTGATAAGGAGTGGTGAACTTTGAAAACGGGCGCAAGTCTTCCGGCGCGCCGGTGTAGGGCTTGAGCGAGCGAGGTGCGAGTGGGCCCGGCGGATTGTGGCCGCACGCACAGGGAGCGGGCGTTTGGGCCCACGCAGCGCCAGCCAGCACGGAAGCGATCAGGGCAACACTCAACAAGCGCATGGCTACTCCGTCGGCACTTCTCGCCTGAACATGGCAATGGCCTCAATTTCGATCAACAGATCAGGGCGGCAGAGAATCGCCTGAATGCCCGTAGATGCGGGCAGGGGGTCGAGTCCCTGCTCTTTGTAAAAGGCGGTGCGCTCTTCGTTGAAGGCCTGGTAGTCGCGCTCGATGTCGCGCAGGTAGCAGGTGGTGCGAACGATGTCGTGCCAGGTCGCGCCTTCGGCGGCCAGCAACTTCGTAATGTTGTCGAAGGTGCGGCGGAGTTGGGCGCGAAGATCGCCGACGTGTACGGTGCGGCCGGCATCGTCGATGCTGGCTGTGCCTGAAATCAGCAGAATGGTGAGGCCATTCAGATCGATGCGCATTCCGCGCGAAAAGGCGCTGCCGTAGTCGTAGGCTTCGTTCAAAGCTGTGTGATTGGTGATCGCCCGCTTTACAACCGGGGCTGTAGCGACTTCCGCGAATAACTCCTCGACATTGATTTGCATTTGCATTGGCTCCCTGTTTATTTCTTACTTACCGCCTGCGGGCTGACTGCTTTGCTGTGCTTACAGAACTTTTCTGACGAATTCCGTGACTTAGGCCTTTCGCCGTCGCGACCCACAGGTCGTCACCTTGGAAATCGAGACCGAGAACGTAGTTGTGCGCCGGGGCGGTCTCGACTGAAACTTTTTTCACGACGCCTGCCGTGTCGCGCACCAGCATTTCGGGCTTGTGCGTGTCGAGCGCAGGACGATAGACTGCCCAGTTCGTGCCGTCGTAATAGGCCAGACCCTTATCGGTAGAAAACCAGGCGCGATTAGCGTCGATGGCTTTGACCTGGTTAAGAAAGTTGCTGGGGAGGCCGCTGTCTTTCTGCAGGAAATTGTGCCAGTAGCGGCCGTCGTAGCGGCTCGCGCCGAAATAGGTCGCTACCCACAAAATTTTGTCGACGTAGCTGACAGAGGTTGTGATCTCGTGGATCAGGCCTTGATCTTTCATCAGCACAAGTTCGGTTTCGCCGTCGGGGTCGTTGTAGTCTTTCCAGCGCTCAGTCTTGACGTCGTACTCAAGCACTCCGCCGCCCCACACTGCGTAATAAACCTTGTCTTCCGCGATGCTGACAGCGTAGGTCCAGATCTCCTGCATGGGTGTGTTGCGTTCGTTGAACAGCGCCCATTCACCGGTGCGAGTGTTGAGGCGGCTGACGCCGGCTGCGGTCGCGGTCCACACAAAATCGCCTTGCACTCCAACTCCGTACACAATGTCGTTGCTCAAGCCGGAGGTGAGTTGGGTGAACGTGTCGATGCGTCCGGCGGAAATGCGGCTGAGGCCGCCCATGGTGCCGGCCCAGACATCTCCGGTGCTCGTGTCAACAGCGAGGGAAAGCACGGCCTGATGCGCGAGGCTTTGTTCTTTCGAATCCTCCACGGGGCGAAAAACTTTCCAGGCGCCGTTCTCGTAGAGGCCTAATCCATTTTCGGTGCCTGCCCACACGCGGTTTCCGTCGACGAGTACGCAGAAGACGTGGTTGTCGGGCAGGCCGTTGGCGGTGGTGAAATTTTCCCAGCGGAAGAGCGGCAGGTCCTGGGCTGCGAGCAGTGCTGGGGCGGCGAAGATCGCGATCATAAGGAACAGTCTCATCGCCGCGCATGCGAGATCCTTCGCTCCGCCTGAAAGGCGGCTACGCCCAGGATGACGCCCGGCATCGTTGATTCGGCTCATGCGGCTGTGTTTCTTCATAACGTTTTCAGGTACTCGATGAGATCGTTCAATTCGTCTTTAGTCAGATCGTTGCTGACTCCGTGCGTGTCCTTCGGGTTAAATACGGTCCAGATTTCTTCCAGCGAGCGCGCCGAACCGTCGTGCAGGTAGGGCGCGGAATAGGCGACGTTGGGAAGTTGCGGAACATCAATTACCGGCGAGCGGTCGGTGGACTTTCCGGTGCCGGCATCGACCTGTTTCTGATTGGTGTATTTCGGGCCGCTGTGGCAGGTTCCACACTGATTCGAGTCAGGAATTGGTTTGCCATTCTTGGATTTGGTGCGTTCAAAAATCGCTTTGCCGCGCTCTTGCGCCGGGGATAGGTCGCCATTCGCCAGGCGGGAGCGATTGGGGCGGTATGGAAGTGAGAAAACGAAGGTGACCAAATCCGTGAGTTGCTGCTGGTTGAAACTCTGGGAGCGGAAGAAGAATTTTTCTGTGCGCGGACCGCACTCCGTGGGCATGTCGGCATTGCCGCCATTCCATTTGAAAGGCTCGGTGCCGGCCAGGTTTTCTAGCGAGCGGTTGTCGACGATGTCTTTGCCGAAGCCATCCGGTTCAAGATCCCATTGCAGGCCGTCGATAGTGGCGTCGAGGTGGCAGTTTGCGCAGCCGAATTGTCCCTGGAAGGCGAAGCCGGCGGTGTAGAAGAGGCGTTCGCCGCGGCGGATCGCGTCCACGTTTCTTGGGCCGCCGAGGTCGATCGTCGATATTATTTTGTCGGCCGCTGTATCGATGACCGCGATGTTGTCGTCGAGGCGGTTGGCAACGTACAGGCGCTTGCCGTCGGGCGACAGCAGGACGCCGCGTGGGTTATGGCCGACTGGAATTCTGGCCTGCACATAATCGGCGGAAGCGGAGAGATCGTTGACGAACGGCTGTCGGCGCGTGTGCACGGTGTTTAGTAAGCGCGCAACATCGACGACCGTGACGCTCTCTGACCCTGCAGTGGTGAGAAAGATCTTCGACTTGTCGGGTGCGATGGCAACGCCCCATGGCAAGGCGTAATAGCGTTCGAGTTCGTCAATCGGAATTTGAACAGGTTCGCCAACGTCGGGGCCGAAGAGGGTGACCGAATCTCCGAAGGCCCATCCATGTTCGACGTGCGCGAGCGGGATCAGATTCTTTGGTCTGAGTTGGGCAGCCACACCCAGGCGGCCATCCGCCGACAGCGCGACATGAAATACGCCAGCCACATTGTGCAGCGGCTTGCGCTCGACAACCATTTGCCGCGCTGTATCGATGACGGTAATTTCGGAATTCGGCGGCGTGCGGAAAGCTCCAGGGTTGGGATAAATGTGCGTGCAATAGATCCACTTGCCATCGGGTGACAATGCCAGGTAGCTTGCGCCGCGGCCGGCGAGCAGGCGTTTGGTTTCCTGCTCACTCTTGAGGTCGATGACCGAGACGTCTCCGCTGAGGCGGTTGGCAACGTAGAGTGAGGTACCGTTGCTGTCGGAAACGACTCCGCTCGGCTCCGGTCCGGTGGGCAGAGTCTGCACGACTTGCAACGTTGCGGCGTCGATTACCGACACGGTGTCGGACCAGGCGTTTGTGATGTAGAGCCGACGACCATCGGGCGACATTGCGATCCCTCGGGGCATGCGGCCGACCGCGACGCTGCTGATTACTTTGCTGGATTGCAGATCGACGACTCGCACTTCGTCGCTGTCCTGGCAGACCACGTAGAGCAGGCGGCCATCCGCGGACGAGGCCATTTCGAGCGGAGATAAATAACGCTCTTTCGAAATCTTCGTGGACTGATTGGATGCGGGCCTGGCTGCGACTGCCAGAAGAGCCATTACGCAGACGGCAAGAACGTTCAGCATCCGGCGAAAGCTTGTGGCCGATATGGTGCGTGCCGGCATCTACGGTTCCTCCACGGTGAGGACGCGATCGACGGGAGGATTTTCCAGAACTTGTTCTTGACCACTGGGCCAATGGATGGTGAGTTTGTCTGCCTTCGCGGCGGCACCGAGGCCGAAGTGGATACGGCCGTCGTCCTGCGAGAGATAGCCGGAACCGGCGGTGCGCTCGCCAATTTGCTTGCGTCCGCCAGCCACTAACTCCAGGCGCGCGCCGATTCCGTCGCGATTACTCTTCTTTCCGATCAGCTTCACGGTGAGCCAGTGATTGCTATTCTGGGTCACGTTGTGCAGCAAAGTGGCGGGCGCGCCCAGGTTCGCGACGAAGGCGTCGACCTTGCCATCGTTGTCGTAGTCGGCGAAGCAGGCGCCACGCGAGACCGTTTTCACGTCCAGCACCGGGCCGGCATCGCGGGATACATCGACGAACTTGCCGTTGCCGAGGCCGCGAAACAGCGACTGCTCCTGCGGCACCAGGTGAATCAGTCCGCCATGAAAAACTAAGATGTCGAGCCACCCATCGTTGTCGAAGTCGTAGATGCCGCTGCCCCAACTGGTGTATTGCGCCGTGGCCTGCGAGATTCCGGAACTGGGGCCGATGTCTTCAAAGCCATTCGGCCCTGCGTTGCGCATGAGGCGGTTGTACTTGGAGTCGGTCACCCAGAGGTCGAGGCGGCCGTCGCCATCAACGTCGGCAAACACCGGACCCATGGCCGACGTGTTCTCGCCATTCTGGCCGTATGCAACGCCGAGGTCTCCGGCGATTTCTTCGAAGGTGCCGTCGCGCTTGTTGTGAAATAGAAAATTTTCCGTCCTGTCGTTGGCGACATAGATGTCAGGAAATCCGTCGCCGTCGAAGTCGGCCGCAGTCACGCCCATGGTGCGGCCTTTGTAGGCGCCGATGCCAGACTTGTCGGTCACATCGGTGAATGTGCCGTTGCAATTGTTGTGGTAGAGGCGGTTGGTGTCGGCGGCATAGTCGAGTGGCCCGGGATAGTTGTCGGCGGCGTAGAAGTTGCGGTATGTCGGATCGAACTTCACATAACGACCGACAAATAAGTCCACGCACCCGTCGCGATCGTAATCGAGCCATGCGGAACTGATCGACCATCCATCGACTTTAATACCGGCCTTGGCGGTGACGTCGGTAAAGGTCCCGTCGCCATTGTTGTGATAGAGAACCGCTTTGCCGTATCCGGTGACGAACAGGTCGACGAATCCGTCGTTGTCGAAATCGGCGGCAATTGCGGCGGTGCCGTAAATATTCGCTGCCACGCCCGCCTGGTCGGTGACGTCGGTGAAAGTGCCGTCGCCGTTGTTGCGATAGAGATGGTTGTGCGGCGGCGTTGCCGGCGGCTGCTTCAACGGATAGGGATGCATTCCATCTTCGAGGGGCCTGCCGCTAACCACGTAAAGATCTGGGAGACCGTCGTTGTTGAAATCGAACCAGACGCAACCGGAGCCCGTGCTTTCAAGCAGGGAGCCGAGTTGCTGCGCGCCGAAGCTGTGGGTGAACTGAATGCCGGATTTTGCGGTCGCATCTTCGAAGCGGATGGTGCTGGGCACGGCTTGCTGCGCTTGCTGGTGCAGTGCGTTTGCCTCGCTCATACTGCGAGGGCGAGACGCCCTCGCGACAGCCGGCAGGATGCCGGCGCTACAACGCGCCGGCAGAAAGAACAACGACAGGAGAAGGACAACTAGAAATCGTTTCGTCACGCTAGTGTCCTCCTGAGGCGTTCTGCGCGGTCGCGCCAGTCATGTCCGCGGGCGTCGTGGACTTGAGCAGGATCATGGGAACAGCATTCTCCGGCGACGTTTCTGGTCCGGCATGGCATCCGACACAGGCACGCTGCTCGCCGCGACGCATCCAGAAGAATCCCGCTTCGCGCTGCAAGGTTTTGCCGGCGCTGTCCAACAATTCGATCTGCAAGGGCTTCTCGGTCGGCACCTGAACGAAGAATGATCCGTCGCGTTCGACTGGAGCGGCGCCGAGCAGCTTGGGCTTGCCTGCATCGTCGCGGGTATAGAGACGCACCGAATGAATCGAGCCGGCAGCGATCTTAAATTTTGAAGTGTAGGCGTTCAGGCAGAGCAGGTTGGCATTCGGCCAGTCGTGTAATCCGGAGGGATGACGGTTGGGAACGGAGCCAGCGGCGATTAAGACCGGCTGAACGGCATCGAAATTTTGTTCTGCTACTGCGAGGCGCAGGGCGAGAGAGCCCGGAGACCAAAGCATGAGGTGGAAGTGCTCTTTCGGCCCCGCACGCCACGGTAGAAGCCAATCGCCCGAAGTGGATTCGGCGACCTCGCCGGTGTAATCGCCGACGGGAGCGGAAATCTGGACCTGCTGCGCACGCGCCGATGTGAATCTTGCCAGGCCATGACTGGAAGAAAAGATAATGTCGCCCGAACTGACTTGCCGGCCGGAATGACGTGCCTCGCCGTGATCGCAGCGGTAAGACTCGACGCCGCTACCGTCGGAATACACGGTGTAGATTTCAGGAACGGCCTCTGACCCAACCGGGGACGCAGCTTCGAACAGGATGCGCCCATCGTGCAGAACATCTGTAGGCAGAAAATTTGTCGGGCCGAAAGTCAGGGCCAGCGGCTTTCCGCCTGCCAAGTCGACGGTCTCGATTACGAATCGACCCGAGATTCGGCGCGCATAGACCACTCGATCTTCGGGCAGATAAAACGGCCGCACGCAATCTTCAGAGCCGGAGGTGATTCGCCGTGGCGCTCCGCCGGCCAGCGGGACTTCCCATATCTGCAAGGGATCTTGAGCCTTCAACTTGCCGGCAAAGAGAACGCGTTGTCCATCGGATGAGACCGCCGGATCGGCGGACGCAGCGAAGCCCGGAACCAGCGGATGCTTGCCGCCTGCGTCGCGCATGAAGATGGTTGCGCCGGAACTGAAGCGGTCCGCCCCGCTCATCCACGCCAGTGGTTCATAGTGGGCTGTAACGGTGTAGAGAAACGATGGCGGATCGGGAGCGGGCGCGGCTTTTACTGCGGTTCTTTTGAAAGCGAGCGCGATCAGCAAAAGCAGAACGACGAAAATGCTTCGGATCACGACCGGGCGCAAATGGATCGGTCGCAGCCCCACTAGTCCGCTCCTCCAACCGCGAGGAGTTGTGGACGAAGTTGCCGTTCCTCTTGCTGGAGATCAAGGTAAGGCTGAAGGTCGCGCATCATCTGGCGAAATTCGCCGAAGGTGAGCGATTGATTGCCGTCGCTCAAGGCCTGCTCCGGGCAGGGATGAACTTCGACGAGTAATCCGTCCGCGCCCACGACTGCAGCGGCCCGAGACAGCACCGGAACGAGCGATCGCACCCCCGCGGCATGGCTGGGATCAACGATGACAGGAAGATGCGAAACCGCCTTCAACACGGGCACGGCAGCGATGTCGAAAGTGTTGCGAGTCGCAGTCTCAAAAGTTCGGATGCCGCGTTCGCAAAGGATGATTTGCGAATTGCCGGCCACGGCAATCACTTGTGCCGAGTGCAGCAGGTCTTCCAGAGTCGCGGTCATGCCGCGCTTCAGCAGCACCGGGCGTCCGCAGCGCCCGAGAGCCGCCAGCAGTGCGTAGTTCTCCATGCTGCGCGTTCCTACCTGCATGATGTCGGCATACTCGGCAATCAGGTCGACATCTTCTTCACTCATTACCTCGGTGACGATGGCGAGCCCGGTTTCTTCGCGAGCTTTGCGTAGAATCTTGAGACCTTCCACACCCAATCCTTGAAACGCGTAGGGCGACGACCTCGGTTTGTACGCTCCGCCGCGCAAGATGCGCGCACCCACTTCCGCAACCGCCTCTGCGGTTTGCAACAACTGGCTCTCGGATTCCACAGCGCATGGTCCGGCCATCACAACGAAGTCGTTGCCGCCAATCTCGATATCGCGTACCTGCACCACGCTGCGAGAGCGCTGGCTGGTCTTAGCGACGAGATCGAAGCAGGAGAACTGGCCATTCCATTTTGGATTCATAGAACCGCGGCCATTCTAGTGAGCTGCGTATTTCCGATCATTACTAAGAATCCACTAGGCCCGCGAAGATACACCTCCCACTTCGCGATTTGAGGCGCGTAAGTCATTTGTATCGAGAGGGAAGCGAAGCTCTTGTGAGGCTAATCACACTCGTGCGCGACGACGCGCACAAAATGGCGGTGTTGCGAACTGAACTTGCTAGTTCAAGCGGCGCAATTGCGATACTTCGGCAAGGCCGTCACTTGTCGGTGAGAGTTGAACGCTTAGAGACACAGCGAGGTCGCGTTCTTGGTGACGACTCTAGCGAAAGCGCCGGATGAAGAGCGTGTGCCGCTCCGAGCGGTAGAAACCCACGACGTAAATTGTAGCTTTGCCCTTCGACGAGTAGATGACCTGACGAATGCGTAGCACGGACGCGCCGCGCGGCACGGCCAGCAATTCGGCGATGTGAGCTTCCGCCGCGGTAGCATCCACTTCCTCATCCGCGTAGGCAAGATCGACTCCGTAGTCGTGTTCAAGAGTGGAGAACAATGAAACCCTGCCCAGCGGGGCTTTCACCAAATCGGGAAACTCGCTGGCCGGGAGGTAACAGGTTTCCAGGGCAAAGGGGTCGTCGCCAGTCTCCCGCAAGCGTTCAATCTTGACGAGAGTTGAGGTGGCGGGCAGGCCCAGCCGGGCCGCCACTTCCGGTTCGTGTTCGACGATCTTCGATACCAACACTCGCGACCGCGGGCTCAGGCCCCGGCTGGCCATGTGTTCCGAGTAGCTCATCAGCTTGTTGAAATGGATTTTGGGCGCGGCTACGAACGTGCCTGCTCCGCGGCGGCGTTCAACTACGCCTTCGCGCTCCAGTCCCGCAAGCGCGTGGCGAGCGGTCATCAGGCTGACCTTATGCGTTCTGGCCAGTTCCCGCTCCGAAGCCACGGCGTCGCCGGGCTTCAGGTCCGAAGACTCGATCCGCTTGCGGATGGAATTCTGGATTCTCTTATAGACCGGGGTACCATTGCGATGATTTCCCGTCATGAATCGCTTTCCGGGCCGGAGTGCGGCGCTCAGTGACTGACGTGCGGCTAGGATACTAGGCACGTTCATCTGCTATATAGCTCAATTATTGACCGGTGTAAAGGTGAAAGTTGTAGACACCGCCCGCCGGGAACGATAAGCCACGATCTATTGTTGCTATAGAGCGGATCGATTTTGGATTTCGGTCTCCTTGGATGCAAACTATTCCGCTCTGGCGTGGCAGAAAGTGCCGACTGTGACGGTAATCACAAGTTTTCCACAGCTCTATCCTGAAAACTGGAGAATCCGGTTATCCATAGCGGGTTAGAAATCGTTCTTGAGGTGATATAGAGCAGCTTCCAAGGAGAAGTTTCCAAAACATTTTTAGAAATTGTCGCATTTTCTTCTTGACCATGATCATCGGTGTGCTATATAGCATAGTCGGATTGTATTAGAGCGACTTTGCGCCACGTCTCGGTCTCCCGGTCGAAGCGTTCTTTAGGAGGGTGTGTGATGAAGCAATCAGAGATTCAGAATCTGCGCCGCGGGGCGCGAACCATTTCTTCGCTTTTCCTGGTGTTGTTGTTGATCGTTCTGGTCCTATCGGCCGCGAGTTTCGCCCAGGAACTGGCCGCAACCCTCACTGGCACTGTGACCGACGCCAGTGGCGCCGTAGTGCCCGGCGCAACTGTCGTCGTTCATAACAATGAAACCGGCACAGATGTTCGCAACGTGACCACCGGGAACTCCGGCAGTTTCAATATCACGAACCTGCCTGCAGGACGCTACACCGTGACGGTGAACAATGCGGGCTTCCAAACCTACGTGGCCAAGGATGTAGTCCTGAACGTCGCGGAAAAGCACACGCTCGACGTGCAATTGAAAGCTGGCCAGGTGAGCGAGCGGATCGAGGTGACCGCGGAAAACACTCCCATCCAGACCACGACCGCCGAACAATCTGGCACAGTGACCGGCGACCAGGTTCGGGAGTTGGCGTTAAGTAATCGCAACTTCGAACAGCTTGTGTTGCTGCAGCCAGGAGTCTCCAATCAACTGGGCGACAAGCCAGGATTTGGTCTGAGCAGCAACACCCAGATCTCGGTTAATGGCGCCCGCACCGGCGCAAATAACTGGACTGTGGATGGCGCCGACATCAACGACAGCGGATCGAACGGAACTTTGCTGAATACGCCGGGCATTGACGCAATCCAAGAGTTCACCCTGGAGCGCAGCAACTACGACGCGGCCTTCGGACGAAGCGGTGGCGGTCAAGTCGCGGTTGCAATCAAGTCTGGCACCAACCGTTTCCATGGCAGCGCTTATGAGTTCAATCGCAACAATTTTTACAATGCGAATACTTTCGACGCTCGCGCCGCAATCGCCGCCGGTGGATCTCCTTCTGATTTCAAGACTCCGATCGAGCGCTATAACGACTATGGGTTCACCATCGGGGGCCCGTTGTTTATCCCGAAGCTGTATCACCCCAGCAAGAATAAGACGTTCTTTTTCTGGTCGGAGGAATGGCGGAAGGCTAGTACGCCTGGCTCAAGAACCGCTTCCATTCCGACTTCAGCCGAGTTGGCGGGAAAATTCAGCAGCCCAGTTACTGTCTTGCCCCCGAGCGCTCCAGCAGGCTGCGTGACTACTTCCGGCGGCGTCTCCACCATTAGCCCAGCTTGCTACAGCAAGAATGCGCAAGCCTATTTGAACGGATTCATGCTCGCCAACCCCGGCAACGGAAGCGGCTCGCTTAGCACCAATTTCAGTCAACTGAACAACTTCCGCCAAGACATCATCCGCCTCGACCAGAACGCCGGGGATAGGGTGCGCCTCTACGCGCGTTACATGCAGGATTCCGTTCCCCAGAATTTCCCGTTTGGCCTATGGGGCGCCGCGAACTATCCTGGCGTTGAGACAACTTCACTCAATGCCCCCGGTCGCAACCTGGTTGTGAACGCGACGGCAACACTCTCACCAAGGGTCGTCAATGAGGTGGAGTTCGTCGACGCCTGGGGGGCTATCAATTCGAATTTGACGGGAGCCAAGGCAAATTCGACAGCTTTCACTGGCACGCTCACCGGGTTAACTACATACCAGGATCCGTACGGCCGAGCACCGAATGTCACGTTTGGATCCGGGGCCTTGGGCTTGGCCAATACTAGCGCACCGTATTTCGAGCGTAACAAGGACAAGAACATCTTCGATAACCTGTCGATCCAATACGGAAACCACACGGTACGGGCGGGCCTCACGGCGATGTGGATGACCA
Organism: uncultured Acidobacteriaceae bacterium; assembly: GCA_937879855.1. Lineage (GTDB taxonomy): Bacteria > Acidobacteriota > Terriglobia > Terriglobales > Acidobacteriaceae > Sulfotelmatobacter. The sequence continues at coordinate 139,454 of CALFMO010000068.1, read as the reverse complement.
AGACCGAGAACGGTTCTGGAGGATCAGCGAATTTCGGCTTTTCAAACTCGAATGGGAATCCGGAATTTGCGAATTTCTTGTTAGGGATCGCAGACACGTATTCTCAGCAGAGCCGGGACGTAATTCCCTTCCTGCACTACACCAACTTTGAGTTCTACGTTCAAGATGACTGGAAGGCTACCCGACGTCTGACCCTCAATCTGGGTGTCAGATACAGCTACTTCCCGTCGCCCTCCGATAGCAATAACACGTTGGTGAATTTCGATCCGAACATCTTCAGCCTCAGCAATGCGCCGACGATCGACCCAGCCACGGGACAAATGGTAGCTGCTTCGAAAAATGCAGATGCCTCGAAATATGCAAACGGCCTGATTTTCCCGAAGGGAGCTGCCTGCAGTGCGGCCCAAGCGATTTCGCCGAGTGTGAGCTGCTCTCCCTTTGGCAAGCTGGTCAATCCCAACTCGAACAACAATTTCGGTCCCCGAATCGGTATTGCGTACGATCCACTCGGAAACGGAAAGTGGGCCATCCGCGCCGGTTACGGGATCTTCTATGATCGAACTCTCAACGGCATTTGGGAGCAGAATGCTTTCGTCGATCCCCCGCTGGTCCAGACTTCCACCAAGAACAACGTTGGCAATGTCAACCTGTTCGACAATGTGAACAATGGAGTCTCAGGGGCTACGCCTCTCGGGCCGAGCAGCCTTACAGTCACTGGAAACCCCACGTTCAAGGTTCCGAGCTATCAGGACTTCAACCTTTCGGTTCAGCATGAACTCATGCCGAATACGGTCCTTGAGGTGGGCTACGTCGGAACCAAAGGTGTCCATCTCTTGGGAGATGCGAATATCAATCAACCTACGGTGGCCGCGCGATTGGCCAATCCAAATACTGACGCGAACGCGCTTGTGCCCTTCCCCGGGTATCAGGCGATTACTTCGCGTTTCCCGGTATTCACCAGCAACTACAACTCCCTGCAGGTTTCTTTGAACCGACGGTTTAGCCAGGGTTTAACACTGGGAGTAGCCTATACCTGGTCAAAACTTCTGACGACCAACCCGCAAGACCGCAGTCTCGGAGTTGCAGATGCCTATAACCTGAAGGGCAGCTACGGACTATCAACTTTGAATACCCCGCAGATTTTGGTTGTCAGTTATGTCTACGAGCTGCCGTTCTACAAAAACCGCGCCGACCTGGCTGGACATGTGCTCGGGGGTTGGGAAATCTCCGGCATTACGAACCTCCAATCTGGTCAATCCACGACAGTAACTCAAGGTGCCGATCCGTTTGCTACGGCAGCCAACAATAACTCGGGGTTAAACATGGCGCGCGGGGCCACTGCTCAACTCCGTACCGACATAATCGGAGATCCTCACGGGCCGAAGACTGCGGCGGAGTTCTTCGATACCGCTGCTTTTGTGGCGGCGGCGGGACACTTCGGTACCGAGAAGCCGGGCACCGTCTTAGGCCCGGGTTTCCAACTGTGGGACATCTCCCTGATCAAGAACATCAATTTCGGTGAACGCGCGGCCTTGCAACTTCGGCTTGAGACGTTCAACACCTTCAACCACGGCAGCCCGAACTCCGTTGACACTAACATCGGAAGCGCTACCTTTGGTCAAGTCAACGGATGGCATGACCCACGCAACCTCCAACTGGGGGCCAAGATTAAGTTCTAACGATCAGAGCTTAAGATCCTTCTGGGCGCACGTTGAAATAGCGTGCGCCCTTTTATTTTCCGCCCAGATTGTTCCTGTCTTGAGAATTCACTGGCTCTCAGTTTTCTTGATCGCTTCCACCCGCTTTTTCTCCTGCAGATCAAGTGACATCTTCTGTTCCCGCTTCCCCTCTGCGTCCTGCCCTACCTGTCGCAGAGCGCTGCCCAGCACGAAATGGGCCTCCGCGTAATTTGGATCGAGTTGGATCGCTTTGCGCAGAGGCTCAATCGCTGCTGCGGGATCGTTTTTCGCAATCTCGGTCTTCCCCAGACCGAACAAAGCCTCCCCGTAGCGAGGGTTTGCCTTCAGCGCAGCGCGAAAATGCGATTCGGCGTCCTCGAGTTGGGAGTTGTTCAACAGTATCTGGCCTAGAATGCAGTTCGCCACCGGATCGTTGGGAAAGTTCTGAAGCTCGGCTCGCATCTCTTTTTCCGCCTGGTCGGTGTCGCCTTGGCGCCAGTAGAGGTAGCCCAGGCCAGAGTGCACGCCCATAAATTTCGGATCCGCGGCCTCGGCCGCTTGATACTCCTTGATGGCGTCTGCGCGATTCGACATCTCGTCGTAAGCGGTGCCCATCATGATGTGAGCGGGCGCCGAGTTCGGATTCAGTTTCATGATTCGCGCAAACACGTCGGTAAGCGCCTTGTAGTCTTTCATCCGTAAATAGGCTTTGCCGAGGATGTCGAGAGTCTCCAGGTCAGACGGGTCCGCCTGATTGGCGCGCTCGAGGTAACGCGCAGCCTCCGGATAACGATCGAGCGCGAACAGGCTCAGGCCAGAGAGTTCGAGGATCTGAAAATCTTTGGGATACTTCACTGTCATGGGCTGAAGCACCCTCCATGCAGGGCGATACTGCTCGGCTTTGAAATACGCTACCGCCAGATTGCGCTCGGTTGCCTGATCTCCTGCACGTACTTTCAGCGCCTCCTGGTAGAGAGGAATCGCGTCCTCGGGCTTCCCCTGGCGAGCCAAGACAATCCCCAGGTTGTTGAGGGCCGCCAGCGAATGAGGATCAATCTTTAAGGCCTGTCGAAGGTTGTCAGCCGCAGTTGCGAGATCTCCCTTGTGCATCGCCTCGGCGGCTTGCTGCAGATATGAGTGCAATTGAACTGCTGCGGAGTTCGGGGGCGCGGGAACTTGAGATCTGGCCTGGGGGGAGGCGGTCAGAAGCACGCAAGCCGCCGCCATCCCGAGCAATGCGGGCAACTTCATACACCAGATTTTAACTTACAGAGAATGGCGCGCCGTGCTTCGGTCGCTGTCGTTCGTCGCCGCTCGAGCAGACCCTCAAATTTTTTCAGCTGCGGCATTGTAAGGCCAAAACGCTACCCGAGAGGTGTTATTCTTCGCCTGCCATTCTTACCAGCGCATACGCAAAGAATCGTTGTGATTCAAGGCCGAATGAATGCAGCTTCGGTGGACTCTGTTTTTCTTTTTAGGGAATCGCTATGACAAACAATAAACAATCGCCGCGCTTATTCCTTCCATTTCTGGTTATGTTTTTTTTAAGCCTCGTGTGGACCACCGCCGCCCAAGCCCAGTGGATGCCCATGAATCCCGTCCGGCAAGTGCAGCAGCAGGCCGATGGAGTTCTGTTCTCCATGGGAACGGGCTCGCTGAAAGTGCAAGTGTGCTCGGACTCGATCATCCACATTCTTTATTCGGCGACGGCCATGTTTCCCAAGCGAGCAGACTTTGTCGTCATCAAAGAAAGCTGGCCGGCCCCGCAATGGACGATGCAATCCAGCGACGAATCCGTGACGCTCACCACCGCCCTGCTCAAAGTTACGGTCGCAAAAAAAGATGGGGCCATCACGTATAGCGAAGTCCATGGCGACTCGCTGTTCCAGGAGTTATCCCGTCACATGACTCCCGAGAAAGTGAATGGCGAAGACACTTACCGCGCGGAATCTTTCGTCGGCATGTATGGCTCGCATGAAGGCCTGTACGGGCTGGGCCAGCACCAGGCCGGCGTGTGGAATTACCGCGGAGAGTCGGTCGACATTTCGCAGGAAAACAGCAACATCTCTGTGCCGCTCATGCTCTCGAGCAAGGGTTACGGCATTTTCTGGAACAACACTTCCCGCAGCCGATTCAATAACCGCTTTGCCAATTATCTTTACATCAGTTCCGAAGTTGCCGACGTCATCGACTATTACTTTCTCTACGGCCCTGAGTTCGACAAAATTATCGCTGGCTATCGCGATTTGACCGGGCAGGTTCCCATGTTCGGCAAGTGGGCCTATGGATTCTGGCAGTGCAAGAACCGCTACAAGTCGCAGGAAGAACTGCTAGGCATCGCCCGCAAATATCGCGCACTGCACATTCCTGCTGACAACATCGTGCAGGATTGGTTCTGGTGGAATCGCAAAGGAGAATTCGTCTTCAACAAGAATTATCCCGATCCCAAGACTATGGTCGACCAGCTGCACCGCGAAAATTTCCACCTGATGATTTCGATCTGGCCATTTTTTGAGCCCGGCTCCGCCAATTACGACTACATGCAGAGCAAGGGCTGGTTCGTCGACAAATTCAAATTCGCCAAGCCGCCCTTCCACGCCAATGGAATGGCAGTGTATGACGCGACGAGCCCTGAGGCCCGCAAATACTATTGGGACCTGGTAAATAAAGACCTCTTCAGCATTGGCCTCGACGCCTGGTGGATGGATACGACCGAACCGGAAACCGAAGGGCAGGAAGAGAACGTCCTGTTGAATCACAAACTGGCCGCCGGCAGCGGAAATCGCTATGTCAATGCTTATCCCCTGCTCGACACTGGGGCCGTTTATCAGGGACAGCGCAGCGCATCCGATCGGAAGCGAGTGTTCATTCTGTCTCGCTCCGACTTCGCGGGATCGCAACGCAATGCCGTCACGGCCTGGTCGGGCGACATCAACTCCGATTGGCTCAGCTTCCGGCGGCAGATTCCGGCAGGTTTGAATTTTGAGCTTTCGGGGATTCCGTATTGGACCACCGACATCGGCGGATTCGTTTCGGGCAGCCCCGCCGATCCGGCCTTCCGTGAACTGTTTATTCGCTGGTTCCAGTACGGCACATTCAATCCCATCCTGCGGGTTCACGGCACGCGCAATCCCGACGAAAACGAATTGTGGTCTTACGGTCCGGATGCGCAGACGATCCTGGTGAACTTTGATCGCCTGCGCTACCGCATGCTGCCTTACATCTACTCGCTGGCGTGGAAAACGACCAGCGAGGCCTACACGCCAATGCGGCCGCTGGTAATGGATTTCCGCACCGATGTGCGCGCACAGAATATTGGAGACCAATTCATGTTCGGCCCGGCGTTCCTGGTGAATCCGGTGACCGACGCCGGTGCTACAGCCCGGCCAGTTTATCTGCCAGAAACGAAGTGGTACGACTTCTGGACGGGAGTCCCGGTCGAAGGAGGGCGGACGCTGAGCGCCATCGCTCCTTTAGAGCATCTGCCGTTATATGTCCGCGCCGGTTCGATTCTTCCCCTAGGACCCGACGAAGAGTGGGCAACACAGAAGCCTGCCGATCCGATTGAATTGCGTATTTACCGCGGCGCAAACGGCGATTTCACCCTCTATGAAGATGAAAACGATAATTACGATTACGAAAAAGGTGCCTACACGACGATTCCCCTTCACTGGGACGACCGGGCCCACAGGCTGACCATCGGCGACCGCAAAGGGCATTTTCCGGGCATGCCGGAAAGCCGGTCGTTCCGCGTAGTCTTTGTCGGCGAGAATCACGGCGTCGGGGTGAATCCGACAGACGACTCCAACAAAATCGTGCAGTACGCGGGGAAACAAGTTTCCGTCAAAGAGTAGACTCAGCTCCTACATACTATTACTTACCGGAAAGTCTGTATGGCATCGAACGGACAGCTGTAGCACTCTACTGCATCCCTCCTATGGCCGAATCAGACTTCGAAAAACTAGCACAACAGCTCGAGGAAACGGTCTCGAAGCTTAAGGTGAGCAAAAACCCGGACGAGCGAAAGAACCTTCTTCGGGAGATGAGACGTTTGCTGGCCGAAACCGACCGCATCGACCGTGATCGGCAATCCTGACCACCCTCGCAATCGCTAGTGGGGGAGGCCGCAAAATGGATGCCCTAATCTACGGTATGTTTCGCGGTATATCCGTCGCGGGCGACTACGTCGACTTTCACGTCTTTGCCCTTCTGGTCTTTCACTTTCAGCGGACCGCCGTCGGGCGCAACTACCTGGACTTTCAGTTTCCGGTAGGTTCCGTCAAGTTTCGAATTGGTGGGGGAATAGGAAAGCGTGTATTGGTTGCGAATGTCATTGGAGATGTCTCCGAACAGCTCCGGCAATTCTCCCTCGAAGCGTGGGAAGTAGGCGCGCCCTCCGGTCATGGCGGCGAACGTTCTCATCTCATTGTCGCCCTGCAGATAGTCTATGTTTGAGACCGGGATTCCCATGCCGTGCGCGCCGTAGCAGCCCCCCGGATGCGTTTCGCAATATTCACGCACAATAAATCCCACGCTGATGGGGAAGATGGTCACATCCTTGGTGTCCTTGATCTTCTTCATGATCTTGTCCAGCGTCAGTTTGCTGAAGGTGTCGATTCCGGTCGTCACCAGGATGACGTACTTTTTCCCTTCGACGCGGTCGAGGCGGTCGAGGGTGTCGTAGAGGGCGTCGAAAAGATTCGTCTCGGCGAAACCCGGGATACGCAATTCGTTGAGTGCCCCATAGATCGCTCTCTTATCCTGGGTGAAATCGACCAGGATGTGCGGTTGCATGTCGTAATACGCCACCGCGACCCAGTCGTCCTTCTTTAGAGTGTTGGCGAAAGCGTACGAAGCCTGCAGGGCCTGAATCATGAAGATATAGTTCGTGGAGGCAAACTCGACCAGCAGGACGGCGGTAATTGGCGCCTTCGACACCGTAAAGTGAGTCACATTCTGTGGTACACCATCTTCCAGAACACGAAAATTATCCTGCTTCAGCCCGGGAATGAACTGGCCGTTTTTGGTTGTAACCAGCACGTCCACGTTCACTAGCGGCACGTTCACTTTCAGCGAATAATCGGGGATGTCCTCGGCCCTTTTCGGAGCGATGGGGGGAGGCGGCGGGGCATCTTCGGCCTTTTTCTTCGGGATCGCATAGGGCCCGACGTTGTCGGTGGGACCACCGGCTTCGGCAGGGGCTTCCTGCTTGGGCTTGCCATTGTCAGGGGTTTGGGAGGCGGGTGGTTGGTCCTGCGCCGAGAGCGGTAGGGCAGCACAAAACAATGCCGCCGAAATCACGAAACTCAGCCTTGCCCAAATCGAATTTTTCAATGGGAAGGTATTACTTTTGCGTTGATTAAACATGTTCGACCCCGAAAACCCCTGTGCTAGTATAGACGCAAGGATTCGCAATTGGGATGTTTTGCAGGGTCCCAGATCGTCCCCCTCCATGCAACGAACGGCAGTTGATCTGACTCTAATTTTGTAATTGGAATCCGTTGGCGGGTTCCATGTCGGGGCATTACATGAGAAAAGTGTTTGCGCTTGTCGTCCTAGGTCTATCCCTATCCACAATTTCGCTTTTCGCCCAAACCTCGCAGCCTACCATTCCGGTCAACCAGATCCACGCCGGGATGCACGGTTATGCGCTCACGGTGTTCGAGGGTGTTAAGCCCGAGCCGATGGACGTGGAAGTCCTCGGCGTTATGCACAACACCAATGGGCCCAAGGGCGACGTGATCCTGGTTCGGCTCCACGGGCCGAAGGTGGAATACACGGGCGTGGTCGCTGGTATGAGCGGCAGCCCGGTATATATCAACGGCAAGTTGGCTGGCGCACTGGCTTTTCGTATTGGCGAGTTCTCGAAAGAGCCGATCGCTGGCGTAACCCCGATTGCCGACATGCTCGAGATCAATGCCCTCGACAAAACGCCCGTCGAAGAGGCTTCTGCCGCCAAGCCTGGCATTTCAATTGTCGCGGGTAAAACGGCTGCCCCGGGCGACGCTGTTGCTCCAGACTCGACCCAAATCCAGAATTTCTCCAACTACCTGAAGCCTATCGACGCTCCGCTGGTTTTCAACGGATTTTCCGAAGACACGGTGCAGCGCTTTGCTTCGCAGTTCGCCTCTGCGGGAGTGATCCCGGTGATGGGCGCGGGCTCGGTCAGCGAAGACAAACAGCCGGAACCGCTAGAGGCGGGCTCGGCGGTGAGTGCCATCCTGGTTCGCGGGGATATGGACATCGCGGCGACTTGCACCGTGACTTACATCGATCCACAGCGCCTGCTGGCTTGCGGACATCCTCTGCTGCAGTTCGGTTCAGTTGATTTGCCTATGAACAAGGCGCGGGTGCTGGCAACGTTACCCTCGCCGATGAACGCCTTCAAGATTGTCGACACGACCGAGCAAGCTGGAGTTTTTGTGCAGGATCGCCACACCGGCATTATGGGCGTATTCAACAAGCAGCCCGACATGATTCCGGTGACGCTGACCATCCACGGTGGAAGCGGCTCCAAGGTATTTCATTACGAAGTCCTGAACAATCCCCGCTTGAGTCCCGTAGCCATGATGGCGACCGTCTTCAACGCGCTGCACGGCGTCAATGAATACGGCGAGGAAATCACCTATCGCCTCAATGGCAGCATCGATGTCAAGGGCTTCCCCGAAGTTGGGCTTAGGAACATGTTCGTCCCTGCCGAGAACGGCCAGCCCGCCGCCATGGCCGCCGCGCTGTCATTAGGCGAGCGCTTCGGACGCATTTACGACAATCCTTACAACGCCCCGGCAGTGAACGGCGTGACCCTCGACTTCGACCTAGTCCGTGAACGCCGGTGGGCACGTCTGGAAAGCGCCCGCACGGATGTAAGCGAAGCTCGTCCTGGCGATGAAATAATTGTAGAGACCGTGCTCGCGCCTTATCGCGGCGAGCGCGTCGTGCACCAGATTCCGGTGAAGATTCCCACCTCGGCCAGCAAAGGAACGCTGCGCATCCTGGTAAGTGACGGAGATACTCTCGACCACGTCGGCCGTGCCAACGCAGCCTTCGGCCGCAAACTCGACCTGGCGTCGACGATTGCTCTGCTCAACAAAGAGCATGCCAACAATCGTCTCTATGTTTCTCTTCTGGAAGCCGATCCTGAAGCGCGGGTGGCCGACAAAGTCATGCCCACTTTGCCGATTTCTGTCATGAACGTGATGGATGGCATGCGCGGCAACCAGGAGATGATCGTCAGCGGCGAATCCAGCGTCGACGAAACGGCGACACCGCCGCTCGATTACGTGGTAAGCGGCGCGCAGTTGCTGACCGTAACGGTAAAGTAGCTTCGCGTGGCGCGGTTTCGTGTGGCGCGGGCACTCCTGCCCGCGAACTCTAACGAGAAGCAGAGCCATGTTTCCATTTCGGAACTATTCGAAGGGGAAACGCTCGCTCGCCTGCCGAAAACAGATGCTTCGCTCTAAAATTAGAAAGAGCGAAGTCATGCCTACTGCAAATTTTCGGCGCTACGAATACCGACGGCGCCTTCCACACTATCAGAAGGACAACCGGCCCCTGTTCGTCACATTCCGAACTCTGCCTGGAGTCATACTCTCTCCGGAGGTGCGAACGCTAACCTTGCAACATTGCCTCCACGACGACGGCAAAACGATCCACCTTCACGCCGCTGTCATCATGCCCGATCACGCACACCTTCTATTCACCGGTCTGCGAGATGCTGAGGGCTGGACGTTTGCGCTTCCTGAGATTCTGCGGGCGATCAAAGGCAGTTCTGCGCGTAGCATCAATAAACTCATTGGAAGCATCGGTCGGTTATGGCAAGACGAATCCTTCGACCATGTCTTGAGGAGAAACGAGAGCTTGCGAGAAACGATCGAATATATCCGGCAAAATCCGGTCAGGAAAGGATTGGTAGACAAACCGGAAGATTACCAGTGGTTGTGGGTTGACCTTGAGAGACCTGAAGTGTGCATTTGAAATGTGTGGAGCGGGCACTCCTGCCCGCGAACTCTAGCCAGATCTAAGTTCGAAACACTTCCCCACAGTAGTTGACGGCCCTGTCCCCGCGGCTTTTCTTACGCTGCCGGCAGTCGCGGGCAGGAGTGCCCGCGCCACACTAGCTCAGCGCGGCGTCTAGCGTCTTCAGCAATTCGGCGCGGGTGAACGGCTTTTCCAGCAGGCGGATGCCACCCTCAATTCCTTGGTTCGCGACCAACTCTCCGGTGTAGCCCGACATATAGACGACTTTTGTTTCAGGGTGCGACTCAATTACCCGCAGAACGAGTTCGGGACCGTTCATTCCCTTCATCACGACGTCGGTAAGAATCACGCCAATCGATGCGTGATCAGAGCTGATTACATTGAGCGCGGATTTGCCATCCTCGGCCTCAAGAACCTGGTAACCGTGCTGCTCCAGCATCTTCCGTGTCAGCTTGCGCATGACAACGTCATCTTCCACCAGCAAGATGGTCACACCCTCTCGTCTCTGGGGAAGAGCCTCGGTCTGCGTCACGGGTGCCGTCCCTAACTTAGATTCCGCACTGGGCAGATAGATCTTGAACGTAGTTCCGCGCCCTGGTTCGCTGTAGACCCAGATGTGTCCTCCGCTCTGCTTGACGATGCCGTAGACCGTAGCCAAGCCGAGCCCGCTTCCCTTGCCGGTTTCTTTGGTGGTGAAAAAAGGTTCGAAAATGCGGGATCGCGTCGCCTCATCCATGCCAATTCCGTTGTCGCTGACCGCCAGCATCACATACCGTCCCGCGGACAAACCTGGGTGCTCCGTGGCAAACCCCTCATCAAAATCGGACACTCCCGTCTCCAGAGCCAGCCTTCCACCGCGTGGCATGGCGTCGCGAGCGTTCACCGCCAGGTTCATTACGATTTGGTCCAGTTGGCCAGGGTCCGCGTCAACGATCGCGGTTGCCGATCGCGGCAGGAGCGCAATCTCGACATCGTCTCCCATGAGCGGCCGCAACAGCTTGCTCACTTCCTTCAGCCGATCATTCAGGTCCAGCAACTGCGTCTGTACTGGCTGCCTGCGGCTAAACGCCAGTAACTGTCGAGTGAGTGCAGCGCCTCGTCTTGCCGCCTCGTGAATGTTGTCAATGTATTCCAAGCTCTCGTCGTCCACGCGATGGCGAAGCAGTTCGGAACAAGCGGTGACAATGCCTAAAAGATTGTTGAAGTCATGCGCGACGCCGCCAGCCAGTCGACCCACTGCCTCCATTTTTTGCGACTGCCGCAACTGGTCCTCGACTTTTTTCTGCGCCGTGATATTACGAGCGATGGTAGATGCTCCAACCACGGTGCCTTCCGCATTGTGAATAGGAGAAACGGAAATGGACATATTCAAGTGGCGCCCGTCTTTTGTGACTCGCACGGACTCAAAATATTCGACGCGTTGGCCGTGGCGAATCTTCTCCAGAATCGCCGGAATCTCATCGGCCCGCTCTGTGGGAGCCAGCATCGCGATCGGCCTGCCGATCATCTCCTCCGCAGTGTAGCCATAAATATGTTCCGCGCCCCGATTCCAGTGGGTTACGATGCCCTCGAGGTTCTTGCCGATAATCGCATCCTGCGAGGAATCGACGATCAGCGCCAGCCTGTTTTGCGAATCCCGCAGCTCGCGGCTTTTTCTCCGGTCAAGTTCCTGGTTGACGCGGCGCAGTTCATCTTCAATGCGCTTACGGTCGCTAATGTCGCGGATCACGCTCAGAACCATCATTCCGTCAGCCGTTGCCACGGGGCTGAGGCTGATTTCAACTGGAAACTCCGTTCCATCGCGGCGTCTTCCGGAGAGGTCGAGCCCTGAGCCCATGCGGCGAATCTTGGGCTGCTGATGGAAATGCTCGCGATGATGATGATGTTGCGGGCGCTGCCGCTCCGGCACCAGCATCTCGATTTTCTGGCCGATCAACTCGTCGCGGGTGTACCCGAACAGAGCCTCGGTTTGGGAATTGACCTGGATGATGACGCCCTGCTGGTTCACGGCCGCCACAGCGTCAGGAATCGCTTCCAGAATGCTCGGCGAAAGAAGCGTCTCAGCCACGGTCTTGGGCAACCCTGATTCCCGGTTTTGGTTGGGCGCTGCTGGCTGACTCATCCTTCATCCCACAGGGACAGTCTGCCTACTATACGTCAATCGTGGGGACCCTGCGCGGCGAGGGAGCGAATTTACGAATTCGAAACGTCAGAAAAGGGAAAGCTGCAGCAGAGTTTTCGGCATGTGCCTGAAACCGTGAGTCATGACGACGGCGATCAACATCTGCGTGCCATTGAAGCCCGCGTGCACCAGGAAACTAGCTCCCACCGAGCGCGTAACCGCCCTTACCACGCCACAAACCACTCCCACCAGGAAGATCACCAGAGCCGCTCCCCACGCCCATCCATATTGCGGTAGATGAATCAAACCAAAAGGCAGCGCGGTGAGTGCGATCCCCCAGGCGGCGCCCATCCGCCGCGCCAACACCGGATACATCAGCCCGCGAAAGAACAGTTCTTCCATCAGCGGCCCAAGCGTAACGGCGATGAGCGAGAGCAGATAAGCGTCGCGCGGGCGGTCGAAAAGATGCTCGAACGGAGTGTCCTGCGGCATGGGCAACAAGTTCTGCAGCAGGCCGAGGACGAAGAACATCGCCGCTCCCAGCGCCAACAGTCTCCACTCGGCCCGCGGCCAGTTCCAGCGGATCGCCCGCCAGAAGCCTACGTGATACTTTCCCTCGACCAGCGCGACCATGCACAACGCTACCGGAATGTAGATCAGGACCTGCGAGACAATCAGCAGGATCGGCTTTTTCGAAACTTCCGCCAGGTTTTCGCGCGGGTACCAGAGGAAATGTGCCGCCAGCAGCACTGCAAGCTGAAATACCACCATGGTGACCAGGGTTAGCCCCGCGATAAGCAGCACGTCCCACCCGTTCCACACCGGGTTCTCTATGGGCGGAGGCGCCGTGGGAACAGGGGCAATGCTCGCAGGCGCGAAAGGGTCCGGCGTGCTCAATGTCGGCGTCTCGGCGCTCATCGGCGGCCGCTCAAACTGCGGATTTTCAGAAGAAGACAAGAATATCCTTTTCTGTAGTGCCTACTTAATCGCTATGTTTTGCTAAGACCAGTCTACTCACTCGAGCGCTGTCATCCCTGAGCGAAGCGAAGGACCTGTGCAATCCCTCGCCACTTGCACAGGTCCTTCGCGGCAAAAAACGCCGCTCAGGATGACAGCGCTTTGTGATTCTCTTGACTCCGATCCGCCCGGGAGTAAGCGCTGCGCTTTCCATTCCCTGAAAAGTATCCCGCCAGCGCCTGACCCGTATACGACTTCTTCACCCGCGCCACTGCCTCCGGCGTACCCTGGGCGACAACGCGTCCGCCTTCTTCTCCGCCTTCGGGACCAAGATCGATGACCCAATCTGCGTTGCGAATCACATCCAAGTTGTGTTCGATGATAATGATCGAGTTCCCGAGGTCGGTCAACCGATGCAACACGTCGAGCAACTTCCGCACATCGTCGAAATGCAGACCCGTCGTCGGCTCGTCGAGCAGATAGAGCGTCTTGCCGGTCTGGCGCTTGCTTAGTTCGCGCGCGAGTTTGATGCGCTGGGCCTCGCCACCCGAAAGCGTCACCGCCGACTGCCCCAGATGAATGTATCCCAGCCCCACGTCGACCAGCGTCTGCAGCTTCTGCTTTACTTGAGGAATGTTTTCCAGGATCGGCAGCGCATCGGAAACCGGCATCTCCAGCAAATCCGCAATCGAATAGCCGTTGTACTTCACGGCCAGCGTTTCGTGGTTGTAGCGCCGCCCGCCGCAGACTTCGCAGAGTACATACACATCAGGCAGAAAATTCATCTCGATGCGCCGCTGCCCCTCGCCCTGGCAGGCCTCGCAGCGTCCGCCAGAGACATTGAAGGAAAATCGTCCTGCCTTGTAGCCGCGCTCGCGCGACTCCGGCAGCATCGCATAGAAGTCGCGGATCTGCGTGAACACTCCGGTGTATGTCGCCGGATTCGACCGTGGCGTACGCCCGATCGGCGACTGATCGATGCGAATCACCTTGTCAATATTCTCCGCGCCGGAGATCGCCTTGTGCTCGCCCGCCTTCTCGCGCGACCGATACAGTTGCCGCGCAAGCGCCCGGTACAGAATGTCATTCACCAGCGTCGACTTGCCCGAACCCGACACACCTGTCACTACGGTCATCACGCCCAAGGGAAAAGTCACGTCCAGATTCTTGAGATTGTTTTCCTTCGCCCCCAGAATCGTCAGCGCCGCACCGATCGCATGTCGGCGCTCGGCCCGCATCTCAATTGACGTCCGCCCCGAGATATACGCCCCGGTGAGCGAGTTCGGATCGCGCATGATCTCCTCTGGAGTTCCGCGCGCCACCAGGCTCCCGCCATGCCTCCCCGCACCCGGCCCAAGATCAACCACGTAATCGGCGCGACGGATCGTCTCTTCATCGTGCTCAACGACCAGCACCGTGTTGCCCAGGTCGCGCAGATTTTCCAACGCAGTCAACAATCGCCCGTTGTCCCGGTGGTGCAGTCCAATCGACGGCTCATCCAGCACATACAACACGCCGCGCAGTTTCGATCCTATCTGCGTTGCCAGCCGAATGCGCTGGCCCTCGCCGCCTGACAAGGTCGCCGCCGAACGATCGAGCGAGATGTATCCCAACCCCACCGCATTCAAAAACTGCAACCGCTCCACAATCTCGTGCATGACCCGCCCGGCAATCGTCGCCTCGCGCCCCGTCAGCCTGATGCCCTGCGCCACCGCCAGCGACCGCTCCACTGGCATCGCGGTGAAGTCGGCAATCGACATCCCCTTCACCTTGACCGCCAGGCTCTCTGGCCGCAGCCGCTTTCCATGACATGCGGGACACTCGGTCGCTGACATGTGATCCATCAGCCATTCTCGATAGCCCTCGGAAGTCGACTCCTCCAGATTCTGTTTCAAATATCCGAAGATGCCGTGAAAGCCGGTCTTCCCGCCGCGCCCGGGTTCGCCATTCAGCAGAAAATCCTGCGTCCTCTCCGGAAGCTTTTCAAACGGCGTGCTCAAATTAATGCCATACGCTGCAGAGGCAATCTGGAGCATGTGAATCAGATTCTGCGAAGCCGATCCCGGCCCCAAACCGCCTTCGAGCAGCGGCTTCGACCAGTCGGTAATCACCTTTGCCGGATCGAAATCGTACTTGCTGCCAAGCCCGTGGCACTCTGGACACGCTCCATACAGGCTGTTAAACGAAAACGACCGCGGCTCCAGTTGCGGCACGCTGATGCCGCAATCCGGACATGCTAGCTTTTCTGAATAAAGCTGCTCCTCGCCGCCGACTACCGCGACTTGCACTAACCCGCCCGCCAGCTTCATCGCCAGTCCCACCGACATTTCTAGCCGATGCTCGATCCCCGGCTTCACCAGCAGCCGGTCAATGACGACTTCAATCGTGTGATTTTTCCGCTTGTCGAGATTGATCGCGACTTCGTCATCCAGGCTAACCAGTTCGCCATCGATTCGCGCCCGGGTGTAGCCGTGCTTGACCAGCGTTTCCATCTCTTTCTTGAATTCGCCCTTGCGCCCGCGCACAATCGGCGCCATGACCATAACCCGGTCTTCGGGACTCAGCGCCATGACCCGTTGCACAATCTGATCGGCGCTCTGCCGACTGATCGCTCGCCCGCACTTGGGACAATGTGGCACGCCAATAGAAGCGAACAGCAGGCGAAGATAATCGTAAATTTCGGTGATCGTCCCCACAGTTGAGCGCGGGCTGCGGCTGGTGGTCTTCTGCTCGATCGAGATGGATGGGCTAAGTCCGTCAATTGCATCCACATCCGGGCGCTCCATCTGATCCAGAAACTGCCGCGCGTAGGCCGACAGGGTCTCCACGTAGCGCCGCTGGCCCTCGGCATAGATCGTGTCGAAGGCAAGCGAGGATTTCCCGGACCCGCTCAGCCCGGTAACCACCGTCAGGGTGTTACGAGGGATCTCAACGTCAATGTTTTTAAGATTATGCTGCCGGGCGCCCCGGACAGAAATCTTGGTAATCGCCGTCATGTGCCGGGGGCTATGTCCCTTCCGTAATGTCGACAGGTGCCCAGAATTGTTCGAAAGTAGGAATACACAGCTCTACTCCGTATCTTAGTCGTCAACAGCGCGGAGCGTCAACGCGGTTAGATTGGATGGTTCGCGCTGCTGGAAGGGAAAAGATACTAGGTATACGGATTCTGGGGCCGTGCATCTGATATCAGCCCTTCGTCAAAGGTTGGTTGCCGTGATTTCGATTCTTATGCCGCTCGTTCTGCTGGTCACCGTCGTCGCGTCCGTCGGATTTGGCGTGCTCGCCGCTTATGCTGCCGTTATCGGCATCCTGAATACTTTCGGCCGCCCGTCGCAGCCGGAGCCATCTCGACCGCGCCTGGTGTTGGTGCCCAGTCAAAATCACGCCAGCGGCGACTGAACTTGCGTAGCGACAGCCGCCTCGGCTGTCGAGGGAGCACAACTCCGTTGCTTCTTAAATTCGCCTTTTAGATTGATCGCTCCCGCCGGGTCTCCCACCTCATGCCTGCTGGACACCTTTTGTTCGATAGCGTACAGTATCGCCTGTATTGATTCCCACCGGCTAGGGCGTAGGTTGAGATTATCCTTCCTTTGTGGTCACGTCCCGTCGCAGCCGAAAGGTGTAGAGGCTCCCATCGTGGAATACGAGTCGGAACAAACCGAATTGTCACGTCTTCGTGTCGAACAGGCGAAAACGCGGCACGACGAAGTCTTCGGCGGCCTAACGCCCGAGGAACGGTCTGCCTACGACAGAAAACAGCAACGCATTCAGGAACTTGAACTCCGGCTATTTCAGCAAGATTTGCTGCAACGTAAACCCGGTTACATCGTATAGCACTCCATCTTCACCGTGATCATTGCTCGTGGAAATCGGTCGTTGCATTCGCACTAGCAACCTGCTCCCTTCGCTGAACATCCAAGTGGCACTAAATTTTTGGTGACCCCAAGGAGATGGCCATGCGTTTGTGGCAGTGCTGGTCATCGGTCCTATTTACGCTAGCGGTATTGCTCGCAACCGCAACTCTCAGTTCCTGTTCAGGGGCAATCTCGGGCGGAAATCATGGAGGCTCGGGAAGCAGCGGGTCCACAACCTCCAAGGTCACGCCCACGATTAATTGGTCGCCGCCCGCGCCCATCACGAATCCCACTCCCCTTAGCGCGACCCAGCTAGACGCGACTGCAAGCGTTGCGGGTACGTTCGTGTACAGCCCGCCGGCGGGCACGGTGCTGGCTGCGGGAACACAAACGCTCTCCGTAGAATTTTCTCCCACCGACACAGCCGATTACACCAATGCCAGCGCCTCGGTCTCCATCACTGTCAATCCAGCGATCCAAACGGCCGATGCATATGTCTACGTAGCCAGCAATCCGAACAACGCCAGCGTTCAAACTTACGCCTTTAGCGCGGCCGCTGACGGCAGGCTCACGTCCCTGTCGGGTTCACCTTTCCCCACTGCCGTCTCGCTCATGGCAGCCAATCAAAACTACCTTTTTGGTACGAACGGGATTGACATCGACTCTTTCTCTGTCGCCTCGGATGGCACATTTCAACAGGTGTCCTCAATCAACGCACAGCAATTGAACGGCCTGTTACTGGATGGCACACTGTGCGGCGGCCCCGGTGCCCTGTTTCTCGATCCCACGGGCACAACGTTGTATGCCAACGATTACGACGGCAACATTTGCGCCAATAATGATTTTCAATTCTTTGAGCTGAACCGTACTTCGGGCCAGCTGACTTATCTGGGCGTTTCCAGCGCCGCCAGCCCGGAATTTCTGGGAGTGCTCTCTTTTGTTGGAAACCACATCGATGCCTACGGTTCATCCTGCTATCACTTCAAAGCCCTCATTTACGGGTTCGCGCGGAATAGCGATGGCACGCTCACTTCGTTGAACATCAATCCGCCCATGCCGGCCGCGCAGAGTGGAAATTTCTACTGTCCCTATCTGGCAGCCTCCGATACCGCCAATCATGTTGCCATCCCGGTGCAACCACTTGACAATGCCTCATGGCAGCCGGTTGCGCCCTACCAGCTTGCCGTCTACACTGCCGACAGTTCCGGCAACCTGACCACTCCCAGCACTTATTCCAACATGCCGTCGATCTCCGCCGGCTTCGTAAGGGCAATCGCAATGTCGCCTGCGGGCGACCTGCTGGCAGTCGCAGGAAGTGGGGGCTTGCAGGTGTTCCACTTCAATGGCGCGGATCCGATCACGCCCTACACGCGATTGCTCGTCAGCGACCAGATTGATCAGGTCTTCTGGGACAACGACAACCATCTTTATGCCATTGGTCAAGCCGCCGGGAAGCTATTCGTTTTCTCGGTGACTTCGACGACGAATAGTCAGGCCGCGGGATCGCCATACTCCATCGCCAGCCCCACAAGCTTAGTCGTGTTGCCCCAGTAATTCCTCTGCCCGCGCACTGGGACTTATCTCAGGCATGTTCTGCGCGCAGTTACAGCATGAACCGGATAGGGGCTAATGGAACAGTTGTTTAGTGTCAGGTTACGCCTATTCCGTCAAGAGTTTACCGGAGTTGATAATGAACCGACGTTTCCTTCCCTTCGCCAAAACCTTCCTCGCACTCTTAAGCGTTGCACTGCTCGCCGGCACCGGCTGGAGCGCGGACAAAGATAAAGAACAATCTGACATTGAGAAAAGAATCGACAATTCCGCGAAAGTGCTCGACGAGATCATGGCCACGCCCGACAAGGGCATCCCCGACAAGATTATGAGCGATGCGAAGTGTATCGCGGTTGTTCCCTCCATGGTGAAAATCGCCGTAGGTTTCGGTGGCAATCATGGAAAGGGAGTGGCCACGTGCCGGACTGAGACCGGCAAGTGGAGCGCGATCGCCCCGATTACCATCACCGGCGGCAGCTGGGGTCTGCAGCTCGGCGGCCAAGCCATCGACTTGGTCATGATCGTCATGAACGATGAAGGCATGAAACACATGCTCGCCAGCAAGTTCAAAATCGGCGCCGACGCTTCTGCAGCTGCCGGTCCGGTTGGCCGCCATGCCGGTGCTGATACCGATTGGAAGTTGAAGTCGGAAGTTCTCACCTATTCCAGGAGCCGCGGCCTCTTTGCCGGAATCGACTTAAATGGCGCGTCGGTGACCCAGGACAAAGACGAGACCCGCATCCTCTACGGCAAGTTTGTTCCTTTCGACGACATTCTGGAAGGCAAAGTCCGGCGCACTCACCTGAGTCAGCCGTTTTTGAGCACGCTGGCGCGTTACACCGGTGCGACCACGTCGGAAAACAAACCTTCTGCAGCCCGAGAATAATTCGGACTGGGAGATAAGCGAACAAGGAACTGTATGGCAGACATTGCGGAACAATTGAGTGCGGATGAATCACGCACGAAAGACTCCCTCAGCAGCACACGGAAGCTACGGGGCGTTGGCGAGACGCTTGGGCTTGCGGCTGGAAAGACAGTGGCAAGATTGCGGGAGAACGCCGCGCTTGCCCGACAGCGCGCACAACAAGTCACAAGCGAAAATCCGCTTCGGTTCCTCGCAGTGCTTGCCGGCGTTGCCGCTGTAGCTGGTTTTGCAACGCGGTTGTGGAGGTCAAGCGGAAATGCATAGTGTAGCGAACGGCCGGTCTCTGGCAGAAGTCATCGCCGACATCAAGGAAGAGATCAAAGACTTTGCGCAGACAAGAATTCGACTCTTCAAGGCGGAGGCTCAGCAAAAGTTAGCCTTGCTGAAAGTCGCAGCCATTCTCGCCGCCGTGGCTGTCGTTATGCTGGCCACTGCGTACCTGCTTCTTACCATCGGATTGGCAGCATTGATCGCGGCCCTTTTGAGGGATAATCCTTACCGCTGGGTTTTCGGATTCTTCGGCGTCGCTGTGCTTTGGGCGGTCGTGGGTGGCATCGCGGCATATTTCGCGAAGCGCGAATTCGCCCTCAAAGGAATCATGCCCAATCGCACTCTCGAAGTGCTCAAGGGCGATAAAATCTGGATTCAGCACGAGGCGAAGAATCAACTATGAGTGCAAATCCTATCGACCGCTTGGAAATTCAGGCTTTACAGCAGCGTAATCAGGTTCATGAAACCATCGGTGAGTTGAAAGACAAGGTTGTCGAGGTTCGCGCCCGCCTCGATCCCAAAACCAATGCGCGGGAGCATCTTTTAAAGGCTTCCCTGATACTGTCTTCCATCGGGTTCTTGGCCGGATATGGTTTTGCCGGCCTGTTTACACGGAGTAAATAAGTCATCCAGAATGCGAGGAACGAAGAAGCATGCCGACACTAAATAGCTTAGCCAAGATGATTGCAAAGCCAATCCCGCGGGTGGTCACGCCCAAGGCTCACGCCATGATTGACTATGCGAGTGTGGGATTGTTCCTGGGGGCTGCGGCCTGGTTCTGGCGTCGCAACCGGCGTGCGTCCCGGGCCTCTCTCATTTGCGGGAGTACCGAGCTGGCGCTAGCACTGCTGACCGATTATCCCGGTGGCGTGACGGATCTCATCAGCTTCCAAACTCACCGCGAACTGGATTACGGACTGGCAGCCATGGCTGCCGCGATCCCCGAGGCCTTGGCCTTTGCCGGCGATGACGAGACTAAATTCTTTCGAGTTCAGGGCGCTTTAATTACCTTGCTCGGAGAACTGACCCTGCAGTCTTCCAGCGTGCCTTCAAGGCGATACCGAGCGAGGGCAGCCTGACGAGTTCTATGCCGTCGCTCTGGAAGTTTGGTGGTCTCACTCCCATTCTCGTGACGCAACGCGCCATTGAGAAGCTGGGAAAGGACGAACTCTCCACTCGCTCGGCGGCTTTATCGTATTACTTCATTCTGGCTGTATTTCCCATGCTGTTGTTCGTCGTGTCTCTGATCGGCATCTTTGCGGGCCAGAATTCAGAGCTGCGGGAAACCATATTCTCCGCCCTCGGACATCTTGTGCCCGGTTCAGCGTCAGACTTAATGCACACCGTTGTTAGTCAAACCGCCAAATCGAGTACCGCGTTAAAACTTGGAGCTGGGATTCTTGGAGCTCTCTGGGCTGCTTCTGCGGGAGTCAGCGCGGTGGTGGTGTCATTAAATGTCGTGTACCGATATACCGAGAGACGGCCCTGGTGGAAGCAAAAACTCACCGTGCTGGGATTAACTGCCTCGCTCGCAGGCTTAATCATCTTCGCGGTAGTCTTGGTTCTTTACGGCGAAAAGATTGGAAATACGCTCGCCGCGCACTTTGGGCTCGGCCACCTGTTCACTGTGACTTGGTCGGTCTTGCAATGGCCATTCTTATTCGCGGCGATGTTTCTATCGTTCGCGCTGGTTTACTATTTCGGCCCGGATGCCCCGCAACCAAGTTGGCATTGGGTGAGTCCAGGAGCCGCCCTCGGGGTGGTGCTGTGGCTGCTGGCGTCCCTCGGTTTCCGCTTGTACCTGCATTTCTTCAATTCCTACAGCGCCACGTACGGATCCTTGGGCGCCGTGATGATCTTGCTGCTTTGGCTTTACATTACCGGCTTCGCGATTCTGATCGGAGCGGAATTGAATGCGGTAATCGAGGCGGAAGATAGGAATACTGCGCTTCACGCATCTGCGATGCGTACGGTCGAGCGCCAAATGAAAGCTGCCTGAGCAATTCGCAGCGTCAGTAAATCACCTTCAGCGAAAACTGGATTTGCCGCGAGGTTCCCGCGGTCTTGCTGATAATTCCAAAGCCACTGCCGCGCACGATGTTCGAAGGCAACCCGAAATTTACGATATTGAACAAATTAAAAAACTCCGCCCGAAACTCCACGGTCCCCAATTCCCCGTTTCCACGATGCCCAAACGGTGTGTCCTTGATTAGCGCGAAATCGAAGTCGTGATATCCCGGTCCGCGAAAAGTGTTTCGTCCTAGCGTTCCGAATCTCCCCTGATTCGGGCCACTCCCGCCCGGGACATGGATCGGAAGATTGAAGAAGGACGGATTATTCGTGCCCAGCCCGAAATAGTCGTCGCGTACCGTTCGGCTGGTGGAAAAATGCGGCTTCGCGACCTGGTCTGGACGATCCGTTCCGCCGGCGCCGGCGCCAGTCTGCTGAATTCCAGAATACACGCTGAACGGAGATCCCGTCGTCAGGGTCGTGATATTCAGAAATTGCCAGCCTCGGGTCAGTGGTCGTCCCAGAGGCCGCAGAAAGCCAATTCGATCCAGTGGCAGCAATTGGATCACGCTCGCCGAAAAAACATGGGTCACATCAAACGTCGACGGGCCTTTTTCCGCCGACGGATTCCACGGATCCTGCGGCATCGTCTGCAGCACCACGCCCGCCGAGCCAAACAAACCGCCCAGCACCGCGCTGGTGTCATCAATCGATTTGGAATATGTGTAGCTGGCCTGCAGGCCCAGCCCGGCTCGCGCGGAGTTTTTGGTCACGCTGCTCTGCAGGGCATGGTAAGTCGAGTGCGACCCGCTGGTGATTAACTGCTCCTGCCCATATCCTCCGATTGCCTGTCCCGCAGAGTTGAACTCCGTGAACGGCGCGTGCGCGGGATCGGCTCCGCTATAACTGTTCGGGTTATAAACTCGCGCCATGTGAATACCGGCCGTCGCCACGTACGAAACGTTGACTTTCACATCACGGAAGTCATGATCGATGCCCGCAGTCCAGGTACCGATATAGCCATTGCCGAAATTTCGGGCGATGCCCGGAATCGTCAGTAACTGCACCTGATGTCCGGGCGCGAGCGCAGTCAGATCATTCTGAAATCGCGCCAAATCGATGACGGTATTCGCCGGAACATCCTGCGTTCTGCCCGTCGCGAAAATCGGTTGTCCCTGGACGTTGTAGGCAGTCGGCAGATCCTTCGGCACGAAGGTGTTTTGAAATGGAACGGCAACGCCCGGCAGCGCGGTGATATACGGCGCGAACACGAACGGAATCGCGGCAGTCAAAAAATTGTCCTGCCACAGGTTGGGAATCATCGTAACGAGGGAACCGCCGGCGTGCAGCACGGTGTGCCGGCCGGCGGCGTAATCCAATCCCAGGCGTGGTCCCCAGCCGTTCCAATCCTGATTGTACGGAGGCTGCGGATTGATCAGCAAAATCTGTTTGGCGGTTCGATCTCCGTAAGGCGCGGGCTTGCCGTTGGCGTCGACGAAAATGGGAAGCGATGTGCGCTTGGTCGCCTCGTGAATGCGGCTGTTCACTTCGTAGCGCAATCCGTAGTTCACGGTGAGCTGCGGAGTGGCTTTCCACGCATCCTGAAAATAGACGTTGTACGCTTCGCGGCGGACTCCAGCCTCGTCGAACTTATTTCCGATAGGAGTGATACTGGCCGGTACGGTGATGTTGTAGGAAAACGGCGTCGCAGTCAGCAATCCCGTGAGCGAATCCGGCAAGGGTTCACCGACCTGAATGTCATGCGTCCCGCTTGCGGACTTGATGAAGACCGGCGAATATGCGGTGCCGCCGCCGAACGTATAAGCACCGTTCGGATTCGTGCCAAAAATCGTGGAATCACGGTTGACACGTATCTCCACTCCCCATTTAAACGAATGTGAGGCGTGCGTGAAGGCCAGGTCCTGTTTGAACTGATAAAGATTGCTGTACGATCCGAAAATTGAACCCGCCGGTAAATTGAAAGCCTGAAATAAGCCGTCGCCAAAACCGAGCCCCGGTTGCGTATGGTTCACTGCCGGGAAGAATGGCGTGCTGCGAATGTATCCTAGAGAGGTATCGGAAATGAGATGCGGAGTGATCGTCCGCGTATATTTCACGCCCGCGTTGCGTTGGTGATCAAAGAACTGAACCCCAAAGCTGGGATCGATTGCCGTCTGGTCGGGATTGGTCAGCGGGCCAGTTACCTGGTTCAAGCTGAAGCGCGTTAGCAGGGAAGCCTTAATGGAAATCTGGTGGTCGATTCGCACAGAAAATTGATCGGTGCGCGTGACAATCTTGGACGACGTTGCATACGTGCGATCGCCGAAAGCCCCTGCCGGTTGGTTCGGTAGCGGGTACGTTTGCAGCACAGGCAACACCGCTGGGTTCACCGGAACCGTCAGGGTGTCGCCAGGAAAAGTTGCTGTGTCGATTCCCTGCCGCTCCGCCAGCGTGGGCACCGGAATCACCTGCGTGGTTCCCAGCACCTGGCGAAAGCCTTGATACTCGCCAAAATAAAATGTGCGATTGTGTCCGTTGTAAATTCCCGGAAGCACGACCGGGCCGCCGTTGGTGAATCCAAATTCGTTGCGCACGAACGGCGGAATGCGCCGCTTGCCAGTCGGATCCTTGTAATCGAAATAGTTGCGCGCGTCGAAGGCGGCATTGCGCACGAATTCAAACAGACTACCGTGAATCGCATTGACTCCGGACTTCGTCACCACATTTGTGAAACTCGCTGCCCCGTGCCCGATCTCGGCCGGCATCACACCCGAATTGGACTGCACTTCCTGAATTGCATCCACGTTGAAATTGGAAAAAGTCGCCCCGCCCATCTCGGGATCGGTGGTGTCGAAACCATCGGTGGCAAAAACGGTGGTCACGCCGCGCTGCCCATTCACCGCAAACTGCTGCGTGAAATTGGCAGCACCGTTGGCGTCGGTCATCGTCCCCGCAGCCAGCAGCAGCAATTTGCTGAAGTCGCGTACGTTCAGCGGCAGGCTCGAAACTTCTGCGCTGGAAAGATGCTCTCCGCCAGTGCCCTGCGCAGAGCCCTCGACGCCAGACCCAACCACACGCACTTCCTGCCCTTGCGAGGAGAGTTGCAGGGCGGCGGTCAAGATACTCGCGTCCTTGACCACCATCGAAGCCGCCGCTCTCCACTCCTTATCTCCGGCCTTCACGGAGATTTCGTAAGTGCCCGCGGAGATTTCAGGGAGCGCAAATTTTCCGTCGGCCGCAGCCATAGCGGAGTACTCACGACTCCCGGCAGTGGAGTGCAGCCTGACAACTGCACGGCTCACGGGCTTTCCCGCACCGTCACGTACCGTGCCGTTCCACGCTGCCCCCGAAACAGCGACGGCGACTGGAACTATCAGTAAGACGATACACAGCCACAAAATCGAATTTCTTTTCCGACGACTGCACACAGTCTGGAATTATAACGGTCACTTGACTGGAAAATCGGCGTCCAGTTCAGGACGATTCAGAAAAAGAAACCTCTGCGATTGTGTTCACAATCACTGACTGGCGTCGCCTCAGTAGTGTTGACGGTACCAATGCCGCGATGTTGTCTAAACTCCTGGCAGGCGTGCCTCGCGTTCGACACTGAAAATTACGAAAGCTCGCTCCTTCGAGCGAGGCTTTCCTTTTGTGTCTTTACCCAACCGGCAGCGCTCATCGTGGTAGCATTTCCTTGAAGAGCAACACCACTCGCCTCGGCACCATGCCACGCATTCACGCCATCCCGCTCTTCCTCACCTTGTGCGCCACAATCCTGTGCGCAATTTCCAGCCCCGCGGCCGAACCCAGCCACTGGCTGGAAATCCACTCCACCCACTTTACGGTCATCACCGATGCCGGCGACAAACGAGGCCGCGAGGTGGCTCTGCGCTTCGAGCAAATGCGCGCGGTCTTTGCTCTTCTACTGGGGAAGAACCGCCTCAACCAATCCGTGCCGCTGACCATCCTCGCCTTTGACAATGACAAGTCGTACTATCTGGCCGCGCCCTTGCGCCACGCCCAGCCTATCGATGTTCCCGGATTCTATCTCCCTGGAGACGACCAGGACTTCTTCGTACTGAATTTATCCGAACCGGAGCCCTGGCGCGCCGTCGCGAAAGACCTCGCCGGAATGTTTCTGAATTACAACTATCCTCCCGCGCAAGCATGGTTCGACGAAGGCCTCACCGAATATTTCAGCTCGATTCGCATCGACACCAAGCAAGTCGAACTCGGCAGCGATCCCGGCTTTCTGCCCTCCACGCAGGAGGCGCCGGGGAAGCAGAGCGACACGCATCCGTCCAAAGGCTTCAACGCATTGCTCACGGCACAGAACTGGCTCTCGCTCCCCGATCTCTTCAACGCCAAGCGCGACGCTTTTAGCGGCGAGGGCCGCGCTCCCTCGCTCTACGATGCGGAGTCTTGGATCGTCATGCACTACCTTCTCCATGAGCAGAAACTGCCGGAAACAGGAGCTTATTTCGGCCTGGTTCTGAACAAGCATCTGCCGGTAGAAGACGCTATTCAACAGGCCTACGGAATGAGTTCGGCGCAACTCGTGCAGGCGGTGAAGGATTACTTCCAAACTCAGAGCGCGCACCGCACCGCCGTCGAAGGCGCTCGGCAAACGGCCGCAAACGATGCCTCCGGCCAACTTTCCCGCTTCCCGGTTCCCATAAGCGCCGACGATTCGTCGATCACCTCGAAGCCTCTGCTTGAAGTGGACGCGCGCGCCCTATATGCCGGAGTTCAAATCCGCGTCCCCGAACGCCGCGATGCCGGTCTCAAAACACTGCACGATCTGGCCGCCGCACCTACGGCCGCCGACAGGAAGGCCGAGGCCAAACAGGAAGCAAAAAACGCCAAAGACGAAGATTCCGACCAGCTTCCCAGCAATGCGATTGGCAACGCACTCGCCCATCGCATTCTCGCCTGGGACCACATCCAGCACGGCGAATTCCCGGAGGCGGTGAACGAACTCAAGGACGCCTCCGCCCTCAATCCCCACGATATGTGGGTGCGCTATTACGTCTCCGTCCTGAAGTATCGCGGCGCAGAGGCCGGTCACACCGACATGCAGGGCCTGCCCAACATGATGCTCGATCTTCGCTCCGTACTCGAGTGGTATCCAGAACTCGCCGACGCCTATGATCTGCTGGCAATCGCCCGCAACGCCGGTGGAGGAGCTGCCGCCGCCCTGCAGGCCGAGCGCAACGCCATCGCGCTGAGCCCGCGCAACGAGTTCTATGTCTTCCACCTGGCGCAAATTTATGTGGCTAGCAAAAACTGGGAAGCAGCAAACATCCAACTCAACCGGCTGAAAGCAAGCAGTAATCCGCAGATCGCCGCGCTCGCGCGCGATCTGATCGAGCAGGCCGGGACCGAGCGCAAATACGGCATTCCCACGAAAGCAACACAGTCGAAACTCGCCCCTCAAAAATCCCCTTTTGATGTGCTGGAAGAAGATGCTGCCAAGCGCGACGCGACCGAGAATTCCGGGCCATCCGCCGAAGGGGGAGACAAGCGTCCCACGAAGTTCTTCAAGGGCCGCCTGGTCGCTGTCGATTGCTCACAGGCCCCCGCCGCCATCCTGACCGTGACCGCCGAGAACGCCACGTTAAAGCTGCGCGCCCCCGACTACAAGTCTCTGCTTTTAATTGGTGCCGATGATTTTTCCTGCGACTGGCGAGACCTCCAGGTCACCGTAAACTACAAATCACGCGGAGCCAGGGACGGGGATTTGATATCGCTCGAAATGCGATGAAATTCCTGCGCGAACCAGAACTTGCTACTTTGAAATCGCATTCGATTTTGTCGCCTCCGCTTCGCCCTAGCCAAAGTGAATCTCACGAAACGTAGTCTCGTTCATCATGACGAATCGAAGTCGAAAGCTCGTGACGCGGCGCACTGCAAACGTCGCTGTATGCACTACAATTAAGTTTGCCAATATCACCTTCATCTTTCCTATTCACTTGTTAGCTACCGCAACACACAGGCATTCCTATGACAGAGAAAGAAGTTGTCATTTTCACGAGCTTAAAGCGGTTGGGTTTCACCACAGGCAATCAAATCAGGCTCTACGGAGAAGTTTTTGAATTGGTTAGCGAGCCCATCGTGATGGCAGACAACATGGTTCTTGTGGATGCAACCGAAAAGAAGTCTGGAAAGCCGAGACGCGTCCGCATTCCTCTGCCTATCGTTAATATGGCGAGTCGAGAGCGCCAGGCCGCGTGAGTAGAGCGCACTAGCAGATCCGGTTCTTCAGCGACTGCGCGGAAAATCGCCGCCGGGGCTGCCGCCTCCATCGCTGCCTGTCAGTTTGAAGGGAGTTCTTAGGCTAGGTTCCGGACGCCTACCTGCTGCTCGCATTCTTGACCGAACTGGACAACACTCTGGTTGGAGTCGCCTTCACATAGCGAAAGAAACGGGGTTGTCCCCGCTGTCTCCAATACTTTGAATCATACCGGTCGACACCGGGCCCACGATGCAACACGCTCAAAAAGGAATGTCGAGCCGGATTGACCACAATCCCGGCATGTCCGGGCCATACTGCCAGGTCTCCTGGCTGCGGATTGGCGACGCGCAGAAATCCGGTGTCTCCCGCATAAATGTCCGTAGAACTCGCATACTTGTAAGGGAACCCAGCTCTTTCATAGGCTCCGTGAACAAAATGGGAGCAATCATAACGGGACTTAACAGGGTGTTCGGAGTCCATTGCGGCATGCACAATCCGCCGGCCTTCGGAACGAGTCAGCGGACGAACCCGGTTCGGTCTCTGCTGCGCAGCAGCATCTTCGCCGCCGTCTGTGCGCCCGGCGGCTTCCCTTTCAGCTACCCCTGACGCTGCCAGTAAAGCCACCAGGCAGAATAGAAGGAATAAGGGGCCGCGTTTGGCAGGGAATTCCATAGTCCTCTTTATAACGCCCCCTCGTTAGGCAAAACAGATCACCGGGGTGCTTACGGGCCCCAGAGAGTGCCTTGACTTGAGATGCACTTTGGTTCAGGAAGTTTGGGCGGGAAGCGGGAAAATGCGGGCCATTCCGGCTTTTCGCCCCAGCAAAAAACCCTCCTGCTGGGGGGCAGGAGGGTCGATGAAATGGTCGCAGTTTATGCCCGGACGACGTTTGCCGCCTGGAAGCCTTTGGGGCCCTTCAGCAGATCAAACTCCACGGTCTCTCCTTCGTTGAGCGTGCGGTAGCCGTTCTCCTGGATGGCGGAGAAGTGCACGAACACATCTTCTCCCGTGGAGCGCTGGATGAATCCATATCCCTTCGCCCCGTTAAACCACTTCACTGTACCTTTCTCTCTCACGGCAGAAACTCCTTTCACAATCGCGAAGAATAGTTCTCCGGCATTCTCGATCGTCGCTTCGGTCGGCCGAAGCCCCCCTCACAGAATCCGGTAGAACTTTCGGTTGGGCAAGCGGAGTGCGGAAGAACTACTCCAAAAAAAGAAAAGACTCCTCAGTTCTCGACCGCGGTATGATCCGCTGCGGGAACTTCTGGAGCCTCGACAATTTGGTGCGTTTCCACCACAACCACAAACGTCAACCACTGTATTGGTCTCACCACCGGACCACTCCCCGGTATTGAGCCCCAGATAATAAGGCCTATTAAAACGATTCGCAACAAAAATTAAAGAAAAAGTTAAACTTGCGCTAGCGCAATAAGGCCAAAATCTCGATAACTTTAACAAAGATAAAGAAATAGCGGGGTAACCACCCAGAGAACCAGGGTTTCTGACGTACCCGTCTTCCTCTGCTACGATTCTGTCTAATGCCCCAACCGCCCATTCCGACGGTTTCTCAGGCAGGCGCCTTACGGCAACGTACTGTTCGCCCCGCGCCGCGCCCGTCTCGAAGCCTGGTTATTTCCACCGTTAAGTATTTGATGCGGACCGAGGTCCACACCTTCGCCTTCTCTGTGGCCGCGAATTCGATCCTGTCGTTCTTCCCTTTCGTCGTCCTGCTGATGACCTTGATCCGCCGCGTCTTCCATTCGCGCGTCATGTACGACGTAGTCCTGCAACTGTTGCGCGACTACCTGCCCGCCGGACAAGACTTCGTCATTCGCAACCTGAACGCGATGGTGAATTCCCGCCAGCGCGTGCAGGCCGTCTCCTTGGTCATCTTGCTGGTGACTTCCTCGGGAGTCTTCTTGCCGCTCGAAGTCGCGCTCAACCGCATCTGGCGCTTCGAAAACAATCGTTCGTACCTGGGCAATCAATTGATCTCACTCAGCCTGGCCTTTGCCTGCGGCGTGCTGGCTCTGCTCTCCATCGGCCTCACCGCCGGTCCCGTCGCATTTATGGAATTCCTGCTGCGGGGCTACGGCACAGGTTTCGTTCGCCTGGTGGGATTTTTGATGATGAAGATATTCGCAATCGCCGCCAGCATCGCCATTTTCTTTCTCATTTACTGGTTATTGCCCAACGGCAAAGTACCGGCGCGGGCTGTCTTGCCCGCCGCCATCATCATGGGATTGCTCTCGGAAGCCCTGAAATATGCTTACATTCTTGCGCTTCCGTGGCTGAATTTTCAGGAAGTATACGGACCGTTCGCACTCTCCGTCAGCATGATGTTCTGGGCATTTCTCTCCGGCTTGCTGCTCCTTGCCGGCGCCAATCTCTCCGCGGAAGAACATCTGCACCACTCTCTCTGAAGAGTTCCGTCGCCGTTCTACGCGATCTTCATGCCTTCTTAGCGATCTCTGCGGTTAAAGTCTCTTCATCTCCCATAGGCTCCCAATAGCAAGGCCGCCTGCACTCGCAGACGGCCGATTTCCAAGCTCCGATCTCTGTTTTTTTGAAAGCTGACAGCTGATAGCTGACAGCTTGTTTATTTTTTCTGATCCCCAATCGAAAGCAGCTCGACTTCAAAAATCAACGTCTCCCCCGGACCGATGTCGCCTCCTGCTCCACGATCGCCATACGCCATATCCGCAGGGATAAATAACTGCCACTTCGATCCCACCGGCATCAATTGCAGGGCTTCCGTCCAGCCCTTGATGACTCCGCTGACTGGGAATGTCTCCGGATGACCGCGTTTGTATGAGCTATCAAATTCCGTGCCATTGAGCAGCGTTCCGCGATAGTTGCAGGTTACGGTGTCATTTTGCGTGGGCTTCGGGCCTGTCCCCTCGGTCAGGATTTTGTACTCCAGGCCACTCGGCAAGGTTACCACTCCCTCTTTGGCCTTGTTCGCCGCCAGAAACGCATAGCCTTCTTTCCGTGCGGCAGCTCCTTCCTGCTGAGCCTTCGCCTGCCGCTTGCCCATAACCTCAGTCTGCAGTTGCATGAGCGCCGCGCTCTCCTCATCCTCGGTGAGCGCCGGTTTGCTGCCCGCCATAGCATCCTTGAATCCGCGCGCAGCGATTGCCGGATCCACCGCCTCACTCACTCCCTGCCTCTTTAAATCGGAACCGACCTTCAGACCCAAGGCATAGCTTTCTTTTTCTTTCTGGGTCTTCAGCGCGAGCGCGCTTGCGCTCCTTGTAGTAGCAGGCGCTTTTTTGGCTGTTGAAGCCGGAGTCTTCTTGGCCGGCGCAGCTTGCGTGGAAGCCGATTTGGATGCCGGTTGGCTAGGTTGAGGCGAGGCTGCAGGAGTCTGCGCCGAGGCAATCCCCGCCAGCACGACCCCACCAGCAAATAGTTGGAACACAGCAGCAAACAATTTTTGCATATGCTGCTATTGTCCCATTGCCCGCGAGAGATGGGCAAACGTACGGGTGCCCCACCCTTGTCCCTCCGGTTTTTGGAGGGACAGGGTGGGGGTTCTGACTTTCATCCTCTGGTCCACCACGACGTGGGCTGCCCCACGTTTCGCGATGTTCGAAGCGTGGGCACCGCAGACGATGCTATCAAGCGACCTCGTACCACCTCGCTTTGGGCTGCCCCACGCTTCGCGATTTTCGAAGCGTGGGCACCACGGACGATGCTATCAAGCGACTCTGACGCGAAGCTCCGCTCTCCCATGCTGGTTTACCAAAACCGGTCCATTCCGGCCCTCCGCGTAGTCGCAAAAACTGCTCCATGCCCATTGCTGCGGTTCGAGCACGAGTCCACGCTTTACCGGATTGCGATGCATGTAACGCAGTTTTTCGATCCGCTTCCTTTCAGTAAACACCACGAAATCGTAGAAACGATGCTGCCAGATGTGTCCCTCCTCTAAAGCAACGGCACCGTCCAGGCCGCCTTGTCGAGGATCGGAGCGAAGCTGGCGCAAAAGATTCCGCGCGAACCCCTGCTTCATGGCCTGCATAACTACCGACGGATTGTCGCGCTCCGGTTCACTGAGCAGCAGATGCACGTGCTCAGGCATGACCACGTAACCTACGACGACGAAATGATAGCGCCTACGCACCCGTTCCAGGACCTGGAGAAACAAGTCGCGATCCCGCTGGCCGCCGAGCAAAGCTCGCCGCTGATAGCAACTCGTGGTGATAAAGTGCAGGTATCCGGCACCGTAGTAGCGATGGAGTCGGTCAGGCATGCGAGATAAGTAGCATTGAGCCCGCCTGTCTGTATGTGACAAGTGAACACGGGCTCGAGGTCAGTGGTGCCCACGCTTCGAACATCGCGAAGCGTGGGGCAGCCAACGTCGTTGTGGCTCAAGGGTAGGACAGCCCCCTCTTTTACTCAATTGGCGTTCCGTACGATGGTAAACTCTGAGCGGCAAGGGAGCGATGAATCGGAGTGTCAAGATCGCGATCATCACGGCTACGGGCGTCATTCTTGCCGCGATTGCCGGTGCGATCCTGCAGCCGGGCTGGTGGAGGTCCGAGTCGTCATCGTCGGGACCAAAAGCAGAGTGGACCATAGCCGGGACTGTGGTTGACCAAGTGACCAATCGTGGCGTTGGACAGGCAAGTGTCACCATCGTGGGTCGTGCCGAGACATGTGTGACCGAGGATAACGGCAACTTTCGAATTAAGCTTCAAGGGGACACTCCGAAAAGCGGAGTTGTGCGGATTCACGTCGCGAAGAGAGACTACATCCCATTCGACGGAACCACCACACCAACGGAAACGTTTGTGATTCAACTTAGAAAAGAGATGTGAGCGTGGAGCTACTTCGGTATTTTCTGCCTGCGTTGTTGACACTGTGCGCGTCAGCACAGCAAGGGACACTTCTGCACGTTCGCGGCCACATAAGAGATGCGACGACACACAATGACGTGGCGGGCGTGACGGTCAGCGCGATTGAGGCCAGGCACAACGCAACAACAGACATGAACGGTTCTTTTAGCCTTGAACTGCGCGATGGGGTAGAGCCCGGCGACGATGTTAGGATTCACATTGAGAAGAAGGGGTACAGTGCGGACGATGTGACTGAGGCTGCATCTGAAAAAGTAATATATGCAATACAGATTTTGCACCTTGCCGATGGGCAATCCACAGAGCAGACAAGGTCGAAGGAGCATCGTTCTACTCCCCCACAGTCAAGACCCACACCGACGCCAGCACAACCAACTTACAGTGTCACGAATCCCTCCGGCACCATAGTGAATCAAAACTCCCCTAATTACGGGGAGCAAACAATAACTATCGTTCCTCCGTCTCGCTTGCTTGATGACGAACATGCAATGAAATTTAGAGCCGCGCTCGTCGGCACCAAAGGAAGTATTATCCTTTTTACGGGTGGCACGGATTCGGATGTAGTACCACTTGCAAGCCAACTCTGCGGGCTTTTCCAAGAGGCATGGCACGGCGTTAACTGTATCGGTGTACCTGGATCCCCCGCTCTTTTCAGCCCACCAATCAAACTGCCAACGCATTTAGTTGGGCTTCATTGCTGTGGAATAAACGCGGCAGCCCAAAAAGCGCTTAACGATTCTGGGCTAGAGTGCACATATGAGGCCGGAAGACTGGGGGAGGGGGGGAGTTTCACCGTCGCTAACGCAATTGCAATAGGGAATGCGAAATAGTCCCCCGAGGCTAATGCTTTTTCTTCTTGGCCACACGGCAGTAACGAGGACGGTCTAGCCGGTTCTGCCCGCCCTTCATCCGTTTGGAATAGTCGCGTTCTCTACAGCGCGAGTACAGGAGGTCATTCGCGTCCGGCACTCTCTGTCCGAAACGGGCGTGACGCTATTTGAACAGAAATGTTTTGGAAGTGCTGACGGATGAAGCAGTGCTAAAAGAGCGATCTCATTGCGCGCAGAACATCATTGAGGCTGTGGCAGTCTTGGGCAAAAAGGCATAAGGCAATTTAACAACCCATTTACCCTGCCTTTTCCGTGCCGTTCGCACCGCTTTACATCGAAAACATTCACCGTTGACAGACGGCTGCCCACGCAGAATACTCATCCGGAATGAAGCTAACAATCGGACCATTGCTCATTCTCTTCGTGCTGTCTTTGTGTGCCTGTGAACAAGCCGGATACATCGAAAAGGCCAAGTACGACAAGCTAGTCCAGGAAAACGCGGAGCTAAAGAAACAGTTAGCGGAAAAGGAAGAGGAAATCAAGAAAACTCCGCGCCATCATTACACATTGCACCGCGAAGGGCTCCGCACGTTCCGGTTTGACGCGGATACTGGGCAGACCTGCTTACAGCTTACCAGTCCCGAGGACTGGAAGCGTAAGGACACGAAGCAGCAAAGTTGCGATTGCCAAGACCTTCTTGCGGAGGGTACTGGTCAACCGGGCGATGAGGTTCGCAAAATGTTTTGCGGATGGTGATACCCCGCTCTAACTGCGCTCCTTTCTTCTTAGCCCACACAGCGGTGACGACATTTGTCTAGCTCGGGACCGAATCGAGACTAGCCAAACCACGAGAAGAGAGCGATAGTATTACCGAGAGCCCGGCAGGAATCGAACCTGCATCCCCGGAGCACGGCCTTGGCAGCCCCTTTTGGCGAAGGAAACCAAGAAAGCCGCTAGCAACTCCAGTGCCCTATCCGTTGAACCACGGGCTCCGGCAAGCGCCAGAATAGTTACTTTTCGTCCCTCACGCTAGGGCACAAGTGTGCTGTTTTTTTTAGGCTGCACCACTGCCGAGGTTGCCGAGCAGTTCGCTTTATATTCGCCACTGCGTTCCGACGCAGAGTAAAATACCAATTTGCATGGTCTGCGGTTCATTTCCCCAAGCGGGAATGTGCTTGAGCTATGCGAGAGGTGTGCGCGATGGAAAAAGTGCTTCTTATCGGCAGTGCGGCGCTGTTGGTCGCATATTCCATCTTCACGGAGATTTTGGATTGGGTCGGGAGGATCGAAGTAATCCGCGACTATTTCCCGAAGTCCCCGGAGTTTCTAGAACGGCGGGGATTTAGAGTACTGTTGTTAATCATTGCCATCGGTTTGCTAATTAGGGTGGCGACTGAAGGAAATGGGAAGAACGCAGAGACCGCCGCATCGCCAAGCCCTACAATGCAGGTTGCTCCGCCGGAGGAGAAGACAACCGACCCATCGCAAACAGAGCCTGACGCTGCGCCAGAAGTCAAACATATCCCAGGGGCCAAACCAGCGAAGAAACCGTCCACCGTTGTGACAAGCCCAATTCTTCAACCGGCCAGACCTAGCATTAGCCAGACACCGATACAACCAGCGCAACCAACTTACAGCGTTACTAACCCCACTGACTCCATAGTGAATCAGAACTCCACTAACTATGGAACGCAGACGATAGTAACTAATCCCGAATGGCGCATAGATCCGTTGACGAAAGATGGTTTACAAACATTTCTGGCAGGTGCCCCCAAGAAAGCGTTTCTCCTTATCTTTGGGGGCAATACATCTACAAAATACGCAAACGACTTTCGTGAGATTGCGTCTGCAGCCGGATGGAAGACATCTCCCCAAGTGTGGTATTCGCAGGATATGCCCCCGGTGATGACCGGAGTGTCAGTCTGCCTTCCCGGAAAGCCAATCCCAAACGAAAGCCCGGTTTTCGCTCAGGACGATCCAATGACATATCTTGGGGTTACCTTTGATAGCTACTTGAAGATTCCGAAACATTTTTGCAGGGAACCGGCGCAGGAAGGAATGATATTAATAACGTTCCACCAGAAACCCGAGTGAGAGGTTTTACCCTGCTTTCGTCAGTTCTTTGTATTCGAGGTTGTCAGGGTGAATGAGTTTCGCATCGCATCGCGGAACAAAAGCGGATTATTCCGGTTGTTGAGCGCCACGTCATTTCGTCAAGATCAACCGCTAGTGCTTCGCGAATTTCGAGGGGTGGGCGCCCACGCCGATGACAGCAGGCACCGTCCCGCTGGTATTCGACACTTTTCTCACCCGGAACTCGGCCCCGCTTTCTGCCACCTCCCCCTTTTCCACAGCCCTCCGCAAAAAAATTCCCAATTCTTGTGACGAACAACCTTTACCGAGAATTCCGGAAAGAGCAAGCTGGACCTATGCGCGAAGGATCTCCCGACTCGTTCTGCAGTCCCGACCCCGCGAACTGCTCTAAGTCCTTATTCCGGAAGGTAATTATCCCTTGACATCACGTTCGGTTTAAGCTAATCTGTGGTCATCATGAACCGCAGACAGACGATTCCAAAGGAACTACGGTACACAATCGAAGATTTCAACCGTCAATTTCCAACCGACGATGCCTGCTTTGAGCATCTTCGGGAACAGCGTTTTCCTGATGGGATCGCATACTGTCAGACGTGCAAACAAGAGCGCCAGCACCATAGGGTCAAAGGCCGTCCGGTGTATGCCTGCGACGAATGCCTAACTCAGATTTCCCCGATGGCCGGAACGATCTTTGAGCACAGCAGTACTTCGCTGAGACTCTGGTACTACGCCATGTACCTGATGGCTTCGACTCGTTGCGGAATTTCGGCAAAGCAGATTCAGCGCGAAACCGGGGTCACCTACAAAACGGCTTGGCGGATGTTCCGCCAGATTCGCTCGTTGCTGTCCGAACCTGACATGCAACTGGAGGGATCGGCGGTGGAGATGGATGAAACGTACTACGGTGGAACTCGCAAGGGAAAGCATGGCCGACCATTGCGCGGCGATAAAAAGAAATCTCCGGTCATCGGCATTATCGAGCGCAGCACGAAAAAGCGTATCGGGCGAGTGAAGGCCTTAGCTACGCCCGATGTCACAGCCGAGCGCGTGCTTGGAATTGTGCATGAGCACATCCTGCCCAAGAGCACAGTGTTCACCGATGAATACCGAATCTATGATCGGCTTGGTGGACGCGTGAAAGAGCACAAGCGCATCAATCACACAGCCAAAGTTTACGTTGTGGGCGATGTTCACACGAACACAATCGAAGGTTTTTGGTCGCTAGTGAAGCGCGGAATCGGCGGCGTGTATCATCAGGTCAGCCAGAAATATTTGCAGACCTACTTGGATGAGTATTCGTTCAGATACAACCGGAGGGATCAAGGGAATTTAATTTTCACTTCGCTTTTGAAGCGCGTTTCTGAGAAGGCTGCGCAGCCCGCTTCAATACCCGCTCAAATGACGCCCGCGCCAACGGACGCATTTTAGCTTGCGCTTCTTTTGAGGGCCGCAAAATCCGGTGACTCGCAGCGGGTTGATCGCTCTTACTGGTTTCAGAGGCCATTAGCGTATGCCCGTCGGTACGCCATCAGTTTAACACGATGGCGGGATCGACGGGAGTGTGTCACAACTCGGAGAATCTCTTAACGATAATGCTGACTTTGTTCGTAAGCTCCGTGAGAGTTGGAATGACCGCCTCACCTTTCCACCCACCGATTTGAGCGAACGCTATATAGGGCGAAAGCTCCAGCTTCGGTTGCGCTGCCACGGAATCAAGCCATTCTTTTTGTGTGTTGAAGCCGGAGATTGTGAAGGTTCTCAATGTGGAGATATCGAGCGTCCCTTTCCACGGAGCCACGATCAAAATGAGGGTGTGATGTTTGTCTTCGTTATTAAGCTCCTGAAGGATGGCAAGTGGGTCATCCGCCGGATTCATAGCCTTGTACGGCTGGAGTTCTTTAATGAGATCGAGAGCGGCAACCGCTCCATTGTCCAGAATTCCCTTTACCTGTCGGTCGTAACTGGCGATTTTGTCTTTGTCGCCGGTAGCAAAAGGATCGACGGTGAAAATAGGAAAGCCAATCCACCTGGGGTGCTTGTCCCGGTACTCAGCATTGGAGAGCATCCACGCGATGTGTTCCAGCGAGGAACGGAGATGATGAACGACCTCTCCAGCGATAACGCCGAATCGGAGCGGAATCGCGTGTTTGGCGTGGAACTCAGCAAATTCCTTAGCCGCCTTTTGCTTATCGTGACTGAAACCACCTTCGGGGCGTTCACGGAGAAAGGCGACGATCTGGGAATTCAGATCGACGATGCTCTCTTCGGCCCTTTTTAGTTTTTCGTAAACGCCGGAAAGCTGTTTTGGCGAAAGAAGCGCGGCTGCCATGATCCCTAATCATGGCGACTTGTCGCACGTGATGTCAAGGGATAATTACCTTCCGGAATATTTTGGCCGCAAGTCCTTCTTTTTCAATATTTTATCTCTGTCCCGCGATATCCAGTAACCGGAAGCCTTTTGGAATGAGTATTCTAGAGGAACAGAGCAAAAAAAAGTTACGGTATTATATCCCCCCATCGGCTCAGAATCCCGGCGGACGCTCCCCCGCCACGCCGAACGCGCGCTCCAATGCCAGCCCTGCGTTCACAATGGTGCCCTCTTCAAACAGTCTTCCGATCAGCGTCACTCCATGCGGCACGCGTCGCGGCGGCGAAAAAGTCGGCAGCGGATGGCTGGGATCCGGCGCCCAATCGCTTCGCGCCTTCCCCACCCCCACGAACCCCGCTCGCAGCACCAGCGCCGGATGTCCCGTGAAGTTGGTGATGGTCAACATCTCATCGCGCAGCGAGGGCACCAGCAGCAGATCCACCTGCGAAAACAGCCGCGCCATCTCCTCTGCAACTTTGCGCCGCAACCGGTCCGCTTGCACGAAGTCAACCGCCGAAAGGAATCGCGCCTGCCGAAAAATGTTCGGCCACGCGTCCGGCGCCTGCGCCTTGAGTTCTCTCAGGCCGCCGCTCAGCGTCAACTCCTCGAACGCCGCCGCACCTTCGGCGAACAGAATCAGATTGAGCGAATCATATGGCCAGTCGGGAATCGACACCTCCACCGGTACCATCCCTACCTTGCGCACGACGTGCACGGCAGTGCGGTCCACGGCCGTGGCTGGATTTTCATTCATCCACTTGGAAAAATATCCAACACGCAGACCGGCGACGCTGGCATTCGCATCAAAGTCCAGTCTGCTGGGCACGCTCGCCAGGTCGCCCGCATCCGGTCCGGAGATCGCGTGCAGCACCAGCATCGCGTCCTCAACGCTGCGGGTCATAGGCCCAAGTTTGTCGAGCGACCAGCACAAAGTCATCGCGCCGGTGCGCGCCACGCGACCGAAGGTAGGCCGCAGTCCGGTAGTTCCGCACCGCATCGACGGGCTCAGGATGCTGCCTTCGGTTTCGCTTCCGATCGCGAAGCCCACCAATCCCGCAGCCGTGGCCGCGCCCGGCCCTGCGCTCGATCCCGACGACGCCTCCTCCAGCAGCCACGGATTCATCGTCTGCCCGCCGAACCAGATATCATTGAGCGCCAGCGCGCCCAAGCTGAGTTTAGCCACCAGCACCGCTCCCGCCGCATGCAGCCGCTTCACCACCGCGGCGTCCTCCTTGGGCACGCGATTGCGGAATGGCTCGGCTCCGTACGTGGTTGCAATGCCGGCAGTGTCGAGCAGATCTTTCCCGCCCCACGGAATACCGTGCAGCGGCCCGCGATACTTTCCTGCGGCAATTTCTTCGTCGGCTTGCTTCGCTTGCCGCAGCGCCAGTTCGCGCGTCAGCGTGATCACGCAATGCAGCTTGGGATCAAACTCCTCCAGCCGCTTCAGATAAATGTTGGTGAGCCGCTGCGATGTCAGCTTGCGAGCTTCGATCCAGCGCGAAAGCTGCGTCACCGGCGCGTAGGCAATGTCTTCATCCCCTGCCGGCAGCGGGCCAGGATCAGTCGTGCTGCGTACAAACCGGTCGCGCTGCGGCCCCGCCTTCTGCCCCGGCAGCACTGGATCCCACAGCGATGCTGGAGCAACCGTCCCTTCCAGCGCCACCTTGCGAGGGCCGGTACGCCGTTCGTAGAGCGCCGCCATCGTCTGGCGCCAGCTCCCTGCCGCCACCGCGCGCTCGGCGGCGGTCATCTGAAACTGCACCAACTTCTCCGCTTCGGCGAAAGTTGTGGTCGAAACTTCCGGTCCCACCGCCGGCCCCGCGCCGAACGCGGGCGGCGCCCCCGGCGGCACATCCGCCGGATTCTGCCCCTGGGCGCGCATGGCGGCCGCGGCTCCCAACACCGCCAGAGATGTCTCAGCTAAAAATTGTCGGCGCGATTTCGCCATGAGCCCCTCCGCACCGCATTGTAGCGTTTGCGATGGGGACGGTGCTCTCGGACGAAAGAGGGGAGGAACTTTTCTGTCATGCTGAGCGGAGAACGGGCGGCGCGAAGCGACGCTCGTTCGGAGTCGAAGCATCCCTACTGCTCCTCGACCGTTGCGCGGAGAGTTTCGCGGAGTAGGTAGGGATGCTTCGACTGCGCGGGAAGTATCGCTTCGCTCTCCGTCCCGCTTCGCTCAGCATGACAAGCATTTTTGAAAGGGTAAGACTACAACGAGGAACCCGCTTCCGGTTTCTCCACGTGATCGATGACCAGCACGTCCTCGGGTCCTTCTTGCGGCACTAACTTCAATCCAAGCTGATCTTGAATTGCGGTGAAGAGCGAGGGACCGGTAGCGTCGTTGGAGGCGTCACTATTGGCGGCCGCCTGAGACCAGTGAAGATTGAAATCATACTGTCCGGTCAGTCCAGTCTTATCCACGACTTTCTTGCCCAATTGCATAGATAGCTGAAAGGTAAGCTCCGCTATCGAACTTTTTTGAGCTCCGATGCCCATCACCTGCCCGTTGCCATCTTGTTGCATCATCATCATCCGGTGGATTCCTTTTCCGTCCGGACCTTTGGCGGTGTCGGGATAGGCCGCATATTTTGACGGTTGAAGCTTGGAGCCGTTTTCGCCGACGACCAGCCCATAGGATGGAAGTTGCTTCGTCTCATGGTGCAGCACCAGTTTGAAGCGGTCCGCCAAGAG
The DNA here is from genome assembly GCA_937879855.1 of uncultured Acidobacteriaceae bacterium. GTDB lineage: Bacteria > Acidobacteriota > Terriglobia > Terriglobales > Acidobacteriaceae > Sulfotelmatobacter. Next base: position 99,027 of record CALFMO010000068.1, on the reverse strand, counting down.
CGACCGAAGTTGGCTGCGGATTTCGGTTTGCCTGAGACCCGGATCCGTCGACTGGGAGTTGTTCGAGCTCCCTTCCGCCTCTATGTCGATGTCGTACGCCGCAGTCTTGAGCAACTCCTGCGCTCCAACAATCTGATTGGCCTGGACTCCGTAAGCCTCTTGAATAATCGTCAGCAAACTCGCGTTCCTCGCCCTGAACCTGTCGGGACCATACATCATCCTGATCATATGGACCTCGCTGCCGGCGTACGTCGGAGTGGAAAGCTCGCTCGGTTTCACTGAGACGTCGAACTTTGTATCAGCTGCGCCTGTGGTTTCTGTCTGCGCTTGAGCGCGGTCTTGCGTTGCGTTCATCACGCCAAGTCCAATTGGCACCGCGAGGGCCACGAATACCGCCGTACTAAGCAATACTTTTCTGCCAAAATCCAGTTTTCGCGCAATTCGCTCGGTCATGATGTACACCATCCTTTTCTTCAAATCGGCGCCCGTAACCCCAGCCACGCAAGCCAGAGGCGACCCCACACAAAACTCGCACACCTTCAAAATGCTCTCGGCGTAAACGTGCCGTTCACTGCCCAGTTCCAGAACTTCCTCGTCGCAGGCGCGTTCGCGCTCTTCCATGAGGCGAGTCCCCAACCACCAAACCAGCGGATGGAACCAGAACAGCGCTTCGACAATCATGTGCATCGCCGCGGCAAGATTGTCGCGCCGGCGCACGTGCCACACTTCGTGTGCGAGCACCGCTTGCAGGTGCGCATCGTCCAGGTGTTCCGAGATTCCCTCCGGCCATACCAATACCGGCCGCACGATGCCGAATATCCCCGGCTCCAGAGACGCCCTTGACACCACCATTCCCAACGGCGCTCGCAAGCAGGCAATGCGATGCAATCGACGCAATGCCTCGATCTCGCGCCCTTCGCGCAACGGCGTTGCCTCCCGCAGGGCTACAGCAACCCGCCGCCAGCGCACGCACCACACACAGAGGATCACGGCGAATCCGACGAGCCATGCAGCCGCTAGCAGAGCGGGAAGCGAATGGAGCAGACTATGCACCGCCGTAGGCGCGGCGGCGTGGGAAATCACCGGCATCACCGCTATACCCTGACCGAAGGGGCGACTCGCTTGTTCCATCACAAATAAGACTCCTGCGTTAGTTCCCACGGAGGCGTGCGTCCAAGCCAGACGGCTGCCAATTTGAACCAACCACGAGAACGGAATTAGAAACTTCACCGACGCCGCCAGCCAGACCCAATATCGGGCGCGCGCGTGATTCTTTCGCAGGGTTAGCGCCAAGAATCCAGCTACGGCGGCAAAGAGAGTCGATTGCCACAAATGATTGCCCAAGGCGGGGGCGACGTCGCTCCACATTGCAGACAGATTTGCCGGGGTCATTTCGCTTTGTCCTTTCTCTCCAGCTTCCGCAGAGTTCTCTCGGCTTCCTTCACATCTTCCAGCGTCAGCTGGCCAGATTCAATCAGGTGTGCCATCACCGGCTGCGTACGCCCGCCGAACAGCGCCAACAGATCGTCAATCAACTTACGCTGCGCCGCATCGCGCGAGACCGCCGCCTCAAAGACGTGAAAGTTGCCGACCTTCTTGACGCGGCGCACCGCCTTCTTGCCTTCCAGGCGATACACCGTGGTCTGTATCGTCGTGTAAGCCGGTCTTCCCTTTTCTGGAAACGCCTCTTGAATCTCACGGATGGAAGCGTTGCCGCGACTCCACAATGTCTCCATGATCTGAAGTTCGAGTTTTGCTAATCTCGGTCCGGCCATCTTGTCTCCTACCAATGTATGCATTGCTACTACATGTGTAGTTATTTGTCAAATACTTTTTGAGAGATTAAATTCCCAGTTCTAAGCGGCCAAAAACAAAATCCTCCGTACCGCTTTTCTAGTTTCGCGGTACGGAGGACGCACGACTGAGACTAGTTTTCCAGCCTTTATTCGGGATCGGTCGGATCATTAAACAGCACGGTCAGTTTGATACTCCCGTGGCCGAACTGCGGGAAGTTCGGCGTGTTGCGGTTTCCCGGATCGAGCGTCGAGGCGGTGTCGTCCGGAGGAAATAACACAAGAGAATTCAGGAACTTCTGCAACGCGTCCGACTCCGGCCCGGGCAATTTCGCATATGCGTCGCGCGCTGCCTGCGATTCCCCGCCATGGCGCAGGATCACATCATCCAGCGTCATGCTGCGCCCATCGTGCCCGTACGGAGCCGTAGAACCGACTCCCCACAGCGGCCGCGTCAGAAACTGTTTCTGCAAGGTGCCATCGTAGTTGCGCTCGTAGAAATTCGGCCCCAAGTCATGCCTCTTGAAGTCGGTAAAGATATTTTTCACCAGGAACGGATTCCCCAGAGGTTGCTTCAGCGACGGATAGCCACTGCCATCATCCAGAGTTTTGATCATAGGTGTGGCAGTCGCAAACAGTGTGTTGAAATTCCCATTGACCGGATCGTAATTCGTTTCCAGGTCCGCAACACGCCGGTCGTGATTGATCTGCAAGTCCGAGATGTGGCAGGAACCGCAGCCGACCCGATTGAACACCTCCCGTCCTAGAGCCACGGTGCTGTCCTGCTTGCCCAGTCCCGGCTTGAAGTAGTTCAGAAGATAAAACTCCAGGTGGTCCACGATTGCCGGATCCAGTTCGTACTGTCCGGTCAGCGCATCGGGCGCCGGCGGCGGACTGATCTTATCCTGTGTTCCATCCAGGACCATGCCGGCGGGAGTCACTACCTTGTGCCCGGCGCTCGCACTGGCCAAGTCGGGATCATTCACTTCGATGCCCAACTCCTTGTGCAGAGCGCCCACAATGAATTCGCGCATCGAAATCGTGCTACCTTCGGCGAAGAACGGCTTAACACGCAAATCGGGATCGAGGCCTTGAATCTGCGAATAATCGACCGAACCGGATGGGCTTGCCGTGATGCTGCCGTAGTTGATGCCTTTGCTGTTCAGCGGCAAAGTCACAGCACGACCGCTTCTCGCGGCTTGAATCATGGCTTGCTGGCGGATGGTTCGCAGATCAGTCGTAATCTCATCGCCCAGCATTTCCTTGAGGCCTAATCCGAACAGGTGAGGAGCATCCCGGCTGTCTGGCCGAGTAACGTTATTTCCGCCAGACCCTGCGGAACCCTTGGGTCGCCCGTGGCACAGCGCGCAACTGTCGGCGAGTCCGGCGCCGATAGCGTTATTCGTATCGAGGTCGCCGGCGCCGTCGCCTTCATTTCCTCCTTCGCCCTGCAAGCGCGTGAACTTCCGCTGAAATAGCTGGCGCCCACGACGGACGGAACGGAAGGGATCGCGGTTAATAACGAAGATCGACGAATTCCAGGTCATCACATCGCCACGGCCCGCTCCGGTTTCCTCTTCCAAAGATTTGGCGATTCCGACTTTTGCTGTGTTCGGAGCCAGAGTGCGATCGGTCAGTTGCGCCCATCCGGCGCCCGACCCTGCACACACCACCACAGCGATCCACAAACTTTTCGACCACATATCTTTTCCCCCAATCGGGCTCAGTTCTTCAATGAGCCGTCCAATCCTGAGCGCCTGCTAAGTCGATAGTGTAGGCGCTCGGATCACCGTTACAAACCGCCGAACCATTTGCGTGATTCTTGGCGTTTGATCGCTGAAATCCACAGGCAGTTGTGACATCTGTCACAGATTTTTTTATTCCTGAGAGACTAGGCTGTCATGTTTTCCGGTTTCCTCCGAGCAGAGGTCACATTTTCGAGGTCTCCCCATGTATGGGAGAAGTTGCAGGTCTCTGCTCGCGATTTCGATTCTGATTCTGGCGCCAGCCACTTTGCTCGGTCAGTCTAGCGACGCCGATTCGGCGCTCGATTTAACGGTGCAGCTCACACCACGTCAGGCTCGATCTGATTTATCTCGGCCGATTTCTGTTCGACCGCCTAGAGTTCGAACGCCTACGGTTCAATCTCCGATCGTTGAACCGTTCCCGCCCCCTGCGCCCGTAATGACACCGGGCAAAATCGGGCTGCCCATGATCGCACGATCTGCCGGCACAATTTTTTCGGGCACCGTAACTGCAATCGCGCGCCGCCCTGCCACCCGCGGCCAAGCCGTTGAAACTGTGTCCATCACCTTCCGCGTCGAGAATGCGATTCGCGGAGCCCTTCCCGGCGAACACCTGACGATCTCGCAATGGATCGGCTTATGGTCCGGCGGCCAGCGTTACCGCATCGGCGAGCACGTACTTCTTTTCCTTTATCCCCCGAGCAAACTCGGCCTCACCAGTTGCGTCGCCGGAGGTATGGGGCGGTTCAACATCGATCAGTGGGGCCGAGTCTTGCTTTCGGCACAGCATCTTTCAGCTTTTCGAGCGGATCCCGTCCTTGGTGGGAAGTCGCGCCTAACTTTCAGCGACTTCGCCTTGGCGGTACGGCGGGCCAGTGAGGAGCAATGAGTGCGATCTGAAGAGGTGACCATGAAAACTCGCATGGCATTTACCACGCGCTCATTTCTCCTCAGGCTGGCCTGGTCGGCGGCAATCGTCTTTCTTTCCGTCGTGGTTTCCCGTGCGGGCGGCCCCAAGCACGTCGCCGGCACAACCTACTTTGACCCCACGACCACCGGCCAGCCCCTGGTTTGGCCACAGGGACTCATCACCTATTACACCGACCAAGGTGATCTCAGCCCGTACCTGCTCAACACGTTCGCGAATGCCCTGGTCGCCGACGCGTTCAGCCAATGGACCTCTGTTCCTACAGCCGCTGTTGCAGCCACCGGTGGCGGTCAACTCGCTGAAGATGTAAACGGCGCGAACGTCTACCGCAACGCGGATGGCACTATTTCCCTGCCCACCGATATTCAATCCACCGCGACCGGCAAGCCCGTGGGCATCGTCTACGACTCCGACGGCTCCGTCACTGACGCCTTGATCGGAAGTGGCGCCGGCGATGCTAGCCAGTGCTTCTCCAATGCCGTCTTCGGCAGCGATGACAACTACGGCGCATTCGCCACCTATCAGCATGCCCTGATCGTGATCAACGGACAGTGTGCGCAGCAGGCGTCGCAACGCACCGACGTTGAATACCGCCTGGTGCGCGTGATCGGTGGCGTGCTGGGCCTGGGACGGTCCCAGCTCAATCCCAATGTGCTCACAGGCTTTCCCCATGCCACGGCTGACGATTATGCTGGGTTTCCGGTGATGCATGACAGCGATCCGTGGAATTGCATCCCGATCACGCTCTGTTATCCGAATCCCTACCAGTTGGCGGTGGACGACGTCGCTACCCTCTCGCGTCTGTATCCAGTCACAGCACAAAATCAGTCGAGCTTTCCCGGCAAACAAGTGTTCTCAGCAATTACGGCCCGCATCCATGGCTCGCTGTGGTTTACCGACACACATGGAAATGAAACGCAGGCGATGCAGGGCGTTAACGTCGTAGCTCGCTGGATCGATCCCACAACTGGTCTGCCCTCGCGCAGGTATGCGGCCTCGTCGGTCTCCGGCTTTCTGTTCACCGGCAACGCCGGCAATCCTATTACCGGCTTCGATGACGCCCAGGGAAATCCCTTCGCCGAGTGGGGATCAGGGAATCAAACCGTCGAAGGGTTCTTCGACCTCGCCGGACTAGAAGCGCCAAACGGCAACAGCGCGCAATACCAGTTGAGCGTGGAGGCTCTCGATCCCACGTGGTCCGCGGGCGTCGGCCCGTACGCGGGAAACCTGGTCGCTCCTTCAGGATTGTTTTCCCCGATTGTGGTAACCGTCGCACCTGGCAACGATCTGCAGCGGGACATTCTCATGTCAAGCAGCGCCCAACCTGTGACTCGACCGCAGTCCGCCTGGACCTCTGCCGCAACTGTGCCTCCAGGAGGCGACTGGGTAGCTTCACTGAATGGCTACGGCGACGTTGAGTATCTGGAGCTCTCTGCCCAAGCCAATCGGACAATGTCGGTGGTGGTGACTGCGCTCGACGAAACCGGAAAAGGAACGGAGCTCAAAGCGCGCCCGGTGATCGGGATGTGGGCCGCATCGGACCCGCAAGGGACCGCCCCTCCGGCCTTCACACCATCGGCGTTCAATCAGGCCACTCTCGGGATGACTCGGCTGGATGCGCAAATCGCGACCTCCACCAACTTCCTGATCGGCGTCTCTGATGAGCGTGGCGACGGCCGTCCCGATTACCGTTATCACGCTTATGTCCTCTACGCGGACTCGGTTTCTCCCGCACGCCTCGGCGTGAATGGCGGTGCCGTCACGGTGAAAGGATCCGGCTTCGCACCTGGGCTCACCACGAGCGTGGGCAGCGCGACAACGACTCCACTTACCGTCAGCGCCGGGCAAATGATGCTGAGTGCGCCGGCCAACGCCGATGGGCCGCAAAGCATCACTATTACCGATCCGGTAAGCGGCGCGTCGTCGGTCATGACGAACGCATTGATCTACGGCGCGGCATCCACCGACAACATCGTTCTCGTAGGCAGCGGGCTCAATCCGCCGACGCCAGTGGGCACGCAGGCAACGACCCCGATGATGGTCCGCGTGCTGGCAGCCGACGGGGTCACTCCCGTCAGCGGCGCCACCATCGCCTGGAGCGCCAGCAACGGCGTGCAACTGTCAGCCTGCGACTACGCCTCGGCCTGCTCGGTCGCCACTGATCCGCTTGGCGAGGCCGCCACTTTGCTCGTCCCGTCCACTGGTGGTGTGGCGACTATAACGGCAACTCTCGCGCCTGCCACGTATGGTTCTTCGAAAGCAGTAAGCGCGACGCTCTATGCGACTCAGTCGGCCTCCGATCTCGGAGTTGCGACTCCTTACCTTTGGATTTCCCAAGGCGCCACCGGGAGCATCCCGCTTACCGCACGCGCGCTCAGCAATGGCACGCCGCAGAACAATGTCCAAGTCAATTTCAATATCGTCAGCGGCTTGGCAACACTCAGCGCAGCCAGCGCACAAACCAATTCCAGTGGATACGCCACGGTAAACTTGACGGTTACGCAATTTGCCGCATCGGTGCAGGTGAGCGCCTGTATAGCGATCGCAAATGGTGCTTGCCGCCCCATTTACGTGAACCCAGTGCCACTTGCCAGCCAAAATTTGCAACCCGTTAGCGGAAACGGGCAAGTGTCCACGGGATCGGGATTTCAGCCGATCGTGGTGCGAGTCACAGATTCCGCTTCGCCCCCAAATGCCGTGATCGGCGCCACTGTAGCTTTTCTGGCCACCGTGCTGCGGCCCGGTGCAACTCCACCCGTTGGTGGCAATGGCGAAACTCATCCCGGCAGTCCGGCCACGTCGGTGATCCTGCAAGTGAGCCAGAGCATCGCCGTCAGCGACATCAACGGACTCGCCAGCATCGCGCCTTCGGCCGGGGGCTTCAGCGCTCCGCTGGAAGTGGACGTAGCAGTCACAGCCGGAAGCGCCGCACTTCTCGACTTCCCGTTGGAACTGCTGCCCGCCACGGGCAACGCACCTTCCGCGCCCCAGCCCGTGATCGGAACAATTCCCGTGCGCGCCGTCCGCCCGACGGCGATCGAGGAAAACCAGAGAAGCCAACGACATGCAGCTCAGCCTACACCTTGGTAGCGCAAGCAGTTGGCGGACAAGAGTGTCCGCCCCACACAAATCCTCACGTCGCTCGCCGGAAGATGGCTCTACTTCGTCCACTGATCGACCCAGGCATTCACCGTCTGGTACCAGAGCCGCGAATTCTGCGGCTTCATCACCCAGTGGCCCTCGTCGGGGAAATAGAGCATCTTCGAGGGCACGCCTTCCATCTGTAGCGTGGTGAAAAGCTGGAAGCCTTCGCTCACGTCGAGCCGGTAATCGCGCTGGCCGTGGATGACCAGCGTTGGCGTCTTGAAATTCTTGGCATACTGGTGCGGCGACCACTTCTCGTACATCGCCCGATTGTCGTAAGGCGTGCCTTTGAACTCCCAATCGTTGAACCAGAGTTCTTCGGTCGTGCCCCAGGCTGACTCGGCGTTGAACATGCCGTCGTGCGACACCAGGCACTTGAAGCGGTCGGTGTGGCCAAGGATCCAATTGGCCATGTATCCGCCATAGCTGGCGCCCAGCGCGCACTCTCGGTTTTTGTCGATGAACGGATAAGTCTTCTCCGCATAGTCGAGCCCCTTCATCAGATCTTCAAACGGAGCCCCGCCCCAGTCGCCGTTGATGGCGTCAATAAACTTCTGCCCGTATCCGGTCGAGCCGTGGAAGTTGATCATGATGACGACATATCCGTTCGGCGTCGATGACGTTGGTGACGCGAACAGTTCTGGATTCCAACGGAAGCCCCAGTCGTCCCCCCAGGCACCCTGCGGCCCGCCATGGATGAGGAACTTCACGGGATATTTCTTCGAAGCATCGAAGTTCGGCGGCTTGACGAGGAAGCCTTCGACCTTGTCGTCGTGAGCGCCGGCGAACCAGAAGGATTCAAGTGGGGACATGGAGACCTTGGAGAGCACGGCATCGTTGAGATGAGTGAGGCGATCGGCAGGGTGAGCCAGCTGCTCGGCTACGGTTCTTTCGGAACCGGCTTGGTAGAGCCCAGTTGGAAACGAGATCGACATCCGTGTGAAGAGGATAGTTTTTCCGTCCGGCGTTATAACTAGGTCATCGTTGTATCCGTCTCGTACGACGACTTCAGCATTAAAGCTGTTGCTTTTGGCATCGCCATCGACAGTGATTGTCTGATCGAAGGGGCGGTCAATCGCGAAAGAGATGACGGGCGAGTCGTCTTGCCATTGATGCGCAAAATAGATTCGCTTAGAATCAGGCGACCACACGAACGTGCCAACCCAAGAGTCGAGCTTTTCCGTCAGATCCTTCTTCTCCCCCGTCTTGCGGTTGTACAGCATCAGTTGGAAGCGGTCGCTCTCGTATCCCGGACGCTGCTGGGCGCGGTAAGCGATGTAGCGGCCATCGGGCGAATAGAGCGGCGTCGAGTCGCTGGCGGGATTTTCGGCAGTGATGTTCTTGGTCTGCGCCAAAACCTGGACAGGCGAGGCGCCTGTCCCTACGTTGACCGGGACGATCCACAGATCGTTGTTGGTGGAAGCGGCTTCGTTCTTGTCGTGATTCGAGGTGTAGCAAATCTCCTTCCCGTCGGGCGAGAACGCATAATCGTCCTGACCGCCGAGCGAGAACACAGGCGCATCGTAGTCACCCGGCGTGAGGTCGCGAGGCGCCGCAATCCTGAATGGCGCGCCCTCTCCGGCGGGGATGTTCGGTTGAGCCAGAGCCGCTACCACGAAAATATGGCTGCGCTTGCCTTCTTTGTAGGCGTTCCAATGCCGGTAAAGGAGGCGGTCGAAAATCAGCGCCTTGACCTTCGATTCCTCATGCTCCTTCAGTTTTTTTGCGTTGCAGGCCGTTTCGTCAAATTGGCCGTCGCATTCCGGATACACATCCGAGGTAAAAAGAATGTTCTTGCCATCGGGAGACCAAAGTTCTCCACCGGCCTCGGTGGCGATCGAAGTCAGCTTGTGCAGAGCACTCACCTTGCCCGCCGCGTCATCAAAATCCGCGATCCACACTTGCGATCCGCCTTCCTTCGTCGACAGAAATGCAAACCGCTTCCCATCCGGCGCCCAGCGCGGACGATCCGCATCCTGATCGGCGATAATTTCCCGCTCTTGACCGCCGGCCGTCGGCACAATCCAGATGTGCGGCGTCTTCGTGTTCGCGTCCAGATCAACGTCGACCACGCTGAAGATTACCCACTTCCCATCAGGCGACACTTCCGGCTCGCCCACCCGCTTCAACTTCATCATGTCTTCAAAAGTGAAAGGATGCTTGGCCTGGGCCAGAGCAGATACCGCAAATGCGACAAGGATGAGAGACAAAAGAAGACGGCGCATAAGTACTCCTTGGCAAACGCACGAGTTTAGCAGGGCCCGCTTCCACCTGCCAGCATCCGTGAGACCTCATGCTCCCTTCGAAGCACTGTCATCCTGAGCGGCGTATTTGGCCGCGTCCAGCTGCGTATATCGTCGCGAGAGAAAGCCTCGAGGCGCAGTTCACAATATTGAACAACCCGCCACCCGCAGAAGCGGCAAGGGCTTAAGACCCAGCCGGTTTAACGCCTACGGCTAGTTTCCGGGGGCAAAGTTTTCTCAACCAACCTCTCCTTCGGGAAGGCATCCAAATGGGTGGCAGAACTGCAGCACCCTACCCTCCGGCCTCACTGAGCGGAGAGGGGTTGGAGGGAGGGTCGCCGCGGTTTTTTACCTCCGAAGGCGTTGGCAGTCTGCAGCATCCTCGTGTGAAATTCGCTAAACTATATCTATGAAATCAGTATCCGCTCGTCTGCTCTTTGGTCTGGCCGTACTGGCTTGCGGACTGGCAACTTTGCCCGCGCGCGCCCAGGAAGGTCCGCTTGAAAACACTCCCCCTGCCGGGACCACGCCCGAAGAAATTATTAAGCGCTTTGCCGCCAAGGAAACTGAATTTGCCAAGGCCCGCGACCAGTACACATACCGCCAGGATGTGAAAGTGCAAACCCTCGACGGCAACACGGTCGATGGCGAGTATCACGAAGTCTTCGACGTCATGTTCGACGACAAGGGCCATCGCATCGAGAATGTGGTGTTCGCGCCGCAGTCGAGTCTCACCAAGATTTTCATGTCGCAGGAAGATTTCCAGGACATCCGCCATCGCCTGCCGTTCGTGCTGACTGACGAAGATCTTCCCGAATACAACATCCTCTACGTGGGCCAGCAAAAAGAAGACGAACTGGAATGCTACGTCTTCGATATCGCGCCCAAAAAAATCGAAGGTAAGAAACGCTACTTCCAGGGACGCGTCTGGGTCGACAACCACGATTTCCAGATCGTAAAGACCTACGGCAAGACGGTGCCCGACATCCGTGAGAAACACGGCAACCAGGAAAATCTGTTCCCCAAGTTCACCACCTGGCGGCAACAGATCGACGGCCAATACTGGTTCCCCGTCTACACCAAGGCGGACGACGAACTGCATTTCAAGATGGAAGACGTGCACATCAAGGAAATCGTGAAGTACGAAGACTACAAGCGCTTCGGCTCGAACGTGAAGATCCTCTACGAGGGCAAGGAAATTCCGAAGGACACCAAACCGCAAGATCAGAAAAAGGACGAACCGAAGCCGCAGTAGACCAAAGTCGCGGCTGATTAACTTCGCGCCATCAGCTTTTCAATTCTGATGGGGAGTTCGCGCACGCGCACTCCGGTGGCGTGATAGGTTGCCGCAGTCAACGCGGAGGCGCATCCAGTGAGTCCGATCTCTCCGATTCCGCGGGCCCCGTATTCGTTCATAATGGTGTCGGGATAATCGAGAAAGATGCATTCGATGTTGGGCACGTCGGCGTTCACAGCGACCATGTAATCCGCGTAGTTATTGTTGACGGGGTGGCCGGTGCGCCGATCGTAGACGGCCTCCTCCAGCATCCCCATGCCAATGCCCATCGCGACAGAGCCGAGAATCTGATTGCGCGCGGTCTTCTGGTTGATCATGCGGCCGCCGTCAATCACCGAAACCCAGCGGGTCACGCGCAAGCGCACGATTTCAGGATCGTACGATACTTCGCAGAAGTGAGCTCCGAACGAGTGCGTTGAATAGTTCTTCTGTTCCGGGGTGCCATCGGTTTTTGCGTGGCCATCGAGTCCCACTAACTTAGCGGCGGTGAGTATCTGCTGGAAGGGCACGCCGCTTTCTGGCGGCTTGCGCTGGTCATGGACGCGTCCCCCGGTCATCTTCAAAGTTTTTGGGTCGGCCTTCTCGAAGGGAGAGCTGGGCGTTTTGGCGGCGGCTTTCAGCACCGCTTCGATGGCATTCTCGGTCGCTTTCACAATGGCTGGAATTACCGTCGAGGTGGCGGAAGATCCGCCGGAAGTCGGGCCGGGAGGCAGGGCGCTATCGCCCAGGACCACGTCGATTTTGTTGACGGGCAGACCGGTCTTGTCTGAAACAATTTCGGCGAACACAGTGTAGGTTCCCGTTCCAATGTCTTGTGTAGCGCATGAGGCGCGGGCGGTTCCGTCGGCAAGAAGGCGGACTCGGACCTCGGCGCCACGCTGATGTGCTGGCCACGTGCAGGTCGCCATTCCCCAGCCAAGAATTTCCCCGTTTTGTGTCATGGAACCGACTTTAGGATTTCGCTTGCTCCATCCAAAACGTTCGGCACCTATCTGGTAGGCCTCGCGCAAGTGCTTGCTCGACCAGGGATGACCGGAACTTTCGTCGGTCTCGGCGTAATTGCGCAGCCGCAGTTCGAGTGGGTCAAGATTCAGTTTGACGGCTAATTCGTCGAGCGCGGATTCGATGGCAAACAGCGCGGGAACTCGTCCCGGTCCGCGCATGGGAGTGGGCGTGCCGGTATTGAGAAAAACTTGATGCTGCAGCGCCGACACATTCGGACAACTGTAAAGCATGGCCGTGGGGTCTACGCAGTCTTCTGTGAAATCGTCGACTTTGGATGAACTCTGCAGGACTTCATTGCCAAAGGCGAGCAGTTTGCCATCCTGCGTAGCGCCGATGCGAATTTTCTGTTGGATGGTCGGGCGATGGCCCACTGTGGTAAACATCAACGTGCGTGGCACGGCGACCTTCACCGGACGCTTCACCTGACGCGCACCCATCGCGGCCAGCCACGAATGCGGCCAGGGAAAGAGCTTGCTTCCGAAGCCAGAGCCGATGAAGGGAGAGATGATTTCAATGGATTCGGGGGGCATGCCGAGGACTTGCGACGCAACGTTGTGATGGTTCACCACTCCCTGAGTGGTTTCGTACAACGTCATTTTGTCTTTTTTTTCATCCCACACGGCGATGGTGCCGTGCATTTCCATCGGATTATGAACTTCTATGGGAGTTACGTAGGTTTCCTCGAGCTTGACCTCCGCCTGCTGGAAGGCTGAATTGAAATCTCCGCGGCTGTAATTTGCGTTGGCCTTGGCCTGTTTCTCTCCATCCTCGAGGCGGACTGCCGGAGGCTTCGCGTCGTAGTCGACGCGCACGTGCGAAGCCGCATCCTGAGCCTGCTCAAAAGTCTCGGCGATTACCAGGGCTACGAATTGACCGTAGTAGTAAATGTTCTCGTCCTCAAAAGGTGGCCGGCTCTCCCCGGGACGGCTGGATTCTTCGAGCGATCCGGCAGGGCGGAAAAGCTTTGGGGCATTTCCGTGATGCAGAATTGCCAGCACCCCCGGCATTTTTTCGGCGTCGGCGGTTTCGATGCTCTTGATTCGCCCGTTGCCAATGGTGCTGCCGACTCCTACGCCATAGGCAACGTTCTCGATGCGATGTTCCACGGCATATGGTGCGCGGCCTGTGACCTTGAGTTTGCCGTCGATTCGCGTTACCGGTTGGCCAATAGGAGTGGTGCTCATGGAATTCTCCTCTCGCTTTTCAATCACGCCGCCTGGGTGACCACCTTCAATGCGCGCGTCAGGGTACGCTTGGCGAGTTCAACTTTGAATGCGTTATCGTGAAGCGGTTTCGCGCCTTGCAGAGCGGCCTCGGCAGCGGCGCGGAAATTGCTTTCGCTGGCCTCGCGGCCTTCCAGGGCCTGCTCGGCTTCTTTGAATCTCCAGGGCTTGGTGCCGACTCCGCCCAATGCAATTCTGATTCGCTGCAGAGTTCGCCCTTGCATCTGTGCCACCACGGCAGCCGATGCCAGCGCGAATTCGTACGAGGCGCGGTCGCGGCGCTTGAGGTAATACGAACGAGTTCCGCTGGCGAGCGGAGGCAGAGTCACGTAGGTGATCAGTTCGCCCGGTTGCAGAACATTCTCGCGACTGGGCGTGGACCCGGGCACCAAATAAAAGTCATTCAACGGGACCGAACGGTCGCCCTTTGGCCCGCGAATATGAACTGTGGCCTCGAGAGCCATCATAGCTACAGCCATATCCGAAGGATGCGTGGCGATGCAGTGTTCACTGGTCCCGAGAACGGCGTGGATGCGATTGTAGCCGTCGATAGCGGCGCAGCCCGATCCAGGCTCGCGCTTGTTGCAGGCGTACGCGGTGTCGCGAAAGTAATAGCAACGCGTGCGCTGCAGCAGGTTGCCGCCTGTCGTTGCCATGTTGCGCAACTGCGGAGACGCGCCGGAGAGTAGCGCCTGGGAAAGCACGGCGTACTGTTGCTGAACCGTGACATCGTGCGCCAGATCGCTGTTGCGGACCATGGCTCCGATTTTGACTCCGCCTCCCGGCAGCTTTTCGATCTTGTCCAGCGCCAGTGAATTGATGTCAATCAGAGTCGTGGGCCGCTCCACGTTAAGTTTCATGAGGTCAATTAACGTGGTGCCGCCGGCGACGAATTTGGCGTACGGCGCTGAAGAGAGACCAATCGCGCCTTCGACGTCGCGGACTTTTTTGTATTGAAAAGCTTGCATGGGACGTTCTCCTGACTGGCTTACGAGCGCTTGCGCGCTTCTTGCACAGCGGCAATGATGTTGGGATAGGCGCCACAGCGGCGGATATTACCGCTCATACACTCGCGGACGGAGTCATCGTCTTCGCCGCATGGTTCCTTCAACAACGCCGCAGCGGACATGATTTGACCGGAGGTGCAATAGCCGCACTGGAAGCCATCACGTTCCAGAAACGCGCTCTGCACGGGATGCAGTTCACCGTTGCTGGCCAGCCCCTCGATGGTCGTGATGCGATCCCTCTCGTGCATGACGGCGAAAGTGAGACAGGAATTTACCCGGCGTCCGTTGACGTGCACCGTGCAGGCGCCGCATTGCCCGTGGTCGCATCCCTTTTTCGTGCCGAATAAGTGCAGGCGCTCGCGCAGAGCGTCCAACAGCGTGACGCGCGGTTCGAGTTTCAGACGATAATCGCGGCCGTTGACGTTGAGGACGATCGGCACCAGGGGGAAAGTTCCGGCGGGCGCGGGAGAGGTTTCAACCTGGGCAACGGAAATATTATGGAGAAGGGGCGTGGCGGAGACGGCAATACTGCCGGCGCCTAGACGCGCGAGGAACGAACGCCGCGTTACTCCTTGATTCTCTGGTATAGATTCCTGATCTTGTAAGGGCGGTGGTAGTGCGGGACTTTCTTTGTTCGGCATTGTTGTCCACCCAATCGTGGTTAGTTGATGGTTGACTCGTAAATATTCGATAGTTGCGCCTTAGATTCGTTGAAGCGCCCTTGGGGTTGGCGCGATGCGAGGGCCTGCAGACCAAATTCCTCTGATACACTGGCCCGCGTGGGCCGGACGAACCGAAGAAAATTTCTTGGGCAGTGTGCTGCGGCGGCAGCAGGGGCGTGGCTTTCCCCGCTCGCTGCGAGCGCGGCGGCAAGATCTGGACCATCGGCTGCATTTCCCTCGGATCCGCGGCGGCGCGTGGCCGTGGCGGCGTATCCCTTCCGCGAATTCATTGTGAGCCCGAAAGGACCGGACGAGGCGAGTCGTGTTCCGGCGTCGCAGCAGATCGAACTGAAGGACTTTGCGGCCCACGTGGCCGAGAAATTTAACGTGCACAAGATCGAGCCTTGGAGCCGCCTGTTTCCTTCAACGGATGCCAAATATCTGGAAAAACTCCGCATGGCGGTGGAGAAGGCTCATTCCGCGGTAGTGGACATTGCGGTGGATGACGAGTTCAGCCAGTATTCACCGGATGCGGCCGAGCGAGAGCGGGCGGTTGCGTCGGGCAAAAAGTGGGTGGACGCGGGAGCGACTCTGGGTTCGCCGAGCATTCGTACGCACGTTGAAGGCGCGAAGAATTCGAAGCCTGACGTGGGGCGTGCGGCCGACACTCTCGCGCGCGTGGCAGAATATGCCGCGAAAAAGAATGTCGTGGTGCATCTGGAAAATGACAACCCGGTGAGCGAGGATCCATTTTTTCTAGTGCAGGTGATTGAGAAAGTGAACAGTCCGTGGCTGCGGGCTTTACCGGATTTCGGCAACACGCTGGCCGCGCATGACGAAGACTATGCTTATCACGCCATCGATGCGATGTTCACGCATGCCTACGGAATCTGCCATGTGAAAGATGGCGAGGTCGATGAGCAAGGCAAGGCGGTGCATGTGGACCTGGCGCGCACCTTCGCGATTCTGAAAAAACATGCCTACAAGGGATATTGTTCGATTGAGTACGATGCGCCGGGTGATCCCTATAAGCCGACGGCAGAACTGGTGGAAGAGACGATAAAATTTCTTTCCTAGTGCGAACAGCAGATTCCTCGCTTTGCTCGGAATGATGAACTGTTGCATCATGCGCGACCGAGTGAGCGACGCACGCGCGGATTTTGCGATGCTCATGTGTCTGCTTTTTCTTGTGGTCTCCGGAAGACGAGCATCATCTTCCTCACGCCCAGACAGTTAAGGGAAAGAATACGAAACCGCGATTGTTGGCCGCTTAGGGGTGAAGGTGGTAGTCTTCCAGTCCGATCTTCGTATGATCTTCGAGGAGAAACCATGAAACTGCGAATTCTTTTAGGACTGATGCTTTTTGTAGTTTGCGTTGCGGCAGCGGCGCAAGAGCGAAAGCACATCGTGAAACCGCGGGCCAGCGATATGAAAGCGCTTCCTTTCAGCGACGGCGTACTCGTGGGCAATACACTTTACATTGCGGGACACATCGGACTGGACGCCAAGACCGGCATGCCGCCGGCGAGCGCCGAAGAGGAGGCGCGCCTGGTGATGGATGGAATCAAGCAGACGGTGGAATTAGCCGGGTTAACCATGGACGATGTCGTGTCGATTCAGGTTTTCTGCTCCGACCTGAAGTTCTACGATACGTTTAACGGAGTCTACAAAACGTATTTCCATGGCGACTATCCCGCGCGCGCTTTCGTGGGGGCTTCCAACTTGCTGCGGGGCGGCAAATTCGAGGTACTGGGAGTTGCGGTAAAGAAGACACCATAATGCAGTTTATTCGTGTTTTGTTCGCCTAGGAAGAAATTTTGTGATAAATGTAAGAGATGCGAAAAGCGGTTAACCACCTTAAGAAATCCGATCCCGTTCTGCGTGCCATTATCGAGCGCGTCGGGCCCTGCCGCATGGAATATGGAGTGCCGGAGTTTTGCAGCTTGGCCGAGGCAATCGTCTACCAGCAACTGAACGGCAAGGCCGCAGTGACGATCTTCAATCGCTTCGCGGCACTCGCGGGCGAGCCGATCACTCCAGAGGGAATCCTCAAACTGAGCGACGAACAACTGCGGAGCGTTGGCTTGTCAAAGCAGAAGTCAGCTTATCTGAAAGATCTTGCCGCGAAGACGGCAACGGGACTGCTCGATTTTTCACGACTGCCCGAACTCGAGGACGAAGAGGTCATCGAGCATTTGACGCAGGTGAAGGGCATCGGGGTATGGACCGCGCACATGTTCCTGATGTTTTCTTTGCGGCGGCCGAATGTACTGCCCACGGGCGACTATGGGGTGCAAATGGCCATCCGCAAGCACTATAAAAAGCGCAAGCTGCCCAAGCCGAAAGACATGGAGAAGATCGCAAAAGCCTGGGAACCCTATCGCAGCGTGGCGTGCTGGTATATGTGGAGAAGCCTCGACATCAAGACTGTTTGAGGCTTCTCCATCTGCATGTTCTGTCTTGCCTCTGTGTTCCTCTGTGCCCTCTGTGGTTAAATGGTGTGCGATGGCCGACACGAAGATCCGTGTGCTGGTAGCGAAGCCCGGGCTTGACGGGCACGACCGCGGGGCGAAAGTGATTGCTCGCGCTTTGCGCGATGCGGGCATGGAAGTGATCTATACCGGCTTGCGGCAGACGCCAGAGATGATCGTGTCCGCGGCGTTGCAGGAAGATGTCCAGGTGATCGGGCTCTCAATTCTCTCTGGGGCGCACAATGCGATCGTGCCGCGCGTGATGGACCTGCTCAAGCAGAACAAGATGGATGACGTAATCGTGATCGTGGGCGGCATCATTCCCAATCAGGATATCGATGGTCTGAAGAAGATCGGCGTCGCCGCGATTTTCCAGCCGGGCACGGCGATGGACGACATCGTTCAGTTCATCCGCGCGCATGTGAAGGGGCCCGGCGTACCGGCGGCGGGCTGATGTCCGGCATCGGCGCGTCCCGCGTGCGAGAAATCCTGTCGAAAACCGTAGGCCCGGCGCCGTGGTATTGGAAGACCTTCCCCGCGTTTCGCTCGCTTGCCGGACAACCTTTTGCCTGGACTCACCACGGCGACCACGGTCCAATTGCCCACCTTGTAACTCTCGGCCTACAACAGGAACCGGACAAAGCTCGCCTTGCGTTGAACACCTATTGCCGGCCGTTCCTGGTGCCTCCTCATTTCATTGGCATCTGGTGTCCTGAGGGGCGAAACATTCGGTTCACCTGCTTCGATCCTGATCAACTGAAGGCCTTTGATTTGGCGGAAGTCGCGGGCTGGTTCAAGGCGTCCTCGGATCGCATTTACGCGGCGACGGCCCCGCTTGCCGACTTCGAGGTGCTGGTCGCGCTCGAACCGGGCATGCATAAAATCGAACTCCCCGCAGAATTTGGCAGTGTGGACGAACTGATCATTCCGACAAGCTACAAGGCGATGTCGAATGACGATCCAGCATTCGCGCTGTTTGTTTTTTATCCGCAGGCCGGATTGGTAGAGGTCCTGCCGCAGAAGTGGTTTACCTCGGCGCAGTACCGCGTGGGACAGCAATGGATTACGCGCGCCGCTCGCGATCCCGAGTCGCACCGTATCGTCGGCGAATGCTTTGGCGTGGGAACGTTTCAGCTGGAGGAAGACGGCTGCAGGCTGGCGGATTGGGTCGAGCGGAGGGGATAGCTTCGGCTGCCGGCGTCTTTGAAGATTCTTATAACGATGCCTTTGTCTCGATTTCGCATTGAACAGCAACTGGGAGCACGGATTTTGCGGCTGCAGTCGGACGATGGAACGAATCGGCTTTCGCGCGAGTGCGTGCAGTTGTTAACGAATGAGTTCCGCGAGTTGGTATCGTGTGGAAGGTCGGTCGTCGTCGCTGGAAACGATCGCTTCTTTTCCGCCGGCGCAGACTTGAAGGAAATTTCCCAGCTCAATGGTTCCGACGCGCTTGAGTTCGCGAAGATGGGACAGGCGTTGATGGAAGTAATCGAGCACTTCCCTGCTCCGGTGTACGCAGCGGTCTCCGGCTACTGCATGGGCGGCGGACTCGATCTGGCCTTGGCCTGCCATCACCGAATTGCTTCTCCACATGCCGTTTTTGGACATCGGGGCGCGGCCCTGGGGCTGATCACGGGCTGGGGTGGAACACAACGGTTGCCGCGCCTGATTGGCAAAGGGCGCGCCCTGGAAATGTTTGTGGCGGCAGAGAAAGTCACTGCCGCCCAGGCGTTGCGAATGGGGCTGGTCGATGCGATAGCCGCCGATCCAGTAGCCGAAGCAGTGCGGCGCATTGGTCTGCAAGCATCTTCAACTGAAAATCCGGGCTAACCCGCATTGCGAAGCTGCGCCCGCGTGGTATACCGTAATCAGTCCGCATGTTCATTCTTTAACTCATGGCGAACCGTAACGAATCGCTTCCTTCGAGTTCGTCTGCACCGGAAAACGTGCTGACGACAAAAATCGATCCGACCTCGGCGCGCTACGAAGCCAACATGCGGTTTCTGGCCGACTTGACCTCACAAGTTCGCAACGAGGGCGAAAAGATTTGCGAGGGCGGCGGCCCCAAGGCCATTGAAAACCAGCATGCCAAGGGGCGATTGACGGCCCGCGAGCGCATTGCCTTGCTCGCCGATCCGGATACATTCTTCGAACTCGGTCTTTACGCGGCCCATGGCATGTACGAAGAGTGGGGCGGCGCGCCCGCAGCGGGTGTAATCACGGGGTTGGCTCGCATTGAAAGCCGCATGGTGATGATTATCGCCAATGACGCCACCGTGAAGGCGGGCGCGTTTTTTCCGATGACTTCGAAAAAAGTGATTCGAGCGCAGAACATCGCCATCGAGAACCGTATTCCCACGATTTATCTGGTCGATTCTGCCGGAGTGTTCCTGCCGCTGCAAGAAGATGTTTTTCCTGATACCGACGATTTCGGGCGCGTATTTCGTAACAACGCGGTTATGTCGGCGATGGGAATTCCGCAGATCGCCGCCATTATGGGTATGTGCGTGGCGGGTGGCGGCTATCTTCCGGTCATGTGCGATCACGTGCTGATGACCGACGGAAGCGGATTATTTCTGGCCGGTCCGGCGCTGGTTCAGGCGGCGATCGGACAGAAAGTTTCGTCGGAGGAATTAGGCGGCGCGGCGATGCACTCCTCCATTAGCGGAACGGTCGATTTTCGAGAAGCCAACGATCAGGCTTGCATCGCTCGGATTCGTTCGATCGTGGAGAAGTGGGGATACCGGCGGCTTTCTCCATGGGACCGGAAAAAGCCGGTCGAGCCCGAACTGGCAGCGGAAGAAATCTACGGAATCTACGATTCGTCCCCGGCGCGGCCGTATGACATGAAAGAAGTGCTGGCGCGCATGATCGACGGCAGCCGTTTCGACGAGTACAAACCGGAGTACGGAAAAACTCTAATTTGTGGCTATGCCCGCATCGGCGGCTTTGCGGTTGGAATCGTGGCCAACCAGAAACTACATGCGCAGCAGACCGATCACGAGGGCCACAAGAGGATCGAATTCGGAGGCGTTATCTACACGGAGTCAGCGGAAAAGGCGGCGCGCTTCATCATGGACTGCAATCAGAACCTGATTCCGCTGATTTTCTTTCACGACGTGAATGGCTTTATGGTGGGGCGCGACGCCGAGTGGAGCGGCATCATCAAGGCGGGCGCGAAGATGGTAAACGCGGTATCGAATTCTGTGGTTCCAAAGATTACAGTGATCATCGGCGGATCGTTTGGCGCCGGACATTATGCGATGTGCGGCAAAGCCTATGATCCGCGCTTTGTGTTTGCCTGGCCGACGGCGCGCTACGCGGTGATGAGCGGCGATTCGGCAGCGGGCACGTTGGTTGAAATTAAGGTCAAACAACTCGAGCGTGGGGGCACGAAGCTGAGCGAGGAAGAGAGAAAAGAACTGTACGAGTCGGTGAAGCGTACCTACGACGAGCAAACCGATCCGCGCTATGGCGCAGCGCGGTTGTGGATCGATAAAATCATTGACCCGATCGAAACGCGGGAGGCGATTACACAAGCGCTGGAAGCGGCAGCGCTGAATCCGGACGTAGCGGAGTTCAAGGTGGGAGTGTTGCAGACATGACTTTGCCACGGATTTGCACGGATAAAACACGGATCGGAAGAATCACACGATTCTTCGCTCCGTGGGAATCCGTGGCTAGGGACGTATGGCCGATCTTGTCAAACTGATTGAGTGTCCGCGCGATGCCTGGCAGGGGCTGCCCGGATTGATCCCTGCCGAATTGAAAGTCGATTATCTCAAGGCGTTGATCAGCGTGGGATTCAAGCACATCGATGCGGTGTCGTTCGTCTCGCCGAATGCAGTGCCTCAGATGGCGGACTCGGAAGAAGTATTGAAGGAACTCGATCCGCCCGATGATGTTGAAATTATCGGTATCGTCGTCAATGAACGCGGCGCCCAACGGGCGATTGACACCAAGGCCGTATCGACATTGGGTTTTCCCTATTCGATTTCGGAAACGTTCTTGCGCAAAAATCAGAACCAGTCGCCGGAGGATGCGCTCGAAGAACTGGAGAAGATTCAGAATAAAGCGGACGACGCAGGGCTCAACGTCGTGGTTTACATCTCCATGGCATTCGGCAATCCGTATGGCGATCTCTGGAATCCCGACGAGGTGATCGAGGCCATCTCGCTAATGGAAGTAGATAATTTGCGGATGATTTCGCTCGCCGACACCGTGGGCATGGCGAGTCCACAACAGGTGAGCGATCTGGTCGGTGCCGTGATGGCGAGGTACGACTATCTCGAAATCGGTGCGCACTTGCACAGCCGTCCCGAGCAGGCCGCGGAAAAGATTCTTGCCGCTTACGACGCAGGTTGCCGCCGCTTTGATTCGGCGTTGGGCGGCTTGGGTGGGTGTCCTTTTGCGCAGGACGCATTGGTGGGCAACCTTCCGACTGAGAAAGTGATCGAGACGCTCACCCGGCGCGGAGCGCAGTTGCCGCAACTTAAGCCCTTGGATCCTCTGCTGAAGGCGACGGCGGGTATCGGCGCGAAGTTTTCCAGTTCGCACGCGGCGGATTGAGGGAGCCACGGATTTGCACGGATTATCACGGATCATTCACAAAGATGATTTTGATCCGTGGCAATCCGTGAAATCCTTGGCCGGTCTTAAGATATGAGCTACAGAACGATACAACTCGCGTATGACGGCGGCGTGGCGACCATCACCTTGAACCGTCCCGAGAAACGCAACGCGATCAGCTTCGAGCTGATTGATGACCTGGTGCGCGCGCTGGATGAGGTCGCGAAGTCGAATGCGATCATCCTGATTCTCACCGGAGCGGGCAAGGCATTTTGTTCGGGCCTCGATTTGGACAATCTGAAGGCGTTGCTGGGCCGTTCCCCGGAGCAGAACCTGCAGGATTCGCGCACCATGGTCCACCTGTTCCGCTCACTTTACGAGTTTCCGAAAGTAACGATCGCCGCCGTGAACGGCGCCGCCATTGCTGGCGGCACTGGTTTGGCGCTGCTTTGCGACTTCACGCTCGCGGTCCCCGACGCGAAGTTTGGATACACCGAAGTGCGCATAGGCTTCGTGCCCGCTATCGTTTCTACATTTCTGTTGCGACAAGTGGGCGAAAAACAGGCTCGAGATCTTTTGCTGACGGGAAGAATTTTCGAGGCGGAAGAAGCAGCACGCATGGGATTGATCAGCGAAATCGTCCCCGCGAACGAACTGATGAAGCGCGCTCGCGAGTTGGCTGCGCTGCTAATGGAGAACAGTCCAGCGTCGCTGCACGCCACCAAGCAATTGCTCACTGCACATGCGCGCGCGGAACTCGATGCCCAGATTGACGCCGCCGTGCGCGAGAACGCCGCCATTCGCACCACCGCCGACTTTCGCGAAGGCATCGCATCCTTCCTGGAAAAACGCAAACCGGTGTGGACCGGGAAATGAGTCCCAGAAGTCAGCATGCATTTCATGAGACCCGGCTGCGCGTACGTTACGCTGAAACCGATCAGATGGGCGTCGTCTACCACTCGAACCATCTGATCTGGTTCGAGGTCGGCCGCGTGGAACTATTGCGGCAGATGGGCTTTTCCTACCGCGAGATGGAGTGCGAGGACGGGCGCTTCATCGCGGTCGCCGAAGCGAAATGCCGCTACCGTGCTCCGGTATATTACGACGAGGAAGTTGTGGTGCGGACGCGGCTGAAGGCCGTGCGCGAGTCGGTCGTGGTTTTCAGTTACGAACTCGTACGCGCAAAGGACGGAACGCTGCTGGCACAGGGCGAGACCACGCATATTGTCACCGATTCAACGATGAAGAAGGCGGCGTTGCCGGAAAAATATTTGACGGCGTTCCGCGCGGCGATGGCAAAGTAGGATTGCGATTTTGGCGGCGAGCACGAACACTGGAAATGTTTCTGTGAACGCACTCCACATCAACGGAAACGACCTCGCACTCGAAGAGGTGCGTGAGGTGGCGAATCTTGAAACCCGCCGCGCAGCGTTGCTCTCTGCCGACGCGCGTCAGGCAGTCAACCAGGCGCGCGCTATTGTCGATGACATCGTCGCCAGCAACAGAGTGGCTTATGCCATCACCACGGGCGTGGGCAAACTGAGCGACGTGCGCATCGCGCACGAACAGATTCGAGAACTGCAGGTCAATCTAGTTCGATCGCACGCGGTCGGCGTTGGCGAACCGCTGTCTGTACCGGAAACCCGCGCTATGATGCTGCTGCGCGCCAATTCGCTCGCCAAAGGACACTCTGGTGTGCGGGCGATCGTCATCGATACGCTCTGCGAGATGCTCAATCGCGGCGCCACGCCTGTGGTGCCATCGCAGGGTAGCGTGGGTGCAAGCGGCGACCTGGCGCCACTGGCACACCTGGCTTTGGCGCTCATCGGTGAAGGCGAATGCTTCGACGAGAGAAGCATTCGCGTTCCCAGCGCCGAGGCGTTGAAACGCGCGCAGATCAAGCCGCTCGTGTTGGAAGCCAAAGAAAGCATTTCGCTGATCAATGGGACGCAGGCCATGCTGGCGGTGGGCGCTTTAGCGCTACTGGCGGCAGAAACTCTGGTGGACACCGCCGACGTCTTGGGCGGACTATGTTGCGACGCACTCAAAGGGACCGATACGGCTTTTGACGAGCGCATTCACAAGGCCCGTCCGCACGCCGGACAAATCAAGAGCGCGGCCAACCTGCGTCGCATGCTGGAAGGCAGCCAGATTCGCGAGTCGCATCGCGAATGTGGCCGCGTGCAAGATGCCTACTCGCTGCGCTGCATCCCGCAAGTTCACGGGGCGGTGCGCGACACGCTAGCGCACTGTCGCGAAGTGTTTGAGACTGAGGCGAATTCCGCAGTCGATAACCCACTGGTCTTCATCACCGACGCCCGCAATGCGGAGGGCGATGTCATTTCTGGCGGAAACTTTCATGGCGAACCGCTGGCGTTTGCCTTGGATTTTCTGGCCATTGCGCTGAGTGCACTGGCCGGAATCAGCGAGCGGCGCATCGAGAGGCTGGTGAATCCCGCGCTCAGCGAGGGCTTGCCGCCATTTCTTGCTCCCGGCGCCGGCCTGAATTCGGGCTTCATGATGCCGCAGGTCACGGCGGCGGCGCTGGTCAGCGAGAACAAGGTGCTGGCGCATCCCGCGTCTGTCGACTCGATCACGACATCCGGCAACAAGGAAGATTATGTCTCCATGGGGATGACCGCCGCGAGCAAGCTAAAGCGCGTGGTCGACAATGCGCGAAATGTGTTGGCGATTGAGGCCATGGCTGTCGCACAAGCGCTCGACTTCCTGGCTCCGCTGAAAACGTCAAAACGCGGCCAGGCCGCGCAGGCCGCAATTCGCTCCGTGTGCCCGACGATGGAGAAAGATCGTGTTATGTACCCCGACTTCGCGCGCCTCGCAGCTCTCATAGCGAGTGGCAAGGTTGCAGAAGCTCTCCGCTAGGATCAAACAAACTCAACTCAGGATTTCGAAATGAAGACGCTGACTGAATATTTGAAGTTTCACACCAAGACCCACCGCGCCTACGTCCACATCACGCCCCAAGTGGAGCAGATCGTCAGCAAGAGCGGCGTGCAGGAAGGCATGGTGTTAGTTTCGGCCATGCACATCACCGCGGGCGTTTACGTGAACGATAATGAAAGCGGTCTGATCGAGGACATCGACCAGTGGCTGGAGCACCTGGCGCCCTTTCGCAAGAACTATAAACATCACGAGACCGGCGAGGACAACGGCGACTCCCACCTGAAGGCTCTGCTAATCCACCATGAAGTCATCGTGCCAATCACTGCGGGCAGACTCGACTTAGGTACGTGGCAGCGGATTTTCTACGCTGAGTTTGACGGACAGCGTGATAAAAAAGTCATCGTGAAGGTTATGGGGGAGTGATGCTATGTCGGAAGAACTGACCGAATTGCAGGAACATGCTGAGCACGCGAAGCATGATCCCTCACTGGCGCCGATCTCGGTAACCATGGCAGTGCTGGCCGTGCTAGTCGCGGTTGTGACGCTGCTCGGTCATCGTGCCCACACCGAAGAGGTTGTTCTTCAGGCAAAGTCATCCGATCAGTGGTCGTTCTACCAGGCGAAAAACATTCGGCGGCACACGGACGAACTTTTTGTCGATTTGACCTCAGTGGAAGCCACGACCGACGCGGCCGCTCTGGGAAAGCTGCGGGAGAAATATTCGGGAGAGGCTACGCGCTACAAAGACGAACAAAAGGACATCGAGGATAAAGCCCGTGAGATGGAGGCCGACGTTGCCCATGAGCGGAATCGTGCCGACCGCTTTGACCTGGCGGAAGTTTTCCTGGAAGTAGGATTAGTGATCACTTCAATCACACTGCTTTCGGGCCGAAAAATCTTCTGGCACCTCGGAATGTTTCTGGGAGTCGTAGGAATCGTAGTCGCAGGCACGGCTTTCTTTGTGCACTGAAAACGGTTACGCCGCTGCCTTCCGCTTCTTCCCCAACAGTTTGTTCAAAACACGTATCCCTTTGTCGATGTGCTTCTCTTCCATCAAAAATGGCGGCAGGAATCGTACGACCGTATCCTGCGTGCTGTTGAACAGAACACCCTCGGCCAGCGCAGCATCCACAATGGGACGCCCCGGAATCTCCAGCTGAATTCCCTGAATGAAGCCGCGCCCGCGCACTCCAGTCGCCGCGGCACGCTTCTCCACCAGGCGTTCTAACTCTTGCCGCAAATAGCTTCCGACTTTGCTGACGTTTTCCAGCAACTTCTCTTCTTCCACAATCGCCAGGAACTCGAGCGCGACTCGACATGCCAGCGGCCCTCCGCCGAACGTCGTGCCATGCTGCCCCGGAGAAATCGCAGACGCGAATTCTTCCTTCGCAATAAACGCGCCCAGCGGCAATCCCGCAGCGAGCGGCTTGGCAATGGCGACGATATCGGGCGTCACGCCAAAACTCTGGAATGCAAACATCGTTCCGGTCCGGCCCAGCCCGCACTGAATTTCGTCGAAGATCAGCGCCACGCGGTGACGGTCGGCGAGTGCGCGGCATTCGCGCAGAAATTCTGCCGAACACTCGTAAATTCCGCCTTCACCGAAGATCGGCTCAAGCACAATGGCGCAGGTGTTGTCGTTCACGGCAGCGCGCAACCCGTCCAAATCGTTCTGCTTCACAAAGGTTACATCTTCGAGCAGCGGCTCAAATCCCTGGCGGTGCTTGGCCTGCCCAGTAAGCGACAACGCTCCAAAGGTGCGGCCATGATACGACCCCTCCAGCGCTACCAAACGGCACTTGGCCTCGCCTCCGGCACGATGTCCGGCCAAACGCGCCAGTTTGATCGAGCCCTCGATCGCCTCAGTTCCGCTGTTGGAGAAAAATGCGCGGTTCAATCCCGAAAGCGCGCACAACTTCTCCGCGAGTGGCCCCTGGTATTCGTGGTAATAAAGATTGGAGACGTGAATCAGCTTCGTCACCTGCTCGCGAATCGTCTTCGCGATCCGCGGATGCGCGTGCCCGAGGGCATTCACGCCGAGGCCGGAGACGAAATCCAAATAGCGCTTGCCGGCGATATCCCAGAGAAAGACACCCTTGCCACGCGTCAGTACGACTGGATAACGGTTATAGGTATGCAGCAAAAACTGCCGCTCACGTTCGACAATTTGTTCGAAAGTATCCATGGGAAGATTCGATTTTACCGGAAAGAGGCGATTCGAAGCAGGGTGGTGCTGTGAATTTAGATCAACAAAAGAGTGGGGTTTTCGATGGAATCCGGCCGTTGGCTCAGTTTACTTTCGTGGAACGCCGCCACTTGCCATGCAGCCAGACCAGAATTCCCAAGGCGCACGCTTCAATCGGACCAGGAGGGACTAAATCGAAGCCAATAACACCAGTGAAATGTACTGTCGCAGCGTACGCGCCCCATATCATTCCGCCGGCAGTGATCAGGCTTCCAAGACGCTCTTCCATGGCAATGCTGAGCAGAGGCTCGTTGCTACCTTTGCCCTTTTGACCTGGCTTGGCAACCGGTGCGTACACCGGCTTCTGGGGCAAGTCAAGATAGCCCTCGCGGCCGCGGTCCCAATCGACCTGATCAATTTGGGTATGATTTTTCACTCGGTTAACAATGTCACGAAAATGGTTTTAGTGCAGGTTACCGAAGTGTAGGTAGTTGATCGTCCATCGATCGTCTTCTCGAAGGTTCAAGGTAACTCGATCGGGCTCAATAGAGTGGCGGCTTGCCTTCTGGCCGCGTCTTCCACCGGCGATGCACCCACAACCACTGGTCAGGGTACTGCCTCACGTATTTCTCAATCACGTTGGTGAACACCTGCGTATTCGCGGCGATGTCCGCCTCCAAGTGACCGGTCCGAATTAGTTGGAGCTCAGGATCGAATCGTAACCGATACTTTTGCAGTGCGGCATCCCAGATCGTGAATCCCGGAACCACCGCGGCCTCCGTGCGCAGCGCAATGCGCGCCAACCCACTCGCCGTACACGCCGGAATGCCAAAGAACTCCACAAAGATTCCCTGCGGCGGCGTCATGTTCGTGTCCATCAGGATTCCGACGGTCTCGCCCGCTTTCATGGCCGCTAATAAGCCCCGCACAAAATCATCCTTGTTGACCGTTTTGTTTCCATGCATGGTGCGGTACTGCTGCAGCCACCGGTCGAGATACTCATTGTCCATGGGCCGCATCACGATGTGGAGCCAGTGGCCGTGCAGGGAGTGAGTAAAAGCAGAAAGCTCCCATCCGCCGAAGTGCGCCGTTAGAAAAAGCACT
Source organism: uncultured Acidobacteriaceae bacterium (assembly GCA_937879855.1). Lineage (GTDB taxonomy): Bacteria > Acidobacteriota > Terriglobia > Terriglobales > Acidobacteriaceae > Sulfotelmatobacter. The sequence goes on along the minus strand of CALFMO010000068.1, from coordinate 70,747 downwards.
CCTTTGCCGCGAGCGTAGGCCCGCTCATAATTTTCCAGCCCGTCGTAGACCACGACCTGGTCAATATTTTCCGGTGTATAGCTGGGAAACTGACACAACTCGGCGAGTTGTCTTCCCAGCGAAGTGAAGACACCGCGCAGGATGCGCCTGCGCTCGGCCATACTTTTTTCGGGAAACACCATTTCCAGATTGCGCATGCCGACTTGCCGCAAACGAAAGTGCAACAGGTAAACGATCTGGGCAATCGCAATCGCGAAAGCACGCGACAGATGGCGCGGCATCAGACCCATGATCTTGATGAACGGCCAGGCTGCCGCGTATTCGAGTTTCCGCCGCATCAGGGGAACCGTGACCCTATCATCCGGAAAAATTGGTTGTCAAACCGCCGGAAGGAAACGCAGCATTATGAGAGCAAGTTCCGCGCGCGGGCAGGAGTTGGAGGCACTGGACCGGTCAAAGGCAGCTCGACGACTCTCACTACCCGCCCAGCAGTTCAGAGTCATGCTTCTCAAACACCGCTCGCAGCGCCGCCGGAGAACGGTCTTTCAAGGCGTGTATGTCCTGAATCAGCGAATAGGTATTTGAGGTCATTATCAGCAGGTAGCGAAGCAGGCCGGGCTCGGGATTCCAATAGGTGTGCGGCGTGCCACGCGGCACAAGGATCGCGGAACCGGCCTGCGCCTCGACGATGTCTTTTCCAACGCGAACGCAGAGTCTGCCTTCCAGCACGTACCACGCCTCGTCATCATTGCGGTGAAGATGGAGTGGGGCGATCCAGCGTGGCGGACCGGGCGGTCCTCCCGCGTCCTTCCACTCGGCGATCACGAAGTTCGCGCCTACCGAGCCGATTACATTTCCCGCCAACGGCGCAGCAATCATCGGGCAACTCCGGTCTAAACATGCTTCCAGCCAGCGCGTGTTGCGCCAGCCTATTTCGCCGCTTCCTGAGCCCACTTGGCCAGCGAACTCAGAAAAGGATTCGCCGCTGGCGGAGGATCAACCTCACCGGTTAATGCGGCTTTGAAAGTCACCATGTGCCCGTAAAACTCTCGTGTACTATCTTTGTCCTGCTTTACCACGGCGCCGTTCAGGCTCACCCCAGCAAAAACCCCGCGGGCGCGAGAATACGTCAACACCTGGGCGCGCATCTTCCAATCCGTATTGCCTTCGGCGTGCCGGCCCACCGGGCCCGCGGCCACCGAAGCGTCAGCTCCCAGTGCAAACTTGCTCGAAAGCAGATGCTGCATGCCATCGTCGTTCATGATCAACATGACTAAGTCCACTGCTTGCCCGCCGATCTGAAACCCGACGCTGCCTCCTGTGGTCATAAAAAATGCGGGCGCGCTCCATCCCTTTGGGGTGCGGCAGCTTGCCAAGCCGCGGCCATACTTCGCGGCTACGATGAATCCGCCATTCAGCATCGACGGAACCACCGCCACGCACTCCGCTTTGCCCAGAATCTCCCCCGGAATGCCGGAGTCGGGAGCTGACTGGATTTGATCCAACACGTCCGCGGCGGCCTGGACGCGATCGGTTGCCTTCGATTCTTTCGCCGCGTTATCCGCCGCAAATGCAAAGCTGCAAAATGACACGAACAAGGTCAACAGAATGAGTCTCTTCATCGTCCCTCACCACATAGATTCACTGGGTTCCTGGTGTTTCGATTGTAAATGAAATCTGGTTTACCGAGGACGGGCGGGCAGCTCTGTGATGAGCCGGTTGCAGAGTGAGATGGACAGCTTAGGAAACGCGGGCCGAGCAAAAAAATGCGGGGTTGAAAGTAGTGACCCTAATCGCCACTCTCAACCCCGTCTCCCAGGTTCTGTGGTAGGTGAAGAGAGTATGCGAGATCGGCCGAAACCCTACAAGATTACGAAGGTAAGTGTCTGCGGGTAACCCCGGTTCATCGAGCTCGAAGCTTGCAGGTGGCAGTTGCTTATTTGGTCGTAACCAGCGAATGGGTAATGGCATGCACCGACAGGGCGATGCGGTTCTGCACGCCAACTTTGCGCATCAATTTCGCGACGTGCGCTTTCACCGTGCGCTCCTCGATCCCTAATTGGCCGCCAATTTCTTTGTTGGAGCGGCCGGCTACCAGCATTTCCAGTACTTCTTTCTCGCGATCGGTGAAGGTGACCCGGCCTGCCGGGAAAATACGCCCCGGCGCCGACGACACGCGCTCAATGAACATGGAGAGAACTTTGCGTGGAGCCCAAACCGATCCCTGGTTGACGATGCGAATGGCTTGTGCAAATTCCGCAGGAGTAGCAGCTTCATCGACGTAACCCTTGGCTCCGGAGGCAATCGCCTTCAGAATGGTTTCTTCGTCGATTCCAGAACCAGTCACGATAATTTTCAGATCTGGCCGCGTGGCCTTCAGGCTGGCCATCACGTCAAACAGGTTTTGTCCGTTACGGTTGCCGAGCAGGATGAGATCGATGGCTTGCAGCGTGCTGATCTCAGGCAGTGCCGCGGAGATGAGTTCGAACTCGGGCTCGGAATCGAATAATGCGCGGAACCCAACAAAGCGCAGTGGATCGCTTTCCACCACCGCAATTCGGATGACTGGTTTTCTCGCTACTGCTGCTTTCATAGGTTTCCCTGTAGGGCTAGATTCTTTTAACCAGCATAGTAATAATTCGGCAGATTGCAAAGGAAAGGTGACTGAAGGGAAATTACGGGAGTAACATGGAAAAATAACTCTGAAATTGGCGTTTGGAGCCGAACTTCAGGCAGAGCTTGAATATTAACCGCGTGTCACACCAATGCTCAGTTCCCAAGGAGAAGCCGTTCGCATGAAAAGATCGACGCAGTTGTGGGTCATCCTCACTGCAATTCTGCTCGCTGTTGGCTCGCTGGTTGCTCAGGATACGGTGCCGTCTGCGGTCCCGCCGCCGCAAACGACGCCGCAGACACCGCCGTACCAGCCCAAGTTCCACGGCGATCCAGCGCGCTCTGACTCCGAAGCTGCCGCCCTGGCATACATGCGTGTGGTATTGCGAGCCCAGCGCCTCTTCAACAAGCAGTACGATCACTTCGCCACATCGTTGGCCGAACTGGTGCATTCGGGATCGTTCACCAAACGGATGGTTAATCCCGATCGCGGAGACTACACCGCAAGCTTCAGGGGGAAGAAAGACAGCTTCGTTCTTACCATGACCCCGAAAAATATGGACGCCCAACACCGTTCTTTCTATGCCGAGGAAGATTACAAAATTCACGCCGATGATTCCAAGCCGGCGGATGCCAGTTCCCCAGTCGTGAAGTGATGAAAGTTGCAGGGCACTGGTGGGTCATTGCCAGCCCTGCCCCCGTGTGGTAGCCTCTTGTTTGAGGATCACTTTGCAGGACAAAGTACCCACCGGGCTCGACCGCAAGGAAACTGAAGTTTACCGGCATCTCGATCGAGGACGGCTTCCAAAACACATCGCGATCATCATGGACGGCAACGGGCGCTGGGCCAAGCGGCGTCACCTTCCGCGTGTCGCCGGGCACCGCGCCGGCGTGGCCGCCGTGCGCTCAACCGTTGAGACTGCGGCGCGTATTGGCATTCCCGCGCTCACCCTCTACGCATTTTCTGAAGAAAACTGGAAGAAACGCCCTCAGAGCGAAGTCGGTTTCCTGATGGGGCTGTTGAGCCGCTATCTGAAAGCCGAAGTTCCTACCCTGAACAAGAACAATATCAGACTGGAATACATCGGGCGGCAGCATGAACTGCCCACCGAAGTCCAGGAGCGCATGGACTGGGCGCGCGAGGCTACCGCGCGGAACTCGGGGATGGTGCTCACGCTGGCGCTGAACTATAGCGCCCGCAGTGAATTGGTGGACGCCTTCCGCTCGATCGTGAACGCCGCCGCCCAGAACGGCGGCCTCGATCACCTTCACATCGATGAGGACACCGTAGGCCGACATCTCTACACCCGCCATCTTCCCGACCCTGACTTGGTGGTGCGAACGTCCGGCGAAATGCGTTTGAGCAATTTCCTGCTCTGGCAGCTCGCCTATGCTGAAATCTACGTGACTCCCACGCTGTGGCCGGATTTTCGCGGCTTGCACCTGCTCGAAGGTATCGCCGAATATCAGAAGCGCGAGCGCCGCTACGGCGGATTGAATCATAGCGACGCACATCCGGAACATTCGTCACTTGCCACAAAATCATAACCACAGAGAACACAGAGTTTTACAGAGGACCCCTGTGCACCTCTGTGCCCTCTGTGATTAAATCTTGAATTCGTACAAAGATCCCCTTGCTCAAACGCATCGCGACCGCAGTCGTCCTGATTCCGATTGTGCTGGCGCTGATTTTGCGAGCGCCTGTGCCTGTCGTGGCAGTTGTAGCCGCGGCGGTGGCGCTGCTGACCATCCATGAATTCCTGAAGCTGACGGAATCTTATGGCGTGCAACCTCTTCGCCTGCCGACGTACATTTTTGTGGCAATCTTTTTTCTGCTGCTGGCACTCAATTTGGGGAATGAGAAGCCGCTGCTTGCCACTGCGATCTTCATCTATTGCGTGGGATTTGCGTCGGCGATTGCGCCCCTTTTGGCGCTCAGCATTTTGATGCGACGCCAGGAGCTGCGCAGCGGATATCCGGCGGCAGCGGCCTCGGTGTTCGCCTTCACCTATGTCGCTCTGCCTATGGGCATGCTGGTACAGCTTCGCCAGCAGTGGGCGGGCGCATTTTTCCTCCTGTATCTGCTGCTGGTGGTTTGGGCGGGAGACATCTTCGCATACTTCGTGGGCAAGTCGATCGGCCGCCATTTAATGTCCCCGCGAATCAGCCCCAAAAAAACCTGGGAGGGAGCGGCGGCTTCACTCGTGGCCAGCGTCGCAGTGGGCTGGTTGCTTTTCGCACACGCCGAGAGGATCAGCTGGGCGTTCGTAAACTCAGGCTTGCTCGCGCGGCGGGATGGCCTGTTCGGGCAGGAAATCCCGGCCATGAATACCGTGCTCTTACTAACTGTAGCGTTGAACATTGCGGCCCAACTTGGCGACCTGGTCGAATCGCTGATCAAGCGGGGCGCGTCGGTGAAGGATTCCGGGGCGATCCTTCCCGGCCACGGTGGCATGCTCGATCGCATCGATGCCCTTCTCTTTGCCGCTCCTGTATTATGGTTCTATACGGCTTGGCGTGTGATGCAGTAGTCCCGCCTCCTCCCCACGAGCGCAAGCCGCGAGCGCGTAAAATTAGGAGTCTGTGCCAGCGCCGCAGCTACAACTCTGCTAATCATGAAACGCATTGCCATCCTGGGATCGACGGGCTCGATTGGCCGCAGCACCCTCAGCGTGGCCGAGTCCTATCCCGACCGCTTTGAGATTGTGACGCTGGCCGCCGGCTCGAATCTAGAGGCCGCGTTTGAGCAGGCCCGGCGTTGGCAACCACGTGTAATTTCGATGGCGTCGGAAACCGATGCCGCAGTGCTGCGCACCCGTCTGAAGAAGGAAGGATTGGGCGAGATCGAAGTTGCGCACGGCGCCGCTGGGACGGTGCGGGTTGCGACCCATCCAGAAGTTGACTTCGTGGTCAGCGCGATCGTCGGAGTGGCCGGCCTGGAAGCGACCTACGAAGCGGTGCGTGCAGGGAAGATTTTGGGATTAGCGAATAAAGAGTGCCTCGTCGCCGCTGGAGAGTTGATCACGGCTGAGGCTCGCCGCCAAGGTAAACCGCTGCTTCCCATCGACAGCGAGCACAACGCCGTCCATCAATGCCTCCGCGGCGGGCGCATGGACGAAGTTGACCGCATCTGGCTGACGGCCTCCGGTGGGCCATTTCTTAACACGCCGCACTCGCAGTTTGCGTCGATTTCCGTCGAGCAAGCCTTGAACCATCCCACATGGAAGATGGGACGACGCATCACCATTGACTCCGCAACCCTGATGAATAAAGGGTTTGAGGTGATCGAGGCGTGCCGGTTGTTCAATCTGCCGCCGCGAAAAGTAGAAGTGATGGTTCATCCGCAATCGACCATTCATTCCATGGTGGAGTTTGTCGATGGCAGCATTCTCGCTCAATTCTCAGTAACCGACATGCGCCTGCCGATTCTTTACGCCCTAACATATCCCGAGCGAATTCAGTCGGATATGCGGTTTGCGGTGAGTGACCTGCGTCATCTGGACTTCTGCCCTCCTGACCTGAAAAAATTCCCTTGTCTGCGTCTCGCCTACGAGGCAGCGGAAGCCGGCGGCGCGAAGACCGTGGCGTTGAACGCCGCCGACGAAGTCGCCGTGGCCGCGTTTCTGGAGGGCAGTATCCGCTTCGATGAGATTCCCAGGATTATTGAAGGCGTGCTTGCGACAACAAATTCCGGGAAGCTGGAATCGATTGCGAAGGTGCTGGAAGCCGACGCCGAGGCTCGTCGTCTGGCTAAGGAACGGGTATCGAAAAAGAAAATTGAACGGCCACGGGCGACATCTTTTGTCTAGTTTTGGAATCTAAGTATTTGGGGAGCGCGTGTCTCGATATGTCTGATTTTCTGACCTCACTCATTGCGGTGGTTGCCGTCCTTGGCTTCATGATCCTGATCCACGAGTTTGGCCACTATATCGTGGCTAAGTGGCTGGGAGTGCGGGTGGAGCAGTTCGCCATCGGATTCGGCAAGCGGCTGGTGGGCTTCCACAAGGGAGACACCGACTATCGAATCAACGCTATCCCCTTGGGCGGCTACGTCAAGATGAGCGGGGAAAACCCCATGGACGAGCGCTCCGACGATCCGCGCGAGTTCATGAACCATCCCCGCTGGCATCGCTTTCTAATCGCGATCGCCGGCCCTACGATGAATATTCTGCTGGCCATCGTGCTGCTCACCACGGTCTACATGGTGCATTACGAGTACGCCGCGGTGGACGACGAACCGACGGTGATTGGATGGGTATTCAAGGATTCAGCAGCCGCGAAAGCTGGATTCCACGTCGGCGATCGTATTACTCGCGTCGACGATGTACAGAATCCGACGTGGAAGCAAGTCGAGATGAAAGCGGCAATGAACCCCGGCCAGCCGCTTGCAGTCGAAGTAGAACGCAACCAACAGAAGCTGAATATGACCGTGGTCCCGGAGGCAACGGGAGTTGATCAGATCGGATTCGCGGGCTGGGCGCCGAAAGAAAATACCGTCACAATTACTGATCTGCAATCGAATATGCCGGCAGAGAGAGCCGGGCTGAAAGAAGGCGACCAGATTCTCACGCTCGACGGCAAACCGGTCCCGGCTCTGGGCGCAATGAGCGACAGTCTCGAAGTAACGAAAGACAAGCCGATTGTGCTCACCGTACTGCGCAATGGCCAGCAGAAGACGTTTACAGTTCAGCCAGTTCTTGCCCCCGGCGATAATCGTTATCGGATCGGCATTGGCAGCCTGCAGACGAAGGTCAAGACTCTGCCTTTCGCCGAAGCGCTCCGCCTTTCGCTGCATGAGAACCGGCAAAACGCTTTGCTGATTCTGGAACTCGTCAAGAAAATGGCCGAGCGCAAGATGTCGTTGCGATCCATTGAAGGTCCCATTCGCATTGGCCAGGCAGCAGGCGAAGCAGCCAGAAGCAAGGGCTGGACTCCGCTGATGGGCTTGACTGCTGCCATCAGCCTGAATCTTGGCATCTTTAACCTGCTGCCGATCCCCATCCTCGATGGAGGCGTGATTCTGTTCCTGTTGATCGAAGGCCTGATGCGCCGCGACATCAGCATGAGCATCAAAGAGCGCGTCTACCAGGCTGCTTTCGTTTTCCTGGTGTTGTTCGCCGTGATGGTGATCTACAACGATTTGATGAAGACGATTCCGGGGCTGGCGGACAAACTGCCGTAAACTGCACTGCCCCCTGAGTTCAAGCCGACGGCCAGTGACCGTCGGCTTTCCTTTTGTGCGACTTCGTCTTTAGGCTACCTTTCTGTTCGGCGGCAGCAATCGCTTGGATTTCGGTTGGCAAATCGCTGTCGCTTTAGCCGCCTTTGCCGCTGTAGCCGGAGGCTTGGCGCCAGTTACGCGACTTACCTGTACCGGCTTAGCACCGCCGAAAGGATCATCGCTCGTGACGCCGTTCGGCAAGGCCTGGATCGCGTTTTGAAATTTCGGCCAAGCGTTTGAAGCTGCGTCTGACGTCAGGTTGGCGTAAAGTTGCGCCAGAGTCCCGGCGTCGCCCAACGCCACCATCGCCGGGGCAATTTTGTCGAGGGTGTAACCCTGGCTCATCATCCACGACAGAAATGCCATTCCGCATCCGGTGCTGTCGGCGTTCTGATCGGTGGAATCCGTCTTGTTCACGAAGTCCGGCATGCCGTCCTGCGCCCACTGTGGAGCGGTTGCAAAATCCGATAGCGCATTATTGCTGACGGACGCGGCGCACCAGCGCGACAGCGCTTCTCCCGTGCTTTCGCCGCAGAGGTTGCCATTCATCGAGCATTCGCTTAGTTCGGCTTCAAACAAGGCCGAAACGCGGGCGGAGTTGCCGAACGAAGCGTCGACCTCGATCGCCGCCCCCGTGGTGTAATCGCAGCCCATATGGTCGGCGCCGCCGGTGCCGTCGGTGGCGTTTCCCAGCGCAAAAACAACCACGCTGACCGGCCCTCCGGTAGTTCCGAAAATCGCGTCGTTGGCCGTCGCTACCCGATCGGCATCGTTCAGCAGATCCTGGGCGTTCTGCAGGCCCGGCTGTGCAAGCGACGGGTCCACATACACGGTCACACGGCCGCTTGGACTGGTTCCTACGAACTGAGAAGTGCCCTTGTAGCTAGGCCATTGGGGCGCGGCAGGGCCGGTGGGATGCGTTGGTTTCTTCTTTTTGCGCGTGGCTTTGATGGGGTGATTAGGACTCATGCGAAGAACCTCCATTTCGTACAAAGTATGGTGACGATACGAGGCGGCGCGTTACAGCACAGGCTTGGCCAGAGACAGGGTGTGATTCTTAGTTAATTCGAATGGTAGATCTAATCATTTCACAGACGCGAAAGGCAGGGCAATTCGTTACAGAATCCGAACTCGCGACTTCCGAATCACCGTGACTTTTTGCCGGCTGGAACGTCTCACACTCGACTCCATGCGCCGCGCCTCCACAACATCGGTGCTGTTGATCGCAGTACTGGCTACGTCGGCGTCGGCTTGCGTCGCTGGATCGGGCAATCCCTCGCTGGTTCCCTGCTCTCGCACCCGACAAATTAGTCCCAGCACAAAGGCATGCAGGCCCGTGATCGTCGGCGCGGCATGCGGGCATGACCTGAGATCTTTGCCCGGCAGATGCGGCATGCGCACCTTCGTCCAACTTCAATTCGTGAAGTTGCACACGGCAGAGATCGTTAGTCCTTTGACGCGACCCGCAGGCAGAATTTCGTTTCCCTCCGACTCCGTAATCCTGATTTCCTCGATCGGCTCTCCCGAGACTGACCGAGGCCCACCCCGCTCCTGAAAACCTTGCTCTTCCTCCCGCATTGAGTTTCGCGCATTTCTGCTCTTGCGCCGATTCCAGCGTTGCAAAACATTGTTTTCAAGGAGCTATCATGAAAATCGCATTCCGCATTCTGTTCTGTCTTCTCGCCATCACCAGCCACATTGCCGTGGCGCAAACCAGGCTTCCAATAAGCCAAGCACTGGATACGTGGATCACAAACGCCGAAAAAGATGTGGTCTCCGCCGCCGATGCTATGCCCGAGCATAAATATTCCTTTGCCCCAACCACTGACGGCCAGTTCGCCGGCGTCCGAACTTTCGGTCAGCAGGTGAAGCACCTGGCCGCTAACAACTATCGCATGGCCGCGCGCATCCTGGGCCAGGTGCCCACTCCTGACCAGGAGTTTGAGACTGGGCCTGAAACCGTTCAATCCAAGGAGCAGATTATGGGTTACGTCAAAGGCTCGTTTACGGCGCTGCATCAGGCTGTGGCAACCATTACTGCAGAGAACGCATTGACGCCCGTTATGCCGACGCGGGTAGGGACCGACAAGCAGAACACCCGCGTTCAGTTTGCGGTGGACGCCGTGGCCCATTCTTACGATCATTATGGACAGATGGTGGAATACCTGCGCATGAATGGCATCGTCCCGCCTGCCAGCCGAAAGTGATCGAATCGAAAGCGATGAATGCCACCCAACATGCCTCGGCGTGCTGGGTGGCGTCTTTTGCACGAGATATCTCCAATGGCTCGGATGGGGAAAACCCGCATTCCGCGTGATAAAATAAAGCTTCCCATATGGCCAACATTCAACGTAGAAAGACCGCTACTGCTGTGGTCGGAGGTGTGCGCGTAGGCTCGGATGCACCGATTGTGGTGCAGTCTATGACCAACACCGATACCGCTGACATTCCCTCGACCGTGCAGCAGGTGGCAGCCCTGGCCCGCGCGGGTTCAGAACTGGTGCGCGTAACGGTGAACAACGACGAGGCTGCGGCAGCCGTCCCGCACATTGTTGAGCAACTCGACAAGCAGGGTGTACGCGTTCCGATCATTGGCGACTTCCACTACAACGGTCACGTTCTGCTGACGAAATATCCCGAGTGCGCGCGCGATTTGGCCAAGTACCGCATCAATCCCGGCAATGCCAGCATCGGTCGTACGGGAGATTCCAACTTCCGCACCATGATCGAGGTCGCGGTGAAGTACCAGAAGCCGGTGCGCATCGGCGTGAACTGGGGATCGCTCGACCAAGTGCTGCTCACCCGTATGATGGACGAGAATTCGCGCCTCGATGAGCCGAAGGATGCCCGGGAAGTAACCATGGAGGCGATGGTAGTGAGCGCGCTGAATTCGGCGCAACTGGCGCAGCAATTCGGCCTGCGCGCTGACCAGATCATTCTGAGCGCGAAGGTGAGTGGCGTTCAGGATCTGATCGATGTCTACCGCGCGCTCGCAGCACGCTGCGAATATCCCCTGCATCTCGGACTCACCGAAGCCGGAATGGGTGCGAAGGGCGTGGTTGCGTCCAGCGCTGCGATGGGCGTTCTGTTGCAGGAAGGCATTGGCGACACGATTCGCGTTTCGCTTACTCCCGCGCCGGGCGGCGACCGTACCGAAGAAGTCCGCGTCGCGCAGCAAATTCTGCAATCAATCGGGCTACGCAGCTTCACGCCGCAAGTCACGGCGTGCCCAGGCTGCGGACGCACCACCAGCACCTTCTTCCAGGAAATGGCCGAACAGATTCAGTCCTACTTGCGCGAGCGAATGCCATCGTGGAAAGGCCGTTACATCGGCGTCGAAGAGATGAAGCTTGCGGTGATGGGCTGCGTCGTCAACGGCCCCGGCGAATCGAAGCACGCCAACATCGGCATCTCCCTACCCGGCACATTTGAAGAACCCAAAGCGCCCGTCTATGTCGACGGACGCCTGTTCACCACTCTCAAGGGCGATCGCATCGTCGCAGAGTTCATCGGAATTCTCGATGACTACGTGGATTCGCACTACGCCGCAAAAGAAACGCTGAAGGAAGAAGTTCCCGCCAAGGCCTGAGAAATTGATGATTTTTGATTGCTGATTCGAAAATAACTACGTGCGTCCGGCTTTCCAATCAACAATCAAAAATCATCAATCATCAATTTTTTCTACGCTACTGCCCCGTCAACAAAAACACCGGATTCTGCAGCGGTGGTTCACCATTCCCTGGAGCGGCTGCTGCGCTGAATGGAGCCGGCAGAGCGGTCACCAGCGTGTCGGGCGTATTTACACCCGTAGCGATCGTGTTGGGCACGGTCGCGACCACTGCCACCGTACCACCATCGCACATGCTGGCGTAGACACGGCTGCTATCGGTTGACGCGGCCGCAGACATACGAAAGCGAGACGAGGCGGGAGTATATGGGAAAACCGGCGCGCAGAATGCCGCCGGTGCCAGGGCGAAGGGCTGCGTTGTCGCTCCCGGGGGCAACAATGGAAAGATACTGGTTTTCACGGTCAACGTTGCCGCGTCGAACACCGTGAGTTGTGGAATCACGCATCCCGCAACCGTGACAGTCGGGTCAGGGCACGGCGACCCAGGCGCTGCCGTGATATAGCTCGCCACGTAGAATCGCGTACCATCCAGCAAAGCCGCCACCGATACGGGCATCACTGAACTGTAAGAGCATCCGCCTGCGCCACAAGGTGCGGCGTTAGCGGGAATCGCTGGCGCCGGAACCTTGACCGCACCGGTCGCGCTGCCCATCGGTGTTGGCGGGTCCGTGGTCGCGTCGAAAACATAAACGGTCCCGGCATTGGGATTAGTCACATACAACCGGTTGCGGCTTTTGTCGTAAACCACGAAGTTCGCCCCGGCGCCCACCGACTGCGGCGATCCCGGAATGATCGCGTTTGTGTCGGTTCGAATCGTGTACAGTTGCCCGTCGCCCTGCGTCACGATATACAAACGCTGGCTATCGGGGCGTACAGCCGCCCAAGCCGGGGCGTTGCCCACCGGAATCGTGGCCATGGTGGCCAAGTCCTGGGGAGAAAGATCGGCCACCGTATTAGTGCCCTGGTTGAGCACGTAAAGGTTCACTGCATCAGCCGTCTCCAGCATCGCAACCGGATGTGCGCCAGCGGGAAGATACCGGATGTTGGTGATGTTATCCTCCGCAGGATTGAGAAGCGCGACAGAGTCGGTGCTGGTGAAATTGCACTTCGGGTCGTTTTCAACTCCGTAATTGGCCACATACACGCTGTTATTTTGCGAAGTGGCGACAAAATCCGGCAGGTAAGAGCAGATAAAAGATCCGGTATTGTTCGGCAGCGAGAACGTCGTCAGCGTGCCCAGCCCCGTCGCGACGGACCCGCCACTGGCCGGACTAAACGCAGTTACTACGTCGGTGTCTCCCTGGAATAGACTTCCCGCGCTGGCTACAAAAACTCGCGAATTGTTGGGCAGGACGGCGGCGTGTGTGGGATTCACACCCATGTTGGCCTGGCCGATATCGGTATCTCCCGACACGTCGATCTGCAAAGCCGTGCCCTGATTAAACGGCACGTTTGCGCTGATGCCAAAAACCTCGCGGAAGTTCGCCGGGTTCGGCGGAGTGATGCTGATGGGAATCACTACCGGGCGATAGACTTGACCGCAAGAAAGTTCCAGCCAAGTTGCGAGCGCGACCGCTGCCACCCAGCCCACACGTCGAAAACTCATCGGCACCCCGAAGAAGAATTTATGTTCTCGATTGATTACGACAGAAGCGATTATTGTAACGATTGCAGGCCGTCCGCGCTAGGGAGCGGCGCCCGGATTCCGGCCGCCAGCTGTCAGCTTGCAGCTGTCAGCCATCCGCTAGACGCTCAGATGCTGAGAGCTTGGTCGAAGTTGGATGAGACTGCGGTAGTCACTCTGAACTGAAGAGTAGAAAAACGAGTGGGCGGCATCCTGAACAGAGCGTTCGTCAGGCGAGATGAAAGCCTGCTTTGAGCGAGGTTGAAGGGATCTCGCGTGCAGATGCACTGCACTCCGAACCGGAAGCCGGAAGCCCTAACCCCGACGCCGTCGACCTTTGCCTGTAGCGGCTGCCGGAACCTCTTCGGTCTTGGCGGTCGCAGCCGGTTTCTTCTTGCCTTCCATCTGCGCCAGGCTCTGCTTCAACGCGGCCATCAAGTCCACTACCGGAGCCAGTTTCTTCGGCTTCTCCACGGCGGCGACTTCCCCACCCTCGAGCTTGGCCTCAATCAGCTTCTTCAAATTTTCCTGGAACGTGTCTTTGTATTTCTCGGGATCCCACTCATCCGCGAGCGCCTCGATCAACTGGTGTGCCACTTTCACTTCAGCTTCTTTCAACTCCACGTCGGGAGCGCCGAAGCCTTCCACCTTGCGCACCTCTTCCGCGTAGTACATCGTATGCAGCATGAGTCCGCCTTCATGTGGGCGCAGAAACACGGTGTATTCGCGGTTGTGCATGGTGATCTTGGCGATGGCAACGTATTCACTCTCTTCCAACGCCTTGGTCAGCAGCGCGTACGGACGCCGTCCCGCCTCTTCGGGCATCATGTAATACGAGGATTCGAAATACACGGGATCGACTTCGGATTCCTTCACGAATTCGAGGATCTCCATGGTCTTGGCCGTCTGCGGCTCGATCTTCTTGATCTCCTCGGGCTCGATGACGATGTATTCGTCTTTGCGAAACTCGTAGCCTTTCACGATCTCGCTGCGATCGACCACGGCATTTTCTAGCGGACAGATGTACTGCTGCTTCACCCGCTGCTTGTCGGGGCGGTGCAGCATGTTAAACGAAATACCGCTGCTGCGGGCGCCGGAAAACAGACGCACCGGCATGGAAATGAGTCCGAAAGTTAAGTGTCCAGACCAGACCGACGATGGCATAGTTTTTTCCTCGCAACCGTCGCCTCAGGCTGCAACGGCTGTCAGCGTCAGGGACGGAGTAGCTAAACTGAACAGCACCCAGAGTTTAGCCCAGAACACACTTTGGATGCATCAAAATGGCGGCATGGAGAACCGATTTTCAAAGCCGGAGGAAATGGGGTCACCCCATGTGGGGCACTAGCCCTTGTAGTTAACCGAGTAGGTTCGCTATGAGTTTGCAGAAACGAGTCCGCATTCAAGATTCCGTGAAGCGCTGCTCTCCGCTCTCTCATCTGTAATCCAACCCTGCAGAATGGAGACACCATGACTGACCTGCGTTACCCCATCGGCAAATTTCATTTCGATGGCCCACTCAGTGAAGAGCAGAAGAAAACGCTCTTGAACGAAATTGCAGGCGCCCCTGCTAACGTGCGCGCGGCGGTCAGGGGGCTATCCGAAGCTCAGTTCGAGACGCCGTATCGACCCGGAGGATGGACGGTCCGCCAGGTTGTTCATCATGTACCCGACAGCCATTTGAATTCCTACGTGCGGTTCAAGTTGGCCCTCACCGAAGAGGAACCGACTATCAAGCCCTACGCAGAAGATCGCTGGGCGGAACTCGCCGATACGAAATCAACCCCAATTGAAGTTTCGCTGACGCTGCTGGACTCGTTGCACGATCGCTGGGTGCGGTTGCTGGGGTCTCTCACGCCCGAGCAGTGGAAGCGTACGTTCCGCCATCCCGATTTAGGTTCCATGACTCTGGAGAAGACGCTCGCCCTCTACGCCTGGCACGGGCGCCACCACGTAGCCCACATCACAGCTCTGCGGCAACGCGAGGGCTGGTAGAGAGCTATGGTTTTTTATTCTCTGGGTCTGTCATTCCGAACGAGGCGCGGAATCTGCTTTTTTCTCAGGTGCGATCAAAAGCCCGGCGTTCTTACGTGATTCCCGCCTTCCACAACAAATAACTGGTCGCTTCGCGCAGCACCGCAACTTCCCGTTGCCACGTCGTTCGCGGCCGCGACTCCGGGCGTGGCGCAACGTAGACGCGTGCCACCCCCTCGTGCTCCAACAGTTTGCGAATCCGAAAAACGTGGTAGGCATCGCTGACCGCGACGCAACTTCGCAGGCCATTTGCCCTCATGATCACGGCCACGCGCACGGCGGACTCCGACGTGTCGCTCCCCTGCGTCTCCGCAATTACGCTTCGTTCAGGAACCCCGTGGCGCACCAGATAATCACGGCCAACCCCGCCCTCACTAAAACTTGGATCGGCGGCAGCACCGCCGGTAGTGATGATGACGGGGGCTACGCCGCGCGCAAACAACTCGAGCGCGTGATCCAGTCGCGCCCTTAATACGGGAGACGGGCGTCCCGCGTACTCCGCCGCACCGAAGACAACAATCGCATCCGCGGGGCGGATTTCCTGAAGAGAAGCGGTATGCACGACGCGCACTGCGGTAACCGCCAACACCACCAGTCCGGCTACTGCAGCCAAAATCAACAGAAGCCACCAGCGTGATAGCGAATGCTGGTTGGCGCCCTGCTCGGTCATTCTTCCGCCTTCATCCTTGGGGATTCATCCTTGCGCGAAGAAGTTGGAAATTTCGTCGGAGGGGATAGCTCCTTCACGAATGATGCGCCAGCGCGCCACTTCATCACTGAGATCGATGATGGTCGAGGCCACGTCCCTCGGAGAATCGCCGCCGTCGACAATGATGTTGAGGCGGCCCTTGAGCTGGTCGCGCACCTGTTCCGCGCTGGTACATTCCGAAGCGCCGCTCAGGTTGGCAGAAGTCGCAGTGATCGGGATCGCCGCCGCCGTCACCACGGCCCGCGGGATTTTTGCATTGGGCACGCGCAGTGCGACGTTGCCGGTGTTGGCCGTAACTTTGAGCGGCAGGCGCGACCCTGCTTTGACGATAATGGTCAGCGGCCCGGGCCAGAATTTCCGAGCCAGCGCATAGAATTCTTCGGGCAGTGGCTTCGCCAGCTCCTCGGCCTGATCAGTGCTTTCAATCAGCAGCGACAACGGCTTGTGGCGCGAACGCGTCTTGATGTCATAAACGCGCTCTACCGCGCGCAAGTTGAACGGATCTGCAGCCAGGCCGTAAAAAGTATCGGTCGGCATGCCCAGCACCTCGCCGGAACGGATCTGATCGGCGGCATACTTCACCAGGGACACTTCAGGAGTTTCGCTATTAATTTTTACGATCTCGACGCGCACGGGCGTTCCCTTCTCCGCTGCTACAGGCTCGATTTATTTTGAATGCGAAACCTACCATAATACGGCAAAATGCCGCAACCTGAAGGGGCAGCGTATCATGCAGTCACCGTCCATGACTCGAACCTCAGAACCAGCGCCCCGCGCCGCCCAGCACCGGCTGCGCCGCATCGAAGGCCGCCACAACACCGTGGTCAAGGAACTGCGGCAGGCCTTTGCGCACGCCGAATGTACCGAGGATGGCGACTGCGCCATCGAGGGCCTGCGCATTGTGGAAGAAGCCATACGGAGCGGGCTACGCTTTCGCGCCGTGCTCTTCAAGGAATCGGCGCAAAATCTGGCGGAACGACTGCTGCCCCAGATCGGCGCCCACGTCGACACCCTGCTGCTTCCCGACAAACTTTTTGACGCCGCCGTTCCCAGCGAAACGCCACAGGGAGTGGCCGCGCTGGTCCGTCTGAAAGAATTCTCTCTGACCGACATCCTCGAGCGGCTGCAGGTGGGTCCAATCGTCGTTCTCGCGGGCCTGCAGGACCCTGGGAATCTAGGAACAATCCTGCGCTCCGCCGAAGCCTTCGGTAGCGCAGGCGTAGTGCTGGGCGAAGGCACAGTCAGTCCGTTCAATTCGAAGGTGATTCGCGCCTCGGCGGGATCGATCTTCCGCCTGCCAGTCATTATTGGGAAGAACGCGGGAGGTTTGGAGGAGACTTCGGCCAAGTTGCGCGCGCAGAACGTGCGCTTGATCGCAACGTCGTCGCACAAAGGCACGCCACTCGATCAGGCAAAGCTCACCGGGCCGATGGCCGTTCTCATTGGCAGTGAGGGCGCAGGCTTGTCGCGCACTGTGCTGGCACAAGCTGATGAGCTAGTCGCAATCCCGCACACGGCGCAGGTCGAGTCTCTAAATGCCGGCGTCGCCGGCAGTATCGTGCTCTATGAGGCCGCACGGCAGAGACGCACTTCGTAACGCCGCCGTCCCGGCGGCTGTCGCGAGGACGTCTCGTCCCGCGAGTGCAAGGATGCCCCTTCGTCAGGCTCAGGGGGGCTCTCGCGACCGCCGGCGAGACGCCAGCGCTACAAATGTTAGTGGACCTTTTAGGAAGGGCACGGCTTCAGCCGTGCCGGTAGACGTGTGAAAATGCGCGGGCTTTAGCCCCTGCGGGTCGCTTTCCGCGCGGAAGACTCTACGCCAGCCCGCCGCCGTCCACCACCAGCGCCGCACCCGTAATCCAACTCGCCATCGGACTCACCAGAAATAAAACGGCATTCGCAACATCATCCGGCGTACCGACGCGGCCCAGCGGGCGATTCGCAGCTTCCCGCATAAAAGCCTGCGCGTCCTCGCCCAGCTGCGCGCATTCGCTGCGCAACATGGGAGTATCCACATCGCCGGGGCAAACGCAGTTCACGCGAATATTATTCTTGCCGTGGTCGATGGCCATCGCTCGTGTCAGGTTCACGGCCCCGCCTTTCGCCGCGCAGTAAGCCGCGGCCCGCGGCCCTCCCTTCAGCGACCATCCTGAACCGATGTTCACGATGCTGCCTCCACCGCCGCGAATCATGTGTGGCACGACTTCCCGAGACAGCACATAGATTCCCTTCAGCGTCACATCGAGCGCCCGATCCCATTCGTCCTCGGTGAGTTCGACAATATCTTTGCGAATCGCGATGCCGGCGCAGTTGCAGAGAATGTCGATCTTCCCCGATCGTTGGATTACGGTCTCAACGGCGCGTCGGCATTCGGCGACGCTACGAACGTCACAGTTCAGAAAAACCGCCGCGCCTCCGTCGGCTTCGATTTTGGCAGCGGACTTCCGCCCTTTGATGTCGTCGATGTCGAGGAGGGCAACGAACGCTCCCATCTCAGCCAACCGAATCGAAGTCCCAAGTCCGATCCCAGACGCCGCCCCAGTAACGATCGCAACTTTCTCCTCGAGAGATAAAAACTCGCTCGCCCGTTCTGCGATCTTGCTCGATTGCCGCTTCATCGCAATGCGCCAGCCACTGAATCCAGCGCCTTCCCGGCCGCCTGCAGTGTGAAATCCACATCCTCATCGGTGTGGGCCAGTGTCACGATTGAATGTAACGCTGCCGATGGCGACGCGTACACTCCAAACGGAAACAGCGACAGCACAAACTTCTGGAATGCCGCGCGGTCCACAAATTGGCAAAACTCGCGGTAGTCGCGGATCGCAGGCTGCTCGGTAAACATCAACTGAAACATCGGCCCAACATTCTGCACGATCACCGCGCGCCCCTTCTTCCTGAACAACTCTCTGTACCCCGTGCACAGCCGCTCCGCAATGCGCCACGTGTGCCGGAAGGAAGCGTTATTGTCTCGCGTAAGTACGCGGAGGGTGGCCCTCGCGGCAAACATTCCAATGCGCGATCCGTTGTGCGTGCCGTAGTGCAGTACGCCGCCCCATTGCAGCGCGTCCATGATTTCGGCGCGGCCCACAAGCGCGGCCACCGGCAAGCCGCATCCCAGCGCTTTGCCGAAGGTCAACAAGTCAGGCGACAGCTTGTAATATTCCTGGCAGCCGCCGGGAGCGATGCGGAATCCCGTTACCGTCTCATCGAGAATAAAAAGAATTCCGTTGGCCCGTGCCAGTTCTTGCAGACCTTGCAGATATCCTTCCGCCGGAGGAATCACGCCCATGTTCGCCATGATGCCTTCGGTGATGATCGCCGCAATCTGTCCGGGATAATTTTCAACCGTGCGCTGCAGCGCGTGCAGATCGTTCCAGGGCACAACAATCGTGTCGTCGAGTGCGCTGCGATTTAAACCGGAACTGTCCGGAATTTTGACGGGATCGCTGCGCAAGCCAAGAGCACTCAGCGGCAGCACGTTCGAACTGACCAGCAAGTCGTCGTGCCAGCCGTGGTAGTGTCCTTCGAACTTCAGAATCTTCGGCCGCCCGGTCACACCGCGCGCCAGGCGAATTGCCGCCATCACCGCCTCAGTACCCGTATTCGCAAATCGCACGCGCTCGGCATTCGGAACCATGCGTTGCAGCATCTCCGCAACTTCCAACTCAACCGGGGTCGCGGTCGCAAAGTGCGCTCCCGTACTAGCAGCTTCGTTGATCGCCTCCACAATCTCTGGATGCGCGTGGCCCAGTGGCAGCGCGCCAAAAGCCATCATCCAGTCGATGTACTCGTTGCCGTCGACATCGTAAATACGCGAGCCGCGCCCGCGCTCCATGAAGATGGGATACTTGCCGAAGTTTGCCGGCCCTCGCGACGACGAACTGCTGGCCTCAATGAGGACGCCCAGCGTGCGGTCGTAAACCTGCCGAGACTTCTCCGTGCTGAAACCCAATCAAACCTCCCAACCCGTAGCGCCGGCATCCTGCCGGTTGTCGCGAGAGCCTGCCCTGAGCCTGCCGAAGGGGCGTCCCGCCCTCGCTGTGGCGGCGAGGACGCCGCCACGACAGCCGCCGGGACGGCGGCGCTACTTGCGACTTGCTATGGTACAGCACAGCCCCCGCCAGACGCGCCTCAAGCCCACTCCAGCAAGTAACTGTTACGAAATTCAGTCTGCAATTTCCAAGTCCCCCACCATTCTTACTCTGCATGGACGCCCGCCTCGAACATCCCCCGGAGCAAGCCATGCATCCCCCGAGTAGTGCCCATGAGGTCTGCCCATGAAACACTCAATTCGCGCCGTCGTTTCGCAACTCAGACGCTTCGTTCTGACACCGTTTGTTCTCTGTCTCGCTGCCGCTTCCATCTGTTGGGGAGCTGCACCTCAAGCGCAAGAAAAACCGACCGAACCTCCCCACATCGCCGGATGGGTCGTGATTCCGGTAGACGAATACCGCGTGCTGCGGGCGAAAGCGTATCCGGTCGAACACGATCCCGAACCGCCTCCGCTCGACGCCACGCTCACGCGGGTTGACTACGACCTGCACGTTGCCGGCGATCTCGCTGCAGGCCGCGCGACGCTGACCGTCGACGTACTGAAAGACGGGTGGGTGCGCGTCCCCGTTCCTGCAGGCTTGCTGGTACGCGAAGCGCGGCTTGATGGCAAGCCCATATCGCTTGTGCCGGGCGCGCCGGGCAAAGCCGCAACGCATCTTTGCGCCCTGCTCTCACACGCCGGTCGCTTCGAACTGCTGCTTGATGTGGACGTGCCGGTCACATCGTCAGCGGGTGACGAAAGCATTGCCCTGCCCTCCACGGAATCGGGCGTGACCCGAGCGTCGGTTGTGCTTCCGCAGCAAAGCATCGATTTGAAGATCGGCGGCGGACTACTCTCCGACAAATCGGAAAACTCCGGCGAAACCAAGTGGCTCGCCTATGCCCGCGGCAACGAAGCCCTGACTTTCACCTGGCGTAAGAAGACGCAAGATCACCACGTCGAACTCCCGCTGCGGCTACGGGGATCCCTGACGCAGCTGACCAGCCTGGGGGAAGACTCAACAACGATTTATGCGGAAGCGAACTTCGAGATCGTGCAGGGAGCGGCTCGCGAGGTGCGTATCCAGCTGCCAGAAAAAGTAACGATCAATTATGTCTTCGGCGCAATGGTCGCCGATTGGGAGATGAAAAACGGCGAGCTCGACGTCAGCTTCCTGGAGCCAGTCGAGCACAGCGCACGCTTCGTCATCAACGGCGAGACTCGCCTTCCACGCGACGGGATCATCGACATTCCGCTGCTGCGACTGCTGAACACGGAACGCGATACTGGCGGCGTAGCGGTTGAAATTTTAGGAGCCGGCGAAATTAAAGATCAGAAAGCCCAAGGTCTTGAGGATGCCGACGCCACCGATCTCGGTGAAATGGTCGCCAACCGCCAATCGCCGGCGCTGGTAGCGTTTCGTGCCCGTTCGGGAGAAGCGGGCGCGACGCGCTCCTTAAGCGTTAACGTCGCGCGCTACGACCAGCAGGCGGTTCTCATGGCCAACGTCGAAGAGGCCCGCTACCAAGTGCTGATGAGCGCCGATGGCAAGGAGTTAGTGCAGGCGCGTTACGCGGTTCGCAACAACCAGAGGAACTTTGTGAAAGTTACGCTACCCACGGGAGCAACAGTGTGGAGCGTTACGTTGGCAGGACGGCCGATTCGTCCGGGCCAGTCGCCCGATGGAAGCCTGCTGTTGCCGCTGGAAAAATCGCGCGGCGGTGACGACGCGCCCGCATTCGCGGTTGAAATTCTGTATCTCACCAGAGCGACGGCTTGGAACGATAAAGGCCGCGAGAAGGTAACGCTGCCGGCGCTCGATCTGCCAATCTCCCGCACCGGCCTGTTGCTGTACTATCCGCCGCTGTTCCGCGTTTCAGCAGAACCCGGAACATTTCACACGCAGGAATATCAGAATCCAGTGTCCGCGGTGCTGGAACCGCCTAGTGGAACCGGGGGAATAGTAACGAAAGCAGCGACTGGGCCCGTCGACACGCGACGAAACTTCGACCGACTCGAAAACTACGCCCAACTGCAAGCCAGCGACAGCAAGGAAAAGAAGGATGCCACCCAGGCTCTTCTCGACTCCTTCAAGGCGAAATCGTCCGCCGGAAAAGTAACCGGCATTCTGCCGATCAATGTCTCGTTCCCCGCGTTTGGTCCGTCGATTTTCCTGGTTTCCGAGCTCACCAGCGAGAATCAGTTTCCCGCCGCAGAGTTCAACTTTCAGCGTGACAAAAAGGGAGGTGTGCGATGAAAAACATGTTTGTGGTGTTGTTACTTTGCTGCATGTGCGCGGCTGAAGAGAAATCAACGCTGCCCTTGCCCGATCCGGGCAATGTGACGCTGACCCTCGACGAATACAACAAGCTGGTCGAACTTGCGGCGAAGCCTACTAAGCATCCGGAAATCGCACCTCTTCCCTATTCCGTCAAACATGCCGACATGGCGTTGCACATCGAAAATGACGGCGTGCGCGGAACCGTGCAACTCGAAGGAGAAGTTTTCCGTAAAGGCGTGAGCAAGGTTCCGCTGACCACCGGAATGACGGTTCTCGATGCACACCAAAACGGCAAGGGAGTCGCTCTGCTGCAGGAGAACGGAACGCACACGGCGCTGCTACCGGGACCGGGCGAATTTTCCATCGCACTCGACACCGGCCTCCCGCTGAGAATCGAAGCCGGACGCGCTTCCTTCAGCCTGCCAGTTCCGGCCGCGGGCAGCGTGCAGCTCGCGCTGGTGATTCCCGGTGACCACACCTTCGCGAACATCAGCCCCGGCATCATTACCAGCCGCAAATCTCAGAATGGACATACCGCGATCGAAGCCACGCTCGTGCCAGGGCAGCCCGCCAACATCTGGTGGCAGACCCGTGAAACCGTTGCTCCAACCGTCCCTCGTGAAGTGCGGTTCCTCTCCGACGCCAAGACGCTGGTCTCGGTAAGCGAGGCAGAGATGCGCGTAGCCGTGCTCGCCGACATCACGGTGGTGCAGGGCGAGCCTTCGCAATTCCAGGTTGAACTCCCCGCGGGATACGAAGTCACGGGAGTGACCGGCGCCACGCTCGATTCCACCGAAACTCAATCTGGGGTTTTAACGCTGAAGGTAAATGCGCCCGCGCAACGCAGCCAGCAATTCCTCATCTCTATGGAGCGCTCCATCAACGGCGCCAAGGCCGATGCCCCATTCCTCACGTTTAAGGGAGCACAACGCGAGACCGGAGAGGTGCTGGTCGAGGGCGCTGGGGCCATGGAACTGACCACGACCGAGGGTGGTGGCCTGAAACGCATGGACGTGAAAGAAGCGAGCCCCTATCTGCGTTCACTTGCGCACTATCCACCACAAGCGGCATTCCGCTATCACAAGCAACCTGCCGAGGATCCGACACTGGCTCTGCAATGGGTGCGCTTCCCGGACGGCAGTGTGCTCGCAGCAGAGGCCGAAAGCGCGGTCATCACCACGCTGGTCACTTCCGAGGGCAAGTCGCTGACCGAAGTGAAGCTGATCGTCAAAAACCAGGCGCAACCGTTCCTGAAAGTCGCGCTGCCCGCGGGTGTTACCATCCTATCGGCAGACGTTGGCGGCGAGCGGGTGAAGCCGGTGCAAGGTCCCGACGGAAGCCGCGTGCCCCTCTTGCGTCCCGGATTTCGTCCCACCGATTCGTATGTCGTCTCGTTCGTATTCATGCATTCGGGCGCACCCTTCGCGAAGAAAGGCGGCGCCGATCTCAGTCTTCCCAGCATGGACATTCCCATCAGCCTGTTGAATTGGGAAGTCTTCCTGCCCGAGCAATACAAGGTGAAGGATTTCGGAGGCGACGTGATTGCCGCCGATCGTGTACCTCCGGCTTTTCGCGCCGATACGGTTTCCTATCCGTACGAAGGAAGCCGAGAAGAGCAACTCGCCAGTCAGGTCAGCATGGGCGCGCTGCTTCCCGGACAACTGGGCGGCATTCTTGCGGATCAGAGTGGCGCAGTCATTCCCAACGCGCGCATCACAGTGACGCAGCCCGATAATGGGTTTTCCATGTCAACCGTTACCGATCAGATGGGCCGCTGGGTTGTGTCCAACCTGCGCACAGGAAGAATAAAAATCACGGCCGCCTCTCCTGGCTTCAAGACCGCAGTGCGCGACGCAGTTTACGATGCCGAACGTCCCTCGACCTACAGCTTTGCCCTCGGCATCGGCAATGTCGCAGAGACTGTAACTGTCACCGCAGAAGCGCCGGCGCTGAATGGCCGCGATTACACGGAACTGAAACAGCTCTCGAAAAACTCGACTCAGCAAAATGCCTCCGCCAACGTAGTCAACTTGCAGCGCAAGGTTGCGGGCGTGTTGCCGGTAGCCATCGACGTGCCGCGCACCGGCAGTTCGTTCAGTTTCGTCCGGCCACTCGTATTGAATGAAGAGACGAAGGTGACTTTCAGCTACAAAAGCAGGTGAAAAAACCAGTGGCTAGTGGGCAGTGGTTAGTGATCAGTCAAAAACAGCAATGCTGATTTTACTGATCACTGGCCACTAGCCACTGGCCACTGGTCTCTGCCCACTGGTCCCTGTCCACCCGCCATCGCCGCGGCGAACCTCCGCGTGTTTACCCGTTTTTTAACAATGGCATAGAATGTTCGTTCGCGGGTAGCGGAGCATGAGTAATCCTGGGCTTTGGAAAACGTGGGCAGGCCGAACGGTCGACGGAAAATTTCCGCTTCGACAGTGGCTGGGCGGCTCTGATCACAGCGCCGTCTTTCTCACCGAGAGGCCCGGACAGCCATCCTCCAAGGCCGCGATCAAGCTGATCTCCGCCGACGGCCCTCAGGCCGAGCGCCAGCTTTCGCATTGGGCCGCCGCCGCCCAGCTTTCTCATCCTCACCTCATTCGCATTTACGAATCGGGCCGCTTCCGCTTCGACGGTGCGCCGTTCCTCTACGTTGTCATGGAATGTGCCGAGGAAGATCTATCCCAGATTCTCCCTCAGCGGCCGCTGGCGCACGCCGAAGTCACGGAACTGCTGCCCCCAGTCCTGGACGCGCTGTCTTACCTGCATAGCAAGGGATTCGTGCATGGACGCATCAAGCCCTCCAACGTGCTGGCCAGCGGCGATCAATTGAAGCTCTCCACCGATCAAATCATTCCGATCACGGAGTCGAATTCCGGGTTCAGGCGGCGTGACGCTTACGATGCGCCCGAAACGGCGGCGGGAATCATCTCGCCCGCGGGCGACGTTTGGTCGGTCGGCGTCACTCTGGTCGCTGCTCTCACGCAGAACGTTGCTTTCGTCGATGATGCGTCGCCTGCCGGCCGTGATGTGCCGGGGACTGTTCCCGAACCGTTCCGCGGCATCGCGCGCGAGTGTCTGCATCTTGACCCAAAGCGGCGCTGCTCCATCGCCGAGATCCAAGCGCGGCTGCAGCCTGCGGCGCGCTCTGTTCCCGTCGCGCCACCACTACCTCCGCCTCCACCCAGTCCCGTAAAACGCGGCCCCATCGCCGCTGCCCTGCTGATTATTGCCGTGGTAGTCGCGCTGATCGTGTTCTTTTCGCGCGGCAAGAGTGGAACTGCGCCCGCCACCACGACCGAGCAAACCGCGCCTCAAGCTAAGCCTCAGACCGCATCGCAACCTCCACCCACACCTAAGCCCAACCCGGCAGTTCAAGAGCCAGCGCGAACTCCGAGGCGACCCGTGGCCTCCGAAGAGGGAGTCGCCCACCAGGTGATCCCCGACGTTTCTCAGAACTCGCGCAACACCATCCATGGGACCATCAAGGTGACTGCGCGAGTCGAAGTGAATCCATCGGGCAAAGTTACAGCGGCGAGGTTGAAAACTCCGGGACCGAGCCGATACTTCGCCAGTTTGGCTCTGAAAGCGGCGCAGCGCTGGGAATTCGCTCCTCAGCCTTCCCCCAGCACGTGGCTCATCCAGTTTCGCTTCAAGCGAAGCGGAATCCAAGCATCAGCCGAACCGGTAACCCGCTAGCGCTTGTCCGCCTGCTGCAACTTCCACACGATCTGCCTCACCATTCCCAGCAGCAGTTTGGCGTCGTAGGCTTCCATCCGGAAACGCAGGATCAGCCGCCGGGCTTTCTTCTCAAACATGGCGTCTGTCCCCGGTTTCACGTAGCCGCTCATTCGCAGCGCCTCGAGCAATCCCTCCGTGATCTGCTCGCACGCGCCCGCGCTGGCGGGTTCGAATTCTTCGGCCGACGGCGTCACCGAAGTGTCCCGCGCCAACTCATAGAGGCAAACCGCGACTGCCTGCCCCAAATTCATGGAAATGTTTTGCTGGCTCGTAGGAATGTTCAGTAACCAGTGACAGTGGCTGAAGTCTTTGTTGGTAAGACCAATTTTTTCCGAGCCGAACAGCAACGCGACTCGTTCAGTCTGAAGTTGAGTCCACACTGTTTGACCGGCGGCCTCGTCCAGCCGCCGCACCGGCTGGGCCAACACCCGATTGCGCACCGCGGTCGTTCCCACGACCAGAGCGCAGTCCGCGACGGCTTCGGCAACCGTCTTGAACTCTTCTGCCTCCTGAAGCAACTCTGACGCACCGACCGCGGATCGCGCTTCCCGAAAGCCCGCCGCGTAAGGATTTACCAGCCGCAACCGGTGAGCTCCGAAATTGCTCATGGCACGAGCGGCGGCCCCAATGTTCAAAGGGTTGCGTGGGCGCACCAACACCACCACAAGACGGTCTAGTTTCGTTTGGCCAGGCAAGGGCTCAATTTTACGACAGGACGATTCGCTCCCAGCGCTCGGCATGCGGTCGGAATCCCCCGCTCAATACCAGCCCGCCTATGCAAGTCGATTTCCGCGGCGACAATTGACCCCGATTTGAAGTTGTAAAAAGAATGTCAAAAGAAGCATTTAAATGGGCAAATCAGTCGTCAAATCATTGTAAGCTTCAGAGGTCGATCTACTTCCGGGAGTTAGTTTGGGCCCGGAGGTTTTTCCCTCGGACAGGACAAACTATTTATGGGGAATCTTGCTATTCCGCTCAGCGCTGCACGAGCAGTCAACCCGCCCACGTCCGCCAAGCCTGCCGGTCGCATCCTGGTCGTGGAAGACGACCCGGCGGTCCAAAAGGCTCTTCGTCGGTTGTTTGAAACCGAGGGCTACGCAGTCGAAATCCAGTCCGACGGTCGTTCCGCCCTCGACAGCTTCCAGGCTGCGCCGCCAGCCGCGATCGTCCTCGACCTTCGTCTCCCTAAGGTTTCCGGCCGCGACGTATGCAAAGAGGTCAAGGCGCTGGCCCCGACCCTTCCCATCGTCGTCCTGAGCGCGGCGAGCGATGTCTCCGACAAGGTCTTGTTGCTCGAACTAGGCGCGGACGACTACGTGACCAAGCCTTTCAGTCCTCGGGAACTCCTAGCGCGCGTCCGGGCCGCACTTCGCCACACTGCCCGCACTCCCGACGTTCAGTTGGTCAACTTTGATGGCATCACCGCCGACTTCAAGAAGATGGAAGTCAAGCGCGATGGCAATGTTGTCGTTTTGACCGCCCAGGAATTCAAGACCTTCCAATTCCTGGTGCAGAACGCCGACCGGGTTATCAGCCGCGACGAACTGCTCAACGAAGTCTGGGGCTACCAGAACTATCCGTCCACCCGTACCGTCGACAACCACATACTCAAACTTCGCCAGAAACTGGAGAAAGACCCGTCCAGCCCCGTACACTTCCGCACCGTACATGGCATGGGGTACAAGTTCGTTCGCTGATTCTCGTGAAGCCGTCTACTGAACCCGTGGCCCATCGTGCTGCGCCAGAACCCAGCGCTGCGACTCTGCCTCGCCTGCGCCTGCGAACTCGCTTTTTGCTCTCGATGCTGCTGATTACCGCGGCGCTCACCACCACTAGCCTTCTTCTTGTCCAGCGCAGCATTCGCAACAACGTCCGGCAAAGCATCGCGGTCAATTTGCGCAATTCAGTGGATGCCTTCCAGAACTTCCAGCATGAACGCGAAACCATGCTGACCAATGACGTGGCTCTGCTCGCCGACCTGCCCTATACGCGCGCCATCATGACCAGCGCCCACCCTCTGACCATCCAGGACGCGTCGCAGGATATTTCCCAGATCGCAGCCAGCGATCTTTTTGTGCTGGTCGATCGTAGGGGCCGCGTCGTCGCGCTTCACACCAAGACTCCGGGATTCACTCGGGAGGCTGCCGAAAAATATTTCCATCAATCACTCGACGAAGATCGAGGAGAATCCAGCCACTGGTGGTCGGGAGATCATCACCTCTACCAGACGTTCATCCAGCCCATCTATGCCGGCACTCGAACCGAGGGAACTCTACTCGGGTTCCTGGTAATTGGTTACGAGATCAACGATCGTCTGGCCCGCCAGGTCAGCAAGGTGGCCGGCAGTGAAGTCGCGTTTTCCTGCGGAAACGAAATCGTTGGCACCACCCTGACTCATGCACAGATGCAGGTCGGCAGTGTTAAGGATCTGATTACCGGCTCCGCCCATGACGATCCACGGGACATCGAGATCGGAAGCGAACGCTTCCTAGCCACTTCCCTCGTTCTCTCGGGCTCTCGCCAGGTGCCGGTGCGATTGAGCGTCCTTGGTTCCTACGATCAGGCAACGAAGTTTGTGGCTCAACTCAATCGTTATCTGGTTCTTCTGGGCTTAGCTGCAATTCTGGTGGGAAGCGGCTTGGTATTCTTTATCTCCCATACTTTCACGCGGCCTCTCGGCAGTCTGGTCGCCGGCGTACGCGCACTGGAAGGCGGTGACTTCCACCATCCGCTGGATCGGCGCGGCGGAGATGAAGTAGCGGAATTGACCAGCGCCTTCGACCGCATGCGCGCCAGCCTTCTCAAGACACAGCGCGACCTGCTCGAATCCGAGCAATTGGCCACCATCGGGCGCATGGCCAGTTCCATTTCCCATGATCTCCGCCACTCCCTTGCGGCCATCGTCGCCAACTCGGAATTCCTCGTCGACAGCCATCTCACGACGCCTCAGCGCGAGGAACTCTATCAGGAAGTTCGTTCCGGCGTGAATCTGATGACCGATCTCATCGATTCCCTACTCGAATTCGCCCGCACCCGCGAATCGTTGAGTCCCTCTTACGGCAACGTTTCGGAAACCATCCAGCGGGCCGTACAGGCCGTCCGTTTGCATCCCCGCCATCACAACCGGTCCATCCATGTGGTGTGCGGCGCGCATGTTTCAGGGTGGTTCGACCAGCGCAAACTGGAACGCGCCTTATACAACTTGCTGTTGAATGCTTGTGAAGCGGCTCCGCCAGTGGGCGGCATCGTCGAGGTCACCGCCGCGGAAGGCAACGATTCCATTACTATGTCGGTCGCCGATAACGGTCCCGGCATCGCCGATTCCATCCGCGACAGGCTGTTCCATCCTTTCGTCAGCTACGGCAAGGAGAACGGCACCGGGCTGGGGCTAGCGGTGGTGCAGAAAATCGTGCAAGATCACGGCGGAGAAATTGTTACGGAACGCACGCCCCAGCGCATGACCGTGTTCCGCATCGTGCTGCCTGGGCGCATGCAAGATGCCTCCCGCAGCTCCGACGGGACCAGTGTGGACGTGCCTTCTCTTGTGCCCGCTCAGCGGGATGAAGCCACCCAGAATTCGATTTCGCACCCGGGCCCATAGGCACGCTTCTTTCTCTTCATGTGCCTGACCCCCGGTAGGAGGGACGCTGTGAAGAGTCATAGGACTTCCGCGGTTCGCAGGGCCGCATTGGCGGTTGCCGCCTTTGTTTTCTGCTGCGCGTTCGGCCGCGCGCAGGATTCCCCCGCGACTACCGGCGCCACGACTGACCCGAGCGCCAGCGCAGTGCGCGACTTGCAAGAGCAGGTCCGCCAACTTCGAACTCTGGTGGAGCAGATGCGTGCCGAAAGTGCCGATACGCGAGCTGAAATGCATCAACTGCGCCAGGACCTGCGAGCCACGCGCGCTCTGCTGGATCGGCCTGCGATCTCCACCGGCGCACAGTCCGCGGTGGCCGCGGCACAATCCGCTTCGCTGGAAAATGAATCTGGCGCCGCATCAGGCGCCCCGAACGCGGTTCAGGGTTCAACCCAACTCGAAGAACGCGTCCAGAAGCTGGAAGAAAACACTTCGCTGCTCGGCTCGAAAATCGATGAACAATATCAAACCAAGGTCGAGAGCGCTTCCAAATATCGTGCCCGCCTGCATGGCATCGTTCTGATGAACGCCTTCCGCAATCTCGGCAACTCCGACAATCTGGACTTCCCAGACTATGCCCAGCCAGTCCCGCCGGGCTGGCCCTCTAGCACTCTTGGCGCGACGCTGCGCCAGTCCGAAATCGGTCTCGAAATCTTCGGCCCTAACGTCGCTGGGGCACATACATCCGCCGATGTGCAACTCGATTTCGCCGGAGGATTTCCCGCGACCGGCAACGGCGTCAACTTCGGAATCGCGCGCCTGCAGACCGCCAGTGTGCGCTTCGATTGGGCACACACCTCGGTTGTTGCGGGCCAGGATTCGCTCTTCATCTCGCCGCTCTCCCCCACTTCCTTCGCGTCGCTCGCTACTCCCACGTTCGCCTTCGCCGGAAACCTCTGGGCCTGGACGCCGCAACTCCGCATCGAGCACCGCTTCGCTATCTCCGATCAGCAAACCGTAACCATGCAGGCAGGAATTCTCGACAATCTGGATTGGCAATATCCTTACGGCAACCGGTTCCTTCGCACGCCGCAAGCTGGCGAACTCTCCGGACAGCCTGCCTATGGCTACCGTACGGCCTGGTCGCGTCCAGTGCACGAGCGTCCCCTCAGCTTTGGTGTCGCCGGCTATTACGGCCGCCAGGACTGGACGTGGGACCGTTATGTCGACGCCTGGGCCGGGATGGCCGATTGGCAGATTCCTCTTCTGTCCCGCCTCGCTTTATCCGGTGAGTTTTATCGCGGTCGCGGCATCGGCGGATTGGGCGGCGCCATCGGAACTTCCATCCTGTACGGCGGCGATCCCAGATCGCCGGTCACTCCCATCCGCGGCCTCAACACCGCAGGCGGATGGGCGCAATTGAAATTCCAGGCGACTCCGAAGGTCGAGTTCAATGGCGTATTCGCCGAAGACAACGCCTTTGCCGGCGACGCGCGCGGCTTCGCCACCGATCAGAATAATCTGGGAGAAATTTTTGGACGCAATCGCGGCGCTCTGGCGAATGTGGTTTTTCGCCCTCGCTCCGACCTGCTCCTTTCTGCCGAGCTCAGACGTTTGCGCACCTTTCCCGTCTATAGCAACAGCAGCGTCGTCAATCAGGTCAACCTATCGATAGGAATTCTATTTTGAATTACTTCATCCATCGCGGACGGTTGCTCTTCACCCTGCTGGCACTGTCGGCGTTATGCGCGTCGGCGCAGCAGTCGGCTCTCAAGGCTCGCGTCGAGCTCACCAAAAATGGTCATTCCGTTGCAAACGCGTCGAAAGCGGTCATCTGGTTGACTCCTGTGGGAGGACCGTTCGAGCCGCCCCCGCGCCAGGATCCCTCACACATCCCGCAACTGGTGCAGAAAAACAAGAGCTTCCATCCGTCGCTTCTGGTAATTCCGGTTGGCGGCAAAGTGGAATTTCCCAACCGTGATCCGTTTTTTCACAATGTATTTTCGCTGTTCGAGGGAAAGCGCTTCGATCTGGGCCTGTATGAAAGCGGGACAACACGCTTCGTCCAGTTCGATAAGCCTGGCGTCTCTTTCATCTTTTGCAGTATCCACGCTGAAATGAGTGCCGTAGTGATCGCAGTGGCAACGCCTTACTATGCCACCTCGGACTCTCACGGAGACCTTACGATTCCTGACGTTCCGGCGGGCCGTTACGACCTGCAGATATTTCACAGTTCGGTTGCACCTGACGAACTTCACGCCCTGAGCCGCGAAGTCACAATCGGTCCCGGCGCGACATCGCTGGGGACTTTCAATCTAGCTGAATCAGACCTCGCGCTTGCCCACAAAAACAAATACGGCCGGGACTACGACCGCCCCGAACCGGACAGCCCGGCCTACGCAAGACCGTGAGAATCAACGCGTCAAGATTCCCACGTGGCGAATCGCTTGGCTCAACCGTTAAGCTATTCACCCTAGAAAATCTTTGAACCTTTGCAACTTGGAAACGTTGTAAGAAACAGAGAGGGCGTGCGGTGAGGCACGCCCTTCCCGCCTCTGTTTCTTCACTGCATCGACAACAACTTTTGGTACATCAAGTTGCTGCTTCCCTCAGAGACGTAGCGTCTCCAAGCTTTTTAGTGGTGACCTCCGCTATGTCCTCCGCCGCCAGAATGGCCGCCGCCTCCGCCGCCCGAGTGTCCACCACCTCCGCCGCTGTGACCGCCCCCGCCGCCATAGGAGCGTCCGCCGCCACCGCCACCGGAGTAATGGCCACCACCACTCGGCGCCGAATAGTGTCCGCCTCCGCCGTAACTCGGCGCACCACGCGAGCCACCGTAGCTGGGCGCTCCTCGAGAACCGCCATAGCTCGGAGAACTTGGGGCGCCGCGATATCCTCCGTAGCTCGACGATCCACCGTAGCTCGGAGATGCGCCGCGCGAGCCGCCATACGCAGGGCTCGATGGACGCGAATTTCCGCCGTAGCTGCTGCCATAGGCGGGACTAGACGGGCGCGAGTACCCGCCGTAGCTGCCAGAAGGGGAACGCGCGATCGGCTGCCGCATATCCAACTGCGGGCGGGAAGAGGATGGAGATGATCCACGCCCGTAGCTGCCCGATCCTGCGTTCGAACTGTTGCCGCGCGCACCCATCGAACTTGATGAACTCGGAGCGGTCCGGTTCCAATAGCTGCCGCTGTTGCCGCCGCGGGCCGCAGACGGGTTCGACCCTCCGTAAGATCCGCCGCTATAAGGTCTGCCGCTGTTAGACCCGGCGCTATACGCGCCGCCTCGTGAGGCCTGGCTGCTGGCAGGCGGCGTAAATGGGCGGAATCCACCGTAGCCGGAATAATTCCTCGAGCCGCTACTCGGATAAGCCGAGCCGTTTCTCGAGTTCATATTCGAGGAACCCCTGCTTGCAGAACCCATGTTTGAAGATCCAATGCTCCTGCTCGAATTTGCCGGGTTCGTGGAACGCATGCTGCTATTCGGCGGCGTGAATGACCGGTTTCCATACGATTGCTGGTTGCCGGCGCTGCGCATCGCGGGGTTGTTCGTCGCCCGTCCATTGTTCTGGAAACCGGCGCCCGGTCTTTGCATAGTGCCTCGAGCTGAGGCGAATTGGCCTCCTCCCGAGCGCCCGCCAGCCGGAATCGCGCCGACGTGATTTTGCTGCATCGTTTGCCGCAGGCTTGCAGTCTGCTGCTGGAATGACGCAGGGCGCATCATGTTGCTGCGCGCCGATCCCATGAAATGTTGTGAACCGGTGTTGCGCATCGTAGATGGCGCGGCCGCGCGGCCGCTTGCCGACAAGCTCGCGCGTGAAGGCACCACAGGCAGATTGCCTGCCATCATGCGCGCTCCGCTGATCTGGGCGCGGTTCGCGGCCATCGCTGACAAGCGCCCTGCGCCGAAGCGCTCCGCGTTCACTGCCGACATCGCCCGGCCTATGCGTGCATAATGTAGGTTCGCGATATTCGAGTACCGCATTCCGCCATGCAGCGGCGCGATGCCACCGTAACGTCCATAACCGCCCCAGCGAGCGTCGCCCCAACCACCGCGATCACCGCCAACCCAGCCAAAGCGTCCGCCGTATCCACCCCACCACGGATGGAAATAATCGCATGGACCGATGGGAAGCCAGCCGAAGCCGCCCCAACCGCCAAAGCCAACGCCGAAGCCGAAACCGCCGCCCCAACCAAAGAACGACACGTATGCCGGCGCCCAGAACGGGTTGTAGCCTACATACACCGGACCAGGCCACCATGCCCACGAACTGCCGTATAAGAACCAGCGGCCGTAGTGATAAGGCGCCCAACCCCAAGGCTCGTACCCAACCCACGTCCAGCCGTAGACGGGCTCCCAAACCCAATTGCCGTCGCGATACGGAACCCAGCCATCGGGCTCGTTCGGAACCCATACATCGCCGTAGTCGGGAACGTTCTGCCAATTACCGTAAGCGTCGAGATCCTGCGCACCCGTGTAGCGGCGGTTGGTGTGGTGCCAGGAATTCGCGTTCTCAATCATGTGATCGCGGTCGGCGTTCCAGCGATCCCAATCGTCGCGATCGGGGGCTTGCGAGATCTTGTACTGCGCTTCCTCGCTGTCGCCGCGCACGGTGGCCATTTCTCCGGCGTTGACTTCCGTGCTGCCCTGCGGAGTGGCGACCTGCGCCTGGCCGGAACGTACGATCACGACCGTGTCACCGTCGGGCCGCACTTCGATGCGAAAGACGCCGTCATGATGCGCGGGATGAATAGTGACGTTCGGAGTATCGATCTCGGGTTCGGCCTCGCTGTCTTTCGAAACGCTATAGTCCGCGATACCCTGGGCCAACTGGATCTGGATATTTGTTCTCGTGAGGTTCGCCATGTTGGCCTGCGAATTCGGGCCGAGGCGAAGAATGTTGGCGTAGTCGAGCTGTAGTTCGGTGCGGGCGTTGTCGGCGGTAGAAATCTTGTCGCCAGTCATCACCGGCTGATTCAACGTGGCTGCTGACCAATCTCCGGAATCGCCGCGCTGCGTGGAAACGTCGGCATGAATCAAGCTGATGCGGGCGACGCCCTGATCGGTCTGCGCCGGAGCTTCACCTTCCGGTCCTCCCGGTTGAGCCTCGGTAGGCTGCGCATCGTTCGGCGTGTCATTCGATCCTGCATTCGGACCGGGGGTTTCGCCCGGTTGCGGATATCCCATCTGACCGTTATTCGGCTGAGAATAGTTTGGCTGCTCGCCAATTTCCATGGGCGCGCTGGGCTGGTCCGAGGGCGCGGGAGTTTCGTCGGTCGTTTGCGCCAGGGCACTGATCGAGAGCGCCCCCGAAAGCGCTAAAGCTAATACTGCGAAACTTGATATGAGCCTGTTTTTCATAACCACCTTCTTGCCTACCGAACCTAGCGATATCAATGCGTACGTATGAGAATCCCTCTGTCATGACAGAGGCAACTGCTCTGCCAAAGAGGGTGGGTATCCGGTACTACAACTCGTTTGTTTTCAGCGATCGACGTCAAAGATCGAATGTTGGGTTCTGCGGATTTCTCTCGATTTGGCCGACCTCAGCCAAGAGTGGTGGTTTTCGGCCAGTGCGGCGGCGCGAGGTCGTTTCGGGCCTCGGGCGCGTGAATATCTAGGCTGTGAAAAACCCGCGACACAGCAAAGCCCCGATTATGAATCGGGGCTTGTTGCTGTTACTGCCGAAAGCGGTTTGCCAAACTTCCTCAGGATAGCGCTGGGACGCCAGTAGACAAAAGTCATGAACCACGAAGGACACGAAGTATCACGAAGGAATAGGGGTGTCCACTTTTTTCGATGGGGTCATCCCAACGTTTGGCTGCCCCACCCTTCACGATTTTCGAAGAGTGGACCCTGTGCTGTGCGTTGGTAGTAAAAAGCGAATCCGGTTGTGCCGGCATCCGTAGTGCCCACTCTTCGAAATGCGCGAAGAGTGGGGCAGCCTTATTTTGTGATGATGCCAGCAATAAGAACCATACGTCACGCTTCTTTCTCGGCGGCGTCGTCCGCGATACCGATTTTGGACAGACGGTAGCGCAGCGCGTTGCGGGAGAGACCTAGGAGGCGGGCGGCCTGGCTCTTATTGCCATTGGCGCGGCGCAGGGCTTCCTGCACCATCTCATCTTCCCACTGCTCCAGTGTCATGCCGTCGGGAAGGAATCCGCCGGGACCGTTTGCCGCCTTCGTGGGTCGCGCGTCGATGTGGATGTCGCCTCGGTCAAGAACATTTCCTTTGGCCAACGCGCATGCGCGTTCCACGATGTTCTGCAATTCGCGAACATTTCCGGGCCAATGATAGTTGACGAGAATCTGCATGGCCTCAGGCGTGATGCCTTCGACAGGCTTGCCGGATTCTCCGGTGAAGCGCTTGATGAACAGGTTCACGAGATCGGGGATGTCTTCCTTGCGCTCGCGCAGGGGCGCGATGTCGATGGGGACAACATTCAGCCGGTAGTAAAGATCTTCGCGGAAGGTGCCTTGCTCAAGCGCCTGGCGCAGGTCTTTGTTGGTGGCCGCGATGAGGCGCACGTCGACCTTCAGCGTGCGAGTTCCGCCGAGGCGCTCGAACTCGCGCTCTTGCAGCACGCGTAACAATTTCACTTGAATCGCAGGGGGCACGTCGCCGATCTCGTCGAGGAAGAGCGTTCCTTTATCCGCGAGTTCGAACTTCCCTGGCTTGCTGGCGACAGCTCCGGTGAAGGCTCCTTTTTCGAAGCCGAACAATTCGCTCTCCAGAAGATTTTCAGGAATCGCCGAGCTGTTGATTTTGATAAACGGGCCGGAGGCGCGGCGCGATTTTTCGTGAATGGCGCGCGCGATCAAATCTTTGCCGACGCCGCTTTCGCCGCCCAGAAGCACGGTGGAATTGGTGGGGGCAACGCGTTCCACCGTGGCCAGGACTTCCTGCATTTTGGGACTGCGGGCCACGACGTTGGGATGAGAATAACGCTTGCCCAACGCCTCCCGTAAAGACCGGTTCTCTTCGCGCAGGTTGCGGACGTCCAATTCTTTGTGGATGACCATCCGCATTTCGGTGAGCGAGAACGGCTTCAATACGTAGTCGCTGGCCCCGGCCTTCATGGCGTCGACCGCGGTTTCCACACTGCCGAAGGCAGTCATCACAACGACGGGCAGAGCGGCATTCTGACGCTTGATGCTTTGCAGAAATTCCAGTCCGTTCATGCCGGGGAGTTTGAGGTCGGTGAGGACGAGGTCGATGGAATTTTCGCGCAGCAATTTGAGTCCGGTTTCGGCGTCTTCGGCGGAGAAGGTGGTGAACCCATCGTCGCCGAGATTCAATTCGAGCAGGCGGCGCATTTTGGCCTCATCTTCGACGATCAGAATTGCCGGCATGTTCGCGTTGTCCTCGATGCTGCGCTTCTCACGAGATCACCAGATGAGCCGTCTCTCCCACGGCAGTCTTGTTACTGGCGGCGGGGAGAAATATTACAAAATGGGCGCCTGGGCCTGCTGTGCGTGATTGCTCCGCACCGCTCGCGCCGTCGCCGGCGGGATTGCTCGCAACTTCGATGCGGATTGTGCCGTGATGTCCATCAATAATTTTCGAGACGATGGACAATCCCAGGCCTACGCCGCTTTTCTTGGTGGTCACAAACGGATTGAAGATTTGTTCGCGCAACTCCGGCGGAATGCCCGGGCCGGTGTCGTCGATGCGCAACTCGACGCCCTGCACACGACCGGCATCGCGCATCCACGCCGACGACTTCCGCGCCTGAACGCGCAGCACGCCGCCGCTGGCGCCCATCGCATCGTAGGCGTTTTGTACGAGGTTCACGAATGCCTGCTCGCACAGGCTTTCGTCCAGGGGAACGAGCGGCAGGTCGGGGTCGTATTCTTTCTCGACGCGAATCGGAGCCCGCTTCCACAACTGGGAGACATCGTTCAGAGCGCGGTCGAGGACAATGGTGATATCTCGCGGCGTCAGGTCGGCGTGCAGAGGCCGGGCGAAATCAAGAAAGCGAGTGACCAGCGCGCTGAGACGGTTAGTCTCGGTAGAGATGTACCCGGAGAGTTCCGTCGCCAGCGGATTGGAATCTCCCAGTTTTTGCGTCAACATCTCCGCCGATCCTTTGATCACCCCAAGGGGGTTGCGGATTTCGTGGGCGAGTCCGGCGGAAAGCTGGCCCAGCGCGGCCAGGCGCTCGGAACGGCGCGCCTCGGCCTGCGCCTGCTCCAGGCGGCGGTTGGTTTCGGCGAGAGTCTCTGCCAGTTCCTGGTAGCGCTGCGTCTGGCGTCGGCCCTCAATGACAAAGCGGTTGACTACCATGGCCGCAAGAAAGAAAAAGACGATGCGGATGGCGAGCCGCTCGTAGTCCTCCGGCGCAATTACGAACTCCTGCAACGCAGGATAGAGATAGGAACAATAGGCGGCCGACGCCACCGAGGTCCAGAACAATGTGGCCCAAGGACCGAAGTATTCCGCGGCGGTGACTGCGGGCAAATAGTAGATGGGATAGTAATAGCTGTTGATGGGGATTTCACCGGTGTGATCGATGAGCAGCGTGGCCAGCGCGATTTTGAGCATCACAAGATAGACCGGGCCGCGCTTGGGCATGTGGGCGACCAGCCAACTCTCGTTTAACTGTAGAACGCCAAAAGCAAGGAGGATGAATTGCTTGTGGTACTCGCGCACCGGCGGCAGCAGGGCCAGTGCAGCGAGCAATACCAGCCACAGGATATCCATCCAATTGATCGCGGTGCTCTTGGCTTCGGTCATTGGAGTTGCCGTCATCGCGTGGGGCGCGGCTCTGCTGCTGGGCCGGAAAAGACTACGCCGGGAGAGGTTGTGATTCTCCCGGCGTTGGCTCTATGAGTTGTGTGAGTCCGCAAGCGCATCTCCTGCGAACTTATCACATCGTAATCACCGCGTCAGCGTCAATGCCCTTTCTTAGAGTTGTCCTGTCGCGGCGGCGGTGCGGGGTGCGAGGGCTCGCGCGGCGGCGCTGACGGCTGCTGCTGGTGCCATTGATTGAACTTCTGCTCCTGCTGTTGTTCCTGTTGCTGGTTCCGCTCCTGTACTGGTGGGGTCGGGCGAACCAGCGGATGCGCCTCTTGCGGAGCCGGCCTCACTGGCTCTGGCGGAGTTTGTCTCATTTGCTCTGGTTGCGGTGGCCTGAAGTCGCGATTCGCAGGCTGGGCATTGCGATTCTCCTGCGGCGGCACGTTTCGGTTCTCGGGCTGCATTCCGCGACTCTCCGGGTGCTGAACACCTCGGTTTTCAGGCTGCGGAATTCCCTGCTGCTCGTAAGTTCGCGGTTGCGTCTGCGGCATCTGCCTGACTTGGTTGTTGCTGCCGTTCGGCTGGCTGAATGGACGAAATCCGTCTTGCGTCGGAACCGGGCGTCCGCCTTGATTTCTCGCAGCGGGCTGCGCGGGCCCGACCGGACGAACCAACGCCTGCTGGTTCAAATGTCCGCCGGCCTGCGCCTGCCGCTGCTCGATGGGGTGCGGAGGCGGTGGAGGAGTCCTGACGGCAACCACTGGACGGCTGAGCACGGCTGACGGCGGCTTAACCGGAGCGGGGCGTCCCGCGCCAAACACGCTGGTGCGCACGGGCTCCGCGGCCACGACGCGAGTGACCGGCGCCGCGACGACTTCTCTCTGATCGACTCGCATCACGTTCTGCGCAACCGGCCGCGCATTGACGAAAGCCTCGTGCGAAACGACGGTCACGCTGTTATTCACACGCTGGTTTACGTAGGTGACGTTATTTACGGTCGTGCTGCGGTTCACGATTACCGTGTTGTAAACGTTGGTGACGCGAGTGACGCTCACCGACGTGTTGGTGATGTTCACGTTGGTGACGTACGCACGGCTGACGCGATATCCAGGAACATAAACTTCGCCCGGAGCGAGCGGGAACCACCCCACGCCAACGCCCGCGGAGAAATGAAAGCCCGGGCCTCCGCCCACGAACGCCACCAAAGCAGGCGCCCAGACTGGACGTACGACGACCGGTCCTGGAACCCAGAACCATCCGCTGTTAACAAATGCCCAACGTCCGTAGTGGAAGGGAGCGAATCCCCAAGGCTCGTCTTCCACCCACGTCCATCCCCACGGGCCAACGTAGATCCAGTGACCAAAGCGATAAGGGGCCCATCCCACGACAACTGCGCGCGGCCGCCAGCAGGGGCCGTAGCCGGCAACGTAACTCCAGTCGCCGTATTCGTCGAGGTCTTCGTAGCCGGTCATTTCGCGGGAAACGTAGTTGGCGGAGTCGGAGTGGTCTTCGCGATCGTCGCGCTCGAAGGCCCAGGTATCGAGATCATCGCGCTGGGGAAGTTGCGCGACGTCGTAATCGAGATGATCGCTGCCGGTGAACGTCGCAGATTGGTTGGCGACCACCGTGTAGGTGAATCCGCCGCCGGTGACGCGGCCGCGGCCGTGCCAGACTGTGGTGACGGACTGATTTCCGTCTTCACTCACGTCGACGCGGTATTCGCCGGGCTGCAGCAGGCTGAAGGCGATGTTCGGAGTGTCGATCTCGTAGTTGTCATCGTCATCGACATGACGCACGCGCACGATCAGCGAACCCTCCGCGAGTCGAATCTGCGTGGTGCGATCGTCGAGCGTAAGGAAAGTAATTCCGGTCTTGGAGCCAAGACGGATTGCAGTCGAGCCGATGTGAACTTCGGCGCGGGAATCTTCATCGGCCCACAAATCGTCGCCGGTGACCATGGGACGGTTCGGCACGCCGGAGACCCAGTCGTCTTCGCCGGCCGGGCGAAATGAGATCGAGCCTTGTGAGAAGTTCAGGCGCGCGACGCGGCCAGGAGGATCCTGATCTTGATTCTGGTCCTGATTCGGCTGGTCGGGATTTTGACTTTGAGCTTGATCCTGATTCTGGACATCATCATCCTGCGCGTTGGCTTTCGTGGAAGCCTGCAGGAACAGCGCGAAGCTGGTCACTAAGATCCAAGTCCACAACCTGCGTGTCTTCATATGCCCGCCCCTGACGGAAAAGAAACCCGTTATGTCGTGATCTTACCGACATCTCTCTAAACCCCATAGAGCCAGTTAAGTTTCCCAGGGTACGGAAGTGCTTGGCACTGGCGGAGTTGGAAGACGCAAAAATGAGTGGCGAGCGAAAAAATGGCGTAGTGAAAAGCTTTGTCACCCCGAAAAAGCTTTGTCATCCTGAGCGAAGCGAAGGACCCGTGCAACCGTCAACTAGTTGCATAGGTCCTTCGTGTCAAAAAACGACGCTCAGGATGACAACGCGAAAAAGCATTCGGTTAACGCAATCAGTTTTTTAGCGTCGGACGCTGGCAGGCATCCACAATCTTCTTGGGATCGATGGCATCGTTGTCCACCTGTTCTTCCATGATCTTTCCATCTTTGCCAATCAGGAAGTTCACACGGCGTGCCGCCTGGTATTGATCTTTGTAGATGCCGTACTCGTGAGTTACTTTTCCGCCCCAATCGCTAAGCAGGGGGAACGTTACTCCGATTTGGTCGGCGAAGGCTTTGTTGGCATATGCACTATCCATGCTCACACCCAGGACCTGGGTGTCGGCCGCCTCCAGCGTCTTCAATTGCTGCTGGAAGGCTTGCATCTGCTTGGTTCAACCACCGGTAAAGGCAAAGATATAGAACGCCAGCACGACGTTCTTCTTGCCGCGGTAATCGCTCAACTTAACTTCTTTCGGGCCGGAACTGTCGATGTACTTCAGAGTAAAATCCGGCGCGGTGTCGCCCACCTTGGGCATGCTCGACTCCTCCTTATTAGCCTGTGCAAATGCGGAGGACGCGGCGATTGTCGCCAACAGCAACGACATCGCCAGAACCCCGGAACACTTTCTTATCATTGTGAACTCCTCCCACAGGAGTGATGACTCAGCATACCGCGCCATGCGGTAAACCGGGAAGTACCTAAATGGTGTGACCATACGCATTGCCCAAACTACTCACAAAACAGTACAGTTTTGTTCGGAGCCGGTTGCGCATGCCAGGCATGGACTCGGGGCCCCGAAAAGACAATGAGCATTGCCACGCTGAACGACATTTTCTTCGCTGCGGTCGAACGCAATCTCGATCGCATGTTGTTGTACCGCGAAGCCGGCAAGTGGCTTCCGGTAACGTCCGGTGATTTCGGTCGTAGCGTTGCCCGCACGGCCCGCACGCTGCATTCATGGGGAATTCGCGCCGGGGATCGCATCGCCATACTTAGCGAGAACCGGCCTGAGTGGCCGATCGCCGATATGGCCAGCCTGCTGCTGGGCGCGGTGACCGTTCCGCTGTACACCACGCTTACGCCGGAACAGACGGCGTTTGTTCTGAATGATTCGGGTTGCCACACGATTTTTCTGTCGTCGGACCAGCAACTGCATAAGATCCTGTCGGTTCTTCCCAAGACGCAGATCGACAGAATCGTGGTCATGGATTCGCTGGAGTTCAACGGGGATCTCGCGCCCTTCGCCGGCCGATGCGTGACCATGAGCCAGATTACGCTGCAGGGGCCGGAGGATCTCGGCGCGGAGATTAAAAGCCGGGCGCGGTCGATTGGCCCCGATGACCTGGCGACGATCGTGTACACGTCGGGAACTACAGGCACTTCCAAAGGAGCGATGCTGACGCACGGCAACATCGCGTCCAATATTAGCTGCTCGCTGGCCGGGTTCGAAATGCGACCGGGTCTCGTCAGCATTTCATTTTTACCGCTCTGCCACATCACCGCGCGACATGTGGATTTCGCCATGCTGTATTACGGCGTGACGCTGGCGTATTGCCCGTTTCTGGACCGGCTGCCTGCGAGCCTGTTGGAAGTGCAGCCGTCCATTTTTGTAGCGGTGCCGCGCGTATACGAAAAAATCTATGCGCAAGCGGAACTGAAAGCCAAAGGTCAACCCAAACGCGCCATCTTCGATTGGGCTCTGTCTGTGGGGCAACATCATAAGCCAGAGATTCTCGCTGGAAAAACTCCGACGTCGCGCAGTTGGAAACTGGCGAACAAGCTCGTCTTTTCAAAAATTCGTCAGGGCATGGGCGGGAAGGTTGAGACGTTTATTTCAGGCGGTGCGCCGCTGGGGCGCGAGCTTGCTGAGTGGTACGCCGCGGCCGGCATCCGTATTCACGAAGGCTACGGGCTGACCGAAACCTCGCCCGTAATCGCGGTCAATACCCCGATCAACCACCGCATTGGGACCGTGGGCAAGACTCTGCCTAACCTCGAGGTTCGCATTGCCGAAGATGGGGAAATCCTGGTGCGCGGCCCGTCGGTGTTCAAAGGCTACTGGAACCGGCCCGAGGAGACAAAGGCGGCGCTGATCGATGGCTGGTTCAAGACGGGTGACATCGGCAATATCGACGCGGATGGATATCTTTCCGTGACCGATCGCAAAAAGGATCTCATCAAGACTTCGGGAGGAAAGTTCATTGCGCCGCAGCCGATCGAAAATTCCCTCAAGCTGAATGCACTGGTGGGAACCGCTGCCATCCTGGGTGACCGTCGCAAATTCCCTGCGGTGCTTGTGTCGCCGAACTTTGTTCTGCTGGAGGCTTGGGCGAAGGAGAACAGCATTCCATTTACTTCGCGGGCGGAACTGATCGCTCATCCGAAGGTGCAAGCGCTCTATGAAGGCATCATCGAGGGCATCAACGGAAACCTGGCGCGCTTCGAAAAACTGAAACGGGTGCTGCTGGTGGCCGACGAATTCACCGCCGACAACGGCGCCCTTACTCCCACCATGAAACTCCGGCGCCGCGTGATTGAAGAGCGCTACCGGAGCAAAATCGACGAACTCTATGCTCAAGCGGAAGTGATCGCGTCACCGTAGCATGTACCGCTCTAGTAGCATTCTGATAAAATTCCGCCCCGTTAGTTCCTTCACTCCGGAGGTCGCATATGTCAAACATCGACCGCCGCACTCTACTCAGCGCCTTTGGCATCGCTTCGGTTACGACTATGTTTCCCACCCGCGCTGCCGCCTCCGCAAAAGTTGCCGTGGCCAATCCCAGCGAGAACAGGTTTGCGTTCGGCAGTGCCGCGCAGGCGAAAGCGACGCCGTGCAAGCTCTCGAGCGAAGACAGCGGAGGAGCATGCACCATTTTCGAGATGAATGCGTTGCCGCGCTCTGGACCGTTCTTCCACGTTCATCATCGAGAGGACGAGTGGTATTACGTGCTATCCGGTGAATCCTGTTTAAGGCGGGCGGTGAAGAACACAACCTGATAATTGGCGGCAGCATTTGGTTGCCGCGCGGAATCCCTCACGTCTGGGCGAATACGGCGACATCGAACGCGAAGTTGATTCTGATGTGCCAGCCCGGCGGATTT
Organism: uncultured Acidobacteriaceae bacterium; assembly: GCA_937879855.1. Lineage (GTDB taxonomy): Bacteria > Acidobacteriota > Terriglobia > Terriglobales > Acidobacteriaceae > Sulfotelmatobacter. Next base: position 26,996 of record CALFMO010000068.1, on the reverse strand, counting down.
GAAAAATTCTTTGACGAGATGGGAAACGTACCGCTGGATAAGAAGAGTCCTGACACTATGCGCGAACTGATGGCCAAATACGGGATGGAAATGCTCGGACCGCCTATCTTTGCCTCTTCCTGGATGCAGCAGCATTAGCCTCTAAGCTTCGCGTCCCATTGTGCTCGAGGGTCCTACTTTCATTACAATAGACCCATGTCGGACTCATTGATCATTGCTGGCCGTTCTTTCCGATCCCGCCTCATCGTCGGCACGGGAAAGTACAAATCCTTTCAGGAAACGGCGCGCGCGCTCGAAGCCAGCGGCGCGGAGATGGTGACGGTCGCGGTGCGGCGCGTGAATCTGGATCGCAGCAAAGAATCGCTGCTCGACTACATCGATGCCAAAAAATATTTTCTGCTGCCCAACACCGCCGGGTGCTACACCGCTGACGAGGCGATCCGTGCGGCGCGCCTGGGCCGTGAGGTCGGGCTCTCGGATTGGGTGAAGCTCGAAGTGATTGGCGATCAGGCAACGCTTTATCCCGATGTGCACGCGACGCTGGAAGCCACGCGCGTGCTGGTGAAAGAAGGGTTTACGGTGCTGCCCTATACGTCTGACGACATCGTTTTTGCCAAGCGCCTGATTGACGCGGGGGCGGCGACGATCATGCCGCTAGGAGCGCCCATTGGAAGCGGCATGGGAATTCAGAACCAGGCCCACATTCGCATCCTGCGCGAAATGATCACCGGCGTGCCGTTGATCGTGGATGCGGGAGTGGGAACTGCGTCCGATGCCGCGATCGCGATGGAGCTCGGAGCGGACGCGGTGCTGATGAATACGGGCATCGCCAACGCGCAAGACCCCGTTCTGATGGCCGAAGCCATGCACCACGCTGTGCTGGCAGGACGGCAGGCGTATCTCTCCGGCCGCATGCCGAAGAAGTTGTACGCGACGGCGAGTTCCCCGCTGGAAGGGGTCGTGCGCTAAGCCGGTGTGGCGCCGGCGCCCCGCCCGCGTGTGTGCGCAGATACGAAAAAAGGGCGGCTCGCAAGCCGCCCCCAACTCAATTCAAGTTTCATTAACCGATCAAAGCATCTTCATGCTGTCAACATGGATGGAATCGCCCTTCACAGCGCCGGTGGCCGCGATGTGGTGGCCTTCGTGTCCTTTGAGCGCGTCGGGATTATCGACCATCAGGATCTTTTGATCCCCGTCAGTCACGATCACCATCTTCGCGCCCGCGGCCAGGCACTTCTTGGTGCACGCCTCAGCCCCGGCATTGGCGCCCTTGGCGCCGCACTTGTCATCGACAACCCATCCCTTCACGGTTGCGCTCTTTCCCATGTCATCGAACGCTATTGCAGACAGGGCGAAAACGAAACATAACGCGAGACAGATCAACAGAACTTTTCTCATGGCCGGTTTTTCTCCTTTTGAAATTCAGATGGCGGCCTGCGCCGCAAGAGCCCACAGTTTTCCGCAGATCATGCCATTCCAACCCCGAGCGAGCATGTCTGCGCCCGATTGTGTTCATGAAGCAACGGAAATATACCACAGCGGGAGCAAAGGATTGTCAGCGCTCCGTCAAATGCAACCGAAGATGCTGGCCTCCAGAGAAAAATAAACAGCTATTTTTTCGCGGAGTGAACAGCAGGCGGCACGGGCTTCGCAGGAACCGGTGGAACGTATACATATTCTCCCGGTTTGGCATAACCCAGTTGCTCGCGCGCCTCTTTTTCAATGGATTTCTGATCGCTCTTCAGCCCCTGGATTTGCTGCGTATAGCGGTCGTTCTCCTGCTGCACCTGGATAATCTGTTTGCGCAACGCTTGATACTCGGCGCGTTTCTGCTTGTAGACGACCATCCCATTCGCGCCAAACATGACGTGAATAAATAACGACGCCGCCAGCAGAGTCACAGCAACGGTGGCGATGCGACGCCGCAAGATGTAAAGGCGAATCGCCAGCGGACGCACCCGCTCGATCCACGATGCAGCCAGCGCTTCTGCCTGTGGAGCGCGCTCGACCATCGCGCGCAAACCGTCCTCGGGGCGCGGGATTCTGGCGATCTTTGGAATGTACTTCATCAAAAAACACTTCACCCGAAACGCCTTCAATCGAAGATCCACTGCTTTGCGCCAGCGCTCAGTTTCTCCAGGCCTTTCTCACTGCGCGCTTCCGTGTAGACGCGCACCACAGGTTCGGTTCCCGATAACCGGTAGCAGACCCAGGAACCATCGTCCAGCACCAGCTTCAATCCATCCTTGCGCACCACCTCGCTCACGCGATGGCCGCAAAATTCGCGCGGATCTGCCTTGATCTTCTCAGTGAACTTTGCCTTCACCTCCGGCGTCAATCGGAAGTTTTCCCTTTGCGGGTAGAACGAACCAACTTGATTACTGATGGCCTTCAATTGTTCGCCCAGGGACTTGCCTCGCCGCGCGACTGCTTCACAGCACAGAAGTCCCGCCAGGACGCCGTCTTTCTCGGGGACGTGATGGCGGATCGACAGGCCCGCGCTCTCTTCGCCGCCGATGGCGATCTTGTCCTGCATGATCAGCTCGCCGATGTACTTGAAGCCGACCGGCGTTTCGTGCAACTCCACGCCGTGCTTCTGCGCCAGCGCGTTGATCAGATTCGTGGTGGCGACAGACTTGGCCACGCCGTTTTTCCAGCCACGGCTCTCGACGAGATAATCGAAGAGCAGGGCGATTACGTAGTTGGGCTGCAGAAAGGTTCCATCGGAGTCGACGATGCCGAAGCGGTCGGCGTCGCCATCGGTCGCGATGCCGATCTGCGCGCCGGTCTCGCGCATCTTCTTGCGCAGATCCTCCAGCAGATGATCGTCGGGTTCGGGAGCGTGGCCGCCGAACAGAACGTCGCGGTAGTCGTGCACGGTTGCGACCTGCAGTCCCGCGCTGCGCAGCAGTTCGTCGGAATATCCGCGGGCCGCCCCCCACATGGGATCGAAGACCACCCGAAGATTTGCTTTGCGAATGGCATCGAGATCGATTGTCTCCCCCAGACGTTTCAGATAGGCTGGCTTGGGATCGAGCGTTGCGTACGTCACTTTGGCCGCGGCCTGGCTTTTGGTGGAAGGCGCGCTGTCGCCGGCGACAATTTCCGCTTCGATCTTTTTGGTAACTTCGGGCAAGGCTGGGCAGCCGTCGGGCGTAGAAAATTTGATTCCGTTGTATTCGGGCGGATTGTGCGAGGCAGTGAAATTGATGACGCCATCGGCCCGGTTGTGAACTACGGCGTAGGCAAATGCCGGAGTGGGAGCAGGCTCGGCCACCACCAGCGGCGCGATTCCATGCGCGGCCAGGATTTCCGCCGCCATCGAACAGAAGGTCTCGCCCAGAAAACGCGGATCGCGTCCCACGATTACCCGCGCCCCTTGCGGCTTCTGCGAAACAACGTAGCGTGCGATCCCGCCTACGGCGCGCTTCACGTTGGCGAAGGTGAACTCCTCGGCCATCACCGCCCGCCATCCCGACGTGCCAAACTTGATTTGCGTTAGCATGAAAGAACCTCGCTGCCTCTGATCTCTGTTGCGACCCTCGTGGCGCTGCAGCGGTGAAGGTCGAAGGCTGATTTTATATGACTGACAAAAGAATCGTCCTCTGCACCGCCAGTTCCGAAGACGAGGCGCGCAAGATTGCGCTCTACCTGGTCGAACTGCGGCTCGCCGCCTGCGTGAATATCGTTCCACGGATTGAGTCAGTCTATCGCTGGAAGGAAAAAGTGGAATCGAGCCGGGAATATTTGCTGCTCATTAAGACCAGCGCGGAACGTTTTCCCCAGGTGCGCGACGCCATTCGCGAGTTGCACTCCTACGAACTGCCGGAGTGCATCGCGATCAGCATTGAAGACGGGAGTATCGAGTACCTGCAGTGGCTCGGCTACTCTCTGGTAACCGACGACAAGTCCGCAGAGGAGTTCCCCAGTGCACCTCAGAAGCCCCTGTAGTTCAAGACTTTTCTAACGCTCTTCCGCGCAAATTGAGCCGCCAGTAGTCCAGCAAAAATGGCGGATCATCCAGTGACGCTTGGCGGGTAAGTTCATCCATAAATTCTCCGCGAAGTTCTGCCGTAGGAATGTTCTCCAGATGACGCCGAAAAATAATGTTGCGTACGAACTCGCTATATTGCTCGGCGGCGTCGAGGATTGTCGGCGTCGCCTCGATTGAAGTCTCTACGTCAACAAATCCGGCGCGCCGCAGGCACTCCGCCGCGTCCTCTGCATATTGATAAATCCAAGGCTCGTGAAAGCCCTTAAAGAATGCGGCGTATTTTGCGCTCGCGGCCAGCGCGTTGGCCCGCGCGCGCAGAGTGACCAGGTTGGGGCCGCCGCCGCACTGAGCCTCCAGCCATCCTCCCGGAACAAGCGCCTGGCGCAGGTTCGCGAACAATCCATCATGGTCGAGCACCCAATGAAACGCCGCCGTGCTCACTATCCCGTCAAAAGCGCGCCCAAAAGGGAGGTGAAGGAGGTCGCAGGCAACCAGACTCACACGCTCTCCAAAATCGGACGACAAGTGTTCCCGGGCCGAGCTCAACATGTTTTGCGAGAGATCGACGCCGACCACGCGCCCGCGTGGTAACGCGTCGAGCAATTCGGCCGTCAGTCGGCCGGTGCCACAGCCTGCGTCAAGAACGACTTCGTCGCCGCGCAGCCGCAAGCGTGATAAGACTTTCTTGCCCCAACTCACCTGCGGCCCGGAGAGACGATGATAGACAGCGGAATTCCATTCGCGGGAAGAAGATGGATTTTGCTTGGAAGTCATCGCCTAGTGAAGCGTACCTCCGGGCTAAAGCCCGGTCGTTTTCTGCGCCGAGTGGCACAACTGAAGCCGTGCCCTTCCCAGGGTGTGTCCGTGTTGATCCGCAAAATCCGTGGCCGATTTTTCTCAGATCGCGTTCAACGCCGTATCCAGATCGTCGAGAATGTCGTCCACATCTTCGATCCCTACTGAAATTCGTACCATGCCATCAGTGATGCCAATGGCCTTGCGCCCGCGCGCACCCAACCCTGCATGCGTCATGGTCGCCGGATGCGAGATGAGCGTTTCCACGCCCCCCAACGACTCGCCCAGTGAGCACACGTGAACTTTCTTCAGCATCTTGTTCGCGTTCTTGAGGGAGCCGGTTTCAAACGTGATCATCGATCCGAAGCCACTCATCTGCCGCCGCGCCAGTGCATGCTGCGGATGATCCGGCAACCCGGGATAGAACACGGCTTTCACTTTTTTGTGCTTGGCGAGGAAGTCGGCCACAATGCGGCCGCTGCGATCATGAATCTCCATCCGTGCCGCGAGCGTCTTCACGCCGCGCAACACCAGCCAACATTCAAAGGGCGAAAGAATCGCACCGGCCGCCTTCTGCAGAAACGCCAACTTCTCGGCGTGCTCTGGTTTGGCGCATACTATTACTCCGCCCAGGCCGTCGCTGTGTCCATTCAAGAACTTGGTAGTGGAGTGCACCACCATGTCCGCGCCCAGCGCGAGTGGCTGCTGAAAATATGGCGACATGAACGTGTTATCGACTACGAGCGCAACCTTCTTGTGGCGGCAGATTTCACTGATCGCCGCCAGATCACTGAGATGCATCAGCGGGTTCGTGGGCGTCTCCACGTAGACCATCTGAGTATTCTTGCGGATCGCACGTTCCACGTTTTTCGCGTCGGAAGTGTCTACGTAAGAAAACTCAAGACCAAAGTCAGCCATGACATTGTTAAACAATCGCGGCGTTCCGCCGTAAAGGTCGTTCCCACAGACCACGTGGTCGCCAGACTTCAGCATGCTTACGACCGCATTGATTGCGGCCATGCCGCTGGCAAACACGGGAGCCGCCACGCCGCCCTCGAGAGCAGCGAGATTCTGCTCCAGGCGGGTGCGCGTGGGATTTGACACGCGGGAATATTCATATCCTTTGTGCTCGCCGATGCCCTGTTGGACGTAGGTCGAAGTGGGATAGATGGGCACGGTAACCGCGCCGGTCAAGGGATCCGGCTCCTGCCCACAGTGAATGGCGCGCGTGGCAAAACCTGGTTCTTTATTTTTTTTCATGGGTATAAATTTGCGAGATCGGGCCTTAGATGCCACCCTCAAAAATCTTCTTCGACAAATATCGCTCCGCAGAATCGGGAACGATAGTCACGACGCGCTTCCCCGTTCCCAGCTTTTTTGCGACTTCCAGCGACGCGAACACGGCCGCTCCACCGCTGGAGCCCGCCAGCACACCTTCCTTCGCTGCTAGCGTCTTCACCATGCCGAAAGCATCGTCGTCCGTTACCATCATCACTTCGTCGCATACCGCAGCGTCAAAAGTTTTCGGAAGAAAGCTGGTACCGATTCCTTCCACTTTGTGCGGCCCCGGCTGGCCGCCGCCCAGGGTCGAGCCCTGGGTTTCAACGGCAAAACCCAGCACGCCGGGCAACTTCTGCTTCAGGTAGCGGGCGACTCCAGAGAACGTTCCGCAGGTGCCGCATCCGAGCACGACGGCGTCGATTTTTCCATCCATCTGTTGGAAGATTTCGGGAGCAGTAGTTTCGTAGTGATATTCGGGATTGGCGAGATTCTCGAACTGTCCCGCCATAAATGCGGTGGGATCGCGGGCGACCACTTCCTTCGCCTGGCGGATTGCGCCCGCCATGCCCTCATCGTCCGGAGTGCGAAAAACCTCGGCGCCGAGGGCTCGCATGATCATCACTTTTTCCTGGGAAAAGTTCTCCGGCACAAACAATTTCACTTTGTAGCCGCGGTTCACCCCGATCAGAGCCAGTCCGATGCCAGTGTTGCCGGCCGTTGCTTCGACAATCGTGCCGCCGGGGGCAAGTTTCCCTTCCTGCTCCGCGCGCCGGATGATCCCGATGGCCGCGCGGTCTTTCACGCTGCCGCCGGGATTCAGGTATTCCAGCTTGGCGAAGACGTAGGCTGATCCGGCCGGAACCAGGCGCTTCAGCTGCAGCATGGGAGTTTCGCCGACCAGTTGAGTAATGTCGTCGGCAACGCGCAGGTGGGACATTTCAGATGTTTTCGAAGGCACCTTACAGGGTACGAGGGAGCGTGCGGAATCGTCAATGGAACCAGCCCTTCGGACTAGTCGTTTTGGTTGCGGAGCTTCTCCGTCCACGTCCCGCATTGTAGGCACTCAAGTCTTTTCATCATTTGCCGATCCTCACAGGTGGGCCACTATTCAGGAGTTCGCATGCACCGACGAATCGTCAAGCTCGCTCTCTTCCTCTGCGTTGTACCGATCACCGTGCACGCCCAGGAATTCAAGGTGTTTGACCGCACGGTTCAGATCCACGGCTTCGCCTCACAGGGATTCGTGTACACCGACCAGAATAACTGGCTGACCATGCATTCCAGCCACGGTAGCGGGGCGTTCACCGACTTCGGTGTCAACCTTTCGACGCAGATTACTGACAAGTTGCACATCGGGGCGCAGGTCTACGATCGCAACCTCGGCAACCTGGGAGAGTGGCATCCCACACTCGATTGGGCGGTCGTCGATTATCGCTTCAAAGTGTGGCTCGGGGTTCGTGGCGGAGAGGTGAAAACCGTGATCGGACTTTACAACGACACCCAGGATCTCGACTTTCTCCGCACCTTCGCGCTCTTGCCGCAAAGTGTCTATCCGACGGATTTGCGAGACTCTACGATTGCCCACCGCGGCGCTGACGTTTACGGCGATATTTCCCTCAAACATGGCTTCGGCGAACTCTCCTATACGGTCTACGGTGGGCACCGCAGCGACAGCATTTACAGTGGCTATCCTTATCTTTTGTCACAGTTCGGAACTCACTTCAAGACCTTCGGCGGACTACAGTACGGAGGCGATCTACGTTGGGAGACACCCCTCAAAGGCCTTCTGGTCGGCGCCTCGCGTATGAACGAAAACATTACTGGCAAAGGCACGAGCAAAAGTCCCTTCGATTTCAGTGCGGTCATTCCATATACCGAGTCTTCGAAATCCGATTGGACTAACCAGTTCTATGGGGAGTGCACGTTCGCCAAATTGCGTATCGATGCCGAGTATCGCCGTTACGTTCGGGATCAGATCGTGGTCGTTACCTCGACAAATTTGACGGACGTACGCGGTTGGTATATTTCGGGGTCTTTCCGGGTCAACAAACGGCTGGAACTCGGCTCCTACTATTCCCGCTATGCAATCACCAGCGTCTTCAGCGGATTTCTTGCAAGCATTGGCCCCAATTCAACCGATACCAGCCTGCCTTCCAATCACATCGATGACAAAGTCATCACTGCGCGGATTGAACTCAAGAAATTTTGGAACGCGAAGATCGAAGGACATTTTATGGACGGGTGCGCAAGCAGCACCTACCCGGACGGATTTTATCCCCAGGTCAATGCCCAGGGCTTCAAGCCCAATACCAATGGACTGGTGCTCAAGACCAGCGTGAATTTCTAAACATATGGAGACACGCACGCCGGAGAATGCAATGAATACTCGAAGAACACTCCCCCTCGTTGCCGCCGTCGTGCTGATTGCCTCGATTCATGCTCTGGCAGGCGACGCCAAGATCGTTGCCAATCCCAGCGTGCGCGCCGACTCGATTACCCCCGCCGAGCTCAGAAGCGTCTTTCTGCAAGACCGGCGATCGCTCAGCGACGGCTCCCATGTCGAGCCCGTACTGTCCAAAGGTGGGACCGTTCACGAGGCTTTCCTCCGGCAATACGTGGGCAAGAGTGATGATGCTTTGCGCACTTACTACCGCACGTTGGTGTTCACCGGTACGGGCACGATGCCCAAGTTTCTGGATTCCGATGCTGGCATCATCCGTTACGTGGCGCGGACTAAAGGAGCTATCGGGTACGTGAGCAGCGACTGCCCGACACCGGGAGTGAAGGTCCTCGCGATTGCGCAGCCTGGGGCCAATGTCGAGCGACTACTGGTCACGCGCGTCGCCCCCGAATACCCGGAAACGCTGCAGCGGTTGCTGATTGGCGGAACCGTGCGCTTGATGGTTACGATTTCTTCGAAAGGAAGCGTCGAGAGCGTGCAACTGCTCGGCGGGAACCCGGCCCTGGCAGAGCCCGCGATCAAAGCCGTAAAGCAATGGGTCTATGCTGCGAGCTCATCGCAATCGATGCAAGAGGTGAGCATCCCCTTTGTCCCAAAATAAATCCTGACTGCCGTTCGCAAGATCCTCGTTACTGATTCCCAGCGAGCATTCCAGTTACGTCCTTCCGACAGATACCATCCGACTTACCGATATAATTACCCGCCACCCATCTCAGAAAGGAATCGCATGCGACGCTTCGCCGCAGTGCTGTTGATCTTCAACCTGGTTGTTCCATCTTTGGCTTTGGGCGCAGACGAAACCACGCTCGTGGGATACTCTCTCCGATCCAGCCAGACTGAACGCGAGTGGGAGTCGAAGTTTCGAGCGATCCCTGATCCCGCGAATTTGAAGGAATACATGCGGCGGCTGAGCGCACGGCCGCATCACGTCGGTTCGCCTTACGACAAAGACAATGCCGAGTGGATACTGGCCCGCTTCAAAGAATGGGGACTTGACGCGCACATTGAGACTTTCGACGTGCTGTTTCCTACGCCCAAGGTTCGCGTACTGGACATGGTCGAGCCGACGAAGTTCACCGCCAAATTGGAGGAACCGGCGCTGGCCGTCGATCCCACGTCGAATCAGAAGTCGGAGCAGCTTCCTACGTACAACGCGTATTCCATCGATGGCGACGTGACCGCGCCGCTCGTCTTCGTGAACTACGGACTGCCCGAAGATTACGAGAAACTCGAGCGGCTTGGCATATCGGTGAAGGGCGCGATCGTGATTGCCAAGTACTATCACTCTTGGCGCGGGGTGAAACCCAAAGTTGCGGCTGAGCACGGCGCCATCGGCTGCCTGATCTACTCGGAACCGAAGGACGACGGTTACACGCGTGACAACGTGTTCCCGAACGGGCCGATGCGTAATCCGGACGGGGTGCAGCGCGGGAGCGTGATGGACTTTGCCTCGGCGAGTCCGGGCGATCCGCTCACTCCCGGCATCGGCGCCACACCCGGAGCGAAGCGGCTGGCGCTGAAAGACGCGAAGAGCCTCACCAAAATTCCGGTCCTGCCGATTTCCTACGGCGACGCACAACCGTTGCTGGCCGCGCTCAAAGGGCCGATGGCGCCGGAAGAGTGGCGAGGAAATCTGCCGATTCCTTATCACGTGGGACCCGGGCCGGCGAAAGTGCACTTGAAAGTGGAATTCAACTGGGATACGAAGCCGGTTTACGATGTCATCGCGAAAATTCCCGGCAGCGTTGCACCCGACGAATGGATCATTCGCGGCAACCACCACGACGCTTGGGTAAACGGCGCGGAGGACCCAGTCTCGGGCCAGTCGCCGCTGCTGGAAGAAGCCCGTGCACTCGGACTGCTGCTCAAGCAAGGTTGGAAGCCACGGCGCACGATCATTTATTGCGCATGGGACGGCGAAGAGCCCATGCTGCTGGGCTCTACGGAATGGGCCGAGACGCACGCGGATGAGTTGCGCCAGCATGCCGCCGTCTACATCAACAGCGACGGCAACGATCGCGGCCTGCTTAACATGGGCGGATCCCATACGTTGGAACAGTTCGTCAACGGAGTGGCGCGCGACATCGAGGATCCCGAGACCAAGCTCACGGTGTGGCAGCGGCTGCAATTATCTAAGATCGCGGAAGCCAAGTCCGTCGACGAACGGAAGGAACTACGGCAACGTGCCGATATGCGCATCCACGCGCTCGGCTCCGGCACGGACTTCACCGCATTTCTCGATCATCTCGGCATTGCCACGCTCGACTTGGGTTTCGAAGGCGAGGACGAACAGGGCATCTATCATTCGATTTACGATGACTTCTACTGGTACACCCATTTTTCCGATTACGATTTCGTCTATGGCCGGGCACTGTCGCAAACCATCGGAACGTCGGTGATGCGGCTCGCCGACGCCGAAATCCTGCCCTTGGATTTCGTAGATTTTGCGGACACGATTCAGAAGTACACCAAGGATCTTGAAAAACTGCTGACCGACAAGCAGGAAGAAATTCGTGAGCGTAACCAGGAATTGGACGAGGGCGTGTTCAAAGCTACGCTCGATCCCAGGCGGCCGACGGTGGCGCCGGCCCCCGAGGACATTCCTCCGCACTTAAACTTTGCTCCCATGCAGAACGCCGGGGATGCGCTGGCTCGCAGCGCGGAGCACTACCGGAGGGCACTGTCGAACCGTCAAGCGGATCTGGACAGAAGCCAACCGGAGTCGTTGCTCGCGTTGAACCAGCAACTCATGAATAGCGAGCGAAAACTGACCAATGAAGAAGGGCTTCCGCGGCGTCCGTGGTACAAGCATCTACTGTATGCTCCCGGCATTTATAGCGGGTATGAGGTGAAAACCGTTCCCAGCGTGCGCGAGGGGATCGAACAAAAGAGATATTCCGAGGCAGAGCAGGAAATCGCACGGGTAGCGAAGGCATTGGAGGTTGAATCGTCGCTGATCGAATCAGCCGCGCAAATGCTGCAAGGGAACGCGAAATAGGAATGCACTCTTCCGCGGGCACCCTTCGAAATAGTCTGCGCCGGGAAGGACACGAGTTTACTCGTGTCGCATAGCACGGAATAGGTTCCGGCTTTAGTCCTCCCTTACTTCCTCCCGCTGGCTGCCGACTCTGTCCCGGCGTAATAGCCGCTCTTGGTGCGGACTGTCAGTTTGCCGTGGCCCTTGGCCCGGGCCTCGACGCGCACTGTGCGGAAGCCGCCCGCCCCCCGGGGATTGGTGGGCTTGTATCCGATCGTGTACTGATTCCGAATGTCGTGCGCCACCGTCCGGCTGATTTCGTCCACTTCATCCAGCGTCTTGGGGAAGAATGCAATTCCTCCGGTGCGCTGAGCAATGATCTCCAGCGCTCGCTTGGCGCGCTTGGGATGTTCCTCATCCCCCAAAATTCCGATGGCGTACACCGACGGCCCGTTCTCCTGCTGCAACTGCTTTACGGCCTGCTCCAAGGTCTCGTTGCTGGCGTTATCCTCACCATCGGTAACCAGAAACAAGACTTTTTTATCGAGGCGGGCGAACTGCTTCAGATGATCGGCCGAGGCTACCAGAGCGTCGTAGAGCGCGGTGCCTCCGCGGGCGTCGATTTTTTCCAGTGCTTCTTTCAGCTTCAGAAGATTGTTGGTGAAATCCTGGTCAAGATAATACTCGTCGTTAAAGTTCACGACGAAAACTTCGTCCCGCGGATTGCTCGATCGCACCAGATTGAGCGCCGCCTGGTTAACCTTGTTCCTCTTCTCGCGCATCGACCCCGAATTGTCGATGATGATGCCCATCGAAACGGGAATGTCTTCGTGATGGAACGAAATGATGTTCTGCGGCTTCCCGTCTTCAAAGACGGTGAAAGCGTTGCGGTCGAGGGAGGTGACGATGTGCTGTTTGTCGTCGACGACCGAGGCGTGGAGCAGGACTTCGTCCACGTCTTTTTTGAAAACGAAAACTCCCTGGTCGTTCAGGTGACGGTCTTGCTCGTCCTTCTTGGGCTGAGTTTGCTGGGGCTCGGCCGGCGAGGGGGAAGCAGAAGGTGGCGGGGTTGGGGTTGTCTGATTCTGAGGCGCGGGCGATTGGGACCAGACGGGCGTCACCATGCGCACCGCGGCCCAAATCACAAAGATGAAGAGAAGAAGTCTGGTGACCCTATTCCGCTGGCGCGTAATATCCCGTCCTGGCATACACCCGTAGAGGCGGCAATCCTTTCGGTGGCAGAAGCTTGACTTTTATCTTACGCCATTTGCCGTCGCGCACCACTTTGTTCGGGCGATATCCCAGGACATACTGATTGCGCAACTCAACTCCGATTTTAGTCGCCACATCCCCCAAGTCGTTGGGATTGTCGATGGTAAAGGCCCGTCCGCCGGTCAGCTCGGTGATGTCGCTCAGAAGCTGCGGCCCCAGGCGTTCTTCCATCGCGGAGGCGTAGCGGTCGTAGATGCCGATGGCGTAAATCATCACATCGGCTTCCTTCACCAGCGACTTGATCTCGTTCTCCGTGTAACGGCTGTGATTGTCGCCGCCGTCCGAAATGATCAGCAACGCCTTTTTGGCATATTTGGCCTGCCGCATCTTGGTGATGCCCATATAGATTGCGTCGAGCAACGCGGTGCGGTGGCGGGGCACCGCGAAGACCAACTTGTTCTGAATCTCATCGACCGAATTCGTGAAGTCGCTCACCGCCTCCGGTTCGTCGGAGAAGGTGATCATGAAAAATTCATCCTGCGGATTCGCCGTCTTGAAGAACTCGATCACCGCTTCTTTGGCGCGGTCCATCTTGCTGGCCATGCTGCCGCTGGAATCAAAGATCACTCCCAGCGAGACCGGCGCATCCTCGCTGGAAAACGTTCGAATCTCCTGCGACGCGTTGCCTTCGTAAAGCTGGAAATTAGCTTTGTCCAGGCCGGTCACCAGCCGGTTCATAGGATCGGTAATCGTCACCGGGACTAATACCAGGTCCACATCGACTTTCATCGGGCGCACATGCGCGCTCAGACCCGTGGTGGAAGCCAACATTTCCGGCTTAGGAGGATCTGCCGGCTTGTCTACTTCCCGCGGCATCACGTGGACATCGTTCACGCCGGTTTGGCCGAGAGCGGGGACTCCCAGGAGTGCCAGCGCCAGCAAAGTCAGACTGAGGGATTTCCACCGCGAGGAGATAGCGGAAGATTTTTGACGCAAGTCAGATCGAGTCGGGTCCCAAGGGAGAACCTGACAGCCACTTCGAACTTCGGCCATCGGGTGAGATGACCAACGCCCATCCAGGCGGGCCATAAAATACCTCACTGGGGCGGATGTTAGCACAGCTTTCGCCCCTTGCCACTGTCATTTTTGTCAAAATTCGGAGACAAATTCCATAACCGCATTTTGGTTGTTTCTTTGAAGACGCGGGTTGTCTTGAAACTGACCCAGCCGGGAAAGCGCCCTTGGCGCGGGTCTTCCCGGCGATAGCCGCTATCTTGTTACAATCAAAAGTTTCCCATGGCAGACATCGGTCCGTTTCGCGCTCTTCGCTATGACTTGCACAAGGTTTCCGCTGAGCAAGTCGTCACCCAGCCCTACGACAAGATCACTCCCGCGATGCAGGAGCGCTACTATGCGGCCAGTCCTTACAACCTGGTGCGCATTATCCTGGGCCGCCACGCAGCCGACGAGAATGCCGGGGACAATGTCTATACTCGGGCCGCAGGCTATGCCCGGAAGTGGCGCGCCGAAGGAATCTTCCGCCAAGATTCCGCACCATCGGTCTATGCCTATACGCAGGCCTTCACGGCCCCGTCCGGAAGCAAATTCGAGCGCAAGGGATTCATCGCCCTGGGTCGCGTCGAGGACTATTCCGCCAAGGTCGTCTTCCGCCACGAACAAACTCTGTCCAAACCAAAGGCCGACCGGCTCGAGCTGCTTCGCGCCACCCGGGCGCACTACGAACAGCTGTTTCTGCTTTATGAAGATTCCGGGGACATTGATTCCCTGCTCGCACCTGGGCGCAGCGCCGTACCGGCAATCGACGTGGCGGATGATTACGACGTCACGCACCGTGTCTGGCAAATTTCAGATCCCGGTGTGATTGCCGCCATTCAGAAAAAGATGAGCGACAAGAAGCTGGTCATTGCCGACGGCCATCACCGCTACGAAACGGCGCTCAACTTTCGCGATGAATGCCGTACTGCAGCGGGTGAGAATGCGAATCCGCAAGCACCTTACGAATTCGTCATGATGACCTTCGTGAACATGAACGATCCGGGACTGCTGGTGCTGCCCACGCATCGTGTGGTGCATTCGCTAAGCTCGTTCTCGACGGACGCATTTCAGAAATCCAGCCGACGATTTTTTGAAGTCGAAGAAGTCGATGCGGCGCTCGACGGCGCCCGCGCCACTGCGCTGCTGCGCGACAGAGGCCAGGCCGGAACCGCTCTGCTGGCGGTCACGGCCGATCGCACCTTCCTGCTGCATTCGCCGAAAACAACAGGCGCTAAATTCTTCGCCGGGCTGTCGCCTCGTCAGCAAGCGCTCGACGTGGTGCAACTGCACAAAGCCCTGCTCGAAGGCGTTTTGAATCTTTCCGAGGAATCGATCCGCAACCAGCAGAATCTTTCTTACCTGCGCGACGCGTCCGAGGCTCTGGATCAAGTACGCAAAGGTGTGGCCACCATCGCGTTCCTGATGAATCCGTGCCCGGTCGCGCAGGTGCGCGACATCGCGTTTGCCGGAGAGGTGATGCCCCAAAAGTCCACCGACTTTTACCCCAAGCTGCTCAGTGGATTGACCATCTATGCGCTGGACTAATCGCGTCCGTGGCGGCGGCGTCCCATTTCGGCGCGCGTCTCGCCCATCTGCGGCGGGTATATCAATCTTCGCGGCGATCCTGATCTACGCGATCTTTTTGTCGGGCGCCGCGCCCGGGAAGCACCTTTCCGTTTACTCCGTCGCCGCCAACTATGCGCTTCCCATCGTGCAACAAGATGGCCGCGATTATGTAGGCCTGCTCGAAGTGCTCGAACCTTTAGGCAAGGTCAGCGCCAAGTCCGACAATCGCGGCGGATGGCGTCTGCGCTACAACAATGTGGACGGCGATTTCCAGGTCGGCAAGACTCGCGCCCGGGTGCAGGGCCGCGACGCCGACCTGGGAGGAAGATTCTACGTGGAAAATAATCGCGGGCTTGTGCCGGTCGCTTCGTTGAGTTCCCTACTACCGCGCTTCCTTGGAGGCCCGGCTATCCTGCACGAAGAATCCCTGCGCCTCTTCATTGGCAGCGTGGCCACACACTTCACCGCATCTCTAACCGCCGACAATCCCCCGCGTCTCGTTTTTCATTTCACGGCTCCGGTAAATCCCAGCGTGGCTACCGAACCTGGAGCGCTGCGCATGACCTTCGCGCGCGAACCCTTGGTCGCCCCCGCTTCGCCTACTCTCACCTTCGGCAACAAGGCGATCCCGTCGGCCATCTATAGCGAAGGCAACGGTGCGGCTGTTCTTACCGTCAATGCCTCGATCCCGGTGATCGCCAGCTTCAGCCGCGACGGACGCACAGTTACGATCTCTTCAACAGCCACGTCCGCCGCTCCATCTTCGACAGCGTCATCGCCTGCGCCGGGCGCGACTCCTTCCACGGCCGCAACGCCGCCCACGCCAGCCCAACCAGCACCCGCAGCGGTAGCGCCGGCAGTTGCACCATTCCCGTCCGCACGCCGCTATTTTGCTGTGGTCGATGCTAGCCATGGCGGCGACGACCACGGAGAAGCGCTTAGCCCGACCCTGATGGAGAAGGATGTGACCGTCGCGCTAGCGCGGAGCCTGCGCCAGGAACTGGAGAGCCGCGGCATTCCGACGCTGGTGCTGCGCGACTCCGATGCGAACCTCTCCCTCGACCAGCGAGCCGTCTTCGCCAATGCTGACCGTGCCGCCATCTATGTTGCGCTGCACGCGGCTTCCAGCGGTCACGGGGTTCGCATCTACACCGCGTTGCTTCCTTTCGGCGGCGACGATCGCGGAGCTTTCCGTTCCTGGACGACCGCTCAGCACGATTCATTGCCGCTGAGTCAAAGCACCGCCAATGCCATCGCCGCCGAAATGCAGAGACGCCAGATCCCGGTGCGCACCCTGGTCGCGCCGCTTCGGCCACTGAATAACGTCACCGGAGCGGCCTTGGCGGTTGAAGTCGCGCCCCAGGGATCCGACTCTTCCCAGCTCACCGCGCCCGATTACCAGCAACTCGTCACCAGCGCGGTGGCGACTGCGATCGCCGCCACCCGTGATCAACTGGGAGCCGCACAATGACGGGGAAAACCACGAGGCCCAAGCCATGATTTCTCGGCAATTAGCGATCGCCATGGCTGTGCTGCTACTCACCCTGCTGACATTAAGTTTGTACGCGTGGCACATGCGCACCGTTGCCGTTGCCACTCCGGTCGCTGCCGCCGACACTCGCCCGCTGGCGCCTCCGGTGGCCGGGCCTACGGAGCGCGTTACACTTTTTGTCGCCCACGACGACACTGGCGGGCTGCGCCCGGAGGCGGCGCAGATTCCACTGTCTTCAGGACGGCAGCAGCGCGCTGAAGAACTTCTGCGCGCTTTGCTCTCTCTCTATCTCGACAAGTCCTCGCCGCACGTGCTGGGTTCCGGGGCCGACATTCGTAGCGTCTTTCTGGTCGATCCTGGAGTCGCCGTCATCGATTTGAACTCCGCCTTTGCCAATACCCATCGCTCGGGAGTTCTCGTCGAGGAACTGACCGTGGCATCGCTGATTCACACCGTTTCGGCCAACACGCAGGGCATTGTGAAAGTGAAAATCCTCGTTGACGGCAAGGAGCGCGAGACGCTGGCTGGACACGCCGATCTTTCCTCGTTCTACGATGTCACCGCGGTGAATCAGTTGGCCGCGCAGTTGCAGTCGGCGCAATGACAACAAGAAGTTTGTAGTAACGGGAGAAAGATTACCGACCTGTTAGTGATCAAGCCATCGCAAACGCGTGGCGGAAACTGTGGCCAAAAACTGAACGAATTGCTTCGTCCCTGGCAATGGCTTGAGCCCTCAAGAATGCCGCCCGGCTTGCTGTTTCCAGCAAACTGGCTCGGGTTTGGCTATCGGTAGCTTCGGCTGCGCGGATATAGTCGGCGGTGAGTGCGAAATCGGCGGCAAGCTGCAGGGCTTGCGCGGAGGTGAGGCAATGCATGAAGAAATCCTTGGAGCGGGTTTCAAAAGTATATCCCAGATCTCTGAATTTTCAAATACCCTATATCCTCGTTAAGGCCCGGAAAATGGCGGTATTCGGCCCCGCTCTCACCGCCTCCCTCGAACCTCTAAAACAACGCCAGCGACTCAGCATCCAACAGTAAAATAGCCTCCACTTGGCATGCGTGCCCTCTTCCTTATGCTCGCCCTCGTCTGTACTGCCGCGGCGCAGTCCGTCACAGCTCCCACCGTCGCCGTCACCGATGAAAATGGAGTCGCTGTCCGTTTCGCGCGTGTTTTCCTGCAATTGCCATCGTTACCCGCAGTCCGTTGCGAGACCAACTTCAATGGTCGCTGCTCTTTCCCGGGGCTCGTTCCGGGCCAGTATCAACTTCGCGTCGAAAAAGAGGGCTTCTATGCGACAGTGCAGCCGGTTGTCCAGATTGCACCGAATTCCACCATCGAGGTCGTCATCTCGCACCAGCAGGAAGTCCGCGAGATTGTCGACGTCCACGAATCCCCTCCCGCTATCGATCCCTCGCAAATCGCCGCGCAAGAAACTATCAGCGGCCTCGACGTCATCAACATCGTCTATCCCGGCACGCACGACTTCCGCAATGTGCTCAACTTCATTCCTGGGGTCGTGCAGGATCAATCCGGCCAGCCGCACGTCGCCGGAGCCCAAACCTACCAAACCGTCACGCTGCTCGACGGCTTCAACATCACCCAACCTGCCAACGGGTTGCTCCTGATCCGCGTCAGCACCGACGCTTTCCGCTCAATTCAGGTCGAGCCCTCGCGCGAGCCTGCCGAGGCCGGTAAAGGTTCCGGCGGGCTGCTCAGGCTCAACACCGGCATCGGCGACGACCACTTTCGCTTCGCCGCCACCGATTTCCTTCCGTCGCTGCAAAACAAACACGGGTGGCGATTCGATCAATTTCTTCCGCGCTTCACCTTCTCCGGTCCAGTCGAAAAAGGAAAGATCTGGTTCTACAACGCATTCGACGGAGAATATGACAACCTCGTCTACACCGCCCTTCCCGTTAACGCCGATAACGACCACATCTGGCGCCTTGGAAATCTCGCCAAGATTCAGGCCAACATCACCAGCCGCAACATTTTTACTGGCAGCTTTCTTGCCAACTATCTCCACGACCAGTACGCGTTCCTCTCGCCGCAAAGCCCGCAGCTGTCGAATCCGAAAAATGTTGAGACCGCCTACGCAGCCAGCGCCAAAGATCAGCACTACTTCGCCGGAGGCCAGCTGCTCGAAACCGGCCTGGCCTTCGCCGAATACAGCGCCGAGCTCAATCCCTACGGCTCTCTTTCCTACTTTCTCAATCCCACCACCGCCGGAGGCAGTTACTATCTCGACGACGACACGCACGCCCACCGCTGGCAAGCGCTATCCAACCTATTTCTGCCGCCCCGCCAGTGGCATGGCCGCCATGACTTCAAAGTCGGTGTCGACCTCGACCGCATTTCCTACGATGCGCACTTCTTCCGCCAGCCGATTTCATTCCTGAGCGGAAACAACACGCTAACTTCGCCCGACCTCTGCTTCACCGCGCCTCAGAACGCGAAATTTCCGTGCACTCGCTACTCCACTTTCAGCCCTGCTCCACGACACGAGCAATTCAACACCGAAATCAGCGTCTACGCCGAAGATCGCTGGCTGCTCACCGATCGCCTGCTGATCGCGCCCGGCATCCGCCTCGACTGGGACAAAATCGTCCGCCACGCCGTCTTCTCTCCCCGCCTCGCCGGAACCTATGTCCTCGATAATTCCGGCAATACCAAGCTTTCCGCCGGCATCGGCCTGGTCTACGATGCCACTCCGATCTTTCTGATCGCTCGTCCCTACGCCGGAACGCGCCAGGACATTTTTTATTCGATCCCCAATCCCACGTGCACCGCGAACTGCATCACCACCACCGGCCCGGTGACCACTTCCTTCACCGTCAATAGCAACACGCTGCAAGCTCCGCGCTTCCTCAACTGGAGCGTCGCCCTCGAAAAGAAACTCCCCGCCGCAATTTATCTGAAGGCCGAATTCCTCGATCGCCGTGGCGCAGACGGATTCGTTTACAACACCCTCAACAACGCTTCCGACGGACACTACTTTCTCCAGAACACGCGTGAAGATCATTACCATGCCCTGCAAATTTCTCTCCGCCACAATTTCCGCGAAACCTACATGCTGATGGGCTCCTACACCCGCTCCAGCGCCCACTCCAACCAAGCCCTCGACTTCAACGTCGACAGCCCCATCCTCAGTCCGCAGCAACCTGGCCCTTATCCCTGGGACACGCCCAACCGCTTCCTCTCCTGGGGATACTTTCCGTTATTCAAATTGCCCATCATCCACCAACTCGAAGTGGCCTATTCCCTCGAAGGCCGCTCAGGATTCCCCTACAACCTGCTCACCGACCAGCAACAACTTATCGGCTCACCTGGCGCCCAGCGTTTCCCATATTATTTTTCTCTCAACCTCCAATTGGAAAAACGCTTTCACCTCTTTGGCTACTACCTCGCCCTGCGCGGCGGATTCGATAACATCAACGGCCGCTGCAACCCCTTCGTAGTCGACAACATCGTCGATTCCACCCATCCGCAGCCCACCTTCACCGCTTGCGAAGGCCGCGCCTTCACTTCCCGCATCCGCCTGTTAGGCCGCAAATAAACAGTTGATGCGTCGCGAAGAGCGAAGCGTGAGAAAGCGTTGTCATGCTGAGCGAAGCGGGAAGGAGAGCGCAGCGAGCCTTCCCGCGCAGTCGAAGCATCCCTACCTGACCCACTTTCCATTTAGGGAACCACTGTCCAGAACGTGACGTCCATCACAGCCAGCGCGCTCAGAATCTCCGACCATCCCCCCCATGCCCCGCGACCCCCGATACTATTGCACGTACATAATGGCCAGCTCTCAGCACGCTTTACATCGGAGTGAGCGGTAATCTCCACCGCCGCGTCTTCCAGCACAAATTTCATCATTTCGAAGGATTCACCGACCGCTACAACGTCGTTCGTCTGCTCTATTGGGAATCCTACGATGACGTTCACAAAGCTTTAGCCCGTGAGAAACAACTCAAGGGATGGACACGCGCCAAGAAAATCGCCCTCATCGTCTGCCGCAATCCTCATTGGTTGGATCTGGCCTCGGAGTGGTATCCCTGGATGAAAGAGACTTCCACGGGTAGGGATGCTTCGACTCCGAACGAGCCTCGCGTTCCGCTCCCCTCGTTCTCCGCTCAGCATGACAAATGAGACTTGCCCGCAAAGTAATAATTTCCCACGGCTGACTGTCATTCTGAAGCGAAAAAGAGAAAGTACTGTCATGCTTAGCGAAGCGGGAAGGAGAGCACAGCGATCCTTCCCGCGCAGTCGAGCATCCCTGCCTCACAAACAGACCCTGGCTCTCAGCGCTATAATTAAGTATTCACTTGCATCGAAACCCCGCTCAGTCTCATCTCAAAAGCTTGGAGGATTAATCATGGCTCACGAACTACCCCCCCTACCGTACGGATACGACGCCCTCGAACCGACCATCGATAAGCAGACGATGACCCTGCACCACGACATGCACCACGGTGCCTACGTAAAGAATCTGAACGCGGCCATCGAGAAGCACCCCGATTTGGCCAGCAAATCGGCTGAGGATCTCCTCCGCAACCTCAACGCGGTTCCCGAAGACATTCGCGCTGCCGTCCGCAACAATGCCGGAGGCCACGTCAATCACACCATGTTCTGGAAGATTATGAAGCCCAAAGGTGGAGGCGATCCTAACGGCGCCATCGCCGATGTCATCAAGAAAACCTTCGGCAACTTCAAGGATTTTCAAACCAAGTTCAACGACGCCGGCACCAAGCAATTCGGCAGCGGATGGGTCTGGCTCGCCGGCAAGTCCGGCGGCGAAGTGCAAATCATCACCACCCCGAATCAGGACAATCCCATCTCGCAGGGCCTGTTCCCCATATTCGGCAACGACGTCTGGGAGCACGCCTACTACCTGAAATACAACAACCGCCGTCCCGAATATCTCGCTGCCTGGTGGAACGTGGTCAACTGGGAAGAGATCAACAATCGATTCAACGCCTTCAAATCAGGCAAAGCAGTTCACGAACCCGAACTAGCCCACCGCTAAGAAATGAGTTAAAAAACGTAGCCCCGGACGGATTCGTCCGGGGCCATTTCTTTCTAGGATCCACTGAGCGACGTCAATCGAATGAGCAGGGTGGCAACCGGGGCAGCGATCGCCGCCTGCCGTTTTAAGCTGCCGACCGCGCGTACTGCTCGGGCTGCTGATCGAACTTCTTCTTGCATTGATCCGAGCAGAAATTATATTTCTTGCCGCCGTACTGCGTCTGATATTGCGAGTTATTCTCGTCCACATTCATTCCACAAACCGGGTCTTTGGTCATAAGTTTGACTCTCCGCGTATGAATTATCTTCCTATGCGTAAATTCTCTGCCCGTCAGCCCCAATTATCGCTCGGGTAATTCCCGTAGCCTCCACAAGTCAAAGAAACGCGGATGCCCCACCCTTCTCGCGTGTTGAGCGAGAGGGCGAGGATCTTGACTTTGGTTTCCACCACGAAACACGTAGCCCCGGACGCATACGTCCGGGGCGGGGTAGGTACCACACTCTGTCGCGTTCCGTGCGCAAGGGTGAGGACCCTAACTTGAGTTTTAAGTCCGGCCCGAGAATCCCTGGAACCCGGCGATTCCAATCTCCGTACCTTCCCTCAGACCATGCCCATCCCGCGCCGCTCTCGCTGGCTTCTCTTTCCTGTGTCGCTTTACCTAATCCTCTGCACCGTTGGTGGCATCAACCTGGCCGACGCCACACTCCACCCAGCCCGACGGCCACTCACCGAAACTGAAGCCGCCGAATTTCGCCAGTCGACTCAAACGCCCGAAGCAGATCTCCACGACGTTTCCATCACAACTGCCGATGGCGCAACTCTCCGCGCCTGGGAAGTGAATCCGCATCACGATAACGGAGACGCCGTAATTCTCCTCCACGGCCTCGGCGACAACCGCATCGGCATGAGCGGATACGCGCAACTCCTGGTTGCCCACGGATTCACTGTCCTCCTCCCCGACGCTCGCGCCCACGGCGTTAGTGGCGGCGAACTCGCCACCTACGGACTCCTCGAACGGAACGACATCCATCAGTGGTTCGATTTCCTGAATAGTCGCGATCATCCTCGCTGCATCTTCGGTTTCGCCGAATCTATGGGAGCCGCGCAACTGCTCCAATCGCTAGCCACGCACCCACACTTCTGCGCCGTAGCAGCCGAATCTCCCTTCGCCACTTTTCGTGAGATTGCCTACGACCGCATGGGCCAACCCTTTTACTTGGGCCCATGGGTCGGACGCACAATCCTCCGACCGTTGGTCGAAGTCGCGTTTCTTCGTGCGCGCTGGAAGTATCACCTCGACATGCACGAAATTTCCCCGGAAGATTCGCTCGCAACCACGACTATTCCAATTCTGTTAGTTCACGGCCAACTCGACAGCAATATCCCCGTACGCCACTCGCGCCGGATCCACGCGCGCAATCCCAACACCCAACTCTGGGAAGTTCCCGGCGCCGACCACTGCGGCGCCATCAGCACGGCTCCGCAAGAATTCGAGCGCCGAATCCTGCAACAATTTAGATCAAACACGTAGCCCTCGGACGCATTCGCACGAGCACATCGCAGGGCGGACGAATGCGCGTCCGCCCTATACGAAATGTTTGCCACTCAATAGACCAGTCCGCCCGATGTCAACAATTCCCCACTGACCACCGCTTCCTTCGCCACTGCCTTTCTGCATTTCCTGTGCACGCCCTGTGGACATTCCGCCGCCTCACTCGATCAGGCTCACTCGGTAATCCTGTCCCGACGCCAAAACCACCGCCATCTACTGGCAGAATGACGCGCGCGAAAGCCGACGCTTCATCCGTGTCAACCCGGCGAAAATCCACGGCCATCTTTTTCCTCAATTGCACCAAAAATACTGAATTGACCCGCTTCCATTTCGCCCGTAGAGTCACCTTCGCTCTCACAAAATTTTAGAACCCATTCCGGCTGCGACGCCGGTTGTGGATGGCATTTAACAATAAGTAACTAAGCAAGTATTCGGGGCGCCGCCAATGAAATCAGAGGAATGGAAGTCGTACCGCACACGTTTTCTAGTCAACGCCAAACAACTCAACTCCAGTCTCAGCTTCGTCGATCATCTCGGCCGCCAGCATTGCGGCCAGAAGGGCGACTACCTCGTTGAATCATCCGATGGAGTAATCAGCATCGCGCCTCGCGCCATCTTCGAGGACATTTATGTTCCCATGTCTCAGCCGCTGCCGGGCAGCGAGTCCTCGGCCAACGTGCCAAATTCCGATGAAACATCGATCGATCGCCTCAGGTTCGAGGCGCTCGAAATTGAAGAGGTAAAGCTGCCGAAGTCAGCGACCGGACGCAGCCAGCACACGCTCCTCTCGAACGTGGGTGGCACTACTGTTCGCCGAAAACTACCACAGCCCTTTCGCGATCGCCGTGGCTCGTCCCAGCACATGCGCTTGATGTGATCTCAGCCATGTGAAAAGAGCCCGGCAACTGATTCGCGATCCGAAGTTGTCTTCGGCGGCATCCCCAGCCCTTGCTGCCAGATAGAGTCCCAAAAAGGGAATTTTGCCAACGCCTCAACAAATCGCAACAACCCGGCGTTTCCCCACAGTGTGGAAAACGTGGGCTGAACCCCGCATCAAGCCCGTCATTGCTAGGGATACAACCTATTGTGTTTCCCTCTTGACAGGCACAACTGGCGGGAGTAACTTTGCAATCCCAAGCACACAAATTCCGTCTCACGGGAATGAGACGGAATAGCAAGGCAGTAATGCAAACCAGGCGGTCCGGCGCCAGCCAGAGGTGACTTGGCGCCCTCCGCAAGTCAAAAAGGGCACAGGCGCCCGGGCTTCCTGATCCGTAAGCCCGGCGCCGAAACCAAAAACCGGAAGCTGAACGCCGGAAAGCCGAAAACTGGTGGCCGGATTCCGAAACGAAGCGCGGTGGCCGTTCCCCGACCCCTCCCCCGGGGCGCGACAACTGAAAAGTGCAACACGCAATCCCCGTAGCCGACAGATAGGGGAACCTCGTTTCGTCGGCGCGGCAGCATAAAAAGCAGGAGCCCGCACATGGAAAGTCTGACTCGTCTCGTTTCCGAATCTATGGCGCGCCATGGTTTCGATCGCCCCTTGGACTATCGTCGCCTTCGTTGGTCGCGCTGGTTCCGATGCGAATCCCATCACAGCCTCCTGTTCGTCCCCAGCAAGCCAGGAGTTTTCGCGCTAGCCGAAGAAATCATGCCTTTAAGCGATGCCCATATGGGAAGCAATGCCCATGTGCTGACGGACGCATTCGTCCGTCCAGTGAGCGAAGCCCATGTAGGGACAGCCGCCAAGCTTGCCCTGAGCGAAGTCGAAGAGGCTGTCCAGCGAAGCGGAGCGAGCGCCGCCGTTCCCGAACCCGCCCCCCGCCGCATGCTCGCGGTCACCCAATTCTTCGAAGAGGACGACATGGCCTTCGTCCTTGACCGCATGCTGTCAAGCCAAAACCCCATGCGCGCCCGCCTGGTATCAGGCCGCTACTTCGTCCGTTTCGTCGTCATCGAAGACCAGACCCAGCGCCGCAGCATCTGCAACGCTCTGAACCAATGGATGGTCACGGCCGCCGAAAAAGCCACCGGCATCGGCTCCCACTTCGCCACATCGCTGGAGCTGACCCCCGCCACCGAATTCATCCCAGCCGATGAGGAAATCCGTGTGGCCCGGGCGCCCTCGCCCGCGTCTCAACTGACAGTCCCGCACGAAGTCTCTGGGTCTGTCACCAACACCAACCCCTTCCCCTCAGGCTTCTGAGGAAGCAGACTTCCGGGCGGGAAGAAGGCCCATAGCTGGAAGGAAGCCGTGGTTAACGGCAAGTAAATTCTGGCCAAGCCGCAAGGCGGCGTAAGAGTGCAGTCCACGGCGCAAGCCGTGGGATAGCCAGTAGAAAGATGAACCAAGCCCCGAAGGGGCGTAAGAAACGATCTTTGAAAGTCCCCCAGCGACACCCGATTCCCCGCCCCTGGCCGGACGCTCTGAATCGGTGCAACACGCATAGAATCTAATTAATGGAGAGCCCAATGCCAGAACTGAAGACCGAATCCACGACCCCTGCAGTCCAACCCCCTGCAAAGAAGAAGCCCTCCGGCCTCTCCTTCCGCCGCTTCTTCACCAAGCCCGGCGTCTCTCCCTACGCCGAGGTCGAGTGGGATCTCCGCCTCGCTCAGATCACCGACTCCCAGGGCAACGTGATCTTCGAGCAGAAAGACGTCGAAGTCCCAAAAGACTGGTCGATGACCGCCACCAACATTGTGGCCAGCAAATATCTGCACGGCAAAATCGGCACTCCCGAGCGTGAAACCGGAGTCCGCCAGCTCGTAGCCCGCGTCGCTGAAACCATCCGCGACTGGGGAATGGCGCAAGGCTACTTCAAAACTCCCGAAGACGGCGCCACCTTCCACGACGAGTTAGTCCATATCCTCGTCCGTCAGTACGCTGCGTTCAATTCGCCCGTCTGGTTCAATGTAGGATGCGACCGCATCGAGCCCAACTCCGACGGACGCAACTGGCACTGGAATCCGCAGACGCAGCAAGTCGAATTCGGCGTCACCGGATATTCCAAACCGCAGTGCTCCGCCTGCTTTATCAACTCGGTCAAAGATTCGCTCGACTCCATCCTGACCCTCGCGAAGACCGAAGGCATGCTCTTCAAGTGGGGCAGCGGCACGGGCACGAACCTTTCCCCGTTGCGGGGATCCACCGAAACTCTCTCCGGCGGGGGCACCGCTAGCGGCCCGCTCAGCTTCATGAAAGGATTCGACGCCTTCGCCGGCGTCATCAAGTCCGGCGGCAAGACTCGCCGCGCTGCCAAGATGGTCATCCTCAACGTCGACCATCCCGACATCATCGAGTTCATCGAGTGCAAGCAGAAAGAAGAAGCCAAGGCTCACGCCCTCGTCGCCATGGGATACGACGGCTCCCATCCCGATTCCGACGCCTACTCGTCCATTTTCTTCCAGAACGCCAACAACAGCGTTCGCGTCACCGACGACTTCATGTACGCCGTCGTCCGCGACGTAGACTTCTCCACCAAAACTGTCACCGACGGCTCGGTGGTCAAGACTTACAAAGCCAAAGAACTGCTGCGCAAAATTTCCGAAGCCACCTGGCACTGCGGCGATCCCGGCATGCAATACGACACCA
>CALFMO010000067.1 GCA_937879855.1 uncultured Acidobacteriaceae bacterium | reverse complement strand
CTAGTGGCTTCCGCAGTCTGCAGGAAGGTCAGCAAGTACAGTTTGACGTGGTCAAAGGCCCCAAGGGCTGGCAAGCTGAGAACGTCAAAGGCGTCTAACACCGCTTCGCGATCGACAATCCGACAATGAGGGCGGCCAGCAATGGCCGCCCTTAGTGTTTTTAAGGCATTGACTCCCAATAGTACGTGACGTTATAGTACGTAACGTACTGTCTTGAATCTCCTGGCATGAAGTCAGCGAAAATACCGCCGCTCGGTTACGCGCTGCTCGGTCTGCTGCAGAAGCCGTCTTCTGGATACGACTTGCGCAAAGTCTTCTCGTCAACCTCGATGAAAACTTACAGCGACAGTCCTGGCGCCATCTATCCTGCACTGCGGCGATTGGAGCATGCAGGCCTAATTCGTGGCGCCATCGAAGAGGGTTCTGGACTGCGCCGCCGGCAAGTGTTTCGGCTGACTTCAAAGGGTATTTCGGAGCTGAAGAAATGGATCACCCGCCCCGTCACCCGCGAAGACTTGGTGTGGGGTCAGGACGAAATCTTGCTCCGGTTTGCGTTTTGTGAGATGGCAGTTGGAACCGCCGCCGCTGTCGAAATGTTGAAGTCGCTGGAAGCCTCTCTGAAGGTCCACATTCAGGGACTGCAAGAAGAACTGCAACAACTCAAGGCTACGATGCCGACCTCCGCGAGGCTCGCCTTCGAATGCGGCATCAGGGGCAATAAAAGTCTACTGGAGTGGACTCACCACGCCCTTGCTACTTATGAGAAACAAGAAGGAAAAAGAGGAGGATCGTCATGAATGTGTCGAAGGCAGTTTTGCGCGGTTTGTTGGTGTTCGTTGCTCTCTGCGTCATTCAAGTGATTGTCGGTCTGCTGGTCCCGATGAAACCTGTCGCCATCCCTCATTTTTTGTCGTGGTGGCTCTTGACGAATACCGTGGTGGTGGCGGCGCTCACTCTCGTTGCCATTCGCAGCGAGTGGCGCGGATGGCGACTGGGAGTCGTCCTTGCAGCCATTCCCCTTATCATCGAATCCGTCAATCTGCTTGAGGGAGTCGTCTTTCTAACAAACTCTCAAGTGGAGTGGGGGAAGATTTTCCTCCATGCGCTCATCTCGGCCGCTCTCATCGTTCCGGTGTGGATGCTCCTGTTCGGGAGACGGAACGATGTCCCCCAGGAACATTCTCATCCCATCGCGTCAAAGTCTCGCGGCGAGCGCGCCTGGAAATTCGTCGTCTCGGATCTCGCCTACGTTTTCCTCTACCTTGCGGCGGGATTCATCATCTTCCCGTATGTGAAGGACTTTTACGCGACCCAGCACGTACCCGCCATGAGGACGATTGTCGCGCTGCAATTATTGGTGCGTGGTCCGGTCTTCATCGTTCTGTGTCTCGGGCTGGTGCGCATGCTGGGATTGCCGCGTCTGGCTGGAGCACTGGCTGTGGGAGCGGTTTTCACGATCTTGAGTGGCGTTGCGCCGTTGCTGATGCCCAACCCTTACTTCCCAGACGCCGTCCGCTGGGTGCACTTTTGCGAGGTAACCAGCTCGAACTTAGTGTTCGGTGCAATCGTCGGATGGCTCTGGGGGCAGCCGGAGGCGGTGCACTCGCAGCTTCTGCATCAAGCGGCTTAAGGGGAACGCGACGTTGCGCGATTCCGACAGAACTCATTGTTGCGCGTCGCGGATCAGCACTACGTCGGAGTCGGTGTGTCCGCGCACCATCGCGAGTTGTTTCCCGTCGAAAGACCAGTGGAAATCGCGGATGCGCTCTGATTTGAAATCTGTGATCGTGTGGCCTTTTGAACCGTCCAGCGGCTGCAGCCACAGGTTGTCCACGCCGTTGACGCGCGCGGGATAGACGACGGCCTTGCCGTCACGACTGAAGCGCAACAAGCCGAAGCGAAGGCGTTCGAATTCCAAGAGTTTCGTTTGCCCGGAATCGGTGGCTACCAAAGCTAGTTTTTCTCTGTGCTCGCCCGAGTGTTCCAACGTGCCGAACGCAGCGAGCTTCCCATCGGGGGAGACATCGAAGACGCTGTCTGAGATGTCCAGATTCGATACGGTTTGCGGAGAGCCGCCGTCGATGGAAACGCGAGAGAGAGCTTGCTGGTCTCCCTGCGCAATGTAGTACACCCAGCGGCTATCGGGCGAGCACACGGCGTATTTGTCCTGCCGGCCATGGGTAATCTGCCGCAGATTGCCACCAGTCGAATCGATGCGCCAGATGTTTTCCCTGTCGCCACCACCGTGGAGCACGAGTTCGAACACAAGCGAATGCCCGTCGGAACAAGCAGAGGGATTGCCGTTCGGCTTTCCTTCTTCAGTCGCGATCACGGTCTTGTTGCCGGTCACTGGATCGACACGATTGAGCACGGCGGACTGATCGTCGACTAATTGGCCGTCGGCAGTCCATGTGAAATTGGTGTCCGCATCGGCAGCGGTCAGGCGACGGGCATCGGCGCTAGAACCGGAAACCGCCATGACGAACAGGCTCCATCGCGCTTCACTTTGAATCGTCGCCAACACACGCCCGTCAGCGGAAATGCTAAGGCCGCCGTAATTATTGGCGTCGCGCGTAATCGGAAAAAGCTTTCCTTCGGGATAGGAGACGAACGAGATCTGGGTCGTCCGGTAATTGGAGCCAGGCCCGCGCGACAGGCCAAGCAATCCGGTGGAGTCAGGCAGCCATGTTGGATCTTGAAAGAACTGTTCGTTGCTGCTGAAAATTGCCTTCTGCCGTCCGGTGGCAACATCGATCGCCACCAGGCTCTCCCAAACATCTGTCACGTGCAGTTGGACACAGACAATCGTTTTTCCGTCCGGGGTCCAGGCCGGAGAATACAGAGACTGGCTATTGGGGCCGCTTGCCAACGTGCTTTCGTCGCCGCCACCTTCCACCGGCTGGACAATTAGCCGGAACTTACCGGGCTCGGGATTGTCGTAGCGAACGAAGGCGAACTTTTTCCCGTCGGGAGACAGAGTGATATTCGAGTCAACGTCCGACGCAAGCTTCTGCGGCGTACCTCCGAGCAGCGGCGCGCGATACAAAAACCTCAGTTCCGGATTTCCCGGATCGCTGCGCACAAAATAGAAATAGTTTCCGTCGGGCGAGAAGCGCAGGCCGTTGTAGTAAACGTCGGCCGGGGGCTGCACCTGTGTGTTGCTGTTGGTGGGCACGTTTCGCAGCCACAGGCTGGCCAGGCCGTTGCTTCTCATTAAACTCAGAAGGTACTTGCCATCTGGCGAAATCGCAGCAGAGGCGGCGTCGCCGGAGTCGGTGACCTTGGTGACTGAAAAATTCTGGAACGGCGCCGTGCGAGTGCGATGGAGGAAAACGTAAACGCCATATGCGGCCGCGGCCAGGACCGCGATCGTGACCAGAGTTGCGACGCCGGCGCCGATCTTATGTTCCCGCGCCACGGCCACCGCCGAACCGCTGGAACTGGAGGGTCGCGCGGCCGGCGCCGCGGCAATGGCTTCTGGGGAGGAAGAGGGCGGCGCAGGATGGCGTCCTGACTCAACATCGCGCTTCAAACGCCTCAGATCACCGCGCAGGTCGGCGGCAGATTGGTAGCGCAGGTCGCGATCTTTTTCCAAAAGCTTTTCGATAATTTCTTGTAGCTTTGGCGGGAGCGCCGCGTTTAACTGCAGCGGAGAGATCGGATCGAGTTCGAGGATGGCGTGAAAAACAACGGCTGAGGTCGCTCCCGCAAACGGCAGCTTGCCCGTCGCCATCTGATAGATGACGCTGCCGAGCGAAAACAAGTCGGACCTCGTATCGAGTTCTTCGCCGCGCGCCTGCTCCGGGGACATGTATGCGATCGTGCCCACCGTTGCGCCGGGACTGGTCAAGTGCGCCGGTCGCGGGGAGTCTTGAGTGGCGCTGATTGCACCCGCCAGCAAATCCGGCTGCA
The DNA here is from genome assembly GCA_937879855.1 of uncultured Acidobacteriaceae bacterium. GTDB lineage: Bacteria > Acidobacteriota > Terriglobia > Terriglobales > Acidobacteriaceae > Sulfotelmatobacter. Next base: position 245,352 of record CALFMO010000067.1, on the reverse strand, counting down.
TGAGCTTGGCCAAGCCGAAGTCCAGCACCTTCACCTGCCCGCGCGGAGAGAGAAAGATATTTGCGGGCTTGATGTCGCGATGAATAATTCCCTTGGCATGCGCGGCGTCGAGCGCGTCCGCGAGTTGAATAGCGATGTCGAGCAGGCGGTCGTTAGGGAGTGGCCCGGTTTGCAGTTTGGCGTCGAGGCTTTGCCCGTCGAGCAACTCCATCGCGATAAAGGACTGCGCGTTGTCGCCGTCGACTTTTTCGACCGCGTAGATGGTGCAGATGTTGGGATGATTCAGCGCGGAGGCGGTGCGCGCTTCCTGCAGAAAGCGGTCGAGCGCGTTCTGATCGCTCGACAACTGCTGCGGCAAAAACTTCAGGGCAACTTTGCGGCCCAGGCTCAGGTCTTCCGCCTCGTACACGACGCCCATGCCGCCGCTACCCAAGCGCCCAGTGATGCGGTAGTGCGAGATGTTCTTGTTAATCATCGCCTGATAAATGACTGAATAAAAAACGGAGTTCCATCTTAGGTGGGATGGCGGAGGGCGTCAACGCGGCCGATGGAGCGGATGTTCCTGCAGGAACACTGTGGAAAAGCACGAAATCGAGTTCGGCAAATGGTTGATTCTGCTAGCAGGAAAATATGCGGCCGTGAGGATGCAATGAGTTACGCTGTGGAAGAAATGCCTACTTTCGAGGACGTTCCGTGCCTCCTATAGTGGACTTGACAGGCGCTTTTCTAATGCGAGTCTGAACGGGTTCTCGCGATTGTAGTAGAAATATCGCACTCCGCGAATCCTCTGCGCTCTCTGCGGTTAAAAGCTTCTGACCGCAGAGATCGCAAAGAACGGCCGCGGAGGTCGCCGAGAAAAGCCTGAATTCAGGAACGTCCGTTGCACCGTTGGCGGTATCGCGGTCCCCGAATTACAATGCGTTTCCTGCTCTTGAAGGAGTGTTCGTGATACGGTCAGCCGTCTTCGCTATCTGATTTTTCTTGCTACACGCGGAGTGACAAGCGTGAATGCTCAGGGCTCTAGGACTTTCTCCGCGTCCACATTTCCTTATATTCTGAGCACGCTTGACGAAAGGGAATCATGTTACGTCCATTGGCGATCCCTGTGTTCTTCGTGTTTCTGGCAGCAATTTCCATCTCATCAGCCCAAGCAAGCTCTTCGGAACATTCAACGGCTGGATTTGTCAACACGCTCATGCCGGAGCCGTCGCAGCTTGCCACGCAGGAAGGCCGCCTGGTGATCACGCAAGCTTTCAGCGCAGCCACGAATCACTTCCGGGATACACGGCTCGATGGCGCGATAGCACGCAGCCTTGGCCGAATCGAAAATCGGATTGGCGTTCCCATCCCCAAGTCTGCGGCAACCGACGGGACTTCTGCCACACTGGTCGTCACCGTCGATGGTGCAGGAGAAACGATCCAGTCCATCGATGAAGATGAGTCCTATTCTCTTGAAGTCACTCCGTCGAGCGCTCATCTTCGAGCCGCGACCGTAGTCGGAGCGATGCACGGCCTGGCGACGCTGGAACAGCTCATCCAGTCAGACGCGAACGGATATTTCATTCCGACGGTGACGATTCACGATACGCCGCGGTTTCGCTGGCGCGGCCTGATGATCGATTGCGGCCGGCACTTCATTCCTATCGAAGTTCTCAAGCGCACGCTCGACGGCATGGCATCGGTGAAGCTCAACGTCTTTCACTGGCACCTGAGCGAGGACCAGGGCTTCCGCATGGAGAGCAAAGCTTTCCCCAAGCTGACCGAATTCGGCTCGGACGGGTTGTTCTACACGCAAGAGGATGCGAAGGAGATCGTCACTTACGCGCGGGAGCGCGGCATCCGCGTGATTCCCGAGTTCGACATGCCCGGGCACACCACGGCATGGTTCGTGGGATATGCCGATCTGGCGAGCGCGCCGGGGCCGTTTCAGATCGAACGGAAATTCGGCGTCTTTGATCCGGTAATGGATCCCACGCGGGAAAGCACGTACAAGTTTCTCGATACGTTCGTGGGCGAGATGGCTGGCATCTTCCCCGACCATTTCATGCACATCGGCGGCGACGAAAACAACGGCGTCGAGTGGAAGGCGAATCCGCGCATCCAGAGTTTCATGCGCGAACACAATCTGAAAGATACGGCCGCGCTGCAAAATTATTTCAATCAACACTTGCTGAAAATTCTTGAAAAACACGGCAAGCACATGATCGGTTGGGACGAGATTCTCACTCCCGACTTGCCCAAAGACATCATGGTGCAGAGCTGGCGCGGGTTCGACTCACTCGCGGCGGGAGCGAGAAATGGCTACAACGGAATCCTCTCCGCCGGCTATTACTTGAATCTGATGAGCCCGGCCTCGACGCACTACGCAGTTGATCCGTTGCCCGAAAACACTGATCTTAGCCCGGAGCAGCAGGCGCGCATTCTTGGCGGAGAGGCTTGCATGTGGGAGGAGCAGACAAGCGCGCTGGACATCGATTCGCGCATTTGGCCACGCGTCGCGGCGGTCGCCGAGCGGCTCTGGTCGCCTCGGAATGTAAACGACGTGGATGACATGTACCGGCGGCTTGAGGTCGAGTCGCTGCGACTGGAGAGTTTCGGCCTGACCCACATTTCACAGGAAGCTGTGAGCTTGCGGCAGTTGAGCGGAACGCGCGAGATTCGACCGTTGCAGGTTCTTGCTTCGGTTCTCGAGCCAGTGACTTTCGATCAGCGAGCGCACCAGCAGCATGCGAATCAACTCACGCCGCTCGATCTGTTAGTGGACGCGCTTCCGCCCGATCCGCCATCGCGTCACACCTTTGAGTTGATCGTGCGTGCTTATCTGCAGAATCCAAAGACCGGCTCGCAAGAGGAACGGGAGCTAACGTCCCAGTTCAACGCGTGGGTGACTGCAGAGCCGGGAATCCTGCGTTTGATGGGAGGCTCGCCGCGGCTCGCCCAAGCAGAACCTCGGGCTCAGCAACTTGGCGAACTGGGGACTGTCGGTCTCGAAGCGGTTTCTTATCTTTCGTCGGGAGTGCCGGCGGCCGCGGGTTGGAAGGCTCAGAAACTCGCGGTTCTGGATGACGCGGACAAGCCACAGGCGTTTGTTCGGTTCACGGTCATCAAGCCGCTGCGCGATCTGGTGAATGCGGTTCCGGAAACGGCGAACGGCAAATAACGGCTTCGGTCGTAGGCAGGCGTCCCTCAGGGGCTAAAGCCCCGATTCATCGGCGACTTCAAGTGGCACGGCTGAAGCCGTGCCCTTCCCAAAACCGATTGGCGCGGCAGAAGCCATGCCTTCCCGAGAACCGATTGGCACGATTGAAGCCGTGCCATTCCCGCCAAACATTTTTCAGATCAATTGTTTTTGCTTCACTTCGTTGTGCTCAGCGGTTGGTTTTGCTCTTGTTCCAGCTTCTCTACAATTGGCTTGGGAAGTGCGTGCGAAAGTTCTAGAAACGCGGCGTTGGTCCAGCCGAAGCCCACAACGTTCATTTCATAGCCAAGTTCCACGTGCGCTTCGGACGAGCGCGTCACCACGTTGTACTTCTCGCGGATGTTGCCATCGCGGCGAAAATTTTCCGCGACCATCGACAGGAACTCGTAAGAAACGCGGTCCGCGTCCGCATTGTATCCGTAGCGACGCAGGCCCTCGATCGCCAGCATTTCAATATTTCCCCAGCCATAGGGCAGATCCCATTGCGTGCCCGTGTCATAGGTGCTCATGGGAAGTCCGCCGGGCTGATCAAAGATTTTCACGTTGGCCGCCACGGCCTTCGCCTGCTCTGGCGTCGCCAGCCCTGCCCATAGCGGATAAAACGTGGAGGCGTAGCGGTAATTCGACATTTGGCTGGTTTGAAAGTTGTAATCGAAAAATAATCCCTGCTCCTGATTCCACAGGTAGCGGGAGATGAGTTGCCTGCGAGACTCGGCGCGCTGGTTCCACTTCTTCGCGTCTTCGGCGCGGCCGAGCCAGAGGCTGATCTGCTCCAGATCTTTTTCGGTCTTGTAAAGCAGGCTGTTCAAACACACGGGCGCATAGTGATGAGTGGCCGCGCCGAAAGGTCCGAAGCGGAAGCTAACGTCGAAGCCGGATTCGCGCATCGACCGGTCGCCCTTGTAGTAATCCGCACTGAGCTTGAACTGCTTCGCCTTCTCGCATTCCGCGCGCGCCATTGTCATGGAGACATCGCACACCTGCAGTGAATACGGCGAGCCTGCGATGGGCTGTGTTGTCGCCGGGTTCATCTCAACTACATAGTCGTCGGCCTGGGCCGGATGCAAAAAGAAATATTGCGCGACCTTACGGTAGAAGCCGCTTTCATCCTGCACCGCTTCCGCAGGCGGGCCTTCGCCAAAATCGTAGTAACGCGACAGGCCGGTCTGCCCGGCCAGATGCGGCTCACGCGTCCACATGCCGTAGTCTTTGTCGAGGTCGGCATAGGCGCGCTCCAACCAGGCCTTGTCTGCGTGACCATCTTTTTGGGTGGCGCGGTAGACATCTACAAACATCGAACTGACGAATGGGGGCTGAGAACGCGTCAGATAGTAGGTGCGGTTCGCGTTGAGCATCGCGCCGTAGTGCTCGATCTCAAAAAAGAAGTTGTCGACCATGCCGCGCGCCAGATCGAGGCGCCCCGCCTGCAACAGTCCGCGAATGATGAAGTAGCTATCCCATCCGTACATCTCGTTGAAGCGGCCGCCGGGCACAACATATTTGTTCGGGAGATAGAGGAGCCCGTGAGGCTGAATCTTGCCCGTGTCGATCTCTCCCAGGCGATGAATCTCGGTTGGCAGATGTTCGATGCGTACATTGCAATCCGCGGCCAGTTTGTGGACGGCGGGCGGTTCGGGAACCTCTGCTGGCAAGTACAGGACTGGCGGGACTTTAATTTTGGGGTCAACCACGCTCACGCATTCGGTCATCGAGCGAGTGAGCGTGTCCCAGGCGGAGTTGATGTAATTGAGAATCGGCTTTAGTCCCTGACCTGAGGGAGCGCTCGCTGGAGCGGCGGCCTGCGCGTTCGCGAGGGCGCAGATCATCGCGAGGAAGAAGATGACGAGGCCAAGAGAGCGGCGAGGCTGATCAGAACACTGAGTACGCATGGTGTGTGAAAGCTTCGACATCATAAACGCGGCGCGAGTGGGCGGCCAAACTTATTTGGCTCGACCCCGGTCACTGCGGTTTTGGTTTATCCTTGCTAGTTTGCGGTTTGGTGGCTGAGGGGGCTCAGGTGAACCGATCGACTGTGGTCACGCGTTTCTTGCTGTGCTTCGTAGTTTTTCTGGCCGGAACTGCAAGCTGGGCGCAGGTTCCCGAAAACACTTACCAGGATTTGCACTGGCGCATGATTGGGCCTTTTCGCGGCGGGCGCACTCGCGCGGCTGCGGGTGTGCCTAGCCAACCGAATGTGTTTTACGTCGGGGCGGTGAATGGCGGAGTTTGGAAATCCGACGATTACGGGCGCACCTGGAATCCGATTTTCGATCACGAGTCGACGCAGTCGATTGGCGCGATCGCAGTCGCTGCTTCAGACCCCAACATCGTTTACGTCAGCAGCGGCGAGGGTCTGCATCGTCCCGATCTGTCGGTGGGCAATGGCATCTACAAGTCGACAGATGCCGGCAAGACCTGGACGCATCTACCAGGCTTGACAGATGGACAACAGATTCCGGCGCTGGCCGTCGATCCTCGCGATCCCAATCGCGTTTTTGCGGCCGTGCTCGGCCATCCTTACGGACCCAGCGAAGAGCGTGGCATCTATCGCTCGATCGACGGCGGGCGCACTTGGCAGAAAGTAATTTCCAAAGACGAAAATATCGGCGGCTCTGATGTGGAGATCGACCCTACGAATCCTGACGTCGTTTATGCCTCGATGTGGGAAGCGCGCGAGGGCCCGTGGGAGGATGGCAACTTATTCAACGGAGCTGGCGGCGGACTTTTCAAATCCACCGACGGCGGGAGCACCTGGCATGCTTTGACTAATGGCCTGCCGAAGGATCTCTCGCAAATCTATGTTGCCATCTCGCCCAGCGAACCGCGCCGGCTGTATGCATCTCTCTCTATTGCTTCGGGGAAACTCGGTGTCTACCGCTCTGACGATGCCGGCGAGAACTGGTACCAGGTCACGACTGATCCGCGACCGGCGGGCCGCATCGGCGGCGGCGATCTTTCCATTCCCAAGGTTGATCCGAAAAATCCCGACCTGCTTTATGTGGTCAGCACCGTCACGATGCGTTCAACGGACGGCGGGAAAACCTGGTCGGGATTTCGCGGCGCCCCCGGCGGCGACGACTACCAGAATCTTTGGATCAATCCCAACAATGGCAACATAATTCTGATTGTCAGCGACCAGGGCGCGATCGTCACGGTGAACGCGGGCGCGAGTTGGAGTTCGTGGTACAACCAGCCGACGGCGCAGTTCTATCACGCGATTACCACGAACACGTTTCCCTACCGCGTGTGCGGAGGACAGCAAGAGAGCGGCTCTGCCTGCACTTTAAGCCGCGGCAATGACGGCGCCATTACCTTTCGCGACTGGCATCCCGTGGGCGTTATCGAATATGGCTACGTCGCGCCCGACCCTCTTGATCCGGATGTGATTTACGGAGGCGGCAGGACTGAGGTCTCGAAATTTCACTGGTCGACGGGCCAAGTGCAAATCGTCACGCCGATTCCGGTGCGCGACGCGAAGTATCGCACCGACCGCACCGAGCCGCTGATGTTCTCTCCCGTGGATCCGCACGTTCTTTACTTCGCCAGCAACGTGCTATTCAAGACCATCGATGGCGGGAACAACTGGCAGACGATCAGCCCCGACTTGACCCGCGAGAACCCGGGCGTGCCGGCCAGCGTCGGCACGCTGGTTCCCAAAGGCGCGGACAAGAAACGCGGCGTCATTTATGCGCTCGCTCCGTCGTTCAAAGCGGTGAATACTCTGTGGGCCGGCACCGACGACGGCAAGCTTTGGATCACCCATGATGGCGGAAAGAATTGGGCCGACATCACGCCTAAAGAACTCACCGCATGGAGCAAGGTCACACAAATTTCGGCATCGCATTTCGACGAGGAGACGGCGTACGCCTCGGTAAGCCGGCTCCGCATTAACGATCTTCATCCCTACATTTACCGGACGCACGACGGTGGGAAGACGTGGCAGGCGATCACCGCGGGCCTGCCTGACTTCGGCTCCGTGGATACGGTGCGCGAAGATCCTGTGCGCAAAGGATTGTTATTTGCGGGAACGGAGAATGCCGTCTGGGTTTCGTTCGATGACGGCGACCACTGGCAGTCGCTGCAACTGAATCTGCCGCACACTTCGATGCGCGATCTGTGGATCCATGAAAACGATCTGATCGTGGCGACGCACGGGCGCTCGTTCTGGATACTCGACGACATGGCGCCTCTACGCGAGGCCTCGGCAGCGCTTGCTGGTTCAGTGCATTTGTTCGCTCCCGCGCCTGTTTACCGAATTCAACGGGACACGAACACCGATACGCCGCTGCCGCCCGACGAGCCAGCCGCGGCCAATCCGCCGGACGGCGCGATCATTGACTACTATTTGCCCGGGGCGGCCTCGACGGTCATGCTCGAAATTCTCGATGGCCAGGGACATTTGGTTCGACGCTTTTCCAATACCGACAAGCCGGATGTGAGCGAGGAGGAATTACAGAAACAGTTGATTCCGCTTTACTGGGTGCGCGAGCCGCGCAAACTTTCCACTGAGGCGGGAATGCACCGCTGGGTGTGGGATCTGCATTATCCCGCGCCGGATTCCACGCGCCATGACTATCCGATCGCTGCGATTCCGCACGATACGCCTCGATTCCCACTGGGCCCGACGGCACTGCCGGGCAATTATTCCGTGCGGCTCACCGTGGACGGAAAAGCTTTCACCGCGCCGTTGACCATCAAGATGGACCCGCGCGTTAAGACGTCAGCGGTGGGGTTGCAGAAGAAATTCCAGGTCGAGACGCGGTTGGCTTCGATCATGACTGAAACTGACCAAGCGCTACGGCAGGGTGGATCGATTCGCGAGCAACTCGAAAAACTGAACGCCCCGTCGACAAAGGAAGCTGTCGAAACTTTTCAGAAGAAGCTGACGGATTTGCTTGGCACACCGGGCGGATTCCTGGCTCCGCCTTCAGAGGAAATAACGCTCATCCGCGTCAACGGTCAGGCTGATACGCTGTACGCGCAGGTATGGCAGGCGGATGCCGAACCAACAGCGCCTCAGATGGGAGTTCTGGCGGCGACCGAACGTGACACTGCCGACGTGTTGAAGCGTTGGAAGGATTTTAAGAATACGGATTTGCCCGCGCTCAATCGCGTGCTGCGAGAATCTAAGGTTCCTGAAGTCAAGTTGGAGGCAGACCTGCATCAGGAAGAATCTCAAGTCGACGAAGAGTAGCGCCGGCATCCTGCCGGCTGTCGCGAGCGCATTGCGCTCGCATTCGCTGGCGTCTCGGGTGCGCGGGCGAGACGCTCCCGCTACAGCCGCCGGGACGGCGGCGCTACTTCTACGCGGCGCTACTCAGAGCGCTTCCACGGCTTTTTGTAATTCTGCGGCAATCTTTTGCGGATCCGTTCCGGGAGCAAATTTTACCGGCTCTCCAATGCGAACACTGATCGCCCACGGCTTCGCGAACTTCTTGCCCGCTTGTTTTACTTCGAACAGTCCGTCAATCCGCATGGGCAGGACTGGGATGCCGAGATTCTCAGCCAGCAACCCGATTCCGGCGCGAAAGGGATTCATTTTTCCGTCCGTCGTGTGGCGACCCTCGGGGAAGACCAGCACGCTGTAGCCGCGATCCACGGCCTCACCGGCATACGCGAAGCTGCGGCGAAAACCGGCTTGGCGCGGCAGGGGAAATAAATTCAGCAGCGAGACTCCCAGAATCCAGCGCACGCGGTCATAGGTGTGGCCAAAAAAATTGCGGTCCGAAGGAGGAGTTCGCAGGGCTTCCAACGCCTCTCCGCCAGTAGCCGTGGCCAGCCGATGGCGAAAGCGCGCGGGCAGCGCGGTTAAGATAAATCCCGGGTCAACATCTCCGACATGATTCGAGATCACCAGCAGAGGTCCCTTCACTTCGCGCAAGTGTTCGCGGCCTTCGATGCGCGGCCAGCCCAACAACAAGATTGCGGGCCGCATGAGCAGGTAATGAGCCAGAAAACGCAGCCAGGTCACAGGCCAGCGCAATGCCCAGTTTGGATAGTGATATGCGGCGCTCGGCGCTGCGCCGCCACGCAGCATTTTTTCCAGGTCTTCGACTGTTTGCACGGCGCTGAAACGAGTTTCGCTCAAGTCCACCTGGTAACGGTCCTCAAGCGTGCTGAGCAATTCCACGCGATCCAGCGAACTCAGCCCCAGGTCGGAATCGAGACTCGCGTCCTGGCGCAAGCCGCCGACGGACCGTCCGGTCACGCGCGAGATCAACTCCGCTAGCGGACGGTTCGAGCCATCCTCCGAAGCCAACTGCAGCAACTTCGCCTGCGCCACATCGCGCATGACGTTACGTCGTGGCTTCTGTGTGCTCGTCCGCGGAAAATCCTCTTGCGGCCATTCAACCCACAGGCGCATTCGTTGATACTCGGCCAGCGATTGATTCCCCCTTTGCACCACTTCTGCTAGCGGGGCATCTTCGCGCAGAATCACCACTGCACACGGCTCGGCATTCCCGCCGCGCTCGATTCCGACCACTACACAATCTTTCACTTCCGGTTGCCGGCGCAGCGCGGCTTCCAGATCCTCTGGATAAATATTCCTTCCAGCCGGCGTGACGATTACTTCCTTCTTGCGTCCCTTGAAATAAAGGTTCCCCGCCTCATCGAGCGCGCCAATGTCACCGGTGCGGTACCAGCCTTGCGGGTCAGAGACTTTCTGTGCGCCGTGCTCATCCCAATATCCGGATGCTACTCCGCCCCCGCGCACCAAAATCTCACCGTCTTGGGCCAGCTTCACTTCGCGGCCGGGCAACACTTTTCCGATCGATCCCTTGCCGAGGCGGAAGGGATGGTTCACGCTAATCAGCGAGGTCGTCTCCGTCAGGCCGTATCCCTGGATCACGGCGTAGCCGAGTCTTCCCCAGAACTCTTCAGTTTCACTGTCGAGGGCGGCGCCGCCCGAAATAAATGCCCAGAACTTCCAGCCGAACTGCCGGTGAACGGCACGAAAGGTCCACCACCGTCGCAGAAAGTGTTGGTCTTGAGAGGACCGAAAGCGGCGGCGGAAGGATTCGGTTTCTCCGCGGTCTTCGAGATCCCGTTCAATTTTCTGTTTGAGCGATTGCAGCACTCGCGGGACACTCGCCAGCACCGACACGCGCTCGCGCCGGATCGTGTTCAGTACCTCCGAGGGCTTCAACTCTTCCTGGAAAATCACTGTCCCGCCGAGCAATGGAGGCAGGAACATCCCCAGGAATTGCCCAAACACGTGACTGAGCGGCAGCAGGTTCAGGAAGCGAATCGGATGCACGAGGCGCTCGTATTTGAGGTAACCCTGCATTTCGCATTCCAGTGGAGCGATGTTGGCCAAAACGTTGCCGTGCGTGATGACGACGCCTTTGGGTTCGGCCGTGGTGCCCGAAGTGAAGACAATTTGCAGGACATCGCCGCGTGCGAACGCTACATTTGTCGGCGCCGCTCCCTGGCGGGCGGCAATTTGTGCGAGATCCTCCAGGCTAAAACTGGCGATCGCAGGCTCGGCTCCCGCGCACTCCTGCAGATGCCGACGCGAAGCGATCAGCAGTTTTGCCGAGACTTTCTGAACCACGCGCATCGCAAAATCGGCTGCGGAGCCGTCATCCATGGGCACAACGACCACGCCGCGAAGGGCGCAGCCGAAGAAGGCGGCGACCCACTCGGCGGAGTTCTCGCCCCACAGCATCACGCGGTCACCCTTTGGGATGCCCCGCGTCTCCAATTCGCGCGCCAAGCCGAAAGCGGTCTCGAGAACCTGGCCGTAGGTGAACGATTCGGTCCGGTATCCGCGGTGCTGGCGGTAGGCGCACTCCTCCCGATGGGACTGAAAATTTTCCTGGAAAAATTGTGCTATTGATTCGGCCATCGCAGTCGTCGCTGGTGTCGCAAACTCTTATTCCGCGCCTGCCAGCAACTGAAGTTAGTTTAACGATTCGTTCGAAGAGCGCGAAGCATTACACTTTTCAGACCGGCTGCACCTGAGCTGACCTGCGTCCCGATAAGGGTCGGGGCCATAGAAGGAACTTGCCATAGCCACCCGATTGTGCGAAATAGAAATATGCTCCCCCAAAGAAACTCTGCTCTGATCCTCAGTCTGCTGGTTGTGTCCGTCGGTCTGGCCGCGCAGGAGAAATCAGACGCCGCCACGATTCGTGCTCTGGAAATGAAGTGGACCGAATCCTACAAACAGCACAGCATCGACATGTTGTCGTCGCTGTTAGCCGAGGACTTCGTCATCACGGTCGAAGATGGCAGCACGTTCAGCAAGGCCGGCTACATCAGCCACACAGCGGACTCCTCGGTGAAGGTAGAGGTGGCTGAACAATCCGACTTAAAGGTCCGAATCCACGGCGATACCGCGATTGTGACAGGTGCGTACTACGAACGAGGAGAGTCCAACGGCAAGCGCTACGAATATCACGATCGTCTCACCGATGTCTGGATGAAGATCCACGGCAAATGGCAGGTGGTGGCATCCCACTACAGCGTCCCGCTCAAATCGTGAATCGTGCAATCGTGGTAAAGCGCCGGGTTACTCGCGCCCTACACCCAGCGCGTCTGCCACGCGGTTGATGTAGTTGAACCAGGAGGCAATCAGCGTGATCTGCAGAATCCCGCGATCATCGAATCCCGCCGCTCGAAGTGCTTCGGTGTCGTTTTTCTGAACCTTTGTGGCATCCTTGGTCAGCTTGACCACGTAATCGAGCATCACGCGATCCTGGGCTGAAATTGGCGCGGTGGTGTAGTCCTTCTGCAGCGCCTCCACCAAAGCTTTATCCAACGTCACCCGGCGCAGAAACTCTGCGTGTGACTCGATTCAATAGACGCACCGGTTGGTTACCGAGACCATGGTGGCGATCATCTCGTGCTGCCGCCGCTCCAGCGGAAGGTCGGGCGACATGAGGGCCCCGAAGGTGCTGAAAGCGTGATAGAGCGCGTCGGGAATGAGCGTATGCGATCCTACAATCGCCGAAGCCCCTGACGGGTCCGGATGCACCGGATCGCCATACTCCTTCGGGTAAAGTCGCTTTTCGCCTTCAATCGCCTGCCGTAGTTTTTCGTCGGCCTCAGACAGCGATACAGTTCGAATCCAAGTCATGGTTGCTCTTGTCCCCTCAAAGTTTGAATCCGCAGTTTCGGAAAAATACATCCTAGGCGGCAAACGTGCTATCGCCCATTCATACTAGAAGAGTAGCAGCCGCAAAATGACGCCTGCCCTGAGGGCGAGGACGGCCCCTTTCGTACAAGCTCAGGCTAGGCCCTCAGAATAGTCGGTAACGTGCCGGCGCTACGGTATTTCGCCTGCTGGTTCCCTTCGTAACCCTTTCGTACACTCCCTTCCGGTAACCCTTGGTAACCATGCGGTTCATGACGTCCAGACGTACAATTGGCCTGTCCGGCAGGTCCATCTGGCAATATATGGGATGACCTTCGGACCAGTACGCGCGGGAGCATTTCCCCTTAACGTTCAACGAGTTTTGCGTCGATAACCAGGTTCTGGAGCACGCACTTCTATGGCGTTGTTTGGCTTCAACAAGCAAAAGGTTCTTAGCAATGCGGAGAAGTACGTCCAGCAGGGCAAGATCCAGAATGCCATCGCCGAATACGAAAAAATCCTGAAAAATGATTCCAAGGATCTGACGGTTACCAACACCGTCGGGGACCTCTATACCCGCCTCGGCGAGACCGATAAAGCCACGATGTGTTTCAAAACCGTTGGCGATGCCTATGCCAGCCAGGGTTTCACGGTCAAAGCCATTGCGATGTACAAGAAGATCTGCAAGCTTCAGCCCTCACTCGAGAGCCTGCTGAAATTGGCAGAGCTGTACTCGCAACAGGGCCTTTTCAACGACGCCCGCGCGCAGTACTTGCAGGTCGCAGAAGAATTCCTCAAAGCCAACGAACTGGAGCACGCGGTCCGCATCTTCCAGAAGATCCTGGAGATGGATCCGGACAATAGCAGCATGCGGGTGCGGCTGGCGGAAGTGTATGTCCGGCTGAACAAGAAGACGGACGCCTGGCAGATTTTCTCGGCTGCGGCGGAAAGCCTGCGCTCCAAGGGGTCGCTCGGCGAGGCCGAGGCAATTCTGCAGCGCATGCTGAAACTGGATCCCGGCAATACCTATGCCTTGCTGATGCAAGGCAAGAATCTGATCGAGTCCGGCGACGCCGCGGAAGCAGTGGCGGCGCTGCAAAAAATTGCCGATATCGATTCCCATCCGGATGGCCTGCGCGATCTTCTTAAGGGGTACTTGCAGACTGGACAACTGTCTGAGGCGGGAGGCGTCGCCAGCAAGCTGTTAAGCATGCACAACGACCTCGCCGCGATTTCCAGCTTTGCGGATGCGCTGATGCAGGCCGGGCAGTATGAGAATGCGCTACAGGTTTTCGACCAACATGCGGAGCGATTGCTGGCAGAAAATTCGGATAAAGTGCGCGACAGTTTACACGCCATCATCGGGCACGTGCGCGACAATCCGGATTGCCTGCAAAAGTTGCTGGATCTGTTTAAGAAGGCCCAGGACACGACCCACGTCAGTGAAGTCATGGAACTGCTCGCACATGCCAGTGTGCAGTCTGGAGACCTGGAGCGCTCGCGCGATCTTTACCAGAAGCTGGCCACGGTGGAACCGGCGAACCCGCTGCACATGCAGAACTACCAGCAGGTGGTGGGCCAGATCAGCGGCGGCGGCACCGGCAATAAGGTGATTAGCGCCGAAGAAGCGGTCGTAATCCTGGAGGATCTCGAAGCCACAGCGCCTGCGATTCACCAGCATTACTCCGACGAAGTTTCGCTTGCGGTCCGCTCCGCTTTGACCGATGCTGAACTTTTCATTTCCTACAACATGCCGGCGAAGGCACTCGGCCCGCTGATCGCCGCTGTGCCGATGGCGCCCGACGATCTTCGCATCAACCAGCGTCTCGCGGCACTGCATACTCGCGACGGCCGCTTTGCCGAAGCGGCAATCTGCTGCCGCACCCTGCAGCGCATCTACTCCGAAGCCGAGCATCCCGACGAAGCTACTCGCTACGGGGACCTGGCCCAACGCTACGAAGAACGAACGTCGATTTCGGCTCCGGGCGCATCCGCCGAAGCTCCCATGGTCGCGGAGGCTGCGCCGCACGCTGGAGCGAAGAACGTCAATGCCATCGAGGAAGACCAGCCAGCGGATGAGGTGCCGGAGTTTGCCATCGAGGAAGATTCCCCCGAAGCAATTCGAGAAGAGGAGAGGACGGAAAAGCTCCTGGAAGAGGCGAAAGCCGCTTCTGCCTGGCCCACGACCGCCAAGGCGGCGGGCAAAACTCCCGAAAAACCAATCGAACCCGAGTTTTCGGTAAGTGAAGAATCGTCCAGCACGCCCGCGCCAGAGCTGGCTGAATCGTCGGCGGAAATCGATCTCTCCTCGGAGTGGGATGACGCTATTACGGTCGAGGCCGATGCCCCGGCGGCCGACGAGACTGCCGTCGAGGTCGGCAAGAACGTCGCCCCAGAGGAGATTGTTGAGTCGGCCAAGGCGACTGAGACCATCGATGAAATCCGTTTTTACGTCGCTCATGGCATGCCCGCACAGGCCATGGCGGCATTGGCCAAGTTGCAGACCCTGACCAATGATCAGGCGAAACTGGACGAGCTCCGCGCCGAAATCGAGGCTGCAACGCAACCGGCCGAAGAAGCAGCGCCTGCCGCAGCCGAGCCGGAGGTTGAAGAACTCACCACCGACGACGATGTTCCGGAGCTCGAAGTCGAGGTTGAGAAAACTCCGGTTGAGGAAGTTCCAGCTGCGGTTGAAAAACCTGCGCCTGTCGCGGCGAAGCCGCCGGTCCAGGAAATGCCGATCGTCGCGGAAACTCCGGTCAAGAGCAAGCCCGCGCCTCCCGTTCCGGAGCCTGAAGTTCAACCCGAACCTGCCGTTCTGAAAGAATTTGTTTCCGACCTTGAAACTTCGTTGGGCGACGGCTTTGTGCCAGCGTCGGGAAAGGCAGCCGCGCCTGCTGCTGCCAGGGCCGTGATTAAGCCTGCAGCACGCGAGGCTGTTCCGGCCGCACGTACCGAACCCGCTGCGGTGCCACAGGAAACCGCACCGGTGCTGGGAGAGTTTGTCGCCGACATCGAAGCGTCCCTTGGCGAAGACTTCCTGCAGGGCGCTCCTCTCGCTCGGCCGACTCCAGCTCCTGTTGCACAGCCCACGCCAAGACCTATTCCGACTGCGGCTCCTGCTTTCACGCCCGGGCCAATCCGTCCGGCAACCGTGGCACCGGCAGCGACCCAGCCGATGGCCGCGAGCGCCGCGGCTTCGGCTTCTGCGAACCCAATCGCGCCGTCCGCGCCGGCAGCAGCTGCATCAGTTGCCTGGAACGCGCCGGCTTCCAATGCGTCCAAGCCGCCTGCGATTCCGCCGCATGCGCCCGCGCCCCGACCCGCCGGCAAGGCTTCTCCATTTGGCGACGAGGCGGGGGTCGATCTCGCGGAAATGTTTGGCGAACTCAAGCAGGATCTCGAGGCCGACTCCGCTGCCACCGATGAAGATCCCGAAACGCACTACAATCTCGGCATTGCCTTCCGCGAAATGGGACTGCTCGATGAGGCGATTGGAGAGTTGCAAAAGGCCTGCCATTCCTTCGATCACGGGAAGCCGTTCCCGCAAATCATGCAGACCTACACCTGGCTGGCACAGTGCTTTCTCGAGAAAGGTGTGCCCGAAGCTGCAGTCCGGTGGTACGACAAGGCTCTCAATGTGCCTGGCATCGACGGGGAAACCCGCGTGGCGCTGCATTATGAACTGGCCTCTGCCTACGAAACCGCCGGCGACAAGCCTTCTGCGCTGCGCCACTTCATGGACGTTTACGGCACCAACATCGACTACCGCGACGTTGCCGAGCGCATTAAGGCCCTGAAGTCGTAGAATAGCCCGATGGCTTTCCTCCCCAACTTGTTCTGCGCGGGGCCCAGCGCGAGCTGCCTTACTGATCCGGCCATCTGTTCCCGGAGCTGCGGATGAGCGATCCAACGCCCTTCTCCGGCGCGCCGGGAAAAGCGCCAGAGCCTGATCCGCGGCCGTCCTCGACGCATGCCGCGCTTATGGAACCTCCAGAACAACCCGCACAGCATGCCGAACCAAGCAGCCTGCAAGTGTGGATGCATCGCCTCTCTGTGTTTCTTTTTGTGTTGGTAAGCGCGGTGGCTGGGGTGCTGCTGATTATTCTGCCCTGGACGCCGGAGTGGACCGACAACTACCTGTTGCTTTCATTTCCCGCGCTCCGCTCGGTAGTTTCCAACGGATTCTTCCGCGGCCTTTGCAGCGGCTTAGGCCTGCTTGATATTTGGATTGGATTCTGGGAGGCGCTCCACTACCACGAACAGCAATAGCGGCGAGCCTGGGTTTTCTCAAAATGGCCGCGCCAGTACACCGGTGCCTGCGCTTCGCACCAGAACTTTTGCGAGTTTCGACTTATGACTGACCACCTCAAATCCGCGCCCGTGGCGTACGAAAATCCAGCCTTCCTCAACAGCCCGGACGGTCGCATCCTGCGCATTCTGGCGGAATATCAGGAGCCGCTGGCGCGCTTCCGCCGCGAGCAGATTCAAGATACGGTTGTGTTTTTCGGCTCTGCCCGGTTTCAGGGACAGAAAGATGCCGCGAAGACGCTGGCTGCGCTCAAGCAAAATCACGCGGCCATGCCCGCCGCGAAACTAGAAAAAGATCTGAAACTCGCACAGGCAGCGGTCGACATGGCCCGCTACTACGAAGACGCGCGCCAGTTGGCTCACATGCTGACCAAATGGTCGATTCAAATTCCCGCTCGGCGCCGCCGATTCGTGGTAACCACCGGCGGCGGTCCCGGCATCATGGAAGCCGCCAACCTTGGTGCTCACGAAGCCGGTGGAAAAACCATTGGCTTGAACATCCAGCTTCCCTTCGAGCAGAGCCCGAACCGCTACATCACTCCCGCTCTGAACTTTCAGTTCCACTACTTCTTCATGCGCAAATTCTGGTTCGCCTATCTGGCCAAGGCACTGGTCATCTTCCCCGGCGGATTCGGAACTATGGACGAGCTTTTTGAAATCCTCACGCTGGCGCAAACCGATAAGCTGGCCAAAAAAATTCTGGTAGTCATCTACGGCAGTGAATACTGGAACCGCGTCATCAACTTCCAGGCCTTCGTCGATGCAGGCACCATCGCACCTGAAGATGTCTACCAATTCAAACTGGTGGACAGCCCCGAAGACGCCTTCGAATTTTTGCGCGATGGATTGACGAAATACCATCTAGGCGGGGCGCCCAAGAAAGAAGGCGAAGTCCTGCCGGAGATTGCCAAGACGAGGCCTTAAGAAGATTGCGGTCTTGCTCTGGGGACCTCGGTGCCCTTTGTGGTGGATGGTTTAATCCATAGCGGGCATGCAATAGACTGCAACCAATGCCGGCCGAGCCGCTCCTCCATTACATCACCGACCGCAGCGCCTTTCCCGGTGACGAATTCCTCCGCCGTCGCCGGCTGCTCGAAAAAATCCGTGAAGCTGCGCACGCTGGCGTCGACTACATTCAACTCCGCGAAAAAGATCTTTCGACCCGCGAGCTCGAATCTCTGGCGCGAGAAGCTGTCCGCGTAATCCGCGAATCCGCACAATCGAAGACTGCTTTGCTGATCAACTCGCGTACTGACGTCGCGCTCGCGGTAGGGGCCGACGGAGTCCACCTCCGCTCCGACGATGTCGACCCGCAAGACGCAATGGCAGTGTGGAAGTGTGGAGTAGGCAGGTGTGGGGCGGGCACTCCTGCCCGCCAAAACTCACCACGAGCTCTGCTGATCGGAGTCTCCTGTCACTCGCCAGAAGAAGTAGCCAAAGCTGCCGGCAACGGCGCAACCTTCGCCGTCTTCGCTCCAGTGTTCGAAAAGAAAGACACGCAACCGACGGGCCTCAATCTTCTTAAGGAAGCTTGCAAAACCAAAATTCCAGTTCTGGCCCTTGGCGGAATCACTATCGCCAATGCCAATTCCTGCCTCAAGGCCGGAGCAGCAGGCATCGCGGGGATACGCCTGTTTCAAGAAAACGACATTGCCACAATCGTGAAACAGTTGCGCAGCTAAACTGCGCTAAGTCGTTGGACACCTGCGCTGATAAACTTTTCTAGACAAGCGCACGTTATGACGGTCAGCCCAACTCGAACGGAAACTTCGCCTTTGATCCTTGAACCAGCGATGGTCGTCATCCCGGCCGCATGGTTTCTGATGGGATCCACGACCGGACAGGACTGCGAACGTCCGGTTCATCGCGTCTGGGTGGACGCCTTCCTGCTCGCGGCCACGCAGGTCACCAACGCCGAATACGAACACTTTCTCCGTGCGACGTCGGGGCAAGTTCCGCCCTTCTGGTCTGATCCGAACTTCAACCATCCGCAACAACCGGTGACTGGCGTCTCGTGGTTCGAAGCCGCGCAATACTGCGAGTGGCTGTGCTCGCAAACGGGGCACGCCTATCGTTTGCCGACGGAAGCGGAATGGGAAGTGGCCGCGCGCGGCGGGCTCGAACAGAAAGAATTTCCCTGGGGTGATGCTGCGCCGCAGTCGTTGCCCGACTACGCGACGCGCTGGCAGTCCGGCCCCGAGCCTGTGGCGCGCTATGCTCCAAATGCCTTTGGGCTCCACGACATTTGCGACAACGTCCACGAATGGTGCAGCGACTGGTACGATCCTAACTACTACGCCGTTTCGCCCGAGCAGAATCCGTGCGGCCCGGAACAGAGCCCGATGAAGCCCGCCCGCAAGGCCTCTCGCGGCGGATCCTGGCGACACCACATCAAAGTGGCGCGTTGTTCCGCCCGCTCCAGCATCCCGCCAGATTTTCAGTACGCCGACTATGGCTTCCGCGTGGCCTGCAATAAATAGGCTCGATTTGGGTATTGGCTAATTTTGTAAGTCGCGAATTTAGTAATTGAAAATCAGGCGCGATACGACTAGGTTTTTCAGTTACAAATTTACGTAAATTTCCCGGGTGCCAGATTCTTCCCATGTTCCGCTCCGACCTGCTTCGTAACAAGCGAATCCTCATCACCGGCGGCGGCACGGGCTTGGGCAAAGGGATGGCGCAACGCTTCCTGGAACTCGGCGCGACCGTCCACATTTGCGGCCGCCGCGAAGAGGTTTTGGAAGATACCGCGGCAGAGCTTTCATCAAAAGGCACGATTCACGCCATCCCGTGTGACGTGCGCAGCCTTGATGCCGTCGACGCGATGATCGATTCCATTTGGAGCGAGGCGCCTCTCGACATCCTGGTCAACAACGCGGCCGGCAACTTCATCGCCCGCTCCGAAGAACTTTCTCCCGGCGCGTGGAACTCCGTCATCAATATCGTGCTCATGGGGACGCTCAACTGCACCATGGCGTGCGGCCGCCGCTGGCTAAAGTCGGGCCATTGCGGCACGGTGCTCAGCATCTCCGCCACCTATGCGCCCGTGGGTTCGGCTTATGTCGTGCCCTCCGCCGTTTCCAAGGCCGGCGTGGAGGCCCTTACTCGCAGCCTTGCGGTGGAGTGGGGCAACCGCGGCATTCGCATGAACGCGATTGCGCCTGGCCCGATTCCCACGCAGGGCGCGTTTTCCCGAGTTTTGCCGCGTCCCGAACTTGAGACGCTGGCGCTCGAGCGCAATCCGCTCCACCGTTTCGGAACGATTGAAGAGTTGGCGAACCTCGCGGCGTTCCTGGTCAGTGACGGATCGGGGTACATCAATGGCGAAGTCATCCGCATGGATGGCGGTGAGTTTCTGCAAGGGGCGGGCGAATTCAGCAATCTGGGACGCGTGCTTACAGAAGAGGACTGGCAAGCGATCAAGCCCAGGAAAAAAGAACCGCAACGATAAGCGACGGGCGCCGACAGAAAAGAAGCAGATTCCTCCCTTCGGTCGGAATGACAAGAAGCTCGGGCGGTAACGGGCCTATACTCACACCGAACGATTTTTACGGGGAAAACCGTGTCGAACACACAGACCAGAAGAAGCTTCCTGAAATTATCCGCCGCAGGCTTGACCGCGACCGCCACGACCGACCTTGCGTCGGCTTTAACCCCTTCCGTCGCGGCTCCGCTATCCGGGGACATTACGGTGCGCGTGACTGGCGGCAAGCTGCGATACGCTCCGGCGGCCTCCCTGACGTGGAAGAACGCCGCCTCGGCGGCGACCGAGAATGCCATCGTGCTGGATCCCGGCAAGAAGTACCAGGAGATGCTCGGCTTCGGCGCGGCCTTCACCGATGCTGCCTGCTACATGTTCAACCAGCTTTCCGCGCCGGCCCGCGAGCAGTTGTTTCACGAACTGTTCCATCCGTCGGAGATGGGGCTGAATGTCTGCCGCACTTGCATCGGGTCAAGCGATTATTCCACCGAAGTTTTCAGCTACGACGAAGGCGAACCCGATCCTGAGATGAAGCGGTTTTCCATTGCGCACGACCAGGCCTATGTTCTGCCGATGTTGCGGGAGGCGCGCAAGGCGAATCCACAGCTGTTTCTGTTCTCGTCGCCGTGGAGCCCTCCGGGATGGATGAAGGTGGGAGGATCGATGCTGGGCGGTACGATCCGGCAACGCTACTTCGGGCCGTATGCGCAGTATTTTGTGAAGTTCCTGCAGGCTTATGCCGCGGAGGGCGTGCCGGTGCAGGCGGTCACCGTGCAAAACGAAGTCGATACCGATCAGGACGGACGAATGCCCGCGTGCCTGTTTCCGCAGGAATACGAAATTGGATTCGTCACCAAGTATCTTGGTCCCGCGCTTCGGCAGAATAGCCTTTCCACCAAGATCTGGATTCTCGACCATAACTACAATCTGTGGGGCCGGGCGATTTGCGAACTCGACGAGCCGGCCGTGCGGCAATACTGTAATGCCGTGGCATTTCACGGATACGTGGGCACACCGGAAATGATGGACAAGGTGCACGAGGCGCATCCCGAGGCGCAACTGTATTGGACGGAGGGTGGTCCCGACTACACTGCGCCAGACTATGCGACCGACTGGGCGAAGTGGGGAAAGACGTTCACGCAGTCGATTCGCCACTGGTGCCAGGCGCTGGCTGGATGGAATCTGGCGCTCGATGAGAAGGGCCGGCCAAACCTTGGGCCGTTCCCGTGCGGCGGGCTGGTCACGATCCATTCGCAAACGAAGGAGATCACGCGCAGCGGGCAGTATTGGGCGTTTGCGCATTTCTCGCGCAATGTGCGGCGCGGAGCCCGCAGGTTTGAATCCGCCTGCCAGGTGGCGGGCGTTGAGCAGGTCGCGTTCGAGAATCCTGACGGGCAGAAAGTGCTGGTAGTAACGAACTCCGGGCCGGCTCGAACGGTAAGCGTGACACAGCAAAATCGAAGCGCCGAACTTGCCTTGGAGGCTGATTCGGTAACCACGTTGTCGTGGGGCTAGTCGGGATTGGCCCGCTTGGTGAGCGATGGGCAGGCCCTGGAAGGCAAGAATTACATGTTATTCATCGCGAAATTCACAGCCAATCGTTGTAAAATCAATTAATTACGTTTGGCACATCCTGTGCAACCTTTTTAGGGTTTTAGTCCTCAGAAGGGTGCCAGTTGCTTCGTCGCCGCAGCGACGGGCGCGGAAGTTTGCGTCCCTTCGAGTGTGCGGTTACCTCTCTTAATTAACTGTGCCGCGGATTGTTCTGGCGGCTCTTGTTCCTGTTCAGTGGTGGGAATCCTGGAGTAGCGTCTTACTTCCAACGTTGGAGTGAGAGCGCCCCGTTCGGAGGACGCATCAGATGCGATTGTTAAGCGCTCGGCTGATCGTCTCGCTGATTATTGGCGTCACGCTGGTCTCGTTGTGCACTTCCTATTACCAAGTGTTGGTGCTGAATCGCAGCCTGCAAAAGGACTTGCGGCGACGCGCCGAGGTGCTGGGAGAGAGCCTGGCACGGAACGTGGAACGCGATCTGGAA
Source organism: uncultured Acidobacteriaceae bacterium (assembly GCA_937879855.1). Lineage (GTDB taxonomy): Bacteria > Acidobacteriota > Terriglobia > Terriglobales > Acidobacteriaceae > Sulfotelmatobacter. The sequence continues at coordinate 223,244 of CALFMO010000067.1, read as the reverse complement.
CGGAACGCGCAGACTACGCTGCAGCGCACGGTCCAGCAATTCGCCAACCGCGAACATCTGGCCGGATTGGCCGTTTACGATCCGCAAGGCCATCCTATCGCAGTTACGACTAACCTCCAGCCGCTTATGGCGAGTGCGCCGGCAATCGTGCTGCAATCCCTGCAACAAAATCACGACGCCGATGCTTTCCTGCGAATGGGATATGCCTCGATCCACATCTATGCCCTGCCGTTGCATCGGGGAGACGAGCTGATCGGCAGCCTGGCGATCGTGCACGACTCGGGCTACATCCGAGGGGAGAGCCTGCGGATTTGGCGGGAAACTTTCCTGAGCGCGTTGGCGCATGTGTTTCTGATCGTCCTGATTACGTTGCTGATTGTGCGCTGGAGCATCGCGGGACCGATCGCGCGAACCGCCAACTGGATGAAGGCGCTGCGCACGGGGCGGGGCGTGGTGCGGATCAAGGTGCCGGACCTGGAGATGTTTCGTCCGCTGGCGCGGGAAGTGGCGACCTTTGCGGAAAGTCTGAATGTGGCGCGCTCGGCGGCCGAGTTGGAAGCCCGCTTGCGCGAAACGGGAGAGTCGATGTGGACCGCCGACCGGTTGGCGGTGCACGTTCGGGCGCGGCTGGAAGATGGGCGGCTGTTCGTGGTTTCGAACCGCGAGCCTTACTTGCACGTGCGGCGCGGAAAATCCGTGGAAGTCAACGTTCCCGCTAGCGGGTTGGTCACCGCGATGGAACCGGTGCTACGCGCCTGCGATGGCACCTGGGTGGCGCACGGGTCGGGCGACGCCGACATGGACATGGTGGACGCGAACGACCGGCTGCTGGTTCCACCCGATGATCCGCGATATGTCCTGCGCCGGGTGTGGCTGACCAAAGAAGAAGAGCAAGGGTACTACTACGGATTTGCCAATGAGGGACTGTGGCCGCTGTGCCATATCGCGCACACCCGGCCTTTGTTCCGCGCCAGCGACTGGAAGCATTATCAGGAAGTGAACCGGAAGTTCGCCGACGCCCTGCTGGAGGAAATGCAAGACATCCACAGGCCGGTGGTGCTGGTGCAGGATTATCACTTTGCCCTGCTGCCGCGAATGATCAAGGAGAGCAGGCCCGACGCTCGCGTGGCTATTTTCTGGCACATCCCGTGGCCGAATCCGGAGGCTTTTGGCATCTGCCCGTGGCAGCGCGAGTTGGTGGACGGACTGCTGGGCGCCGACTTGATCGGATTCCATATTCAGGCGCATTGCACTAATTTCCTGCAAACGGTGGACCGCATCGTGGAATCGCGCATCGATTGGGAGCATGTCTCGGTGCAGCGCCTTGAGCATCGCACCTCCGTGCGGCCGTTTCCCATCAGCGTGGAGTTCGCCGATGCGCCTGCGAACCCGTCGCGCGAATCTTCCTATGAGGAACGGGCGGCGCTTCTGAAAACATTAGGCGTTGAGGCTGCGCTCATGGGCGTAGGCGTCGACAGAATCGATTACACGAAGGGCATTCTGGAGCGCTTCCTGGCCGTGGAGCGCTTTCTGGAAAAGTATCAGAGCTACCAGGGCGTGTTTACTTTTGTGCAGATTGGCGCGCCCAGCCGAACGCACATCAAGCGTTATCACGACTTGCAAGCCGAGGTGGAGGCGGAGGCCGACCGCATCAACTGGCGATTCCAGAGTAGTCAATGGAAGCCGATTGTTTTGCTCAACCGGCACTACAGCCACGAGGAGATCCAACACTACTACCGAGCCGCCGATTTGTGTCTGGTGACTTCGTTGCACGATGGCATGAATCTGGTGGCGAAAGAATTCGTGTCGGCTCGGGACGATGAGCGCGGTGTACTCATTCTCAGTTGCTTTACCGGCGCAGCGCGTGAGTTGCGGGATGCCCTGCAGGTGAATCCTTACGACATCGATCAGACGGCGGAGTCGATTCGCGCGGCGCTCGAAATGCAACCGGAAGAGAAACAGATGCGCATGCAGCGGATGCGCAAGACGGTGCGTGAACACAACGTGTACCGCTGGGCGGGAAGCCTGATTGGAGAGCTTTGCGAAGTGCGCCTGGATGTCGCGGAGGGAGGCGGCAATCGATTCCGGGCGGGGGCGTCGGTAGGATAGGGGCTCGCGGAGCTTCGCTCCGCGGACAGCCGAGGGCTGGTGTCCCACATGGCCCCGCAAAACTGACTCCCAGATTTTCTACATGGGGGACTCGACGGAGACAACCCCACTACGGGAGAGTGCTACCTAGTAAAGACCATGCCTGTTGCTGACGAGCAGCCCGTGCGCCACCCCAACAAACCGTTTTACTTCAACACGTCGGAAAACCTGCTACGAATCGGGCGTCAGAAAGCGACAAACCTTTCTGAGCTGTGGCAGGGGTTGCAAACCTGTCCCGACGATTCCATTTTTCAGCACACATTCCGGACGCTGCAGGAACATCATTTTATCCGCCAGGGATTCTCCAATGATTTTGCGCACTGGTGTCTTTTCGCCTGCAACGAGCCAGTGCTGGCAGAGCAGCTGGCGAGTGTGGACGTGAGAGAGTTCACGGCGATTGAGGGGCTGCGCCGGCGCATGGTTGGAATCGTAGACGAGTTTTTGCAGCAACATCCGCAGTCAGGTGCGAGGGTGGCATATGAGCCATTTTATTTTTGCGCCTCTTCGATTGTGGTGCTGCCCACACAATTTGCACCGGACACATTGCGCGGATTCGTCGACGGGCTCAGGCACGTGAGCGTGCATTCGATTCACCATCACTTTATTGAAGCGCGGCTGCGTTTGCACCGAATGTCCAATGATTTTTCCAATTGGCTGGAGCAGGAAGTCGGTCTTAAGCAATCCGCGGAGTCGATTGAACGCATCGATATCTACACCAACACGATGGAGGGCGTGCGCCAACAGATCGCGAACATTGTCGAGCACGCCTTGAACTAGAGCAGCGAGGAGAATGAAGACGGAAGATCAGCGCGCCACTATGAATCCTTCCACCACCGGCTCGCAAACTCCGGCCGACGGCGGCCACACTGGAGCGCGGACCGCATCGGTCGATCCGGCCCGCGGAGCGCCGTCCGGCCGAAACATCAGGGCACTTCCGGCCAGCGTTCTGACGCCGCCGCCGCCCGCTCCATCTCCGCGCCTCGACGACTACCGGGACATCATTGGTCAGGCGCAGGTGGATGCATTGCGTTTTCTGGCGCGCGATTTGAAGAAAAAGTCGATCAAGATGGTCAATTCCACCGCGGTGGGCGGGGGCGTGGCGGAGATGTTGAATCGCCTGGTGCCGTTGCTCTCGGAACTGGAAGTTCCCACGCATTGGGACGTGATTACGGGTGGCAACGATTTCTTTGAGGTGACCAAAGCATTTCACAACGCTCTGCATGGCAGCCGATACGAACTAACGAAGGCGGCGCAAGAGATATTTCTTAACTACAACGAGCAGAATCGGGAGCGCCTGCAATTCGAGGAAGAGTTGGTCGTGATTCACGATCCGCAACCGGTGGGGTTGATTCGGTCGCGCGATAAGTCTTCCGCCAGTTGGGTCTGGCGATGCCATATTGATCTGTCGAATCCGGACGAGCGGGTGTGGGAATTTCTGCGGCCGTTTGTGGAGCAGTACGACGCCGCTATTTTTTCATCGGCATCATTCGCGCGCCAATTGCCGATCCCGCAATATCTCTTTTATCCGTGCATCGATCCGCTGTCTGAGAAGAATAAAGACTTGCCCGACTCCGTCGTTCAAAAGGTGTGTGACGAATTTGGAATCGACCGGCGCCGTCCTATCGTGACCCAGGTGTCGCGATTCGATCGATTGAAAGATCCGGTTGGCGTGGTACACGCTTACAAACTTGCCAAGAAATATGTGGACTGCCAGTTAGTTCTGGCTGGCGGCGGGGCTTCGGACGATCCCGAAGGAGCCGCTGTGCTGCAGGAAGTGAAAGAGGCAGCGGGGAGCGATCCGGACATCATCATCCTCGATTTGCCGCCCTGGTGCGCTTTCGAAATCAATGCCATTCAGCGGGCTTCGACGATCGTGGTGCAAAAATCCATTAAAGAAGGATTTGGCCTTACCGTGACGGAAGCATTGTGGAAGGGCAAGCCGACGATTGCGGGTTCGGTGGGAGGCATACCGAATCAGATCATCCACAAACTCACGGGCGTTCTGGTGCATTCGGTAGAGGGATGCGCGTTTCAGATTCGCTATTTGCTGACGCATCCGGATTTCGCGCGGCGCATCGGCGCCAGCGGGCGGGAGCACGTCAAAGAAAATTTCCTGATGACGACCAACGTGAAGCGCTGGCTGTTGCTGTTCCGAATTCTGGAGGAATCGAAGGCGGCCCGCGGGGCAGGGAGATAAGCGTAGCGCCAGGATAAGCGGAGACGCGCGAACCGGCGTGAATGCCAGTGGCAAAGCTGCCGAATGCGAGGGCAGGATGCCCTCGCGACAGCCGGCAAGATGCCGGCGCTACGGTTTCAGGATTTGCCCTCGCCGGCGAGCTTCCTCGCAGGCTTCGATGGGGTCACGACCCGTCACTTCCTTGTACCAGGCGGGGTGGAAAGTCCAGGCCCAGGCTTCGCTCACTGCGCCGCGAATCATCGCCCGTAACGTTCCGGGCTCGCCGATCGTGCTGAGATAAATGTGAATGAAGATTCCGCCCAGCATGATGATGGCGGAGAGGTCGTGGAGAACGTAGCTGACGGCGACCGCCCAACGCCCGAAATACCGGGCGCCCGCCCATAGAATGATTCCAGTGATCAGATAAACCAAAGAGCCGCCGACGATCTCCCAGAACTGCAGTTTTTGTCCGGCGTTGAAGAAGCCAGTGTCCGGCGGCTCCATCTTTTCCGTGCCGCCGACGATTTTCTTCAGGTTGCGCATCCACCGCGTGTCCGCGGGAGTCCACATCATAGGCGCAATCCAGTTCAGGGTCTGCAGTCCGAAGAAGATCACAAATCCCAGGCCGAACCACGGATGCATTTCACGCGCGAGCGGGCCGCCTCCGAAGATGGGAGTGAACCAACGGAAAAGCCAGGGCAGATAAATGCCGAACCCGGAGAACAGCGCGAGGAAAAAGAAGAGTGCGACCATCCAATGCAGGAAACGCGTATAGACACGATGACGCAGCAATTCGCCTTCGTAGACCTCGTTCTGCCCGATCCGATCGAAGGCATCGCGCGCTTTATCGTCAAAACGCTCAACCGCGGTGGACATCGGGTCCCTCCTTCTTGAGCGGCGGCTCCGGTTGTGGCACGCGTGGCCCGACGGTCACGTAGTGGAACAACACTCCCAGCAAGCCGAACAGTGCAAAGGTTCCGAGCACCGGTTTGAATAGCCATTTCCAAACGGTGTAGCTCCACGGGATCACGGGATTTTTCGGCAGGCCACCGTAGCGCTCGGGATTTTCGGCATCATGCAACACGTAGACGACGTGGGTGCCGCCGATCGATTGCGGGTCGTAGACGCCGGCTTTGTCGAATCCGAAGTTTTCGCGGAGTTGCTTGGCGCGCTCTTCCGCGATGAACTTCATGTCGTCCTTGGTGCCGAACTTCAGGCATCCGGTGGGGCACGCCTTGATGCAGGCGGGCTCGAGTCCGCCGCCGACGCGGTCGGAACACAAAGTGCATTTGTAGACTTTCTTGGTCGTCGGATTGAATTTGGGAATGTCGTAGGGACATCCCGAGACGCAAAACTCGCAGCCAATGCAATTTTCCTGCTGGAAGTCGACAATGCCGTTGGTGTACTGCACGATGGCGCCATCCGCGGGACAGGCGCGGAGGCAGCCGGGATCGGCGCAGTGCATGCACTGGTCCTTGCGCATGAGCCACTGGATGGTCCCGTCTTCGCGCTGGTGTTCGTTGAACTTGATAAGGTTCCAGAAATTCCAGCGGGTTTCCGGCATGGTCTGGTAGGTGTTGTCGAAGGTGGTTGGACTGAACGGCATGTCGTTCCACTCGACGCACGCGACTTCACAGGCCTTGCAGCCGATGCAGATGGTGGTGTCGATCAGCTTGCAGACTTCCGCGTCGCGCTGCATGTCGAAGCCGGCCGACGACCCGGAGTGTCCCGAGATCTGTTTGATCTGAAGTGTCTTGCGGTCGCTCATCGTTTATCGCCTACGGTAGCGCCGGCATCTTGCCTTCGCCTGTGGGGGCGAGACGCCCCCATGACAGCCGCCGGGACGGCGGCGCTACTTATACTTTTTCGATCTTCACCAGGAATCCCTTGAACTCCGGCGTGAATGCGTTCGGATCGATCACGGTCGGAGTCAGCTGATTCGTCAGAGTTTTTGCTGTCTTGCCTTCGTCTTCGGCGATGCCGCGGAAGCCCCAGTGAATCGGGATGCCGATCTGAAACATCTCTTTGCCGTCGATCTTCATCGGCCGGATGCGGCGCGTGACCATGGCCTTGGCAATGTAGTGGCTGCGCGCGCTGGTGACTTTCACTCGTTCTCCGCCGCTTATTCCCATCTTGTCGGCCAACTCCGCGGGCACTTCCACGAATGGCTCAGGAACGAGTTGCACGTTCATCGGATTATTCTTGGTCCAGTAGTGATAGTGCTCGGTCAATCGGTACGTGGTGCAGATCACGTTGTAGCCTTGGTCCACCGTTCCGTACTTATCCATGTCGGTTTTGTATTTCTTCACCACCGGATTCGTGGACTGATTCGGATGAAGCGGGTTCGCGATCGGGCTCTCCATCGGCTCGTAGAATTCGGGGAATGGTCCGTCGGCCATAGCGCCTAAGGGCACGAAGATGCGGCCCACGCCCTCGGGATTCATGATGAATGGGCCCATATGGTCTTTCGGTGACGAATCGGCTTTGAAGTCGGGCACGTCGACTCCGGCCCAGGTTTGCTTCGACTCATCCCACCAAACCTGGCGACGAGAGGGATCCCACGGCTTGCCGTTGGTGTCGCATGAGGCGCGGTTGTAGAGCACGCGCCGGTTTGCCGGCCACGACCACGCCCAGTTCGGATAAATGCCCAAGCCGGAAGGATCGTCTGTGCCGCGACGTTGCGTCATGGAGCCGGCCTCAGTCCAGGAACCGCAGTACAGCCAGTTGCCGGAGAGAGTTGTACCGTCATCCTTCAGCCAGGCAAAGCCGGGCAGCTGCTGGCCTGCTTTCACCGTCACATTCGTTTTGGGATCGGTGATGTCGGCATTCGCCTTCCCATTGATTTCCTTCGCGACTTCGGCGAGCGACGGGTTATAGGGATTCGTGTACGCGAAGGCCGCATTCAGAATTGGGTCGGGAAACTTGCCTCCTTCTTTCTGATACAGTTCGCGAACTTTCAGAAATATGGTTGCCAGAATCTCCTGGTCCAACCGGGCCTGACCGGGGGGCGGCAGGGCGACATTTTTCCACTGCAGCCAGCGAGCGGAATTTACGAACGTTCCATCCTTCTCAGCAAAACCCGCGCCCGGCAGGCGATACACAGTGGTATTGATCTTCTTCTGTTCGTCGGCGGTGATACCGGGAGCGCGCCAGAACTCGCTGGTCTCGTCCGGATAGATTTCGCAGACCACCAGCCAGTCGGCCTTCTTTAGGGCGTCGATGTTTTTCTGTGAATCGGGGCCAATCATCACGCCATTCATGCCGAACGCGAACATGCCTTTGACCTTGCCCTCGTACATGTCGTTCCAGATGTTCACCCATGAGTAGTTGCGATCGATCTTGGGCAAGTAGTGAAACGCAAAATCATTCTCTTTCGTCGCTGTCGCACCATACATGGCCTTCAGGAATGACACGGCGAACTTCGGCGTATTGGACCAGTAATTGAATGAGTCCCAGGGATCGGGCTTGGACGCCGTTGGAGTGATTCGCTTCAGGTAGGTGGCGAGGTCGGTGTCGGCCGGGTTTGGCATTTTCAGATAGCCCGGCAGAATGTCGAAGATGCCGGCCATGTCGGTCGCGCCCTGAATATTGGAGTGACCGCGCAAGGCGTTGACGCCGCCTCCGGCACGTCCGATGTTGCCCATGAGCAATTGCAGCATCGCGGCGGTGCGAATAATCTGCGTGCCGAAACTATGCTGCGTCCAACCGACCGCATAGATGATGGTCGAGACCTTTTTCATGTCCCCGTCTTTGCGGACGGAGGTATAAAGATCGGCGGCCTTCAAAAACTGGTCCTTTGGGATTCCGGTGATGCGCTCGACCATCTCCGGCGTGTAACGCTCGTACTGCTTTTTGAGAAGTTGGAATACGCAGCGGGGATGCTGCAGCGAAAGATCGAACGCGATTTTCGGCGGCAGCGCGGGGGCGGTTGCTGCTCCACCTTTTGCCCCGACTGGACTAGCCGCTTGATGTCCCTGTCCTTGCCCGGTGTCGCTGCCCGTAGTGTGCGAGGCTGGCGGATCTTGAGACGCAGGCGTGGGCACGATCGCTTTTCCCGTCAGGTCGCCGCCCTCTTCGTAGTTCCAGGTTGCCTTGTCGTAAACCTGCTTTACGGGATCGAAGCCTGAGTAGAGCCCGTCGTCCGGAAGCTTGAATCCGTCTTTAATGATGAACGCCGCGTTGGTGTAATTGACTAGATAGTCGTGAGCGATGCGGTTGTTCTGAATGGCGTAGTTGATCAAGCCGCCGAGGAAGGCAATGTCGGCGCCGGCGCGAATCTGAAGATACATGTCTGCAGTTGCGGCGGTCCGCGTGAGGCGCGGATCGACCACGATCGTCTTCGCGTTGCGATGAATCTTGGCTTCAATCGCCCACTTGAAGCCACAAGGATGGTTTTCGGCCGGATTCCCACCCATGATCAACATCATGTCGGTGTTCTTGATGTCGATCCAGCCATTGGTCATTGCCCCGCGTCCGAATGTTGGCCCCAAACTGGAGACCGTAGGGCCGTGTCAAACCCGGGCCTGGTTTTCCAGGTAGCAGACCCCCAGGCTGCGCATGGTCTTGACGACCAGATAATTGAACTCGTTGGTATCGGTGCAGCCGCCTGTGAAGGCAATGCCCTCGCAGCGGTTGACGGTGTGGCCGTTGGCGTCGTTCGTGAGGAAGGTGTCCTCGCGGGTTTTTTTCACGCGTTGCGCGATTTCGCTGTAGGCCTGATCCCAGGAGATGTCTTCCCAGTCGGTGGCTCCGGGGCGGCGCACTTGCGGCTTGAGTAGCCGGCGGTCGTTCAGAATGTCCTGCTCCAGCGAAGAGCCTTTGGGGCAGAGAGTTCCGCGATTGATAGGGTGATCCGGGTCGCCCTCGACGTGCACCACCTGCGGAATGGCGTTCTTAGCCTTATCGCCTAGTGTGTAAATAATCACGCCGCAGCTCACAGAGCAATAGGGACAAGTGCTGCGCGTCTCGCTGGCACGCGAGATTTTCAGATTCTGGGTTTGGGCATAGACCGGGGCTGGATCGAATCCCAGTGCGGATATTCCTGCTCCACCAAGGATGCTGCCCTTGAGAAAAGTCCTGCGGGAGAATTCCATTAAAACCTCCAGCAATCTGGCGGGCGGCGCATCGCCATGCGAGCCGCAGACCAGATCGATTGTGATACGGAGGTTAAGGTTATAGCCGCCGTGCTGCTTGTCACCCGACGACTGAGTTAAAGCTCAACTGATGCGGGAGACTATATGCCTGACGGGCAAAGATAGTCAATGGGGAGACCCCGTAGGCTGCGGATGGCTGCGGGGAGTACGACATCGGGGCTATCGAGAAATGCAAGTGATATAATCACCAATCCAATTACAGCCAGTGCCATAAAAATTTGTGACCGCACTTGGAATTCTGCGCACGACTAAGCTGATGATCGGCCGATGACGGTCTCCCCCTGGCAGCGACGTATTCATCGTGCGCAAGAACTTGCCCGCCAATATTCCTTTGCTGCGGAGATTCTTGGGTTTTACATTCAGGTTGCGCGGTTTCAGGAAGACTTGCACAAGCAGTTGAGCGCAACAGGGGTTCGATCATCACAGCCTGGGGCAATTCATACTGAGCTCAGCCGGGATGAACTGGAGAATTTGAGTTCCAGGTTTGAGGCGTTTCTTTCCCTGGCCGAAGCGCACGGGCCGAAGGCGCTGGCTGAACTCAGTCGCCAGATGCGTGCTCGCGGCCGAAATTTCTGGTCGGAGTTGCTGAATGTCGGTTGGAGCGCGCACTCTCCGTCGGATGCTCAGGGACTGTTGGCGTTGGCTTTTCTGCAGCCTTATGCCGAACTTTTGCGTTCGCGCGCGGAGTTGCATGCGGCTTCGACGGCCCGCGCGTTGTGTCCTTTTTGCAATCGCAAACCAAATGTCGGCGTGTTGCGCCAGATGGGCGATGGCGGCGCAAGATCGATGGTCTGTTCGTTCTGCGTGGCCGAGTGGGAATTTGGGCGGATCATTTGTCCAGGCTGCGGCGAGCAGAACGACAGGAAGCTGGCTGTCTTTACGGCGACGGACTTCGATTACATTCGCGTGGAGTGTTGCGAGACCTGTAAGACTTATATCAAGAGCGTGAATCTCACGAAGAATGGACGCGCCGAACCTATGGTCGACGAACTGGCCTCGGCGCCCCTTGATTTGTGGGCGCGCGAGCATGGCTATGCCAAGCTGCAAACCAATCTGCTCGGGATATAAGGCTGCCCTGCCGGCGTGCGGACGCTCCCTGAATCATTCGAACTGCTTGCGGAAGGCGGCGAGTTGCTGCTGAACTTCGGATAATTCCTGACGCAGGCGGGCGACTTCTTCCTCCAGCTTCGCGAGACGATCGGCCGCGGGGCTTGAGCCTGGGTTCGCGGGCGAGGGCGCCCGCGCCACATCGGTTCCATCGGTCGCGGCGGGTTCGCCTGAGAAGAGGTGAGTGTAGCGAGATTCTTTGGTGCCGGGCTGGCGAGGGAGAACGCGGGCCAGAGGCGGCTCGCGCTGTGCGAGGCGATCGAGCGCGGAAACAACGTCGTCGAGAGCTTCAAAATGGTACATGCGGTCGGTGCGGCTGCGAAGTTCGCCGGGGGTTTGTGGACCGCGGAGAAGAAGCACGCAGACCACTGCGATTTCGCGCCGGTCGAAGTTGAAGACCTCCTGCAGGCGGTGTTCGAACTTGGTGACGCGGCTGTCGGCACCGCTGGCCGGCCCCGCCACGCGCTTTTCCTGCAACGTTCCGAGGGCCTGGCGCACGGTTTCTTCGTCCAGGTTCATCACCGGGTCGCGATTGTTTTTCTGATTGCAGGCGTTGACCAGTGCGTTGAGTGAAAGCGGGTAGTAGTCGGGCGTAGTGATATCTTTTTCGATCAGGGAACCGAGGACGCGGGCTTCGATTTCGGTGAGGTTCACTATGGTGTCCAGTGTTTCTGATTTTAATGCATGGGCTGAACGAGACAGGGGCCAGGGAAAGTCAAAATCCCCACCCTAACCGCAAAAGGCGCGGTTAGGATGGGGCACCCGCACCCACGGCACCCCCCGGATTTCTTTTTGTTTTTTCTTTGGCGATGCTCTACGGGCGCAGTACTGATATAGTTTTTCGAGACTCATCTGGCGCTGTGGTCAGAGCAAGGAGCGGACCATGTTGCGACTGCTGCTGCATTGGGTGCTGAGCGCGTTTGCGGTGTGGATTATGGCTCAGATTGTGCCCGGGATTGTTCTGCGCGGGCCAAGGAATGCGCTGATCGCAGCGCTGGTCATCGGTCTCATCAACGCAACGCTCGGCGTCGTGCTGAAGATTATTACCTTTCCTCTCACCCTGCTGACGTTGGGGCTGTTCTGGTTCGTGATCAATGCCCTGATGCTGGAGTTTGCTTCGGCTGTTCTGGCGCCTGGATTTCAAGTGAATGGATTTCTGGCGGCGTTTATCGGGGCGATTGTGCTGAGCCTCGTCAATTTGTTGTTGAAGGCGATCGTAATGCCGCGAGCTAGCAGTCGTTAGTCTTCGGTCGTCAGCTCGACACTTCTCGGCTCGCATCCACTTTTTGCACCCGCGCCGTTGACTCGCGCATCCTCTCCTCAGATAAAATCGGTCCTATTGTCTAAATGAAAAAGGAGTAAGGCATGAGCAAGGTACGAGTCCTCGCAGGCACACGCAAGGGCGCATTCATTCTCACATCTGACGGCAAACGAAAAAAGTGGGAGGTCAGCGGTCCGCATTTTGCGGGGTGGGAGTTGTATCACCTCAAAGGATCGCCTGCCGATCCCAATCGCATTTACGCTTCGCAGACCAGCGGATGGTTCGGACAAATCATTCAACGCTCGGACGACGGCGGCAAAACCTGGCACCAGCCCGGAACGCCTCCCGGCCAGGAGCCCGCTCCCGGGCCGCCCAAGGCGGTGAGTAATAAATTCGTTTACGACGCGGCCGCCGCACCTCTGACGACTCATCAGTGGTATGACGGCACACAGCATCCCTGGGAATTCAAACGCGTATGGCATCTCGAACCCTCGCTCACCGATCCCAACACCGTTTACGCGGGGGTTGAGGATGCCGCGATATTTCGCTCCACTGATGGCGGAGAAAACTGGCACGAACTGCCGGGACTGCGCGGCCATGGCACCGGTCCGAAGTGGCAGCCGGGCGCGGGCGGCATGTGCCTGCACACCATCATTCTCGATCCCAGCAATCCCGACCGGATCTACATCGCGATTTCCGCGGCTGGCGCTTTCCGCACCGACGACGGCGGCAAATCATGGAAGCCCATTAACAAAGGACTGTATTCCAAGTACATTCCGAACCCGACTGCCGAGATCGGACACTGTGTCCATCACATCGCAATGAATCCGTCGCGCCCGGGCGTGCTGTTCATGCAAAAGCATTGGGACGTGATGCGCTCCGACGACGGTGGTGATCAGTGGAAGGAGATCAGCGGCAATCTGCCGACCGACTTCGGCTTCGTGATTGACGTGCATTCGCATGAGCCCGAGACCATCTACGTGATTCCCATCAAGAGCGACGGCGAGCATTACGTGATGGACGCCAAGCTGCGCGTGTATCGCAGCCGCACCGGCGGCAACGAGTGGGAGCCGCTCACCAAAGGTCTGCCGCAGGACAACTGCTACGTCAACGTTCTGCGCGACGCGATGGCCGTGGACACGCTCGACAAGTGTGGCATTTATTTCGGCACGACCGGCGGTCAAGTTTATTGCTCGGCCGATGCCGGAGACAGCTGGAACCCGATCGTCCACGATCTTCCTGCGGTGCTGTCGGTTGAGGTGCAGACGCTCGCGTAAGGTAGCCCCGGACGCTTTCGTCCGGGGCGCTCACTCCTCCGTTGCGTGACCGACGAGTTTGAACGGGCACCGGGTGATTGCGTCGTTTAGATTTGTCCCAGGAGAAAACATGAGAAGAGGATTGGTTGCGGTTGGATTAGTGTTGTCGTTAGTTGCGGCAACCGCGCAGGAGAAGCCGCCGCCGGCCAAGCCTGGAGGCCCGCCGATTCAACTCGAACCGCAGGTACGGAAGCTCTGGGAGGCTTTCAAAAACAAAGACAAAGCGACTCTTTCGGCCATGCTGGACGGCGGGTTTCGCCAGTTCGAGGAAGGTCTCAGCATTTTCGGTGACAAGAAAACGGAAGTCAACGCCGTGGATGAGTTCGAACTCATCAGCTATATACTTAGTGATTTCACTACAAAATCGATCGGACCGAATGCGGCGTTGGTTACCTACATCGCCCAGTACGAGGGCAAATCTGGCGGCGAAATGTCCAAGGGTAAAAGCGTTTTCGGGGAGGTGTGGATTCGTGCCGGGGATGAATGGAAAGATTTCTACATGCAAGAAACATATCTGAAATGAAGGTGCTCCTGAGATGGCAGTAACGATTCGTGTCGAACTTCCGCAACACCTACGAACCTTGGCGCATGTGGGCCGCGAAGTGCAGCTTGAAGTCGAGGACCCAGTCACGCAGCGCACGGTGCTCGATGCACTCGAGACTCGTTATCCGATGCTGCGCGGCACCATTCGCGAGCACGGCACCCAGCAGCGGCGGGCCTTCTTGCGGTTCTTCGCCTGCGAGGAAGATCTGTCGCACGAGTCGCCGGACACGCCGCTACCAGAAGCAGTCGCATCTGGGAAGGAGCCTTTCCTGATTATCGGCGCCATCGCCGGCGGCTAGCAGGCAATCGGGCCTGACGCGCATGCCGAAATCAACCGACACTAGCTGCGTGATAAGATTTTGCCGTGCCCATCAGCGATACCAGTCCGGCGGCGCGCGAAATTCAGCTCCAGGTTCAGCGCGCGATGACTGGCGAAGAGCGTCTTCTGCTCGCCTTCGAGATGAGTCTGTTCGCCCGTAACTTGGCCAGGGCGGGCATTCGGCGCGAGCATCCGGACTGGGATGAAGCCCGCGTCGATCGAGAGTTGCTAAGATTTGCCTTCCTACCGGATCCTCTGCCAGAACGCTTGCGATGAGCTCCCCGAAAGTCTTGCGAAGAATCACCCAAGCGCTCGAGAACGCCGGGATAGCCTATATGCTGACTGGATCGTTTGCCAGCGCACGTTATGGCGTTCCGCGTTCTACCCAAGACATCGACTTGGTAATTGAAGCAACAGCTGCGCAGTTGCGAACCTTCGTTCAAAGTCTGCCAGCCGATGAATACTATGCAGACTTAGATGCCGCCCTAGAAGCTCAAAGGAAGGAGTCGCTGTTCAACGTAATTGACCTCGCTACGGGGTGGAAGATTGACCTGATCATCCGCAAATCGCGCAGCTTCAGTCGCGAGGAATTTGGCCGTCGCCGGGTCGTCGATCTGCAGGGGCTTGGTCTTTTCGTAGCCACTGCGGAAGACGTGATCCTCGCGAAACTCGAATGGGCGAAGCTGGGAAATTCCGATCGACAGATAGAGGACGTGGTGGCTATTTTGAGGTTGCAGTCGGAAACACTGGACAGACGGTATTTGGAGAGGTGGATCGCCGAGTTGGAGCTGAATGAGCAGTGGAGTGTCGCCAGGCGCGCCGCAGGTCTCCCTGAGACAGCGATTTAAAATCAGATCAACGCTCTGCTTCTGCCCTCGACAGAACGCTAGCTGAATGCTGTGCCGCCGCTTCGTAATAGCCGACAAACCTCTGCGGCTCCATTGCCTTGTAGGGCGCGAGATTATGCGCCCAGCGGAAACCGATTGGCTGATACCAGAGTTCTGCCTCGATGTGAAAAGGTCCAACTGCGCTGCCGGTATTGATCACGTAGCGAGTCAGCGCGCCCTTATCGTTGAAACCCGTGTCGGAAGCGGCCTCGCCGACAACGGCGATGTCCGGCTCGGCTGTGTTCTTGTCGAATCCGCTGGGCAGGATGCGGCTGTCCTTCAAATATCCGACCGCCGACAAAAGTCCAGTTGTGACTCTGCCCTGCGCGTCCTTTAGGATCGGCTCGAAAATCTGCACCTGCTGCGGATCGTCGATCTCGTGATAATACGGCTCGAATTGCAACGGGTCTGCATCGTTGTGATTGCCGACGATAGAACCGTCGGGATTGAGCGCTCCGGATTCGAAAACCACATGACCACCACTGTCACGCACCACCACGTGCAGCCAGGCGCGGCGCGATGGATACGCCGTCGGAAGTTTATGTCCGGTGAGGTTCTCCACTAGCACGTCGATCGAGAGCCCGGAGGCGGTGGTTTGCAAATTGCGAATGCTCACCCGCGCCGATTCCGTTTGCAGAAAATTTGCACTGCGGTCGGCGGCGGCGGAGAGTTCCGGCGACAGCGCGGTCACGCCGAGTTCGTCTCGATGGCCGCTCAAAATCCGCTGCATAAAAAAATTGGCTCCGACGAAGTCGTGACGACGCATGCCCAGACGCGGGCTTCCAAACAAGGCGGTGATGGGAACTGCTTCCTTCACTTCAGGCATGTGGCACTGTTGGCACGTCTGTTTGCCCGGATAATCGCTATGCAGCCACTCGAGATATGGCATCTGCTCGGGCAGGCTCCCGATTTCTTTTCCCCCCGGTCCCAGGGCCTTCGTTTTCAGCGTATGACAACTGCCGCAAAGCGCCGAGTCGCGAATGTGATCCGCTTCCTCGGGCACAAATCCGCCGGTGGAAGACTGCATCACGCGTCGATGCCCCGCATCGATGGCGAACGGCCCGTACTCGGGCCGCTGATCTTTATCCTGCGACCCTGCAACAACAACATTTCCGTTGAAGGATTCGCTGGTCCCCAATCGTGCTTTCTGAATCTGGTGACAAACGGAGCACGAGACCCCGTCCGCCGCGGCACGGTGCTCCTGATCCGACGTAGATATGGGAAGGTACTCGAAAATCTTTGCCTTCTGTCCCTCCGACTTGGCTGTCAAGTGCGTGATGGGCATATGACAGATCGAACATTCATCTTCGATCTCCGCCTGCGATTCAGGATGGTCGATCGATTCCCGCCGCACGCTTCCCTGCCAGTAAGGATCGCGCGAAGAATTGGCCATGATGCTGGCTCGCCACTGGAACCCAATGGAAATGTCTTCGCCAGAACTCGTCTTCAATTCGTTATGACAGGCGACGCAGCGGTCGGAAGTGCGAAACTCCGTGGTCAGCGTCTTATCCTTCGAACCGCCTTGCATAATCGCCGGCAATACAAGCAGCGCAGCCGAAAGCACCAGTAAGGCCAGCCAGCGCGGCTTCATTTCCAGCCCTCCCACAACTTTCCGTCTGCCCAATCCCAAAGCAGGTAAAACACGACCTGCTTATCGCGCCCGGCAGTGTTGGTCATTGGCGTGCGCACCCCGATGTCGAAGCGCACATGCTGCCTGGCGCTAATGGTGACCTGCATTTCCGGCAGGACATCCCAGTTCGTTGACGCGCCATCTTTCAAGGTGCGATCGGCCAGGAACTCAACCATTGGCGACCACATCCTTCCCAGCCGATGGTCTCCGGCGAGCGTCTGGCCGATTGCCGCGCGCCAGAACAGGCTTTGTGGCGTGATGTCGGTGCGATGAGGCAAATCGGCTCCCAACTGAAATTGCAGGAATGTGTTCGTCGAAAAGAGCTGGTCGAATGAGGCAAAGGGTTCGAATGTTGTGGTCCCGTTGCCGAACCCGTATTTGTGGTTTCCGACCGGAGCGAGGACTCCACCTTGCAAACTCAAAATGGAGCCGGTGTGGAGACTTGCGAACATCACTCGCTTCACACCAAAAGTGATGTCTCCCAGACCGCTGTTCCAGGCGTGGTTCTGATCTTGTGAATTGATGGGCACGTCAATCTCAATCTGATTGTTCATGCCAAATCTTTGTTCGTGGATCACATCGGTGGTAAAACCGGGTGCGCCGCTAGCATTCATCGCGGTCGAGATCACGACTTCGTCCTCGGGATACGCCTTCTCCGTGACCAGTGCGCGCGGCAGGTTGAGTTCTCCGCGAGGCCAGCGTTTGTCGGTGCAGAACCCGCGTATGTATGCGATTAGGTCGTCAATTTGTTCTGAGGAGAGCAACTCGCCAAATGCGGGCATGATCTGAGAGAAACCGCGCTTTGGCCCACCGTGGACAATCACGTCTTTGTAGGCCGCGTTAGTTTCCGCCGTCGTCTGATCGCATCGGGTGAAATCGGGAAAAGTGTCAGGAGAGCTGAATTCGGTGCTCGTCTGCGGCGCACCGTTTCCATGCCTGCCATGGCAGGCGATGCAGCCATTCTTATAGAGAGCTTCGCCGTTTCTTGCGTCGGGAGGCTTTGCGTACTTCAGCACCTGAGAGAACAGCGTTGAAGTCGAGGCTGTGGTAATCATTGCCACGCACATCAGGACGAGCCGAGCGAGGGGAGTCATTTTCAGCGCGCGATCACCAGATTCCGAAATACGAAATCGGACAGCTGGCGCGGAGTTCTTTCCCGCTCCAGAGGAACACGCCGCGTTGCCCGCCCTCATCGAACTGTCCTTTGTTGCATGCGCGGCTGTCTCCTCCAAAACCTGCGATTTGGATTTTTTGTTCGAATCGTACGGCTGCTTATTTGTACAGGGATGCTTTTAGCTAATTATGCGTTGCAGAAAACATCTGGTACCGTTCGAATCGTGCGGGGCGCATTGAGACGCTCTCCAAGCTATCCAGCCGGCTCGTGTGCCGGACCTAATGCAGTCGGCGATGGCGGAAGCGGATAGAGAACCAGACTCAAGGGCCGATACCGCGCGGCAAAAAAATAAATCGCATAGGCCGGGAAGAAGACGATCGCCGGAACCGCGATCAGCGATACAAGGTAGAAGAATGCCGCCAGCACAATGCATCCGACTACTACTGCCGCGGTGATGGTGAAGACATTCCATGTCAGGCCCGCGGTCTTTCCCGCCAGCACGGCAATGATCCCCACGCCTGCGGTGGGAATGGCCACGACCAGAAGGATAATCAGCGACGCGATGCCGATGACGATTGCTGCTCCAATTGCCAACACGATTTTCATGCCGACATAAGCGGCATAGCCGCTTTGCTCGGATTGCATCAGCGGCCACAACCTCCGCCAGCCCTCAACGGCGCTGACACCTTCCAACGCCATTTGCGGAACTACAAAGTCTTTGGTGAACACGTGAACCACGGCTACAGTCGCAAAGAAAAGGAGCATCACGAAGAACACCCCAATTCCGCTCAGCACCAGCGCCAGTACGTGTTCGCGGGGTGAGTTGAACCATCCCATCCCAAAGGCGAATGCGGCGGGAATTCCCAACAGCACGATCACTCCTGCGAGTGTGGCGAGCATCAGGCCCAACTGCCACAAAAAATAGTTCCAGCCCGGGCGTTGCCTGCGTGTCCATCCCTGACGGATGTGGCATTCTTTCGCGAGCACGCTGTCGAACAGGATGAACCGCATCACGCTGCTGACGTACAGCATCACAATGAAGAAGACGAAGCCTGCAATCACCAGAACGGCGATGAGCCCGCCCAGAATTGCAGGATCGATTTTCGGGAACGCTTGCGCTACGAATTGGCGAGAGGAGCCCCCCGTTTGATGTGGAATGTTTGTCGGGAAGTTGAAGCTTCCGCCTGAGCCCGTCTCTCCTGCCAGCAAGCCGACTAGGGCCAGACGTGTCCACTGCCAGAAACGAAATGGTTGCAAAAGTTGCCGTTTGGTGTGCTGGAAGGCAAGTGTGATCGTGTCTACGGCAGAAATCGGCAAGGTTCACCTCGGCATAAAGGCTTCAGCAGCAAGGTACTGCGAAGCGGAGAGCGGAGCAAATCAAATCTTTGGCAGGAGAAAAGGCACTGCGAAGACCTCGCGGTCTCGTTTCGCTTACCTTGACAGCCGAGGCGGCTGTCGCTACGTGTTTCTTATTCGTAACGGAGGGCCTCGACTGGATCGAGCTTCGATGCGCGCATGGCCGGGACCAAGCCGCTCACCACGCCCACAACGAGTAGGACCGCGGTGGAAAGGATTACGGTCATCATCGAGATGCGCAGATGAATGTCGCCCTGGCCGGAATCGTCTTCAAAAAGCGGGCCCATCATGGGCAGAGTTCCCACCGACCAGGCGATCAAATAGGACAGCAACACGCCGATGGCGCCGCCGATCAGCATGATGAGAAGGGTCTCGGCGAGGAATTGAAGTTTTATGTGGCGTTTGCGCGCGCCTAGAGCGCGCCGCAAGCCGATCTCGCGAATACGCTCGTCCACCGAAACGAGCATGATATTCATCACGCCCACCCCGCCGATCCCGAGAGTCAACGTTCCGATGAAGGTCAGCAGCACCTGCAACCCAATGGTTAGCGCGTCGATGATCGGACGAAATTCGTCGCGACCGAACATCTGGAATGCTTTGGGATCGGTAGGCGAAAAATTCTGGCGTGTGGCCACTGCCGCCAGTACCTGCGCCATCGCTTTCTTTTCAAATTGCGGGGCGATGGGCTCAAATACCATCACGGCGGCGTAGCGCGTATTCCATAAATCGCCGGCCGCGGAGTAGGGAATCCACGACGAGTCATCGTCGCTCGAGAAGTAGTTGCTAAGTTGAATCTTCCGCGCCATGACGCCAATCACAGTGAAGCGTACGCCTGACACTTGCACGGTCTCGCCCACCGCAGGGCGTCCACTGAACAATTGTTCCTTGAGCCGGCCTCCGAGGAAGATAACGCGCCGCCGTTCCAGTTCGTCTTCAGCGTTAATCCAGCGGCCCTCCGATGGGACTTCATTGCGCATCTCGCCGTACTCAGGGCAGACCCCGCGCACCGGCGCGGTTCCCACCATGCGGTCGCCGTAGGCGATTCCAGGGCGCCGGACGGTCTCGAGGCAGACATGTTTCACCAGCGGAGCCGTCGCCTTCACCATGTCGAGATCGGCTTGCTCAAGAACTACTTTCTTTCCGGCGCGCTGGCCTCCCGGTTGCTCGCTGGTCTGCTGCGGCCAGCAGATGACGACGCTCTTGCCAAACGCGTCAAAGCCATGCACCAGTACACTGCGGAAGCTGCTGCCGTACGCAATCAGCAAAGTTACGGTCGCGATGCCCCAGACAATTCCCAGCATGGTGAGGAAGCTGCGCGTGACGTTGCGCTTCAGCGCGATCCAGGCTTCGAGAATGATTTCAATCAGCATGTCCGCAAGCCCTGAACCACGAAGGACACTAAGGTTCACGAAGGAAGATCTTGTTCGCGACTTCGTGAACCTTAGTGTCCTTCGTGGTTGATGCTCTATCCTCCGGCTTCATACCTCAGCGCCTCAATGGGATCAATCGACGCTGCTCTTCGCGCCGGATAGAGCGCGGCACCCACGGCGATCGCTCCCAGAAGCGCAGCGGCGATCAATCCCGAACTCCAACTCGGAATCAGTCCGGCAAAGAAATCAGGCATAGGCAGCATGTTCACCAGCGCACAGAATCCGAAAGCAATGCTCAGGCCGACGCCTCCGCTCAAGAGCGCGATGATGAGTGCCTCAATAAAAAATTGCCGCAGAATTGTTCGTGCCGGAGCGCCAATCGCCTTGCGCACGCCGATCTCACGCGTCCGCTCACGTACCGCGACCAGCATAACGTTCATCACGCCAATGCCGCCCAGGACAAGCGTTACAATCCCGACGGCTCCCAGGAAAAACTTCATGCCATCGGTCATCGTTTTGAAGGCCTGCGCTTCCTGCACCGTATCCCAGATCGGACACGCCTCTTTGTCGTGGGGATCGTAGCGATGCATGCGGGCGAGCGCTACGCGCACCTCATGTTTGCAGGCCTCGTGCTGGTCAACCGATTTGGGAGTGACCAGCAGTTGATCGAAAGTCGAATCGGTGCCGGGAGGTTTGTCGGGAAAGTCGCGGCGCATTGCCGCAAACGGAACAAACACTTTGTTCACATCCCAGCCGTCGTAACTGGAATCCTGCTTCTTCTTTGCCATCACGCCGATGACGGTGTAGGGAAAATCATTCAGGTAAATCGAATCGCCCACCGGGTTGCGCCCCGGGAACAATTGCTTGGCGGCATCGGAGCCGAGAAACGCAACGCGCCTGGCCTCGCGCATGTCATCCCAGTCATAGAAACGTCCCATGCCGACGTCGAGAGTGCGAATGTAGCCGAACTGCGGATACGATCCGGTCACCGTCAAAGCGGCGTTATTGAAGTTGGAGTGGATGCGAACCGTGCCTTGCTCGAGCTCCGGAATGGCGTACTCGCAGTCAGGTGACTCGGCCTGAACCACCGCGACATCGGGGTCCTCCCAGTGCACCACTCGACCAGCATGCGTGCCGCCGACCTGCAGGCTGGTGCGTCCGTGAAAGACGATCATCACGTCTTTGCCCAGGTTGCGGGCCTGTTCTTCCTGGCCTTTGCGCAAGCCTTCGCCAGCGGCCACCATGAGCACGATCGAGACGATGCCCCAGGCAATCCCGAACATGGTGAGAAAGGCGCGAAGCTTATGCGACCAGAGGGTTCGCAAGACGTCGACAATGAGATCGCGCACCGTCATGCCACTTGGTTGGACGCAACCGGGACGAGAAAGTCATCCCCGGTTAGCTTAGTGTTAGATACGTATCGGGCGGGCACTTTGTTGCAGAAAAAAAGTGGCCGAGGAGGCCCATTTGCTCGTTCGTAGCCGCCTTCGAAGGTTTTATTTCGAGATCACTTTGTCTGCGGTAGATATTTTTCCATCGTAAATAATGGGGTGCCAAACAGATCGTGGGGCAGCTCGTTCATTCGCCGGAAGCCATATCTTTCATAGAGGCGAATCGCCGCACTCAGGAAAGGCGTGGTGCTGAGAAATATGCGAGGGCAAGCGTGCTCCAAAGCCCACTGTTCGACCTGAACAAGCAATCGATCCGCAACTCTTGATCCTCTGGCGCTGGGCAGCACGGCCATTCCGCGCATGTATAGCGAGTTGCCCTTCACTACGGCAGCGACGGTCCCTAGCACTCGCTCTTCGCGGCATGCAATCCAAACCGGGCCTTCGCGCATGCGAGTTCTGATCTGATCCGCGTTCGGCGTCGTCGCCGCAAAGCCTTCCGGAGTGTAAAGAGATTCGTATTCCACGAAAGATTCGTAAAGCACCTTCGCAATGGCGGGAGCATCCTGCGGATGCGCCAGACGAATTTCAATCTCCAGTGAGTCCTGCATGGTTCTGCGTTTGCAGCGGGCGTTTTTCGTCGCGACGCTTATGCTTTCACGGCCGTCGTGCCAACCCGGTCGATCCAGCCATCGAATTCGCGCAAGGCGAGTTCGCATTGGACGCGATGCCGTTCCTTGCGATCGCGAATTTTCTTTTCCAGCGGCGGAAGGAGATCGAAGGTGATATTTGCAGGTTGGAAATTCGCTGGATCCGCATGCGTGACGTAGTGCGTGAGCGAACCAAACGCGGACGCCCGCGGGGCAGGGACCAATTCAGTCCCGCAAGCCAGCGCCGCTGCATGCATTCCAGCCAACAGCCCGGTTGCGATCGATTCCACGTAACCTTCGACTCCGCAAATCTGTCCCGCGAAAAACACGCGCGGATGCGCCTTCATCTGCAAAGTTTCGCGCAGGAGAGTCGGTGCATTGATGTAGGTGTTGCGATGGATCTGCCCGTAACGCAGGAAGCGCGCATTCTCCAAACCTGGAATCAGCCGCAGCACACGAGCCTGCTCACCGTACTTCAAATGATTCTGGAAGCCAACCAAGTTGTAGGAGTCGGCCCGCAGATTCTCCTGCCGCAACTGCACGACTGCGTACGGCCTCTTGCCGGTGCGTGGATCGATCAAGCCTACCGGCTTCATGGGCCCGAAGCGAAGCGTATCGCGACCGCGCCGCGCGATTTCTTCTATTGGCAGGCAACTCTCGAAGTAATTCAACTTTTCCCAATCCTTCTCTTCCACCGATTGCGCGGCCACGAGCGCATCGTAAAAGCGGTCGTATTCCTCGGGCGTCATCGGGCAGTTAATGTAATCCGCCGATCCTTTGTCATAGCGCGCAGCCATGTAGACGCGCGACCGGTCGATCGAATCCGCTTCCACGATGGGGCTGATGGAATCGTAGAAGTAAAGGTGAGGATTGTGTACGGCGGGCGGCTCCGCCCGCTCCTTAGGTTCCGATGAATCACTCAACCGGGCAATTTCGGAAGCCACGCCGTCGGAAGTCAGCGGGCCCGTCGCGATGATGGTTAGGTCCCGTGACTCGTCAACTGCCGTCACTTCTTCGCGCAGGATGGAGATGCGCGGCTCGCGTGAAATCGCTTCGGTCACCCGGGCAGCGAAAGCGACGCGGTCCACTGCCAATGCGTGCCCCGCCGGGACCGCGCACTCGCGGGCAATTTCAAGCAACAACGATCCCGCGCGCCGCATTTCTTCTTTCAGCACCCAAGGAGCGGTATTCTCGCTGTCCGATTTCAACGAATTTGAGCATACGAGTTCGGCGAAATCCGCTGTCTGGTGGGCCGGCGTGGTCCGCACCGGGCGCATCTCATGAAGTTCCACGTCCAAGCCGCGCCGCGCGCATTGCCACGCTGCTTCGGACCCGGCAAGCCCCGCTCCGATAATTTTGACGATTGCCATCTTCTGTTGGTACGCCTATTTAGACAGTCGGCGCGTTTTGCGCGGCTGGTGAATTCTTTCGTTTCTTTCCAGGATCGCGACGAACTCGCGAATCTTGCGGGCTCGCGTCTCCGCCTTTTTCACCGTCTGAATACGGAACAACACGGCGTAGCGATTCGCGCCATCGAGAGCCTGAAAGAATTCCCGGGCCCGCGGACTGGCATCCAACGCGGTTTGAAAGTCGTCCGGGACCGTTGCCCCTTTTGGTGAGTCGTAAGCCGCATCCCATCTACCCGCTTTCTTCGCCACGTCTATGGCTTCCAGTCCCGCTGCTTTCATCTGCCCATTCGCGATCAGGGCGATCGCCTTTTCGCGATTGATCTTCGACCAGATGCTTTTTGCCGAACGCGGAACAAACCGTTGCAGCCAGGCCTGCTCATTCTCGGCACGCTTCTGCCCGTCAATCCATCCGTAACACAGCGCCACCTGAAGCGCCTGAGAGTAGGCTATCGACTGCAGGCGCGAACCTTTCTTCGCCAGCCGCAACCACAGGCCTCGGGATTTGCGATGATTCTTCGCCAGCCAATCGGCCCAGGCGGCTTGAGTCGCGAAAAGGAGGATGGGATCGGGGACAATCCCCTTCCTGGCTTTCACAATGCCGTCTCCGCCAATTTGCGCAGAGCCTCATCGGCGAGAAGCACCGGCCGCCACTGATCGCGAAACGTCGCACCCAACCGCTGGTAAAAGTCGATCGCGTTCTTGTTCCAGTCGAGCACTTCCCAGTGTATTCCGTAACAGTGCTCGTCGACTGCCATCCGCGCAACTGAGGCCAGCAAGGCCTTGCCGATGCCACGACTGCGAAAGGACTCCCGCACGAACAAATCTTCCAGAAAAAGTCCGCGCCCCACCCACGTCGAATAGTATCCAAAAACCAGGGCGTAGCCTGCCGGTTGTCCATCCCACTCGGCGATAAGGGCACGGAAGCGCGGATCCTTCCCAAATCCATCGCGCGACAGGTCTTCGTCGCTTATGGTGACGAGTTCAAGTTCGTGTTCATACTCGGCGAGTTCGCGGATCATTGCGCGAAGCAGCGGTACATCCTGAACGGTTGCTGGACGAATATGAAACATGAACAGGTCGGCCTCCTCAATCACTCACGATTTTTCCTTTATGATAAGTGATCAAATTTTTATCGTGGAGAACTCATGGCGCGCATTCCCCTGATCAGCCCAGAATCTGCAGCCCCCGAAGTGAAGGAGATTTACGAAAAGACTCTTCGTGGCAAGCCGGGAAACGCGCAGAAAGCGCTGGCCCATCGTCCAGAGATGCTTAAGAATTTTCTGCCCTTCTACGCCAGCGTGGGCCGCTCTCTCGATCGCAAACTCTGTGAGTTGATCTACCTTCGAGTTTCGCTCATCAACGGATGCCACTACTGCACCCAGCATCACGTCGCTTCGTCGAAGCGGGTAGGGCTGACCGCTGAAGACTGGTCGGCGCTGAAGGCGGGGAATTATTCGCGGTACAACGAAAAAGAACGCGTGGCGCTGAGCTATGTTGAAAAATTGACGCGTGCTCCACACGACATCACCGACGCTGACTTCGCCGCGCTGCGAAAAGAATTTTCCGAACCGGAGATTGTTGACATTCATTTGCTCACGGGCCTCGCCAATCTCACCAACCGGTTCACCGACCCTCTGGGGCTGGAAGTGGAGTTTCCGGAGGAAAAAATCTAATCCATCGCCACGGATTCGCACAGATTTCCACGGATAAGAAAGAAGAGTCTCTTTTATCTGTGAGAATCCGGGCAATCCGCGGCTAAAGGATTTCTCGGGCATCGCCTACGCGACGGGTCACGCGCTCTCGGTCGAGATACTCCAGCAAAGGGATCGCATACTTGCGGCTGACACCAGTGAGTTCTTTGAATGTCGCCACATCCATCTTTGGAGACCTGGCCTTTTGCGCTGCGACTATACGTCGCAACTCCTCCAGCGCGCTGCGATGAAATACCAGTTCGTCGGAAACTTTGACCAGCACCTTATCGCGGAGCAGCAGAGTAACAATCTTCTGTGCACGAGTCTTATCCACCTTGAGTCCGGCAATTACTTCGTGAAGTGCCGGAACCTTCAATCCTGCCGTAGAAAAGGCGTCCTCGATTTTCTTCTTGGACTCCGCCTCCTCATCCTTCATGACAACACCATGGCCGGGCAATCGCACTAGGTCGCCGGCAGCCTCGATATTTTTTCCCCCGACCAGCAGATCGAGAGCCGCGGCAAAGACATCCGTCGACGCTTTTACCTGCTCGCGTAAAGCTTCCTTGGCGATGCCGGCCACTAAAGAGTTCTTCTTATGAAACTCCATAACCGAATTCACGATGAGTTGTTGCAGGCGGACCATTGCTGCTGCGTCCACGAACAGGTCACCGACGCGCAACACACGAACTACTTTTAATGTTCGAGCGAGCTGAGCTTCGATGAAATCTCGGGTCCATCCCGTCTCGGCGATCAGTTGCGACATCGGGATTCCGGAGTGCCCTCGTCTTTCGATTCGGGCTGAGAGAATTGCTTCCGGATCGCCGTCGGCCAGGATTTGCAGGAAGCGCTCGTGTTCGGGCATTCGCGGGATCGGAGCCGGATCGAGCACAACGCCGCCGCCGATGGTCACTACCGGCGAAAACTGGCGAACGATAAAACGGTTTCCGGGCAGTAGAAGCGCGGGCTCCG
Organism: uncultured Acidobacteriaceae bacterium; assembly: GCA_937879855.1. Taxonomy (GTDB): domain Bacteria; phylum Acidobacteriota; class Terriglobia; order Terriglobales; family Acidobacteriaceae; genus Sulfotelmatobacter. The sequence continues at coordinate 196,757 of CALFMO010000067.1, read as the reverse complement.
GCAGCTTCAGCCGGGCAAAGGTCTCTGACCCTGGCGTAAGTTGCTTGGTGCCGAGAAGCGCAATCTCCGCCATGGTCTCCATCGTGTTGGTGTGGAAGTGGACCCGCGCGCGATATTTCAGCGGACGTGGCGCCGAGGACAACAGGCGCAAATGCGCATCCACCCGGCGCGTAGGTGCAAATGTTGCCGCCGGGCCGAGTGTCATTCCTCGCGATAAATCTTCCGTGCTCGCCCCTGCCAGGTTGAGCGCGGTCCGTTGCCCGGCAAGCGCCGCGTCGGACGAGTGTCCGTGTACCTGCACCCCACGCACTCTAACCCTTCGGCCGGAGGGATAGACTTCCAATTCTTCCTCGCGCCGAATCGCACCGGCCACAAGTGTTCCGGTCACGACTGTGCCAAATCCTTTCATGGTGAAAACGCGATCGATGGGCAGGCGCGCCAGAGCGTGCGAATCGCGCGGCTGTACCTCCGTGGCCGCGGCGAGCATCGCCCGCTTCAGATCGTCGAGTCCCGCGCCGGTCAGCGAACTCACAGCAATGATCGGCGACTTTGGCGGCTCCAGAAATGTTCCGCGCAGAAACTCCTCGACCTCCAATCGGACCACGTCAAGCGTCTCGGCGTCGACAGCGTCCGACTTGGTCAGCACCGTGATACCGCGTTGCACGCCCAGCAATTGCAGAATGTCGAAATGCTCGCGGGTCTGCGGCTTGATCGACTCGTCGGCCGCGATCACCAGCAGCACCAGATCGATTCCGCCCACTCCGGCGAGCATATTGCGCACAAAGCGCTCGTGGCCCGGAACATCCACAAAACCCAGGCGCAGCATCTCGCCGTTGGCGTACGGCAGGTCCATGTTTGCGAAGCCCAAGTCGATTGTGATGCCGCGTCTTTTTTCTTCCTGCAGCCGGTCGGCATCGATCCCGGTCAACGCCTTTACCAGCGCGGTCTTGCCGTGGTCAATGTGCCCCGCAGTGCCCACAATGATCGATTTCATTACCAGAATCGTAGCAGGCTACATGGACTGAAAAACAATCTGGAAGGACTCTACCCACGTGCGCGCCAAAATGCGACAATAGAAGCTCTTCCCATGGCCACTTCTTTGACCTCTGCTTTTTCTCCGGAAACCCTCCGGCAGCACGGCCTTACGCCTGATGAATACGAGAAGATCAAGCAACTTCTTGGCCAGCGCGAGCCCACACTCACCGAACTCGGCATCTTCAGCGTGATGTGGAGCGAGCACTGCTCTTACAAATCATCGCGCGTACATTTAAAACGGCTGCCCACGCGCAGCAAACTCGTGTTGCAGGGGCCGGGGGAGAACGCCGGCATCATCGATATTGGCGACGGTTGGGCTTGCGCATTCAAGATCGAATCGCACAATCACCCGTCGTTCATCGAGCCGTTCCAGGGCGCGACCACCGGTGTGGGCGGAATTCTGCGAGACATTTTCACCATGGGGGCGAGGCCGGTTGCGGTGATGGACTCGCTGCGCTTCGGACCAATCGTTGCACACGTACCTCCGGACGGGGTCGTCCGGGGAGACGAGCAGAGCTCTTTGGAACGCCGGACGAATGCGTCCGGCGCTACGCAGGCCGTTTCGCAGGCGGAGCTTCATAAGAATCATTCGATTCTCGAGGGCGTGGTTAGCGGGGTTGCATCCTACGGGAACTGCTTTGGTGTGCCGAACCTCGGCGGCGAGACCAAGTTCGAACCTTCCTACTCCGGAAATCCGCTGGTGAACGCGTTTGCCCTGGGCTTGGTCCGAAAGAATGAAATCTTCTACGCGAAGGCCGCAGGCGAAGGGAATCCGGTGATCTACGTTGGGGCGAAGACCGGGCGCGACGGCATTCACGGCGCCACGATGGCCAGCGAAGAATTCAGCGAAGCGTCGGAAGCGAAGCGGCCGAATGTACAGGTGGGCGATCCGTTCCTGGAAAAGCTGCTGCTCGAAGCCTGCCTGGAAGCGATGCAGACGGGCGCGATCGTCGGCATTCAGGATATGGGCGCGGCCGGACTCACGTGTTCGACTTGCGAAATGGGCGGCCGCGGCGGCGTGGGCATTGAAATCGAACTGGACCGCGTGCCACAGCGCGAAACTGGGATGACTCCCTACGAGATCATGCTTAGCGAGTCACAGGAGCGCATGCTGCTGGTCGCTCAAATAGGGCGCGAGGACGAGGTCTTCCGCGTTTTCGAAAAATGGGGACTCGATGCGGTCGAAGTGGGCAAAGTTACTACCGGCAACAAGCTGCGCGTACTGGAGCACGGGAAAGTTGTGGCGGAAATTCCGAATCCGGCGTTGACGGATAAGGCGCCATTGTACAAACGTCCGCTAGCGCGGTGGGAACCGCCCGTTCCGCGCGAGATGCCGGAAGATGTTCGCCTCAGCGAGCCTCAGGGGCTGAAGCCCCAATCTTTGACAGCTCCTAGCGGCACGGCTGAAGCCGTGCCCTTCCCGGACCTCACTGCGAATCTGAAGCAGTTGCTGGCCAGCCCGAATATCTGCGGCAAGCGCTGGGTGTGGCAGCAATACGATCACATGGTGCAGACCAACACAGTTGAAGCGCCCGGGGCGGGCGATGCAGGAGTGATTCGTATTAAGGGCTCGCAGCGCGGGTTGGCGATGGCGCTGGATGGAAACGGGCGCTGGTGCTATCTCGATCCGCGGCTGGGTGCGATGCACGCGGTCGCTGAGGCGGCGCGCAAAGTCGCGTGCTCCGGCGCGACTCCGGTGGGCGCGACGAACTGCCTGAACTTCGGGAATCCCGAGAAGCCGCACATCATGTGGCAGTTCTCGCAAACCATTGATGGGATCACGAAAGCTTGCGAAGAATTGGAAATTCCTATTACCGGCGGCAACGTTAGCTTCTACAACGAGACCTTGGGCGAAGGTATTTATCCCACGCCGGTACTGGGAGTGGTTGGAACTCTCGAGGACGTGCACAAGGCGGCGAAAATGCCTTTTGCCGCGCCTGGACGCACCATCGTGCTATTGCGCGCGGGGGAAGCGGGCGATATCACCGATGCAGAGATTGAATTTGGGTCTTCGGAATATGCCAAGGAAATTCTGGGGGCGCTGTGGGGATATCCGCCGGAGCTTGACTTGGAGAAGGAAGCCGGCCTGCAGAAGGCGATTGTTGAAATGATTCAATCTGGCTTGTTGGACTCGGCGCATGATTGCGCGGATGGCGGCCTGGCAGTTGCGCTGGCGGAGAAGGCATTCCCCAAGGGCGTGGGCGCGCGCGTGAACCTGGCGTCTGGCGGGCTTTTTTCCGAGTTTGCCTTGTTTGGGGAAGATGCCAGCCGGATCGTGATCTCTTGCGACCCGGCGAAGGTGGCGCGAATCCAAGAACTAGCAAGGAATTACGGCGTGAGCGCGGAAGTGATTGGAGAGACGATTCCCGATCGGCTGGAAATCTCGCTCGATGGGAAAGTTGTAATTTCAGCGGCAGTTTCGGAGTTGAGTTCGGCTTATGAAAGTGCTCTGGAGTCGGCGTTGCGCACCGATCCGGAGTTAGTGGCGGCGGACTGATGTAGTGACAGCCGCCTCGGCTGTCCTGGGGTTAAGCTAAAGGCTAAGGGGATAAATGCTGATTTCCGACAAATTTCACGACGAGTGCGGTGTGGTGGCAATCTTCGCGCATCCGGAGGCGGAGAAGCTGGCTTACCTGGGGCTGCATGCGCTACAGCATCGCGGGCAGGAATCGGCGGGAATCGTTTCTTCCGACGGCCTCACATCGCGCGTGCACAAGGCCATGGGCTCGGTCGCTGAAATCTTCACCGAAGACGTGCTCTCGAAAATGCGCGGCACGCTGGCGATCGGCCACACGCGCTACTCCACCGCCGGAGATTCGGCGCTCCTGAACGCGCAACCCATTCTCGTGCAATCGAACAAGGGAGCGATTGCCGTGGCGCACAACGGCAACCTGGTCAATGCATTGCAGGTGCGCGCGCAGCTTGAGAATCAAGGATCGATTTTTCAGACCAACAGCGACACAGAAGTCATCGTTCACCTGATCGCGCTTTCCAAGGAACACACTCTGCCGGAAGCAGTGGCGGATGCGTTGCGGCGGGTCGAGGGAGCGTTTTCGCTGGTGATGATGAGTAACGACCGGGTGTTCGCAGTGCGCGACCCGCGCGGCTTCCGGCCGCTAGCCATGGGTCGAATTGCGGCACTTGAAGGCCAGAAGCGCGACACCATCGTCTTTGCCTCCGAGACCTGCGCGTTTGACCTGATCGGCGCCGAGTACGTGCGCGACGTGAAGCCGGGCGAACTAATCGTAGTCGGTCCGGAAGGAATCAGCTCACGTTTTTACTCCGCCGCAGCGCCGCAATCGAGCTGCATCTTCGAGCACGTGTACTTCTCGCGTCCCGACAGCATCGTCTTCGGCCGCGCCGTGCAGACCAGTCGCGAGGAACTCGGGCGCCAACTGGCGCGGGAAGCCGGCGTGGAGGCCGATCTCGTAGTTCCGGTGCCCGATTCGGGTGTGACTGCGGCAGTGGGCTACGCCGCTGAGAGCGGGATTCCGTTTCGTTTTGCGCTGATCCGCAACCACTACGTCGGCCGCACCTTCATCGAGCCGAGCCAGAGCGTGCGCGACTTCGGTGTGAAGCTGAAGCTGAACCCGGTACGCTCCCTGCTGCAAGGCAAGCGTGTGGTGCTGATCGACGATTCGATCGTGCGCGGCACGACCAGCCGGAAGATTGTCCGCATGATCCGCACGGCCGGAGCGAAGGAAGTGCACATGCGCATTTCGTGCCCGCCCACGATTTCGCCGTGCTATTACGGGGTCGACACGCCTTCGAAGAAACAACTGATCGCTGCCAACAAGTCGGTGGAGGAGATTCGCGACTATATCGGCGCGGATTCGCTGGCTTATCTTTCGCTGGAGGGTCTCAAGAAAGCTTGCGGCGAAGGCGATAAAATTTCGTACTGCTCGGCGTGTTATACGGGAAATTATCCTACCGATATTATTGACGTCGCGGAAATCCAACCGGCGGTGGCACGACGCTAGTTAGACCTTCGAACCCTGGACCTCAGGCCTAACACCTCACACCCAGCACCTCAGACCTTTGGCTTTCGCGCCCTTACTACGCGCGGGATCGATTGCAGATCGGGGATAATTTGGACATCTGCCCAGACATCCTTTGACGCAGCGAGAAGATGCTGCACTGCGCTCGCGATAGTACCGCTGATTTCCATGACTAACCAGCCGCCCGGACGCAGACGGGCGCGCGCTTGCGGCAGCAGACGAGCAATGACCTCAACCCCAGTGGGTCCGCCAAATACTGCGTCGCGCGGCTCGTATTTCCGAACTTCCATTTGCACCTGATCTTCTTCCGCTTCGCCCACGTAGGGCGGATTGGAGACGACGAAATCCCAGCCGGACAGATTGAGTCCTGCGAGCAGGTCCGCCTGCTGAAAGTGAATTCGTTTCTCAAATTGTAGGCGGGCAGCGTTGCCACGAGCGACCTCGAGCGCTGCAGCTGAGATATCGCTGGCGTGGATTTCGGCTTCGGGAAATTCCTTGGCCAGCGCGAGCGCGATGGCGCCCGAGCCGGTGCCGACGTCAAGCATGCGAAGTCGAGTGTGGGGCGGCCACTCCTGCCCGCTGGCCCTATCCTCAGCTGCAAGAGCCAGCACAGCCTCGATCAGGTGCTCAGTTTCTGGACGCGGAATGAGAACCGCGGGACTGACGATCAGGTCCATCCCCCAGAATTCCTGATGTCCGGTGATGTATTGCCCGGGAACGCCACGGGCGCGCTCGGCAAGAGCAGCCTCATAACGTAACTGCTCTTCGACGGTAAGTTCGCGCTCGGGGTGCGCAAATAAATAGGCGCGGTCGCAGCCGAGCGTGAACATCAGCAGCAGTTCGGCGTTCAGGCGCGGGGAAGGAACGCCGTCCGCGGTGAGACGGGCGATGGCGGACGCGAGGGATGCTTTTAGCTGCACGGGCAATTCTAACCAGAGGAAGGCCGGAGATGCGGGGTTGCTCGCGCTATTTCGGGTTAGAGCCCGCTTGCCGTTGCCATTCGTATCCGAGATAGAGCATCTGGCCGATGTGGTGCTGCATGTGGGCGGCGCACTGCACCATCATCGCGAGGCGGTTCGGCGCGGTGGTGCCGGCCGCGGAATACTCTTTTGACCAATCGTCTGCCGACTGAGAGTGGATAGTTTTCTGCACCATGGCGACGGCTTCGTCGAAGCGCTTCAACGCTTCCTCTTTCGACGGAGGATTGGGATCGCTAAACTCGCGGGTGCGATCGCGGACATAGCCGGTCTTGGCCATGTGGGCACCGATGTAGTAATTCAGGTTGCCGGTCAGGTGCAGGACCAAGTGGCCGAAGCTGTTTCCGAAGGGGAATGGTTTTTGCCAGAACTGGGAGTTGGTCAGCGGCGCGGCCAGTTCGCGCACGCGGGCCGCGTTGGCGACATAGCGATCAACAAGAACGGAAGAGAGTGTGGAGTGCAAGTCAGACATGTTCTATTTCCTAGTCGGCATCTCTGAAAACGGCTGCCGGACAGCCGAGGCGGCTGTCGCTACAACAATCACACCACGCTGCCGGCTTCCTGCTTCAGCTTTTCGGCTTGATAGTGCGTCGTGAGGGCCTCAATCAGAGGCTGCAGCTTTCCGTCCATAACTGCCTCGAGTTGGTGGAGCGTGAAGCCGATGCGGTGGTCGGTGACGCGGTTCTGCGGGAAGTTATAAGTGCGAATCTTCTCGCTGCGATCGCCGGAGCCAACCATGGCTTTGCGTTCTTTGGCCAAGGCCTGCTGCTGCTTTTCCATTTCGATTTCGTAGAGGCGTGAGCGCAGCACGCGCATGCCTTTTTCGCGATTCTTGATCTGCGATTTCTCGTCTTGGCAACTGACCACCGTGTTCGTCGGGATGTGCGTGATGCGGACCGCCGAATAGGTCGTGTTCACCGATTGCCCACCTGGACCGGAGGAGCAAAACGTGTCGATGCGCAAGTCTTTAGCTTCGATTTTGATGTCAACGTCTTCTGCTTCTGGCAGCACCGCGACCGTGACGGCCGACGTGTGCACGCGCCCTTGCTGTTCGGTTGCGGGCACGCGCTGCACGCGGTGCACGCCGCTTTCGTACTTGAGTTGAGAGTAAACGCGATTGCCTTCAATGATGGCAATGACTTCTTTCAGACCGCCGGCAGACGATTCCGAAGACGAGAGCACTTCCACTTTCCAGCGCTGCGTTTCCGCGTAGCGTGTGTACATGCGGAAAATCTCGGCGGCGAAAAGCGTGGCTTCGTCTCCGCCAGTGCCAGCGCGGATTTCCAGGATGATGTTCTTCTCGTCGTTCGGATCCTTGGGCAGGAGAAGCACTTTCAGTTCCTCTTCCACCGTCTTGACGCGGCCCTCCAGCTGGGTGAGTTCGTCCTGCGCATAGGCGCGCATCTCGGGATCTTTTTCGTCGGTGAGAAGCGCCTTACTGTCCGCAATACCTTTAGTCAGATCTTTGTACTCGCGATATTTTTCGACTATGGCCGCGATTTCGGCATGAGCCTTGGCAGTCTTCTGGTATTTCGCCGAGTCATTGACGATTTCCGGCGAAGCCAGAGCGTTGGTCAGCTCTTCGTAGCGGGTTTCGATTTGGTCGAGGCGTTCAAACATTGGAATCTTTCGTGGAGACGCAGCTGGCTGCGTCTCGGTTCGGCCGCGAGCCCGGTCAGGTCACGAGCTAGACGTAACGAGTTACGTCTCTACGGCATTGTAGTGTTGTGGGAAGGCAGAGAGAAAGTATGCGCGGCGGGACCGCTAGGCAATCACCAATTCACCGCCACGCTCTTTTTCGAGCGACATGGCGTGGTCGAGCGCAGCGATGGCGCACTGGGCTTGCTCGTCGGATGGAGGCTTGGTGGTTATGCGCTGCAGCCATAGCCCGGGAGCGGTCATCAGCGCGAACAGCGATCCGCGATGCTTGGCGGCGAAGCGGATGATCTCGTAGGAAACTCCGGCGATGATGGGCAGCAAAGCGATGCGCGAGGCGAAGCGCGCCCAGAACGTGGTGAAAGGAATTAGCATGTAGAAGCCGATGGAGATCAGCATTACGGTCATCAGGAAGCTGGTACCACAGCGGGGATGATAGGTGGAGTATTTCTGCACGGCCTCGGTGTTGAGCGGATCACCGTTTTCGAAGGCAAAGACCGTTTTGTGCTCGGCGCCATGGTATTCGTAGACGCGGCGAATGTCTTTCCACAGCGACACTCCCCAGATAAAAATCAGGAACAATACAAGGCGGATCGCGCCATCGATCAGGTTGAATGCAATTCGGCCGCCAAGCGCGGGGTCGATTTTCTTGAGTTCGGTGGCCGCGAGCAGAGGGATGTACTTGTACATGAAGATGAAAAAGGCTAGCGAGATCACGATATTGACGGCAGCTAGCCAGGTGCTGATGGTGGCCGCTTTCTCGCGGGATTTCGAAGAAGATGCTTGCGACTCAGACGCTGCCGCCTCGCTTCGCTCCGGCGGGACAGCCGAGGCGGCTGTCTCTACGTGGCCTTCTTGCATCAGGTCTTCGATGGCAACGTTGGCTGAGAAGCGCAGGGCGCGGTAGCCGAGATTCATGGCGTAACCCAGCGTCATCACGCCGCGCACGACGGGCCATGCCATCCATTTATGCTTCTCCGAGGGACGTTCGAGCGGTTCACTCATGGTGACCACTTCACCCGAAGGTTTGCGGCAGGCAATCGCCCAGGCGTGCGGGGAGCGCATCATCACGCCCTCAAGCACGGCTTGCCCGCCGACCAGGGTCTCTTCCCCGCTCTCGAGGGCGGGCAGAAGTTGGATGGCGGCGAGGAACCGCAGGTAATTTCTCAGTCTACGCACGACAGTTTAGATGCTCCCGTCTAAAGACACGACGCAGCTTCTAGGGTAACACAGGCGGGGAGTCATTTAGGATGGAGGTCGGGAAGGCTAAGTTTTAGCAGGCACGAGGGTTAGGCGCGGGCGGAGGCGAGGGCAAGATGCCCCTTCGGCAAGCTCAGGCAGGCCCTCGCTTCAGCCGGCAGGCTGCCGGCGCTACGATTGGGGAATCATGCAGCGTTTAGCGACAGCTTGTGAAGCTATGGCGGCGACGACGAAGAAGCTGCTGAAGACTGGGATCGTTGCGGACTATTTGAAGTCGCGAACGACCGAGGAGGCCGCGGTGTCGGCGGTCTTCCTTTCGGGGCGGGCGTTTCCGGCCTGGGAAGAGACTACTCTGCAAATTGGCGGGCGGTCGCTTTGGCAGATTGTGGCGGAGTTGTCGGGAGTCAATGAGGCACAGTTGACTGTCGCTTATCGTCGGCATGGGGACCTGGGGGCAGTGGCGGGCGAGGTCCTTCCCCAACGCGCGGGGCAGGGTCTGGGCGTGTTGGAAGTGGCGGCGGCGTTCCGTCAGATCGCGGCAACACGGGGTGCAGCGGGGAAAGCAGCAATCGTGCGCGATCTGATTTCGCGCGCCACGCCGCTCGAAGCTAAGTACATCGTGAAGATCATGACTGGCGATCTCCGGATCGGGCTGAAGGAGAGTTTGGTCGAGGACGCAATTGCAAGAGCATACGGCGGAACGCTGGCAGAGGTGCAACGCGCCAACATGCTGCTGGGCGATATCGGTGAAACGCTGCGGCTGGCGTCGCGGGGAATCCTTGCCCAAGCGCAGATGCGGCTGTTCCATCCGCTCGGATTTATGCTCGCCAGCCCGATCGAATCAGCCGAGGAGGGGCTGAGTTATTTCGCGGAGGCCGCGGTGGAGGACAAGTATGACGGCATCCGCGCGCAGGCTCATGTGGCGGATGGCGAGGTGAAATTTTTCTCGCGCACTCGGGATGAAATCACGGAATCGTTTCCAGAATTGCCGGAGGCTTTGGCCGGGCTGCCGCAGGACGCAATTCTGGATGGAGAGATTGTGGCGTGGGAGTACCCCGGCGATCCTTCCGATACGCAGCAGGTGGTAGACGAAGCGCCATCGGAGGCGGGAGAGCAGAAGGCCGTGAACCTGGGAAGGGCGCGGCCTTTCAGCCTTTTGCAGCAGCGGTTGGGACGGAAGAAAGTCAGCGACGAAATGCTGCGGGAGATTCCGGTCGCGTTCCTGGCCTTTGACGTGTTGTATATGGGGGGCGAGTTGGTGATGGATCGTCCGCTGCGGGAGCGGGCTCGGATTCTGGACGAGCTTTTGGCGGCGCCGCGGAAAGGCTTTAACCACAGAGGGCACAGAGGGTCACAGGGTAGGGCTCAAGGTGCGCTGGCTTTCGACACGGATTTGGCAGAACCGACCGCGAGCGCGAGTGTCATACGGGCTCCCGTCTTTCGCGTCGCTTCGGCTGAGGAACTGGAGCAGCTATTCGTTGCCGCGCAGGCGCGAGGCAATGAGGGGTTGATGATTAAAGATCTCGCGTCTCCGTATACGCCGGGCAAGCGCGGAAAGTCGTGGCTGAAGATGAAGCGCGAGCTGGCCACGCTGGATGTAGTCGTGACCGCGGTCGAGTACGGGCACGGCAAGCGCATCGGCGTGCTCAGCGATTATACGTTTGCCGTGTGGGATACGAATAAAGACCGACTGGTGAACATCGGCAAAGCGTATTCCGGCCTCACCGACGCGGAGATCGCCGAGATGACACAATGGTTTCTCGATAACACGGTGGAAGATCAGGGGTTCCGGCGAGTGGTTGAGCCGAAAATTGTTTTGGAAGTTGCATTCAATAACATGATGGAGTCCGACCGGCACGAGAGCGGCTACGCCCTGCGCTTTCCTAGAATTATTCGCCTCCGGCCGGATAAGTCGCCGGAAGAAGCGGACACGATCGAGCGCGCGCGGGAAATATATGAAAGACAGGCCCAGTAAGTTCCACGGCAGCCGTCAACCGATCGAATACGAATTTGTTGACAGCTCATCCTACCGCACCTACTCTTAACTCATGGATGTGCCGCTCGATCCCGATTTGCAAGCGAAGCTTAGCCGCTTGGCAGCCGAGCAGGGCCGTGCCAGCGAGTCGCTGGTAGTGGAGGCGGTGGAGCGCATGGTGAACTACGAGGAGTGGTTCCTGCGCGAGGTCAATCAGGGTCTTGCCGCCGCGGAGCGTGGCGAGTTCGTGGATCACGCGGATGTCCGGAAAATGATCGACGAACGGTATCCGGGTTGATGGACATTCGTTGGACGGATTCTGCCGTTCGCGATTTCACGAATATTTGCGATTACATTGAAAAACATGGCAGCGGAGCCACTGCCCGCCGTGTCGCCCTTTCCATTCACCGTCAAATCGATCTGCTAACAACATTTCCTGAGTACGGAAGGACAGGCCGAAAACCGGACACGCGTGAGCTTGTGTTTAGTGGATACCCTATCTTGCGGTTTATCGCGTCCATGAGAATGCGGTTGAGATCTTACGGCTTCTGCATGGAGCACAGGAGTGGCCGAAGTAGCCGTCGGTGATGAATTCTGGCACCGATGTTTGCGGAGTACATTCGCTGAAGATGTCAGTGGCTGTGATGGTGTTCTTCACTCTCTGCCACCGGGATCACGCATCCGTGGGCTACTTCGCACACCACGTGCTCGAACTGAATGGTCGTGTGGTCGATGCGGAAGTCTCGCAGCAGGCACTCTTTCACGTCGCGCAAGATGCGTTCGCTCACCGAGGGCGGAATGTCGGCGATGGAGATGTGGCAGGAGAGCGCGTGGGTCTCTGATCCGATGCTCCAGACGTGGAGATCGTGCACGTCGTTGACGCCGCCGATTGCGCGGATCGCGGACTCGATCTTCTCCAGCTTCATGCCACGCGGCGTGCCTTCCAGCAAAATGTTGAGCGTTTCGCGCACAATGCCGAAGCCTGACCACAGGATGAGCACGCCGATCCCCACCGAAAGCACGGAATCAATCCAGTAATTTCCTGTCGCCAGAATCGCCCAGCCGCCGGCAATAACCGCCGCAGTAGAAAGGGTGTCGCCGACTTCGTGCAGTAGCGCGCTGCGGAGGTTGACATCGCCGGAGCCGTGGCCCGAACGCCGGGTAGAACGATAGAGAAGCAGCGCGATCGCTCCATTCATCACCACGCCGGCCGCCGCCACCCACATCATCAGCCCTGCCTGCACTTGCTGCGGGTGCTGCAGGCGACGGAAGGCCTCGTAGAAGATGAAAAACGAAACTGCGACCAGCGAAGTTGCGTTGACCAGGGCAGCCAGCACTCCGGCGCGGTGGTAGCCGTAAGTCTTGGTGGAACTGGCGGGGCGCGATTGAAAGTAGACGGCAACGAGAGACAGCAACAGCGCGAGGAAGTCCGACAAATTATGTCCGGCTTCCGACAGCAGCGCCAGCGAATGAGCCCGGATGCCGGCCACGACCAGCAGCGCGATATAGGCCAGGGTCACGGCGAGCGATATCTTCAGAACCCGCGTGGGACCGCCCGCGCCATGAACGTGCACGTGCATGCTTCCAGTGTAAGGGCGTAGCAAACGCGCTTCAAGCGGCCCTAGGGAGAAACATGATGTGAATCCAGAGTCCCAGCAGGTCCGGTCCTAATCCCAGTAGTTAGCCGGAAGTTTCCAAAAGCGATTGCTGCCGCAACGGCAAACTGAAGTTGTCACCTCGAATGCCGATGTGGCCTAGAGAGACGGGCAGACGCCAGCCTGCGTTTGGCACTGGCAGTCTACTGCCGAGCAATCTATGGACGAAATCGTTAAGGATTTTCTTATCGAAAGCAACGAGAACCTGGACCGGCTCGACCAGGAACTGGTGAAACTGGAATCGGAACCGTCGTCCAAGGAGCTGTTAGCGAGCATTTTTCGGACGATTCATACCATCAAGGGCAGCTGCGGATTTCTGGGGTTTGCGTGCCTGGAAAAAGTGGCCCATGCAGGAGAAAGCTTGCTCTCGCTGCTGCGTGATGGGAAGCTCGCCCTCACCGAGGAAGTCACTAGCGGACTGCTGGCCATGGTCGATGCGGTGCGCTGTATGCTCGCTGCAATTCAGGCTACCGAACATGATGGGGAGAACGATTATCCCGAGTTGCGCGAGCGGTTAAAACAACTGCAGGGCGGCGGGGAGGCGAAACCCGCCTCATCACCCGCGGCGGCCAGTGTGAGTAAACCTGCGGCCGTCGCCCCGAGCGCCGCCGAAGCCGCGGCAACTGTCTCGCCTGAAACCACTATCCGAATTTTGGATGCAGGACCGGACTCCCCTATTCTTCCGAGAGAAGAATCGTCGAGTCCGGCGAATGGCACTTCGCACCCCGCGGTTGCGGGAAAAGTCGCAAGCTCGCAAGACGAAGCCCCGGCTCCCCAGCAAATCCCGGATGCGCGCGCACATGATTCGGGGGTGGAAACCGTTAGAGTTGGCGTCAATCTTCTCGACAAGCTCATGAACCTGGTCGGAGAACTGGTGCTGGCCCGCAACCAGTTGCTGCAGTTCTCCAACACGGCGCAGGATGCAGGCTTGCACACCGTTTCCCAGCGCATGAACCTGATCGCGACCGAACTGCAGGAAGACGTCATGAAGACGCGCATGCAGCCGATCGGCAATATCTGGAACAAGTTTCCGCGCACTGTCCGCGACCTGGCGCACAGTTGCGGCAAAGAAGTTCGCCTGGAGATGGTTGGACAGGACACCGAGCTTGACCGCACCATCATCGAAGCCATCAAAGACCCGCTCACTCATCTGGTGCGCAACTCCATGGATCACGGGATCGAAGCGCCGGAGGCGCGCCGGCGTGCGGGAAAAGACGCCACCGGGGTGCTGACACTGCGCGCTTTCCACGAGGGTGGCCAGGTCAACATTGAGATCAGCGACGACGGCGCCGGATTGAATGCAGACCGCATCCGCAGGAAAGCGGTCGAGCGCGGCCTGACCTCGAGCGAGCAAGCGGCGCGGATGCCCGACCGCGACATTTTCAACCTGATTTTTCTGCCCGGCTTTTCTACCGCCGAAAAGATCACCAACGTATCCGGGCGTGGCGTTGGCATGGACGTGGTCAAGACCAACGTGGAGAAGATCGGTGGCACGGTCGATGTGCAGTCGGTCGCGGGCAAAGGCACGACCGTGCGGGTGAAGATTCCGCTGACCCTGGCCATCATTCCCGCGCTTATCGTCCGCTGTAGTGGAGAGCGCTTCGCCATTCCCCAGATCAGCCTGACGGAGCTCGTGCGGCTCGAGTCGGGCAAGGCGATCGAGACAGTGCACGGAGCGCCCGTCCACCGGTTGCGTGGGCAACTGCTCCCGCTCGTGTATCTCAGTCAAACGTTGAATGTGGCGCCCCGGCGAACCGGCGCGGGACTCGCGCTTCCGCCTGTCGCAGAAAAAAAAGAAAATACGCTGCAGAATGTGAACATTGTCGTTCTGCAGGCCGAGGGGCAGGCATTCGGCCTGGTGGTAGACGACATTCTCGACACCGAGGAAATCGTGGTCAAGCCGCTGGGGAAACAACTGAAGGGAATCAGCGCCTACTCGGGTGCGACCATCATGGGAGACGGGCGGGTGGCCCTGATCCTGGATGTACTTGGGCTGGCACAACGTACCCAGGTGATTGCCGAAGCGCGGGATTCCGAGCATGACGGGCGGCACAGCGAGATCGTCAAGTCGGGATCCGACGAGGAGCATGCCCTGCTTCTGGCCGAGAACGGGCTGGAGGGCCGCGTGGCTATCCCGTTGTCCCTGGTAGCGCGTCTGGAAGAGTTCCCGCGGAGCGTAATCGAACATGCTGGCACGCAGGAAGTCATGCAGTACCGCGGACAGATCATCCCGCTGGTGCGGCTGTCGCAAGTGATTCCGGCAGCCAGCGACGCGGAGATGCTGGCGAATACGAACTCAATCCAGGTGGTTGTTTATGCCGAAGGCAAGCGCACCGTGGGGCTGATTGTGGACCGCATTGTGGACATCGTGGAAGAACGCGCCGCGGTCGAACCGCTCACGCCTCGCGCCGGAGTGGTGGGTTCTTTCGTGACGCAACGACAGGTCACCGATTTGCTGGACGTGCCCGCCATTGTGCGGGCCGCCGTTCCCGGACTGCTCGATGCGGTGGCAGCCGAAACACGCAGCACTTAGGAGCAATTTCATGGCATCGCAACAGTTCTGCACATTCCATCTGGACGCCTATCTTTTCGGCGTACCCGTTCCGCAGGTGCAGGAAGTGATTCGCTTCCAGGAAATGACACGCGTGCCGCTGGCGCCCGAAGTGGTCGAAGGCATGATCAACCTGCGGGGCCAGATCGTGGTCGCCATCGACTTGCGGCGGAGGCTGGAGCTCAACGAGCGCGCCGCAGGCGAGTTGCCCATTAACGTGGTCGTCCGCACGCCCGATGGCGCAGTCAGCCTTTTGGTCGACGAGATCGGGGAAGTGATCGAAGTAGAGCAGGGCAGCTTTGAAGCGCCTCCGGAAACGCT
The DNA here is from genome assembly GCA_937879855.1 of uncultured Acidobacteriaceae bacterium. Lineage (GTDB taxonomy): Bacteria > Acidobacteriota > Terriglobia > Terriglobales > Acidobacteriaceae > Sulfotelmatobacter. The sequence goes on along the minus strand of CALFMO010000067.1, from coordinate 181,389 downwards.
GCGCGGCGCGGTGCGCTCGATGATTCTCGGAGTGCACAAGCTGGAAGGCAAGCTGCTCCACGTGCTGGACACCGAGAAAGCCTGCCAGCTCCCGGTCGCCGAGTCGGTTGCGGCGTCCTGAGACCCGCGCATCGAAACGTCGCATTTTTTTATTACGCGGGCGCCAAGAGCCGGATCACATCAACCCACCGCCCACCTATTACGAAAGACCGGTAATCCGTCATCTACAGACGCCAGGATTTGCGCGGGTTTTCTGCCGATAAGCAAACAGAGCAGCAACTCCTCCCAGTCTTCGCGCTGCTCAGGAGATTAGAAATCTATGAGGTTCTCTAGTCATCTCCTCTGCATTCTGGCCTTGACGCTTTCGTTCATTGCCGTCGGTGCGTCGGCGCAGCAGGCCGCGAGTCCGTCGGAGAGTTCCTGCTTCAGCACGACCATCGTCTCTGTGCCCAGCCGCCCCACTGTCTCTAATGGAGCAGACACGACGCAGTGCGGCGTGGTGGAAGCCGAGTACGGTTTCGAACGGCAATGGCCGGGAGGTGGCGGCCACCGCGATGATCTCTCGGGTGGCCTTCGTTTAGGTCTCACGCCCCACTTGGATTTCCACTGGGCGTCTGGCGATTTCTGGAACATTGTGGACGAAGCCGGAGCGCGGACCGGTTTTGGCGATACCTGGCTGGGGCTGAAATATCACTTCGTGACGCAGAACCGTCTCCGACCAGGCTTGGGCGTTTTTTATCAGGCGAAAGTGCCGACCGCCGACGAAACTAAAGAAATTGGCTCGGGAGAAGTCGACCATGCCGTCTCGTTCCTGGTCAGCAAAGACATCTCCCGCTTTCATCTTGATTTCAACGTAAGCCCGCTGCTGGCTGGCCGCCACGGGGCGCCGGGAGTCGATCACAACACCGGGCTGGCGTTGTCGTTTTCCGTTCCGCTAACGCGCGGGCTGAGCCTGGTCGGAGAAGGATACGGCTACACCTCGCTGAACGACCAGACTCCGGCATTTGCATCGGTCATGGCCGGCGTGACCTATCAACTGCATCCGCGCATTCTGCTAGATGCGGGGTTGGATCTCGGAGTTAGTCCGGATGCTCCCGACAAGCGGGTTTTTGTGGGGGGAACATATGCGATTGCAAACCTCTACGCCTGGTTGCGTCCGAACCGGTGAACTCGGAGCCTCGGAGCGCTGCTCAATGAACGAAGCCTCATGCGCTCTGTGCATTTTTGGTCCCCTCGCTCGCAATCGGACATCTCCCTTTGAGTAGCTTGCAGGAACTAGCAATCGAGCTGCCGCCCGGGGGGCAGACTAAAGGCGTTCTCGCTGGTGCCGATGAATCCTTGGTGCGAGCCTCTTGCTGCGAGCTGAAGTTCGCACCATTGCGCGACTGCCCGGGCTCGGGCATGGGCAAAATCTGCCGGAGGGATCACGTGAACAAGATCAGCCTGAAAATGAAACTGGTGTTGGGTTTTGGTGCCTTACTTCTCATTATGGCCGTTATGGGTGTCGTCAGCTACACCGCGATCAATAAGCTTTCCGACCTCAGTGACAACGTCAATAATCAGGCACACAAGAAACAGCTTGCGACCGAGGTGGATGGCGGCATCGAGCTGCAGACCAGTTCGACACGTGGATATGTGCTTTCTGGAACGGAGGAGACGCTCAAGCGCCGCGAGGAAGGCATCGCCGAAGTCGACAACTCCATGGAGGCTCTAAACAAGTTGCTGCAAACCGAAGAGGGCAAGGCAGCATGGGGGGACGTAGACAGAAGCGATAAAGCTCTTCGGGACTTGCAGAGCCGGGCTATTGAATTGCGCCGCAGTGGCAAAGCCAAGGAAGCGGCTGATGAACTTTTTACCGAGCACGCAATCCAGGTCCGCATGGATGCCGAGAAGGCGGTCGATAAACTCCAAGGCTCCATCGACAAGCTACAAGAGGCGGCGCAAACCCAGCATGAGCAGGTCGAAGTGTCAACGATTCGAATGGTCGTTATTCTGGCGGTTGTCGGCATCCTCGTTGGGCTTGGGGTGGCGATACTGATCGTACGCTCCATCACGGGATCCATTGCCAACATGCTGACCATGATTCAGGACATCGCGAATAAGAACCTGACCATTGAGGACATTAAGATTACCAGCGAGGATGAACTTGGCAAGGCTGGTCTCGCCCTCAATCAGATGAAGAACAATCTGCACGAGGTAATCCAGTCAATCTCGGATACCGCACAGCATGTGGCCAGCGCCAGCGAGGAACTCTCCGCGACCAGCCAGCAGATATCCGCTAATTCCGAAGAGACTTCTGCTCAGGCGGGCACCGTCTCACAAGCAACTCAGCAGGTCAGTCAAAACCTGCAAAGCGTTTCCACCGGCGGAGAAGAGATGACTGCCACCATCCAGTCGATTGCCACCAATGCCCACCAGGCTGCCAGCGTTGCATCCAGCGCCGTGCAGACCGCGCAGGCCGCCAACTCGACAGTCGCCAAACTGGGAGCCTCCAGCGCCGAAATCGGCGAAGTCATCAAGGTCATCACGTCCATTGCGCAGCAAACCAATCTGCTCGCACTCAACGCCACGATTGAGGCGGCGCGCGCCGGGGAAGCCGGCAAGGGCTTTGCCGTGGTCGCCAACGAAGTCAAAGAACTCGCGAAGCAGACGGCCAAGGCCACCGAAGACATCAGCCGCAAGATTACCGCCATCCAGACCGACACACAGGGTGCGGTGGAAGCGATTGGCACCATCAGCGGGGTTATCAGCCAGATCAACGATATTTCGGGCACGATTGCCACTGCGGTGGAAGAACAGAGTGCCACGACGAACGAGATGACGCGCAACGTGGCGGATGCAGCCAAGGGCTCCGGCGAGATCACACAGAACATTGCGGGCGTCGCAGAGGCGGCGCGGGGTACCTCGTCAAGCGCGCAGGAGTCGCAGAAGGCCGCCAGCCAACTGGCAGAAATGGCCGCACAACTGAACAACCTAGTCAGCCAGTTCAAGATCGACGTGACGGCTGCAAGATCCGGAGCGGCGCCGGTTCCGCAAGCGCGCGGCAAAAGCATGGCCGCCTCCGCCGGAAAATAATTTGACCAGGCGGGAAGGAGGCAGGCTGATTGCCCGAAGCCGTCAAAAAACGAGTGCTTCTCGTCGACGATGCGGTGGTAGTTCGTAAGACCCTGTCGGTGGCCATCGCACAAGACAAGGATCTTGAGGTTGCCGGCACCGCGGTTAACGGACGCGTCGCCCTGGTGAAGTTTCCCGCCCTGAAGCCGGACATTGTTCTCCTCGACATCGAAATGCCGGAGATGGATGGCCTGGAAACGGTGCGCGAGTTGCGCAAGATCGATGCACGCGTTCCCATCATCATGTTCAGCACGCTCACCGAGCATGGCGCCTCGGCCACGCTTGAAGCTCTTTCTTTGGGTGCCACCGACTACGTCACCAAACCCAGTAACGTTGATATGACGTCTACGATTGAGGCGATATCGCGGGAGCTCATTCCAAAGATCCGGGCGCTCTGCCATCTTCCAGACGTGCCGAAGAGTATTCTTCCGCAATCCTTGCAAGGAGTCCCAGCGCCTGGCATCTTTCCCTCCAGACCGCGATTGTTAACCCCGCCGCAAGTGGTGGCGATTGGTGTTTCGACCGGTGGTCCCGACGCGCTGGCGCGAGTTTTGCCTTCTTTGCCGGCGAACTTTCCGTTGCCCGTGTTAATCGCGCAGCACATGCCGCCTATTTTTACCTCACTTCTGGCGGCACGCCTCACGGCGAAATGCGCGTTGCCGGTGCGGGAGTGTGTCTCCGGCGAACCACTCATGCCCGGTTGCGTGCTCATCGCTCCGGGAGACTTTCACATGGTGGTCAGCCGGCAGGATGGAATCGTCCTGTTAAAGACGCACCGGGGAGCGAAGGAAAATTTTTGCCGACCATCGGTGGATGTGCTTTTCCACTCTATCGCGTCGGTCTTCGGGGCACGAGCGCTCGCCGTGGTTCTCACCGGCATGGGCCAGGACGGGCTGAGAGGATGCCAGGCGCTGCGCGTCGCTGGAGCCCGCATCTTCGTACAGGATGAGGCCAGCAGCGTGGTTTGGGGTATGCCAGGGTTCGTGGCTCGCAACGGCCTGGCGGACAAGATTCTGCCGCTGGATCAAATTGGCGCGGAGATTGTTCACGCCACGGCCCTGCAAGTCGCCGCGCGAACTCAATCTTGAAACCCAGTGGCGTTCCTGGGGATCAGCTCTTGGTCAGGCTGCTAAGGTAGCGGTTGTTGTAGAACGTAGTTGTCTTCTGTACGAACTCCAGAATCTTAAGCATGCGTTCTCGTCCTTCGCGGTTCAACTCGCGGAATTGCACTGCCAGGCCGGAACCCGGATCTAATCTCGCCACTACACCCTCGGCCGAAAGGCTGGAATCATCCATCGAGAATCCCACCTTGAGTTTGCTGCCCGCGGCTAGAATCGTGCTGGTCTCGATGTAGCAGCCTCCCAGGCTGACGTCAGTCAGGTTGGCGAACAGCGGAGTTCCGCCCGCCTCGGTCTGCATTTCGATCGTAACCCGACACTTCATTCGCGGATGCGACCGGCGATCCTTATAGGAGAGCTGTTTCTGCTTTTCCAGGTACATGCGGCGGTCGGCTTCGGCAAGAAGCTGCTCCGCATCTTTTCCGTCTTCCGGATACAGTGCGCGTCCCACGCTCAGCGAGAGAATATCTTCGCCGCATACATCATTGCCCGCCTGCCGGGCCAACGCCCGCATCTGCTCGGCCTTCTTTCCCGCGGCATCGGCCTCGAGGCCGGGGGCGATTACAACGAATTCGTCTCCGCCCATGCGGGCAACATAGTCGTATTCACGGCAACTATCTTTCAGAGCCTGGGCAAAGAGGCGCAGCACGCGATTGCCTTCCAGGTGGCCAAAACGATCGTTGATCTGCTTGAAGCCGTCCATGTCGGAAACCATGACGGTCAACGCGAGATTGTCGCGCTTGCAGCGCGCCAGTTCGCGGTCGAGTTGCAGGAAAAGAGAGCGCGCATTAGGCAGCCCGGTTAGGTAGTCGGTGGTTGCCGAGTCTTCCGCCTGCTGGTACTTGAGCGCGTTCTCGATAGAGAGCGCCATCTTGCCGCTGACCGCGAGCAGGATGCGGAGGTGGTCGGAGGTGAAGGCGTCGCGTTCGCCACGATATAACGCCAGCACGCCGATAACTCCCGAGATGCCCTCCAGCGGCACGGCCAGCGCGGAGCGCAACGTGCTGAACTTCGAAGGGTCGTTCAAATATCCCGGTTCCACGGATGGATTGCCGTTGATGATCGGTTTCCGGTTGTGCGCTACCCAGCCGGAAAGCCCCTGTCCGATGGGAATGCGCAGCGAAGAGAAGAGCCGGTAATTGTCTCCGTTGACGTATTCGGGAATCAGTTCGGCTTCGCGCTTGATGTAGATGGCGATCGCGTCGTAAGGCACCATCGGCTTCAGCTTCACCGAGAACACTGAGAGCGTTTCGGTCAAACTGAGGGAAGCGCCAAGATCCTGGCTGAGCTCGAACAACGACTGCGCCTCCTGCCGGGCGGCCGCAATCGACGACAAGAAGGTGTTTTCGCGTCCCGCGTAATCCTGCGCGGTGGCATTCTCGAATCCGGCCGCTGGCTCCAGGCCGCGCTCAATCTTGATGGAAGTAGACAACGGACCATTCGGATCCTGCCCTGCCTTGGCCACAGCAAGTCGCTCGAGATATTGATAGCGCTTCTGCAAGACGTCGACCACCTTCGGATCGAACGACTTGCCCGACTCGGCCGACAGCTTCTGCATTACGTCTCGCAGCGGAAGAGCGCGGCGGTATTGGCGGTCGGACGCGAGTGCATCGAGATAATCCACGGCGGAGAGAATTCGCGCGCCAATTGGAATTTCCGCTCCCTTCAATCCCATGGGATAGCCGGAGCCGTCCCACTTTTCGTGGTGAGCGCGCACGATCGGGACGACTGGATAGGGAAAACGCACGCGCTCCAGAATCTCGGCTCCGACCAGAGTATGAATTTTCATCTTCTCGAATTCTTCCGGTGTGAGGCGGCCGGGCTTGGAGATGATGTGTTCTGGCACGGCAAGTTTTCCGATGTCGTGCAGGAGCGCGGCGGCGTGCAGAGCCTCTAATTCCGGCCCGGTTACGCCCAATTCTTTGGCCACTTCGATGGCATACACGCGTACGCGCTGCAGGTGCTCGTGCGTGGTGTGATCCTTGGCCTCGATCGCCAGCGCAAGGGCCTCAATCGTCCGCAGATGCAGGTTGGCCATTTCCTCGACGTGGCGCTTTTCATCTTCCAATTTGCCGAGATAGAGGCGGTAAGAGCGGTAGATAAGGTAAACCGCCGGAACCAACAACAGCGACGTTTCCCAGTTGAACGTATGATTCAGCCACGCAATCGCGCCTGCGATTCCGGCACCTACGAGGTAGTAAGGGAACGACCAGAAGTAACAGTCGACCAGAATTCGGATCAGGGGGCGGCGCTCGGTCAGCGAAATGACTGCCGCGATCGAGCCCGCGTTCGCGATAAAGTAAACCGTGGCCGCCAGCCCCAACAAAATCGGCCGATTCGGGATGAACTCGTTCGCCAGAGGATGGTGGTACGTGATGTAAGCAAGTGCCGTCGATAGGGAACCGGCGCATACATTGAACGCCACCTGCATGCCTCGCGGACGCTCCGGATACAAGCACTGTGCCAGCATCGACGCCGCGCCAAGAATGAGCGTTTCCGTGAAGCTCAACTCTAGGACGCCGATGAGAATGAACAGGAAATTTACCGACAGAGTTCCGGTGATCCCAGGCAGGCTAACTTTCAGCCGCGAGGCCAGAATCGCGATGCCTAAGTAGCAGATGAACTCGGCAATGTTCTTGCTGGTCTGGTGAAGCCCTGCGTAGAGGAGCGTGGCGATCCCAGCCACAATCACGAGGCTGATGTAGAGCTTGGCTATAGCAGACAGTCCTCTCCACGATCGAGATTGTGCAGGCAGACCTCTAGCGACGCTGGTGGCGCCAGTCATGGGAATAGTTTCTTCCGCAGCTGCCGAGGGAATCCGCAGCCCTCCTATGAATAGCAGCTAACATCTTTAGATACAATGCTTTGTAAGGATTATCGCAAACTTTAGTAATCGGCGGGAGTGACTGATTGGGGATGGGAACCGGTGAGGCTCACCGGGCGAAACTGCCTGCGTACGGGTAACTTTAACAACCAGAAAGGCTTCGGGTTTCAGTCTGCAAAGGGAGCTTCTCGTCACACCGAGTGCGAAACATCCTCTTCGGCGACATCCTGATCTGTCGTGGTCGCGGTGCTAACCGTGGAGGACGATTTTCCCCGCCGCATAGCTACGATTCCGGTGCGCACCATCTCCAGAACGCCGTAGGGGCGCAACACCTCGAGCAGGCCATCAATCTTGTCTTCGGCCCCGGTGATTTCAATGGTGAGGGATTCCGGAGCGACGTCTACCACGCGCGCCCGGAAGACGCTAGCCAGTTCCAACACATGCGACCGGGCCTCATGCGTGGCGGCAACTTTGATCATTGCCAGGTCGCGGACGATTGCCGGCTGGTTGGTGATGTTCTCGACTAAAAGTACGTTCACGAGCTTGTAGAGATTGGCCTCGATGCGGCGTGCCTGGTCCTGGTCTGCGTCGACGGTGATTGTCATGCGCGAGACCTCGGGCTTTTCGGTGCGGCCCACCGTCAGCGAATCAATGTTAAAAGCGCGGCGTCGAAACAGGGACGCCACGCGGGTCAGCACGCCCGGCTTGTTTTCCACGTACACCACATAAGTGTTCAGCATATTTTCTCTACTCGTCAGCGGCGGTCTCGACAATCTTACTGGGGCGCCGGATCATTTCGTGCAAGGACGCACCCGCGGCGACCATGGGATACACTGTGTCCTCTTGCTCCACGCGAAAATTGATGAGCACCGGCCCGTCATGCTGGCGCGCCGACTGCACCGAGGGCACAACCTGCGAACGCTCCGTGACCGTCATGCTGCGAATTCCATAGGCCTCGCCGAGCTTGGCGAAGTCCGGGTTCAGCAGCGGCGTAGCGGCGTAGTTGCGTTCGTAGAAAAATTCCTGCCACTGCCGCACCATGCCGAGAAATCCGTTGTTGATGATGGCGATGTTCACCTTTAGTTTCTCCTGCACAATGGTCGCAAGTTCGCACAAGGTCATCTGGAAACCGCCATCGCCGACGACCACCCATACATCTGCTTCCGGCCGCGCGACTTTTGCTCCGATCCCCGCTGGCAGGGCGAAGCCCATCGTGCCCAATCCTCCGGAAGTGATCAAGCTACGCGGCTTCTCATGCTTGTAATATTGCGCCTCCCACATCTGGTGCTGGCCTACGTCGGTGACCACGACGGTGTCGCCGTCGCGCGTTTCGCGCCAAAGATCGTTGATCACGTGCGCCGCGTAGAGATGCCCGCTGTCAGGAAGGTTTTGAATATCGCGCACCGCGGCGTCGCCCTTGAGTCTATCGATGGAATCCAGCCACTCGCTGCGGTCAATAGATTCGACGTGCGGAAGCAACTCGTGCAGAACTTCGCGCAGGTCGCCAACCAGGGGAACATCAACTTTCACGTTCTTGTTGATCTCCGCGGGATCGATCTCGATGTGAATCTTCTTGGCGTTGGAGGCGTACGTCTTCAGGTTGCCGGTCACGCGATCGTCGAAACGCATGCCAAACGCCAGCAGCAGGTCCGCTTCCTGGATGGTGTGATTCACCCACGCTTCGCCATGCATACCCATCATCCCGAGATTCAGGGGATGAGACGCAGGAAACGCGCCCAGCCCTAACAACGTGAGGGCAACAGGGATGCCCGCGCGCTCTGCAAATTCGCGGACCTCGTTCATTGCGCCGGAGATGATGATGCCGTGCCCCGCGAGGATCACAGGACGCTTTGAGTTATGAATTAACTCCAGCGCCTGCTCGTATTCCTTTCGGTCCGGCGACAAATCCGGGCGGTATCCCGGCAGTTGGGGCTTCGCGGCTTCCCAGTCGAACTCGCAGGTCGACTGCTGCGCGTCTTTGGTGATGTCCACCAGCACCGGTCCGGGCCGGCCGGAGCGCGCCACATAAAACGCTTCGCGAATCGTGCGCGCCACTTCGCTTGCGTGGGTCACCAGGTAATTGTGCTTGGTGATGGGAAGCGTGACGCCGGTGATGTCGGTCTCTTGAAATGCATCCGACCCGATCAGCTTGCTTCCCACCTGGCCGGTGATGCAGACGATGGGCGACGAATCGAGCATGGCAGTGGCGATCCCGGTGACCATGTTGGTGGCGCCGGGGCCGGAGGTGGCAACGGCGACTCCAACCTGCCCGCTGGCGCGCGCGTAGCCGTCGGCCATGTGGGTGGCACCCTGCTCGTGGCGAACCAGAATGTGGTGGATCTTGCTGCCCTTCAGGGCGTCGTAGGCGGGCAGAATGGCGCCGCCCGGATATCCGAACACGTGTTGCACGCCCTCGCGTTCCAGGCATTCCCAAAGAATGCTGGCGCCGGTCATACTTTGTCGGGTCACGCTTTGTCGAGTCATGGATGCCGTCCTTCATGCTTCCTAAAAAGCAAAACCCACCGAGCCAGCGTTTCTGGCGGGGCGGGATTCGGGAGCCTTCAAGATTTCAAGTTGCTCAGCTCACTGGTTCCCTCCACACCGGAGAGGGTACAAGAACTCGTACCCTACAGAATACGACACGAATTCGGTGTAGATAGCGGTCACTCATTGTTCTACCAAGAGGTGTTGAGATGGTATCGAAGCCAGCGGCCGGCTGCAAGTGGAAAGTCGCTAGCTCTGAGGCAGCGCTTTTAAAGGACGAATCGTCTGCCAAAGCTCGTACAGGTAGCCGTCCGGCCCGCGAAAATATGTCCAGAATTCCGATTGGTCGCCCTCGACATCGGTGACGAACTCGACGCCTCGCGACTCCAATTCCTTGCGGGCGGCGCGCACATCCTGTACCTGAAAAGCCAGAACTGGGCAAGAATGCAGCCCATAGTAAGAACTCTCCGGACCAAACACCTCGAAGAGTTGTCCCGAGGGCATCTCGAACTGAACCATCCCCTTGCCTTCACGAATGAGGGAAAGGCCGAGAGTTTCGGCGAAGAAGTGCGCGGTCGATTTCAGGTCGTCAGTTCTTACTCCTGCCCAGGTGTATCCAAGCACGCGCATCGCAGTCTCCGCACAAGTTGGATTTTACGATAGCCGAAGGACGCCGTTCTTCACGTCGCTTGCCGCTTGCGTCACATTTTCCGGCCTGCCCAAGTCGCGCCAATAATATTCGTCCGCCCGAAACGCGACAATCTTCTCTCCTTCCGCGGCAAGCCGCAGATAGGAAGTTATGATTGAGAAAACGCCGTCCTCGGTCATCCTCGTAAGCAGTCGCGGAGAAATCACATGCACGCCGGAAAAGGCCAGCGCCTGTGGCGGTTTGGACACTCGCGCCGAAGATCGTACGATTTCATCCGCTCGATCATTTCCCGCGCGCCGCCCGCAGAGTTGATCCTGTTCGTCGAACAGCAGGAATCGTGATGTCTTCCGTTGCTGCACCGCCAGGGTAGCGACAGCCTGATTCTCCTGATGAAATTGCACCATGCGGCTAATATCGATGGTGCTCAGCACGTCAACGTTGTGCAGAATGAACGGCTCGCCTGAATGAGCGGAATTTTCGGAAAAGAACCACGCTGCCTTTTTGAGCCCGCCGCCGGTGTCGAGCAAGACGTCTTCGCGAGAGATCTCAATTCGCATGCCGAAGTTGGCATGCTTTTTCAGATAATCAACCACCATGTCGGCGAAGTGATGCGCGTTGACGATCACTTCGCGGACTCCAAACTGTTGGAGGCGGCGAAGCGTAATCTCGAGCAGCGTGTGTCCGGCCACTTCCACCAGGGCTTTCGGGCGATCGTCGGTGAGCGGGCGAAGGCGGGTGCCGAGGCCGGCCGCGAGGACCATCGCCCTCATCGTGCAGCTTTCTCCGCCGCACTATTCTCCGCCGCCATTCTCTCCAATTCGCGGTGTTGCACGACGACCTCGACTCCGCTCTTTCCGCGCAGCCGTTTCGCCACTTGCTCCGCCAGGTATACCGAGCGGTGCTGTCCGCCCGTGCATCCAAACGACACCATCAGGTTCTTGAACCCGCGACTCTGATAGTTGTTCACACTGGCATCGACCAGCGACATCACGCTGGCGAGAAACTGATGCACGCTCTCCTGTTGATTGAGGTAGTCGATCACCGGCTGGTCCCTGCCGGTGAGCCGCTTGAAGCGCTCCTCGCGTCCAGGATTCGGCAGGCCGCGTCCATCAAAAATGAATCCCCCGCCGTTCCCGCTCTCATCTTTCGGCAATCCGCGATGAAACGAGAAACTGAAAATCCGTACCACCAGGTTGTCCGCATCCGAAGCCAGCGCCAGCAATTTTTCCGAGGCCAGCATGCTGTGAAAAGCGGCCGTCAGCGTGGGCAGCGCAATAGGCAGGGTGACATTGTGCAGCAGCCAGCGAAGATTTTTCAGCGCGTAGGGCACGCTCTGCAGAAAATGAACCTTCCGCTCGTAGAATCCGCGGAAGCCGTACGCCCCCAGCGCCTGCATGATGCGGATATAGACGAAGGCGTAATAAAACTGCATGAACGTTTCGCGCTTGACATCGATGAAGCCTTTAAGCGTGTCGAGATAATGATCGAGCAACTGCTGGCGCAACTCCGGCGGCAGATCGGCCTTGGCGTCATACAGTAAAGAAGCGACGTCATATTGCAGCGCGCCCTTGCGCCCGCCCTGGTAGTCGAGGAAAAAAGGCTGGCCGTCGCGCAGCATGATGTTTCGCGACTGGAAATCACGATACAAAAAGTAATCGCGGCCTGCGCTTAGCAAGAATTTCGTCAGACGGCTGAAGTCATCTTCCAAGGCCTGTTCGCTGAAGGGAATGCCCGCCAGCCGCAAAAAATAGTACTTGAAATAGTTCAGATCCCAGGAAATGGACTGCCGATCGAAACTGTCACGCGGGTAACACACCTTGTAATTCAGGTCGCGACCAGCCTCAATCTGAAATCTAGGCAGCGTCGCAATCGCCTTGCGATAGGCTTCAACCGCTGCGGGCGCGATTCGATCGCCCGCTCGGTATTTTGAAAGAAACTCAAACAGCGAGGTGTCGCCGAAGTCCTCCTCGAGATAAGCTCCGTGATCCAGATCCTGCGCATAAATCTCCGGCACCGGCAAACCATGAGCGCGAAAATGTCGCGAGAATTCCAGGAAGGCCGCGTTCTCTTCGCGCACGTCATACAAAATACCGACTGCGCTGACCTTGTCGCTCGACAGACGGATGATCTTGCGTCCCGAGCCGCCCAGTTGCCCTTGCAGCGGCTGCACCCGCTCAACTGGCGCGTGGAAATGCTGTTCAAAAAGGCTTTGTAGAATGTCCATGAAATTTAACTGCGGTTCGGATGCGACGATTCAACACCAAGATATCACCGATGTAGATCGCTGACCTGCTACGGCATCATCACGACGAAACTCCGGTAATCACTGTAGCTGTGAATTAACGCAATGGTACGTAATAGCTTGCCGACGCTTGAGTGCGCATCGGCCTCACTGTAGTTCGCTCCGCGAGACCAACCCTTTCTGAAATTCCTGCACCGAAATTTCGTCAGACAAAAACGGAGCCGCCACTCGTGCTTACGTCGTACGGAACCAGCCCTTTCGCGCGTTTTTCGGAGCCCGACGCGATATCCGGTGTTGCGCAGACCGACACAGTTCCACGCCCTATGAGGGTTGCGCTAGTTACTTCTTTCCCCCCCAGCCGGGGCGATCTCAACGAATATGGATATCACCTCGCTTGCGCCCTGCGGAACGATTCGCGGGTGGAACTCAGCGTTCTCGCCGATGATGACCATTCGCAAAGCGAGTTAGACGGCTTCAACGTTCAGCGTTGCTGGTGTTTCGATTCTATTCTCAATCCTGTGCGCCTGTTGCGGGCGATTGCAAAAAACAAACCGGATGTGGTGTGGTTCAACATAGGGTTTTCAACCTTCGCTCGCACCCCAGCGGCCGCTTTTCTGGCCCTGACTGTTCCGGCCATGGCGCGCGCCATGGGCTACTACACGCACATCACGCTGCACACGGTGTTTGAGCGGATCAATCTCGAGGACGCAGGAATTCGTTTCCCGGGGTTGTACCGAACCGCAGGCCGCATCGCGACGAGGTTGTTGCTTCTGTCCGGCGACATCTCGGTGTTGCTGCCCTCATTCCGCAACGAATTGATTAGCAATTACGGCGTCAGCCCTGATCGCATCCATGCTCGTCCGCATGGAACATTCAATGGCCACGCCCCAGAGTTGACGCAGCTGAGCTCCGCCCCCGTCGCGGTCGCGCAACCGAGTTCTTCCGAGCGCGTCATTCTGGCATTCGGATATTGGGGAACTTACAAGAAAGTCGATCTGTTGCTTGATTCGATTGACGAGATTCGCTCCCAGGTTCCGAACGCGGTTGTAGTCGTGGCGGGAACGAATCATCCTAGCGCCCCTGGTTACCTGGAATCCCTGCAGCAAAAATGGGCGGGACACGCGGGCGTTCGTTTTCTCGGGTACGTTCCTGAGGCCGATTTGCCGGCCCTTTTCAAGAGCGCATCCGTTCTGGTGTTGCCGTATTCCTCGGCGGCCGGCACCAGCGGGGTGGTGCATCAGGCCTGCCAGTACGGCCTGCCCATGGTGGCTGCCGCCATTCCGGAGATTGTTGAAATTGCCAAAGAAGAAGGGGTCGCAGTCGAGTTTTACGATCCGGGAGATGGCCGTACGTTGACGAGGCATTTAACTCGGCTCCTGCAGTCGGACGACTTACGCCGCAGCTTCTCCGAACAAAATTTCTTAGCAGCGCAAGGCACGCCCATTTCGGAAGTCGTGGACGACTATCTGCGTTTCTTTTCCGCAGTGCGTTCCGGCTCGCAGAATGCAGGGGAGAAGTCAATGAAATACATGCAGCAGGTTAAGACGAGCGTCCGCCAGGCAGCAGGGGAGTGGTTTCTGAATTCTGGCATTCAGGAATCCAACGGCGGAGTCGCGCGATATTACTACAGCGATCGCCAACAGAATGCTCCACTGACTACGGAAATCACTGCCTACTATGCCAGTGCTTTGACCTGCCTTTCGGAGCAGCACCCCGAAGGTCGTTACCTGGACGCGGCGATTGAGGCTGCCGGTTACCTGGTGGAGGCGTGGGATCCTGCATGCTCCGCGATGCCCTTCGAATGTGAGGCAAAAGGCAGTCGATATTCGTATTTCTTCGACAACGGGATCATCGTGCGCGGACTGTTGCAGGTGTGGCGCGCGACCGCGAACGAAAAGTTCCTGGCTACTGCCGTGAAATGCGGCGATTCGATGATGCGCGATTTTGTGGATGGCGCGCATTTCAGTCCTATCCTGGAGCTGCCCGGCAAGCAAGCTATCCCTTACGAAGCCGGTCGCTGGTCGCGCAGCCCCGGTTGTTATCAACTCAAGGCCGCGCTCGGCTGGTACGAGCTCTGGCAAGTCACCAAGAATGAACGGTACCTCGCTGCTTATCGCCAATTACTGAATACGTCCGTCGCGACCCATGCTTCGTTCCTTCCAGGATGTGACACCGACGTTCCGGTTGTGGACCGCCTGCATGCTTATTCTTATTTTCTTGAGGGTCTGCTGCCCGTGGCTAGCGAGACTTCATGTGCAGAAGCGATGACAGAGGGAATCGCCCGCCTGGCTGGCTTCGTTCGGATCCTTTCGCCGCTGTTCCTGCGTTCGGACGCGGTTGCGCAACTGCTCCGGGTCCGCCTGTTTGCCGATCAATACGGAGTTGTGCCGCTGGACGAAGAAGCCGCGCAAGAAGAAGTGGCGATGCTAAAGGGCTTCCAGTCTAACGATCCGGATCCTCGCCTGCTCGGCGGCTTCTGGTTCGGAAAAAAGAACGGCGAAATGCTTCCGTTCATGAACCCTGTGTCCACGGCTTTCTGTTATCAGGCATTAGAAATGTGGGACCAAAGAGGCCAGGGCTCGTTCGACTGGCACTCGCTGATCTAGGTCCGATAAGCGTCCTCATCGTGATTTCCGAGAACTCTCATTCCGTGCGAAGAGCGTTCATCGGTTCAATGCTGGCCGCGCGTCTTGCCGGGATGAATCCGGCAATAGCCGCAAACGCAGAAAGAATCACGACCGCCGCGGCGATCGAGATCGGATCATAGGTGCGTACGCCGTAGAGCTGACTCGCCATCAAGTGGCCGCCCAACAGCGCGACCGGAATACCGATGGCAAGGCCGACTCCCACCTGCCACGATGCTGCCCGCAGCACGAGAGCTACAACGTCGCTCCGGTTGGCGCCGAGTGCCATGCGCACGCCGATTTCGCTGGTGCGGCGCGCGACCGAATAGGCAGTAATCCCGTACAGACCAACTGACGCCAGCACAAGCGCCAGCAATCCGAATAGAACGGTCAGTCGAGAGATCAGCCGTTCCTGGTTGAAGTTTCCAGCGACCTGATAGTCAAGTGAAGTGAACTCGCGTACGGTAAGGTTGGGATTGAGGTTGGCAAGGGTGCGGCGAACCGTGGATTCCAGGGTCGCAGCATCGCCGGCATAACGGATGGTCATGGAGTTGGGGAACAAGGAACGCGTCTCCCCAGTAAAGGCACTGCGCTCTTTGATCGTTGTATTCAACTGGGTCAGGGGCCGGAAATACATAGGACGCACGGGATTACGCGGCCTGGTGTATTTAGCATCGGCCACAACGCCGACGATTTCGTAATCCGCCGCATACTTTTGATCGAAGGTTCCAAAGTGGCGGCCGATGGGATCTTCGTTGGGAAAGAACCTTTTGACGAAGGCCTGATTGACGACCGCAACCATGCGCGATGTCGCCGTGTCCTGGTCAGTGATGCCGCGGCCGCGAATGACGGGCTGACCGATGGTCTCGAAAAAATGCGGGCTTACGCGATCCCACGATGATCCGTGGTCTTGTCCAGGACCTGGCGCTGGCCGGCCTTCGATGAATATGCTCTCGCCCCAGTTGTTGCCCTCTAGGGTGCTGTAAAGAGCCAATCCCACATTCTGGACGCCCGGTAGGGACGAGAACTCGCGTTCCAGTTGCTCGGTTGCCGAGCGGATCGTATCTATCGTGTAGCCGGCGCCGGCGAGGTCAAAGTGGACGACGTAACGCTTCGCGGTGGCAATGCCGAAGTTTTGATGCTCAAGGTTGCGTAGGCTCTGGGTGAGCAAGCCGGCGCCGACCAGCAGCACCAGCGACAGGGCGGCCTGAAAAATGATGAGCGATTTTTGCGGCAGCGAGGTCCGATCTTGCGTGCTGCGGTTCACGCCGCGCAAGGCTTCGGCAGGATCGGAATGCGAGGTAATCCAGGCGGGCCCAATCCCGAATATGATTCCTGTCAGCAGCGACAGCGCTAGAGCAAAGCCGAGGACAACCAACGATGGCGTTGCATGGATGGTGACAAACGGAGAGTTGGGGAAAGCTAGAGCCAGAATCATGCGGGCCCCAGCATAAGCCAGCGCGATGCCGACCGCTCCGCCGGCGCACCCTAGCAGCAAGCTTTCCAGCAGCATCTGGCGGATCAGGCGGGATCGCGCCGCGCCCAGCGCCATGCTGATCGAAGTCTGAGCCCGGCGATTCGCACCCTTGGCCAAGAGAAGATTTGCGATGTTGGCGCAGGCCACGAGCAGAACCAAACCGGAGATCGCCATGAGCAAGCGCAGTCCGCTGCCAGTCGCGATTTGCATGTTTTGGATTCCAGCGCCTCCGGGAGTCAATACGACATGCTGTTTGGGAATTTGCGTCTGGGCTCCGTTGATGGTGTAGGCGGTTTGTGTGGCCAACCACTGGCGCAGCGTGTTGGATAGTTTGGCCTCCAGGCTGCCGGGATTGGCTCCGGGCTTGACCCGGCCCAGAACGTAGAGCCAGTTGATATCTGATTGTTTCAGCATGGTCGTCTCGCGCTCCAGATAGGGTTCATCGTTCAGCGGAATCCAGAGCGCGGGCGGGTTGCTGGCGATCCGGTCGCCAAAGAATCCGGGGGGCGAGATCCCGACGATCGTAAATGGCTTGTTCTGTATGTAAAACGTTGCGCCGATTACACCGGGATCGGCGGCGTGGGCTGCCTGCCAAGCCTGGTAGCTGAGGACTGCCACTGGAGCCGCTCCGGGGACATCGTCGGATGCCTGCAGCATGCGGCCGGCATAAGCCCCTAAGCCGAAAGTCGAGAAGTAGTTTCCGGAGACATATTCAGCAGTTTCAGCCTTGGCCGTCGCGGCTCCGGTGCGAACATTGACGGTGTTGTGTCCGGACTGGAAGGCAGCGAGTTCCTCGAATTCGGGAGTCGATTCCTGAAAGTGGCGATACAGGTCATAAGAAAAGATGTCGAAATCGCCGTTCTCGTTCATGAAGCCACCATTGACGCAGCAGTCGTCAAGGTCGCCGATCCGGTACAAGCTTGCGGGATTTGCCACCGGCAGCGATTTCAAAAGAATCGCGTGCACCAGGGTAAAGATGGCGGTGTTGGCTCCGATGCCAAGAGCTATGGTGAGGATTACGGTGGCGGCGAAGCCCGGCGACTTCCGAAATTGGCGAAGCGCAAGTTTTAGATCGTACATAGACGTATGGACGGGAGGATAGCGGAAGCGTGAGCGAGAGCGGAATGAGAAAAAGCCCCTCACTGCGAGAGGGGCTTTTTCCGGGGGAGGGACTTATAGGCGAGGCGCCTTCGGTCCCAAACTTTACTTCGGTTGCTGCTGTTGGTCGACCGTGGTGGCGGGCGCTCCGGCGTTGCTGGAGAGCTGCTCCAGATCGTTCTTCAGCAGGCTGACTTCAACGCGGCCACCGCTGACGCGCTTGCTCTTAGCAGTCTCATCCGTCGACGGAGCAGGGGCATTGCCCATCCCGACGAGGTAGATGCGATAGACCGGAATCTCGTGGTTGAGGACGAGATATCGGACCACCGACTCGGCCATCTTCTGCGAGTTGGTGATTGCGGTCTGTCCCTTGCCGGAGGAGAATCCCTGTACTTCAATGATGTAACCGCGCTGGCCCTTCACGCCGGTGGCCATGGTGTCGAGAGCATCCTTGGCGTTCTTGCTCAGCATGGTCTGGCCGGGACGGAAGCGGATTTCCGTCTGGTTCGAGGCCTTGTATTGGTCGATGTTGCCAACCACATTCTCAACTGTCTGCACGCGGGCGGTAACCTGCTGCGCCGACTGTTGGGCCGCGGTGGCCTTGTTGCCAGCATCCATAGCGTGCTGATCAGCTTCGTTAGCCTTGTCCGAAGCCAGCTTGATGCCTTGCTGCGCACGGGCGTCGGTGTCTTTGATGGACCGGCTATTGGCCGAGGTCAGCTCATCCAGCTCGTTGACGCGGTCGCGGATGGGCTCGGTTTGGCGCTGCACATATTTCTTACGGGCAAAGGGATTCACGCGTCCCCAGAAGCCTTCGCGGGACGGCGCGGCCAGAGGCGCTTTGCCGGTCGCGTTGCTGGTGTCGGACGAGGTTGACTGGGTCTGCTGCGTAGCCGCAGGCTGAGTCTGATCTGAAGAAGACGAAGTGGTCTGCGCGATGGCGGGGAAAGCAAGTACAGCAGCCAACGGCAGGGCGAAAAGTAGGCGGTTATTCATAAAGGACTTCCTCCAAGTTTGGGGGAGCATAAACGCTCCACTCCGGCACGCCTGGGCGTGCGTGAATTCGATTGCGTCCCTTTAAACCGATTGTGGAAAGCCAGCGGTGTCGCTGAGCCGGCCAGCGCTGACGCGACGCTTGCCTTGGACAGCGGGCGCCCGTTGCAGCGGCGCCTGGCATTCCTATTATCATGTGGGATGCCAAATCGCTCATTAAGGTTGAACCGCTAAACGCTTGATATCTATACACATTGTAGTCAGATTCAGGCTCTATTGCCAGAACGGCAGGGTAATTTTGGCGAACCTGATATAAAAACTGCGTGGGAAATAATTTTCCCTCGGGAGGAACGTTTGCGACCTTACTGGCGACGGAGTGGGTTATGGCTGGCGGCTTGGTTGTGGATCTTTTGTGGGATGTGTTGGGGCGAAGGAATGGAGATGGCCTCTTCGCGTGTTCCGGCCGAGCGTCTGCAGCAGTATTCCGACCTGGCTGTCACCTGGATGCAGGAGTATCTACGCATCGACACCACCAATCCTCCCGGAAACGAAATGCGGGCCGTGGAGTTCTACAAGAAAATTCTTGATCAGGAAGGGATCGAGAACCGCACTTTCGAATACACGCCGGGCCGGGGCGATCTTTGGGCGCGTCTGCCGCATATCGCTAGCGACGCTAAACGGCCCATCATTCTGTTGAACCATATGGATGTAGTCACGAGCGATCCGTCGCATTGGAAGGTGCCTCCCTTTAGCGGAGAGATTAAAGACGGCTACCTGTGGGGCCGCGGCGCCCAGGACATGAAAGATGAAGGGTTGGCGCAACTGGTGGTTATGGTCATGCTGAAGCGCGAGAAAGTCGCGCTGGATCGTAACGTGATTTTTCTCGCGGTCGCCGACGAAGAGGCGGATGGAACCGGAAGCGACTGGTTCATCAAGCACCAGCGCGACCTGCTGGAGAATGCCGAGTTTCTGATCAACGAAGGTGGGGAGAATCTGCTGGAGAACGGCAAGGTCAAGTACGTTGGCGTCGACGTCGGCGAGAAGACCACCTACTGGCTGCATGTAGTCGCGCATGGCCGGCCGGGACATGGATCGCGGCCCAATCCGGATTCGGCTCCGAACCGTCTGGTGCGAGCCCTGAACCGCATCATTGCCTATCGGACGCCGACGCGAGTCCTGCCGGTAGTTGAAGAATTCTTGCGCGACATGGCGCCTCAGGAACCGCCGGAGCGGGCGGCGCAATATCGCAATATCCGCAAGGCGATCGAGGATAAGAAATTTCAGGATGAAGTGGAGAAGGACGAGTCGTTGAACTTTCTTTTACGCGACACCATTTCGCTCACCATGATGGGAGGATCGGAGCAGACCAACGTAATTCCTCCCGAGGCATGGGCGAACCTGGATGTGCGCATTCTACCCGGAGGCGATCCCAAGGCTCTGCTGGCGGAAGTCCAGCATGTAGTGAACGATCCGAACGTAACCGTGGAACCGTGGAAGGGCGAGTTTCGGGTCGCCAATTATTCAGGGACTGACAATTCTCTATTCGCAGCCATCCGCGAAGTTTCGGCAAAGTATTTTCCCGGAGCGCCGGTGGTGCCGCACATCACCAGCGGCTATACCGAGAACCAGATGTACCGGCCGCTAGGCATCGACGCCTACGGCTTCAATCCCTACACCGCGACCGAGGAAGAAGGGCACACCGAGCACGGGAACGATGAGCGAATTCGAGTGGAAGAAGTGCGGCGGGGACCCCGAGTTTTATTTGATATCGTCGCGGCGGTGGCCGGCAGATGAGTCCTGTCACCCAAGGTTGCGTTGTCAGCGCGTCGGAGTAGCTAAACAGAAACCGCGTTCGCCTGCCGAGTCGGCGGAAAAGATTGCAGCTAGCCATAAACAGTGCTATACAGCGTACCCTATGATCAGCCGACGTCGATTCCTAATCACAGCAGGTGCAACGCTTGCCTGCGGTCCCAGGTTGTTGGCCGCGCAGGCAAATGAAGCGGGCGGCAGAAAAAGCCTTTCACTATCAAGTCGCCTCTTGCTCTTCGGCACGGACTATTATCCCGATCAGACGCCAGAATCGTTGTGGCAGCAGGATGTGCTTGCGATGGCGCAGATGGGGATTACCAACGTGCGCCTCGCCGAATTCGCGTGGGCGCTCCTCGAGCCGCAGGAGGGCAGCTTCGATTTTTCCTGGCTGCAACGTTGCATCAAGCTGCTCAACGAACATGGAATCGCCGTAATCATTGGCACGCCATCCGCTGCCCCGCCGCCATGGCTGACTCAAAAATATCCCGAGGTCCTGATGGTCAACGATCATGGCCAGACCTTGAACCCCGGAGCACGCCGTTTCACCTGCCCCACCAACCGGACCTACCGACGTCTTTCGGCGCGAGTAGCCACCGAGATGGCGCGGGCCTTCGCCTCCACGCCCGGCGTGATTGGCTGGCAAATTGACAATGAATTCACTCTGGGCGAGAGCCCACGCTGTTATTGCCGCTTCTGCCGCGAAGGCTTTCAACACTGGTTGCGGGAAAGATATGGCACGCTTCCACCTCTAAACAAAGCCTGGGGCACGGTCTTCTGGAGCCAGACCTATACTGACTTCGCGCAAATCCCCGTACCTCTTCCGTCAGGCGCACCGGTGAATCCCGGTCTCGCCCTGGACTACGACCGGTATCAGAGCCACGCAAATGTCACATTCCTCGACGAGCAGCTCACAATCCTGCGGCAGCTTTGTCCCACACACTTTGTCACCACGAATAATGTCGGCGTAGTCGACACCATTAACCTGCGCGATCTCTACCGAAAACTGGATTTCTTTTCGGCCGACAATTATCCCGGTTTCATCTCCATCGTCATGAATGGTTCTGATTCCGGCACCAGCTTAGGGAGCGACGCCGTAGCGCCGATCGTTTCTTTCACTCACGACGCCGCCCGCAGTGTCAAAGACGGCCAGCCGTTCTTAGTAATGGAAGAACAAGTAGGAAAGTCCGGCCAGCCTTTTTTCTCGCCTCAGCCCGAACCCGGGCAGATTCGGCTTTGGACCTTTCAGGCAATCGCCCATGGCGCCATGGGCGTCAACTATTTCCGGTGGGATACAGCCGACTTTGGAGCTGAAGAGTACTGGCATGGCCTGCTGAATCACGATCGATCGCATAGTCCCGCCTTCGATGAAGTACAGCGCACGATCCGCGAGCTTAAATCGCTGGGCAGCGAAGTCCTCAACGCCCGCTATTCCGCAGAATTGGCTCTCTGCTTCGATCCCGTTTCCGACTGGGCACTCGCGATCCAACCCGGCCAGCCCAAACTCAAGTACCTCTCAGAACTTCTAACGTGGTACGGGTCGATTACGGCGTCCCACGCCGGTGTAGACATCGTCGATGCCACGCAAGACCTTTCGCCCTACAAGATCCTATTCGCGCCGGTAATGTATGTCGTCTCGCAAGAGCAAGCCGACAAAATCCGAGACTTTGTTCGGCGCGGCGGAACCTTCATCGCCGGATTCCGTCTCGGAGTCAAGGACGAACACAGCCGGATTGTCGACACTCCGCTGCCCGGACTGCTTCGCGATGTCATGGGAGTTACGGTTTTGGATTACCAACCGATCTACTCCGAGAAACAAGGTGTGCGGTTCAGCAAATCGCTGGCCGGAAAGGATGCCGAGTGTCACCTGTGGGCCGACATCCTCGACCCGGGGCAAGCTGAGGTCCTCGCGACCTATACCGGCAACCCGTATGCCGGTAAAGCTGCCATTACTTCGCATTCTTTCGGCGGGGGCAAGGCCATCTACCTCGGCGCTCACCTAGATTCCGCCGACCTGGCTCGCGTCTCGCTGACGCTCATAGCAACTGCAGGAGTCAAAGGTGCACTCGAAGTGCCAGCCGGAATCGAGGTCACCAGGCGGCGGACCGATCATGGCACAATCACGTTTGTGTTGAATCACACCAACGCGCCTCAGTCGTTCCAAATTGCTGGAACGAGCAAGGAACTGCTTACGGGATCCACACGCTCCGGGACTGTGTCTCTGGAGCCGTATGGGGTGTGTGTTCTCCAGTCTGTTTGATCACGATCAGTGTACGTAGTTGACAGCCACAGCAGGCGTAATACTGACAGGCGTATTGCTCCCAGCTGGAAACAAGCGCGTGCCGAGGAGAAAACCGAGTTTGCTGGTCAGGTTGTATTCGATCGCCGGTGCCACGCCGAAAGCCTGGCTCGAGCCGGAGTTCAGCACGAAAGGTGCGCTGGGATTGGAAATGTAGTAGCCACTTACCGGCGTGTTCCCCTGATAACGATAGGTGGCGTCCAGCGCCAACACCCAATGCTGTGTCATGCTGTATTCCCAGGCCGCATCGATGAAGATGGATGCGCCTGGCTTGGCGTTTCCGCGAAATCCTTCGCCTGTGCCGTAGACGCTGACATCTTGTACATTTACGCTTTTGGAAAATGCCGGCGCAACGTTGAAGCGCATGCGCAGAATGCGCCCGTTAGGCATCCAGAAAAATGTCTGCGTGTAGAGCGCCACCGTGGTGGTAAAGGCTCCCGCGCCAAAACCGTCGCTGGGGCGGCTGCCCAGTTGATCATATTTCCCCGTGGGCAATGTTTCCTGCACGGCCACCGAAGTCGTGGGAATCCAGCCACCCTCGCGAAATAGATGCATGCGGTACTGCGCCTGCACCGTTAGATCTCCGACTCCAACACCCGCACTGTTCGGGCCGCCGCTTACCTGGTTGTAGCCGAACGTCGGAATCAAGCCAACGGTAAATTTGTTGCCGAGTCCATAGTTCATGTACGTGAGCGATCCGAAACCGTTGGAATGTGGAGCGCTAACGCGCTTGCCGCTGGAGTTGTAGAAACCCTGCGTCGACACATCAAAAAGATAAGGTTCGAGCAGCATGTGTCCCCGCGGCAACGTATTGGCCGAGGGCGCAAGCATCGGACCGGTCCACCACGCATCATCAAGCGTTTGGTGGAAGGCCACAGGCGCAGACGCTTGGGCCGAGGCCCGGCAGTCCGCCATCACAAGCGCACCCACAATCCCGCAAATCAATCGTCGGAAGATCATCTCAGGCGGCGTTTCCTCTGAGCTATATTTGACGCACTCCGCCCGAAATTGTCTATCCGAAAGCTGCCATCAAACTCTCAGCCACCACAGTGTTTTTCGTATTGCTCGAAGATGAAATTGTCGGTCATGCCGGCAATGTAGTCGCAAACGACCCTTGCCAGAGAATCTTCTTTCGCTTTTTCCTGGTAGTTATGGGGAAGAGCTGCGGGATGCTCCATCCAGAATGCGAAGAGTTCCTTGACCACCCGTTCCGCGTCCTCTTTCTCCCCAGCCAGCGACG
Source organism: uncultured Acidobacteriaceae bacterium (assembly GCA_937879855.1). GTDB lineage: Bacteria > Acidobacteriota > Terriglobia > Terriglobales > Acidobacteriaceae > Sulfotelmatobacter. Next base: position 157,421 of record CALFMO010000067.1, on the reverse strand, counting down.
GACTGTAATAGAGATTCTCATAGAGGAAATCCTTGTTCTGTTTGCGTTCGGCCTCTACCGCAGGGCTGAACGCGGCCAGCCGCTCGGAATGATTGCGCACGTCTTCGAGTGTGAGAACTCCGGTTTGAGTTAGGCGCGCCCGCGTGTTTGTGATCAGGTCGTCCACGAAGCGATTGAGGACGCGCTTGAGGGCTTCGTTGAATTTCAGTTTGTCGGGGGCATCGGGATAGAGTTGCTCGACTTCGCGGTAAAAGTCTTCGAAGATGGGAACGCCTTCTCGGACTTCCTCGAGCGATAGCAGATGCGCCTCGTAGCCGTCGTCGAGGTCGGCGGTGTTATAAGCAATTTCGTCGGTCAGGTCGATCAGTTGCGCTTCGAGCGGAGGCCGCTTGTCCAGCAGATATTCCGCGAGCTCGGGATGTTCCTTCGCGTCGTAATCTCGCGAGTGTTTGATGATGCCTTCGCGAACCTCGAAGGTCAGGTTCAAACCGCGGAAGGCGGCATAGCGCTGCTCAAAATCTTCGACGGTGCGCAGGGCGTGCAGGTTGTGATCGAAGCTCAGGCCATGCTCTCGCATGGCAGTGTTGAGCGCTTTTTCGCCAGCGTGGCCGAAGGGTGGATGGCCGATGTCGTGAACCAGAGCTAACGCCTCGGCCAGGTCAACGTTGAGGCCCAGCGCTCCGGCGATGGTGCGGGAAACTTGCGAGACTTCGAGAGTATGAGTAAGCCGGTTTCGAAAGTGGTCAGAGTAGCGGCGGGTAAAAACCTGCGTCTTAGCTTCGAGGCGGCGGAAAGCGCGCGCGTGAATGACGCGGTCGCGGTCGCGCTGGAAATCATTGCGGTAGGGATGAGCGGCTTCAGGGAAACGGCGTCCGCGGGATTCTTCAACGTGCACCGCGTAGCCGGCCAACATGGAAAGAGAATAGCATTGTTGATTGTTGATTGATGATTTCTGATTGAAGATTGAACGGACCAGAAGCCGAGGCTTGCTTCACCAATCCACAATTCTTCTCACCGCAGCTTGAGGCGCATCTCGTTGCTCGCTTCGAATCCGAGAGATTCGTACAAGTGCCGCCCATCCTCGCTGGCATGAAGAGTCACGCGGGCGAATCCTTCGGCCTCGCACCAGTCGATGATGGTCTGCATGATTTTGCGGGCGACGCCGCGGCGGCGGTATTCAGGGTTGGTATAGACGTTGAGGATCGTGACGCGCCGGCATTCGAGATCGTAAGGATGGGCCAGCCAGGGAGTGATGATCACCGCGCCTCCGGCGGCCACGCGGTCTCCGTCGCAAGCGAGCCATGCCCGAAACGAGCCGTCTGTCATTGCTTTTGACAGGTAGTCAGCGGACAACTTCGCCATCGCGGTCAGGGCATCGCGATCTTTGGTGCCCATGTCTTCATACATGCCGCAACGCTGGCGAAGAATTTCAGGAATGTCGGCGAGAGAGGCCTCGCGGATGGTGATGTTCAGGTTCATTGCAGATTGATGATTGTCGATTGTTGATTGAAAAGCAAAACGCAAGGTTCTCAATCAGCGATCAAAAATCATCAATCTGCAATCGGTTCTAGTGCTTGTCGGATTCTTCCTTGGCCAGTCGTACTTTCGCCGCGTCCAACTTCTGCTGGACTTTGGCGAAGGCTTCACTGTCCTGCTCGGCCGGGACCGTCTTGTTCCACTCTTGAACGGCGCGATCCCAGTGCGCAGCGGCGAGTTTCAGGCGGCCGGTTTTCTGATACAAATCGCCCAGATGTTCCTGCACCGTCGGATCCGTTCCCATGTGCGCTTCGGCTTTGGTCAGATTTTCTTCCGCCAGATCGTACTTGCCCAGCTTGAAGTAAACCCAGCCCAGCGAGTCCAGATAGGCGCCGTTATTAGGCTCGAACGTCAAAGCCTGCTTGATGAAATTCAGCGACTCGTCGAGCTTCACGCCGCGATCGGCGTTCATATATCCGAGATAATTCAGCGTAGCGGCAGCCTGCGGATCGGTGGGGGCAGTCACAGCCAGCACCTTCTTGAATTCGCCCTCGGCCTGGTCAAACATCTTCTGCCGCTGGTAAAGGTCGCCACGCAAAAACTCGACATAAGCCTTTTCTTCCGACTTGGTCGATAGCTCCTGCGCTTTGGCGAGAGCTTCCAGAGCGTCGTTCCAGCGCTTGGCGCGGGTATAGATGATGCCCATGCGAAGATAGACTTCGCGATCCTCTGCGCCGCCTTTCAACAGCGAGCGAACGTCGGCGATCGCCTTGTCGAATTCGCCGGTGTCGGCCAGTTGCGCGTCGAGCACCATGCGCAGGTCGCGGTCGTCGGGCATCTTCTGCACGGCTTCTTTGGCCGCGGCCGTCGCTTGCGACCACTGTTTGGCGTCGCGATAGGTATCAATGATTTCCTGGTAGCCGCTGCGGGCGTTTTCATCGCCCAAGGGCAACATTTTGCGGAAGGTATCGATCGCGGCGGGGTAGTTTTCCTGCTCGCGGTAAACCATTCCAAGGCGCTCGATGAAGATGGCGCGATTGTTGCGGTCGGCCTGGCTCGATCCGGTTTCGCTCTTTTCCGTTTTCTTGAGCAATCCCTGCAGGAGTTGGATCGCGTCGTCATAGCGGCCCTGTGCCTGGTAAACCGCAGCCATGCTGTAGGGGACATCCATGGTGTCGGGAACCAGCGTGTCAGCGCGCTTCAAATTTTCCAGCGCAAGATCGTACTTCGCCTGGCGGCGATAAATCTCGGCCATGCGAACATAGGTCTGCGCGTCTTCCGGATTGGAATCGGCAATTACTTTGTATTGCTCGAGGGCGGCATCGAGCTGGCCGTCGTTCGCCAGGTTTTCGGCCAATCCGCGGATGGCGTCGAGATTATCGCGATCGAGAGTGATGGCATGGCGGAAGGCGTCGATCGCGCTCTTGTAATCCTTGCGCTGCTCGTAAGCCGCGCCGAGTGCGGCGTAAAGCTTGGCCGAGCGCGCCGAGTCAGGAATGGAAGCCAAAACCTTTAAAGCGTGCGCCGTGTCGCCTTCGTCGGTGTAAAGCATGGCTAACGTCGTCACCGCTTCTTCCGAACTGGGATCGAGCTTGATCGCGATCTTGAGTTCGCCTTCCGCTTTTTGAAGGTCATTGTTCAAGCGGTAAAGACGGCCGAGCAGCAGGTGATCGTCAACGCTGTCGGGATCGAGTTTTACAATTTGCTCGTACTGCTCGATCGCCAGCTTCAGAATATTGTCGGACCCGGAGCCGCCGGGCATGTCGCCGAGGGAACGCAGATAAATGCGGCCGAGCAGCTTGTGGGCTTCCAGATTCTTGGGATCGCGCTTGATGATGTCTTGTGCTTCTTTTACGGCGTCGGCGATGCGGCCGGTCTTGACGTAGAGTTCGGCCAGGCCTGAGGTCAGGAATTCTGAGGAAGGATCGGCCTCAATCGCGAGCCGGTATTCCTCGGTCGCCTTGGTGGCCAGGTCGCTACGGCCGTATGCCGTGACCATCTCCTCATACATATGCGCCAGCGTGTAGTGATAGTAGGCCGCAGCATGATCTACTTTGCGCGGTGCAGGCTGGGCCTTGGCGTCGGTCGGATTGGACTCCGAGGGTGAGGCTGGGGTGTTTTGGCTCACCGCGGCGGTAGCGGCCACCGAGATCATCAAAAGTGCGCAAAAAATACGATTCATGCTTGCCCTGACTGCGCTGGAAGCGCGTTTCCGAAACCTCAGCTTATTTGGATGCAAAGCCGCGGGGGGAAAGGTGCTTTTATTCTAACCCGACCCCCGGCCGTGTTGGGAAAAAACAGAACCCGTGTCACCAACGCCGGAACAACCGGAAGGTCAGGGACCGGTGGGATTTGGACCTCCGACCTTGGACCTCCGCTCGGCAAAAAAATGTAGCGCCGGCGTCCCGCCGGCCGTCGGCCTCGCAGTACATCCAGTTCACGGAGCGTCGAAACTCAGGCCAAGGTCTGAGGATCCGGTCTATCAGTGTCGAAAGTGCCGGACTCCGGTGAAAAGCATTGCCAGGCCAAGTCGGTCGGCGGCGGCAATGACTTCGGGGTCACGTTGCGACCCGCCGGGCTGGATGATGGCTGTCGCTCCGGCCTTGGCAATTTCTTCCACGCCATCCGGGAAGGGAAAGAACGCATCGGAGGCCGCAACCGTGCCTTGTAGGGGGAGTTGGGCCTTCATCGCGCCAATCTTGGCGGAATCCACGCGGCTCATCTGACCGGCGCCAACGCCGACCGTCTGCCCGTCGCGCGCGTAGACGATGGCGTTGGATTTCACGTGCTTGCAAACTTTCCAGGCGAAGAGCAAGGCCCGAGTTTCTTCAGGCGTGGGAGCGCGTTTGGTAACGACCTTGAGATCGGCCTCTTGCAACGGCCGAACGTCAGCATCCTGCACCAGAATGCCGCCAGAAATATTCTTCAAAACCCATCTCTCCTCGGCCGGGGTCACCTGCACCAGGCGCAGATTCTTCTTAGAGGCGAACTTGGCCTTGGCCGCTTCGTCGAAGGCGGGTGCCGCGATGACTTCGAGGAAAAGCTTATGCATTTCTTCTGCGGTCTCGGCGTCGATGGGGCGATTCACGCCGATCACGCCGCCAAAAGCCGAGACCGGATCGCACTCCAAAGCACGTTTGTAAGCTTCTGCAAGAGTGTTGCCGGTAGCGGTTCCGCAGGGATTGGTGTGCTTGATGATGGCGACAACCGGCTCTTCAAATTCCTGGGCCAGATCCCATGCGGCTTGCAGGTCGACGATATTGTTGTAGGAGAGTTCCTTGCCCTGCAGTTGCCGAGCATTGGCCACGCCCGCGTTCGAACCGTCGGAGTACATGGCAGCTTTTTGATGAGGATTTTCCCCGTAGCGCAGGCCAAGCTTCTTTTGGAAGCTGAAACGCAGGGTAGAAGGAAATGCGCCGCTCTCCCGCTGCACCTCAAACGTGTCCGAGCTGATTCGTTCCAGCGTCGAGGCGATCGCGGAATCGTAAGCGGCCGTGGTGGCGAAGGCTTTCTGCGCCAGCCGCCACTTGGTTTCGGCCGAGAGCCCGCCCCCGGAGCGGGATAGCTCCTCGGCCACGGAATCGTAGTCTGCGGGCGAAGTCACGATGGCCACATCGTGAAAATTCTTAGCGGCAGAGCGAATCATGGACGGGCCGCCGATGTCGATATTCTCAATGACTTCCTCAAACGCGACGCCCGGTTTTGCGGCGGTCTTCTCGAAGGCGTAAAGATTCACGACCACCATGTCGATGGGAGCAATGCCGTGCTCGGCCACGGCAGCCACGTGCTTGGGATCTTCGCGGCGATGCAAAATCCCGCCATGGACCTTGGGATGCAAAGTCTTAACCCGGCCGTCCAGCATTTCAGGAAATCCGGTGAGCTCGGAAATGTCTTTCACGGGCACCTTGGAATCGCGCAACAGCTTGGCCGTTCCGCCGGTCGAGATAAGTTCGATGCCGACAGCAGAAAGTTTGCGGGCGAAATCAACCAGTCCGGTTTTGTCGGTGACGCTGAGGATGGCGCGGTGAACTTTGGACATGAGGCGTGGCTTTTGGGAGATCAGAAAAAGATTTTAGCAGGATCGCAGGCGCGGCTTCTCCGCGGAATCGCAAACTCCAAGCCTCGCCGCATCCGGAACGGTGAGTGAGGCGCGCACAGGCGCCTCGATCCAGAAACGGCACTGGCGACTGCGCCGGGTGGTTATGCTAACTTTCACCTCCAATTGTCGTCCGACCTAGTGGAGGAGATGCCGTGAGAAACGCGCCAGCGTGGAGCCTCAGTGTTTTTGTTTTTCTATCTTTATCCGTTGCAGCACAGACCGCGTCACTCCGAGAGCACTTCGACCATGCCACCGTTCAATACGGTTGGGTAACCAATGGACGTGGCGAAAAACTGCGCACGTTTGTCACGCGGCCAAACAGCATCAGCGGAAAAGTACCCGCGATTTTCTTCGTGGGCTGGCTGAGTTGCGACACTATGGAGTCTCCCAATCCTGCTCCGGATGACGGTTTCGGCATTCTCCTCCGCCGCCTGATTGACGAGTCCGGCTACGCCACCGTGCGCATGGACAAGCCGGGCGTCGGCGAGAGCCAGGGAAATTGCGCCCAGGCAGACTTTCAAAGCGAGATGACGGGCTGGCAAGCCGCATTCGATTCCATGTCGAAATACGATTTCATCGACCTGAACCGGGTTGTCGTAGTGGGATTGAGCAATGGCGGCGGATTTTCTCCGATGGTTGCCCGTGGTCATCCGGTTCGAGGATTTGTGTCATGCAGTTCCTGGGGACGTACCTGGTTTGAACACATGCTGGAACTGGAGCGCCGGCGGCTCACTGCAAAGAAGTCCCCCGCAGAAGTGAATAACTCGGTAAAAGCTTTCACGGAATTTTATGATCTGTATCTGGCAAAAGGGATGACGCCGGGTCAGGCGGTCGCGCAGCATCCCGAATGGAAAGCTCTTTGGTACGACTCACCCGACGGCCAGTACGGCCGCCCCGCAGCCTTCTATCAGCAACTGGAAACTTTGAACCTCGGCGAACTGTGGCAAGACGTCAACGCTCCGGTGCTCGTCGTCCACGGCTCTAATGACACGATCATGAGCCGGGCCGACAGCGAAGCCGTCGCGCAGATCGTCAATCAAGTCCATCCGGGACACGCGCGCTACCTCGAGATCGACGACATGGCGCACGACTTTATCGTGCGAGGCAAGTTCTATGATCCGCTCATCCCGACGATCCTGAATTGGATCAAAGAACAGCTGGCCTCACACCCAAGCGACTAGCTTTATTTCACCGATTGCGCGATCGCGTTGGGGTTTTCAGCTTTATGCTGCAGCGATTGAATGATCCGGTTGATCTCCGCCTGTGTAACTCCGGCGGAATTGCGGTAGGCCTTTTGACAGAACTTGATCTGTACGCTGCCGTCCTCAGAGTAGAGATTTACCACCAGATTATCCTGCCGAATTTTTGGATTGCCTTGCTGAAACCCTTTGTAGCTTCCGTTTTGAATACGGAAGATGCCGGTCGCCGCGGACTCTGCCGGTAAAATTGATTTCATGTTCAGCATCGTATCATCGCGGTAATGGTCCTCTGACTTCAGCGACCAATAATGCACTTTGTCCGGGCTGAAGTTGTAGACGTGACTGGCAAAAGCATAGTCGGAGGTGGCGGAACCCTCTCCGTAGACTGCATCGATCTGCTTCGGGGACATGGTGAAGTCAGGTGAGAAGGCGTGGACGAATTCTCTGGCCGGAACCGCCGTCACCACCAGCCGCAATCCGGAGTGAAATGCAAGAACAACCTCGGTTTTGTCCGCTCTGTCCTTCGGATACAGCGTAGTCCTGGCGTTGTCGAGATCGCTCCACGGTACTTCAAAGTCATATCCCAGGTAGGACAGGCGCATCCCAGGCGCCTGCGAGACAGAATGATCTTGCAGGTCCGCCGGAACAATCCTAGCCGTCGCCGGCGCACGGTTGGCCGCATAAAAGGAAAGAGCGATGGGGGCGATCCAGTATCCGCCCGCGAGGATGACCGCGCAGGTGATGATGGGCGTGACCACAATTCGTCGCAGGATCGTCATATCGTTGCTCCTTTACGTTTTCGCTTTGGCTTTCAGTTTCACGTGGCCGTCGGCGAGTTCCACGGAGTACTCCACGTTTTCGCAGTGATACTGCTTGCGGATCTGATCAGTTTTTTTCTGCACGAAAGTAGTGAACGAATCGAAGTCGCCCGAAACTTTCTCGCCCGCCTTCTTTTTGGCCGCTACCAGGGTGTTATAGAGACGCTCGACCTTCTCCCGTTCCGCCTGGTCCACGCTGTGCAGAGTGAAGTGGGGAGAAGAAGTAGCGCCCGCAGCCGCCGCTGCCGCATGACTTACGCCATAAACCTGATGATGGTGCTTGTGATCTTCCTCGGTGGTTCGGACTCCCTGAACCCCGAGCAAAGCGTCCTGGGGACGACGGTAACCCTCTTCGCGGATTCGCGACTTCTTGCGCCAGAGGTCGCTGTAAACCGCGTAGCGCTGGGCCATTTCGTTGTACCGGTAGCGCTGGGAAAAGTTCATGCGCCCACCGTCGGAAAATTTCCGCAAAAGGCTTAAAACCTTCCACTCGATGTCGGTGGGCGGCCTTTTGTTCGGATTACTGAAGAAAATCTCGTACTCGATCTTCAAACGGCGCAGCTGCGAGTCGAGTACGTTCAGTTCCTCGTCGGTGGTCACAGATATCTCCATCGACAGTGTAGTGAGGAGTTGAGGCGCGGGCGAGGTACCCGTCGGTCACTAAGGGGAATAGAACGAAAGTAAGCAGCTCTCAGCTATCAGCCGTCAGCTTTTCAGCCAAGCCTAGGGCTACAGGAGTCGAGGGAGCGGATATGTTGGGATTTAGCTAAGAGCTGACAGCTGATAGCTGACAGCTTATTTCCCGGAATTCGACGCCATCTTCTTCACCATGGCAAGAACCAGCTTGCGGTCGCTGTCGTTCAGGTTGGTGGCGTAGCGGCGGATCTGGCTCAGGAAGCGAACTTCGTCATCGGAAAGCTGCGGAAGCCCTTTGGAGCCATTGCTGTGTCCTGGTTCGGCAAAAAACTGCGACAACGGAAGTTCCATGGCGCCGGCGATCTTCGAAAGCGTATCCAGCGACGGAATGGTGTGGCCATTTTCCACGCGCGACAGGTAGCAGCGCAGCAGGCCCGTTCTCTTCTCGATATCACCCTGGGACATACCCTTCTGAAGCCGGTAGTTGCGGATGGTCTCGCCGATATTCATGGTAGGGAGCATGACAGGATGGGTCATAGTAACCAGATCAGTATCTTCTGGCAAGTGGGAAATTTGTGCCAAGGCATCGCACAACAGTGCCACACGAAAATCATGTGCTCATCGCTGGAAATCGCTATTACTTATACAACGTATAAGCAATCATTAGGCCGCTAAATCCCTTGCCTGGCGGACAACTCAAGGCGGTCGAAACTTTCCGGCACTATTTCTTCAAGGTCGTCGCCAAGAAGTCGACCGTACGCTTCCAGGCGTCGGCTGCATCAGCGGCGCGGTAACCGTCTTTGTTGTTGGGATTTTCGAAGGCATGCCCGGCGTCGTCGTAGATCTTGATCTCGACCTTCCTTCCCAGTTGCTTGAGTTGTTGTTCAAACTTGTGAACGTCGTCGGGAGTGATGCCGCGATCCTGTCCGCCAAACAGTCCCAGGATGGGCGCGTTGATTTTCTTCAAGGCTTCGGAGTCCGTCGCCAGATGGCCGTAGTTGATGACCAGGGCTGCGAGATCAGGCTCTTGCAGTGCAACGTCGAGCGCATAGCCTCCGCCCATGCACCAGCCGATAGCTCCGATGCGGGCCTTCTTCACATTCGGCTGCGATTTCAAAAACTCGACGGCCGCGTGAAGGTCGCGTTTGGCGCGGTCTTCCGGGACACCGCGCATGATTTGGTGTGCTTCATCGGGAGTGGTCGCGACTTTGCCGCGATAAAGATCGACGGCGAGCGAAACGTAGCCTTGGTCCGCCAGCTTCGAGGCCTGCTCTTTCACCCAGTCATTCAATCCCCACCATTCGTGAACCACTACTAGCGCAGGAAATGGACCCTTGCCCGCGGGAGTGTAGAGCATTCCTTGTACAGTTTCGTCGCCGCTTTTGTAGGAGACGGGCTTGCCCTCGGCGGCGAAGGCGGAAACAGCGGCGAGCAGAACGGCAACGGACGCAAAAAGAATATTTCTCATGGCGTTTATCCTTTCCGATAATGGCAGAGAATATTCTTGCCGAAGCGACGGCGGAATTACAAATGCAGTTCCATGTACAACGCGCCAGCGATGGGATTAACTCGGTAAGGCGCGATTTCCTTAAATCCTATCCGGCGATACATTGCGACTGCATCTTTCATCACGGGTTCGACGGTGTCCAGACGGATTCGCTGATAGCCGATCTGGCGCGCCTCGGCAATGATGTGGTCTGCCAGTACCCGGCCCAACCTTTTACCACGAAATTGCGGACGCAAATAAAGCCGCTTCATCTCGCAGATTTTTGGCTCCAGTTTGTGCAAAGCCACGCAGCCCGCGATTTGACCTTCATGCTGCGCCAACAGAAGCCGGCCTTCGGGCGGAGCGTAGTCGCCCGGAAGTCCCGCCAGTTCCGTGTCGAAGCTCTGAAAACATAAGCTGAAGCCAAGTGACTGTGCGTACTCCAGAAAAAGTTCACGCACTGCAGCAATCTGCGCGGGAGATTCAGCTTGCGCAACTATGAAGCCCCTGATCACAGAGGGCGCGTCGGAAGCAGAGAAACCGCCGGGCCATCGATGTTCAATCTTCATTTCCTTTGTGCCCTCCGTGTCCGGAGCTGGCCCTGAGCGAAGCCGAGGGTGGTCGATTTTTGATCCTACCCCATCAGCATTCCGCCATTCACGTTCAGCACGTGGCCGGTAATGTAGGAAGCCTCGTCCGACGCCAGGAACGCGACGGCGCTAGCCACATCCTCCGGAGACCCGACTCGTCCCAGCGGAATTTGTTTGACCGCCGTTTGCTTAAACTCGTCGCCCAGTCCCGCGGTCATAGCGGTTTCGATGAACCCCGGAGCGACCGCGTTACAAGTAATGTTGCGTGAGCCGACTTCGCGGGCGATCGCCATCGTCAGACCGATCAGCCCGGCCTTGGAAGCAGCATAATTCGCCTGCCCGGCCTGGCCCATCTGGCCAAAGACGCTGGTGATGTTGATGATCCGCCCCCGGCGCTGCTTGAGCATCGACCCAATCACTTGCTGAATGCAGAGATAAGCAGACGTGAGATTGGTTTGAAGGACCGCATCCCAATCGGCGCGCTTCATGCGCATGACCAGGTGGTCGCGAGTGATGCCCGCATTGTTGACCAGAATGTCAACCTTGCCGAGTTGGGCAATGACCGCTTTGACGGTGGACTTGACCTGCTCCTCGTCTCCGACATCGAGAGCGAAAGCGGCCGCCTTGCCGCCTGCGTTGGTGACTTCACCGACGAGTTCGTTCAGCTTGTCCTGATTGCGTGCCGCCACCGCCACCGTTGCGCCGTCTTTGGCGAGCTTCAACGCGCAAGTGCGTCCAATGCCTTGCGACGCTCCCGTGACTAGCGCCACCCGTGTGGAAAGGGACATGAAGGTTCTCCCCAGTCGCCGCTTGAATAACTGCGATGGAATGCCGAATTATACCCGTTGGTGCGAAGGGGATGGATCAGCGGCTGATCGCGCTCCGAGTCGCTTTGGCGGCTTGCAGCCCTAGATCGCTCAGCGTACTCCGCGAATCCTCTGCGTTCTCGGCGGTTAAAGTCTTTTCAATTGGCTGCGGAGTGTCGCAAATAAGAAAGTGCCAATCCACGAATCGCATTGCTATTCCACAAGCCCGCCGAGTAACATTCCCACACTCATGCCACAGACCGCGAATAATGTGATCGTGATGCCCGAGCCCTCCAATAAGAATTCTTCCTCCACAGACGAGCCCGGCTCGGGGCACCGCTCGACGCAGCGGGGGTCGGCGTTGGAAAACGCGGCGATGGCCCAGAAAGCTGTGACCGACTCGTCGACTGAGGTCGCGGGCGAGGGCGCCCGCGCCACATCGGCGGAGCCTTCAACCGAAGTGTTCGCCGTCTTTGGCGTCGAGCCGGAGATCCAGGCCTATGCCATGGCCAAGTATTCACGTTCGGCGCTGTCGATGAAGGAATCGCTGCGCGAGATCAGCACGCAGAAGGCCGAAAAGTTTCTTAATACGTTCTACTTCCAATATGGACACCGCTCCATCGCCGACCTGGCCCACATCGCGCTGGCCGTCGAGCGGCTGTCGATTCTTGCTGCAATTGAATTGGCCGATGAACAGCGCTGGGACGGCCAGGAGCGCTCCACCCGCTATCAGGATTTCAAGAAGAGCGGCTATTACACGCCGGACTTTGGCGCCGACGACGAAGCCCGAAAGCTCTATCGCGAGACTCTGGATTTTCTGTTCGCCGAGTACGAAGCGCTTTCGGCGCACATGACGCAATACCTGATCAGCATCACGCCGAAGCCTGCCGATTTGAAGCAGGAGGCCTACGAGCGCACGCTGAAGGCCAGGGCATTCGACATCACGCGCTACCTGCTGCCGCTCGCCACAAATACTTCGCTGGGCGAGATTGTCAACGCGCGCACACTGGAGACGCAGGTGGCGCACCTGTTGTCGCACACGCACAAAGAAGTGCGCGTACTGGGCGAGTCGCTGAAGAAGGCGGCTACTGGAGCCGCCTACAACATCAATGCACATTCTTTGCGCGACCTGGTCGAGCAGATTCGAGCCGTCAATCCTGAACTAGGGACGAAGGCGGAGCAGGAATTGCTGCGGGAAGTGCGTGTCGCGCCCACGCTGGTGAAGTATGCCGACCCGAATGCGTACGAGATCGAAACGCGGCGCGAGTTGCGGCAGGCGGCGCGCGAGTTGCTGGCTGCGGAGCCGATCGCGCCGTCAAAAGCGATCGTAGATTTGCTCGACGAAGAGCCGCTGGAAGTGGAGATCGCGACCACGCTGCTCTACGAGCATTGCCACCATTCTTATCGCCAGATTCGACAGGCGGTGCAGGTGGCGGGCGAACGTCGGCGGCGCGAGATTATCGATCTCGGTCTGCGCCATCGCGGCCGCCACGACGAAATGCTTCGCAGCTTCCGCGCCGGTCAGCAGTTTCGTTTCGACATCTTGATGGATACTGGCGGCTTTCGCGACATGCACCGGCACCGGCGCTGCATCCAGGTCATGCAGGGATTCACTACGCAGCACGGCTACGAGATGCTGCTCGACATCGAAGATGCAGGCATGCGCGGTCGTTTCGACGCAGCTATGCGGCGTGTGCAATCTGCGGTTGAAAGCCTGGCAAAGCGCAAGACGCCCGAGGCTGAGGAGAACTCGCAGTACGCGATTCCGCTGGCATTCCGCAAACGCGCCCTGTTCAAAATGGATTTCGCCGAGGCAGTTTACATCTCTGAGCTGCGCACGACTCCAGCCGGCCACGTCTCTTATCGCAACGTGGCGTACGCGATGTATGAAGCAGTTGCGAGGAAGCATCCAGCGCTAGCCAAGTATTTCCGCGTACACGACGTGACTGCGCCGGTGGATCTGCTGCAGCGGTAGCTCGTGTGGCGCGGGCGCCCCCGCCCGCGAAATACTTCACGAAAGGGAGCAATAAGCCGATTCGATCGGACTTTCAAGGCTTCTCTTCTCCTCCATGGTCGGAATTCGCGGGCGTGGGCGCCCGCGCCACAGAACCTTTTCCGCCCATTTCGGAACCTTCCACAGGTTAATTGTGTTGATTCGCCTTTTCTTCGCTGCAATTCGTATGTATAATCCGGCCAGATTAGATTTCATTTTAGTTTGGCACTTTTAAGGAGCCACCATGGCGGATGAACGGGGCAAGGCGATTGAACTGGCGGTATCCCAGATTGAAAAACAATTCGGCAAGGGTTCGATCATGCGGCTCGGGTCGAAGGAGGCCATTGTCCCCATCTCGGTGATTCCCACCGGGTCGATCTCGTTCGACGCGGCGCTGGGCGTGGGCGGCTTCCCCCGTGGACGCGTAGTGGAAGTTTTCGGGCCGGAGTCTTCGGGCAAGACCACCATTACTCTGCAGGTGATCGCCGAGGCGCAGAAGACCGGAGGCATGGCGGCATTCGTCGACGCCGAACACGCGCTCGATCCCGGCTATGCCAAGAAGCTCGGTGTGGACGTGGACAATCTGCTGGTCTCGCAGCCCGATTACGGCGAGCAGGCGCTGGAGATCACTGAAGCATTGGTGCGCTCGAACGCCATCGACGTGCTCGTCGTGGATTCGGTGGCGGCACTGGTACCTAAGGCCGAACTCGACGGCGAAATGGGCGACAGCCACATGGGCCTGCAGGCGCGGCTGATGTCGCAGGCACTGCGCAAGCTTACGGGAACGGTTTCCAAGTCGCGAACGTGCCTGATTTTTATCAACCAGATTCGCGAGAAGATCGGCGTGATGTTCGGCAATCCGGAAACGACCACCGGCGGGCGCGCTCTCAAGTTTTATTCTTCGGTGCGAGTCGACATTCGCCGCATTGCCGCCATCAAGGAAGGCGACGTAGTGACCGGGTCGCGGACCAAAGTGAAAGTGGTGAAGAATAAAGTTGCGGCGCCGTTCCGCGAGGCGGAATTCGACATCCTCTATGGCGAAGGCATTTCCCGGGAAGGCGATCTGCTCGACATCGCCGTCAACAACAACATTCTTGAGAAGTCCGGGTCGTGGTTCAGCTACAAGGGCGAGCGCATCGGCCAGGGCCGCGAAAATGCCCGCCAGTTTCTCAAAGACAACAAGGACGTAATGGCCAAGCTCGACGCCGAAGTGCGCAAGGCCCTGGGATTGAGCCACGGTCCGGCACATCCGGCGACAACTGCGACCCCGACCAACGGATCGCCAGCCCGCGTCACCACAATGCCCAGCGCTCCGCCCGAGCCCGTCAAAGTCCCGGTCGCGGCGAAGCGCTAGCGCTTCACTCTTTGTTGCCTCCGGGCGCGGCAACTACCGCGCCCGGCTCTCCTTTGTTATCGCCGCGATTGCCATTGTTCCCCCACCCGCATAAAATCTCCTATTGCTCCTCTGTGCTCAAAAACGTTGAAACCCGCAGCCTTCCTGTGAGGACGATTGAATAAGGGCATCGCTGTCTATCCCGGGTCGTTCGATCCACCCACCAACGGGCACCTCGATCTGATTGAGCGAGGCAGCAAGATGTTCGAACAGCTGGTGGTCGCGATTCTGCGCAACACGGAGAAGACCCCGATGTTCAGCCTGGGGGAGCGCCTTGAGATGCTGCGACAGCTCACAGCCGATTGGAGCAACGTTCGCATCGACACCTTCGACGGCCTGATGGTGGAATACGCCAAGTCAATCGACGCCATGTGTGTGTTGCGCGGCATTCGCGCCATCAGCGACTACGAATACGAGCTGCAGATGGCGCTGATGAACCGCAAACTTGAGCCTACGCTCGAAACGGTTTTCATGATGCCGGCCGTCAAGTATTCCTACGTAAGTTCGCGGCTGGTGCGCGAGGTGGCGCAGGCCGGGGGGCCCGTCAAAGATCTCGTCCCTGACGCGGTGGAACAGAAACTGCGGGAAAAACTTGATCCTGCATACAAACTTCGGGACCCGCAACTCATTGAAGTCCCGCGGAAAAGGAAGAAAAAGGCATGACCACGGCAACCACGGAAGCTCTCAGACTCACGGAAAGAATCAACCGCATCGAGCCCTCGGCCACCATGGCAGTAGTTGCCGAAGCCGACAAGTTGCGTTCGCAGGGAATCGACGTGGTCGATTTTGGCGCAGGCGAACCGCACTTCGCCACGCCCCAGCACATCAAAGACGCCGCCATCGCCGCCATTCAAGGGAACTTCACGAAATATACCGCCGTGGCCGGAACCGCTGAGCTGCGCGATGCCATCGTGCATCGCCATGCTGTCGATTTCGACTCTGACTACCGGCGCGAGGAGGCGATCGCATCGACCGGCGGCAAGCACGCTCTGTTCAATGCCATCCAGGTTTTGGTGGATCACGGCGACGAGGTTATCTTGCCGGTCCCGTACTGGGTTTCATTCAAAGACATCGTGCGCTATGCGGGGGGAAATTGCGTTTTGCTCGAATCGGATGAGGCACAAGGATTCCGCGTCACGGCGGAGATGGTTGCCAGCCTGGTCACTCCGCGCACCAAGGTGATCATTCTCAACTCGCCGTCGAACCCTTCGGGCGCGGTAATGAGCCCGGAAGATATGACCGAGGTCGTTCGCGTGGCGCACCAGCGCGGAATCTGGGTTCTCTCCGACGAGTGCTACGTGTATCTGAATTACACCGGGAAGAATTTTTCCGTCGGCTCGCTTCGCGAATACAAGGAACGGATGGTCGTGCTGGGATCGCTCTCAAAGACTTATGCGATGACCGGATGGCGACTGGGATACGCTCTGGCACCCGCGCCAGTCGTGGGCGCGATGGCGAAGCTGCAGAGCCAGTCCACGTCGAATCCGACGTCGATCGTTCAGAAAGCAGCCGTGGCTGCGCTCAAGGGACCGCAGGAGTGCGTGGAAGAAATGCGGCGCGAGTATATCGAGCTGCGCGACCACGTGGTGAAGGGGCTGCGCTCCATCCCTGGCGTGGCTTGCACGATGCCG
Organism: uncultured Acidobacteriaceae bacterium; assembly: GCA_937879855.1. Lineage (GTDB taxonomy): Bacteria > Acidobacteriota > Terriglobia > Terriglobales > Acidobacteriaceae > Sulfotelmatobacter. Next base: position 141,294 of record CALFMO010000067.1, on the reverse strand, counting down.
GAGGGTGCGTTCTATGCCTATCCGAATATTTCGTCGTTCCTCGGACGCGGCGGCCTTAAATCTGCATCTGATGTGGCTGGGCGCTTGTTGCGCGAAGCCCACGTTGCTACCGTGCCCGGCGAAGGCTTCGGCACCGGCGACCACATTCGCGTATCGTATGCGACTTCGAAAGCTGAACTGGATCGGGGCCTGGAGCGCATGAGAAAGTTCTTCGGGTCCCTGTAAGCCTGTCATCACGTTGATTGGGATCACCGGGTTCGGCAAAGGCCGTTCCGTTTGCGGGCGGTCTTTTTTGTGGGCGTAAGTTGTCTATGGGAAATCTTTATCCACTATTGATGCTTCCACGATTTGATCCGCGGCCGTGGGGCACCGAGGATTTGTCGCCGATTTATCCGAATCATAAGTTCGAGGAAAAGATCGGCGAGTCCTGGCTCAGCGGCGACGATTGCAAGGTGGCGAACGGGCCGCTCAGCGGGAAAACACTCGCGCAACTCAGCCAGCAGTATCAGCGGGAATTGGTTGGCGAGGCGGCACGCGACTCCACGCGCTTTCCGTTGCTGCTCAAATTTCTTTTTCCTCACGAAAAGCTTTCGGTGCAGGTTCATCCCGACGACGCGCAAGCACTGCGCATCGGCCAACCCTGGGGCAAGACAGAGTGCTGGTACATTGCTCATGCGAAGCCAGGAGCGCAAATTGCGTTGGGCCTGAAGCCGGGTGTTTCCGCGAAGCAGTTGGAAGAAGCAATTCACCAGAAACGCGCGGAAGAGGTTCTCAACTGGATCAATGTTTATGCGGGCGACATGATCTATGTGGCCGGCGGCACGGTGCACACGTTGGGGCCGGGGTCGGTGGTGGTGGAAACGCAGCAGCAATCCGACACCACGTATCGCTTGTATGATTACGGACGTCCGCGCGAGTTGCATCTGAAAGATGGCATGGCGGCGGTGAAAGAAAAAGCGCGATCAGGAAAAGTCGTGCGCCCCGCGCCGGAACAGATGGATCGCAGCATGAACCGACGTACACCGCTGGTTGCGGCTCCATATTTTGTGGTGGAGATGTTTGAGGCTAAGGACCCACTCGAACTTGCGACGCACGACGGTTCGGGGCAAAGTTCGGCGCAGATACTCGTGGCCGTTGAAGGCTGCGGAGTAATCGAAGCAACGGGAGCTGATCCGGTTACTTTTGCCAAAGGCGACGCGGTTGTCGTTCCCGCCTCTGTCGGCAAATTCGGCGTGCGACCGCAGTGGACGCTGGAATTCTTGCGCGCCTATGTGCCCGGACAATCGCTGCCGGAGCCCGAAACAAGAATGTAAAGCAAATTTCAGATTGCAGATGTTAGATTTCAGATTTTTCCGAGCTCGCGCTCAGCTTTGACAAAGTAGATCAAATCTGCAATCTGAAATCCTTACTCATGAAGAACCCCAATTTCTATCCCGTAATTCTCGCAGGAGGACGCGGCACGCGCTTCTGGCCGCTCAGCCGCAAGAAACGCGCCAAGCAGTTGCTCGCGCTCGACGGCAAGCACACGATGATTCAACAGACGGTGACTCGCTTGCTGCCGCTGGCTCCGGTGAAGAACTTTTGGGTCATCACCAATGAAGATCTGCGACCTGCCATTGTGAAGCAATTGCCGAAACTTCCGCAGTCGCAGGTGCTCGCCGAGCCCGAGGGACGCAACACCGCTCCAGCCATTGGTCTGGCGGCGTTTCTGGTGATGCAGAAAGATCCTGATGCCGTTCTCGGCTTGTTCCCTTCCGATCATGTAATTGGCGAAGAAAAAACCTATCGCGAAACGCTGGCGCGTGGCGTCGAACTGGCCGCTGCGGGCGCCAATATCGTGGTGCTCGGGATCCGCCCAACCCGGCCTGAAACCGGTTACGGATACATCGAGACAGGAGAACTGTTTCAAGGCGACGCGCTGCATGTTCGTCGTTTCACCGAAAAGCCCAACGCTGAGCGGGCCGCTGAGTTCGTGGCCGCAGGCAACTATTTCTGGAACAGCGGAATGTTCTTATGGAGCGCGCAGACTCTAGTCGAAGCTTTGCAAGAACATTTGCCCAAGACCGCGTCCGTGCTAGAAAAAATTGCCGGCACTTACGGAACGCGCAAATTTGCGGCAACTTTCAAGCGGCTTTATCGCGAGTGTGAAAACATCAGCGTGGATTATGCGGTCCTTGAGCCGCGTTCGGCGAAGGGCGCGCACGCCGCGAACATCTATTGCCTGCCCGCCAATTTCGGATGGAACGACCTGGGTTCCTGGACCGCGCTGCATGAGCATCACACGGCAAAGAAGACGCCGCCGGAAGGTAATCTGGTAGAAGGGGCCGACGTATTTTTGCTGAACGCGCGAGGAAATTACATTTATGCACCAGGAAAATTCATCGCGGCGGTCGGCGTGACCGATCTGGTCGTGGTCGAGACTCCCGATGCATTGCTGATCACAACCCGCCAACAGGCGCAGGATGTAGGCAAAGTCGTAAAGTATCTCGACGAAAAAAAGCTGCACAAATTGGTGTAAAAGAAAATGACCAGTGATCAGTGGCCAGTAAAACGCGGCGAAGTTTGTCTTTACTGACCACTGCTCACTAGCCACTGGCCACTGATTCATATGCAAGAGATTAAATTCGGAACCGACGGCTGGCGCGGCATTATCGCCGATGACTTCACCTTCGAGAACGTGCGGCGTGTTGCCGGCGCCATTGCTTCCTACGTGCTCAAATACGAAGACGCGCAGCGCGGCGTCTTCGTGGGCTACGACGCGCGTTTTGCTTCACCTCGCGCCGCGCAGATCGTGGCAGAGGTCATCGCCGCTGCCGGAATCCCCGTCAAACTCGCCAACGATTTCACACCCACGCCCGCAGTTTCGTATGCGGTAAAACAGCAAGGCGCGGCGGGTGGCGTCATGGTCACCTCGAGCCACAACCCATGGAACTGGAATGGCATTAAGTTCAAGGGCAACTTCGGCGGCTCGGCGACCCCGGCGATCATGAAGAAGATTGAGGATGAAATGGCCGCCGGCGCCGCACCCCAAGGCGCTCAGGCCGCAGTGGAAGAAGTCGATTTCAAAAAATCTTACGTCGCAGCCGTTTGCAAGTTTGCTGACATGGACCTCATTGCAAAAAGCAAGTTTAAATTTGCCGTCGATGCGATGTATGGTTCCGGACGCGGCGTATTGACCGGAATATTTGCCGAGCGCGGAGTGCAGTTCGTCGCTATTCGGCAGGAACTGAATCCGCTCTTTCCCGGCATAAATCCCGAGCCGATCGAGCCGCATATCGCCATGCTGCAGCGGACAGTGGTTCGCGAAAAGTGTGACGCCGGATTGGCCACCGACGGGGACGCCGACCGCATCGGAGCGGTCGCTGAAGATGGCAGCTTCGTCGACTCCCACAAAATATTCAGCGTCCTGCTGCGCTGGCTATTGGAGCGCAAGAAATGGCCGGGGGACGTGGTCAGGGCCTTCAATACCACGCGCATGCTCGATCGCATCGCGGCGAAACATGGGCGTAAACTGCACGAAACTTCCATTGGCTTCAAATATATTGCTGACCTGATGATGGACCACGAGATCCTGATCGGCGGCGAGGAGTCGGGCGGCATTGGCTATTCGCGCTTCCTGCCCGAGCGCGATGGTGTATTGAACTGCCTGCTGCTGGCCAATGTGATGGCCGAGGAAGGCAAGCCTCTGGGGCAGTTGGTGGCGAATCTGCAGCGCGACTTTGGTCCGCACTACTACGGTCGTCGCGATCTGCACATTCCGGAAGAGCTGAAGCAAAATGCGATTCAGCGGGCTCGCGCCAACGGTACGCAGAAGCTGGGTCAATATCGCGTGCTCAAGAAAGAACACCTCGATGGCGTGAAGTTCTTTCTCGACGCACCGACCAACGGAAAAGGCGCGGAAGCGTGGATATTATTCCGCGCCTCTGGAACCGAGCCGCTGTTGCGGCTTTACACCGAGGCCTCCTCATCAGAACTGGTCAGCGAATTACTGGCCGCAGGCGAGAGTTTCGTAAGGAACTAAGGAACAGTGGCCGGTGGTGAGTGAGCAGCGGGCCTCCGGCAACGGTAGAATGATTCATAGACCAGCATCAATCCAGCATGGCAGACGATCTTAATCCGGTTCAGACCGATTCGCCTGAGGCCCGACGGTACAATCGCATCCGGCGGTGGCTGGGCATCTCCGACTTTGTCGTGGGATTCGTATTCCTGATTCTTCTGTTAGTCACGGGCTGGTCGGGTTGGCTGCGTGACCTGGCATACCGCTTGGGATTTCAAAACTATCCAATCTCGCTCTTTATTTACTTGCTGCTGTTGCTGGTCATCGGCAAACTGCTCGGTCTTGGTCTTGACTATTACGGCTTCCGGCTAGAGCGCAGATTCAAACTTTCAACCCAGCGCTTTCGTGCCTGGGCTTGGGATGAAGTAAAAGGCTTTCTGGTCGGCCTTGTCTTGGGAAGCATCGTAGTCGAAGTGCTGTACTTAACGATCCGGCAGTGGCCGCAGCATTGGTGGATGTTGGCGTGGGGCCTGTTTATGGTCCTATTCATCGTCATGGCTCAGCTTGCCCCGGTTGTTCTCTTCCCCATTTTTTATAAGTTCGAACCACTCGACGACGAGGATTTGAGGCGGCGGCTCGTAGTGCTAAGCGAGCGCGCGGGCACGCGTGTGCGCGGCGTCTATCGTTGGAAGCTGTCGGAAAAAAGCAAAAAGGCAAACGCGGCTCTCACCGGACTGGGCGCCACCCGGCGCATCATTCTCGCCGACACCCTGCTCGACAATTACTCTGCAGAAGAAATCGAAGCCGTGCTGGCGCACGAACTTGGTCATCATGTGCACCGCCACATTATGAAAAGCATTTTCGTGCAGGCGGCGATCACGCTCTTTGGGTTCTGGGCGGCCAACTGGGTTCTTCACTACGCGGTCGACCAGCACATGTTCGAGGAGTTATCGGATTTTGCCAACTTGCCTCTGTTGGCGCTGGTTTCCGTCGTGCTCTCCTTCGTGTTGATGCCCGCCCTCAACGCCTACTCGCGCTTCAACGAGCGCCAGGCCGACCGCTACGCCTTCGAGTCCATCTCGAGCGTGGAGCCCTTCATGACCTCGATGAACAAACTGGCAGAGCAGAACCTGGCGGAGCGCACGCCTTCGAAGTGGGTTGAGTGGTTCTTCCATTCGCACCCGGCCATCTCCAGGCGCCTGGCGGCGGCGAAGGACTGGGGCACGAAACACAATCTGCATCCGCAAGTCTGACCACTAGTCATTGCTCTTCTTTATCATCTCGATCACCCGCTGTAGGTCCTCCTCCGTGTCAACTCCAATGCTGTCGTGTGGAGTCTCGCCCACGAAGATCGGGATCCCATTTTCGAGAAACCGAAGTTGTTCCAAACGCTCGCTCTTTTCCAGCGCCGATTCCGGCAGTTTCACAAACTGATCAAGCGTGGATTTGCGATAGGCATAGAGCCCGAGATGCTTGAAATAAGCCGGCCGCGTAGCGTCGCGGTCGAAAGGAATGGTGGCGCGGGAGAAATATAACGCCCGTCCGCTGTGGTCGGTGACCACCTTCACCGCATTCGGGTTCGAGATATCGACAGCGGCCGCAGGCGTCATTAGGGTCCCGACCTGCGCCGCAGCGTTTTCCATAACCTGGATTAAAGTGGCAATGTGCTCAGCGCGCGTTAGAGGTTCATCGCCCTGCACGTTGATGTAGACGTCGGACACTTCGCGCCCAGATATTTCGTGCACTCGCTCGGTGCCGCTGCGGTGCGCGGACGAAGTCATTTGCGCCTTCCAACCATGTTCGTGGCAGACGCGCATGATCTCGTGTGAGTCGGTAGCGATGATTACGTCCGCCAGCAGAGGTGAAGAACGCACGGCTTCGTATACCACTCCGATGAGCGGTTTGCCCCCGATCTCGCGCAGCATCTTGCGCGGCAGACGCGTAGAAGCCAGACGGGCAGGGATGACAGCGATCGCTTTCATGAAGTGGGCGATTATTGCGAATTGCGATTCAAGGCCGTGATGTGTGAGAGCTGATGCACCATGCCGCAGAGTATATCGGGGTTCATGTGCGCGTGTTTGACCTATTTCGCAGGCACTCTTAAAATTGAGTCTTGGATGTAAACGCTCTGGGTTTGGTCGGCGCCGTATTGCCAAACTGTGGCGGCGCAAAGGTTCTCTTCGTCCATCCTCCCCGTTTTGCACGACAATGGCGGCGTAGCTCAGGTGGTTAGAGCGACGGTCTCATAATCCGTAGGTCAGTGGTTCGAGTCCACTCGCCGCCACCAACTTCTTGAGGTCTGACCCGGAGACATGGGTTACAGAATGTAACGGCTACATGGGTAACAACTTGGGCCCGGGTTGTCGAATGGTTCCACCACACGCGTATCCAAATTAAAGTATCCCAGATCATAATCCATAAAGCTGACCAGCTAGATATCGTCATGGCTTCTTTCATGCCGACGGCTTGCACGGGCGCGTGTTGGAAATGCCGACATCCGGCGTTGGGAATCCCCACACAAATCAGAGCGAGTTCCTCGCAAACCATTGAATTCACAAGATGGCCTTCGGCTTGCAACTTGAGAGTTGCCGATGACATTCCATCGGAGAGGAGGTCATCTCACCATGGCTGGAGAGAATTGGACTATGTGGCTCAACATCACAAATTTCGCTTTAGGTCTGGTCACGCTGGTCGCGCTGGTGGTTGTGTTTTTCGCGGTGGGTTGGGACTTGCTTGTCCGTAAAGTTAGTCACGCGCCGGAGCCCATCGACCTGCGCAACATTGACGAAGATCTGCGAGCGCTGCTGCACGCCGGATCACACAGTCTGTCCGTTCCCGAACTCGGCCTGACCATGGCAGACGGGGGCGAGAAAGTCGAACCGCGCAAAGCCGGCGCTCGCAACAAGAAATCGCAGGAGTAAGTTATGGCTTGCCCGTTTCTCAAGGAAGGTCGAGCGCGTTATTGCCACGCGGCTCCAGTGCGCAAGCTGATCCTCGATGGACCCGGTGCGAGCGCGGGCGGGCGGTGCGCGTCGCCGCAATACGTGCAGTGTGAACTTGCTGCAAAAGATGGAGGGCAACGCGAACGCTGCCCACACCTGGAGGAAATCCGCGTGCAATTCTGCGGTGTTTCAGCCATTCCGAAGCTTGTGCCTTTCAGCGATTCGGAGCTGTCGAGTTGCACCAGCAGTACGTATCGCTATTGCGATTCGTATTTGCATCTCTCGCAGCCTCACGCTACTAAACCGCCGGCGACTCTTCTGTACGCTGCGAACCATTTCTGGCTGGATGCCGAAGACTCGGGCTTGTGCCATATCGGCATTGACAGCTTTCTGGCTGGCACCGCGGGGGCCGTCGACGGCCTCACATTTGTCTTCACACGCGGTACGCATTGTCCGGCGTTGGCGCTCACCGTGCACGGGGTCGAATGGCCGATGAGTTTTCCGAATCCTCTAATGATTCAGAAAGTGAACGGCTGCCTGCGAAGCGATCCCAGCCGGCTGACGGCCGACCCTTACGGAGCAGGATGGCTCTTTGAAGGCTGGGAGATTCCCGGGCGGACGCGTGCCGGACTGATTTCTGGACCGCAGGCGGCTGCCTGGCAGAGGGCGGAACGTGAGCGTCTTACGAACGAGATTCACGACGCGTGCGCTCCCGGTTGTGACGGAGGTTCGCCCGTTCGGGGAGTAGCCCAGTTCTTAGCACGAGAAGATCTCGTGCGCCTGTTTCAGCGCTTCTTCGCTAAGACGGACTGGACCGTAGGAGTTTGACTATGAGCAGGAACACTCTAGTCTTCGCATTCGGCGTGTCTTTCGCGCTGTGCGTGGGATGGATCGTGTTTCCGCGCGCACTGTACGTGCAGAAACGGCAGCCGCTCACCTTTCTCCACAAGACGCATGCCGAGAAGTCCGGGATTGCAGATTGCGGCGAATGCCACACTCTGCGGGCTGATGGAAGCTTTGCCGGCCTGCCCGCGATGGAGAAATGCACCGGCTGCCACTCCGAGAAGATCGGCGACAGCCAGGCGGAAGCGACGTTGGTGAACAACTACATCAAGCCAGGGACTGAAACTCCATGGCTGGTTTATTCGCGGCAGCCTGCCAATGTCTGGTTCTCTCATGCGATTCACGTGAAGCTCGCCGGCCTGGCTTGCTCCGAATGTCATTCGACTTACGGCGAATCCGACCAGGTGCGAACGTATGAACTGAACCGAATCAGCGGATACAGCAGGGACATCTGGGGACATTCGATGTCCCGGCTGCGCCGCGCTCCGCATGAAGGCATGAAGATGAGCGACTGCGAAAGCTGTCATCAACGACACCAGGTTGAAGTCGGCTGCCTGGGTTGTCACGAATGAAGGGAGTCGCATGAAGGTAACACGGCGAGATCTGCTGGTGTGGAGCGCGGGAGCCGCGGCGGGCCTCGTGGTTACACCAGTTCCCTGGAAGATTCTTGACGATGTTTCGATTTGGAGCCAGAACTGGCCGTGGATTCCCCAACCCGCCAAAGGCCCGGTGGAAGTAAAGCAATCTGCCTGCACTCTGTGCCCTAATGGTTGCGGTCTGCGTGTACGAATGGCCGGGGGTTGTCCGGTCGGCCTTTCGGGTGTGAATACGAATCCGGTGAGTCGCGGAGCGTTGTGCCCGCTTGGTTTTGGTGCGCATCAACTTAACTGGCACCCGCGGCGGCTACGCAATGTAAAGCATCGTGGAAACATTTCCTCCTGGAGTGAGGCCAGCGCTGCCTTCGCGAAAGCGGCCAGAGAGGGCCCCATCGTGATTGTTGACGGCCATCCGGGACGATCGGCTTCTTCGGTGTTGGAGAACTTTGCTGAGAAATGGGGTGGCGGTTATCGAGTTGCGATGGGGCCCGAAACCCGATCGCTGGCTCCTTATGAACTTTGGAGCGGAGTGCCCGCCACATCGCTGGGATACGACTTGGAAAACACGCAGACCATCGTGAGCTTCGGCGCCCCTCTGCTCGACGGTTGGGGAATCCCCGGGCGATTCCCCCGCCTGTGGGCCGAGCGTGCGGCGAGCATGAACGATCCACAGCTACGAATCGTGCAGGCAGACCCTTCGCTGTCACGCACCGCAGCCCGCGCCTGGCAATGGCTGCAGGTGCGAGAAGGCTCGGAGTCCGCTCTTGCTGCGGGGTTAGTCCGTGCGCTGCTCGAACAGAACCTGGTTCCGGCGCACGGTGCAATCCCGCTGGCCACAATATCGGAAGCCGCCAACGAGACTGGTCTCAGTGCAGATCGAATTCGGGAGTTGGCTCGAACAATCGTGGCCAAGCCTCCGGTGCTGGCTGTTTCCCCTGATTTCAACCCGGCCGTTGCAGCTCTGAACGTCGTTCTGGGAGCGGTCGGCGCTCGCGGAGGGATTGTACGAAGTTCGGATCGGACCAAAAAGTATTCTTCCGTCGCCGGAGCTATTTCGAATGTACGAGCCGTTGTGATTGATTCGAGTGTGCCGTGGGACTTCGCGGCGAAAAGCGATGCAGAGGTATTCCGTTTCGCGGCGTGGGATGGAGGCTCAAGCAAAGGCGACTGGCTGCTTCCTGCCCCGGGCTTTCTTGAGGAGTCTACCGACATCTCAACTCCGCCGGCCTACCCGGTCGAAACCTACGCGGTGGCAGCAAACCTGGCGAAGCCCACTTTTGAAGTCCAGACCGCGGCACGGTTTCTGGCTAACCTCGATGCGTCAGCGGGCACACCGGAAACAATCCTGCACTCTCGCTGCGAACAACTCTTTCGTAGCCGCAGTGGAACCCTGTACGGTCAGACAATAACCCCGATGACCGAGATCGCTTCGACCCAGGAACTGGAAAAACACCTCTGGGACGGAGCCGTATGGGTGGGGGAACGCTGTTCCGCAAAGCTGGCCTGTGAATTGAAAGAATGGCCATCCGCTAGTCCATCGAGTCGCGCCGGGAATTGGACACAGCCCTGGCTGGCACCGGTGTTACCTCCTTTGGCCTCAAAGCTCTACATAGAATCGAATCTGCGCGGAACGCCTGGGAGGACGGTATGAGCGCGCGCTACGGCATGGTGATCGATCTGGACCGCTGCATCGGTTGCGGTTCCTGCATGGTGGCCTGCGCAGCGGAGAACAACGTCCCGGCACTTCAACAGGCGACGGTACGAACCGGGCTCACACCCATTGTGGTTCGAACGGTCTCCAACGGGCAGGAAGGCGCCGCCCGCCGCGAGACGTTCATCCCCATCATGTGCATGCATTGCGAGCACGACACCCCATGCGTGAAGGTGTGCCCGCAGCAGGCCGTTGAGGTCGATAGGGCGACTGGCATCGTCATGCAAATGCCACAGAGATGCCTGGGATGCCGCTACTGCATGACCGCCTGTCCATATCATGCTCGGTATTTCAACTGGTGGGATCCGGCGTGGCCGGCGGGAATGGAGAAAAGCCTGAACCCGGGCATCGCCGTGCGCATGCGCGGCGTGGTGGAGAAGTGCAATCTGTGCCATGCGCGGTTGCATACGGCGAAAGAGAAAGCAGCGGCGGCGGCAAAGCGCGAGATCGATCCCACGGATTACGTTCCGGCATGCGTGGAAGCTTGTCCCACAAGCGCGATCCACTTTGGCAACCTGGCGGACGCGAATGATCCGGTCGCAAAGGAATCGCGCTCACCCGAAGCTTTTCGTTTGCTGGCGCGCCTCGGAACCGAGCCGAAGGTTTATTACAAATCGAAGGAGGCATGGGTGAGAGACCTGGCGGAAACCAATTCCGCGCCTCGGCCGGAGGTGAAACATGGCTAGTCGAGTTCTAACCGACAGCCGCTGGATCGCTCGCGGAGAATCGCGCACCTCGTTCTCACGATTCCTGCTCTGGCTGGCTCCCTGGACCGCGCTGCTGCTGGTCGGTATATACGCCGCTTTCCTTTGCCTTTATCACGGGCTGAACCAGACGAACATGGATAACAGGTTCGCTTTCGGGCTGTGGATTTTTCTCGATCTCGGGATCATTGCACTGGGGGCGGGAGCATTCTTTACAGGATTCCTGGTCTACATTCTGAAGCGAGTTGAGTTGAAGCCGATCCTGAATACGGCGGTGGTGGTCGGCTTTATTTGCTATAGCGGCGCGGTTGCCATCCTGATGATTGACGTGGGCCAGCCTTTGCGGGCGTGGTTCACATTCTGGCATCCCAACACGCACTCGATGCTGACCGAAGTCACCTTCTGCATTTCGTGCTATCTGCTGGTGCTGTGCCTGGAGTACATTCCGATCCTGCTGCGCAACCCGCAATTGCGCCGGCTACCCTCATTTCTGGTGTTTGATCATCAATTGCATCGGCTGATTCCAGTGCTGGCTGCGGTCGGCGCCATGCTCTCGTTCTTTCACCAGGGATCGTTGGGCGGGCTCTACGGCGTGCTGCGCGGACGGCCCTTCGCCTTTCGCAGCGGGATCCTGATCTGGCCTTCCACCTTCTTCTTGTTCATCCTGTCTGCGATTGCGTCGGGTCCGAGTTTTCTGATGCTGGTCACGGCCGCGGTCGAAAAGATCACCGGCCGTAAGCTTGTGGCCAACGAAATCTTTCGCCGTCTCGCGCTGATTTCCGGGGTGCTGCTGGGAATTTATGTTGCAGCCAAATCGATCGATACCCTGATTTGGCTCAACATCACTTCCCCTTCCGAAGGCTTTGCGCCGTGGCAGTTCTATATTCACAAGCCATTTGGCACGCCCATCCTATTTGCTGAGATTGTGCTCTTTGGATTGCTTCCGGCATTTCTGCTCACGTTTCGCGCCACCGCATCGAGGCGCGGGTGGCTGCTGTGCGCAGCTGCCATGGCATGCGCCGGTGTGCTCCTGAATCGCTTCGTTCTCACGGTGCAGACGCTGGCACTGCCAACGCTGCCCTTTGACGATTTTCTGCAATACACGCCGAGTTGGCAGGAAGTGGCCAGCTTCGCCGGAGTGATTGCGTACGGCGTAATCGTCTATTCGCTTTCGTACCGCTACTTGCCGATGTTCGGATCGTCAAAAGGAGAACACGCAGATGTTTCCGGGAATTGATGGCTTCCATTGGACGTTCGGCCACATTCTGTTCCTGTTGCTGTTTTTTGCAGTGGCTCTGACGATTGTTGCGATTGTGGCTTCCGCGGCATGGCGAACCGCTCAGGATTTTCGGAATCATCACGCCATCGACCTCTGCTGGCATACCGAGTTTGCGCAACTGCCGGATTCCGCCCGTCGCTGTCGCCATGAACTTGCTGGAAGAGTGATTTCCAGAACTTGTGACAATGCCTTCGATTGCCGGCATTGCTCGAAATACCTGCAGTTCGCCGTGTTGCCGCCTGCCGGACACCTTCATCTTTCAGGACTCGATTATCCCGACGACCGCTACTATCATCGCGGGCACACCTGGGTGAAACCGGTCGAAGACGGCAACGTTACGGTTGGACTGGATGAACTGGCTCGCCATCTGGTGGGAACTCCGGACTTCTGCAACCTGCCGAAGGTTGGAGAAGAACTTGAACTCAACCAAACAGCGTGGCGCATGAAAAAGAATGGGAACGAGATTCTCGTACGAACTCCAATTGAAGGAACCGTTGTCGCGGTTGGAGGGCCAGAGCGGGATTGGTATCTGAAAATTTGTCCACGGTTCGATTTAAGCGAGCCGGTGACCCTGCGTCATCTTCTGCGCGGGCCGGAGGTTTCGGGTTGGACGAATCGAGAACTGGAACGCCTACAAGAGCAACTGGAAGCGGCTCACACTCCTCCAGCTTTGGCCGACGGAGGCGTTCTCCTCCCTGATCTGATGAACGTTATACCTGACGCCGACTGGGAGAGCGTGCTCGCCGATACTTTTCTTCAGCTCTGATCCTCATTCCTCAGTGTGAGATTTCATAACGCTTAAGTTTGTCGTAAAGAGTTGAGCGGTCAATACCCAGGGCCGTCGACGCCTCTTTTACGTTGCCGTGTTTGCGTTCGAGGGCGGCGACGATGGCGCGACGCTCTAATTCGCCGAGCGAGACGTCCGGGACCTCCCACTTCTGCGATTGCCCCCCTTGCTGCAGCCAGGAAAAATCCTGTTCGTCGAGGGAACCGTCATGGCAGGTAACAATTGCGCGCTCGATCACATTTTCCAGTTCGCGAACGTTACCCGGCCAATCGTAGGCAATGAGCACCTTGAGCGCCTCGGCGGAGATGCCATTCACCTCTTTGCCCAACTCAGAAGAAATGCGCTGGACGAAGTGTTCGGCCAGCAAAGGAATGTCTTCGCGCCGCTCGCGCAATGGTGGCAGGCGAATCTCGATGACATTCAGCCGGTAAAACAAATCTTCCCGGAACCTGCCCTGCTTCACTTCTTCGGCCAGATCCTTGTTGGTCGCGGCGATGATCCGCACGTCCACTTCAATTTCTTCACTGCCTCCTACACGGTAGAAACGCCGCTCTTGCAAAACCCGCAACAAGTCCGCTTGCAGTTTCGGGGAGATGTCGCCGATCTCATCGAGGAAAATCGTGCCCCCGCCGGCAAGTTCAAATTTTCCTTTTGCTCCCTGTCCGCTCGCGCCGGTGAAGGCGCCTTTTTCGTAGCCGAATAATTCGCTTTCCAGCAAAGTCTCGGTAAGCGCGGCGCAGCTAACGGTGATGAACGGCTTGTCCGCACGACTGCCGGAGAAATGAACGGCTCTCGCCACCAGCTCTTTGCCGGTGCCGCTCTCACCACGAATCAGCACCGTGCTACGGAGACTGGCAACTTCCTGCGTCAAAGCAAGAATCTCGCCCATACGAGGATTCTTGGTAATGATGTCGTGATGCCGGTACTGGCGTGTGAGTTTCTTACGCAGAATCGCATTTTCGCTTTGCAACTTTTTGAGCTTGAGAATGCGGGAAACCAGCATCGAGATCTCCTGCGGATTACACGGCTTGACGATATATTCCTGCGCGCCTTCCTTCATGGCCTGGATGGCGGTGTCCACCGTCGCATAAGCGGTAATGATGATGATGGAGGCGTCGGGCCGGATACAGTGGATCTCCATCATGGTCTCAATTCCGTCCATGCCGCCCGGCATCTTTAAGTCGACGAAGCAGATGGCGTAGTCGGTGGTGCGAGCAAATTCGAGAGCTTTCTGGCCATTGGGCGCGGAGTCTACCGTGTAACCGTCTTCCCGCAGCCAGGCTGCCAGCGATTCGCACATTACCTCTTCATCATCCACAACCAGAATGGGCCAGTTTTTCTTCATACTTTTCCCTCTCTCGAAAATCTCTGCACCAGGTGTAACCCGCAACGCGCACAATATTGCTCAGCTTTGGAATCGACTAACCCGATATGAGTGGCGAGGCTCATCGCGCACGTAGAATCGGAACAGTGCACCAATCCGAAGGTATGCCCCAGTTCGTGCAACACTTCTTTTACGGTGCGCTCGCGGAGCAATCCTTCCGCGGGTGGAAGTCCGTAGAACTCCTGATGCAGCCGGCAGAGCGATACCACAGCAACTTGCCCTTCGAACTGTGCCTGGCCAAACAGAAAACTGAGCATGGGGATTGCCAGGTCCACGTCTGTAATTCCAAGAACACGGCAAGCCTCGGGTGGCACGGATTGGGCCAGCATCTTCATAAATTCGACAGACTGATATTGCCCGCGCTTGGCATCGAACGCCCCGTCTGGAATGGGCACGACCGGCATTTTGCGAATGGGCAGAGGAAACCATTCGGAGGTCGCATTTTCGATCCACTCCAATGCTTTTGCGGGCACCTTGCCAATAGGCACCAAACAGAGGTCATTCACACAGTTTGCACCTGAACTTCTTTTAATTCGGTGGAACTGACGCGCGACTTCAAGGGAAGCGTGACGGTAAACTTCGTCCCCTGGTTGCGTTGGCTTACGACCTCAACCTCTCCCTCATGCGCCTTCACGATGCCATAGAGCACAGCTAAACCAAGGCCAACTCCTTTGCCCTCAGGCTTGGTCGTAAAGAACGGGTCGAAAATCTTGGAAACGTTTTCTGGAGCAATGCCTTCCCCCGTATCCTGAACGCACAGCTCTACACTTTCCTCCTGCGGAATCAAGCGGGTGCAGATGGTAAGCTTTCCTCCGCCCTGCGGTTGCATGGCTTGGGCACCATTGAGCACCAGGTTGAGAATGACCTGCTGGATTTGTGACGAGTCGCATTCCACCAGTGGAAGATTTTCCTGCAGATCCAAAACGACTTCCGCGCTGATCAGCTTCAATTTGTGGTCGGCCAGTCCGAGTGTCGTGCGCACCAGCTTATTTAGATCGGCCGGTGCACGTTGCGGCTTGGATCGGCGTGAGAATGCCAGCAGGTCGGAAACAATGCGGCCGACGCGAGCAGTTTCAGTGGAAATCATTCCCAGATATTTGCGGAAATCGGCTTCCCGCCCGGAGGGATATGCGCCGTTTGCCATCAGCCGTTCGAGCAGCATTGAGAGGTTGAGCACGCCCGAGACCGGGTTATTGATTTCGTGAGCGACGCTGGCGGCCAGTTGCCCAAGCGTAGCCAGCCGGTCCGATTGCACCAACTTCCGCTGCGCTGCCTTCAATTGTTGGGTCCGCTCGTCGACCTTGTCCTCGAGAGTTTGCTGCATTTCATTCAACTCGTTGACCGCCAACTTCAAGCGTTCGCGCATCCGGTTGAAGGAATCCACTAATTCGTCGAGTTCCTGGCTCCCGCGCGCATTACCGATGTCGATAGGCCGGTCTAATTCCATCGCGCTGACCGCTTTTGTGCCGGCGATTAGTTCCTGGATTGGGGTGGCAACAAACCGTCTCGTAAATAGAATGACGAAGGCTGCTCCGATGCCCACTTCCAGCAGAGTCCAGACAATTGTCTGCAGCGTGATGGCGTTGGCTCGTTTCTGGACAGGATCAAGACGAAGTGCGACATCGACTATGCCAAGCACCTTGGTCGAGGCCTGGTGAGCGTGGCAACTGGCATTGCTGCAGGAAGGTTCGTTATAGATAGGCGCCACCATATTGATCGTCTTGATGCCGTCAGGCGACGTGGCGTAGCGGACTCTCGCGTCCTCGCTGGGACGATTGCGAATCGCGCCACTACTGCTGTGGCAACTGGCGCAGACTTCGCTGGAAGTATTGAGCGGGGAAGGTTGCTCGGTGGGATCGGTAGAAAAGACCAGCCGCCCCTCGCGGTTGAACATGCGGATCCGATCAACCCCCTGCTTATCCGCGATCACCCGCATAATCTGGTAGGCGGCCTTGCGATCGTCATCGAGCATGGCATGCCAGATCGCTCCCGTGATGCTGCGCGAGAGTTGGTCTGCGCCCAGGATCATCGTGTCCAGCAGCTGCTTTTTCTGAGTCCAAAGATTCAGATATCCGCCGACACCGCTGATGGCTACGATCAGAACGGTGAGTGACAGAATGAGTTTGGCGCCAAGTTTTCGGGGCATGGTTGCAGGACCGATGTCAGATCAGCCCTGTGATAACGGTTTTTGACGGGAGCCCGCGTAGGCACTCCAAATCAAGGCTAACTAGGAGGCTTGAATGCCGCCGTGATTGTCACCGCCGAGACCGGTGATTTCGATCACGCCACTCTGCGAAATCCTTGAATGCAAAGGGACAACGGACAAAGTTCCACCGCCCTTTCGTGCCCAATGATGGATTGGATTGGCGGAACTCAGGACGAATATTCGCTCGGTTTTCAAAAATGACTGCCTGATTGGAACCGCCGGGATATGCCGCAGCCTAAACCGGACGTTCCAGCCTGTCTGAGACGATGTGCTCCGATTTCTTTTCCGACTCGTCCGTCGCTTTCCTGGTCCGCGAACGGCTTGACCCGTCCAAAAGGCGAATGTTAGCTTCGCTTCCACAGATGACAATCCTGGGGAGTTCACGCTGAGTCGGACAAGGACGGCGCGTCAATCGGTCGATCGTGAACCCATCGATTTGCGCCGCCGCAAGTTTCTCGCCCGCTTCTGCCTGGGCGCTGGGGCCACTCTGATTCCGACCAAGTTGTGGGGATTGTCGTTCCCGGGCCTCGATCCGTTGGCTTCAGGTAAGTCGTCTGACGCGTTTGCCGGATTCCATCTCCAACCTCACTATCGAAATGAGCGGCCGCTCGATGCCGTGTTGTTGAAGGTGCAAGCAGGTCTCGACAACTTCATCACTGAAAAATATGCCGACCAGTTGGCTGCAATTCTTGCCGAGTGGAGTGCTGGACTGTTGCGGTCTCCAAGGGAAACACAGGCCATCGCCAAGTTTCTCGCTGCCAATTTCTCCGGGACGACGCCCGTGCCTGCCGAATCGCGGGTCGTGCGTTCCAGTCCGGCGCTAGAAGTGCGTCAGAATCGTTTTACCCAACAGAATGCGCTCGATCGCGACAGCTTTATTCGTGAGTGGCAGACCAGACTGAGCATTTTTTCCAGAATCTTGAACGCCGAATTTCAGATTACAGGAATTGACACAGACGATCCGCAGGCTTCTTCCTCTCAACCGCCGCATCGATTACGAACTCGCATTCGCTATGAAATCGTCGGCACGGGCGGCGGTTTTCACCGCGAGCAATGGGTCGGCAATTGGGATCTAGAATGGGAATCCACCTCTCCGAACGAATTTCTTGTCCGCAACTGGCGGGGACTGAGCGAAACCCAGGCGCGTTCCACTTCGCCAATTTATGTGGACATCACGTCTGCCGCACTCGGCAGCAATTCTTCTTACTCTACGCAGATGCTTCACGGCACGGACTACTGGCGCACCATGCTGGACGGCGCCTGTGGCATCGACATCTACGGACACAATGGAGTCTCAGTCGCCGACATCGACAACGACGGCTTCGACGATCTCTACGTTTGCCAGCCTGCAGGCCTGCCCAATCGCCTTTATCGGAATCGCGGCGACGGCACATTCGAAGACATCACAGAAATCTCGGGGCTGGGAATTCTGGAAAACACGGCGTGTGCTCTGTTCGCTGACTTCAGCAACCACGGGCGTCAGGACGTAATCGTAGTGCGAGCGAGTGGACCACTGCTTTTCGTAAACGAGGGTGGCGGCAAGTTTCGTCAACAGCCCAATGCATTCCGCTTTGCAAATCCGCCCCAGGGAACCTTCACCGGCGCGGCCGCCGCGGATTACGACGGCGACGGATGGCTCGACGTTTACTTTTGCTTGTACGCCTACTATCAAGGCACTGGTCAATACAAATATCCGTCTCCCTATCATGACGCGGAGAATGGCCCGCCAAACTTTCTGATGCGCAACCAACGCGACGGGACGTTCTTCGATGTCACCGCCGCTTCGGGACTGAACCAGAACAACACGCGCTACAGTTTTTGCTGCGGCTGGGGTGGCTACAACCGCGATGGCTGGCCCGATCTCTACGTGGTGAACGATTTCGGACGAAAGAACCTTTACCGCAACAACGGGGATGGAACATTTACCGACGTCGCCGCGCAAACCGCGGCGGAAGATATTGGCGCGGGTATGAGCGTCTCGTGGCTGGACTACGACAATGACGGTGCTCAGGACCTCTATGTGGGCAACATGTGGACCGCGGCCGGGGAACGCGTGTCCACACAGGAACTTTTCAAAAAGGACTCGCCCAAGGACGTTCGCTCGCTCTATCAAAAACATGCGATGGGAAATTCGCTGCTCCACAATCACGGAGATGCATTCGACGACGCTACGAAAGCCTCGGGCGTGGGAATGGGCTGCTGGGCGTGGTCGAGCGATGCATTCGACTTCGATCACGACGGGTTTCCCCATCTTTACATCGCCAACGGAATGGTCTCCGGGCCTTCGCGCCAGGATCTAAACAGCTTTTTCTGGCGCCAGGTAGTGGCTTGTTCTCCCGACGAAGCGCGCGCGTCTCACGAGTATGAGCAGGGCTGGAATGCAATCAACGAGTTGATCCGCTCCGACGGCACCTGGAGCGGCTACGAACGAAATGTTTTCTACGCCAACAACCGGGATGGAACTTTCTCCGACGTTTCCGCGGTGGTCGGGATGGATTTTGTAGAAGATGGCCGGGCCTTTGCCCTTGCCGATTTCGATCACGATGGCCGCCTCGAGGTATTTCTAAAGAACCGAAATGCTCCGCAGTTGCGGCTTCTGAAAAATGTGACGGAGGAGTTGCCGCCCTCGATTGCCTTCCGTTTGCAAGGCGCCAGGAGCAATCGCGATGCGATTGGGGCCTTAGTAACGATCGACACTAGCGGCCGCCGCCAGACTCGCATGCTTCAGGCCGGATCCGGCTTCCTTTCTCAGCACAGCAAGGATGTTTTCTTTGGACTTGGCGAAACTAAGGGATCGATTCGTGCGTCGATCCGATGGCCGAGTGGGTTGGTGCAGGAACTCCACGATCTTCCCATCAACAGCAGAATCTGGGTAGAAGAAGGCTCAGAGCCCTCGCGGATCGAGCCGTTCAAGACTCAGGCAATCAAACGAGGTGCTCTTCCCGCGGAAGCCAAGCGGGAGGCCGAGGAACTTCCGAGCAGGGTAGAAACCTGGCTTCTCGCACCGATTGGCGCTCCGAACTTTTCTCTTCCTGATCTGTCGGGGAAAACCTGGACTCTCACAGAGCGCCGCGCCAAGGCGACGCTTCTGAACTTTTCGACCATGAAGTCGGCGGAATCGCGCGAAGAGTTGAAAGTGCTGCAGAAGTCCCACGTTGAGTGGTCGAAAAAGGGTCTGCAAATAGTCGCGGTGAGGATGGGGGATTCTTCGTCTCGCGACGTTCGCGACTTCACTAAAGATCTTGCTTTTCCGATTCTGCGCGCGTCTGACGACGTCGCCGCTATCTACAATATTCTCTATCGCCAACTGTTCGATCGTCATCGCGATCTGAGCCTTCCAACATCTTTCCTGATCGATGACAGCGGCGCGATCGTCAAGGTCTATCAAGGACCGATCGTTCCCGCGCACGTCGAACAAGACGTGCAGACGATTCCGCGAACCGACGCAGAACGACTGGCGCGAGCTCTACCTTTTCCCAGTGGGACCTACGCACTTGAGTTCGGTCGCAACTATCTCGCATTGGGCGCACTGTTTTTTCAGCGCGGTTACCTCGATCAGGCCGAAGCATCGTTCCAGCAAGCTCTGCGCGACGATCCGTCGAGCGCCGAGGCTCTCTACGGCATTGGAAGCGTTTACCTGAATCAAAACAAGAACGCCGCCGCACGCGAAACTTTCGAACGCGCCGTGAAACTTCCGGCCAATTATCCTGACACTTTGCCCGACGCCTGGAATAATCTTGGCGTCATCGCCACGCGCGAAGGACGAGTGGACGATTCGGTGCAGTCTTTTCAGCAGGCGTTGCGGCTGAACCCACATCATCTTCTCTCGCTCGATAATCTGGGAAACGCCTACCGTTTGCAGAAGCGTTGGGAGGAGGCCCGCAAAGTTCTGGAACAGGCGCTGGAAGTTGCGCCGCAAGATCCGGAAGCGAATTACAGCCTGGGGATGGTGTTCGCGCAGACCGACGACAACGCCAAAGCCTATGAATATTTGCAGCGCGCTTTGAAGGCTCGTCCCGTTTATCCCGAGGCGCTCAACAATCTGGGAGTGCTGTATCTGGTCACGCAGCGTCGAGATGATGCCGTCGCGAGCTTCGAAGAGTGCATCCGCGTCGCCCCCGCATTCGATCAGGCGTATTTAAATCTCGCGCGTGTCTATGCGCTGGAAGGCACACGGGACAAGGCCCGCGGCCTCCTGCTCGACCTGCTCAAACAGCACCCCGATAACCCGCAAGCCAAGCAGATGCTCGATCAACTGCAACCATGACACCTACGGCTTCGGCGTAGGAGCCGTCATCAGCTCGACGAAGATCTTGTAAAACTTTTCGGTATCGAGATCGACCTGCACCTCAACCCGCGGCCCTACGTTCTCTGGTTTGTCTTTCTCCGCCCAACTCAACGTGTTTCCATAACTCGCGCCACGGCTGAGATCCACATCCAGGTATACCGTCTCCTTGGCGGTGATTACACTCGGATCGAGCCACGCGATCGCCGCGAGTTCGTCCCACAAATAGTTGAATTCGCCAGACACATGCGTATAAGAACTCACGTAGTGAGCGGCAGGCGTATTGCCCGCCTTGATCCGATTGAGCAAGTCCTGAGTCAGCCGCGTCTTCACAGAAATGTCGACTGTTGTGCAGACCATCCTTTTCCATGGGGCGCGCAGTACGATGCGGGCCGCTTCTGGATCGAACCAGAGATTGAATTCGTGCCGCGGGGTATTCACGAACTCAGGATCGTTGGTCTTGGGGTTCAGACTTCCGCCCATGAACACCAACTCTTTCGCCAGGTTGACAAACTCAGGATCAATTAAGATGGCAAGCGCGAGGTTGGTCATCGGACCGCCTTCGTAGATGGTGACTTCGTGGGGATGCTTGCGGACCATGCGCAACAGGAAATGCGCAGCGTCTTCGTCGGCCGGTTTGGTCGTGGGTTTGCCCTCTGGCATTTCACCCAATTGATCGGCCGAATGATACCGCTGCGGTGTCCAGGCTCCCAACCACGGTATGTAACCGTGTTCCCGCTCCCAAAGCTCCGTCTCTTCCTTGCGCCTCACCAGCGGAAATCCAGCTCCGGCGACGACCGGAATGTCCGTGCGACCGATGATCTCGAGTGTCCGCAAGGTATGCGCCACTTCTTCTTTGAGCCAGGCGTCGCCGGTCACCACGGTGATGCCAAGAACTTCAGTCTGGGGCGACTGCACCAGCGAAAGGATCGCCTGTTGGTCGGATCCGCCGGGCCCGGCCGCGTCCTGATCGATGATGATCTTGCGCTTTGCAGAGGACTGCTGGCTCAAAGCCGGAAGACACACTAACATCACGAGTCCTGCCACGCGCAGCCGAGCCAATCTCATTTCACCCTCCTGATACGCACTGAATAAAGTGGCAAGTGTTGCCGCCGGTCTCGACAACTGGAATAAGAGATTGAATTCTATTTTGTGTGCCAGAGCTCTGCCAGCGCTTTTTCCGCTCAGAAAGGAGCAGGGCTAAGATTGCGAGCCGCGACTCCCCGCAGATAGAATGGCCGACGAGGCGCGAGCTTACGTTCCGCCGTTTTACTTGCGCCGATTCTCATGGGCCGTTTCTACGCCGTTTTACACCAAATCAACTCCGCTGGCGTATTCCGTCGGGGCTGTGCCATGCTGGCACTTTTCGCACTGCTTCCGTTGTGCCTGCATGCTCAGCAGACAGCGGAGTCGGCGTCGTTGCGCGGTGCCGTGCGCGATTCGCAGGGAAAGCCCGTCGCAGGCGCAACCCTATGCCTGCAGGCGAACAGTTCCACGCAACCGCAAACGCTTCGTACCGATTCACACGGGAACTACTACTTTCCCACCCTCAGCGGCGGGGTCTATGTACTGC
The DNA here is from genome assembly GCA_937879855.1 of uncultured Acidobacteriaceae bacterium. Lineage (GTDB taxonomy): Bacteria > Acidobacteriota > Terriglobia > Terriglobales > Acidobacteriaceae > Sulfotelmatobacter. Next base: position 118,987 of record CALFMO010000067.1, on the reverse strand, counting down.
GGGCGCAGATGCCCGGCTACAGCGACACCGAAGTTCCTTCGCTCTTTTTTGGTCCGAAGGAAGCGAAGACTGTTGATCTTGTTCTGTTGCCCGCAAAGTCTCCAGCTTCGCAGCCCGCTTCCACCCAATCACCAGAGTTCTTCGATCAACCCCGGTTCGCGGTCGCAGGTGTAACCGATACGACAAGTCTCGGCGGACACGGTCCCGACACGGTTGTTCGAACCCGAGAAACGCTTGCCAAAGAAACGGTCTCCTTAAGCCAACCCCCGGACGGCGCCGCGCCGGTTGCCGCGTCCGAAGAATCGCTGCGTGAAAGTGTGGAACGCGATCCGCACAGCTTTGAGGCAAATCATCTTCTGGGCAAGGCGCTGGATGAGCACGGCAAGGCCCACGATGCGATTCCATACCTGCAGCGCGCCGGTGAACTAAAACCCGGTGACTACGAAAACTCCTACGAACTGGCGCTGGCGAACGCGCACGCCGGCAATTATGAGCGGGCCCGCGACCGGGCTCAAGCGTTGCTGCCGCACTTTGACACCGCCGAACTGCATCATTTGCTCGGGGATGTGCAGGAGAAACTAGGTAATTCGTTGGAAGCCGTGCGTGAATACCAGCGCGCCGCGGAGATGGACGCCCGTGAATCTTACGTGTTTGACTGGGGTTCTGAGCTTCTGCTGCATCATGCCCCGGAACCCGCCGTGGAAGTCTTCACCAAGGGCAATCGTCTGTTTCCTCATTCCGTCCGCATGCTGCTCGGCCTCGGCGCGTCCTGGTTCGCGCTCGGCTCCTACGATAAGGCGGTGCAGCGAATTAGCGAAGCGTCAGACCTCAGTCCCAGCGATCCAGTTCCCTACCTGTTCTTGGGCAAAATGCAAAACGCGGAGTCAACGCCGTCCAAAGAAATTGTCGAAAAACTGCACCGCTTCGTGACGCTGCAACCGGAGAACTCCGAGGCAAACTACTACTATGCCGTCGGACTCTGGAAACTGCGCGACGGCCCGACCCACTCAGCCAGTACGGCACAGATCGAGTCGCTTCTGAACCATGCGGTTAAGGTCGACCCGAAATTTGCCGCGGCCTACGTGCAACGGGGAATCCTCTACTCTGAGCGGAAAGATTATCCCCGAGCGATTTCCGATTACCGGCAAGCCATTCAGGCGGATCCACAGATGCGGATGGAGGAGGCACATTTTCGCCTGGCTCAGGCTTACCGTCAGACTGGCGATGTCGCCAAGTCCGAAGCGGAACTCAAGGTCTACAATCAAATCGCAACAGAATCAGCGCAGCGGGCCGAACGCGAACGCCATGAGATCCGGCAATTTGTTTACATCCTTCGCGACCAGCCACCAGCTCAAGTCCGTTAGCATTCCCCAGTGTGGTCATGTGTCGGCATAACAGTCGCATCGCCAGTTGGCCGAGATAGGCGGTCGAAGGCTCTATCGCAGGGCGAGTCCGAACCGTTTGCTTTCTCTTGACTCAAGCGGCTCTGGACGAAGGCGCGACGTTGCGCTTGAAGGACTCGGCCTCGATGAAGATATGCCGGATCATGGGTTCCTTCTCGCGAACGCCGTCTTCGATGCGCTCAATGGCTGATTCCAGCTGCTCGAGATCAAAATCTCGCCGAAACTGAATATTCACCGTTAGGAGCACCTGATTGGGGCCGAGCTGCATGGTGAGCAGGTCTCCAACTTTTTCGACCGCAGGATCGGCCAGAATCATCTCTTTCACGCGGCGCACTCTTGCCCGATTCGTTCTTTCTCCGATCAGCAGTGCTCCACTTTCCCGGCCCAAGAAGATCGAGACGGCCGCGAGCAGGAGTCCGACAACGATCGAGGCTGCCGGATCAAAATAAGGATTGTTCAACAGGCGCGCCAGGAAAATGCCCAGAAACGCAATTACGGCGCCGAGCAAGCCGGCCGCTTTCTTGGACTCTGCTCTTTAATTAGTCACAATCTCTTAGGCGTGTGTTGCCTTGACTGGCGCGGAAAGACAGTTGGCCGAGAGTGGGCAGTCGAAGTAAGCTTAACTAGTGTCGTATTTAGACGAATCCGATCTTAACCAGCGCGAAGAACGCCGGCGTCTCGCGGATAATTATGCTGGCATGACCGACGGAGAGTTGCAGCGCTTGGTCCAGAGCGCGGAATCGCTCACCGAGATGGCTTGGGATGCGCTCGAAGACGAAATGGAGCGCCGGCACTTGAAATATCCCGAGGATCGGGCGCCGGAGCCGCGGCAGGAAATAGCTCTGCAGGAATTGGTGACCCTCCGCCAGTTTCGCGATTTGCCGGAAGCGCTGCTGGCGAAGGGATGTCTGGAGTCGGTGGGGATTGAATGCTTCCTCGGGGACGACAACCTGGTCCGCCTGGACTGGTTTATTTCGAATTTCATTGGCGGGATCAAACTCAAGGTACGAGCCGCTGACGCCGACAACGCGCAACAAATCCTCGACGAACCGATTCTGGAAGGTCTCTACGTGCAAGGCGTAGGGCTCTACGAGCAGCCGCGCTGTCCCAAATGCCAATCGCTCGATGTGAACTTCGAGCCGTTAGACCGCCCTATCGCCTACATGAGCGCATTCCTGCGCGTACCGTTGCCGGTGCAGCGTCCCGGGTGGCACTGCCGTTCCTGCGACGCGGAGTGGGCGGACGACGGAAATTCCGGCAGCAACGAATCACCGGCCTAACTTATGAAATCCCTTCGAAATCACGTCAAGCGTATCTTCGGCAAGGCGCAGCGCGGGCAAATCTTCACGGAAGAACCAGCGGACTTCGGCGGCGTCGCTGGCGGCCGAGAGATCGCCCGCAACCCGGCGGCATAGAAAATCAATCAAAACATAGTGATATTGCACGCGCTGTGCGGGATTGCGCAGGATGCGATCATACACGCCGAGCAGCTCCGAGGGCTCGACGATAAGCCCGGTCTCCTCGCGGGCCTCGCGGATGGCGGCCTCACGGACCAGTTCGCCGACTTCGAGAACGCCTCCGGGAATGGACCATTCGGCCTGGAGCGGCGGGTGCGCGCGCTTCACCAGCAGGACGCGGGAGTCCTCGATAATGATGGCGCCAACGCCAACCAGGGGGACTTCGGGAAATTCACGTTGCATAGTGCGAGGATTTTAAATCGAATCGGGAATAGCAGTTCTTGGCAGCAGCCGAGCGTTGCTCCGCATGGACAGGCAATGGCGCCCGTCCCCACACAATCAGTCGGCGTCACATGCCGGTGCAACTCTGTGGTTAAATAATGTTTTCTATGGCACTCGAAGAATACAAGCGGAAAAGGCGGTTTGAAGAAACGCCGGAGCCTCCGCCGAAGATTGCGACGAAGACGGGGAATCGGTTTGTGGTGCAGAAACACGATGCGACGCGCCTGCACTACGATTTTCGTCTGGAGATGGAAGGCGTGCTGAAATCTTGGGCGGTGCCGAAGGGGCCGTCGCTCGATCCTGCCGACAAGCGGCTGGCCATGCAGGTTGAGGATCATCCGGTTTCTTATTTCGATTTTGAAGGCAATATTCCCGAGAATAACTACGGAGCCGGCACCGTGATCGTGTGGGATGTGGGCACGTGGCAGCCACTCTCGCCGGTGCCGGTTAATGGAAAGTATGTTCCGGGCACAGAAGCGGAAGCGGCGTCGATGCTGGCGAAGGGCGACCTGAAGTTTCGTTTGAACGGCAAACGCTTAAAGGGAGACTTTGCGCTAATCAAGATGCGCGGGCGGCGTCCGGGAAGCAAGGGCAACGAATGGTTGATGATCAAGAAGCACGATGATCATGCAGTGGAGGGATACGACATCGATGCCTTTGACGAATCGGTGCTCAGCGGACGCAATCTCGAGCAGGTGGCTGGCGACGCGGGCTCGCGGGAGTGGAAGAGTCGGCCTACAGGTCGCGGAAAATTGAAGGCGGCATGGTTGGCCGATGCGGTGGCCAGGCTCGATCAGAAAAAATCTGCGGCTGCAGGGGTAAAAAAAAAGCAACCGCCAACCGCCGAGAACGCAAAGAACCCCCCACTGAGCACGCGGAGAAAAACGAAAAAAAGCGCGTAGCGGCTGCGGAAAACCCATCTTCATCTGTTTCCAAATCTAAGACCAGCTCGAAAACCTCTGCGGCGCCCTCTCCGTCCTCTGTGGTTCAAGCTTCGTCGTTGGGGACGCCGGTAAAGCGGCCGATGCCCTCCGCCATCTATCCCATGCTCGCGGAGTCGATCACGGAGCCGTTTGACGGGGCGGAATGGCTGTTTGAGATCAAGTGGGACGGCTATCGCGCGGTGGCGTTCATCGAAAACGGCAAGGTGCGGCTGGTTTCGCGCAATCAGAACGACCTGACAGCGCGCTATCCGGAGTTAAAGGACATGGCCCAACTCATCAAGGCGAAGACTGCGATTCTCGACGGCGAAGTTGTGGCGCTCGATGAGCAGGGAAAGGCTTCGTTCAGTCTGATGCAGCAGCGCACAGGCTTCCGTCCCGGGCGACAGCACGCGGCGGGAAATGCAGATGTTCCAGTTCTCTATTACGCCTTTGATCTGCTCTACCTGGATGGCTATGACTGGCGGCGCGTGCCACTGGAAGAACGTAAGCGCAAGCTGGCCTCGGTGCTGGTGACGGGCGACGGGGTGCGGTATTCCGATCACTTCGAGGAACGCGGCAAAGCGCTGTTTGAGATCGCTCGAAACAAAGGTCTGGAGGGAATTGTCGCGAAACTTCGTAGCAGTTGCTATGAAGAGCGCCGCAGCAGCGAGTGGCTCAAGATCAAGATTCGACATCGCCTGGAGGCGGTCATCGGTGGATACACGGAAACCAAGGGCAGTCGAACGCACTTTGGCTCGCTCGTACTCGGGCTGTATGACAAGCAGAGTCGGTTGATTCACGTGGGGCAGGCAGGCAGCGGTTTCAATCAGAAATCGCTGGGCGAGATTGCGAAGGTATTGGAGAAGTTGGAGACGAACAGGAATCCGTTTTACGGCGACGTCGACGCGCTCCGCAAGGTGAGTTTCGTCAAGCCGGAGTTAGTAGCCGAAATCGAATTTGCGGAGTGGACCGGCGGAGCCAACACAGGCAGCGGTCCAAAGCTGCGCGCTCCCGTATTCTTAGGATTGCGCGACGACAAAGATCCTAAAGAGTGCACGTTGGAGCAAGTCACGCAGAGTTAAGCAGAGTTGGCAACCGCTATTTAATGTCCTTCATTGCCAGCAGTGTTCCGTAGTCGCGCCCAGTCGGGTCAACGGCACGGGCCACGATGGCCGCAAAGGCGCCGCGCACTTCTGGATACTTGTTGGCGATCGCCTTGATAACAGCCACGTTTCCTGAATAGGTCTGGTTAGAGTTTGAGATATCCGCAGCCTGATACTTTACGATCAAATCGAGATCGTTCCCCACGGGTTGCGGGAAGATCGAGATCAGCTTGTAAGTAGCGGTTCCAGCCGGAAGGTCAACCGTTTTTCCCACGGGCAGGTCGGGCGGCTGCGTGCTCTGCGCCTCGTCCGCGATCTTGTCGGTGGCCAGCGTCCCCATAAACGGGAGCGGGGATACCAGCAGGCGCGCCTGCGTGAAGAAAAACCATGCGTTATGCAGCTGCCCCTTGGTCTTGTATTCGCGCGCGCGGGCCAGAAACCACTCGCTGTCGTGGCCCGCGACTTGGGCAGACTTGACGTAGAGGCCTCCCAATTTCCAGTCCGTTCCCTCCTGCTGGAGAATCAGGGAAAACATGGTTCGGCCTTGCGGTGAATTGGCGTCGAAGAGAACCACGCCATACTTGCCGGCCGGGAGATTGTCGAGGTAGAAGACGGCGCTGTTTGCGGTCTGGCCGGTTTTACCGAACACTCCGCAGTAAAACTCGGCGTGCGGCGAAGGAGTGGAACCGTCGAGCAGAAAGACGCCTTTCAGCGTTGCCTGGGCAGCCGCCAGATCGCGCTCGTGGTCTTTCACCGTGGCCTCGATCCCGCCGAAATCGGAAGCGAGGCTAGGGATGGAATTCTGGCGCATCGATGCCACGTCGCCCTTCGCAGCCATGCCAAAATAGCGTTGCCCAGCGGCTGTGATGGCGTTCCGGGTGGAATCGTCCAGATCGGCCGAGGTCTGACAGCTCTGCGCATGGGTGCTCAAAGGTGACAATGCCAGGGCAGACAGGGCAATCCACAGAGCGGGGGTGAGGCTGCGGACCAGGTTCATTTTGAACTCCGCCTTTACTTTCATCGAGTTGACAAGGCTGGGTTCAGTTTACGCCCCTTTAGCCTTACCCTGTTAAGATTTAGCCCCGACCGAAATGGTTGACTGCAATCCAGTTCGAGAATCTCAAGATTTCCGGGCCACGTCCGCAACCACTGCAAGAACTCTGGGCTCTATCGTTCCATCCGGTGGGTCTATTTCCGCCGGTTTCTTAACGTCGTAGCGATGATAAAATCGGCATGAGTCGGTCTTGCGGTGTTCCCCTAAAGCAACCGCCTGAGGAGTTAGGATGAGCTCGGGACGAAAATTCGGTAGGCGTGCTGGAACCGTTGTCCTGTGCTTGGGAGCGTTATGTCTTGGGGTCGTGGGCCCGGCGAGTGCGGATACCACGCAGAGCGAGCACCACAAGACGACAAACAAGACCAAGACGAAGAAAGCCCAAAAGCCACAGCTACCTCTCTTACCCTCTGGACCAACCGGGCCTGTACAGCCGATGCCTCTGGATTCGATGGCACCCGTACCGCCGCAGGTCAGTTATCAGAATTCGCAGTTGACGATTGTCGCGCCCAACTCGACCTTGGGCGACATCCTGCGCGCCGTACGCAAACAGACCGGGGCGGAGATTGAAATTCCGCCTGCGACCGAGCGTGTGGTCACTCATCTGGGCCCGGGCCCAGCGCGGGAAGTCATCGCCGAACTTTTGAATGGATCACGGTTCAACTATGTGCTGCTGGGGTCTCCGGCAGACAATTCCGTGCTGACGCGAGTGGTGCTGGTGGCAAAAAGTCCGCAGGAAAATGGCGGCTCGAATAGCCCTGCAATCGCAGAACAGCCGCAAGCGGGAATCGGACCGCACACCGGAAATCCGGGGGCGAGATTGCCACAACCCGAGGCGAATGCCGCGAACGACGATACGGATGACGCCGCAGACCAGGCTGCCGCCGAAGCGGAACAACAACAGCAACAGCAGCAGCCTTCCTCTTCCGATCAGCCCGCCGTAAAAACGCCGCAGCAGATGCTACAGGAGATGCAGCAGCGTCAGTTGCAACTGCAGCAGCAACAGCAAGGACAACCGAACGTGCCGGGCGCAGCCGTTCCGGCGCCACCCCCGCAGGAACAAAAGTAACGAAGTAACGATAAGAACATTCAAGGCCGCCTCCTGAGGGTGCGGCCTTTTCCTTTGCTGCTCTAGGCCATTGACCAGTCCGTCAGTTACGGCCGGTTGCCGCGAATATTCTCGGAGCGGAGGGAGATGTGAGTCGCAACCGGGGAATCAGTCTCCGCCATCGTCTTCTGCAGCAGTTCCCAGTCGCGGGTCACTTCGGATTCTGAGAGGCCGTGCCGCGATTGTCGTAACTCAGCCTGGAGGCGTGCCTCAAGCAGCTGACGCATCATTTCGGGCGAAGCGTTACTGCTCAGGACGTTGTCGGCCGTCGCGCCAACCTGTACTAGACTCTCGCCAACCCTCATATCAAGAACCGGGCGGCCCTGATCGTCAACGGCGGTCTTGGCCTTCGATTGCACTCTCGCCCACGCCTTGTCGACCTTTCGTCCCGGCCGTTCGGGATAGGCGCCAGCCAGAAAATGCTTCAGTTGCAACTGATAAGCCCGGCGATCTTCAGCGCCCATCGGCCGTTCTGGTTCGCCTCCCACCACGAACACCAGAGCGCCGCGCGCCGGTTCGAAGTGGCCGGCGCCAGTGCCAACGTATGCCGCCGCGACACATCCGGCGAAGATGGGGCTGACCACTACACTAGGCACGATGTACTTTTTGGCTTTGAAGAACGATTCGACGACACCGTGCACGTTTGTACTGCGCGGCATGCTGCCGGGCACCTGCGAAATGATGATGCGCGAAAACTGCAGCTCAGGATGCCGGGCACTGTACTTGGTCAGCATCTTCGCAATCTGTTTCGGCGTCGTGATGCCAATATCGGCGACCAGACTGCGGTGCAGCGATTTCGGGTAGTAGAAGTTCAGCACGCCTTTGGCGAAGTCGGCGCAGTTGTTCGAGACCAGATGAAAATGAGATCGGTTCGGCGAGGCATTCAACTTGCGAATCAAGGCATCGTCCTGCTCCGGAGTGGTCTCAATGTCGAAGCCGTAAATTGTGCGATCGTAGGACGAACCGACCAGCTGGTACCAGTTTCCGCCGGGAGTTTCACCGTTAGTCTTGTCGGGGGCAATATCTTCCAGATATTTACGGCGGTAGCGATCCCGCAGGAAGGCGGCCATTTTCGCATTCGCAAACAGCGGCACGTCTTCCGGACGTTCGACTGCGTAAAGGTACGGGATTAAGGGAATCGCAATCCAGTCATGCCCAGCAACCTCGTCATAGCGGCTGATCACAACGCCGGTTTCGCCGGGTGCACATCGACGGAGGCGGAGGGGAGTGTCTGCGCAAACGCCGGATAAATACACGGCTGCATGACCAGTCGCTGTAAAGAATCCCATCCTGCCGTAGGGTTCTTCCAGAAGCAGCGTTGCAGAGGCGCCCGCCAAGGAGGCAGAAGCCAAAATCATGACGGCTAACTTAATGAAAACGCGCCGCATAGACTGAATGTGGCGTGACAATATGCTCCCCCCAGACGGCTCGGTTTAAACCCACTAATTAAGAACCCTTTCATCCAAGATTAGTTGCTGGTAATCGCAAGGGCCAGTTACGGAAGTGCCTAATTCTCAGGATGAGAATAGGCGAACATAAAACGAATATGGCGCTGTTCTGGGTGGTATGGTTATTTGTGCGATGTCCGCAATTGGGTGCTCGCCCAGCGCGCGCTTTCAGCGACAGATTCATCTTCATCGCTGATGAGTTTCTCAAGCACCGGCAAAAATTCCGGGTTTCGACTATTCCCCATCGCGATGGCGGCGTTGCGGCGCAGTCCTGACCTCTTCGTACGGCGGATCGGCGATCCGCGGAAGGCGCGCCGAAACTCTTCCGCAGACATTTCTGCCAGCCAGGCAAGAGCGGGATTCACTAACCCGGCGCGAGGTTGAAATTCAGGCGCGCTCGAAGCCGGCGCCTTGCGATTCCACGGACAGACGTCCTGACAAATATCGCAGCCAAAAACGTGACGGCCTATTCCAGCGCGAAGATCTTCCGGAATCGATCCGCGTTTTTCGATCGTGAGGTAGGCAATGCATTTGTTGGAATCGAGTTGGTACGGGCCCAGCAGCGCGTCCGTCGGGCAGGCCTCGATGCAGCGGGTGCAGGTGCCGCAGCGGTCGGGCGCGGGCATGTCGGGCGCAAGTTCGAGGGATGTAAGGATCACTCCTAGAAAAAGCCACGAGCCTTTTTTCTGATTGATGATGCAAGTGTTCTTCCCCAGCCATCCGACTCCCGCGTACTTGGCAAAAACGCGCTCCACGATCGGGCCTGTATCAACGTAGGAGCGCGTGGTCAGCGTCGGTTGTGATTCCGCGGGCACAGCCTGGCGTAGGGCGGCTTCCACTTTCTGCAGTCGGTGTAGGACGGCGTCGTGGTAATCGTCGCTCCACGCGTAGCGCGAAATCCATCCGCGGCTGGAATCGTGCATTTGAGTCGAGTAGGGATTCGCGGTGTTGTAGTTGATGGCACAGACGATCACGCTGCGCGCCCAAGGCGCTACGCGGGCGAGGGAAGCGCGCTTGAGATCGCCGCGATCATCGCGCGCTTCCATGTATTTCATTTCGCCGGCATGGCCAGCGGCAATCCACTCGGGGAAATTCTTAAGTTCAGGCGCGTCAGTGGCGGGAGCGATGCCCGCGACGTCGAAGCCGGCCTCCTCGGCAACGCGCTTGACGATGGCTTTCACCTCGCTGATGGGACTTGCCATCGATCACCTCTGCGGAAGATTGTCTGACAAAGACTTGCCAGTCGGGAAGGGGGCGTTAGACGCCTAATTTTTTGACTTCCTCGTTGTAGTACTTGCGGTAGAGGATGTCCCACTCTTGCGAGCCTTCGAGGATGGTGCGTTTCTGGCTCTCGATTTTCTGCCGCGCGGCAACGTCGATTCGGGCTTCCTGATTAAGCAGCTCTTCGAGAATCTTGCGCGTCTCCTGACGGATGGTGTTGGGGTCTTCGATAAACTCGACCTCGTCCATCTGCTTGAGCACTTCTGAAACCGCGCGGGCCAGCACGTTCACTTTGTCGCGGCTCAGTCTCACAGCACCGCCTTATATTTTCGCACCAGTTCCGATTTTACTTTGCGAAACATCTCCTGATAGTTAGCCCCGCTCTTCTGCATTTCTTCCGAGTAGGCTTCGAGGATGACGCGCACTTCATCGTTGATGCGGTCCTCCAGCGAAAGCTCGTCGACCAGAGCAGCGTTCACTCGCTCGGTTACCGCGGGGACGGCCGAGGTCTCAATGAACTTGCCAGCTATCAGTTTCTTGGTAACTTCACGGGCCAGATAGCCCACATATTCTTTGGAAAGAAGCATTTCTGGATTGGGCGTCCTGCGTGCAACAGTTTGTCAGTATGAATCAAAAAGTGTAACACAGCAGGAGGCGCATGGGAGTTGCGCTGAAACTCGTGTGAGGAGAAAGCGAGTTCCGAAAACTAAAGGGAACGAAACAAACAAACGGCTCGCAAGTCGAAACCTGCGAGCCGTCCGGTGGACTGTTTGGGATTGACCAAGAGGTGGTCACTCTACGTGGCCTCTACGGCGACTCCGGGATCCTGACCGACCTGCGCCAGGCGGATCCAATCCTTATTCACCGGTAGTGTGCGGGCTGTAGCTTCTGGCGCCGGTCTAAACTGCGCCCGAAGCCCCGCTTAGAGCAACCCGCTCTAAGTCTCAGCCACCTCACCTGGTCTTTGAGTACATCTACTACTGCCTTCAGAACTTTTCATCCGACCACCTCCTTTCCGGTGTTGGGTGCAGATTATTACGAAACGCGCGCTCGCGTCAATCGGGGGAATCCGGGTAACCGGATAAGGCAATAGAAAGAGGCTGAACGAGATGATATATGCAACGCGGTTTCGAGTCGTCAGCGGTTTGCCAACGTCGAAATGTCCCCGAGTCCTAACAGGTTTGCGTCTGCTGTTACTAGAGTGAGGCCGAGAACATGTGCTGTGGCGGCCAGAAATCGGTCAGCAGGATCGCGTTGCGGCAGAGGAAGCAGGCGGGAGAACCTGACGATTTCATGGGTTAGTGGAGCTTCGAGGAAAGGCGCGGTAGACTCGGCGACCCACTCGTCGAGGTCTCCAACAATATGGATGCGACCCTTTTCATGCAGAATCAATGCCTCCCAGGTACTGATGGAAGAAAGCCAAAGTTCATTTTCCGCGTTTCGCATCGCCTGACGCACTCCCACGCCAAGGCGACCGGTCTCCCGCAAACTCCATAGCCAGATATGAGTGTCCAGCAAAAGCCTCAATCGCGAAGAACCTCCCAGTCACTCTCGTCGCTGGCAGGGGTGACAATGTCTCCCAGGATCTGGATGCGGTCCTTCATGGAACCCATCCAGTCTGCTAACCGGACCGGACTGGCTGGTACAACTTCTGCAACGGGTTTGCCGAAGCGCGTTATGCGAATTGGCTTTTTCGTTTTCTGTACCTGATCGAGCAGTGCGAGGCACTTCGCTTTGAACTCTGAAATTGCAATTTCTTTCATGACTACTATATTAGATCATAGTCAAAACTAGTGGTCAACAAACGCTACGGCAGCCCGAACGCATACACCGCGCTGCCCGCGGCTATTGCTACGTATTCTTTGCCATCGACTGCGAACGCCATGGGCGCGGCATAGACCGCGCCGCCCATCTGAAAGTGCCACACAGGCTTACCCGAGGCCGCGTCGAAGGCGATGAAATTTCCTTCCGCGTCCCCCGAGAACAGCAGCCCTCCAGCCGTCGAAAGTACGCCCGACCAGGTTGGCGAGGTGTGCTCGAACGCCCACTTCACCTGCCCGGTCGTAGGATCGATCGCCTTCAAAAATCCGCGATAAGGTTCAGCCTCTTCTGACGGAAAATACGCGCTCCCGTAATACGCGTGGCCCGCCTCGTAAGGCTGCGGTGCCGTGCTGAACGTGTCGCATTGATCGCGCGCCGTCACGTAGAACAGCGACGTTTGCGGATCGTAAGTGGGAGCCATGAAGTTCGTTGTCCCCAGGGCGCCCGGGCAAATCGTACGTCCATTGAGAGTCGGCGAAGCCTGATTGTTCGCCACCGGACGGCCTTCCGCATCCTTCGTATCGCTCCAAGTGGTCTTGCCGTAAGCCGTTGCCGAAATCAGTTTGCCGTTGCTGCGATCGATCACGTAGAAAAACCCATTGCGGTCGGCCTGCGCGATCAGATGCTTGCCGCCCGCTTCGATCATCACCGGAACTTGCGTCGCATCCCAATCATGCTCGTCGTGCTTGGTGAACTGGAAATACCAATTCATCTTGCCCGTGTCGGCGTTCAGCGCCAGCAGCGAGTTGCTGTAGAGGTTATCGCCCGCGCGCCCCTCGCCGCGATTGGACGGCGCAGGATTTCCCGTAGGCCAGAAAATCTGATTCGTGGCCGGATCGTACGTCCCGGTGTTCCACGCCGGAGCTCCGCCCACCTTCCACGAATCACCCTGCCAACTGTCGTGCCCGGGTTCGCCCGGCCCCGGTACCGTATAGAAGCGCCACTTTCGGTCGCCCGTTGCGGCGTCGTAAGCGTCAATGAATCCGCGCACGCCATATTCCCCGCCGGAAACGCCGATCACCACGAGATCCTTCACCGCCAGCGGAGCCACCGTAAAGCTGTGCCCGGTGCGATAGTCGGCCGCGACTTTGTCCCACACGACGTTTCCGGTTTTCGCATCAAGCGCGATGATGTGTGCATCGAGCGTCCCGAGAAACACTTTGTCACCCAAAATCGCCAGCCCGCGATTCACCCGCCCGCAGCACGGACGAATGTCTCCCGGCAACTGCCTCTGGTACATCCAGAGGGGTCGCCCGGTCCGCGCATCCAGCGCAAACGCACGGTTGTCCTGCGCGGTTGCGTAGAGAATTCCGTCGACCACCAGCGGCGTAGTCTCCAGCTTTCCAGTCGCTGCCGTTTGATAAGCCCATTTCGCAACCATCTTCTGCACATTTTGCAGATTGATCTGATTGAGCGCGCTGAACCGCTTCCCGGAATAATCGCCCGAGTAAGTCATCCAGTTCTGCGGCTCCTTGGCAGAATTCACCAGCCGCTCGAACGTAACCTGACTGGTTGCCGATGCCACGATAAGTCCGCAAGCCATGCAGATTAGTGTGACGTTCCTCAGCGATCTCTGCGGCATTACTCTGAGTTCTTCGCGGTCAAAAGCTGTTGTTCGGCCGTCACTCCAGCCCCGCCAACTCATTTCGCCCCCACACTGGTCAAGTAGGCCACTATGTCCTCAAGATCTTTATCGCTCAACAAGTCTTTGCCGTACAAGGGCATCGCTGACTGCCGGGTCTTTTGAAATGACTTTAATTTGTCTTTCTCCAGCAAATGAATTTGCTCGCTGGTGTCCATGATCTGCACGCTGAAGCTGTCTTCATTCAGCGTCACGCCCTTGATTTCCTTCCCGTCCTTAGTGACCGCGGTTGCGGTCTCATATTCCTGCGGAAACTCTTTGGTCGCCTCGGTCAATCCCCAAGCCAGCCTCCGGCTCGGATCGCGCACCGAATCGATGACTGCCGCGCGCGTACGCGAACCGCCCACTCCGGTCAAATCAGGCCCAAGCCGTCCGCCCTTGCCCTCAATCATGTGACATAGGGAGCAGTTCGCATCGCCGTAAAACAATTCTTTGCCGTGCGCTGCATTGCCAGCCGGATGAGCCGGAGCCTTCACCTCCTGGCTTCGAATGTAGGTGATGATCTGCCAAATCTCTTCGTCCGTCATCCCCACGCCCTGCCCGTTGGTTCCATTGGCCGGCATCGCGGTTCCGGGAATTCCGTTGCTGATGACCTGAAACATCTCCGCGTCGTTGTGCGTGTGTTTCTTTACCGCCCGTGTCAGATCCGGCCCGCGCCCTCCACCCCGCGCACCCAGTCCGTGACATAGCGCGCAGTTTATGCGGAACTCGTACTCCCCTGCCTTCGCCGCCTTGGCACTGCCCGCCAAAGGATTCCGTTCGTCCGCGGAAGAACCTTGTATGCCGGAAAACAGGAGTACGATCAGCAGCTCAAGAAAGAGGGCTCGCTTTTCGCGGCGAAAGGTCCGAGAGATCGTTTGCTTCTGAAACATAGAATGTCCGCAGTCTCGGTGGAATGACGAAAGAACGTTCAAGCCTGAGATAGTAGCATCGCGCCGTGAGGGCAAATCAGAAAATACTCGCTTACGAACCGCGCGTTACCTCAGGCGTGCGCACGTGTTCCGGACGGAATCCGATTCCGATGATGCGGGCAGGAATGCGGCGCAAGTAAGGCCATCGGCGCAGCAATCTGAGCGGCCAGGGCAGCGTCAGTGGCTGAGAACTGGAGAGAACTCGCCGGATTACTCGATTTTGCACCACCACTTGCAACTTCTGCGTGGCGCGCGTCGGAAACTCCCTGCGCCACTGCACCGCGTGCAGGTCGTTGTCGGTTACATTCCCCGAAGCCAATTTTCCGTACAACAGATTTGCCGCGGCCACCGCATCCTGAATCGCAAGATTGATGCCCACGCCGCCCACCGGCGACATCGCATGCGCGGCGTCGCCAATGCATAGAAGACCCGGGCGGGACCACTGCTTTAAGCGATCCACCTTCACCGTCAGCAGGCTCACGTCATTCCAGTCCCGCAGTTCGCCGACGCGATCTCGCAGGAATGGTTGAAGATTCGCGATCTCTTCACGAAATTTTTCAATCCCTCGCTCGCGAAGGGCATCCGCCGCGCCTTTAGGGATCACGAGCCCGCATTGCCAGTAATCCTTGCGATAGATCATCACAAACACTTTGCCGGTTTCGGCCCGACCCAGAGTTTGGCCGGGATCACCCTCGCGAGAGCTAAGTCTCATCCACAACACATCCATCGGCGCACCCAAATCGATGATTGAAAGCCCGGCACGATCTCGCACTGTTGACCGCCGCCCATCGGCGCCAACAGTGAGCGGCGCTCGAATCTCCACATCTCCATTGGGAGTCTTTGCCTTTACTCCGGCAATGCGTCCATCGTTTTCGAGCAGGTCGGTCGCCTCCGCCCGCATCATCACGTGGAATCCTGAATACTTTTTTGCTTGTTCGAGAATGAAGTTCAGGAACTCCCACTGCGGCATGAACGCGAGGAATTTGCAATGAGTCGGAAGGTGGGTGAAGTCGCCTATTTTCACGGTTTCGTTGCCGACCTGGCCAGCCAGTTCACGCTCTTCCTGATGCGGACGTTTGAGGAACTCCTCGAGGATGCCGAGTTCCCACATCAACTCCAGGGTCGACGGATGAATTGTGTCGCCCCGGAAATCACGCAGAAAGTCCTGATGCTTCTCCAGTACCACGACGTCGATGCCGGCGCGAGCCAGCAGAAAGCCCAGCATCATGCCGGCGGGGCCTCCGCCGACGATGCAGCACTGGGTTTGCATGGTCTTATTCAATTTTGCTGAACCGGCTTATTCCTAAACAGATGAGCCCTGGCGCCTCAAGACCCGCCCTTTTTCGGGCTGGGAATTTCGCCGCCCCCGCCCGTACATGACCGGCGGGCATCTGCCCCCTGCACCTTTGGCTCTCTACACTGAAATCCTAGGCTCCCGCCGCCGATATTACTGAGGTGGCTGAGAATTTTCCTTAGGCCGCCAAGTCATTGTGCTGTCAGCCTTTCCAACGAAAGGCGGCGGGCTGGGGAAGGCCTAGATGAGCCAGCACGCGATAGGCGAATTCGCGAGCCATTTCATCTAATGAAGCAGGGCCGTAATAGAAGGCCGGGATCAACGGGAAGACCGTGGCCCCGGCGTCGGCGGCCCGATACATGTTGCGGATGTGGATTTGGTTGAGCGGCGTCTCGCGCACGCACAGCACCAGCGGACGCTTCTCTTTGAGAGCGACGTCAGCCGCGCGCTCGATCAGGTGGGAAGCGACGCCGTTGGCGATACGGGCCAAAGTGCCCACGCTGCATGGGATCACGATCATGGCATTGGCGGGATAAGAACCGCTGGCCACGTTAGCCCCGATGTCGGCGTTCGATTGAACTTTGATTTTTCGGGAAGTGCGACCGCCGAGAATCTGGCCCACCAGGTTGGACCGGCCTTTCAGGCCCAACTCTTCGGCCATGACCCGCAGCGCGCTGTCGGAAGCGACGAAGTTTACTGTCTCGACGCGCCGGTCGCCTTCCACGGCAAGCAGCAACTGCCGCAGGAAAATAGCCCCGCTGGCCCCCGTGGTAGCGATGGTCAGATTCTGCGGCGGATGGTTGGGCAAAAGGCCTCCGGGCGAAGCAATTTGGAGCATTGCCCCGACAACGGAGCATAGGTAGTAGGTGAAGTGGAAGTCAAGATGAAGGGATAAAAGCTAGGAGCTAAAAGCTAGAAGCTGATTTATGGCCAGCACCGCCAATCTTCGATCTCGCCGGAGCGCTGCTCAGTTGCATGCGCTGGCGGGAGTGGAGCGCGAAATCCGCGCCCAGGACTCGCACCACCGGCGCAAATATCTTCGGGAATTCAGCCAGGCCTTTCGCAGTTACGATTCCGTGCTCGACTCTGCCCAGATTCAAAGCGCGTTGCATTCCGCCGACGTAGTCCTCATCGGCGACTACCATGCGTTGCCGGCCGCGCAGCGCCACGCCGCATCGTTGTTCGAGCAGCGCGCGCTGGCGGGCGACCGTCCGGTGGTGCTTGGAGTTGAAACCATTTACGCCCGCGACCAGCACATTCTCGACGAGTGGTGGCGCCGCGAAATCGACGAGAGCGAACTTCGCCAGCGCATTCGCTTCGACCTCGACTGGGGATATGATTGGACGCCGTTTTACAACTTACTGGTTACGGCGCGCGATCACGCCGACGCCCTCTATGGCCTCGACTGTATATCGCGCGAGGATCTGCGCAAGATCGGCGCACGCGATCGTCACGCCGCCGCCAAAATCGCCGAAATCCGACTGCGCCATCCCGACGCCGTGATTTTTGTGTTGTTTGGCGAGTCACATCTTGCTCCCAGCCATTTGCCGCGGGAACTGCACCAGTTCATGCCGGAGGCGAAAATTCTTACCGTACTGCAGAACATCGACGCGCTCTACTGGCGCGCCGCCGGAGAGCCCACTCCCAAGGTGGACGCCGTTCGCGTCAACGATGAAGTGCTGTGCGTCTTCAACGCCACCCCGCTGGAAAAGTATGAAAGCTACCGCCTATTTCTCGATCAGTGGAGCCGCTGCGACGACGGTCCCGACTTCACCCCCACCATCTACAACCTGATCGATAGCCTGGTCCGCTTTCTCGAAATCAACCGGTACTCACCGCACAATAGCACGCAGCCCAAATTCCTGGTCGACATGCTGCCGGAGGTTTATGGCGCCTCGTCCGAAGGAATGCTGCGCCGCCTGCTGTCGCGCAATGGCATTGACGAAGCGGAGCGCGGAGCCATGCTCGCGCGCGTTGAAGAACGTGGCAGCGCTTACCTGCCGCAAGTTAACGCTTTTTATGTCCGCGAATTTCAGATGCTGCACGCCGCTGAAGATGCGACCCGCTTCCTGCATCAGGCATGCCAGGGGCTGCCGCAGCGTCTGAACGGCAACGTTGAACAAAATGGCAACAGCGGCCGCAAAAATCCGGTCGACGATTTCTATGCGCGCGTAATCGAAGATGCGGTGGCCTATTTCGGCTCCAGAGTGCTCTATCCTTCGCGCCCCGCAGTTGAAGACTCGTTGCCCATCTCTCGCGCAGCTTGTGAAAAACTGGCGCAGGCTGCTATTCGCTCCGACAAAGGCAAGTTCGACTCCATCGCCCAGGACTTGGGTTGTCGCATCGGCAGCCGGATCTATGACGCCTATCTCGCTGGCAAAGTCGCACCCAGCGGCTTGCGCCGCCTTTTTCTCGCTCACCTCGATGAGCCCGGGATGGCCCGCAAAGTTTGCGCGACCGTGATCGCCAAAGTCCGGGCGATTTCTCGTCCGCCCTCGCGATCCGCTCACGCCTGAACTGATCTCCGCTCGAAGTGCTAATCTAGAATTTCTCGGCTGAATGCTCACAGCCGGACGCTGAGTGCTTCTTTGAACGCTGAATCCATCCGCAAACTTTTCGACGAAGTCCGCAAAGGCAAACTCACGCCCGACGAAGGGGTCGCCCGCCTCCGTCATCTGCCGTTCGAAGATTTGGGCTTCGCTAAAGTCGATCATCACCGTTTTCTGCGGAATGGCATGCCTGAAGTGATTCTCGGGGAGGGCAAGACGCCGGCACAAGTCGCGGGAATTTTCACCCGCCTCGCCAAGCACGGCGGCAACATCCTGGCCACGCGCGTCAATGAAAAACAATTTGCCGCGGTCAAGAAAAAAGTTCGCGCCGCGGAATATCGCGACCTTGCCCGCGCCATCGTCCTGCAGCGTGATCCCACGAAATATGGCAAAGGCATCGTCGCCGTCGTCTCCGCTGGAACCAGCGACATCCCCGTGGCCGAAGAGGCCGTTGTGACTGCGGAAGTCATGGGCAACGACGTAGAACATTTCTACGACGTCGGGGTCGCTGGCATTCATCGCCTCCTGGCTAATCGCGAGGCGCTGACCCGGGCGCGCGTGGTCATAGTTTGCGCCGGCATGGAAGGCGCGTTGCCCAGCGTCGTCGGAGGCCTGGTCGGCGTTCCTGTGATCGCCGTACCCACTAGCGTTGGCTATGGCGCGTCATTCAAAGGAATGGCGGCGCTGCTGGGCATGCTCAACTCCTGCGCATCGAATGTCAGCGTGGTAAATATTGATAATGGATTCGGCGCCGGCTACGTCGCCTCACTGATCAACCGGCTTCCCTGAGTCTGCTGTTAAGGAGTGCCCATGCCCGTACTGACAAAAGATGCGAAGAATCTAATCGACCGTCCTAACTTTGCCCACCTTGCCACGCTCATGCCCGACGGTTCGCCGCAGTCCGTGCCGGTGTGGGTCGGCCGCGAAGCCGAACACATCGTCGTTTGCACAGGAGAAAATTCGCTCAAGGCAAAGAACACCCGTCGCGATCCGCGAGTGGCGCTGTCCATTAGTCGACTTCACCGATCCCTACGAGGAAGTCCAAGTCCGCGGCCGCGTGATCGAGCGCCGACCCGACCCAGATCTGAAGATCATGGATCCCATTTCGCATAAATACACTGGAAAGCCCTTCCCGTTTCGCAATCCCGAAGGACGAGTCGCTCTGATTATCGAAGTTGAGAAAGCGCGTTACACCAAGCTGCCGTTCCAACACACGCCACCGAAATAGACGCCAACAAAAGAGAAAGGGCGCGGCCCCCGGCCGCACCCTTCTTCCTCACCGCTACATCAACCTTACAATCCCTGCTGGCCCGACTTTCCTTCAACCTGCAGCTTGTTGTCGACGCTGAAGGCGCCGAAGAGTTGGTTGGCCCGCATTCCGGCAACCTCTTTATCCATTTTGTTGTCGACCGAACCGTAGAGTGTCAGGTGCCCGTTGTCGACGATGATGCGAATCGGACTCGCCGGATCAATCGCATACTTGCTCAACACCGAGTCACCATAAATAACTCGCAGTGCCCGCAGGCGCAGTCCGTCGTCGAACTGCGAAACGGGTTCCAGCGAAATGTTCTCGATCACGTCCTTCACGCCTGGCGTGGTCGCAATGTCGAACAGAGCCTCGTCGCGTCCCAGTCCAGTTCGATCCTGACCCTCAACTGTGACCACTCCGTCCTTCACTGCCAGAGCGAAGTAGTCGAATGTGATGTCATAGCCGACGCGCACGTAACGCAGCTTCTTGGCCAATTTCTCCTGGAGTTGCGCATCCGGCACGTTGGGACCAGCCACATCCAACAGGTTGCGAACGCCTTGCGTGTGCGCGGCTTTCCGCGCAACTTTCGCCGCGTCCAGCTTTCCCTGATAAAGATCGACCGAACCGGTAAGGGTCACGATCCCTTCTGCTACGCTGGCCTTGACGTTGTTGAACTCTCGCTTGGCTGCAAGTTTCTGCGACACAGTCGTCTGAATCTGATTGTCGTACCGCGAGGCCGCGCCAGTCTCGGCCATGAGCGTTGCGCCCAACAGCCCGACTGCCAGCAGCGCACCGGCCGCTCTCACGAAGCCTGTCTTTCTTGTTGCCCCCATAAGGTCACCTCCGACCCATTGACAAAAGTTTACGAATTAACTACCTGGTTAATTCATTCGATGCGGAGGGATTGGGCAGAGATGCATCTGTAATGAAGCAGGTGCGAAGGGACGCGAGGAAATTGCAAGCGCAACTTCCTCGCATGAAATGGGTTTCTACAAAGTAGCGAGAATTACTGTCTTCCCGCCGACGCAGCTGAGGAGGCCATCGACGTTCCACTCGTGGCTTTCCCTATAGCCGACCAGTTGGTTAACAGCGTTGGCTGGCCGCTTTTCACCACTGTCGGATAGACGCTATCGAAGCCCTTATGGTCCATCGAGCCGTACGCCAGCATCAGCTTCGGTCCCAGACCCATGTTCAATTCGTGGATCGACTCTATGGCTGAAATGAATCTTTCCCGGGTCACATCTTTTCCCGCGCGCTTCAATCCCTCAACCACCACCATCGCGTCCACAAAGCCTTCAAGACTCACAAAGCTCGGCGGCGTGTCCGGATAATATTTCGAGAGATACTTGCGATACAAAGCGACCGTGGGATAGTCGGTACGATCGTATGGAGGAACCACCTGCGTGATGATCGTCCCTTCGGCGTCCTGCCCAGCTTCCTTAATGAATTCTTCGGTACCGACAAAAGAAACCGTCAGAAATTGCGGCCGCCAGCCCTCTGCATGCGCCTTTTTGACGATCGCCGCCACCGGGGCATAAGGTCCGACCACGACCACCGCCTGTGGGCGCGCCGCCATCACGCTCTTTATCCCGTCATTCACATCCAGGGTGTTGCGCGGGAAGGTGCCCACTGCAGCAGGAGAGGAGTTGTGTTTCTGCAGCGCCAGCTTCACTCCATCGAGCACGGTTTTTCCAAACGCGTCGTCCTGGTAGATCACTCCGATCTTGCGGACATTTACCTCCCAGAGCCTGTCAATCTGCTCCCGGGTCTCATCGTAATAAGAAGCGCGTACGTTGATGACATAGCGCTTGAGCGGCTCGTAAAGCATCTGCGCGCCGGTGAAAAGGCCGACCACAGGAATCTTCTCTTCTTGCGCCATGGGTACATAAACCTTCGCGGTCGGCGTGCCCACAAAAAATCCCAGCGCGAAAACCCCTTCTTTGGTCATGCGCTTGAAACATGCCGGCGCCTTGTCGGGATCGTATCCATCGTCGAAGGCTAGCAGTTGCACTTTGCGCCCAAATACTCCGCCTTCATCGTTAATGGCATGAAGGTAAGATGTCGCGCCCAGAACAGTCTGGTTGCCCAGGAAGCGTGCCGGGCCATCCAGTGGCGAGCACGATCCAATCAGAATGCTGTTGTCAGTGACGCCCGGCGTTTCCGCCGAGACAGAAAGCGCTGTCATTCCAAATGCAAAAAGCAGCAGCGCAACACGCACGCGAGAATGCAAAACAACCCCTTGATAGTTCATCCGCACACCCCCCGCTTGCTTAAATTTCTCCGCACTGGGTTCCAGTCACTGCGGACCCAGCTCCGTATCTGCGTGAGATTAGTAGGGTCATTGTGGCACGCCCTAGCACAACCACCGAGCAATGGCTATGCCACAAGCTCACCAAAGTAACCGCGATGCAACAAGTTTCCGGGCGAGCGGCCTTACGAGAGTCAGCAAAATCGCGGCCCTTTTTGAACCATCTGTTTTGGGATTACCCCCGTAACCTTTCGGGGCAATACTCCGCGTTCTACCATCGCCTTGGACTGCGCATTCGGAGGGGGGATTCGCGGATGGGTGATCGTGTCACCCAAACAGGACGGGCGGACCTTGCCCATGCTAACCGGCTGAAGAAAGCGCTGGAGAGCGGAGCTCCGCCGGCCTTCGTTCAACCCGCAACCGCCGACGCCGGAAGAGTTCCCTCAAAAAAGCCTGGAAACGGGTCCGCGCCTACGAACGGAGCGTGTTCAGAACATTCTTGTCCGGTGCCGCCACTCGCCGAACCTCACGAAGAAAATCACCAGACCGCCTCGATTAAGCTGCAATTTCTGGAGCAGATGTTTCAGGCGTCGCCCGATGGACTCAGCATCGCGGACAGCAACCATTGTGTTCTCTTGGCCAACGAGACCTTCGTGCGCATGTTTGGGTATGAAGCGGCGGAAGTTGTTGGACAGCCACTGGAGAACCTCGTGGTGCCCCTGGAGCGCCTGGCGGAGTCGCGCTGGGTGACCGAGGCGCTCACAAAAGGCCAGCGCATTACCCTGGAAACGCAGCGCAGGAAGAAAGATGGAACCCTGCTCGATGTTTCCGTGTCGTGCGCGCCTCTGTTCCTCAACGGCAAGATGGCGGGCTTCTACGCCGGCTATCACGACATTTCCGACCGTAAGCGGGTGGAAGCGCTAAGTTCGGCGCTGTACCGGGTCGCCGAAAAGAGCAGCAGCGCCCACGATCTGCAACAGTTTTTTGCCGCCGTGCATGGCATCGTGGACGAGCTTATGTACGCGCGCAACTTTTACATTGCGCTTTACGATCAGGCGACCGACTTGCTGACGTTCCCGTATTTCGTCGACGAGCAGGACTCCGCCCCGCCGCCGAAGAAGTTGGGCCGTGGCCTCACCGACTACATCATTCGCGTAGGGCAACCGCTGCTGGCCACGCCCGAAGTGCTGCAGGCCATGGAAGAGCGCGGCGAGGTCGCTCGCGACGGATCGCGTTCCCTCGACTGGATGGGCGTCCCGCTGAAAGTCAACAGTCATGCCTTCGGCGCTCTTGTGGTTCAGACCTACTCGAAAAACATTCGCTATGGCGAGCGCGACAAGGAAGTCTTAACCTTCGTGGCGCGGCAATTGGCGAGCGCGGTGGAGATCAAGAAGAACGAGCAGGCGTTGCGCCGGTCTGAGGCGCGTTATCGCTCGCTGGTTCAAAGTTCGGTCTACGGAATCTACCGCTCGAGCCTGGAAGGACGTTTCCTGGACGTGAATCCCGCATTGATCACGATGCTGGGATACGGATCTGCTGAAGAAGTTTTATTGCTCGATCCTCAAAAAGATATATTCGCGCATGCCGAAGAGCACACGCGACTCATCGACGAATTTCGCCGGACCGGGCGTCTCGACGGCATCGAAGTGAAGTGGAAACGCATGGACGGCAAGGCCATCACCGTACGCATCAGCGGCCGTGCGGTGAGCAGCGCCGACGAACCTGCGGACGTACTGGAAGCGATCGCCGAAGACGTCACCGACCGGCGGGTGCTGGAGGATCAATTTCGCCAAGCGCAGAAAATGGAAGCTGTAGGCCGGCTCGCGGGAGGCGTGGCACACGACTTTAACAACCTGCTGATGGTGATCAGCGGATACGCCGAAGTCATGCTGACGGCGTTCGAACCGGACCACGCGCTCCGTGAGAAGGCGCTGGCCATTCAGCAAGCCTCTGATCGCGCCACCACTTTGACGCGACAGTTGCTGGCTTTCA
This sequence comes from uncultured Acidobacteriaceae bacterium, assembly GCA_937879855.1. GTDB lineage: Bacteria > Acidobacteriota > Terriglobia > Terriglobales > Acidobacteriaceae > Sulfotelmatobacter. Next base: position 95,285 of record CALFMO010000067.1, on the reverse strand, counting down.
GCCGCAAGCAGTTGCTCGAACTGAAAGTTGTTGACGTAAACGCAATTGTTGCAGACATGGAACGCCTGCTCCGCCCTCTGATTGGCGAAAACGTGGAGTTCATCACCAGCCTGACTCCCGACGCGGCTCACACTCGCGCCGACGCCGGTCAGTTGGAACAGGTGCTGATGAATCTGGTGGTGAATGCTAAAGACGCCATGCCCAGGGGGGGAACGCTTACTATCAAGACGGAGAAGATCGTCGTCGACGAGAATCATCGTAACGGCCCGACCTTCATCCGTTCCGGCCACTACGTCATGCTCTCGGTCATCGACACTGGAATGGGCATGGACAAAGACACCCAGTCGCGAATCTTTGAGCCCTTCTTCACCACAAAAGAAAAAGGCAAGGGCACTGGGCTTGGCCTGAGTACGGTGTATGGCATCGTTAAGCAAAGCGGTGGATACGTGATGGTGCAGAGCGAAGAAGGGCGCGGCACAACCTTCCACATTTACCTGCCGCGCGTCGAAGGCGTCGCCGAAAAGCATTCGGCTCCGGTGCCGCCCACAGCCCTCGGAGGCACCGAAACCGTGTTGTTGGTGGAAGACGAAGAGTCAGTGCGTCAACTGGTGCGGGAAACGCTCGTGGCCAAGGGCTATCGCGTCGTGGAGGCGCACAATGGTGAATCCGGCGTGGCCGCTGCCGCCAGGCACGACGGCAAGATCGATCTCGTCATCACCGACGTGGTCATGCCAGGCATGGGGGGCCGCGAATTGGTCAAGCAACTCGCGCTTTCTCGGCCGGAAACCAAAGTCCTCTATCTCTCCGGATATACCGAGGAAGCGATTAGTGAAGGCACCATCGAGAGCGGCGCCGCGTTCCTGCAAAAGCCTTTCACCCTGCAGACCCTCTCGCGAAAGGTAAGGGAAGTGCTTGGATAGGGCAACTCATCAAACGCAACGCTCAGACTTCTAACCTCGCGGTAGATGGCTCTTCTGCTGTACGCGTAACCAACGTCGTGCAACTTTTTCCCTGCGCGTGCGTCCTATTCATTGGAAGATAGTGTTGGGACAAATCCGTCCAGGGCGGATAATAGAAGTAATCAAGGGGTTCGCATGCTTATCAAGAAGGCGACGGATATTCGTTCGTCGGAAATCACTCCTAAGAGTCTGTATTTAAACCGCCGTAAATTTCTCGCGGGCGCCGCGATGGCAGGAGCCGCGGCGGCTACTGGCCTGGGGTTGCGCGAGGTGTTGTCTCCTTCCACTACCGCTCTGGCCGGAAACAAGATTGATGGCATCCAGAAAAGTCCGTTCAGCACCACCGAGACCATTACGCCCTACAAGGATGTCACCAATTACAACAACTACTACGAATTTTCTACCGACAAGGACGGTCCAGCGAAACTCGCCCAAAAGTTTCGCACTCGCCCGTGGAAGGTGAAGATCGATGGCCAAGTAGAGAAGAAGCAGGAACTCGACGTGGACACGATCATCAAGATGGCAACTCCGGAAGAACGAATCTACCGCCATCGCTGCGTAGAAGGCTGGTCGATTGTGGTGCCCTGGGTGGGCTTCTCGCTGAGTGAATTGATCAAGCGCGCGAACCCCACTAGCAAAGCGAAGTTTGTGGAGTTCACCACCATTTACGATCCTGGCCAAATGCCGGGCCAGACGGGCCACGTTCTCGATTGGCCATATGTGGAAGGCCTTCGCATGGACGAAGCCATGCATCCGCTCACCCTGCTTTGTTTCGGGATGTATGGCGAAGATCTTCCCAATCAAGATGGCGCGCCGATCCGCATCGTGGTGCCATGGAAGTACGGTTTCAAAAGCGCGAAGGCGATTGTGCGAATACGGTTTACTGAGAAGCAGCCGCTGAACACTTGGAACATCTCCGCTCCGCAGGAATACGGCTTCTATTCCAACGTGAATCCAAACGTGGACCATCCCCGCTGGAGTCAGGCCAAAGAACGCAGGCTCGGCGAATTTTACAAGCGTCCAACACTGATGTTTAACGGCTATGGTGATCAAGTCGCCAGCCTGTACACAGGCATGGATCTGAGGAAGAATTTCTAAAGCACTCAGCAATCAGCATTCTGCAGTCAGCCCAATAGTAAAAGGTCTGGCTGAATGCTGAGTGCTGAGTGCTGAGTGCCGAGTGCTGCATATTCATGCCTCGCTGGCTCAAACCCGTGATCTTTCTAGCGTGCCTCGTGCCGCTGGCCAGCCTCGTGTGGCAAAGCTTCCACGCAGAGCTCGGCGCCAATCCGATTGAAAAGATCACGCACACCACCGGCGATTGCACTCTGACTTTTTTGTTGATTACGTTGTCGGTCACGCCGGTGCGAAAGCTGACTCGGCAATACTGGCTCATCGGCCTGCGACGAATGTTCGGCTTGTTTGCCTTCTTCTACGGCACGCTGCACCTGACCACTTACGTCTGGCTCGACAAGTTCTTTGATGTTCACGAAATGTTGGCCGATATCGCTAAGCGCAGGTTCATCACCGCGGGAATGACGGCTTTTGCCCTGATGATTCCCCTGGCGCTCACGTCGACGAAATGGTCAATCCGAAAGCTGGGGGGCAAGCGCTGGCAAGCTCTGCACCGCCTCATCTATCTCAGCGCTGCAGCCGGCGTGATTCACTACATCTGGCTGGTAAAAGCCGACCTGAAGAAGCCGCTGGAGTACGCGACGGTGCTGGGCGTGTTAATCCTCTACCGCGTGATCGCGTGGCTAGCATCCCGCGGCCCGCAACCGGCGAACGCACCCACTTCAGAGGGCTTGAGAAAAGTCGCCCAGGGCTGAGTAGCGCCGGCGTCCCGCCGGCTGTAGAGCGGGCGCCCCCGCCCGCTCTCCCGATCGATCCGAACTGCCGCTACTTTTCTACGACGTACTCGTCCATCGCAAAATTCAAAGGGCGTGCCGTCAAGAACGCGAACCGCCCTTCGTTCTTGGCCACGACTCCACGCCTTACTTCCTCTGCCAGTGAGCCCCGCTCGGCCGTACCAATGGCTGCACAAGGAACATCCGTGACTGCGCCAATGCCGACGAACTCGCGGTGGGATTCTGCGTTACGAACACCCCCGATGCCACCTGGCCGTTGTCCGTTTCTATGAACGGGAAGGTTTTGCCATCCACGGTATAGAAGGTCAGGTTGAATCCTCCATTCAGGGTGCTGTTCGAGTTGTTGCCGGTATTGGCGCCTATTTGGCCGCGGCCATTGGCCAGCACGCCATAGGTACCGCTGAGCGCCACGCCAAAGGCCGGGCTGCCGCTGGCGTTTTCGTCGATCGCGCCAGTCACCGTGCTTCCACTGCTGTTGGCGGTAAACTCGGCGATGTCGTCCACTTCCGCTGCGAAGCCAGTGCTCGCCCCCAGATTTACCCCTGACAGATTTAGCGCGTAGCCCTGCGAGGCGGCAAACGCGGCACCGGGTGTTTGTTGATACGCCGCGCCGACCATAATTCCAGAATTGTCGATTTCCAGTAGCAGCAGACCGCCGCTCGAGGGATAAGCGGCGTACGCTGAGCCTTCGGAGAAGCCAGAGAGGTTGCCGAGAGTGAAGCGGCCATTACCCGCTGCAGTGTAAGTGCCGGTGAAGATGATCGGAGAGGGCGAAACCGTTCCTGTGTTATTAGCATCTTCCGTCGAGGCATTGGTGATGTTGCCGTTTCCATCGGTGACGATAAAGCCGCCGGCCACCGAATCCGAGTTGGCTCCTGGAAACGATCCGGCTAATGTAAATGCGAACGAGGCAGCCGGAATGGTGGTGCTGCTTTGCGAGTACGCATCGCCCAACAAAGTCCCGGACGGGTCCATCTCAATAAACTTCAAATGGGTGGCGTTAATGGCATACACATCGTAGGTCAGCGTGCCAAACTGTTGCGTGGTCAATGTCGTAGCCGGCGCAGCCGCCGGGCCCAGAACGACATTGCCAGTCAGTGTCTGATCGGCATAGGTAAATCCGTTTTCGTTGAAGTCTTCAATGCCCGCGGTAATCGCTCCGCCCGATCCGAGAGTGAAATTGCCGACTGTGGCGAACAGACTCGCAGTGCTGTTGCTCACATCAGCTCCGGTGAGAATGAAAGCGTAGGATCCTGCGGGAGAAGTGCCAGCCGTTTGGAAGTCAATTGTCCCGCTGCCGGTTGCTTTGGTGTCGAATTCGGTGACGAGTCCATGAGAACTGTCTGCGAGGACGAAATCGAGGTTGATCGTCCCCAACGGCGTGGAAGTGTTCAGTCTGGCCCGTCCTCGTCCGTCGATTCCAACCGTGTAGGTGCTGTTGCTGGCGATGGAAGCATTCGCCACAGGCGCGGAAAGGTCTGCGTCGTTCATGTCAAGCGTTCCACCGGTGATCCCGCCAGGGCCATTCCCGCCACTGCCGTTCGCGGTGAAGCTTCCAAGCACCGAATAAGGGGCTCCGTTTACGTCGATGCCCGACACAGAGAAGACATAAGTGCCACTGAGATTGCTGTTGCTGAACTTACCGCTAGGCGGGGCCACGGGTTTGGCAATACTAACGCTGTTTCCCCCACAACCCGCCAGAACCATGAGCGTGGAAAAAATAATGGGAAGAACGAGCCGACTGCCTGACGACATAACATCCCCCTGAGGTTTTTGCCCTGTTTACAGTTTGATAAACCCACATTAGCATGATGAAATGTACTTAAGGATTAACCCAGGAGATGACAAAAAGTAGCGCGGACAAAAGGCAGAATCTCCAGCTTTTACAACTCTTTACATTCCAGGCCAATGCCGCCGAGACCGCGTTTTTTTTAAGGTTTTTCAGCAATAAAACTGATTGTCATGCCGCACGGAGTTTCGGGCCGCGAAGCACCTGCAGTCCTCCAGGCCGCCGCACTCGCTCTACGAATGCGCCTCGGCCTTCTGTTCCGCAAGCCTGCGCAAAGAATCTTCGTAGGGCGCCCATGCAATACCTTTCTCGGTGATGATCGCCGCCACATACTTCGCAGGAGTCACGTCAAACGCAGGGTTCTCCACTTCCACGCCGTCGGGCACCATCTGTTTTCCCGCCATGTGCGTCACCTCCCGGGCGTTCCTTTGCTCGATGGGAATCCCGCTGCCGTCGCGACAAGCCAGATCGACGGTCGAGATGGGCGCCGCCACATAGAACGGAATGTTGTGTTCCTTCGCCAGAATGGCGACTGTATAAGTTCCGATCTTATTGGCCACGTCGCCGTTGGCTGCGATGCGGTCGGCGCCCACCACGATCGCTCCAATCTTGCCTTGCTTCATCATCGCGCCCGCCATGTTGTCGGAGATGACTGTGGTCGGAATGCCGTCTTTCATCAGTTCCCACGCAGTAAGCCGCGAACCTTGCAGGAACGGCCTCGTCTCGTCCGCATACACGTGAATCTTTTTGCCCTGCTCCACGGCGGCGCGGATCACCCCCAGTGCAGTGCCATATCCGGCAGTGGCAAGCGCTCCCGCGTTGCAATGCGTGAGCACTCCGCCCGAGTTGGGCATCAGCGTGGCACCGTGCCGTCCCATAGCCTGATTGGCCGCGATGTCTTCCGCGTGCATGCGCTGCGCTTCTTCAATCAGGTTGCGCTTGATCTGCGGAATGGGGCGGGTGCGGATGCCCTCAAATTTTTCCTGCATGCGGCGAATCGCCCAGAATAAATTCACCGCTGTGGGTCGGGTCTTGCCGATGACGTCGCAAACCTGATCGAAGTCGCGCTTGAGATCATCCCTGGATTCTGCCTTGGAATTTCTTACCCCGAGGGCGATGCCCATCCCGGCGGCAACGCCGATTGCCGGCGCCCCACGCACCACCATGTTGCGAATGACGTCCGCGACCTGCTCATGCGTCTTGCAAGTAACATAAACTTCTTCCGTAGGCAGTTTCGTCTGGTCGATGAAACGTACGCCTTCGTCGGTCCATTCAAGAGTTTGAATCATAAGTTAGTCTTGGTGCAGGTTCTTACTTACGCTTTGTGCGCCTCGCACCGGTTGCGCGGATGATTGGTCACTGCTGGCCGCCCGCAGAGTTCGCACGCCGCTGCCACCGCAAAAATGCCCGGCTGGGTGTCGTCGTTCTGCAGGATGTGCTCTTTGCGAACGTCGTTTGCGGTAAAGATGGAAACGAACGGCGCTGTGCCAGCCGCCTTCTCCACATTCGGACGGCCCTTGGCCTCTTCCCGCTCGACCAGGCACATCACGCCCACAATGTCGAATCCAAACTCGCGCGCCGCATCAATCGCCTGCACGGTGGAAGCGCCCGTGGTGCACACATCGTCAACAATCACGACCCGCGCACCTTTCTCGCGGAAGCCTTCAATGCGCTGTCCCGTGCCGTGCTGCTTCTCAGCCTTGCGCACCAGAAAACCGTTCAGTTCGCCGCTTACCACGGCGACCGCCGCCACAATCGGATCCGCTCCCATGGTCAATCCGCCGATCGCCTGAGGCTTCCAGCCGTGCTGCCGAATCTCTTCCAGGAAAACTTCCCCGGTCAGGCGCGACCCTTTCGCATCGAGCGTGGTGGTGCGGCAGTCAATGTAGTAGTCGCTGGTTCCGCCGGAGGATAGCTTGAATTCTCCCAGCCGAAACGATTTGTGAGCCAGCGTGCTCAGCAGTTTCTGACGCGCAGGATGCATGAAAATCTACGATAACATGCGAGTGGATTCCACGCTCCGCCCTAGGGCGCAATTGACTGGAACCGCTTTGACAGGCAAGGAAAAGGGCGCACCCGCGCACGACGCACCCTCTCAGCGTGTTAACCTGAAGTTTCCTGTTACTGGTGCGCCGCGGCCCGCTTGCTTTGGCGCGCGGTTCTGAATCCGAGACTTTGACTCCGCGACCCTTAAATCGAGGTATGGAATTGCACAGTTCGAATCGGCTTGCCCTATTTATTTCTGCCGTCTTCTTTCTTACTGTAATTGCGATCATCGGGCCCGCTCCTTCAGTTTTCGCTGACGGCACGCGCACCTGGGAACAGTCGAAATTCGAAGATCTCGCCAAAGGCTCGGCGACCGGCGTGGCAATTCGTAGTTCCGGCGGCTTGGAACTGGCACCTTCATTCAAATTGCTGTACGCGACGCCCTCGACGTATATCTGGGCCGTGACCGCGGACGATTCAGGAAATGTCTATGCCGCGACCGGATCGCCCGCGCGCGTCTATCGGATCACGCCTGATGGGAGCGCGACCATCATCTTTGAGCCCCAGGAACTGCAAGTGCAAACTCTCGAGGCCGGCCCCCGCGGCGTGATCTATGCGGCGACGGCGCCCGACGGCAAGGTCTACAAGATTGAGCACAAGCCGCAGGAAAAAGGCGCCGCCAAAAAGAGCACCGACAAAGATTCGCCCAAAGACCCGGCGAAGCCTGCCTTGGATTCTTCCTGGATCTCTTCTGAATATTTTTCGCCTGGCACGAAATATATTTGGGATCTCGTTCTCGATAAGGCGGGCAATCTCTATGTCGCGACCGGAGATCATGGCGAGATTTACAAAGTCACGCCCAAGGGTGAACACTCGTTATTTTTCAAAAGCGACGACACCCACATCCGAGTGCTGGCGCTCGATGCCCACGACAACCTGATTGCCGGCACCGACGGCAGCGGACTGGTTTACCGCATCTCACCCTCGGGCGATGGATTCGTGCTGTACAGCGCGCCAAAGAAAGAAATCACCGCTCTCGCGCTCGATCGCCAGGGCAATATCTACGCTGCCGGCGTGGGCGAAAAGCGCGCGACCTCGCCGGCCAGCGGATCTTCATCGCTGCTCTCGATGGGATCAAGCTCCGCCGAATCCTCAGGCCCACAAACGCCAGGGACGACTCTCACCCCGACACCCAGCGTCTCGCATGTGGGCTCGTTCCCATTTCCCGGCGGAAGTTCCAGCGGCGGCTCCGATGTCTACCGCATTGCCGCCGACGGTTCACCCTCGCGCATCTGGACGTCACGTGAAGACATCGTCTACGCCCTCGCCTTCGATTCGCATGACACGCTCCTCGCGGGAACCGGAAATCGCGGACACGTGTTTGCCATCGCCGGGCACGATGAATTTTCTGATCTTCTCAAGGCGCCAGCCTCGCAGGTTACCGGATTCGCCAAGGCACCTGGCGGTGGACTCTACGCTGCGAGCAGTAATCTGGGAAAGATTTTTCTGTTAGGCCCGAGTCCGGAGAACGAAGGCACTTATGAGAGCGATGTGTTCGACGCCAAGGTTTTCTCGCGTTGGGGACGTGCCGAATTTCGTGGTGTTGGAAATGTAGAGTTGCTGGCACGCAGCGGCAACGTGGACAATCCTGATCGCAACTGGAGTCCCTGGAGGCAAGTGGATCTCAAAAAGGATTCTGAAATGGGAGTTCCGCCAGCGCGCTACGCGCAATGGAAGGCCGTGCTCCACGCCGGAAGCCCCAGGCCCGCGGTCGACACCGTCACCTTGAATTATCTGCCAAAAAATGTGGCCCCCGAAATCGACGACGTTTCTGTGCAGATGGGCGTGCGCTATCAGCCGCTCGCGAAATCTTCTGGACTTACTCTTGGCGCCGACGTGAGCGGATCCTCGGGTAGTCATTTCGAGTCGCCGGTCCCCAGCACGCACGATCGCGATTCAATCGGCGTCAAGTGGAGTGCGCACGACGACAACGACGATCAGTTGGTCTATTCCGTCTACTATCGTGGAGACGGAGAAACCCGCTGGCTGCTGCTGAAAGATGATTTAACCGACAAGGCATATTCCTTTGACGCCAGCCTGCTGCCCGACGGCGGCTATTACATCAAAGTCGTGGCATCCGATGCGCCGTCGCACTCGCCCGGCGAAGCCCTGAGCGCGACCAAGGAGAGCCGCCGCTTCGAGGTCGATACCACTCCGCCACGAGTGGAGAACTTGACCGCGGCGGTCGAAGGTGCTCAGATTCATGTGCGCTTCCGCGCGGAAGATGGATTCTCCAACATCAAGCGCGCCGAGTTTTCCGTAGACGCAGGAGATTGGAAATACGTCGAGCCCGCCGGTCAACTCTCAGACGCAAAGATTGAAGATTATGACTTCACGGTCCTCTTGGAAGCCGCGAAAGACGCCGACTCCGAACACGTAGTGGTCGTGAGAGTCTACGACAAATACGAAAACATGGGCGCCGCCAAGACGCTGTTGAAAGGAAAGTGAGCTAGGAGTGAGTTCGGAAACAACGAGGGGAAGCTAAAGACTCAGTACGCTAGAACGCAGCCGCGAAGCGGCGAAAGAATGCAGCCCACGGCGCAAGCCGTGGGTAAGCCGCCATTTTCTGGAGCCAGCCCCGAAGGGGCGAAAGAAAATCCGCCTACCCCGCGGCCAGGTAAACGTACCGCAAAATAAACAGCACAGTCAGAATCCAAATCACCGCGCTCACCTCCCGAAACCTCCCCGCAGCCACCTTCACCAGCGTGTACGAGATCAGCCCCAGGCTCAGCCCAGTCGCAATACTGAACGTCAGCGGCGTCGCCACTAGCGTAACGAACGCTGGAATCGCCTCCGTAAATTCCTTCCACTCGACGCGCGCAATCGATTCCGTCATGAGCGCCCCCACCAGGATCAGCGCCGGCGCCGTCGCATACCCAGGAATTGCTGCAGCCAGCGGCGAGCAGAATGCCGCCAACAGAAAAAATCCCGCGACAAAAATATTGCTCAGCCCAGTCCGTGCTCCCGCCGCAACGCCCGCCGCGCTCTCAATGTAACTCGTCACCGTGGAAGTTCCGGTCAACGCGCCAAAGATCGTTCCCACCGCATCCGACACTAGCGCACGGCCCACCCGCGGAATCTTTCCGTCCTTTACAAACCCGCCTTGCTCGCAGACTCCCACCAGCGTGCCCACATTGTCGAAAAGATCGACAAAGAGGAAGACAAAAACAATTTCCAGCAAGCCGAGACGAAGCGCACCGCGCAAATCGAGCTGCAGCCAGGTCGAAGCCGGATGCGGCCATGAAACAATCGACGACGGCCAACTCGCCATCCCGCGCAAAATTCCGAACACCGTAGTGGCGAAAATTCCAATCAGGATTGCGCCATTGATTTTGCGCGTCATCAGCACCATCATGATTGCCAGCCCAATACAAGCGAGCTGCGCCTCGCGATTCGCGAAGCTGCCTAGGCTGACGAACGTCGCCGGATTCGCCACCACCAGCTTGGCATTGCGCAGCCCTACAAAGGCAATGAACATGCCGATGCCCCCGGCGGTGGAATACTTCAGGCATTCCGGAATTCCGTTGACGATCTGTTCCCGCACCCGCGTGACGGTGAGAATCAAAAAAAAGACGCCCGAAAAGAAGATGACACCTAGCGCGGTTCGCCAGGGAACATGCATCCCTAGGCAAACCACGTACGTGAAATACGCGTTTAGCGACATGCCCGGCGCCAGCGCGATGGGATAGTTGGCGTAGAGGCCCATCACCAACGTGGCCGCGGCCGCTGAGACCGAAGTGGCAAACAGCACGCCTTCGACCGGCATGCCCGCTTGTCCCAGAATCTGCGGATTCACCACGACGATATAAGCCATCGTGATGAAGGTGGTCAGTCCGCCGAGAAATTCACGGCGCACCGTAGTCTGATTTTCCGCCAGACGAAAGTAGCGTTCGATCAATGCTGATCCTTGGTAATTCGGTTCTGCATGTCCGGAAATGAAACCGCCATTCTACACACACGTAGCGACAGCCGCCTCGGCTGTCCGCCCAGAAAGAATTCCGCCTGAACGTAGGGACGGACGCATTCGTCCGTCCAGGTTTTGAAGTGCTCAGTGCCGAGCCGCCGTATCGTCGGCCGCCTCCAACTCTTCGCTGCCGATCGCGCTCAACTCCCCCGCACGCCGCAGTTCCGGAAACAGCCACGCCCACACGGCAATCACCACCAGCGTCCCTACCCCTCCCAAAACCACGGCGGGGACAGTCCCAAACCATTGCGCCGTCACCCCCGACTCAAACTGCCCAAACTCGTTGGACGTCCCAATGAAGATCATGTCCACCGCGGTCACGCGCCCGCGCATTTCATCCGGCGTAGCGAGTTGTGTGAGTGTGGCGCGAATGATCACGCTGACCATGTCACTGGCTCCCAGCAGCAGCAGTGCGATCAGTGAGAGCGTCAGACTGCGCGATAACCCAAAAATGATCGTGAAAATTCCGAACCCGGCCACCGACCACAGCAGCGTCGGCCCCGACCTCCCGCGTAATGGCCGGTGCGCCAACAGGACCGCCATCATCGCCGCCCCGACTCCGGGAGCCGTCCGCAGCAGTCCGAGCCCCCATGGTCCGGTGTGCAGAATCTCGCGCGCATACACCGGAAGCAATGCCACCGCTCCACCCAGTAGCACCGCAAAAAGATCCAGTGAAATCGCACCCAGGATCAACTTCTTCCGCCATATGTAGTGGATACCCGCGAACAAGGTCCGCAAGCTCATCGGCTCACGCGGCGGCCGCGCCTTCACCTCCGGCTTGATGCGAAACGAAGAAACCATTGCCCCGATCGCCGTGATCAGCGCGATTAGATATACGGCGGAAGGCCCGCGGAATGCCGCATAAAGAATGCCACCGAATGACGGCCCGAGAATGGTCGCCGCCTGAAAGATGCTGGCATTCCACGCTACCGCGTTGGGGAAGTGCTCCTCGGGGACAAGTTGCACCAGGATCGACCGGCTGGCCGTGCTGTTAAACGAGCGCACCACCCCGATCAGGATCAATACCGCATAGATGGCACGCATCGAGGGCGTGCGCAGCGTTAATGCGAGGAGCAACGCAAAACACACCGCATAACCGCCGTAGCAGGCGGAGAGCACATGTCGGCGCTCGAAGTGGTCTGACGCGTGACCGGAAATAGGAAACAACAAAATTCCCGGCAGAAACTGCGCCAGCCCTACGTAGCCCAGATCGAGAGGCCGCTTCGTGATCTCGTAAACCTGCCAGCCCACGGCCACTGCCTGCATTTCGACCGCCGCTACAATCAGAAAACGGGCGACTTGGAAGAGCACGAATCCGGGATGCGAGAATGCAGCGCGCCCGGCCCTGGCATCGGCGGTTGCTGGCATGAACTATTTACTGTGCCATAGAAAGTCGATGCTGTGCAGTCTGTGGAGGTGTCAATTCGGAGTATGTGGTACGGACACTCTTGTAAGTCGCGTTTGAATTTGTCTTTGTTTTACGCCACCAGCGGAGCATTCGCGATTCCCGCGGTCCCAAACAGTCGCCGGTATCGTTCGATCTCCTGCGCCGGCCCTAGCGCCTTGGAATAATTGTCGGAGAGTTTCACGGCGGGCCGTCCTTCGACATTCGAAACCTTGCAGATCAGGCTGATCGGATCAAACCCCCCGCCCGCGTTGGGATTGCATCCCCGAAAATCATTCGTCAGCAAAGTGCCCCACCCGGCGCTGAACCGGATCCGCCGCTGCGGCGTCCACTTCTTGCGATCCTGGAAATCGGCGGCGCTGAAAAAGTCACTGGGGCCAACTCCGTTCGCTATGCTCCCGCCAAAATACGCGTGCAGTCCGAGAATCTGATCCACATCGAGCGTGTCTGACGCGATCAAAAGTTTTTCGGCAGGATCTCTCCCTTTCGCCTTGAGCCATGCAATGTACTCGTCCCCGGCAACATAGGGATCTTTGCTGTCCACGCGCTGCCCCGTCCAGTCCGCCACCCAGTCGGGCGCACCCTCCAAAAATTGTGTTGTCCCAAAAGTGTCGGGCAGCAGCACGCGCAGCGCACCTTCATAGGTCTGCTGCCACAGTTCCAGCACGTGGTATTGCGATTCCTTCAGCGCCACGTCATCAGGCGCGAGCGCGGCCATTACCATCGGAATCTCATGCGCATTGGTTCCAATCGCCTCCAGATCGTGCTTGTGCGCCAGGAACGCGTTCGACGTCCCAATGAAATTGCTCCCCAGATTAGCGGCCATGGCCTCGACCACATATTCCTGCCACAAAAAGCTGTGCCGGCGGCGCGTTCCGAAGTCGGCCACGCTCAGTCCGGGAACGCCGCGAAGTCGCTCGATCTTGCTCCACAACTTGGTCTTGGCACGCGCATACAGAATGTCGAGGCCGAACTCGCTCAGCGTTTTCAGATTCGCGCGTGTCTTCAATTCATCCAGAATGGCGAGGGCGTAGAGTTCCCACATCGTCGTTTTCGTCCACGCGCCTTCGAACGTCAGATCGATCTGTCCGTCCTGCACTCGCAGGCGATAGTCTGACAAATGAAAGTCGCGCTCCAGCCACTCTAGAAACGCCGGCTCGAAAATTCCGCGCCGCCCATAAAAAGTATTGCCGGCCAGCCACACCAGTTCTGATTTTCGAAATCGCTGTCCGCGCACGTGCTGCAGTTGCACTTTGAGCTCTTCAATGTTGATGATCTCTGCCACGCGTACCGCAGGATGCCGATTAAACAGCGAGAACTCCACGTGCGTCTTGGGAAAATGTTTCCAGATGAACTGCAGCATCAGCAGCTTGTAAAAATCCGTATCCAGCAGGGACCGGATGACCGGATCAAGTTCCCAGTTATGGTTGTGCGCACGTTCTGCGAAGTTGACGATCATCAGAGGAGAGCGGCCCTCACTGACAGTTTAGAAGAGATAGTCCAGAAGACGACATTCTAGAGGATAAGGGATAAGGCATGGTCGCGCGTCTCAGAACATTTATGGACAGCCATGTAGGGACAGCCGCCTCGGCTGTCCGGTCGAGCGAAGCGCGACTGCTCTTGTCTTCCCGTTCCACCGCGCTGGACAGCCGATGGCGCCTGCCACATAACAGCCTAGGCCTTCGCCCCCACAAACTTCTGCTCGAGCCCCTCGTACACTTCCTCCGCCCGCCGTAGCGCGTCCAGCACGTTGTCACAAATATTTTCTTCGCCGATGACTTCCGCGAACTCCGCCTGATGAATCAGTTGCGCTGGCTGCTCTCGCGCCCCACACAAAATCAACGTGCGCTTGCTGGCGTGCAGTTGCCTGGCGACCTCCTCGATCGCGAACAGACCGGTAGCATCGAGTGCGGTCATGTTTCGTAGTCTCAAGATCACCACTGGTGGCAAAGTATGCAGGTTCTCGGTGACCGCCCAAATTTTGTCGGTTGCCCCGAACAAGAACGGCCCGTGAATGCGGAAGATGGTCGCGTAATAGGGGATATCTTTGTCCTGGAGGATGTGCACTCGTCCGTCTTCGACGTAGTCTTCGGTCACTTGCGACACGGTAGTGGTCGACGCCACGCGGCTGATGAACAGCAGCGCTGCCAGAATCATTCCCGCCTCGACCGCCACCGTAAGATCGGCAAACACGGTCAGAGCAAACGTGACTAGCCAGATGCTGATGTCGGTCTTGGTGAGTTTCAGCAGTTGCGGAATCTCGCGCCATTCGCCCATGTTGTAGGCGACGATCATCAGAATCCCGGCCAGTGCCGCCATCGGCACATAGCTGACCAGCGGTGCCGCAAACAGCAAAATGCAAAGCAGCGTCAGCGCGTGGATCATTCCCGCCACCGGCGATTGGGCTCCCGAACGAATGTTGGTTGCCGTGCGCGCGATCGCTCCAGTCGCCGGCAATCCGCCAAACATCGGCGAGAAGATGTTGGCCACGCCCTGCCCAATCAGCTCCACGTTGGGATTGTGCCGATCGTTGCTCATCCGGTCCGAAACCACGGCCGACATCAGCGATTCAATCGCGCCCAGCATTGCCACCGTAAACGCCGGCCCCAGCAACCCATGGATAAGTTCAGTGCGAAAATGCGGAATTTGCCAGTGCGGCAGACCGCTCGGGATCCCCCCAAAGCGTGTCCCGATCGTTTCCACGGGCAGCCTGAAAAAATAAACTGCAAGAGTCGAAAGCAGCAGCGCCACGATCGGCCCTGGTACGCGAGCCGAGATGCCCCGGCAAATGATCAGCGTCAGCAACGTAAACACCGCGAGCGCGCTTGCTTCAAACGACAGCGTATGAAAATCCCGGGCCAGTGCCTCCACTCGTAGCCAGAACACGCCTGGAACTTTGTCGAGATGTAGCCCGAAGAAATCCTTAACCTGAGTGCTGGCGATCAGCACCGCAATCCCATTGGTGAATCCGATCACCACCGGGCGCGGAATAAATTTCACCCCTGTGCCCAGTCCCGTGACGCCCATAATCACCAGCAGCACTCCGGCCATCACGGTGCACATGAACAAGCCGTCGACGCCGTGCACCGCAACAATTCCGGCCACCACAACGACAAACGCGCCAGTCGGGCCCCCGATCTGCGTCTTCGACCCGCCCAGCGCCGAAATTAGAAAGCCGGTGACGATGGCACAGTAAATTCCCGCCTGCGGCGTCAATCCTGAAGCAATCGCAAATGCCATTGCCAGCGGCAACGCCACCAATCCCACGGTGACGCCCGCAATCAGATCAAGGAGAAATTTATGCCGATTGTAGTCGCGAAGACAGAGCACGGACTTGGGAAGCCAACGATCATCCAGGAAAATACGAGCCATTTTGACATTATCGCTCCGCCCGTTGGAATCCGGTAGATGACCGAGGTGCACACGTAGTGGCGGACGCATTCGTCCGCCGCGCAAAGCGGAGCCCGTAGACGAAGAAACCTGCCCGGACGAATGCGTCCGGGCCTACGTGATTCTTCCACGTCAACCGACGTAGAATCGCCCCATGCACTGGTTGCGCACGCTCGGATGGCTGGTCTGTGTCGTCTATTCAACCATCCCTTTGTTCTGGCTCATGGTTCATCCGCGAGCGCATCGCTGGCGGGCCAGCGAGGCTTCCCCCTTCCGCGTGCTCGTTCCCGCTTGGATCGTCATGTGGCTAGGCATCGCCGCACTCACCGGCCCGTGGCGCAACGCCACGATCTACTCCACGCCGTGGGCGTGGATCGCTTCCGCCGTTCTATTTGCTGCAGGAATCTTCTTGTATGGCAACGCCGGGGCGCACTTCAGTTGGGCACAACTCGGCGGCCTTCCGGAAATTCGCCACGGCCATCAGGATGATCGCCTGGTGACTACAGGCATTCGCGCGCGCGTCCGCCATCCCGTCTACCTCGGTCATCTCTGCGAAATGTTAGCCTGGAGCGTTGGCACGGGACTCGCAGTCTGCTGGCTCCTCACCCTCCTGGCAATCGTCACCGGGGCAGTCATGATCCACATGGAAGATGAGGAATTGGAGAAGAGATTTGGACCTGAATATCTTGCCTACCGAAACAAAGTTTCCGCTATACTGCCGCGAATGAAATCATGAGCTTTCATTCCTTTCCGGGCAGAATGTTCTAACGGGCTTCGATCATTTCTCGATCCAACCCAGAACCACCACCGTTTCGTTTGGTTGCGGCGAAGCTGGAGGGTTAGGCGGCGGTACGGCGAACAATTCTTTGTCTTCGCCAGATTGCAGGTTTTTGATCCACAGATGACGTTCACTTCTGTAGTCTTTTGTCGTCAGGGCTTCGGTAAAAGCCAAATATTTTCCGGATGGTGATAAGTGAAAAGATTCCAGACGGGAAGGTCGGAGCGCTATCACCTTTTTATCTTGCGCGCCTGACTTCGCCAGCACCAGAAAAGTCTGTGCCTGAGCTGGCGCCTTGGGCTGCGGCTGCTTCATCGCATAATCCAGAAACACATACGTTCCATCCGGCAACTGTCCAATCAAAGACGGCGCAACGGAAGCCAGTCGAACGTATCCTGGCACTTTGCACTGGCCCGTCTCCGGCGGAATCTCGCGTAGGTCGCTCCCGTCCTCGGCAACGCTATAAGCGCCCGGGCCGCCATGCGAGGCTGCGGAGGCTGTATCGTCTTCACCATCATCGCCCACGATATCAAGATTAAAAAAGAGGCGGTTCCCTCCGGCTAGCCAGCCCTGCGATTCTGCGAGACAACCCGGGCAATTGGCCTTCAACAGACCATTCAGGTCCCAGGTATGCAGTAAATTCCCGGTGGCCACATCGTAAATGTAGATGAGGGACTTCCCGTTGTCTTCGGATTTGAAGAAGTCTTCCGTTCCTGCAGGATTGACGACGGCGGTACTTAGATTCGGCTTAATTTCAAACAGCCGGTGAAACTTGTTCGAACCATCCAGACTTATTTCGTAGATGGACTCCGGCGTGGAAAACGCACCGGGAGTCGGCTGCGTCCGCCATTCGCGCTCGACCCCTCTTACGTAGGCTTTGGTTTTCGTGAGCGGCTGCCCAAGACCAAGAGACGGCAAGATCTCAAAGTTTTTCCCCTCGTCCGAAAACAGCAAAGTACGCTGGCCATCGATCATGGAAAGTGAATAAATCTCTGTCTTCCGGTAACGTCGAAGCATTGCCAGACGTTCGTTGACGGGCCTTTGAAATGAGTTTGGGCCAAAGCGAGCTTGGAAACTGGCCTGGGTTTCAGCGGTAGACAAGGAATAAATGAGGTTTTGGGCTCGCGCTTGCAAAGAGACTAGCAGCAGAGATGCAACGCAGAATAGGTGACGCGACCGGTTCACGAGAATGCCCTCGCCCGAACGATATCCTGTCAGAGTCTGGCAGTTCAACGTGACGATAGTTTTTTTGCTTCTCCTGAAAGATGAATCTCACAGAGATTCGTTCCTGACCATCTAGCTCAACGGCTTCTCGTTATAATCCGACTTTGGCTGAAAGCTGACAGCTGACAGCTGACGTCTGAAAGTTCCACATGCGCTTCGAACTCTTCATCGCGACCCGATACTTGCGAGCAAAGAGAAGGCAGACCTTCCTCGGCATCATCACCGGCATCTCCATTGTCGGAGTCGCCGCGGGCGTAGCGTCCCTTGTCGTTGCCATGGCCATCACCAACGGCTTTCGCCAGGATCTTCAACAGCGCCTGCTGGGTTCCACTTCCCACATCAGCCTGCAGCGGGTCGCCGATGACGGCATTAAAGATTGGCCTGAGCTCATGAACCGTTTTTCGAAACAGCCGCACGTAGTCGCAGCCGCTCCAGCAATCTTTGAACAAGTTCTGATTGCACGCGGTCCACGCGCGCGCGGGGCGGTGCTCAAAGGCATGATTCCGCGCTACGAGCGCAAAGTGGGCGATCTGCTGAACTCTGTGAAGGAAGGTTCGGCCGCTCCGCTGGAAGACACAGAAGCGGTATCAAAGCCTGCGGACAGCGATAACCGCAACACCCAAGCAGCGGAAACGAACGAATCTCCCGACTCCCTGGCAGCTGTACAGCAGCGCGTTGCATCGATGCCGCCCATCCTTCTCGGCAAAGATATGGCCGACAACCTTGGCGCCATGGTCGGTTCTGTAGTCCTTGTCGTCAGCCCTCAAGGTGAGCTCACTCCCTTCGGTACGGTCCCCAAATACAATCGCTTCCGTGTGGTAGGAATTTTCAATTCCGGCTTCTTCGACTACGACTCCAGTTGGGCCTTCGTGCGCTTGTCAGACGCGCAACGCCTGTTCGGCCTTGGCGACCTCATCTCCGTTATTGAGTTCAAAGTCGACGACATTTACCAGGCTGGTCCAATCTCTCACCAACTGGAAGAAGCCGCCGGCAAAGGATTCATGGCCACAAACTGGCAAGAGCAGAATAAGGCCCTGTTTCACGCCCTCCGCCTGGAGCGCCTGGTCACCTTCATCACCATCGGCCTGATCGTATTCGTCGCCGCCCTCAACATCCTGATCTCTCTCATTATGATGGTCATGGAAAAGACGAAAGACATTGCCGTCCTCATGTCCATGGGGACGCGCCGCGCTCAGGTACGCAACCTCTTTATCGCGCAGGGCGTGCTGATCGGCGTTATCGGCACCGCAATCGGCCTGGTGCTCGGGTATGCCATATCCTATGTCGGAGGACACTATCACGTGCTCGCGCTCTCTCCCGAGGTCTACTCGATCGACTACGTTCCCTTCGCGCCTCGAGCAATCGATGGCTTGTGGATCGCGCTCTTTGCGGTTCTGATTTCGTTTATCGCGACGCTATATCCGTCATGGTCCGCGTCTCGCATCCTCCCAGCCGAGGCCCTGCGCTATGAGTAAAAGGGATTCAACCTCCGGCCACGAACGGGCGGCAATCCGCACACCCGAAACGATTTCACTGCGCTACGCACTACTTGAACAGCCGGCGAATACTGGCTAACCCTTAGGTTACGCTCCTTCATACTTTAGGCGTTGGAACGAAAGCGACATTAAATGCATCTAACGGGACAAGAATCGATGCTTCGAGTGGAAGGCCTGAAGAAGGTTTTTCGGTCCGGCGAATCGGATCTGGTGCTCTTTGAGAATCTGTCGTTTGAGGTGAAGCGAGGCGAAATGCTCGCCATTGTGGGCGAATCCGGCGCGGGAAAGAGTACCTTGTTGCATATCTTGAGCGCTCTTGATCGTGCTTCTGCAGGTGACGTATACTGCGCCCACTTGCGATTGAATTCGTTATCGCACGACGAAGCCGCGAACTTTCGCAACCGGGAAACCGGCTTTGTGTGGCAGTTCCACTATCTGCTGCCGGAATTCACCGCGGCAGAAAATGTTGCCATGCCGCTGCTTCTGCAAGGGCGGACTTGGCAGCAAGTCGAGCCTGAAGCTTCGCGCTGGCTGCGTGAGGTTGGACTGGAGCAACGTGCGCATCATCGCTCGGGCGAACTTTCGGGCGGAGAACAGCAGCGGGTGGCTTTGGCCCGCGCGCTCATCACAGGCCCGAAGCTGTTGCTGGCGGATGAGCCCACGGGAGACTTGGACGGACAGACTGCGGAAGCGGTTTTTGCTTTGATTGCGCGCTTACATCGCGAGCACCAACTTACCTCCCTCATTGCTACGCATAACTTGTCGTTTGCCCGTCGCTGCCATCGGGTCCTGCGGCTGCAGCGAGGTCGTGTAGAGGAGATTGCGCCGGATTCTTTACCGGCATAAGTAACAGTAGTATGCAGCCTGTAGGCGAGCGAAAGATTAGTTCGACAAAGTGCAGGAATTTGGTGCAAAGAAATCAATAACGGAGGATGAGCAACCGTTCCTTCGGTAACGTGATCAAAGGTTTGTAAAATCGTTTCAGTACTTTGGTTTCGAGGCCCTTTGATTGCATAATGGCTTAGAATAAGGTCAGCAGGACCGGGGATCGGGTTCGGTAGGTCGGGCGAGCAAATGTTTTCCCGGCCAGGAAGGTCAGGGGAAGGGCATTATGTTTGAACGCTATACGGAGAAAGCCAGGCGCGTCATCTTTTTCGCACGCTACGAAGCCAGCCAGTTCGGGTCTCCCTATATCGAGACTGAGCACCTGCTTCTCGGACTCCTGCGCGAAGATAAAGCCCTGACCAATCGTTTCCTGCGCTCCCATGCCTCGGTCGAGTCCATACGCAAGCAGATCGAGGGACACACCACCATCCGCGAGAAAGTTTCCACGTCGGTGGACCTCCCGCTAAGCAATGAATGCAAACGGGTTCTCGCTTATGCTGCCGAAGAAGCGGAACGCCTCTCGCATCGCCACATTGGCACGGAGCACTTGCTCTTGGGTTTACTGCGGGAAGAGAAGTGCTTCGCTGCCGAGATCTTGCATGAGCGCGGCCTGCGCCTCTCGACGATTCGCGAGGAACTCGCTCGCAGTACGCAGGAAAAGGCTCAGCCCCAGCGGCAGCGCGAAAGTTCGCTGCTGTCAGAATTTTCGCGTGATTTGACGCAGGCGGCCATGGACAGCCAGCTCGATCCTCTGGTCGGCCGCGAAGGCGAAGTCGATCGCGTCATCCAGATTCTTTGCCGTCGCACCAAGAACAATCCGGTGCTGATAGGCGAGCCCGGCGTAGGCAAAACCGCCATCGTCGAAGGTCTGGCCCAGCGTATCGCCGACGGAGAAGTTCCGTCCTTCCTCGCCGACAAGCGCATTCTGGCTTTGGACCTCTCGCTCATCGTTGCGGGGACCAAATATCGCGGCCAGTTCGAAGAGCGCCTCAAAACCATCATGAAGGAACTGATGGAGTCGCAGAATTCCATCATCTTCATCGACGAATTGCACACGCTCGTCGGCGCAGGCTCGGCGGAAGGCTCGCTCGACGCCGCCAATATTCTGAAGCCCGCGTTGTCGCGCGGCGAAATTCAGTGCATCGGCGCCACCACGCCTGGTGAATACCGCAAATCCATCGAAAAAGATCGCTCCCTGGAGCGTCGCTTCCAGGCCGTGAAAGTTCCGCCGCCGAACGAGACCGACGCGATCAAGATTCTGTTCGGCATCAAAGATCGCTACGAAAAATTCCACGCGGTCACTTATACCGATGAAGCTATCAATTTCGCGGTCTCGCATTCCAATCGCTACATCCCTGACCGCTTCCTGCCCGACAAGGCCATCGACTTGGTCGACGAAGCTGGTGCCCGCGTCAAGCTGCGCCAGACCTCGCTGCCCGAAGAGCTCACCGAAGTCCAGAAACGCATTAAGTTCATCGTGCATCGCATGGAAAATGCCATTGCGAATCACGAGTTCGAGAAGGCACGTTTTTACTCCGACGAAGAACGCAAGGAGCGCGAGAACCTGCGCGCCCTGCGAGAGAAGTATCATCTCGACGAGTCTTCGACGGGCGTGGTCAACCGCGAGGACATCGAAGATGTCGTCTCGCGGTGGACCGGCGTACCCATTACCTCGATCAAAGAGGAGGAAACCCAGAAACTGCTGCGCATCGAGGAAGAGCTGCACAAGCGCATCATCTCGCAGGACAAGTCCATCAGCGCGCTGGCACGCGCCATCCGCCGTTCGCGCGCCGGCCTCAAGAATCCCAACCGCCCCATCGGCTCGTTCCTGTTCCTTGGCCCCACGGGCGTCGGCAAGACCGAAGTCGCGCGCACCCTGGCGCAATTCATGTTCGGGACTGAGAAGGCCCTGGTCCGCTTCGATATGTCCGAATTCATGGAGAAGCATTCAGTCTCGAAGCTGATCGGTTCGCCTCCGGGATATGTTGGTTACGAAGAGGGTGGTCAGCTTACCGAACGCGTGAAGCGCGCGCCCTACTCCGTCGTCCTGCTCGACGAAATCGAAAAGGCGCATCCGGATGTGTTCAATATCCTGCTGCAGGTTTTTGAAGACGGCCAGTTGACCGACGGCCTCGGCAACACGGTCGACTTCAAGAACACGATCATCATCATGACCTCGAACATCGGCGCGCGGCATTTACAGAAGCGCGAAGGTCTGGGCTTCCAGTCGTCGAAGGAAGACATGATCTCCGACAAGGTGGAAGAACTGGTGAAGGGCGAAGTCAAGCGCACCTTCAACCCAGAGTTCCTGAACCGCTTGGATGAAATCATCCTGTTCAACGCCCTGGGCGAAAACGATCTTATCCAGATTCTCGAGCTCATGGTCACGCAGCTCAACCAGAACCTGGCGCAAAAATCGATCACGGTCACGGTTGCGGACGATGCCAAGAAGTGGATCCTCAACCAGACCCTAACCGATCGCAGCTACGGCGCGCGCCCGCTCCGCCGCGCCCTGCAGAAGTACATCGAAGACCCGCTGTCGGAGGCGCTGATTCAGGGCACCATCACCACCCGCCCCGCCTTCATCGAGGTCTTCCTCGAAGACAACAAGCTGTTCTACCGCCCAGTAGATTCCGAAAAGGCGGAAGGCGTCCTGTTGTACGAGAAATGATTGATGTGGGGACAGCCGCCCTCGGCTGTCCGCCGAGCGCAGCTCGGCAAGGTTTAAAGCCGCCAGCCCAATCGCTGGCGGCTTTCCTTTCAACTGCCCAACCTCCCCATTCCGTGCCCAGAAGCCCGTTTCAGCCCAAAACCTTATTGACCCAGCCCCAAACTCTGTGATTAGATTCCACCCATCACGTAGTGGGCTGTCCCGCGGCCTGCGAATCAGCAAGCGAACGAGGTGAATTCTATGAAGTCTCGCCTGTTGTACGCAGCCCTAGCTGTCTCTACACTGGGCCTATCCGTTTTCTCCTTGAGCGCCAGCGCACGGGACATCGTCCTGCCCGCCGGCACTCTCCTGCAGTGCACCCTCAACGAGCCCAACATGTCTACGGCTACGATGGATGTCGGCGATCCCGTGCTTTGCCACTTGCGCGGCGTTACCGAATTCGGTCAGCAGGCTTTTCCCCGCGGAAGCTATTTAGTGGGACATCTCGATTCAGCCAAGGATCCAGGTCACTTCTGGGGCAAGGGATATCTGAAGGTTCAGTTTGATCGCATCGGCCTGCCCACCGGCGACCTTCCGCTTGAGGCCAAGGTCATCTCCACCCGTGGCTATAAAGTCGACAAACAGGGCAAGATCGACGGCAAAGGGCATCCTCGCCGCGACGTCATTGAATGGATGATCCCTCCGCTATGGCCCTGGAAGGTGATCATGTTGCCCGCGCGCGGACCGCGCCCCACGCTGAAGGGCGAAACCGTGCTCAGCCTTCGCCTGATGGATGACGTCCAGATCCCGCAGGTGACCAGGAGTTTCGGTCCCAACTGGCACTTCTTCAGCCGCGACCAGAGTCAGAACTACCAGCCCTCGGTCTATAACAACAAACCCATGTACCGCAACGCCTTGGTAGATGGAACCGTCACGACCCAGATGGCAACGGGTCAAGTTCAGGCTTCCTATGCGAGCGTCGTCACGAGAACTATTCCTTCGGTTCCAAACGTGGCTCCCGGCATGCCCGTCTTCGTTCTGAACAACGGAACCGTGCTGTCTGTCAGCGGCTACGGCTACCAGGACAGCCGCATCACCTATTCCCTGGTGGGCGGCGGTACCGGCGTCATCAGCACCGACGAAGTGGACTGGAGCACAACCACGCGCCTCAACGAAAAGCGCGGCGTGCGCCTCAGTCTGCACGCAGCCCACACGGCCCCGGAAACCCCCGGGTTCTGATTTGCTAATGTGGGGACAGCCGCCCTCGGCTGTCCTCCGAGCGCAGTTCGGATCTTCGGCCGCCAGCAAACACTGGCGGCCCATATTTTTGTCGCCGGCAGGCGGCCAGTTCTGCCGCCCAGCGGCCTAGAGATCGCATCCTCAGACAAGAAGTTGTAACTGTGTCGGCGCGATCCGGAAAACGACTCGCAGTGTCGTCGAGCCTTTACTGCCCTTCTTGCAACTCACGAATCCAGATATTTCGGTAGCGCACCGGATTGCCGTGATCTTGCAGGCTCAGCGGCAACTTGTCGGGAGTTGCCTTGTATGCCGGACGATCATGGTGAGCCGTAGGCCCCGACAGTTCCACATTGTCCTGCACTAGCAGTCCATTGTGCAGCGCCGTCACACGAGCCGGGCGCAGCACCTTACCATCCTTGTCAAAATGCGGAGCGTGGAAGACGATGTCATAGGTCTGCCACTGTCCCGGAGGCCGAGAGGCATTCACCTGTGGCGGAAATTGGCCGTATACGGCCGAGGCCTCGCCGTCGGCATAAGTTTTGTTCTGATAGGAATCCAGCACCTGGATTTCGTAGAGGCCCATCAAGAACACGCCGCTGTTGCCACGTTCCTGACTTTCGCCCACCGGAGGCACTGGCTCGGAGAATTCGACATGCAATTGGCAGTCACCGAAAGGCTGGCGCGTGTGGATGTAACCCGTATGCGGCATGACTTCCATATGTCCGCCCGCGACTTTCCACTTCGCCGCCTGATTATCCGCTGCCAGCCACTGGGAAAGGTCCTTGCCATCGAACAGTACGATTGCATCCGATGGCGGATGCCCTGGTGCGTCCTGTGTGCTCGCGGTTCCGGGCTCAATCACTGGCGGCAGCGGGCGGTCGGGATCGTTGGGTTTCCAGCGTGAATCGACTTGCGACATGGCCAGTTGGACACCACATAAGGCGACGATTAGTGCAAAGAATGCTGTCTTCATCGTGGATACCTCGTGCTTGAAGATACACCAGGCGGCATTCGCGCGACAGCCATGAGCTTTGAGATGTTGGAAACCTTTTCGCGCAGAGTTTAATCTAGAATAGAAAATATATCGGTGAGGACATATATGCGCCTACGGGCCGACAGAAGTGCCTGGGCAGTTCTCTTATTTCTGCTGTTCGTGGCCGCCTTGTGGGCGGTCGATAATAGTCCTTTTCACGACGCGCCAGCGTCGGCGAAAGCTATGAAGAATCCGTATGCGGGACAACCGGCTGCCATCGACGCTGGGAAGATCGTTTACGCAAGAAACTGCCTGGCTTGTCACGGAAAAGTCGGACAGGGGACGGGCAACGTGCCGTCGCTGGTGGACGGGAAACTGAAAAGTGTCTCGGCCGGTGAGATATTCTGGTTTATCACCAAAGGAGACAAAGATAACGGAATGCCGTCGTGGGCAAGCCTGCCCGAGGAAAAACGATGGCAAGTGGTGTCCTATGTGGAGGCGATGGCGGCGGGCAAAGCGGGCAAGGCGGGCACCGCGGCCACGTCGGCTCCCGCTGCGGAAGTTGCGACCGCGAAGCTGAGTGCTCCGCCTCCAAAACCGCCATTTACGGATTTTCGTTATGAAAAGCCGGGAACGATTCGCAAGATCACGGTAAAAGATCTTCCGGCGCCATTTGCGACTGAATCGGCGCAGAACGGTGCGGAGGTGGTCGCGCGCCCGCAAAATGCCTGGCCGGTGGCGCCTGCGGGATTCAAAGTAGAACTCTTCGCGTCGGGGCTCGAAAATCCGCGATTGCTGCGCACCGCTCCCAACGGCGACATCTTCCTGGCAGAGAGCGAAGCGGGACGGATTCGCGTATTTCGAGGAATCACTGCCGACGGAAAACCGGAGCAGACTGCAATTTTTGCCAGCGGCTTGAGGCGGCCTTATGGAATTGCGTTTTATCCGCCGGGTCCGGATCCGGAGTGGATTTATATCGGCAACACCAACGAGGTGATTCGGATCCCGTACCACAATGGAGATTTGAAGTCGAGCGGCGCGTCGCAACACATGGCCGACTTGCCTTCGAGCGGCGGACATTGGACGAGGGCGATCGCGTTCTCACCGGATGGCAAGACAATGTTTGTAGGAGTCGGTTCTGCCTCGAACGTTGACGATCCCGATACGCACCCGTCAGAGAAAGATCGCGCAGACATTCTGGCATGCGATCCAACGAACTGCCAACTGAAGGTGTACGCGTATGGCATTCGCAATGCGGGCGGCGGGATCGCGGTGAATCCCAAGACGAGCGAGCTCTGGTGCTCGGTGAACGAACGCGACGCGCTGGGAGACAACCTTGTTCCCGACTACATCACGCACGTGGAGGAAGGTGGATTCTACGGCTGGCCCTGGTGGTACATCGGGGCGCATCAGGATCCGCGGCACGAGGGTAAGCATCCGGAGTTGAAGGATAAGGCAATCGTGCCTGACGTGCTGCTGCAACCTCATAACGCGTCTTTGGAATTTACGTTCTATCAGGGCGATAAATTTCCCAACGAGTATGACGGAGATATTTTTGCTTCCGAGCATGGATCGTGGAACAAGGCGATCCGTGTGGGCTATGAAGTGATTCGCGTGCCGCTGCATCAGACCGGACGTGCTACGGGCGAGTATGAAGATTTCCTGACTGGATTCGTGCTGCCAGACGGGCACGTCTGGGGGCGTCCGGTGGGGATCACGGTGGCGCATGATGGCTCGCTGCTGGTGAGCGATGACGGGTCGAACTCGATTTGGAGAGTGAGCTATACGGGCAAGTGAGAAGTGCAGTGATCGGTGGGCAGTGATTAGTGGCCGGTCACAGGCTCTGATGCTGGCCACGTCGGCTAGGGTACAGATTCAGCTGCGGTTTTTCGGGCACTTTGCCGACGGCAATAGGCTGTTCGTTTGACTGGCCACTAGCCACTGATCACTGACAACTTTCTAGTGAAAGTCGTGCGAGATGGTTTCGGCCTTAGTCACGAAGAGCGGGAGCACGCGTTCCGCTTTAACGGAGATGACGTTGTCCTGATTTTGAAGAATTCCTTCGATGGCGAGGAACTTCTCGCTTGCCAGCAACAGGCGATTCTGGTGAAAAAGGTCGGGCGTGATGATGGCATTGGCCACGCCGGTTTCATCTTCCAGACTTAAAAACACAAATCCTTTGGCAGTCCCGGGACGCTGGCGGACAATGACGCAGCCTCCGATGCGGAGACGTTTGCCGCTGGGAATATTGCGCAGTTCGCTGGCGCGGCGAATGCCCATGGCGTTGAGCCATTCACGGCGGTAGGCCATAGGATGCGGGCCAACAGTCAGTCCGGTACCGCGGAAGTCGGCGACCAGGCGCTCCTCGTGATTCATCGGTTGGAGTGGCGAGGGCGCATCGGGTTCGGGTTGGGCCTCGATCAGGGGGCCGGAGCCGCGCACGGCGCGCTCGACCTGCCAGAGCGCGTCGCGGCGGTGAAGGTTCTTTTCACCACCAAGGCGGGAAGGCACGGAGGAATTGTTGATTTTTGATTGTTGATTGTTGATTGAATCCGTGGAGATCCGAGGATATCCGTGGCCGGTTTTACTGGCCACTGACCACTGGCCACTGGCCACTGCATTCAGCGCTCCGATTTCTGCCAGCGTCGTGAGTTCGTCTTTGCGCAGTTCGGGAACACGGCGAGCAAGATCGTGAATGGATGCGAAGGGAGTGCGCATGCGTTCGCGGACCAGAGCTTGGGCGGCTTCTTCGCGCAGTCCGCGAACGTAACGCAGGCCCATGCGGAGAGCGATATTCTTGCGCCCCTCCGGGGCTTCTCCATTTTCCGCGTCTACCCCACGGCTGGAGTTCACCCTGAGCGAAGTCGAAGGGCCGTGGGCTGCATTCTGACGCCGCTCCGCGGCTGAACTTCGGACATCCTCATGACTATCGACTAACGGCAACTGGCCAACGGCATCACAGGCAACTGGCAATTCGCTACGGTTCACAGTTCCCTGTTCGCTGTCCACTGGCCACTGGCCACTGGCCACTGCTTTTTCGCTTTTGCTGACAGCTGACGGCTGAGAGCTGAGAGCTGAAGCCAGAGAGCTGACAGCCTCCAACGTGCACTTCCAGTCTGAACACGTCACGTCGACCGGCAACAGCTTCAGGCCGTGACGCTGCGCGTCTTTGACGATGGTGGCGGGAGAATAAAATCCCATAGGCTGGTTGTTGAGCAAGGCGGCGGTGAATGCGGCCAGGTAGCGGCACTTCAAGTAGGCGCTGGCATAGGCGATCAGTGCGAAACTGGCGGCGTGCGATTCCGGAAATCCGTAGAGCGCGAAGGAAGTGATGGAAAGAATAATTTCTTCCTGAGCTTTCTGCGGAATGCCGTTTTGCGTCATGCCGGCGCGCAGCTTGGCTTCGATTTCGCGCATGCGAGCTTGCGAGCGTTTGAAGCCCATGGCGCGACGCAAGTCCTCGGCTTCGCCTCCCGTGAAGTTGGCGGCGATCATGGCGATCCGCAGCAGTTGTTCCTGAAAAAGCGGAACACCGAGCGTGCGCTTGAGCACGGGTTCGAGCGAGGGATGGGAATATGTCACTTCCTCGCGTCCCTGGCGGCGCAGGATGAAGGGATTCACCATCTGGCCGACGATCGGGCCGGGGCGGATGATCGCAACCTGCACAACGATGTCGTAGAAGCGCCTTGGGAGCAGGCGCGGCAGAGACGCCATTTGCGCGCGGCTTTCCACTTGGAACAATCCCACGGTGTCGGCTTGCTGCAGCGAGGAATAGACCTCAGGATCGTCGGGCGGAAGATGCGCCAGATCGACCTCTTCGTGGTAGTGATCGCGAATGAGTTCGATGGACTCTTTGAGTACGGCCATCATGCCGAGGCCGAGCAGATCGACTTTGACGATGCCCATGTCGGCGCAATCTTCTTTGTCCCATTGCACGACGACGCGGCCGGGCATGGACGCGGGTTCGAGCGGAACCACGGAATCGAGTTGTCCCTGGCAGATGACCATGCCGCCGGAGTGCTGGCCGAGATGGCGTGGCATGTCCTGCACGGCGATGCAGAGTTCGTAATATTTGCGCAGGCGGGGATGGTTGAGGTCGAGCCCGGCATCGCGAAAACGGCGGTCGAGAGCATCGTTTTCGTCGCGGAATTCCCAAGTGGCGACCGCAGCGGAAATTTTCTGCAGAGTTTCCGGATCAAAGCCGAGGGCCTTACCCATTTCGCGCGCGGCCATGCGGTTGCGATAGGTGATGACGTTGGCGGTCATGGCAGCACCGCGCGCGCCGTAACGCTGGTAAACGTACTGAATCACTTTTTCGCGCTCGTCGCCGCTGGGCAGATCGAGATCGATGTCGGGCCACTCGCCACGTTCTTCGGAAAGAAATCGTTCGAAGAGCAGTTCCATGCTGACAGCGTCGACGGCCGTGATGCCGAGCGAGTAGCAAACGGCGCTGTTGGCGGCGGATCCGCGTCCCTGTACCAGAATGTTTTGCTCGCGGCAGTGGCGAACCAGGTCCCAGACGATGAGAAAGTATCCGGCGAGCTTGAGTTTTTCGATGAGAGCCAATTCTTTTTCAATCTGGCGGCGAGCTTTGGCTTGCATGTCCTGCGTAGAGCGGCCATAACGATCGCGGAAGCCTGCCCATGTGCGATCGCGCAGGAAGGAATTCATGGTCTCGCCTTCGGGGACGGGATAACGCGGGAATTCGTAGCCCAGATCGTTGAGCGTGAATTCGAGGCGAGCGGAAAGCTCACGCGTGTTAGCGATGGCCTCGGGATAGTCGGCGAAAAGTTGCTGCATCTCTTGCGGAGATTTCAGAAAGCGCTCGGCATTGCGGGTAAGCAGGCGCCCGGCGGTGGACAGCGTACGATGGTGACGAATGGCGGTGAAGGCGTCGCAAAGTTGGCGACCCTGAGGGATGGCATAACAGACGCCGTTGGTGGCCAGCAGCGGAAGATTCAGGGAACGAGCAATGGTGATTGCGGCGCGATTGCGGGATTCTTCTTCGCGCTGGAAATGGCGTTGCAATTCCACATAGACGTTGCCGTGGCCGAAGATTCCAATGAGTTGATCGGCGCAGCGCCGCGCTTCGTCGAGGCCGCCTCGCTGCAAAGCTACCGCCAGGGGGCCATCCGCGCCGCCGGTGAGGCAGACCAGGCCGTGGGCGTGCTCCTGGAGTTCTTCTGCGCAGACTGCGCCTTCGCCTTTTTTGGCGCGCAACTTCATTTTGGTGATCAGGCGGCAGAGATTCTGGTAGCCGGGCCGGGAAGAGACGAGAAGAGGCAGGCGGAATGCCTTGTTATTTTCATTTCTATTTTCTTTGTCATTCCGAGCGGCGCGAGGAATCCCTATTCCCTTCGCGGGCTGCCGGGGATAGGGATCCTTCGACTCCGCAAGGGCCCCACTTCGTGAAGCCCTTGCTCCGCTCAGGATGACAGGGTGGAGAGGGTTGCACGTGACTTCCGCGCCGATGTGGGCTTTGATTTTTGCTTTTTGAGCGGCCAGGTGAAAGCGCGGAGCACCGTAGACTCCGTCGGTGTCGAGCAGCGCCATGGCGGGCATGCCGAGATGCGCGCCAACTCCGGCTAACTCCTCGGGCAAGGACGCGCCTTCGAGAAAGCTGAAAGCGGAACGGGCGTGAAGTTCGATGTACATGCAAAAATCAGTGATCAGTGGTCAGTGGCTAGTGGCCAGTAAACATCTTGAGTTCGCGGTCTGGCTGATCACTGGCCACTGATGTTCAGTCGTACGTTCCTTCCACGAACCAGCCGCCGCCGAGCAAATCGTGGACCAGGCGGCAGAAAGAAACAGCTTCTCCATTTCGTAAGGCGAGGTCCCACTCGTCGCGGGACCAGGCTTCGCGCTCCCACCAATCGCCGGAAGAGCGCCAAGGGCCGGCCTTCCAGAGCACCTCGCCTTGCACTTCTTTTTTCTTGGCACACATTACACGCACCGGTTGGGAACTTTCCAAAGTCACCTGAACGCGCAACGGAGGGCGGAGTCGGCGCAGGGCCGTGACGGCGGATTTTTCTCCCGCCGGGTCGGGAGCTTTTTCGCGCTCACTTTTACGTGGGGCCACGGAGAGAAAACGCCGCATGCGAAATCCTTCGGATCGATGCGTGTCGAGCAGTTCCACCGCTCCCACATTGTTTTCGCCCACCATGCTGGCGATGCGGGCGAGGGTGAGTTCCAGTTTTTCCGGCTCCGGCGACGGAGGCAGAAACAGTCCGCCTTGCGCGGAACGAGCGCGCGCCGGTTCGGCAGCCAGATGGATCTTCACGATGGGGGCGCCGGGAGGATGCGCATTCAAATCCAATTGCAGCAATTTCAGGAAAACCTTGGCATCGAGCATAGGTTGGGGCAGGCGGAGGGTGCGAAGAAATTGATGATTGCTGATTTTTGATTGCTGATTGAATGGCGAGAAATTTTCGAGTTCCAGCGTGAGACGCAGTTCCTGGGTGGCCAGAGCACGCGAACCTAATCGCGCGCAAAGCTGTTCGAGCAGGCGATTTAACAAAAATGCTAAAGGCTCAAGCAGGACGATGGGGTGCTCCAGTTCGACGACTTCGTCAAATACAAGAGGCGCTTCCACGGGGATCAGAGTGCGCGATGCGCCACCATGCGCCAGTTGCTGCAGGCGCAGGCCTTCCTGACCGAGCCGTTCGCTTAATGCAATTTCAGGCAGTGCCGCCAAGTCGCGCAGGTTGCGTATGCCCCAACGGTCGAGAATTTCAAGCAGACAGTCGACGGCTTTCTTCTGATCATCTTCTTCGTGCGGATTCGCAAACAACACTTCCACCGGCAACGGACCCAATTGTTCTGCTTCTTTGCCTGCAGGAATTACGGTGACGCGGGCAGAGCCTGCCCTGAGCTTGCCGAAGGGAGTGCCAGCGCCACAAAATCCATGGCCACATAATCCACGGGCAGCGAGCACAGCCGCGTCGGGATTGGAAGCTACGGCAACATTGGCTACGAGGCCGAGCGTGGTTGCGCGATTTGAGATGGCGCGAGAAATTTCCGGCAACGATCCGAACAGAGATTCCATGCCCGCCAGATCGAGCAGAGCGGTGTCGCAAGCGGCGTCCTCTACGCAGGGAGAAAAAGACTGGGCGCAATCGAGCAGAGCAGCGTGCGCAGCGGATTCCTGCAGGGCAGAACGTGGACGCAGGGCAACTTCCGAGCAAAGTTCAGCTTGCGCCTTGGTCATGCCCGGAGCGATGCCCAGGTGGACGGCTTCTTCATTGACCGCGAGAATTTTTTCGAGCGGAGGTTTGCCTTCGACAATGGCGAGCGCGCGCCCTTGCAGTTCCGGTTCGGCGCGCAGAGCAGCCGCGACGGGAAAATTCGGAACGTAGATGCAGGCAAACGGCATGGGAGTGAGTCATTGAGTAATCTTGCAATTTGGTAATTGAGTAATTTGTTTCATCATCGTTCATCCCGCCCATGCGGTTTTGGTTGCGAACATTACGGAGCGCGCGGGCTTGCGATCCAGACGATAGCGAATCTGTTCCGCGCTGATTTCCAGGCCGGTTAGCAGTTGCGCGTGAGTGGGGCTGACGGTTTGGAAATCGATGGTGGACGGTTCGCCTACGCAAATTTTCTTTCGCCCCTCCGGGGCTTCCTCTTCAGCGATCGCGGACCCACGGCTAGCGCCGTGGGCTGCATTCTTTTGACGCTCCGCGGCTGTTCGTTCCGTTCGCAGCCTCTGCCCGCTTGGCGAATCCAGCTGCAGCAGCAGGGAGGAGCAACTTCCGGCGATGGCGTGTTGTTCAATGGCCAGCAGGACCGTAGGGGTGTGTTCTATGGCGCGGCGAAAGCGGAACCATGTGGTCAAGGGAATGCGTCGCGCTGCCTGCGGCGGAATATCGCCAAGGTCGAGAACGATCAGTCCGAAGCCGCCGCTTTCTAGAAGCAGATCCGTGGCGCGGAGGACTTGCTCCAGGCGATTTTCCTGATTTTTGCTTTGCGATTGAATTTGATTTTTCAGAGAATCTCTCTCGGTGTCACTGTGCCTCCGTGGTGAGTTCTTCTTTTGTGGTGAACTCTCGCTGCAACGCACCCACAACAGGCGCTCCAGTTCCACGCCGGCCGCTGTCGCGGAATGAGGGTCAAGCGCGTCGCTGGCATCGACCACCACGCAAAATTCTTCCCGGCGAGTGGCGGCGGCTAGAGCAGCCAGAAGTAAAGTGGTGCGCCCCGAGGAGGCGGGGCCGCAGATTTCTGTCAGGCAACCGCGGGGCAGGCCGCCGGTCAGGGCGTCGATGGCGGGGACGCCCCCGGAAACCATTTCCGGGGCTGGGCGAATATCGAGCCGCGAAGCGGAGGTTATATGTGCCAGCCAGAGATCGGCCTTAGCCAGTTCGGAGGAGCGAACGCGTTGCGGCGGATGACTTTCCCCTTCCGCCGGATCAAGGGGTAGGGGCACCTCTGTAACTGTTTGATCATCAAAGACAAAAGGGCGGCCCAAGGCCGCCGAAGTGGAAACCACTGCGGAAGACATAAGATTCCTCGGAAGATTTCAGGGAGCGCCGGGGCTGGTGCCGCGGAGGCTGTTTCGCTTTTTATTCGCCTATTAAGATTTTGCTACCAGGGGCTTGAGTTGTCAAGTCTGCGGCAGAAAAAAGTTTCACCGCGGAGTCCCCCAAGGACGCCCGCCCAGGACATAGAGAACAGCCTGCTTACCTTGGCTGCCGCCAGTCGTCTAAGGAAAACATCACACCGCTTTTCGCGACCTGTGCTCGATTCCTGTTTCTCCCATTCACGTTGTGCGAAACGGCTGCTCGATCCCAGCCGTAAAAAGGAGCGTCCCATGAAAAAAATTCGTATGCTTGTTTTGTTCTCTAGTGTTTTGCTGGTCTCAAGTCTCAGTCATGCTCAAACCGCGACGGGCGAAACGCTGATGCTCGATCTGCCGCGGGCGAGCCAGCATGCGGTCGTGACCCAGCGCATTGGCATCACCGATATCACCATCAACTATCATCGCCCCCTGGCCAATGGTCGCCAGATCTGGGGCAAGGTTGTGCCCTACGGGCAGGTGTGGCGCGCGGGGGCCAACGAAAATACGACCATCACGTTTACCGATCCGGTCACGATTGAAGGCCAGCCACTCGAGAAAGGAACCTATGGCCTTCACATGATTCCCGGAGAGAACCAGTGGACCGTGATCTTTTCGAAGGCTTCAACGGCGTGGGGAAGTTTCTCTTACAAGCAGGACGAAGACGCCTTGCGGGTGAATGTAAAACCGCAGACGGCCGAGGCTCATAATGCGCTCGCCTACGACTTCGACGACGTGAAGCCGGATTCCACTGTGGTCACCATGAGCTGGGATAAAGTTGCACTGCCGTTCAAAGTCGAGGTCAAGGTAAACGACCTGGTCACCGCCAGCATCCACCGGCAGATGCACGGGCTCAATCAATTTTACTGGGAAGGTTGGAACGACGCGGCTGACTATTTCCTGACCAACAAGATCAATCTCGACGAAGCGCTGAAGGATGAGGAACAGTCGATCCAGGCGGAAGAACGCTATGACAACTTGCTGAACAAATCGAAGATTCTGGACGCGATGGGCCGGAAGCAGGATGCTGAGATGTTCCGTACGAAGGCTCTGGACAAGGCGAGCGCTCTTCAGCTTTATTTCTATGGGAGGCAGTTGCAGGGTGAAAAGAAGCAGGACGAAGCGCTGGCAATTTTTCGTTCGACCGCCAAGAAGTTCCCTGACTACTGGACTTCGCACATGGCCTTGGCCCGGGTTTACAGCGCTCAGGGAGACTTTGAGAATGCGGTGAAGGAAGTGAAGCTTTCTCTGGCAGGAGCGCCCGAGTCCAACAAGGCGAACCTGGAAAATTATGTGAAGCGATTGCAGAACAAGGAGGACATTAACCGTTAGGGCTTTTCTCGCTGGGCGCGCTCGGCTTCGCCTCGCTTGGACGGCCGAGGCGGCCGTCGCCACGTGAGCCGTCGCCACATCATGCAGTAGCACATCAGAAACAAAAGAGGGCCAGCTCACGCTGGCCCCTTTTTACTCTCCACTGCGATTACCAGACGCGGCAGGCGTTGGCTCTCACCATACGTTGTCCGGCTTTGCAGCCGAAGGCCTGATCGAACTCCGGCATGTTCGACAGCACGTTGTCGATGCGGAACACCGGCAACGAATGAGGATCGGTGGTCACGATCATGCGCGCGATTTCCGGCCGCACGTTTGCGCACCATGAGTACGCGTTCGACAGGAAGAAGCGCTGGCGGTTGGTCCAGCCGTCCGGACCTTTATCGTCAAGCGATTTGCCCTGCTGTTTTAGATCGGCCTCCAGCGCATTCAGGGCAAGGTGGATGCCACCGTTGTCGGCCGTATCTTCGCCCTGGGTCAGCAAGCCGTTTTGCTTGACACCGGCGCCTGCATCGGGAACATCTTGCGTGTACTCGTCGGAGATGCACTTGCCGCGCTCGTCATATTGTTTGCCGTCTTCGGCGGTCCACCAATCGCGAAGGTTTCCGTGAGCGTCGAACTTGCGTCCCTGATCGTCGAACCCATGAATGATCTCGTGCCCGATGACCATCCCGATGGCTCCGTAGTTCACCGCGTCGTCTTTCGAGGGATCGAAGAACGGCGGCTGCAAAATGCCTGCTGGGAAGTTAATTGTA
Source organism: uncultured Acidobacteriaceae bacterium (assembly GCA_937879855.1). Lineage (GTDB taxonomy): Bacteria > Acidobacteriota > Terriglobia > Terriglobales > Acidobacteriaceae > Sulfotelmatobacter. Next base: position 59,981 of record CALFMO010000067.1, on the reverse strand, counting down.
TTTAGCTGGGGATCGTAATAGGCGTTGATAGTCGGCGGGGTCATCGTCCACTCCGAGCGGTCGACGGGCTTGCCGATTTTCGCGACCCAGCGCTCGAACTCAAACGATGATGCGTGCGACATATTATTGAGATAACTGTCGCGCCCGATCTTCACGCTGGAATAGTCCCGCCAGTGCGAGGGATAGCCGATCTTGTCCTCAATCCCCTTCAGCTTGACCATGGCTTGTTCTTTCGTGGCCGGGGACATCCAGTTGAGGCTCTGAATGTCCTGCCCCAAAGCTGTCTCGATGGCGTGCACCATTTGAATGGTGCGGGCTTTGCTTTCCGGCGGGAAGGCGCGGTCCACGTAAGCCTGACCGAGGGCTTCACCGAGATCGCGGTCCGCAGCCCGGACGCATCTACGCCACCGCGGTTGCTGCTGCTCAGCTCCGGCCAGAGTGTGCGCGAAGAAGTCGAAGTTCTCATCGACCACAGCTTTGTTCAGGTATGGCGCTGCGCGATGAATCACCTGCCATCGCATGTAGGCTTGCCAGTGATCGAGCGGTTGCGCGGCCAGGAGTTTCTCTTCCGCGCGGAAAAAGTCGGGAGAAGTCACGATGTAGTGGTCGCTGGCAGGAGCCTGCACCGCTCGCAGATATGCATCCCAGTCGATCGAAGGAGTGAGTTCGCGCACCTGCGCCAGCGTCATCTTGTTGTTGATGTTCTTGGGGTCGCGGCGTTTGACGTTATCCATCTGCGCCTGAGCCATTGCGGTTTCAAGGTCGATCACCGTACCGGCATCGGCCGCAGCTTGTGTTTGGGATTCCCCCGCCAGGACGAACATCTTCTGCACGTGGGTGCGATATTTGCTGAGAAGCTCTTTCGACTTGTCGTCGGTCTTTATGTAGTAGTCGCGATTGGGCAGGCTCAACCCGCCCTGATCGATTTGCGCCACCACTTTGGAGGCATCGTCATAGTCCTGCTGGCCGGTGAAGCCGAAGAAGGGAGAATTCGTTTGATTGTCAGACTGCTCCCATGCTCCCGGAAACAGATGGTGGAGATGCACGATCTCCAGCGTGATTTCTTTCTTAGACTTGAGGGCTGCGATGCGGTCCAGTTCCGGCTGCAACGGCTTCAGGCCCGCGGCTTCGATGCCGCTTTCGTCCATGCACGCGGCCCAATAGTCACCAATCTTCTGTTGAACGGCGGAGCGACTGGAGTCATTCTTGCTGGCCGCTTCCAGCGTGTCTCGTAGGAGATGCTCGTTCCATATTTCCAGGCCGCTGCCCGTGCTCCAGTAGACCTGGTCGGCCGGGATGGGATTGGAAGTCAGCCACTTGCTGCAGGAGTATTTGTAAAAGTCGCTGCAGGGATCGAGGCTCTTGTCGACCAGGGCGGGATCGAAATGCTCAAGTTTGGGTTCTTTCGGCTCGTCGGCGGATGCGGCCCCGGTCGCGAGAATCGAGTTGGGGCGGGCGGTTTGGGCTGGAATGTGCGGGGCGGAGCTGGTTTGGGCAGAGGCTGCGGAGACAGTTAGACTCAGGATCAAAGCCGCGGAAAGTCGAGAAATGAGCATAGGACCTCCTGTGGGGAACGAGCGCAAGTTGGATAGAACAGAGGGGGACAGCAGAAGTTACGCATATTGGTGGAAGCAAGTTCCGTGCTTTCAGGGCCGAACAGACCTCGACCCGACCACACAACATACTACAGACGCGTGGGAACGTGGGAGGTGAGCCGGAAACTGCGTGAAATCTGTGACATGATGGAGCTATGAAGAAACAAGCATCCGATCAACAGTTTCATGACCGCCGTTATCAGGAGCGGAAACGAGCCGAAGCCGCGAGGCGGCCCGTAAAGACGAAAGCGGTCCCCGCGGACGTAAATCAAACCCCTGCGAGCCCGGGCAAAGAACCGGCCAAGAAATAGCCAACGGCGATTGGAGATTGTAGATTTCAGATTTCAGACTCGGGTGGATGCGGACGCGGATTTTCAATCTGAAATCTACAATCATCAATCTGAAATCGTTCCTCTAGCCTGTGTTGTGCAGCCCCGCCGCGATTCCGTTGATGGTTGCGCCTAGTGGGTATTCGAGTTCCGAACTCTGCTGTCCTTGCTGTTTGCGGCGCAGCAGTTCAACCTGAATCAGGCTCATGGGATCCACGTAGGGATTGCGCAGGCGAATCGAGCGGGCGAGCACTCGATTGCGGCTCAATAATTCTCGCTGTCCGGTTACACGAAGAATCATGCGACGCGAACGCAGGAACTCTTCTTCCAACATGGAGAGAACGCGCTCCCTGAGCGCCGAGTTTCTGACCAGCCCGGAATAATCACGCGCGATCCCGAGATCGGCCTTGGCCATGCCCAATTCCACGTTGCGCAGGAGTTCGGAAAACACGGGAAAGCCGCGCGCAATCTGGCGCAAGAGTTGCGCATGTCCGGGGCCGCTTTTTTCGAATTGCTGCAGTGCGTGCCCAACACCGAACCAGGCGGGTACAGCGTGCCGACTTTGCATCCAGCCAAAGACCCATGGGATGGCGCGCAAGTCTTCGAGGCAGCGGCCCTTTGTGCGGCGCGAAGGGCGCGATCCGATGCGCGCCGTGTCCAATTCGTTGACCGGAGTCGCTTGCTCGAAATACTCCAGAACGTCAGGATTGTCCGCGATCTCGCGGCGGTAGATGCGGTAGGCTTCCTGTGACATCTCTTCGACGGCCTCTTCCCAGCGCGTGAGCGGCTGTGCTTGCTGCCGCGTCAGCGCTTCCAGGCTCGCAGCCATCATCAGTTCCAGATTCCATTCCGCGAGCACGGGGTCGGCGTATTTCCAGTTGAGGACTTCACCTTGCTCCGTAATGCGAATCTCTCCAGAAAAACATCCCGGCGGCTGTGCAAGGATGGCGGCGTGTGTGGGACCACCACCGCGACCGACGGTTCCGCCGCGACCATGAAAGAGCCGAAGCTTCACTCCATGTTCCTGTGCAGCGTGGTGCAACTCGCGATGAGCTTTATAAAGTTCCCAGGTGCTGGTGAGCATGCCCCCATCCTTGTTGGAATCGGAATAGCCCAGCATCACTTCCTGCCAGCGCCCCCAGGAATCGAGCAGCGGTTGATATTCGGGATCGCTCCACAAGCGCCGCATGACCTCGCCAGCCGCGCGCAGGGACTCGATGGATTCGAACAGAGGAACGGGCATTAAGCCGGGATCGTCGCCTGATCCTGCAACCTGAACTTCTCCCGCTTTGGCGAGGCGGAGGACCGCCAGCACGTCATTCTCCGATTCCGCGCCGCTGATAATGTAGTGGCGTATCGAGTGCGCGGGATAAGTGCGCTTCGCTTGCGCGATGGCGCGGAAAGTATCCAGCAGTTCCCGAGTTTCGGAAGATTGGGCATCCCTTGTGAGTTCTGGCCCGAGTTCCTTGATGGCCTGTGCGTGTACCCGAGCGTGCTGGCGGATGTCGAGCGTGTGCAGGTGGAATCCAAACGTGCGGAGCTTTCGCAGCAAAGAATCGACGTAGGTTCGAGCCAGCCGTTCGCCACAGTTGGAGTTGAGACTGTTCTGCACCAGCAGAAGATCGTCCTCAAATTCCTGCGCACTGCGGTAAGCCGCCGGAGCGTCTGCGCCCTCACGGCTCTGCTTGAGCTTATGAAAGATGTAGGAGAGAAAGCGGCGATAGCTTTCTGTTGTGTTGTGCGGTCCCCACGCCAGGTGCACGCCGGGAATGGTGCGCTCGTAGTGCTGCAATCGCGAAAGCAGTTCTTTCGAAACTCCCGTTTGCCGGCGCGACGAACTGAGTCGGTCGCTGAGCGACTCCACATCGTGCAGATATTGGCGCAGGATCAGAGCCCGCGCCATTTCCAGCGCGTCGCGGATGCAGCCCGGTTTGACCAGCGGATTTCCGTCGCGGTCTCCGCCAATCCAGGAGCCGAAATGCACAAGGTTGGGCAAAGTATTTTCGTCGAGTTCGAGACCATAGACTTCGCGTAACGAGTCTGCCACCTCGGCATAGATCCCCGGAAGCGAATCGAATAGCGAAAGCCGGAAGTATCGCAGGCCCATGCGAATTTCATCATCCACCGTGGGCTTCGCCAGGCGCACTTCGTCGGTCTGCCAGAGCGAGGTGACTTCCGCGTGGATATTGTTTTCGCAATCCTCGGCCTCTTCGTCCGTGAGCGGAAGTCGGTCAAGTCGTTCCAGTTGTTGCGCGATGCGGCGTCGCTTCAGCAGAACAGTCTGCCGTGCGACTTCGGTGGGGTGCGCCGTGAATACCGGAGTAATCGCGATCTGGCCGAGCGCCACGGCGGCATCTTCCGCCGAAATTCCAGACTCTTTCATTCGCAGCAGGGTTCCGCGAAACGAACCGGGGAGCGGGGGATGTTCACGGTCCAATTTGCCGGCGCGCCGCCGGCGCTTGCGGTGGTTGGTCTCGGCGAGATTGGTGAGCTCGAAATAAGTCGCGAATGCTTTCGTAACCTGGTGGGCACGGGTCAAATCCATCCGAGACACGATTTCTTGCGCCTTGAGCATGAGCTCTGACGACGAAGCGTGCTGCGGATTGCGGCGCACCGTCTCACGATGCTCGATCAACAAGCGCCGCAACTCTTCCACCGTCTCGAACAACTCTTGGCCGGACTGTTCCACCAGCACTTCTCCGAGAATCGTACCCAGCGAGCGCACATCGCGACGCAGCGGATGATCTTTCGCTGGTTCATCAGAAGTCGCAATGAGTTCGGCCAGGCGCGCCTGTTGGTCATCGGCATTCCAGAACGGTTTTGACTTTTTCACAGCCATCAGGAGGATGTACGACAGAATAAACGACGCGGGACGAGCGTGGGATGAAAAGAGGAAATGGCGAAAAGAAAAATCGCCGAACGCAGCCACCGATTGCACGGATTTCACGGAAAAAGCAAATCAAGTTGATGTTCATTGATCCGCGTGAATCCGTGTTGATCCGTGGCTAAAGATTTTATTTGGGCACTTCGAAACGGTAGCCGATGCCGCGTAGTGTCTTCAAGTACTGCGGGTGACGAGGATCGAGTTCGATCTTCTCGCGCAGGCGGCGGATGTAAACGTCGATCGATCGCGGCGTGACAAAGGGAGTCTCTTTCCACACGGCGTCGAGCAATTGATCGCGGGTCAGAACGCGGCCGCGATGCGTCGCCAAATATTCCAGCAGGCGAAACTCGCGCACCGTGGTAAGAACGTTGCGGCCCTGCACCTGCACCGTCATAGATGAAACGTCAATTTCAAGATCGCCCAGCCGCAACACCTCGCTGGCAGTGGCCTCCTGGCCCAGTCCGCGCAGCACGCTGCGAATGCGAGCCACCAGTTCACGCGGGCTAAAGGGCTTGGTGATGTAATCATCACCTCCAAGTTCTAGTCCTTTGACCCGGTCGCTTTCCCCAGTTTTTGCCGTAAGAAAGATGATGGGAGTCGCAGAAAGAGCCGGCGTTTGACGAATATGGCGGCAGAGTTCGAAGCCGTCGGTGCCCGGCAACATCACATCGAGCAGAAATAAACTTGGCATTTCGCGTAGAGCTTCGGAGACTACCGAGGCGCCGCTGATGAAGCTTTGCACCGAGAATCCGCTCACCCGCAGATTGTGCGTCATGAGGCGAGCGATGTCGGTATCATCTTCCACCACGAAGATGAGGGACCGGGATGTGCCGGGGACGACGGCGGCGGGGGTCCGCTCATAGGAATCCAAGGGGAGAGGCATTTTTCCTGGGGACTACGCAGGAAGCCTGTGGAACTTCCAGCATCCAGACCCTGGCGAAACTCTATTGGGAGAATGTTGCGCGAATGTGTACCGCGTGTTAAAGAATCGTGAATTTGTGAGAAGCAGTGGTCAGTTGCTAGTGTTCAGTTCTCAGTTGAGCTTGACCCGTTTTACGGCCGGTTTTCCCCGCCCATAAAGACTTGATCGCGTTACTCCTTGACACCAACGCTCCGGGCTTCTGACCACTGACCACTGATCACTGACCACTGGCGACTGCTGCTAATTTGCTGCTTTCTTCTTAGGAACATGCCGCAAGCTGCGGCCTTCGATAAGGTTATAGAGGTCTTCAGCGAGGTTTGTGGTGTGGTCTCCGGCGCGCTCGAGGGCCTGAGCCATGAGCAGTACTTCGAACCCGGTGGTATCGCCCTGGACGACGGTTTCTGCCAAATGCTTTTGAAACAGGGCATGGCAGACCTGGTCAATCTCTTTATCCATCTGCAAGACCTTGCGAGCGCACTCCAAATCGAGAGTGGAAAAGCCCTGATGAATCAGGTCGAGCATGTCGCGGAGCCGCGATGACATTTCTACGAGCTGCCGCACATCGGCGGCAGGAATCTTCGAGGTTCTGGATTGCACGCGCATCGCGACGCTCATCACCAGGTCGCCGATGCGCTCCAGGTCGGTGGTGGACTTCAGGCTGGAAAGCAACTGGCGGGCTCGCGCTTCGTTCACTCGCGTGATCGCCGCGGGCAACTGTTCGTCGATCTGACGTTCGATCCGGTCGAGTTCTTGTTCGCAGTCCTTGATGGCAAGGAAGGCCATGCGCGACGAGTTGGTGAGCAGGTCGCGGACATTGAATGCGGCGTCGCGCGCGATCAGGCAGGCCTTCAGTGCGAGGCGCGCCAGATCATCCGCCCTGCGCACTCTTGGCTCCGCCGCTGTCTTACCAGAGCGTGGGCTTGGCTCTGACTCATCAGATTCGAGATTTCGCGGTGTGGGCGCTTTCCGTGGCATCGGAGGGAACGTGGCGACGTCCGTGACTTGGCCGTCGCTAAGCAAGCAGTTTAGTCCCAAAATGTGAAAGGATGGTTACAACATTGCCGTGGCGGGTACCAGTAAACTGGCCTTGACCGCAGCAAAACACGCGCCGGAGGGCAGTCTTGTGAACGTCGCTGATTATCTGCGCCGCCAGTTCGCTTACGACGAATGGGCAAATAGAGAAGTTTTGAACGCGATTCGATCCGCCGGAGGCGCGAACCAGCGATCGGTCCAACTCATATCCCACATTCTTGCCGCGGAGCAGCTCTGGCTGGATCGGCTGAAGCAGCAGCCGCAAAGTGTGCCAGTATGGCCCAATCCCGACCTGGCACAGTGTGAGGCACTAGCCGACAAACTGGGCAAAGAGTGGCTAGAGTTTCTGGATCTCATTACGGCGGGGGACGTCTTGCAGACCGTCACCTACAAAAATAGCAAGGGCGAGGAGTGGACCAGCTCGATCGTAGACATCTTGACCCATGTCGTGATGCACTCTGCCCATCATCGCGGACAGATCGCCAGTCACATGCGCGCCAACGGGCAGATTCCGGCTTACACCGACTTCATTCACGGAGTGCGCCAGGGGCTGGTTAAGTAAGTTAGTCACGAAGACGGAGGTAATCATAATCGAGGGACGGCGGCTCTACACCATGAACGGTCTCTTTATCGTAGCCGTCGGGGTTCTGTGCTGGCTCCTTGCCACACGGCCCACGCCGTGGAATGTGCAGCGCTATGTCGGAACTGTGCTGGCTGTCCTCGGAATCAGCTTCGTTGGAGTCGCTCGATTTCAACTCGGTAAGTCGTTTTCGATCAAGCCTGAGGCTCACAAACTGGTAACCAACGGGCTCTACTCGAAAATTCGCAACCCAATTTATGTGTTCGGCGTAGTCATGCTCACTGGGTTGTCTCTAGTGCTGCAGAAACCAGTTTTCTGGGCCGCCCTCATCGTCGTGGTGGTCGCTCAGACCATCCGCGCCCGAAGAGAAGCGCGAGTTCTCGAAGCCGCGTTTGGCGATACCTACCGCGAATACCGGGGCAAGACATGGTTTTAGGCCAGCGGCGGGACTTTGCCGCTGTCTCCCAGAAGACGTAATATCTCAAGCAATGAAAAAAATCCCTGTTGTTTTTGTCCTGGCCCTCTTCACCGTTTTCCTGTCGGCCGACGATCAACCCAAGGTTCCACCTATGCCCGCCGCGGTGGCAAACAATGCGGTCGCCTCGCTCAAGAACGGGATTGAGATCTATTCGCTAATGGGGGTCGGGCCCAAGAAAACCTGGGACGACATCACTAACAAGATGTATGTCCTGCGGCTCTCTTCGAAGAAATGGATGGAAGGACGTGCGGTGCCGGGAGTTGCTGGGCGCCTGGGCGCGTCCGCGATTGGGGCGCGAGGGCAGGTATTTGTTTTCGGCGGGTATGTAGTGGACGGGCAGGGCAATGAAATGACGATCCCCGATGTGAACTCCTATGTAGCTGATGGTCATCGCTGGTACCGTGCGGCCGACATCCCGGTAGCCGTGGACAGCGCGGTGATCGGTGTGAATCATGACCGTTACATCTATCTCGTCGGTGGAAGATCGCAGACTGGCCCGGTCAACAATGTGCAAGTTTATGATGCTGAGAAGAACACCTGGAGTCAGGCCACGCCGATGCCCGGGACTCCGGTTTTTGGTCATGCCGGCGGCTTGGCCGAAGATGCCATTGTCTACGTTGACGGCGCCAAGAAAAATCCGGCTGCAGAGGGCGATCCCTATGTTGCGTCGGACGAGTGTTGGATCGGCAGGATCGACCGCAAAGACCCCAATAAGATCGAGTGGAGCAAACTGCCTCCGCATCCCGGCGAAGGCCGCTTCGGAATCGTGGGTGGAGGAGTCGAAAAAGAGCATCGCGTTGTGTTCTCGGGCGGAACTATCGCGCCGCACAACTTCAAAGGTTTGGGCTACGACGGCAAACCTGCGCGAATCTCAACCGCAACGTTTGCCTTCGAACTCCACGGCAACCGTTGGGACACAATTACCGCCGACGCCTCAGATGTGCGCACTGATGGCCGCGGAATCGTGGTCACTCCCCTTGGCCCCTGGATTCTCGGCGGTATGCTGAGGAATCAGGCAATCTCAGCCCGAGTGTTCACCCTGCCGAAGAAGTAGTCTCTGGGCCGGAACACGTAGCCCCGGACGCATTCGTCCGGGGGGAACGCTCGCTCTGCGTCGCGGTTTTGCTTTTAGTGTTCCGCAGCGCTGTGCGCAAACGCAATATTCAGCCCGGTGGTGAACACTACGTCGTTCTTCTTGGCGCTCAGCGGCGGATTGGTCACGTAGATGTCGCCGAACTGGTTTTGCCAGCCCAACCATTTGCTGATCTTAGTTACACTGCCAATATTGAAAGTCCACCGATACTGGCTTGTGTCCTGCAGGTTCGGATAGAAATATGTGTTCTGCGTAATAACCGTGCCCTTGCCAATTTTGTGAGTCAGTTCCTCGCCCAAGGTCAGAGCCACGAATTTGTTGGTCTTGCCGTAGGAGGCAAAGACTGGAGGTATGCTACCCACGACCAGCGGCCCGTTCGAATAGGTTTCGTGCGTGTAGTTGATGCCGCCCAGGAAGTTCAAGATGGTGTTCTCAGAGTTGATGACGTGGAAGCCGAAGCCGCCGGTGTAGACTTGGCGCAAGTCGAGGAACTGCAGGGCATTCGCCATGAAGTCCGCGCCTACGAAGGCAAACAGCCGCGGCCTTAGGTTTCGGTCGTAGCGGATTCCGCCCTGTTGCAAGCTGGCCACGTCGCTGGGTGTGGCCAGGTCATTCTTAGTGTTGATGGTACTGGCGTAGAGCGTGATCTTGTCGTTCATTGTGGGATGCGCCGCGTTGAAAGCCAGTGCCAGGTTCTCGGTCTCGGCGTTCCCGCGGGCAATGGAGAATCCGACGTTGATTCCTCCGTCCCAACCGTTCATCAGCCCGGGATGGACATACTTCTGATATGCCTCTTCGCTGCGCATCAACTGGACATCATCTTTCGGCGCTTCCACCGTCCCGGCGGTCTTGGTAGCGATCTCAATCTTGCCGTCGGTAGTTGTCACCGGGCCGACCGCGGTCTTTCCGCCTTTCAGGTTGAGGTGCAGCACCTGATCGCTCTTGATTCCGTCAATCTCTGAAAACTTAATGGTGACATCGCCGGCGGCCTCGGTGTGCAGCAGCAGCGTCTTGCCATCGGATTTCATGATTGTGCCGGTCAGGCGATCTCCATTCTTCAGCGTAACCTGATCTGCAAACAATGTTGAGGAAACTGAAAGGAAGGCAAACAGCACAAACACTTTCAAGTTACACACGTGCTCCAACCTCCAAAGTGGCAGACATTGGAGAAGGATAAAGCAACCGGGGTTGCCTTGAACATAAATAGGGATATCGGCAGCGGAAGGAAAGGGAAAGCCGCAGTTGGCAGGCTAGGCCTTGGTTTCAGGCTTCTTGTCCGAATCCGTCGAGGCCTGAGACGAAGGATTATCCTTCATGCCCTCTTTCAGGGCACGGATCCCCTCGCCCAAACCTTTGCCGAGTTCCGGCAATTTTTTTGGACCGAACACCAGCAATGCAATAAAGAAAATCACCACCAGGTGTAACGGTTGAAATAGACCTTCCAACATCGGAGCCTCCAAGGGGCTAACTACAATTCCTTATCATACGCTATCGAATGCCTGGGGGAAAGGTCAAACCGGCCTTAGGCGATCGATAGCCTTTTTATGGGGCTATCCAATCTTTTACCTCACTTCCGAAGCACGCTCGGTGAACTCGGCCACGCCGAGTTGTGATTTCAATCACACCCCGAAACTGGCTGTGCTGCCACACTGCGGCGGTCCCTCCATGGAGCCGGTTACTTCCGTGATCTTACCTGCCGGTTCGTCGGAGGGCTATGTTTCCCAAGGGGCTAAAGGCGTTTGCGGTCGCATTCCCTAAAAACCCACCACCAGTAAGCAATTCATACGTTGGGGAGTCCGGTGAGAGTCAAGGCACTTCTATCTTTTCTTCTTTTTACCCTGGCGGCTAGTGCTGCCGTTCCATTGCCCGATACGCAACCCGGAATCCCCCAAGCTCCCAACAGTCAGGCAGTAAGCACGACGCAGCTTGCTGCCTGGCTGATGGGAGGAGTTTCCAGCAGCCGGCTGGCCCGCCTGGTCCGCGAACGTGGGCTTGCGACACTGCCTACGAATAGCGAACTCCGCCAGATGGAGTCTGCTGGAGCCGGCAAGGATCTGATGCGCGTCCTGAGTTCGGGTAACGCCCTGTCGGCCAGAATTGGCCCTCCGATTCCCACAGCGCTGCTAAAGGCATCCGCCGAAGTTCGCAGTCGGCAATTCCCAGAAGCCGAGGCAGACCTTCGTGAAGTTGTAGGCTCCGACGGGCAGAATGCCGCCCTGCACTTTGCTCTCGCGTTCGTTTTCCGGCAGCAGGAAAAGTGGGACGACGCCTACGACGAGCTCACGCTGGCCAACCGTATCATGCCCGATCTGGCCGAGAACCATGGGGCTCTGGCTTACCTCTTCTATCGCTTGGACGACGGCCCGAATGCAATCGCCGAAGCCCGCACAGCGCTGAGCCTCGATCCTAACAATGCCGAGGCTTATCAATACCTGGGCCTTGGCCTTTATTCGAATTATCAGTACGGCGCGGCGGTCCATGCCTATGCCGAATCGCTGGCCCGCGATCCCAACAACGCCGACACCTACTACGACATGGGAATCGCCCTGCATGCGGACAAGAACTCGTCCGGCGCCATCGCTGCCTATGAGCGGGCCATTCGCCTGAGGCCTACGTTTTGGGAAGCTCATTCCAACCTGGGACTGGTCCTGCACGAACAGGGCAACCTCAACGGAGCTGCCGACGAATATCGCGAGGCCAAGCGCATCGCTCCCGAGGAAGCCTCCGTCCGCAACAATTTGGGAAACACCTACTGCGACCAGGGGAACTTCGACTTGGCTATCGAGGAACTGCACGAGCTCTACCGGCAGCATCCCGAATGGCAGCAGGGACACGCTTGCCTGGCCAGCGCGTACATGGCGAAGAAGAACTACGACGCCGCGGTGGATGAACTGCGGCTTGCCCTGCAGCAGAATCCGACTGGGTCGAACGAACACCGCATTCTGGGTCAGGTCCTGATGCTCGACAACAAACCGGAAGAGGCTCTGCGCGAACTGAAGCTGGCTGTCTCCCTCAATCCCGACTCGGATGCGGCGCATCATCTTCTCGGCACGGTCTTGTTTCAGCAGCAACAAGTGCATGCCGCCGAGCAGGAATTTCGCGAGGCGCTTCGCCTGAATGGCTCCGCCGACAATCACTATTCGTTGGCCGCGTGCCTGATGAGCCTGGACCGTTACCAGGAAGCGCTGTCAGAACTGGAATTGGCTTCGCGGCTGGATCCGGAGCGCACGCTCTACCGCGCCCGCCGCGAAGAACTTCTCAAGCTTATGAAGGACACGAATTCGCGCTAACGACGTACGTAGCGACAGCCCCCTGGCTGTCCCGCGAAGGCGAAGCCCAGCGACAGGCATCGAACGAGACCGGCAAGAAAGTTAAGCCGGTACTTCGGAACGACGGTGGGAGATTATGATGGCGACCAACGGAGCTCAATCCCAGCAAGCGACCGGTAACGCGGCTCATGCGACTGCCGCCAAGGAAGCCGGTGTCCGCCACAAGGATGTTACGTCCGCCGCCGCCGCCCCAAGGAAAGCTTTGGGTTACGGATTACCGTGCGCAAAATGCCACCTGTACTATCCCGCCGATCTGGAAGCCTGCCCCACCTGCAAGCACGGTGAGCGCGTTTCCCCCCTCGTGCCCAAAATGCAGGCCAAGAATGCGCCGCCCGTAGCCGAGCCGATTCCTGACACCACGGTCGTCGAGCAGGAGCGGGAGGAATTTCTTCGCCAATTCAAGTCGCAACTTTTGGAAGCGCACGCGGAAGTGGCGAACGCCCCGGAATCCGTCTGCAAGTTCAGCGAGCATCACGCGGAACCGGCCAAGGCGCAAATTTGCCAGGCCTGCTACGAGCGGCTGCAAGAGCGTGTAGACATTTTCGAAGCCGCTCTGCACCTGGATCTGAAAGAGGCGGCGCAAATTATTTACGACGCGGTATGGGCCGATCCCTCCGACCCCAGCAAGACCTATCAAAACGCCGCCAGTGCCCTGCTGACCGAGTTGCGCAAGCGCGCCGGAATGACCGGGGTGCTGGGGCCATTCCAGTCGCTGTCTCATTAAGACGGCCTTAGGATTTGAGGTGTTGAGCCTCAGGCTGGCCGAACGAGCGCTATCATTCTGCCTTAATCTCAATCCACTTTTTCCCGGCGTAAAGCTTGTAGCCAGCCCCATCCTCGACCAGTTTTAATGGGACAGCATGTTGCAGCGTTGCATCGGTCTGCGCAGGCGCGCTCAGCACATCGTTGTTGGCCACGTCCATCACGTTAACTTTGCCGTCGCCGGTAAAGCCGAAGCCATATTGCCCGGGGGCCAATTCGGATCCTCCAACGTTGAGCTTGGTTTCCGTGATCAGCATGCCCTGGTATTTCTGCTGGATTGCAGTCGAATAACCCGAAGCATCCACCAATGCCGCCAACATCATTTTGCCGTCCGGCAACTGGAAGCCCACGGCATTGCGCACCTGTACCGGCGCTTTTTGGCCGCGAAAGAAATATTCCGCAGGGACAGCCTTCTTCAGTTCATCACTGCTGAGCAGGTGTTTCGATGCCTGCTGTGCAGCCGCCGATGCCAGTATGCCGAGAGTAAGCAAAGCCAGAATCGCCAGACGACTATTCTTCATAAGTATCCTCAGAGTGAGATTGAAAAAACGGTTCGGTGAACTGTAACTGTTCCAGGCCTTGTGTGCAAACCGTGAGTCCCCGCCATTGTCGACAGCATCTTAATCGGAGCCGTGTCTGCGGCTTGCAATGGCATGTGTGAAGGAAGATCGTGGAGAGGCGCTTCGGGGGCGATTGCCGATTTCGCTTTGCCCGCAAGATTCGGATAGTCCATTGCAGCGCTTCGCCGTAGGCTTTTCTTACTATGACCACCAATGCCATACTCACAGCGGAAAGCACGATGCCTGTGCATCAACCCAAATCGGAAGAAGTTGTAGACGATCCACGCTGGAATGCTGTGCTGGCGCGCGACGCCGCCCACGATGGAGAATTCGTTTTCGGCGTCTCCAGCACGGGCGTCTATTGCCGGCCCTCTTGCGCGGCACGCCGTCCGCGCCGGGAAAATGTCCGATTCTTTCTCGCGCCGGAGCAGGCCGAGAAGGCGGGCTACCGCGCATGTCTGCGTTGCAAACCCAAATCGTTCAACGGCAATACCGAGTCTGATGGCGTGAAAGCGATTTGCCGCTTTATCGAGCAGCATCTCGACGAACCCGTGACTCTGGATCGGCTGGGCAAGGAATTTCACCAAAGCCCGTTTCATCTGCAGCGGCGTTTCAAACGAGTACTCGGTATCACGCCGCGCGAGTATGCCGACTCTTGCCGTCTGCGCCTGCTCAAGCGCAACTTGCAAGCCGGAGATTCCGTCACTCGCGCCATGTACGACGCCGGATATGGCTCCAGCAGCCGGCTATACGAGCGGACCGCCTCGCAACTGGGCATGACGCCCGACAAGTACCGCCGGGGCGCCATCGCTGCTGCCGTTCGTTATACCTGCACGGATTCGCCGCTGGGACGAATGCTGATCGCGGCAACTGAGCGCGGGATCTGCTCGATCCAGTTTGCTCGTTCGGATGGCGAGCTGATCGAAGGCTTGAAGCGTGAATTCCCCTTCGCTGTTCGCAAGCTGGACGACGGCGGCTTGCAGTCGTGGGCGCGCGCGTTGCTGAAACACATGCACGGCAAGGATCTTGATTCTTCATTGCCGCTCGATATTCGCGCCACAGCATTTCAACGCCGCGTGTGGAGATACTTGCAGTCCATTCCGTTCGGCGCGACGCGATCCTACAGTCAAGTTGCCAGGGCTATTGGCCGGCCCACAGCCACTCGGGCCGTTGCCCGCGCGTGTGCGACGAATCCCGTCGCGGTCGCGATCCCGTGCCACCGCGTGGTTCGCGAGGACGGCAGCATGGGCGGCTATCGCTGGGGAATCGAGCGGAAGAAAGCGCTGCTGGCAATGGAACAGCGGGGATGAGGAGCGGGCCAACTCCTGCTTGACCCCAGGCTGAACTCGCTAGGGATCGCCATGGAATTCTGAGGGTGAAAGAGAACTGGCCTTTTCCGCGGCTATTCCAGGTCTCTCCAGTTCGGCCCCACGCCCATCTCCACCTGCAGCGGCACGGCCAGTTCGTGGACTTTCTCCATCTGCTCCCGCACCAGCGGCTGCATGAGATCCACTTCGCTCTCCGGCACTTCGAACACGAGTTCGTCGTGCACCTGCAGTGTCATTCTGGATTTCAGTCCCTGCTCGCGCAACGCGGCATCGATTCGAATCATCGCAATCTTGATCAAGTCCGCAGCCGTGCCCTGCAACGGGGTGTTTACTGCGGTGCGCTCGGCAAATCCGCGCTGGTTGGCGTTCTTGCTGTTGATGTCGGGAATGGGACGGACGCGCCCAAACAGCGTTTTCACCTTCATGTCACGCCGCGCTTCTTCCAAAGTCTTATCGATGAAAGCCCGCACGCCGCTATATTTTTCGAAATAAGCCGCAATGAATTGCTTGGCCTCGCTGGGTTCAATGCCAAGATTCTGCGAAAGCCCAAAGGCGGATAGGCCATACACAATGCCGAAGTTCACCACCTTAGCCTGCCGGCGATGGTCAGCGGTGACCATCAGCGGCGGCACCCCAAATACCTGCGAAGCCGTCAGCGTGTGCACGTCGTCGCCGCGTCGGTAGGCTTCGACCAGCAGGGAATCGTGCGAAAAGTGCGCCAACAGGCGCAGCTCAATCTGCGAATAGTCAGCAGTCAGGAGCACATGCCCGGGCTCCGCGATGAATGCCGCGCGGATTCCGCGTCCCAGTTCGGTGCGGATCGGAATGTTCTGCAAATTAGGATTCGCGGATGACAGGCGCCCAGTGGCCGTTCCCGTCTGCCCGAAAGTGGTGTGCAACCGTCCACTTGTCGGATTAATCAGCGCGGGCAGCGCGTCTACATAGGTAGATTTGAGCTTCGTAAGCTGCCGGTAGTCGAGCACCATGCGCGCAATCGGAAAATTCTCCGCCAGTTCTTCGAGCACATCGACTGCCGTCGAAATAGTACGTCCCTTGCCGTATTTCACCGGCTTGGGCAAATTCATGCGGTTGAATAAAACGTCGCCCAACTGCTTTGGTGAGCCGACGTTGAATTCCATCCCCGCGACTTCGTAGATCTCCTTCTCCTTGGCCGCAATCTCGCGCTCCAGTTCACTCGACATATGAGAGAGCGCGGCCGTGTCAATCTTTACTCCCGCCTGCTCCATGCGCGCCAGCACCGGCACGAGTGGCAAATCCATTTCTTCATAAAGCTTGGCCAGCCCCTGCTGCTCGACCTCACCGCACAACGCGCGAGCCAGCCGTCCCGTGATGTCCGCAGACTCGGCTAGCTGCCCGGCCAGCTTCAGATTGAAATGCCGTAGTGCGACGTCCGCCAGCCGGTGTGAAGAATAAGTCGGATCCAGCAGATACGAATAAAGCAGCGGATCATGGCGCACGCCGGCAAGAGAAAGTCCCAGTGGATTGAGCGCGTGAATCGCCGCCTTGTAATCGTGAACTGATTTGTGCACTTCGGAATTCGTCAGGATGGATCGAAGTGTTTTAGCGGCTTCACTCGAGTCCAGGGTTACCGTCACGGCCGTCCCGGCAGCACTAGAAATAGCGATGCAACAGGTCGCGGTCTCAGGAACAGGCCGGCCAAGCGCATCCCCCATGGCGCCACCCATGGACCCGTCCATGAAAGACATCTGAGCTTCTTCGGGCAGCTCTGCTTTTTCTTCCTCCTCGGGCACGGCGGCTGTGGTTTCCTGTTGCTCGACCGCCACGGCAAGCGCCCCTCCCGCACCAACTGCACGCAGCGCGCTCTCGATATCCGCGGCCGACTTCGCCTCGGTGTAATGCGTCTCGCTCACCTCGACCACCGGCAAGAGCTCTTTCAGCAGCGACGTAAATTCCAGCTCGGTGAAAAGTGCGCGCAACGCCTCCACGTCCGGTTCGCCGGCTCGCATCGCCTCCACATCCAGTTCGATCGGAACATTCGTATCGATGGTCGCCATGCTCTTGCTGAACAGAATCGTGTCGCGATTGTTCTGCAGAGACTCGCGGTAAGTTTTCCTCTCGACCTCCGCAGCCCGCTCCAGCGCCTGCTCGACCGATCCGAACCGCTTGATGATCTCGACAGATCCCTTGTCGCCGATACCGGGAGCGCCCGGAATGTTATCGATGCTGTCACCGCGCAGCGCCATCACGTCCACCACCCGCTCCGGAGGAACGCCGAGAATTTCCTCCACCTTCGCCGCATCGCAGATCAAATTGTCCTTCGGCGGATTCAGTATCTGCACTTTGTCGTTCACCAGTTGCATCATGTCTTTGTCGCTGGAAACGACATATACGGGATGCGAGGCCTCGGCTGCCTTGCGCGCAAGCGTGCCAATCACGTCGTCGGCCTCGAACCGGACCACTTCTAGAATTGGAATCCGGTACGCCTCCAGCGCCCGCCGAATATAAGGAACCTGCTGCGCCAGATCTTCTGGCATGGCCACGCGGTTGGCCTTATATCCCTTGTATTCGACCTCGGTAAAAGTCTGCGTCTTGATGTCGAATTTGCGAATGCTGGTCACCGCATCCGCCTGTTCATCGCGAAAGGTCGGTCCGGCAACATCGAACACAGCCGCTAGATACTCCGGAGAAAAATCGTCGCGCAGTTTGCGCAGCATGTTTACGAAGACGTAAATCGCAGCTGTCGGCAAGCCGGTCTTGGTCGACATGGGACGTTGCCGCGCCATCGCGTGATAGGCGCGGAAGATAAACGACATGGTGTCGATGAGGTAGACGCGGCCATGCGAGGGCGTAACACGAGACAGCCCACTGCTCGCGGCTTTGCCGTTGGAAGGTGCCGCTGGCGGGCTCTGGACCGTTGATTTCTTACGCGCGGGCAACCCTTTTAGTTTAGCAGCAGAAAAGCAGGAGGAAGCCGGTGCGGCTCACTTCGGTTTGCCGTATTCAGTGTTGAAGTGGAGCTTAATTTCCCCGCACGTTCCCTGCTCGGGCGAATAAACCACGCAGGTATCGAATGGCCGCGAGTACACGTGCAGGCTGACCGCGCGTTGATTGAATGCTCGCGGATTCACCACCCGATGCACGGGATCGGCAGGATCCACCGCGCACGGGTGCGAGATGTTCATCTCGACAGTGTTGCTGGGTTCGAGCTGGCAGCGACCTTTTTGCAAATCCTGGTGAACCAGATGAAAGTTCTCCACGTGCAAACGGCCGATGGGAACTGCCATCCAGCAATTCTGGTCGCGATGGTTGTGTACAGAACTCGCCTGCCCGACCTCCCAGCAGATCGCCATCAATTCGTACAGATGAGTTCGGTCGATGAGATTCCGCGTATAGTGCTGCCGGTCCCAGTTGAGGTAGGGCGCGAGCGAGTCCGCGCTGACCGGCGTGTCCTCCAGAAACTGCCGGACCATGTCGACCTGATCGAACGCGGCCTCGGGGAACTGCCGAAGACCCGCGACAAAAGTTTGAATGGAGACAGCCTTTACCGCAGTGCTCATGTGGTCCCAACAGAACGAGTATAGCGCAGCAAATCGTGTGGGGCGGACACTCCTGTCCGCCATGCGGAGCCTTCAAGTTAGATCTTGACTAGGGCGATTCCAGCATTTCTAGCGGCGCGACCCAACCTCTCATCGAGCGTCGCAAGTGGCAAGCGCTCACGCAGAGCAAGCTCGACATAGGATGCGTCGTACTCAGTCAGTTGCTCCTGCCGCGCGAATGAGAGAATCTGCTCGAAAGCATGATCAAGTCGTACAGTGTCCACCGCAATGGGGAGTGCGGCAATGCGCCGCAGCCAGCGAGGATTGCCGCGGCCCCTCCGTACTCAACCGTTTGGTTAGCGTCGCCCTTCATCAATCAACTCGCGGATCGTGAGGCTTCCCAGGCTTGCTCCCTTTCGGATTTCACGGATTTCACGAACTAGCTTCTTCAAATCCTTGGGCTCGCCGTCGCCGCTGGGAACTAAGTTAGCCACGGGAATTCCACGGAGCGTGATCCGAACGGTCTCGCCCTTTGAAACCCTCTTCAATAGTTCATTGAAGTGCGTCTTCGCTTCGAGTGCTCCCACCGTCTTCATACCACTAGTCTACCAACTAGTCTATTGGGGCAAGAACTTCCTTCTCAGGAGTTACTTCCCCGCCCCCAAAATTTCCCTGGTCTCAACCTGTGCCACCTCCGGATACACCGCGCCTCTGCGTCGCCGCAGATCCTCCGGCAGCTCCGAGCGCAACAGCCACAAACCCACAGCCACCGCCGCCGCCCATGTAATCGACACCAGCCCTAGTTGTGTCAGATCCGCGATTCGGCTGCCCAGCCCGGTTGTCGCGAATGGCACGATCTTCGCCACTTCATAGCTGATTCCTCCGGCGATCGCCGCGGTCAGCGCAGCCTTCCCCAGTTCTCCCCATCGCATTTCACTAAGCGAAACCAGTTTGCGGTAGTGCAACAAGCCAGCCAGCGCCAGCAAGTTCACGCCAATCCCTATATCCGACGCCCACGCCAGCCCGACCACGCCAAATGTGTGAAACAAGATTGAATACACCGGCAGCGACGCCAGCGTAATCACGCTGACCGCGACCATCGGCGTAAGCGTGTCACCGGCTGCGTAAAATGCGCGCGCGTAAAGTCCCTGGGCCGACCATAAAACCAGGGACAACGAAAACCAGAAGAAATAGATCGCGCTGGTCTGAGAATCGGCAAAAAGAAATTTTCCCCGCCGGTACACCAGATCGATCAGCGGAAGCGCCGCTACCATCATCCATCCGCTGGCCAGCAACGAAGCCGCCGCCACCCGGTACACCGAATCATTCACCGTCCCGGCAAATTCTTTCAGCCTCTTTTCGTTGAACAGCTGGGCAAAAAATGGCAGGGACGCTTGTCCCGTCGCCTGCCCCAACACCGCAATCGGCACCGCGAACAGACGCTTGGCAAAGGTGAGGCGCGTAATGTCGCCCACTCCGCTGGAAGCGTAGTGCCGCAGAATCCAGTCATCCGCCGTCACCAGCGACACTCCCAGCATCAACGGGATCGACAATCTCACCCACTCGCGAAACGCCGGATTCGTCACATCAAACGACGGCCTGTATCCCGTTCCGATGCGCGCCGCCCCAATCACGCTCGCCAGAAACGGCCCCGCCACGCTGCCGATCAAGGCTCCGTAGGCCAATGACGCAATCCCAAAATGCCGCCCGCCGATCACTCCGCCCAGAATGATGAACAGGTTGTAGATGATTGGCCCGAACGCGGGAAACAGAAACAAGCGGTGCGAGAGCAGCACCGCCGAAACCACTCCACCGACGTAGAAGAAAATCTGCGCCGGCAACAGAATCCGGGTCAGGTGAACGCACAGCTCGATCTGTTGCGGCGAAAATCCCTTTACGAACCAGCGCACAAATTGCGGCGCAAAAATCTCCGTCAGGATCGTCCCCACAATCATCACCGCCGTCATCACCGTGATGATGATGGAAAATGTTTCCTGTGCATCCTCGTCCCGCTTTTGCGCCAGAAACCGCGTGTAGATCGAGATGAAAGTGATCGAGGCCGCGCCCCCGGCCACAATGTAGTTGAGAAAATCTGGTAGCGTGAACGCCGCCACGTAAGCGTCGGTGGCTCCCCTCGCGCCATACGCCCAGGCAATGTATGCGTCCCGCGCATATCCGATCACGCGCGACAACAGGACGGCTGAAATCAGCAGCAGCGTCGCCGAGAATGCCGTGTGCTCGTGCGATGGCTGAAAAAAGCGCAGCAGTTTTCTCATTGAGACCCGATCGGAACGTTCAATCTTATCGGAATCTCAACCGATCAGCAGACCCAATGTGGGGCGGACACTCCTGTCCGACCGCTTTTAGGTTTGACTCTGCTTATCCCTACTGCGCCGGAGGAGCAACCCAAACTCTATCCGCCGTTATCAGGTCCACACCCGACACTTCGGTCCTCAGTTTTACCGGCTGCAATCCGGCCTTCTTCGGCGGCTTGGCAAGGAACTCCAGAAAGTACTGGTGTCCGAGCCGGCGCGCGAAGTCCTCCAGGTAAGGACTAAACGTTACCGGGGGCCCGTTGAACCCGATGTAATAAGCCTCGCCTCCGGTCCTGTCCGCTAACTGTGCAAGGTAGAGTTGTCCCCAATAAGCCTGCCAGTAGCTATGACCAAAATGGCCGACGCCCGGCGTATAAATCGCGGAGACAAGTATGCCGGCACGTTGCGCATCGTCGATCGCGCTTTCCAGGTACGGGTCAAGTAAGTCGCCGGTGCCGTAATAGCGGTCAATCCCATCCGAGGCCATGAAAACCTCCCGGCGAGCGCTGCTCTCCGGCCAGCGTTTGATCAGATCAGCCAGCGAAAAATACGGGCTGCCATTGGCGCCGCGGATTCCCATGGGCAGGCGCAACGCTTTCGCCGCCTGCGCATGGTCACTCGTCGGATTCTGCTCGACCTTTGCGATGCCATTCTGCATGTACGCAATTCCAATCTTTGCCGACGGTGGCTGCGCGTTGATGAACTTCCGCAGGTCCTGCAATTGCGGGCCCAGGCTGATGTCCGACCCGTCGTCCAGCAGAATGAAAAGCTCGAGGGCGGCGTGATCTCCCTGGGCAGGAACCCATTGCGTTACGGTGTCGCGATCCTTCCCCTCATAGACCATGACATCCTCGCGCTTTATCTCAGGCACATCTTTTCCTTTATGCGGCTCGACTGTCACCACCGTGTGTGCCGGAACCCCATTGCTCGCCGGAACCTCCTGCGCCGACATCCGCGGCATCGCGCATGCCCAAATCGCAAAACTTAAAGCCACGCTAAACAAATGAACATATCTGTTCATAGTCGTTCCTTTCGAAACCATCTAAGAAAAGTTTCCAAAGCATCTTGCAACTCACCGATGAAAAAACCCATCCCGACCGAAGTCGTTCTATAAGCGACAGGAAGAGCCTGCCCTGAGTGCCGCGAAGGGATCTCGCTCGCAGAATCGACAGCGCCTCCCCGCGATGTTCTTCCCTACGCTTGAGGCGTCGTGGACGATCTCCCAAGTACAAACCGCATTACCTTTGTTAGATGTTCTGAATTTCAAAAAGGTGGGACATTCGTCCCCAGCCCGACGCGTCGCGCGACGATCGCTTCCCAATCGCCGTATTTTCAATTTCTTCCCGCTTGATCTTCTTTTGATACCTGCTTGAAAGCCGGTAGCAACGATGGCAAGCTCGCAACCCATAATCGCGGCCTGCAACTATGGCGCCTCTCACCCCCGCGGCACGTGCGCCAAATTGATCACGCTCCAAATCACATAAGCTGCCAACATCCCCACGACACACGCCATGACCAAAGGCCGATGACGTGTCTCCAGCAAATCCGCCAGCACCCCTGACACAAAGATGAACAGAAATGGAATCAACGCCAGAAGAAACCCCGCGCCTGCCACGTGAGGGTGAGCGATCCCCAGAATCAAAAACAACACAGCCACCAACAGCGGCGCCGTGTTGCCGAAGTAGCGCGTGCGAGGCCACAAAGCATAAGTCGCCAGCGCGACCGGAAGCCCCAGCGCCAGCGCCGGACACGCGCGTCCAATCCGCACTGCAACCTGTTTATACACGCCGAGGACCGTGAATCCGCGCCACGTCGCTCCCCAGAATGCGGCCCGCCGCATGCTCTCCGCGAATGCGTGCGCATGAAAAAAGTATGCCGCGAACAGCAGAACAAATCCCACCACGCAAGCCGCAATCCAAATGACCAGCCCAGCCTGCCGTCGCACCGGAGCAACGTAGAGCAAAAACCCCAGCGTCACCGGCAACAACACGATCAGCGAGAACTGCGATCCTACCGCGATCGCCAGTGAGATACCCAGTAACACGATGCGCCGCCAGTTCCACAACACGACTTCCCGCGGCGCGTAAAGCGTGTGCGCAACCGCGATGCCAGTGAAGATGGCGCCGAACGCTCCCCAGGCTGCGACAATCTCAGGTTCGGTGTGCCACACCGCGCTTGCCTGAATCAACGAAGGAGAAAAACAATACAAGATGAGCGCGACAAATCCGCCAGTATTTCCGCAGAGCCGCCGCGCCACGTACCACAAAGAAGCGCCCAGGAAGACTCCGCAAGCAAGAAACGGAATGCGCGGAAGCCAGCGCCAGTAGGCTGCCGAGTCGCTGCCGAAGTCCCGCGGCCAGGCCAACAACGGCGCGGCAGAAGCGATGTACAGCAACGGCGACTGCTCGGTATCGTAGCCGCTGTCGTCAGCTCGAAACGGATCCGGTGCCGTACTCGCCCGGTCTGTGCTTGTCCGATCCGTGCTTGTCCGATCGAGAAAAGGTGCCGCAGCCGTTCCCCGCCCATGCAACTGCTTCCATCCTTCTCCGATGCGAATCGCTTCCGGGCCGTCAGGGTCCCGTCCCGAATGTATCTCCGCATGCACCAGCCATACCGCCTGACTGAAGAAGCAAAGCAACAACAACCCTGCCAGAAACTGCGGACGTCCGAAGCGTTCGCGCGTGAAATATGGCCGCATAAGGTCGAGCCGAGTGTTTTACCATGTCGGAGGCAGTTTGCGGGGAAAGATTGCGAGCCAAACTCTCTAATGAGTGAACTCAAGACCAACGCGGAAAGCGCTTCGCCACCGGCTCCCGACCCAGCGCCTTCGACTCCTGACTTCGCCGTCGCCACCCAGCCTTCATACGCCCGCACCCTGTTTCTCGGCCCTGACGGCCTGCGCCCCGGGTGGGGACTCGCTTTTTATTTAGCCATGTACTATCCGCTGCAACAGCTGACCGTAGGTTGGGCGCGCTCGTTGGATCTCGGTTCGAGCGGCTTGTGGAACATGTTGCTAGAGGAGTTCGCCAATTTTGTCGCCGCAGTGATTCCAGCAATCATACTGGCACGAGTCGAGCATCGTCCCTGGGGAGCCTATGGCTTGCCGCGCAAGCCGGCATTCGGACGATCATTCTGGATTGGCGCACTGTGGGGATTTGCGGGCATCAGCCTTCTCATGTTCGTACTCTACGGATTGCATGACTTCACGTTCGGGCATCTCGCCCTGCATGGAGCGCGTCTTTTGCGGTTCGCGGCGTTCTGGGCACTGATGTTTCTGGCGGTAGGCCTGAACGAGGAATTTCTCGTACGTGGCTACGCCCAGTTCACATTGACGCGCGGCATCGGGTTCTGGCCCGCTGCCTTGGTCATGTCGTCCGTGTTCGGATGGATCCATCGGAGCAACGAAGGTGAGCAGTGGAATGGCCTGCTGGCCGCGGGATTCATCGGCCTCTTCTTTTGCCTGACGCTGCGGCGCACCGGCAATCTCTGGTTTGCCGTGGGCTTCCATGCAACCTGGGATTGGGGCGAAACCTATTTCTATTCCGTCCCCGACAGCGGAATGGTCGCACCCGGCCACCTGCTAAGTTCGTCGCTGCACGGCGCGCCGTGGCTTAGTGGAGGATCGGTGGGACCGGAAGGCAGCGTGCTCTGCTTTATTGTGATTGCGCTTCTGTGGATTGCATTCGACCGCATATATCCGAGCGCGAGACTGAGTTCCCCGTCGCTGCAGTCCTCGCTGCCCCACGCGCGCACCGCCGAATGAAAATCGACGTCCAGGTTTCACTTTGGGAGTTCGAGGCGACAAATATGTTACGGTACGGCTCGCCTCTTTCCTGCCCGCCTATACTCATTCCATGACCTCAGAAGCCGACCTGCTCATCCCGCTGCGCCGCTACTGGGGGTACAGTTCGTTCCGGCCTTTGCAGGAGCGCGTTGTACGCAGCCTGCTGGCCGGGCACGATACCTGCGTAGTGATGCCGACCGGCGGCGGCAAGTCTCTCTGCTACCAGTTGCCGGCCGTCGTCTCAGAGCGAACCACGGTAGTGATCTCTCCGTTGATTGCGCTGATGCAGGATCAGGCGGCGCAACTGGCGCAGATGGGAATCCCCGCAGCGGTTCTCAACAGTTCTGTGAGCAGCGGGGAACAGAGCCGCGTCATGCGTCAAGCGCGAGACGGCGCTTTCCGCCTGCTGTATCTCTCGCCCGAGCGCCTGCAGCGCGCCGATACGCTGGCATGGCTGCAACAGGTGCCCATTTCATGTTTCGCGATCGATGAGGCTCATTGCATTTCCGAGTGGGGACATGAGTTCCGTCCCGAATACCGGCAGTTAAGCAGCCTTCGCGGAAAGTTCACCGATCGTCCCATTGCTGCTTTTACGGCGAGCGCGACCCGCCACGTGCGTCACGACATTCTCGCCCAACTCCAATTGCGCAATCCCGACAAATACATCGCCAGTTTCCATCGCCCAAACCTGCGCTATCTGGTGCGCGAGTGCGATAGCGTCGAGCACACCGAACTGCTCGTGACAGCGTTGCGCCATTACGGCGAGGGCAATGTGATCGTCTATTCGCCGACCATCAACAAAGTGGAAGAAACTGTCGACTTCCTGGAGACCAGGGAATCGCCGCTGTGGGCTATCACGCCAAGATGGACGGCGCTGACCGCCGACGCAATCAGGAACGCTGGATGTCCGACGAAGTGCGCGTACTGGTAGGCACAATCGCGTTCGGCCTTGGAATTAACAAGGCGAACGTGCGTGCCGTCATTCACCTCGCGTTGCCCAAGTCGGTAGAGCAGTTTTACCAGGAGGCGGGCCGCGCTGGACGCGATGGAAGTTCCGCGGACTGCATTTTGCTCTGGCGAAAGCAGGACGCCGGCCTCCTCGGATATTTTGCCAACCAGATTCTGGATCCGGCTGAACGCGAGCGCGCCTGGCAGCGATATCACACCATCCGAGCCTTTGCAGAATCCGGGAAGTGCCGCCACCGGCAGATTTGCACGCACTTCGGCGAGACTCCAAAGTGGACCTCCTGCGGAAGCTGTGATGTCTGTGGCGCAGCTCCCGAGTGGCTGACGCAAGCGCCGACTTTGACTGTGACGCGAGGCGCAGTGAGCGGGACTCAGGTTTCAGCGGCGGCCAAACCGCTGGCTGAGGTCGACCAGGAACTGCGGGAATATCTGCGCGAGTGGCGACGCAGCACAGCCAAGGAGCAAGGCGTTCCCGCATTTGTGGTCCTGCATGACAGCTCGCTGGACGAAATTTGCAGTTTGCAGCCGCGCTCGATTAAAGAACTGCTCAACATTACGGGGATCGGAGAACGCAAAGCGGAACTGTACGGGCAGGCGATTCTGTCTGCGCTTCGGCAGTATCGCGAAGGCGCGCGGGCAAGTGCCGCGCCGGAGAAGAAGACGGCTCCTGCTTTGGAGACTCTGCAACTTCTCGCGGAAGGGAAAACTTTTGAGGACATCGCGCGCATTCGCGGAAGGCAAATCGGAACCGTGATCAACGCCGTCGCTGGTCTGGTGGAGAAAGGCCACCTGGAGTTTCGTCCGGAATGGATCGAACGCAATAAACTGGCGGTCATCGAAGCAGCGTGCGAGCGCCATGATCTTGCAACGTTAGTACGATTGCGAACATTGAAAGATGTCCTGCCGCCGGAGGTTACATACGACGAGATTCGGCTGATCGTGGCAAAGCTGCGGCGGGAAGCCACTAAGACAAGGACGTCAATTCCCGCCTAGCACGCCTTTTTTGACGCGTATTTGTCGTGTGGGTGTACAATTCTCTGGGTTCTAATTTCCCAGCCAAACATTTTTCGTTCGATAAGTAGAAGTGCCATTTCTTGGCATCGCTCGTGACGCTTCCGTGCGGTGGAGTACGCTCGCTCTCCCGGGAGGGGAGCAGTCATGAGAATTCTGCTTTATAACCCCGACAATGGTGTAACTCGCAATTTCATGCCTCACCTCTGGATGTTTCTGCTGCAATCCTTGACTCCGCCGGGACACGAGGTGCTGTTGATCGATGGCAACGCCAAGCCGATGGACGAGGCTCAAATCGCCCAGTACGTGCGCGATGAGAAGATCGACCTGGTCGGCATCGGCGCCATGACCCGTATGATCGCCAAGGCATACCGCATCGCGGACGCGATCCGAGCTACCGGCGTGAAGGTGGTCATGGGCGGTCCCCACGTCACCGAGTTGGCGGACGAGGCCCTTGGACGCGATGGCGGGCCACGCCACGCCGACGCTGTGGCTCTGGGCGAAGCGGATGAAACCTGGCCGCAAATGGTGAACGACGCAGCCCGCGGCGAACTCAAAGAAATCTACGTTCCAGTAGACGAGACTGGCAAAGAGCGCAAGCCCTCACTGAAACATTATCCGGTAATTCCCTGGCAGTCGATTGACCTTGAGCAGTTCAACCTAGTACCCAAGTCAGCCAAGGCAATGCTGCAAAAAGTTGGCGAAGGGTGGGGGACGTTCCGCATCATCCCCGTCGAGTCGGGAAGAGGTTGCCCCTATGGCTGCGAGTTCTGCACGGTGACGGGATTCTTCGGAGATTCGATTCGATTTCGCACCAACGAAAGCGTGGTCAACGAACTGCTGCTCTTGAAGGCGCGCGCCCGCAAAGAAAAAGGCCAGATGGCCGTATTCTTCATCGACGACAATTTCGCCATCAACGTGAAGCGCACCAAATCATTGCTGCGCGACATTATTGCTGCCGGAGCGCAGGTGCACTGGGTGGCACAAATCAGCGCCAACCTGCTGCGCGACGAGGAATTGGTCGACTTAATCGCGGCATCCGGCGGCAAGTGGGTGTTCATCGGCATGGAGTCGATCGACCCGGCGAACCTGAAAGATGTCAATAAGGGATTCAACAAACCGGGCGAATATGCGCAAGTACTGGAGCGCCTGGCGAAACGCAACGTCTACGCCATCACGTCCTTTATTTTTGGCATGGACAATGACACCACTGGCGTGGCGGAGCGCACTCTCTCTCAAGTGCGCACATGGCCGCCGGGTCTGCCCATCTTTGGCTTGCTGACCCCGTTGCCGGCGACGCCTCTCTACAAGCGACTGGAAGCCGCGGGACGACTGACCCGCACCAAGCATTGGCAGGAATTTATTCCGTTCGCGATGGCGCACACTCCACTAAAGATGAGCATCGACGAAGCTCACGCCGAGGTGAAATACGGATGGGCGCACTCTTACAGTCCTGAGGCGTTGGCTCAGGCCGTCGATTCCCTGGACGATCAGCCGCTTGGTTACCGCGTCAACATCTTCCTGGCGCGTCTCTGTTTCCGGGGAATTTATTTCCCCATGATGGGGAAGCTGGCATGGCTGAAGGTTGTAGCGCAGAATCGCTATACCATTTTCAAGCTGGTGAAAGAAGCTTGCTTTGGACGCAGGGAGCGGCTGCCGCGAAATCCCGAGGGCGAAATTTCGTATGAAGAGGCAGCCGCCACGGGACCGCAAGTGAGCGCGTAGTTACGGCATTCACTCTACGAGCGATTGCTCTGCCGCGTCGCGCCCGGAGCGGATGCAATCAGGGACGCCAATGCCGCGATAGGCATTTCCGGCAAGAGCGAGGCCAGGCAACTGCCGCCGGAGACGTTCGATGCGTTCCAGCCGTTCGAGATGTCCAACGCCGTATTGCGCCATGGCAGACTTCCATTTGTAGACGCGACCGAAGAGCGGCTCGGCTCGCAGGCCTAAAATCTGCTGCAGTTCGTTGCGCACAATCCCGATGATCTGCTCGTCAGCGAGCGGCCAAACCTCTTCTGCAGTCCTGCCGGCAAAGAAACACCGGAGCAGCGCCCGGTCCTCGGGAGCACGATGCGGAAATTTGTTGTGAACGAAAGTCGCAGCCAGCAATTTCTTTCCTTCGCTGCGGGGAACCAGAAATCCAAAGCCGGGCGGTAGCGACCGGCGAACATCGTGATCGTAGCCTAGGCCGACGGTGATCGATGAGCTGTACTGGATCGCGGCGAGTTCAGCAGAAAGGTCGGGACTTGCAATCCGCAGCACCTGGGCCGCTGCGGGCGCCGGCAGTGCCACAATGACCCGATCGAACTGATCGGACTGCATGCCTGCCGAGACGACCCAGCCTCCGCTTTCCGCCTGAATAGCCTGCACAGGTGTATTGGTCAATAAGGAAGATGCTGTTAGACGCGTGACTACAGTCTCGGCCAAGTGCTGCATGCCGTCCTTGAGCGAAGTGAAAAGCGGCGGCGCAGCCTTCCGCGGGTCCGCCCCCATTTTCTTGCGCGCCGCGAGCATGGCGCGGCCGAGGCTGCCGTGCGTGCGTTCCATCTCGGCGAACCGCGGCAGAACCGCCCGCACGCTGAGGCTTGCCGCTTCGCCGCCGTAGACGCCGGACAGCAGCGGATCGGCAAGGCGATCCACCATCTCGGAGCCATAGTGCCGCTCGACAAAAGCGGCGACGGACTCGTCATGGTCAGCAGCGCGCGGCGGATGAAACAGTTCTTGCGTCATCCGGAGCTTGGTCTTCCAGGAAAAAAGCGGCGACAATCCCGTAGGCAGGATTTTCGTCGGGACCATGAACATCAGGCCGTCCGGCATGACGACCAGCCGTCCGCGCGTCAGAATGTAAGTCTTGCGGTCAGCATCGTTCGAGCCGATGAGCTGATCGCCCAAACCGAGAGCTCGGCAGAGATCGGTAGCCCACGGTTTTTCGGTAATGAAAGAATCGGGGCCGGCTTCGACGATGCAGCCGTCGATGTGTTCGGTACGAAGGACTCCACCCAGCCGCGCGGCCGCTTCATAGAGAACATATTCGAGTTCAGCCCCAGCACTGCGGCGCTCTTCGAGAGCGAAGCCAGCAGCCAGGCCAGAGATGCCCCCGCCGACGATAGCAATGCGAGTCATGGGCGACGACTTCCGCCCTCCCGCTTTCGGCTTCCGAAGCCCACAGAGCGCGAGCCGGACGCCGAGTACTCTTGCACGAAGCGGGTCAGATTCTTCACATTGTCAACCGGCGTCTCCGGCAGGATGCCGTGTCCAAGATTGAAAATGTGGCCGGCACGTCCGGCGGCAAGACGAAGAATATCTTCGGCGCGCGACTTCAGTTCCGCCCAATCCGCAAAGAGCAGCACCGGATCGAGATTTCCCTGCACCGCACACTTGTGATCAAGCCGGGCCCAGCCCTCGTCGAGCGGGATGCGCCAGTCGAGTCCAATCACCTCCGCTCCCGTCTCCTTCATCGCAGGCAAAAGCGTCGCACTGTCGGTGCCAAAATAAATGATGGGCGCCCCGGTCTGCTGCAACTCCTTCACCATGCCAGTGACGTGGGGCAGCACGTAGCGTCGATAATCCTCCACGCTGAGACACCCAACCCAACTGTCGAATATCTGGATCACGTCCGCGCCGGCGCGCACCTGATCGGCGGCATAGGACGCCGTGACCGCAACTAATTTGCGCATGAGCGCGTCCCAGTCGGCAGGCGAGTTGTACATCATTTTCTTCGCGTGGATGTAGTTGCGCGACCCTCCGCCCTCGATCATGTAGCTGGCGAGCGTAAAGGGAGCGCCGCAAAACCCGATCACTGGAACGCGATCGGCAAAGTGCTTCGCGACGATGTTCACTGCCTCGGAAACATAACCAAGATCTGCGGCGCGGTCGATCCGCAGATTCGCGATGTCTTCTTTGTTGCGCACCGGCCTCTCGATCACCGGGCCCTCGCCCGCAGAAAAATGAAACGGCAGGCCCATGACTTCGAGCGGCAGCAGCAGGTCGGCAAAGATGATGGCAGCATCGACGCCGAGAATTTCGGCTGCCGTGATAGTGACCTCTGCCGCAAGCGCGGGCTTCTTGCAGATTTCAAGCAGCGAATGTTGCTTACGGACCGCGCGATACTCTGGCATGTATCGCCCGGCCTGCCGCATGAACCAGACGGGCGTGCGCTCGACAGGCAGGGATTTGCAGGCTCGGACAAAGTTGGAATTTGGAGCTGACATGAAGTGATGAATGTAGCATTTTTAGACAGACCGCGCTGTGAGCGGGAAGCGGGCCCAAACAAAAAACGGAGCTTGTAGAATCACAGCATGGCGCTCAGAG
This sequence comes from uncultured Acidobacteriaceae bacterium, assembly GCA_937879855.1. Taxonomy (GTDB): domain Bacteria; phylum Acidobacteriota; class Terriglobia; order Terriglobales; family Acidobacteriaceae; genus Sulfotelmatobacter. The sequence goes on along the minus strand of CALFMO010000067.1, from coordinate 29,181 downwards.
TGATCGGTATGCTCGCGGTCGCCGGGCTCGCCATTTTTTGTGCAACCGCCTGGCAGGACCCGGGAACATCCGCCACAACGCCAACTTTCTACAAGGACGTGCTCCCCATCTTGCAGGATCATTGCCAGAGTTGCCATCGACCAGGCGAAGTTGGCCCCATGCCGCTGGTGACCTACCAGCAGACGCGGCCATGGGCGGCGTCAATCGCGCACGCGGTCGAGATGAAGATGATGCCGCCGTGGTTTGCCGATCCACGGTATGGGCATTTTGCCAACGATGTTTCCTTGACCCCACAGCAAATCGCAACCATCTCGGCATGGGCCGCGACTGGCGCAACCGCTGGAGACGAGCGCGACGCTCCGCCCCCGCGCAGGTGGGCACAGGGATGGAATATTCCGCAGCCCGATTTGGTCGTGACGATGCCCAAGGCCGTACAGATTCCAGCGCGCGGCGAGGTTGAATACACCTACGAAATTGTGCCCACGCATTTTGCCGAAGACCGGTGGGTGCAGATGTCGGAATTTAGGCCGGGGAGTCCGGCGCATGTGCACCACGCGGTGGTCTACATTCGGCCTCCGGACTCCGAATGGCTGCGGCACGCGCCGGTAGGCGAGCCGTTTACGGCATCGACGCTGAACGATCCGCTGGAGCGCCGCGAGGCCCATGAAACGACCAGCGAGCTGCTGTTGGTCTACGCGCCCGGCAGTTCACCAGATAAGTGGCCGGGCGGAATGGCGAAGTTTGTCCCTGCGGGCTCCGACCTTGTCTTTCAGATGCACTACACCACGAACGGGACGGCCGATCAGGATCAAACCAGCATTGGTTTGATTTTCGCGAAGACGCCGCCCACGCAAAGGGTGATCACGCTGCAATTGAACAATTACGCGCTTATCATTCCCCCGGGCGTCGATGATTTTCGCGTAGAGGTCCAGGGAACGCTGCCCAATGAAGCCACGCTACTAAGCCTGTTTCCGCACATGCATTTGCGCGGGAAGCGCTTCGAGTACGATATTGTGCACGACGACGGCAGCGTAGAAATATTGTTGCGCGTGAATTATCACTTTCACTGGCAGTTGAGCTACCGTCTGGCGGCGCCACGTCCGTTGAAGGCCGGGACGCGGTTGCGGGCGATTGCGTGGTACGACAATTCGAAGAATAATCCACACAATCCGGACCCCACCAAGACCGTCACCTGGGGCGACCAGACTTCCGATGAAATGATGGTAGGGTTTTTCGATGTGGCCGTGCCAGCAGCCATGGACAAGTGGAAATTCTTCGTCCGGCACGGGGATGAGAAACCCCGGCAGGAACAGAAACGGTAAGGCCGCTTGCCCGTGCGCTTCTCGTCTGTAACACTTAAATGGGCTCACACCAATTGACCGCTATCTCCACGCCGATAATTCTTGAAGAAGCGAATCAAGTGCCGCAACGGCTGCGGACGGCCTCCTACTGGGCGCTGGCAGCTGTGTTTGTGGCTGTGTATTTCGGCTCGCTCTTCTCGCCGGCTTTGCTCGATGACGCGGACAGCACCCACGCCGAAGCCGCGCGCGAAATGTTCGTGAGCAGCGATTACGTCACCCTGCACGTAAACGGCGTGCGCTATCTGGAAAAGCCGCCGCTGCCCTACTGGCTGGTAGCGTTCTCCTATCGCATCTTCGGAGTGAATGAGTTTGCCGCGCGGCTGCCCATGACCTTATCGGTGCTGCTGCTCGGATTGCTGGCCGTGGTCTGGGGACGCCGCGCGTTTGGTGAGCGCGCGGGAATCTACGCCGGATTATTTGTGTACAGCAGTGCCGGCGTGTTTCTGTTTACGCGCATTCTCATTCCTGACGTGCTTCTGAGTCTGCTCATCGCCGCATCGCTGTATTTCTTCCTGACCGCTCTTGAGCCCGACGCACAGTCGTGGCGCTGGTATGCGGGATATGCATGCATGGCGCTGGGCGTGCTGACGAAGGGGCTGATCGCGCTTGCGTTCCCGGGTGGTGCGGCATTTTTGTACCTGATCGTGACCGGGGACTGGCGCCGGTGGCGCGAGTTCCGACTGGCCTCGGGGCTGGCCGTATTCCTGCTGATCGCCGCGCCCTGGCACATTCTCGCGGGACTGCGCAATACCGGCGGTCAGGGAGGCCACGGATTCTTCTGGTTCTATTTCGTCAACGAACACTTCTTGAGATTTCTAGGTAAGCGCTACCCGCGGGATTACAACAAACTTCCCTGGGCGCTGTATTGGTCACTGCACCTGGTATGGCTCTTTCCGTGGAGTTTGTATCTGCCCACCGCGATCCAGACCATCATCGACCAGCGCAGAGGAAAGCGTACCATTGATTTTGCCGCACGCACCCGGTTGTTGTGCTGGATCCTGGCTGGCTTGATTCTGATTTTCTTTGCGATTTCAACCAACCAGGAATACTACACATTCCCCGCCTACTTCCCGTTGCTGATGCTATTGGCCGATGGAGTTGCTCGTTGTGAATGGAGTGATTGTGTCCTTGGCGTTCGCAAGGGGTGGCTGCGGATTTCGGCGGCAACACTGGCCGCCGTGGGATTGGCTGCAAGTGCGACTCTGCTGTGGCTGCTGTGGCAGTCGCGCCACCTGCCGTTTGAGCCCGACATCGGCACTGTGCTGGCAACGCACAACATGGATACCGATACGCTCTCAACCTCGCACATGCTGGATTTGAGTTACGCCTCTTTTGCTGCATTGCGCTTGCCGGCCGCGTTGGCGGCCGTAGCGTTATTGCTTGCCCCATTGCTCTCGTTCTTTTTGCGCCTTCTGCGCCGACATTACGCCGCGACGTGGGCGCTTGGCGCGGGGATGGCGGTCTTCCTGATAGCTGCTCATATCGCACTGGGACGCTTCGGTCCATATTTGTCGTCGAAGGATTTGGCGCGCGAAATCGCGGCGCGGGCGCGGCCCTCTGATCGCGTCATGATCTATGGAGATCAGGCGTTTGGCTCATCGTTGTTGTTCTATTTGCAGCGGCCAATTGATCTGGTGGAAGGGCGAACGACTTCGATGTGGTTCGGGTCAACCTTTCCCGATGCCCCCAGAATTTATTTAACCGACGCGGACCTGCAACAAGATTGGCTTGGGCCGGATCGGGTATTCTTGTTTGTGCCTCCGCAACTGAAGGCGAAGGTCGATTCGATTTTGCCCAACAAGTTTGTAGTGGCCGAGGTTTCCGGGAAGTACATTTACAGCAATAGGCCATGAGCGCTCGGTTGCGGGCTCATCTTAAACCGCTGAGAGCGCTGAAAAAGATGCAGGGATATGATCATGCGAGGGCGCACGGAATTTTGCTCCGCACGTTGACGATCCAACCGAATCAGGCACTCGACCGGCTGCTTTCCCTCTGCGCTGCCGCCTTTGTAACGACCGGGTCGGCTTCGATCTTCACTTCGACGTCGGCTCCCTCTTTGAGCTTAACTTTCTGCCCCTGGGCATCGGTCAAAGTGTTCGGAACACGAATTTCTCGATAGAGATGATCTGCACCCTCGACCGCAATCTGCGCTTTTTCCGGTTCGCCGGAACCTGGATGAGGGGTTATCACTTTTTCTACTTTACCCGGCAGCGTTGTGCTGGCCTTCGACGATTCACTAGACAAGGTTGCGGCCCTCCACTTGGCCTGAAAGACACACTTAAATGTAGGCCGCCACCGCGGGAACAATGGCGACAGAGTCCCTATTGTCTAAATACTTTTACCTAAGTGATATCGGGGAAACACCGTAGAACACCCGGAAATATCCTAGAGCGAATCCTGTAGTGTAATCGCTTGGAATCGACGGGCTTGGATCCGATCACAGTTTGACTAGGGCTTTAAGAAATATTTCAGATTCGTCGTGTACGCTCGAGCGAACCGCACTTTACGAACCGTTTCCGAGGATTTCTACTCTTGAACTATCGCGCACTGTGGCTGATGGTGGCATTGGTCGGCGTGGGGCTGTCGTGCGCTGCTAGCGGCCAAGTCGCCGAGCGCGCGCCGATCCGTTCCCTCAGCGGCGTCGTGCTTGACCCCTCTGGCGCGGCAATCGCCGACGCACAGGTCGACCTGCTGGGCGATAAGTCCCAGGTAATTGTTCGCACATCGACCGATGCCGTGGGCGCCTTCCGCCTCGACAACATCGGTCCTGGCAAATACACGTTGGAGTTTCACGCAGATGGTTTTCGCGATACCCGCGTGGAGACTGCAGTCTCCGCTAAGCGATCTCCTGCAGTTCGCGTCGTCATGCCGATCTCCGTCGAGACTGAAAGCGTTACCGTGGCCACCGCGGTCAATGTTCCCATCGTAAGCACAGAGACCTCTGAGAACCAGAACGCCAATGCCATCAATCGCGACGCGCTCGACCGCGTCCCCGTCTTCGATCAGGACTACATCACCACCATGTCGCGATTTCTCGACGATAGCGCAACCGGCACCAATGGGGTCACGCTCGTAGTCAATGGCATCGAAGCGAATGGACCGGGCGTCACGCCCTCCGCGGTGCAGGAGGTGAAGATCAACAACAATCCTTACTCTGCCCGCTTCTCGCGCCCCGGACGCGCCCGTCTGGAAATCGTAACCAAGAGCGGATCGCCCAACTATCACGGCTCGCTGAACTTCATGTTTCGCGACTCGGCCTTCGATGCCAGCAATGCCTTCGCGCCCATCAAGCCTCCCGAGAGCCGGCAATATTATGAAGGCTCGGTCACGGGACCCTTGGGACACAGCAAGCGCACCAGTTTCCTGCTGGCGCTCGATGAGGATCTTCTCAATCAACAAGCCGTCGTCAATCTCAATGCCCTCGCCGCGGCGGAGTCGCTCGGTTTCGGACCCATTGCCCAGACTGTTGCCAGCCCCACTCATCACTTTTTTGGCTCCGGCCGAGTCTTTCACGATCGCGCTAACGGGGATCAGTTCTGGATCGGATATTCGTACGAACACCGCTCCAGCGACAACTCCAACGTCGGCGGCACAACTCTCCCTAGCGCCGCCACCGACACGCGGTTTCTGGAGCACGAAATCAACGTCAGTTATCTGCACCAGTTCTCCCCTCACTGGTTGAACCAAACCCGGTTTCTCGTGGGGCACTACGATTCTTCGGTTATCAGCGTTCTTCCCGACGCCCAGATCGCGGTCTCAGGACTCTTCACCGCCGGCGGCGCGCAGGCCGACACCCGTCGCACGGAATATCACTTCGACGGCACTGACTTCGCCACCTACGCCAGCGGCAAGCAGCAACTCAGCTTCGGCATCGACGTTCCTGACATCAGCCGCCGCGGACTCGACGACTTCACCAACCGCGCCGGCACCTACACGTTCGCCAGCGCCGCCGACTACTCGAGCGCCACTCCGGCAACTTATCTCGTCCAGACCGGACAGGGGCACGTGGCTTTTCTGGAAAAGGTGATCTGCGCCTTTTTGGAAGACAATATTCGCCTGCGGCCCAATTTTTCGGTTTACCTGGGAATGCGTTACTACTGGCAAAACTACTTCCACGACGAGCCGCACAATTTCGCGCCGCGCATCAGTTTTGCCTATGCGCCTAGCCCAAAAGGCAAGACGGTAATCCGGGGCGGCGGAGGCGTCTTCTACGATCGCACCGGGCCCAGCCCTATTGGCGATCTGCTGCACTTCAACGGCGTCAACCTGCTGCGATTCATCGTCGATCCGCCCCTCGCCACATATCCCGTTGATCCTCTGGTTCTGTCACAAATTCCCGTCAGCTTGGTAAGGCTCGATCCTCGCACCCGCATTCCTTACGCCCTGCAATACAGCATCGGAATAGAACAGCAGATCACAACGAAGAGCACATTCAGCGCGGTCTATATTGGCAATCGCGGCATCGACGTTTTCCGCTCGATCGATGCCAACGCGCCTATCCTGGTGGGCGGCAATTATGTCCGGCCAAATCCGAACCTGGGCCAGGTTCGCCAAATGCAATCCGAAGGATACTTAAAAGGCAACGCACTGGAACTCACCTTTCGCGGCAAGCCGAGTAAATATTTTTCAGGCCAGATTCAGTACACCCTGGGCCGCACCGATAACAATACGAGCGGCATCACGTTCTTTCCCGAAAACAGCTACAACGCGGCCGCCGATTGGGGACGCGCCGACACCGACCGCCTGCACAAGTTCGATCTGCTGGCGTCATCGCAGCCCACGCGATTCTTCACTCTCGGCCTCGGCCTTTCCCTGTACGCGGGCAAACCCGTAAACATCACTACCGGCGGTGATAACAATCACGATGGCATCCTCAACGATCGTCCCGCCGGAATCGCGCGCAATACCATGCCAGGCCCTGGCCTGATCGATCTCGATCTCAACTTGTCTCATGACTTCCCGCTCTCCAAGGCAAAGAAGGAAACCCGGATCTTCACCGTGTCGCTCAACGCCTTCAATGTGCTGAACCACCCGAATTACGTGACCTACATCGGAACCCAATCCTCGCCGCTTTTCGGCAAACCCGTCGCGGCCCAGCCTCCGCGCCGCATGCAACTGGATCTGCAGTTCAAATTCTGAGTTGCAAATAACAAAACCTGATAGCTACGATAAATAGTTTCGATTTCCGTGTACCTGCCGTCGAACGATAGAGTGGGGCGTCTCGAAATTGGGGTTCCCGGTTTGAATCCTCCGCGGAGGGCAAGGTTGAAGTGTCGATTGATCGCACGGCTGGCGACGGCCCTGCTGGCATTGGCGTTGGCGCCCCAGGTTTTCGCCTTGAGCGCAGGGGTAACAGGGCGTCCGGTGGCCGACACAAATTCGCGTCTGGCCAAACTGGAGCAGCAGACTGCCGAGGCCAAGAGTTCCGCCGACAACGCCTGGATGCTGACCAGCACGGCTCTGGTTCTCATGATGACGGGACCGGGACTCGCGTTGTTCTACAGCGGGCTGGTGCGCAAGAAGAATGTCCTGGGCACGATGATGCAGAGTTTCGCCCTGATGGCGGTCATCACCGTCTTGTGGGGACTCTTCAGCTACAGCTTGTCCTTCGGTTCCGGAAACAGTTTCATTGGAGGGCTGCACAACATCTTTCTCCAGGATGTAGGTGCCTCGCCCGATGCGGATTACGCGCCTACGATCCCGGCGCAGACCTTCATGGTCTACCAGTTGATGTTTGCCATCATCACTCCGGCGCTGATCGCGGGAGCGTTCGCCGAGCGCATGAAGTTCAGTGCGATGCTATTGTTTACGGTTTTGTGGTCGATCGTAGTCTATGACCCGATGGCGCACATGGTCTGGGGCAAGGGCGGCTTGCTCAATGCCTCGCTGGGCGGCCGGTTCCCGACACTCGATTTTGCGGGCGGCACGGTGGTTCACATCACCTCGGGAGTTTCGGCGCTCGTGTGTGCGCTCTATCTTGGGAAGCGCGTGGGATATCCCCATGAGCAGATGCCGCCGCACAGCGTAGTGCTCAGCTTCGTCGGCGCCTGCCTGCTCTGGGTAGGATGGTTCGGTTTCAATGCAGGCAGCGCTCTAGCCGCCGGAAGCCTCGCCACCAGCGCGTTTGTGGCGACGCACTTTGCCGCCGCCGCCGCAGCCCTGGGATGGGCCGGAGCCGAATGGCTCCGCAATGGCAAGCCCAGCGTGCTCGGAGGAATTTCTGGAGCAGTGGCAGGCCTTGTGGCGATCACGCCGGCTTCCGGCTTCGTGAAGCCGATGCCTGCCCTGCTGATCGGCCTTACGGCCGGCGTCTTCTGTTACTGGATGGTTTCGAAAGTAAAGTCAACATTTGGCTACGACGATTCGCTGGATGCGTTTGGAGTGCACGGTGCGGGCGGGACGCTGGGCGCGCTGCTTACTGGAGTTTTCGCGGTCAGCGCGGTCAATCCGATTTTCAAGGATGCGCAGGGAAATATTCTGCCTTCCGGGCTACTGGAAGGAAACGCGCATCAACTCATCAATCAACTGTTGGGCGTCGCCATTGCCTGGCTCCTTGGCGTGGTGGGGACGCTGGCAATCTTGAAGCTAGTCGACGCGACGATCGGCCTGCGCGTTACAGAGGAGGAAGAAGTCCAGGGACTAGATCTCTCCCAACACGGGGAAGAAGGATATTATTGGGAGGCGTCGGCATAGACTCGCGGAAGTTTCCGGGGTATTCCGACGCGCGAGCGTGAAGAACGCAGAACAGGACTTGACGACTTATGACGAAGATCGAGGCGATCATTCAAAACTCCAAGCTGGAAGCGGTGAAAACTGCGTTGCAGGAGATTGGCGTCGAAGGCATGACGGTGATCGAAGTGCGCGGTCACGGCCGGCAAAAAGGGCATACCGAGGTCTATCGCGGGCGCGAGTACAGCGTGGATCTGATCCCCAAGACCAAGCTGGAAATGGTGCTGGGTGAGGCGATGGTCGAAAAAGCTGTGCAGGCCATCCTGACCTCGGCGCGCACCGGGAAAATTGGAGACGGGAAGGTTTTTCTGTCCCGCGTGGACGAGGCGATACGCATTCGCAACGACGAACGCGGCGAAGGGGCGCTCTAGGCTTTCTGCGCGGCTTTTCGCCAAATCAATCATTTGTTTCAGGACGGGACGCAATTGAAAAGCATCTGATAGGCAGCGGTGAATTGGCCCTCCCCGGGCAGCTCGCGTCACCGGGCGGGTGAATTACATTCATGATGGCAGCGTCCTCATTAATCAGCGAACTGCGCAGTTCCCTCAGCGACGAATCGTCGCGCATCCAACGCGAATTCGAGGCCACTGGAGATGGAAGGGCAGCCGTGGCCCAACGCACCCGCCTGGTGGAAGAAATTCTCGCGCGGCTGTGGCGCGATATCGTTTCCGCGGACCCAGCCAAGCCCGCGAACTTTGCTCTCGTAGCCACCGGAGGTTTCGGCCGCGGCTGGCTCTTCCCCTATTCCGACATTGATTTGCTTTTCCTTTTCGGCGATCGCAATTCGGAACAGGCGTTCAAAGATCCCGTTCGCCGTTTCTCGCAGGAACTGTGGGACCTCCGATTGAAGCTCAGTCCTGCGTCGCGGACGCTGAGCGAGTGTGATCGCTACGACGCCAACAACACCGAGTTCACCATTTCTCTTCTCGACTGCCGTTATCTCGCGGGTGATCACGATCTTTTCCGCCGGCTTCACGACAAGATCATTCCCAAGCTGGTGATGCGCGAGTCCAAGGCCCTGCTGCAAGGCCTGGCGGAGGTCACGCGCGAGCGTCACACGAAATATGGAATGACGCTCTACCATCTCGAGCCGAACTTGAAAGAAGCCCCGGGCGGCTTGCGCGATTGCAATGTGGCCAGCTGGCTTGCTTTGATTTCAGCGATGGACAAGTTGCACGACTGGCCGGATGCAAGCTCTCTGCGCGCCCCAGTGCGGAAGCAACTCGATGCGGCGCTGGATTTCCTGATGTCGGCGCGATGCTTTCTCCACTTCCGCCATGGCCGCGACGACAACACATTGAGCTGGGAGGCGCAGGACGAAGCCGCTACGCGCAAGGTCGGAGCCTCAATGGGAGCCGCGGACCCAGCTGAACTTTCCGCCGCCGACTGGATGCGGATTTATTTCAAGCACGCGCGCGCCGTGCAGCGGACTGTCACACAACTGCTGGAAGAAATTCCAGAAGCCTGGTCTGCGCTCTACCGGCAGGTGCAGAGCTGGCGCTCACGACTCACCACGCCAGATTTTTCCGTAGTGGACGGGCTCATCTTTCTGCAACAGCCCTCGGCGCTGCAGGATCCCGAAGTGCTGCTGCGGTTATTTCACTTCATGGCCCACCACGGCCTGAAGTTGAGCGCGACCACCGAGTATCGCATCGAGCAGGCGCTCCCAGCACTAGCCGCAACGCCGCCCAGGGGAGCAGAGTTGTGGCTATACCTGCAAGAGACTTTGCTGCAACCTTACGCCGCAGACGCGCTCCGCGCGATGCACTCGCTACGGCTGCTGACTCTGCTGCTGCCGGAGCTGAAACTCATCGACTCGCTCGTCGTACGAGATTTCTACCACCGCTTCACCGTAGACGAGCACTCATTTCTGGCGATCGAAAGCCTGCACCGCCTGAAGCAATCACAGTCCGAGTGGGATAAGCGCTACGCCGAACTGCTCGGCGAACTGGAAAATCCGGAGTTGCTCTACCTGGCTCTCTTGCTGCACGACACCGGCAAGGGGGTGCCCGGCGGCGATCACGTGGAGGCGAGCCTGGAGATTGCCGGCCGCGCGATGGACCGTTTGGACGTCGATCCAAAAGAACGGGCGGAAGTGCTGTTCCTCATCGGCAGCCATCTTGAAATCTCCGCCGCTCTGCGCCGTGACATTTTCAATCCGGACACGGTCGCGGCCTTCGCCAACAAGGTCGGAACGCCGGAGCGGCTGAAGATGCTCTGCCTGCTGACCTACGCCGACATCAAGGCAGTGAATCCCGAGGCGCTCACTCCCTGGAAAGCCGAGAACGTTTGGCAGCTCTACATGGGCGCCGACAATTACCTGAACCGCAGCGCCGACCAGCGCGTACACGCGGATTTGAATGATGAAAAGTTGGCGCGGCTTCGGTCCCTCGCGCCGGTCACCAGCAGCAAGTTCAAGGAATTTCTGGAAGGTTTCCCGCAGCGGTATTTGCTGGTGCATTCCGCCGAAGAAGTGATGCGGCACATGGGAATGGCCGACGAACTCGGCGAAGATCCGGTGCAGGTTGAGTTGAAGCGCGGCCGCCACTGGTATGAACTGACGCTCGTAACCCGCGATCGTCCGTTTCTGTTTGCCAAGCTGGCGGGAGTGCTCGCCGCCTGGGGCATGAATATTGTGAAGGCTAATGCGTTCTCGAATCAGGCGGGCACCGTGGTCGACACGCTTTACTTTACCGATCGCTTCCGCACCTTGGAGCTGAATCTTTCAGAGTGGGAGCGATTCCGGCGCAGTGTCGCCAGCGTGCTGCTCGGCGAGGCCGATCTCGAGAAGATGTTGCGCGACCGCCAGCGTTCGGAAAAAGGTGCCATCGCGAAAGTAAAAGTCGAGACCAAGATTGAGTTCGACGATTCCTCCTCGTGCTCCAGCACGCTAGTGCAGGTAATCACGCAGGACCGTCCGCGCCTGCTGCATCGGATTGCCTCATGCTTGTCGGACCAGACTTGCAATATTGAAATTGCCCTGATCGATACTGAAGGTCAAATGGCGATCGATACTTTCTATCTGACCACCGGCGGAAAGAAGCTTACCCCCGAACATCAGAAGCGCGTGGAGAAAGCGCTGGTCGAAGAATTGCGCGGGGAGTAGCAGGGCTTAGCCGGCCTGACTCTGTGCGCCATTGGCCCGACGCACGCCAGAACCTGATTAGTAATAGTGGAACGCTCTGCGCTCCATTGCGCCGAAGAGCGATTCCGAGAAAGGCGAATCTGCCGCAAAGTGGGAGTCAGGGCAACGTTCGCGACACCGGCTTCCCCGCCGCCTTGTAATCTTTCGGATAGACAACCAAACACCGCCGCATCCCTTCGCCCTCACTAGGAAGGGTTGCCAGTTCTGAGTTCCGGAAGCCTTCCTTGCGATTAAGAGTCAGTTGAGGCGGCGGGTAGCGACGGCCATCGGCTTCGCCTTCGAACGCCGTTCGTCCATCGAAGTCAGGCGCGTGGTTGGCGTCGGCCCCACAGCGAGATCAACCATCTCAGCGAAGGCACGCCATCTGCTCGCGGTTCTTGGTGCGTCAGGGTGATGCAAGACACGCCGGCACTGTTCGCGTTGCTGCTCACTTAAAGAGCTTTGCGCAACGTCGAAAGCCATACAGACAGCCGCGACTTCAACGCTTTCAAATTTGCAGCCCCGCCCATGAAGATAATCGATTGTGCAGTCCAATGCTTCCGCAAGTCGGTCCAGGACATCTGAGCCAGGTAAGTTTTTGCCCTTCTCGCTCTTTGCGATCACAGACTGGCTCACGGCGGCCCTTTCGCTGAGCTGCTCCTGCGACAAGCCCTTAACCTCCCTCAGGCCTTTCAGAAGATCAGATCGAAATGGCATTGCCAACCCGCCTTATGAAACCAACGTCTCAGTTTACTTAGAATACGCGCTCTTCTATCTAGAATAATTTTTATTCCAATTCGAAAGTAATCGTTGTATGCTTTCGATTGAGGAATGGAAGCGGTTACAGTGATCGTGGCGCTTGAGCCGCCTTCCCAATGACGCGTGACGAACTACATGAACTCGGGTACATCGTTCCGATCGCGAGTGTTCCATCGATCCTTCAACACGGCATTCTCTCCAAACGGCGCTCTGACCGGATCGCACACCGCTCGATCGCGCTCCAGGATGTTCAAAACCTGCGGGCCACGAAAATTGTGCCGAACGGTCGTGCGCTTCATGAGTATGCGAATTTGTACATCTGCCCTAGGAATCCGATGCTGCTGAAGAAAAGTGACATTCACGACGAGATCTGCGTACTTAGGGTAAGTACGAACGTGCTTGATATTCCGAACGTGGTTGTCACAGACAGCAACGCGGCCAGCAAATATGTGAGCTTTAAACCCGCTCCCGAGGGGTTGGCGATTGTTAACCGAGACCGCACATTTGCTGACTGGTGGACCCATAACGATCAGATCGAGCAGTGGCGCCACTCCGCCCAGAAATGCGCGGAAGTGCTTGTTCCTGATGTAGTTCCCGTGCGGTACATCATGGGAGCGTATGTCTCTTGCGAACTGGGCCAGGAGAGGCTGCAAAGGTTGGCACCTAATCTGCCGATAACAACAGACGCGAGGCTTTTCTTTCGGGGAGGCGCGCAATGATGAAAGTCCTAATCGGTGATATCTTCGAATCCGAGGCTCAGACTCTTGTTAACACGGTCAACACAGTTGGCGTCATGGGCAAAGGCGTCGCCCTGGGATTCCGAAAGCACTTTCCTGAGATGTACGAGGACTACGTTCGCCGCTGCGAGCGACACGAGGTTCGCTTGGGAAAGCCATACCTCTACCGTCGCACAGTTCCACCACAAATCATTAACTTCCCCACAAAAGAACATTGGCGATCGGTCTCGAGGCTACAAGATATAGTCAATGGGCTTGAATATCTCGAAAATCATATTTCGGAGTGGGGCATAACATCACTTGCAGTGCCGCCGCTGGGGTGCGGCGAAGGTCAACTGGATTGGCGCGTGGTCGGTCCAACCCTCTTCCGGCATTTACAACAATTGGGTATTCCGGTAGAACTTTACGCTCCCTTCGGGACACCGCACGAGGAATTGCGACCGGAGTTCCTAGACAAGAGCCGCGCTACAGCAAGATTTGATGAGCGAACCCAGCCCGCATCATTTCATGTTGAACCAGGGTGGGTAGCGCTGGTCGCGATAGTTGAGTTGGTCAGTAAGGAGAAATATCATTGGCCCGTCGGTCGTGTCGGCTTTCAAAAGCTAGCCTATTTTGCTACAGAGGCAGGTATTCCGACTGGCCTCTCATACCGCCGCGGCAGCTATGGACCGTACTCACCTGAGGTAAAGCATGTTCTGTCTCGGCTAATCAACAACGGCCTCATCGTGGAGCGAAAGCTCGGCCGGATGCTGGCAACCGGCGTTGGCCCGACCTACCTAGATGCCAAGAAGGGATACGAGTCTTTTTTGGCCCAGTGGGAATCGCAGATCGCGCGCGTCGTGGACCTCGTCGTAAGGATGGACACCGATGACGCCGAGGTAGCGGCGACGGTTCATTTCGCCGCCGCACGCTTGAGGGAAACTAGCCCCGACCCACCAACGGAGACCGCAATTTTCAAATACGTTATGCAGTGGAAAATTCGCCGGCGCCCGCCCTTGAGCGAAGACGAAGTAGCTCTTGCTATTCGTCGGCTCAATGTTCTCGGATGGATCAACGCGGTGCCAAGCAATGATCTGCCGCTGCCGGAAGAGGCGATGATCGCCTAGGCGGAAATGCAAAACGGAATCACCCCCGAAGGGCGCAAGAAAACTCAACAACGAACCTACACAGTAATAGTGGACCATTCGCACCGCGAATAAACTCAGACGCAACCGTTTCCCAGGCAAAATCTGCCGCAAAGTGGGAATCACGGCAACGTTCGCGACACGGGCTTCCCCGCCGCCTTGTAATCTTTCGGATACACCACCAAACACCGCCGCATCCCTTCGCCCTCACTCTCCGTGCGCAGATCCGCTTCATCCCGCAGCGCTAGGTGAACGATCCGCCGCTCCCGCGACGACATCGGACTGAACTGGTAAGGGCTCCCCGTCCTCCGCACCTTCTCGGCAGCGACGTTCGCCGCGGTCCGTAGCTCCTGAATCCGCAGCGACCGATGATTCTGGCAGTCGAAGCACACCTTCTCATGCTCCCCGGAAGGCAGTCGCAGCATTTCCAGAGCCAGCAATTCCAGCGCGCGCAGCAATTCTCCGCCACGATCCAGCAGCAGCGCCGAGTCCGGTCCGGCAAAATCCACTAGAATCTCAGGCTTCTCCCAGTCGCGGTTCTCCGGCAACGGCGGGTCCACGACGATGCGGTATTTCAACCGCAGTCCGCCATGAGTCACCACGGCCTGCAGAAACTCATTAATCTTTTTCGCAGCAGCAAGTTTGTCAGGTATAGACATGAAATTCAGCTCTCAGCTGTTAGCTCTTAGCCTTTAGCTCAAAATCTTATCGGATCAGAATGACCAGTGCACCGTCGTCACTCAGATCTTGCGCGATTCTTTCCTATCATTGAACCAGGCGGATTGAAAAGCTAAGAGCCAAGAGCTAATGGCTAAGAGCTTCATTTCTCTTTCTTCCGCGCCCGTTTCGCCATCATCTCCCGCATCTCTCGCCCCAGCGACGTCTGGTTCATCACCCACTGCTGCGCGATCGAAATCAAATTCGATTCCGCGTAGTACAGGTTCAATCCCGCGGGCAATCGGAAGAAGATGAACCCCATCATCAGCGGCATCATCACCGTCATCATTTTCTGCTGCGCTGGATCCATGCCCGGTTGCGGCGTCATCTTCTGCGTGACCAGCATGCTCACAACCATGAAAATCGGCAACAGGAAAATAGGATCGGCTGCCGACAGGTCATGGATCCAAAGCCAGTGCGCGTGCCGCAGGTCGAGCGCCACCGCCAGCATCTTGTAATAGGCCCACAGAAACGGAATCTGGACCAGCATCGGCAAGCACCCGCCCGCCGGATTCACTCCCTCTTTCTTGTAAAGCGCGCTGATCTCCTCGTTCATCGGAGCCTTGCGCGGATCACGCAGGCTGTACTTCTTATATTTCTCCTGAATCGCTTTGATCTGCGGCGCCACGCGCTGCATCTTCAGCATCGACTTCATCTGCGTGATGCGCAGCGGCAGCAGTGCCACGCTGATGATCAGCGTCTGCAGGACAATCGCCCAGCCCCAGTTCGCAATCACATGATGATAAGTCCACTTCAGCCACAGAAACAGCGGCTTCGCGATGATCCCAAAGAAACCAAAATCCACCAGGCCATTCAGGTCGTTGTCCGCCCCCGTCACGCCTGGCACCGGAACCTTTTGCAACACTTCGAGTTCCTTGGGGCCAACAAAGATTCGCTCCGATGTTGGGCCACGCGGGTTGCCCACAGCCGCTCCCACCACGTCCACCGTCATCACTTCTTTCGAGTCCGCCTTCTGCGGATCGCGGGGAACCGACAATGAGTTGCGCAGCGTCACCATCGCCGCGTTGACCGGATCGTCCGGCACGAAGACGGCTGCGAAATACTGGTCGGTCGGTCCAGCCCAGTGGAACGGCCCCGGGATGGTCGCACCGCCGCTGATCTTTTTTACCGGCGTGCGCTCGATGTTCTTATTGAACTGGTAATCGATCGCACCCGCCGCCCAGAATGCGGGCGAAGCCTGATCTCCAAATCCCGAAGGCCACGCCGGGAGCACCCCAACCACATTTCCCTTGTACGTCACGCTACTTTCGACGTGCACGATGTAGCTGTTATCGAAGCTGAACATCTTGCGCACCGCTAGGTCCTGGTCGGCGTATTCGAAGTTGATTGTCGTCGGAGGCGTCAGCTTGCCATCATGGGAGGAAACGTAGAGCGCTGAATTCAGTTTGCCGCGCAGGCCCTCGTCGTAAGTCCACAAAGAAAGTGGATAACCATACTGCGCCGCCGCAGTGGCATTCACCAGGTCGAGCGGTCCATTCTGCGCTTCATTATCAAACTTTTTCAGGATCCACGACTTCACCTGCGCCCCACGATTGCTGAACGTGATCCGGTATAGATCGTTCTCAATCACCGTCTCAGCTTCGCTAGTCGCCTGTTTGGTAACTCCCTTGGCAGGAGTGACAACGGCCGCAACGCTGGGGGCCGTCGTGGAAGGTGCCGCCATGGTCGCGCTCTGAGGTTGCTGTGGCTGGCTCTGCTGCGGGGGAGTGACGGGCTGCGGAAAATATTTCTTGAGCAACGGCTGGAATGCCAGCATCACGATAAACGTCAGCAGAAAAACCAGCATCAACCGTTTCTCGCTGCCCGGCTCGTGTTGTGGATTTTGAATGTCTGGCAAAGTTACCGTTCCCTCAAATCACGTGATGCACGCCGTCGGTCTTTGGAAGGGCACAGCTTTCAGCCGTGCCGATAGCGTCGAAAAAAGAACTGGGCTTTATCCCCTGAGGCAGCGTCGAGTTATTCCCCGACCTCACTACCGGATCGTACCCACCATGCGCAAACGGATGACATCGCAACAGCCGCCACATAGCCATCAATCCCCCGCGCACCGCCCCATATCGCTCCACGGCCTCCATCGCATATTCCGAGCAGCTGGGAACGTAGCGGCACGTCGGCAAAATCATCGGCGAAATCGCCCACTTATAACCGCGGAGCAGCTGCAGCGTTACGATTTTGGCAAGCTGGCGCATAAAAGTCGGCAAGAATTTCCTTCGTGAACCTTCGTGTCCTTAGTGGTTCAAGCTCTTTCTCTACCGGCAAGCTTCTGCTCAATAACTACGAAAGCCCGGCTGACTTCGTTCACTACGTCGGCAAACTCCACCGTCAGCAACGATTTCTTCGGGTTGATGACCACGTCCGCATCGACGCCTGGACGGCGAGTAAGCCGCACCGCCTCCCGCAAACGCCGCCTCATCCGGTTCCGCTGCACCGCCCCGCCAAGCGCGCGCCCAACGGTAAACCCAATACGCAGCCCCGAAGCCACGGGCCGAGCCGCATTCGCTCCCGGCCGCGGCCAATAAAACACAGTCATCGACGCCGAAAAATGCCGCCGGCCCAGCTTGTACACGCGCTCGAAATCGGCGTGCCGCAACAACCTCGCGCTGCGGGGAAAGCTGCCGCCGGATCGCGGCCCGACATCTCGCTTCGGTTCTTCAGGCACACTGGCGGTCACAGTGACTCTAAATTTCCTGATCGCTATTTCCAGGTCACGAGCGCAACATTAAGTGTTGCAAGATGTCAGTCGCAAGATGTCTGGCACAACAGCGGGTGAGGCGCGGCAATCTCTCCGCGCCACGGGACTATTCGCGGAAACCTGGTTTCACCGAGACCCGCTTGCGCCCCTTGGCGCGCCGGCGGGAAATTACTTTCTTGCCGCCCTGGGTCTTCATGCGCGTGCGAAATCCATGTATCTTCGATCGCTTGCGCCGGTTGGGTTGGAATGTACGCTTGGGCAAAGTAGCTCGTCCTGCTTTCTTCGACAGTGTTAGGCCAAACCGTAAGTATAAATCACCTACAGCTATACGTCCAAACCGCAATCGGTAAGCCGACGGAGACGCGCAGGACCACTAAGGACACGAAGTCACACGAAGGAAGCGACAAACGAACGAAGTCCTTCGTGATCCTTAGTGCCCTTTGTGGTTGATGTTGTTTGCCCTTCACATAATCATGAACTCATTGGTCTGCACCATCCCCGCGGCAGTTACCATCGCGGCACTTGACAGCGCCATGCCATCGGGTTCTGAATATTCACTCGCGGAAAAATTCCTTCCGAACTTTTCCACACAACAAAAAAATTTGTGCTACTATGCCGCACTGATCCTGCTTCAAAAATTCTTTTTGCTTTAGGCAGCCGCGCCCGATAAATCGGACGCTTTCCGCAGTAAAATTGGTAGTCCAGCGACTTCGTCGAACAGCAGTTTGGAAACAGGCGCTCTCTAACCAGCCGCCGGAGCGCCGTGGTGAATATTTCATATATGTCAGTTCCTAGCACAACTCTCTCCCCGAACCCGTGGGCTCGGATTCTCGACGCGCTGGAAAAGAAAATTAACCGGCACTCCTACGACACGTGGCTCAAGCCCACCCGCTACAGCCACTCCAGCGGAGGCATTCTCTTCGTTCGCGTTCCTACGGTCGAGTTCCGTCACGCCGGCGACAAATACGCCGACCTAATTCAGGAAGCCATCGACAATCTCGGCCTCGACTTCAACGACGTCAAGTTCGTCACACCCGAGGACGACCCTGCCGCAACTCCGGTCCGCCACGACGGCGGCCTGACTTCCGCCAGCTCGTCTCCCTCGCAGTCACGCTTCGACTGGGACGGCGCCGCGCAACTGAATCCCCGCTACACCTTCGACGCCTTCGTCATCGGCAGCGGCAACCAGTTTGCCCACGCTGCCTGCCAAGCCGTCGCCGAACGTCCGTCCAAGGCTTACAACCCGCTCTTTCTCTACGGCGGCGTCGGCATGGGCAAGACCCATCTCATGCAGGCCATCGGACACGAGATCAAGCGCCGCCTGCCGCAGGCTGCCATCTGCTACGTCTCCAGCGAGAAGTTCACCAACGACATGATCAACTCGCTGCGTTACGACAAGATGACCACCTTCCGCGACAAGTTCCGCAACATGGACGTCCTCCTCATCGACGACATCCAGTTCCTAACGGGCAAGGAGCGCACCCAGGAAGAGTTCTTCCACACCTTCAATGCCCTGCACGAGTCCATGAAGCAGATCGTCATCGCCAGCGACCGCTCTCCCAAAGAACTCGCGGAGATCGAAGACCGCTTGCGCAGCCGCTTCGAGTGGGGATTGATCGCCGACATCCAGCCGCCCGACCTCGAAACCAAAGTCGCCATCCTGCAAAAGAAAGCCGAACAGGAAAAAGTAACCCTGCCCACCGACGTCGCGCTCTACGTCGCTTCGAACATTCGCTCCAATGTACGCGAACTCGAAGGCGCTCTCATCCGCCTTGTCGCCCACTCCTCCCTAATCGGCGCCGAGATCACGCTGCCCTACGCCCAGCAAGTGCTGAAAAATTTCATCGACTCCCAGGCCCGCAAGGTCACCATCGAATCCATCCAGAAAATGGTCGCTGAACAATTCGGTCTACGCCTGGTCGAGATCAAGGCCAAGAACAACTCGCGCGCCATCGTCTATCCGCGACAGGTTGCCATGTACTTGGCCAAGCACATGACGGAGGCTTCGCTGCCGGAAATCGGCCGCCAGTTTGGTGGCAAGCATCACACCACGGTTCTGCACTCCGTCGAAAAGATTGAAGAGCTCCGCAAGAACGACAAAGATTTAAACAGGCTGATCAACAAATTGACCGAGCAATTGGGCGGTTGAATCGCCTGTGCGATTGACTTTTCCACTGACCAGTCCAGTCTTCCTTCAACGGGCCTGTGAATGCGATGTGGATGTTGTGTAAGGCAGGAAAGAAATCGGGAGCATCGCCGGATTACGCTGGCCTCTCCGCAACGTTCGGGACCGATTTCTAACATCAAGGGTCCGCCGGGAACGCGGTGACAACAGGCGAGTTGTCCCGGTTTTCCACTTCTCCGCAGCCCCTTCTGTTACTGCTGGTTTTATAGGTTTTGTATTTGATATAAGGTAGTAATAAAAGTAGCAGGCGCCGCCGAGGAAATGAATTCGGCAGGCCGGACTGAGCGGCACAAATGTTGGACGCTGGTTCTTGGACAAAATTAGGCGTCCCTCCAGCCTGGCGCCGCGAAAGGTTTTGAAAGGGCACGGCTTCAGCCGCGCCGCTGAGTGCGAAAAATGTCGGGGCTTCAGCCCCCGAGGTGAGCTTCAGGGGAGACGTACTTTATGCCGGTCGAGGCCGCTGTTGCTGCGGGAACAATGGAGATCACGGTCAGCAAGTTCGAACTGCTGCGGGAATTGACCGCCACGCAAGGCGTGGTCGAGCGCAAGACTACAATTCCAATTCTTTCCAATTATTTATTTGAAGCCGCGGGCGACCGCCTGTCGCTTACTGCCACCGACCTCGATCTCAGCCTGCGCACTTCCTGCACCGCCAAAGTCAAGAAGGAAGGCTCCTGCACCATCCCCGCGCGCAAACTTCACGACTACGTGAAACTCCTGCCCGACGCCGACATCACCATCAAGTTGCTCGAAAATCATTGGGTCAGCATTCGCTGCGGCCGCTCCAACACCAAGATGGTCGGCATGGCGAAATCCAACTTCCCCAGCCTGCCCCCGTTTCCAACCGCAGGTGCAGTCACGATTCCCGCCCAGGTTTTGCGCGGCCTGATTGCGCGCACCGGATTTGCCATCTCCAATGAAGAATCGCGCTACACGCTGAATGGCGCGCTGATGCTGCTCAAGCCCGAATCCATCACTATGGTCGCGACCGACGGACATCGTCTCGCCCACTGTGAACGTGCGGGCGAAAAATTCGACGGCGTCTCCGGCGAGATGAAAACCCTGGTCCCCAAAAAAGCGATGGACGAACTGAAATCCCTGCTCGATTCCACCGACGCTGAGAGCATCGAGTTCGCCAAAGACGATTCGACTTTATTCTTCCGCATCGGGAGCCGCCTGCTGACCTCGCGCCAGCTCACCGGACAGTTCCCCAACTTCGAAGCCGTGCTCCCCAAAGACAACAACAAAATCGTCCCCCTGAACTCCGACGAACTGAATTCCGCCATCCTCCGCGTCGCCCAGTTCGCCGACGAACGTTCCCGCGCCGTCCGCCTGCGGCTGGAAAAAGGCGAACTAAAACTTTCCGCGAGCTCCACCGAAGCCGGTGAATCCGAAGACTCCATCGAAGCCCCATACACCGGCGACCCGCTAACCATCGGCTTCAACGCCCAATACCTGGTCGACTTCCTCAAAGCCGCCGGCACCGCCGAGGTCCGTCTGGAGCTAAAAGACCCGCAATCCGCCGGCCAATTCCGCCCCGCCGAAGGCGACGACTACAAGTACCGCTACATAGTAATGCCCATGCGAATTTGAGGTTGTGTGGCGCGGGCCCTCCCGCCGGCGAAAAGCCGCCAAATAAAATAAACGTGGTAGCGTCTTTTCAAGACCCAAGACTCAAAGCCCAAGCGCAAAGGCCTGCACAAGGTGGGTGCAGCCCCGAAGCGGCGAAGGAATGCAGCCCACGGCGCAAGCCGTGGGTGCGCAAAACGAAAATCTGAGTCAAGCCCCGTAGGGGTGAAAGAAAAGCTACAACACCCACTCCTCCGTCGAACACGCCTGAATCTCGCACGCGGAATCGGAGCCCTCTGCCCCTTGACCTCCCGCCCCCCCTGCCTTACATTACCGACCACTTCAATTTCGGAGGCCCGCCGTCATGCTAAGCGGATTCAAGAAATTCATCCTGCGTGGAAATGTCGTGGATATGGCGGTCGGCGTAGTGATGGGCGCAGCCTTTGGCGGCGTGGTCACCGCTCTGACAAAAGACTTATTGACTCCGCTCATCGCCGCTTTGGTCGGCAAGCCGGACTTTTCCTATCTCGGATTCACCATTCACGGCACGCACTTTCCGGTCGGTGATTTCGTGAATGCGGTCATCGCCTTCCTCCTGGTCGCCATCGCGGTTTACTTCTTCGTAGTAACGCCGGTGAACGCGCTGGTAGCAAGGATGAATCGAGGCGAAACCCCTCCCGATCCCACCACCAAGAAATGTCCCGAGTGCCTCAGCGAAATTCCCATCGACGCGCGCCGTTGCGCCCACTGCACCCAACCCGTGATGGGCCGCGCCGCATAGCCGTCAGCACTCAACAGCAAGATCGAGGTCGTGGCTGGATCCTCATTACCGGCGCATCGCTGACCAGGCACATTGCCAACAAACTCACCAAAAACCTTTGTCATCCCGAGCGCAGTCGAGGGACCTTGCGTTTCTGTCGACCGCGCCACCAATGCCGCAGAATTCCGTTACCATCTTGCTATGCGCCAGATCCTCCTCTGCTCCGCCCTCCTGACGGCACTCACTCTCCCCGCGATCACGGCGCAAGAGACGAGTTCCTCCTCCGCTCCCAAGCATACAAAGAAGTCCACCGACTCTACGCTCGAGTCCGGCTCCATCACTAATAACGTCTATCGCAACAAATCCCTCGCCCTCGCCTGCAAAATTCCCGAGGGCTGGGTTCTGCGCACGGATGAAATGAACACCCCGCAGGAACCACAAGTGGAAGCGGAAAAAGACAAGTCAGCCCAGTCGCCGGCCCCCGGCGCCGGCCCAAAAGTCCTGCTGGCCGCCTTCTCTCGCCCACCCGAGGCCCGCGCCGAAGATGTGAACTCCTCCATCCTCATCGCCGCCGAGCCCACCGCCGCCTACCCCGGCCTGAAAGACGCCGCGCAATATTTCGGTCCCCTCACCGAAGTGGCCAAGGCGCAGGGATTCACCATCGACGAAGACCCCTACGAAATTGCCCTCGGAACGAAGACGCTGGTGCGCGGAGACTTTCACAAAGATGTCGGCACCCGCGTCATGCACCAATCCACGCTAGCCATGCTCTCCCACAGCTACGCCATCTCCATCACCATAATCGCTGGCACGGAAGATGATGTCGAAGAGTTAATCGATGGGCTGACGTTCAGTTCCAGCGGAAAGTAGATTGTGTTTGCAGTTCGACTAAATTCAGTAGGAGCGCGAGAAAATCCTACGGAGAGCGATAGCCGCAGACCTGCGAAACTCCAGCCGCGAAGCGGCGATAGAATGCAGCCCACGGCGCAAGCCGTGGGTGTTTAGCAGAGATGAGACCAAGCCCCGAAGGGGCGAAAGAAAACCTACATCGCAAACTTCGCCGAACGGCCTGCCACTGTCTTTCCCTTACTCCAGCGCCTCCGGATGCAAACTCAAATCCTTCTCCCCGCGGGCCTTCTTCTCGGCATACTTCTTCATCCAAGCTTCCCAACTTTTCCCCGCCGCAGTATCGCGCCCCGTAAATGCCAGCGCACCGATTTCCGCATACGACACCGCAACTTTCTCGCTCGAATTCTTCGGATAAAGCCGCACAAACGACTCCCCCAGCGAAGCCCCTGTCCGCCGGTCAAATACATATCCTTCAACCTTCGACCCATCCTTGCGCGTGATGGTCACGTCCCCGCGGTAATCAAACGCTTTTTCCAGCGCGACCCGAAGCTCTTCTTCTCCGGCCAACTCTGGAATCCACCCCTCGAGCCGCTCATGTGCCGTCCCTGGTGCCACCTCGAGCGCATCCGGATTCGCGTTCGCATGCGGCGGCGCATCCGCCGCAGCGTGGTCGACGTGCCCGCTCTCTTTACCAGTCATAAATTTTCTCTTGGAATAAAACCTGATTTGAATAAAACTTGAATTGTCATCCTGAGCGGAGCCGTGACGCAGCGAAGCGAAGTCACGGCGCAGTCGAAGGACCTCGCGTCAAGCGGCCGCCCTAAACCCGCGTCTCCTGCATCGACTCGTCGACGGCAGAAATCTGCACCAGCGGATGCACCGCCGCGACCGGCTCGTCCAGCATCCGCAGCGCCTCGTCGTCGCGATACCGCGTAAACAATGTCCCCTTGACAGTAGCCAGAAATCCGCCCAGCGAACTGAAAGTCGCGTTCACCGCCGATGCTTCGTACCCACTGTGCACCATGCAATTCGCGCACGCTGGATTCCCCGACTCGGTCCCGTAATTGCTCCACTCGGTTGTCTCAAGCAACTCGGCGAACGTCTCTGCATATCCGTCCTGCAACAGATAGCACGGTTTTTGCCAGCCAAAAATGTTGTAAGTCGGCATTCCCCAAGGGGTGCAAGGATAAGTCCGTTTCCCCATCAAGAATTCCAGAAACAGTGGCGACAAATTAAACTGCCACTCCTTCTTCCGGTTCGACAGAATCGCCCGGAACATCCGCCGCGTCCGCGCCCGTCCTAAAAAGTGTTTCTGATCCGGCGCCTTGTCGTACGAGTACCCAGGCGAGAGCATCATGCCCTCCACGCCCAGCTCCATCATCTCGTCAAAGAACGCCCGCACCGACTTGGGGTTCGCCCCATCAAACAACGTCGTATTCGTCGTCACCCGGAACCCGCGCCGCAACGCCTCTTTCACCGCATCGACCGCAATGTCGTACCCGCCCTCGCGGCATACCGCAAGGTCGTGCTCTTCCCGCTGCCCGTCCAGATGCACGCTGAAAGTCAGATACTTGCTCGGCTTGAACAGGTCAATCTTCTCTTTCAACAGAAGCGCGTTGGTGCACAGATAAATGTA
Organism: uncultured Acidobacteriaceae bacterium; assembly: GCA_937879855.1. Taxonomy (GTDB): domain Bacteria; phylum Acidobacteriota; class Terriglobia; order Terriglobales; family Acidobacteriaceae; genus Sulfotelmatobacter. The sequence continues at coordinate 4,918 of CALFMO010000067.1, read as the reverse complement.
TTTCTTGCGCGCCACCAGACCCTCAATGATCTCCCCGATCTGCGGATGCATCAGCGGCTCTCCGCCCGGAATCGACACCATCGGCGCCCCGCACTCCTCCACCGCCCGGAAGCACTCCTCCGGCGTCAGGTCCTTTTTCAGGATGTGCGCCGGATACTGGATCTTCCCGCATCCTGCGCAAGCCAGATTGCACCGGAACAGCGGTTCCAGCATCAGCACGAGCGGATATTGCTTCCGTCCCGCGAGCTTCTGCCGTAGTACATAGCTCGCCACCGTCCACATCTGTGACACAGGAACTGGCATGAATATCAGGGAACCCCTTGTCCCTGTATTTTATCAGGCTTTCCACCCCGCGCGCCCCGGCGGGAACATCTTTAGTATCAGAGGGAAAAGGTCCAGGTCCTGGAAAGGAGCAAAGCGTAAGCCCTCCCAGACTCAAGCCGCGAAGCGGCGAAAGAATGCAGCCCACGTCGCAAGACGTGGGTGGCCAATCGCACAGTTCGCGGAGCCCCGGAGGGGCGAAAGAAATGGCAAAGGAGCACAAGGCGCAATTCCCCAAGACCCGCGAAACGCGTCGAAATGATTTTGCGCCGCTGCACCTGCCAATTTTCCTGCAACCTCCACCCCGTTCCCCTCCTCTAAAGGCCATGCTCCTCCGCTCGCACCTCCGTCCTAAAGCACTCTTGTTCCCGTCCCCGAAACCCGATACCCTAATGTTCGGCAGCTTCTATGTTTAACCCTCACCCCAACCTCGCCGACGAAGTCAACCGCAGCATCATCCAGTCGGAAATCGAAGGTGGGGTTTACTTGGGCGATCTACCCCCCTCCACGGTCTTGAAGATTCAAACCATGAACCACTGCTACACCGCAGTACTTCTAGGCGGTAGCGAGGCAATGCTCTCCGGCCATCCCGAATTTTGTCCCCAGCCCGTTCAAGTCGCAATTGCCGGATCCACCTGGGGAGGCTCCATGCTCAAGCTGCAATACGTCGGCCGCGGCATGCACCTTGAATTCCGTCACCCGCAATACCCGACTCCTATCATCACTTCCGCCATCCAGGAAATTCGCGACGGCCAAGCCGCTTCGTACGCGCTCCAGGTCGAGACCAACCGCACCGTATCGTAGCTTCCAACCCTGCCATTTGACTTACCCCGCCCCACGCACTACCATTCCCGCGAGTCCCGACATGCCCCTCACCATCGATGGCCGCGAAGTCTCCCACGTCACCATCCTCGACGTTCACGGACGCATCATCCTCGGTCCCGAGATCGGCACTCTGCGCGCCGCGGTCCGCAACCTGGTTGCCGAGGGCAAAAAGAAAATCATCCTCAACCTCGCCGACGTCGACTACCTCGACAGCTCCGGCGTAGGAGAACTCGTTGGCGCCTTCACCACCGTCCGCAACGCCGGAGGCGAACTCAAGCTTCTCAACCTCACTCAAAAAGTCCACGACGTCCTCCACGTCACCAAGCTTTACACCGTCTTCGACATCAAAGACGACGAATTCACCGCCGTAAAATCCTTCGACTACTTCTTCGCCAAGTAAGCGGTAAGAATTAAGAATAGTGCGGAGAGAATGGAAGGCATGGAAGGCAGCCTGTTCCCGTCTTTGATCTTGCTCTTCTCCGCGCTCTCCGCGAGACCTCAGCGACCTCGGCGGTTAAAGCTTTAGAAGTCAAAAGAGCCCCAGAACCCCGCTAGCCAAGCCTCACGGCTCAGTTCTAGAGTAAAATTCAGTCAAGAAGTGATGGGCGCCGCAACGAACCACAGGAGCCGCCCAGCCAATGGATCGCACGAGCGACAGCACCCTGCAACAAAAAACCGCCAGAGAACTCATCTGGACGTCCACCCATTCCTTCCACGGATGGACCTGCTCTCAGTGCGAATGGAACTCTCCGCTCCCCACGCTCCTCAACGATCCCGAAGCCAAGACCGCCTTCGACCGACTGGCCGCCGGGAAATTTCGCGAACATAAATGTGCCGACCACCTCTCCCGTCTCGGTTCCGCTGACGATGCCGACAGCTTCACGCCGCGCATCCGCAAACTGGTCACCCAAGGCTTCAAGCCCAAAGATGCGGTAGAACTTTTTCTGCAGGAAATAGCGCTCGAATACCGCAACCAACCAAAGATCCTGGCCCAAGCCAAGGCCGACGGCGAAGACTTCCTCCGCCGCGTCCGCGCCGGCCTAATCTAGAAAATGTCTATGTAGGGACAGCCGCCTCGGCTGTCCGACCGATCAAAGCTCGGCGATGGGTGCCCCATCCTTGTCGCGTTCTATGCGACAGGGTGGGGAATTTGACTCTGGAAGACTTCTCCGGCAAGCAAACACATTTCTCAAGGCCCGCGAAAACGACCTCTATTCCTCAATCCCCATCTCCCGCAAAACATAAGCGTAATCAAACGCCGCCTCATGCAGCCGGTCATATCTCCCCGAAGCCCCACCATGCCCCGCCGGGCTCAAATTCGTTTTCAACATCAACGTATGATGATCCGTCCGCACCGCCCGCATTTTCGCCACATACTTCGCCGGCTCCCAATACATCACCTGGCTGTCATTGAACGAAGTCTTCACCAGCATGTCCGGATAATTCTTCGCCTCCACATTGTCATACGGCGAATAACTAATCATGTAATCAAATGCCGCCTTCTCCTTCGGATTCCCCCACTCCTCAAACTCCCCTACCGTCAGCGGCAGCGATTCATCCAGCATCGTATTCATCACATCCACAAACGGTACTCCCACCACCGCCGCCTTAAACAGATCCGGACGCATATTCAGCACCGCTCCCATCAACAGCCCGCCCGCACTCCGCCCCTCAATGACGAGCCGCTCCTTCGATCCATACCCATGTCCCACCAAATATTCCGCGCAAGCAATGAAGTCCGTGAACGTCGTCTTCTTGTTCATCATGCGCCCCGCATCGTGCCAAGCCTTCCCCATTTCGCCGCCGCCGCGAATATGCGCCACCGCCACCGTCACTCCCCGATCGACCAGGCTGAACCAGTTCGAATTAAACGCCGCGTCGATCGAGATCCCATACGACCCGTACCCATACAAATAAAGCGGCTCCGTCCCGTCCAGCTTCGCATCCTTCCTACGCACCACCGAAATTGGAATCTTCACTCCATCCGCCGCCGGCGCATAAATCTGCTCCACTTCATATCGCGTGCGGTCATATCCTCCCGGCACTTCTTTCTGCTTCAGCAAAGTCGACGTCCCCTTCTCCATGTCATAGGCAAACACCGACGGCGGCGTAATCGGCGACTGGTACCCATACCGGAACTCCGTCGTGTCATACACCCGATTCACATAGCCATGACTCAAATACGCCGGCTCCGGAAACGTGATCCGCCGCGACTTCCCGCTCCGCAAATCCATCACTCGAATCTGCGGCAGCCCATGTTCCCGCTCCATCAGCACATAAAAATTCCTGAACATGTCCACATGAGTCAGCATGACATTAGGATCCTGCGCCACCACCTCCTTCCAGCTCTTGCTAGAAGGATCCGCCACCGGAGCCTTCACCAGCCGAAAGTTCCGTCCTGTATCGTTCACCCGAATGTAAAAAGATTCCCCGTTGTGCTCGGGATAGTACTGCACGTCCTGCTTGCGCGGCTCCATCACCTTGAACTCCGCCATCGGCTGATCCGCCGGAATATACCGCGCCTCGCTAGTCGTATGGCTCGAGCTGATCAAAAAGATATAAGCCTGGCTCCGCGTCTTCACCGCGTCCAATTCGAAGCGCTCGTCCTTCTCCTCATACACCAGCGCATCCGCCCCCGCCGTTCCCACCCCATGCCGGTACAACCGGTACTGCCGCTTCGACACTGCATCTTCCTGCGTATAAAAAATTGTCTTGTTATCGTTGGCCCACACTACCGATCCAACACGCTCCGCGTGATCGACCAGCGTCTTTCCCGTCCGCAAATCTTTCACCGCCAGCGTGTATTGCCGGAATCCCGTACTGTCGTACGTATAAGCCAGCAGATTTCCGTCAGGGCTGACTGCATATTCATTCACCGTCATGAATGCCTGCCCCTGCGCCATTTCATTCACGTCGAGCACCACTTCTTCCTGTGGCGCGGACCCGCCCTGAACGCTCGAAGACGCACCCGCCTGCGATTCCGGGATACCATCGCTCACCTTCTGCCGGCACCGGATCGCATACTGCTTCCCCGCCTCCGTCCGCGTGTAATAAAGGTATTTCCCCTCGCGGTACGGTACCTCCACATCGGTCTCCTTGATCCGTCCCAGCATCTCCTCATAAAGTTTTTTCTGAAACGCCTCGGTAGGCTTCATCACGGCGTCCGTATAAGCGTTCTCCGCCTCCAGATAAGCCCGCACCTCCGGATTCGGCTTGTCCCGCAACCAGAAATAGTCGTCCTCCAATCTGTGCCCGTTGATTTCGGTGAAGTGAGGAACTCTCTTCGCGACCGGCGGGCCAGGCAACTTGCCCTTATCCCCCCCCGTCAACCCCACGACCGATCCCACCACCAGCCCGCCAACCTGTACATGTCGCATGATTCTCAGATTCATAATTCCCCTCGTCAGCAAGAATTAATTAATGCCAGCCCAAGATCCCACCCGGATGCCGGGTGCCCCATTTCTCGCATCCTTTGCGAGAAGTGGGGCTCTGTGAACGTTCCTAGAGGCCATAAAAGGGGGTCATCGCAATGCAGTAATCTCAGTAGATAGTTCTACACAATTTCCAGTATTGTCACCAAACTTCTCCGTAGGGCACCCTACGAATGGCGATGTCCTCTGAGGAACTCATCAAGTCCCTGTGCGCCCGCGCCATCACCGCGGAAGGCCCCGATTTTGCCGACGTCACCAAGGAACTCCACACAGCCCTCAAGGCCCATATCGAAGCTCTTCGAGCCCTAGCAGTAGCCTGTCTCTTATACACATCTGACGCT
>CALFMO010000066.1 GCA_937879855.1 uncultured Acidobacteriaceae bacterium | reverse complement strand
TTTCGACTCCAACAATCAGCAGATTGTGCTTTCCGTCAGCATTGGCATTGCTTTCAGTAGCGGTGGTGCGGCAGAGGCTCAGGACGTTCTTCGCGACGCTGAGATTGCTATGTATCGCGCCAAGAGAACTGGTAAGGCGCGCTATGAGGTGTTCGACCATGCCATGCACGCCGGCGCCATAAAACGTTTGCAGCTTGAAACCGACTTGCGTAAAGCTCTTGAGTTAAAACAATTCCGTGTTTACTACCAACCGATAGTGTCTTTACGCGACGAGCACATTGTAGGGTTCGAGACCCTCAGCCGCTGGCAGCGTCCTGAAGGTTTGATCATGCCTGGAGATTTCATTGCGGTTGCGGATGAGACTGGCATTATCTTACCCATCAATCAGCAACTTCTTTATGAGGCCTGTCGGCAGCTCTGTTCCTGGCACGCGCTTTTTCCGTCAGATCCTCCCCTCACCCTTAATGTCAATATCACCCCCAAGCAGTTCGCGCAGGCCGACCTGGCATCTCAAATCGGTAAGACCCTACAAGAGACAGGACTGGATCCGAGTGCCGTCAACTTGGAAATTACCGAGACAATCGCCATGGCCGACGCCGACAGGTCAGCTGTCGTGCTGTCTGAGTTGAAGTCTCTTGGCGTCCGTCTGGACATCGACGACTTCGGCACTGGCTACTCATCGCTAAGCCGGCTGCAACATTTTCCAGTCGATCGGTTAAAGATTGATCGGTCTTTCATCGCGGGCATGGATACGGATGTCGAGACGCGCGAAATCATTCGCGTCATTATTATGCTCGCCCATGGTCTTGGCTTGAAGGTCGTCGCAGAGGGTGTAGAAACACAAGTGCAGGCGGATATGCTGAAGGATTTTGACTGCGAACTGGCCCAAGGCTACCTGTATTCCAGACCCGTTCCGAGCGATACAATCGACAAGCTTCTAAGTAGCCGTCGGGCGTCAGAGCTTCCCGGCAGGCTAAGTAAAGCAGTTAGTTCGACATCCGCATGAAATCGAAGGGGGGGCATCATGTCCGTTGCGTAGATCAGTGCGACTATCAGGTCAACTTGTGTCAGGCAAAGTATTGTGCGCCAGCTGCTCTTCAGCCGCTTACACGTGATATCACGATTGACGATGACCAATTTGTCCGTCTGACCCACTCAAGTATAAAGATGGTGCCTTACATTAGTAATGCAGCTGTGATTTAAATCACAACAATGTGAGGGATGAGCTTTATGATGGGTCTAAGGCTCTTTCCCTGTTGACCCGCCAAAGCTCTGGATGGGCTAGGTCATTTTGGGCTAGGTCATTTTATGAGGGGCGTCACCTTAAACGCTTTCAATTTGTCTCTGAGCAGTCATATGTCTCGGTATTCTCTCATTTTGCGTGCTTTGCGGATTGGAATCATTGCGTTTTCTGTGACGGCGGTTTATGAGATCTTTAAGCTGATATCGTTCCCTAAGCTTTCCCTGGCGAAATCTAACATCATTACGACGTTCTTTGCAGGCTGTGTCGGATTCTGCATCACCTTCATCATTCGTCGGCACGAAGAAGCGACCCAACAAGAATTACTGCGGCTAGCAGCCATCGTGCAACAATCGGATGACGCCATCATCAGCACAGATTTGGAAGGCGTGGTGACGAGCTGGAATCGCGGAGCTGAGCAGATATACGGCTATTCGGCGGTCGAGGTCCTGGGTCGGCAGATTTCGTTTTGTTATCCGCCCGAGAAGCATTTGAAGCTTCACGCTCTTTTGCAGAGAATTGCCAACGGCGAAGTTATAGAGCGGTTTGACACGCAGCGTCTCAGAAAGAACGGCTCGTTCATAGACGTATCTCTCTCGGTTTCTGCAATCAAAGATGGAGCCGGGAGAGTCGTGGGGGCTTCCGGAATTGCACGAGATATATCTGTTCAGAGGCGCACAGAAGAACAACTGGGCCTGCAATTAGCCGCTTTAGAAGCGGCCGCCAATGCGATCGTCATCACAGATCATCAAGGCAGCGCCGTGTGGGCAAATCGGGCGTTCACGACAATGACCGGCTACAGCACGGAAGAGGTATTAGGCAAGAGCCTTCGCTTGTTGAAATCGGGTGAACAGCCCGATAGTTATTATGCCAATCTTTGGACAACGATCTTGTCCGGTAAGGTCTGGCAAGGGGAGATTGTTAACAGGCGAAAAGATGGAACAACCTACAACGAAGAGATGACGATCACACCGGTAAATCAGGACATCGTCAATCCTCCTAATAGATACTTCATTGCGATTAAGCAAGACATCACTCAGCGCAAGGCGACTGAGAAACGAGTTCGCTTCTTAGCCTACTACGATGACTTGACGGGACTACCCAATCGGACTCTTCTTCAGGATCGGTTGACCAAGGCAATCGCCGATGCCCGCCGGCAAAAATACAAAATCGCACTTCTGTTCCTCGACCTCGACAGGTTCAAAGACATCAACGACTCGCTGGGCCACTCGGTCGGCGACCTTCTTTTACAAGAGGTTGCAGCGCGGCTTAAGAAATGGGGGCGTGAGCAAGACACTGTCTCTCGTCTAGGCGGTGACGAATTCCTGATCACGTTGACTCACGTAAAGGATGTAGCCGACGCAGCAGTAGCCGCTGAGCGATTGATGGATGTAATGACCGCTGAATTCCTTGTTCAAGGGCACTCACTCAGTATTGGCTGTAGCGTCGGCATCAGCATCTTTCCAGAACACGGTTCGGACAGCGAAACCTTGATCAAGAATGCCGATTCCGCTATGTACAACTCTAAAGAGAGTGGACGTAACAACTTTCGGTTTTTTACAGAGGACATGAATGCTCAGGTCGTAGAGCGGTTGACCTTGGAGCACAGTTTGCGACTAGCGCTTCCCAAGAAACAGCTCTTCGTCGTTTATCAGCCGCAGATGGATATTGCCACCGGAAGGATCACGGGCCTGGAAGCACTTCTCCGCTGGCAACACCCAGAATTGGGTCTTGTACCACCCGATAAATTCATAAAGATCGCTGAAAACTGCGGTCTCATCGTGCCAATTGGTGAGTGGGTGCTGAGGACTGCCTGTTCTCAAGCCCGCAAATGGCAAGACGAAGGTCTTCCTCCGGTGACAGTGGCAGTAAATGTATCAGCGATTCAGTTTCGTCAGGAAGGCTTCTGCGATCTCGTCCGAAGAGTGCTCCATGAGACTGGGCTCTCCCCTCAGTATCTCGAACTGGAGCTAACAGAAAGTCTTTTGTTGGCCAATGCAGACGTGACCCTCTCCGTTGTTCATGAATTAAGGGTCATGGGGTTGACGCTCGCGATTGACGACTTTGGGACTGGTTATTCCAGCTTTAGCTACTTGAAGCAGTATCGGGTCAGCAAGCTCAAAATCGATCGCTTATTCATACGGGATGTCGCTGTGAAGCCTGATGACGCTGCGATTACTGCCGCAATTATTAACATGTCAAAAAGCCTGAATCTCAAGGTGATTGCCGAAGGTGTAGAAGACGAGGAGCAAATGAAGTTCCTGCGGGCGCATCAGTGTGACGAAATTCAGGGCTATTATTTCAGCAAGCCATTAGCAGCTGAAAAAGTTGCCGACAAGCTGCGAGGCGAAAGTTCGGAACTTGAATTTCGAGCCCGCACGACCGGGGGACAATCATGACAGGCGACCGAATTAGGAGGTCACTTTATTATGGCAGTTGGACTCGCACTATTGGTATCCGCTGATCCCATGGCAATTCAACAATTCGGTCATGCCTTAGAAGAATTGTCAATTTCTCCCAATATTTGCCGAGATCTTCCAGCGGCGATCGGCCTACTGAGCCAGCGAAAGTTCGATGCCATTTTCGTTGATCTCCAACTGGGAGACCAGTCCGGAGCAATCCTCGACGAGGTGCACCGATCCTCATCGAACAGGACGGCGGTCACCTTTGGCATCGGCCACAGTGATGCACCCATTACGACAGGGTTCCGTAAGAAGCTGCAGTTTGTCATCGAGAGGCCTCTTTCCGCGCAGTCAATCCACAATACTTTAAAGCCTGCATATGGGCTCATTCTGAGAGAACGGCGGCGCTACTTTCGTTGTCCGGAATCCATTCCTGTCATTATCCAGCGGGAAAGCAGGCAGGAAGTGCGATGCATGAGCATCAATATCAGCGGAGGGGGAATGGCTCTGAGCACTCAAGTTCCGCTGGTCCCGGGAGAAAGGGTTCGCGTTCAGTTCACTCTGCCAGATCATCAAGCAGCCCTTTTGGCAGAATCGATGGTCTGCTGGTCGAAACCGGGACACCTGGGACTTCGTTTCGAATCCATTTCGAACGAGCACAAGTCCGAACTACAGGTCTGGCTGTCACAGAAATTGGAACAGATACTCCCGGATTTCGTTGCCGAACAATTTCGAAGAGCAGAAATCGCTTACAAATAGGCAGTTGAGTCGGAACGTCGAATGACAATTCGAGTGAACGGAAGTTCAAATTTCGACGCAATCGTGCCGAGAGCTACTGCCCGCAAGAATGCAATCTCGACGGCATCTGGCAGAGAAACTTGGGGCAGAATACGAAACTGCTGATCGCCAGAACGGTCGCCGCACTTGCCCTCTTCGTGCTGGCTTCGGAGGTCTTGTACGCTCAGGAATACAACTTCCGAACCTTGGGGACGGCGGAAGGCCTCAGCAATCTAGCGGTCCAGAAAATCTACCAGGACGGCGTGGGTTTCATTTGGGTCAGCACGGAAAACGGCATCTTCCGGTACGACGGAGAACGCTTTGAGGCTTTTGGACCACAGCAGGGGATTCCGTCTTCTTCCGGCGCCGCCTTTGGCGACGCTCCCGACGGCTCTCTCTTAGTGGGGGGAGACTTCGGTCTCTACAAGCTGTCCGGCAACCGTTTCGAAAGGCTTCCAGGCAGTCTCGGGACGGTCAGCTGGGCCCAAGGCATCCAGTCGGACGGTAAAGGGCACACGTTCATTGGCACGGAATCCGGTCTGGTGGAGCTCTATTCCGAGCCCGGGCGGAGTGGATTCGCGATGCGGGAGTTTCCCCAAGTGCCCGGAACATCGGGGCCGGGTGCTTACGGCATTTTAGCGGACGGCGATAGCCTATGGTATGGGTGTGGAAACGAACTTTGCCGCATGGACCGGGACGGGACAACCGTCTTCGGGCGAAGAAGTGGACTTCCGGATCGTGTTCTGCTAGCCATCCAGAAAGACCCCGACGGTAACCTTTGGGTACGAGCGAGGAATGCGGGTGTGTTCATGTTGCCGGCGGGCTGTGCCAAATTTCGAAGGCCTGACGCGCCCATTCCGGGCGGTGCGATGGGACATCTCGCTACCGATGCTGATGGGCGGCTTCTAATAATGTCACACGATGGGCTGTTGATCCGAGATGAAAAAGGCTGGCAGAAGATCGACCGGTCCGTCGGCTTGCGCGGAGTTGTCTACGCCGCGTTCGAAGACCGACAGCGCTCGCTGTGGATTGGGTTAGCGGGCCGGGGACTCGTAGAGTGGCGAGGGTACCGGGAGTGGGAGAGTTACTCGCCCGCAAGCGGGCTGGCAAGCGATATTGTGTACGAAATCCTGCCGCGGGCTGACGGTTCGCTTCTAGCGGGCACCGAAGGAGGGCTGTTTCGCGGAACACGGCGGCAGTACGGCATCTCTTGGAAGAAAGTTGCAGGACTGGATGGTTTCCCAGTGCACAGTCTCCAGCTAGCTCCCAGCGGCGATCTGTGGATCGGTACGGAGACGCGCGGCGCCGCCCGCATGGATACACGAAGCGGCAAGGTGCAGTGGTTTGGTCAGGAGCAAGGTCTTTCGGGCAAGGCAGCGTACACCCTGCGCTTCGATCGCGAACACAGGCTCTGGGCCGCCACCGAGGCGGGTCTATTTGTGGCCAGAGCGCCCTACCGAAAGTTTTTGCGAATCACCGAATTGCCATCCGCACGCATTTGGGCAATTGCCGAGGGAAGCGACGGCACGATCTGGGCAGCCGGTGTTGGCGGACTTTTCGGTTACTCCGACGGGCGATGGAAGAATTGGACACAAGGCGATGGCTTGAGTAATCAAGAAGTGCTTTCGTTGGGCGCCGGTGCAGACGGAGTCATCTGGACGGGTTATCGCCACGGAGGTGGTATCGACCGTATCCATCCCGGTCCTGGCGGCATCGCTATCGAGAAAGGCGTCCAAAGACCTGGCAGCGACGGACTTGTATATTTCCTGGAATTTGATGCATCCGGGCGGCTGTGGGTGGGAACAGAACGGGGCGTGGACACGTGGGACGGTTTGCACTGGAACCACTACGATAGTCGGGACGGTCTAGCCTGGGATGACTGCAACCTGAATGCGTTCGCCGAGGAACCCGATGGCACGGTCTGGATTGGAACCAGCGGTGGACTGTCGCGTTTCAAGCCGCGTCCCCAAGGCGAACACAACGCACCACTCGCGGTCATTTTCACCAAGCTGGTAATCGGCGGAACGGATGTTTCCGGGAGGCCCAACCCATCAGTTGGGTTTCATGCGAGCTCTCTCATCGCGAGATACGCCGCACCGAATGCTGCTCGTGAAAACGGAGTTGTTTTTCGTTACCGGTTGGAAGGCGCGAATTCAACCTGGACCGAGACGGATCAAAGAGAGTTGCGGTTTGCGGAATTGGCGTCGGGATCATATCGGCTGAAGATAGAAGCCCGAGACAACGATGGAGTGTGGAGTGATCACGCTGCTGAGTTTGCCTTTGAAGTCTTGCCCCCGTGGTATCGGACGTGGTGGTTTGTGGGCACGTGCGCGCTTACCTCCGGCGTGGTGGTTTTTTTTGTCGTTCGATTGCGGATGCGAGCAGCCCAAAGACGGGAACAGGAGCTGCAAAGGATCGTGCATGAGAAAACGGCCGATCTGCAGCGGGTGAATGAGGAGTTGTCACGGCTATCGTCAGTCGATTCGCTGACTGGGCTGGCGAACCGCCGCGTCTTCGACCAAACACTCAGAATGGAATGCGCTCGCCTTCAGAGAACCGGTTCCGCATTCTCGCTCCTGATTCTCGATATCGATCACTTTAAGGCGCTTAACGATTCCGCGGGGCACCAGCGAGGCGATGAGTACCTTAGGTTGCTGGGAGCGGAACTGAAACGGATAGCCAGGCGACAGATTGACTTAGCCGCGCGCTACGGAGGTGAGGAGTTCGCCCTTATTCTTCCGGAAACCAGCGCCGACGGGGCGGCTCATTTTGCGGAGTCGGTGCGGCGGGCAGTCGCGAGTCTTGAATTGCCGCATCCTGCATCGCCGGTCGCCCCTTTCCTGACGGTCAGCGTGGGCGTCGCGACCGCCATGCTGGAAAGGTGCAGTTCCCCCGCAGAATTGTTAGCCGCTGCGGACCAAGCGCTGTATGCCGCGAAAAGGAATGGACGGAATCGAGTGAACGTGGCCCAACGGCAACATGCCTACCCTGATGTCAGCCTGTAACCACCTTGTGCGAGAATCGAGAAGTCGCAAGCGAATGTGTTAAGCGTCCGCATACCGTGACGAAAATAACCATCCTGCTGTCGCCGCCGCCCGTCCTTGCCTGAAAGCCCTTCGAAAACATTTCGGAAGGTTTTTCGCGAAGCTAATCTGACATAATGCCTTGGCGTGGTCGCCAATTATGGCACGCCCTGACTGATACCCACAAATGACTCGCCGGCTGCCCGAATTTGGATTAACGGGCCTGTGGAACGTCCCAGCGCTTCAGCTACCATGTTCGCCGAGGGAATACCGGTCCTCTGGAAAGACTTCTCGCAATCGGCGGTCGACGGCCCTCGCATGTTGCCCTCCATAAAGGCCAAGCCAGGGCAGCGCGTGCACGTTCCAACGTGGGCGCAAGTCGAACAGGTCGGAAGATCTTTGGCACGTATCGAGCGAACCTCATTCAACTGGCGAGAATGCCGCCAAATGTCCAGGAATTTCTCCCGTCGCACATTGCCACTGGGAAGAGGAAATTGCACACAGGGAAACACATCGCCGTAGGGAGAGATATAGCAGGAAGTATGACCGGCGCTACAAGGAAAACCTTCCATGATGTCTTCGCCGGGTGCCGGCGGAGGAGCGCAGAACTCTTCCACGTTGCCCACCAGTTCCGGGTTCATGAAAATCTGCTTGAGCTCAGACCCGGAGATTCGTAACGCGAGAGTGGATGTGTCTCTGTCCATTTTTGGCGTGATGGTGGGATCGAGCGTATAGAGAACTTCTAACTCTTTCGCCAACGCAACCACCCCAGCCTGGTCGGAGAAATTGGCAGCCATCAGAACATTCGCTATAGTGACCTTTAGCCCCTGCGACTTCAAAAACCGAATCGCCCTTATCGTTCGCTTCAATGATCCCGGGAGCTTTGTGATGGCGTCGTGAATTTCTGGCCGATGAGAGTAAACGCTGATTTGCACCTGGTCGACGCCGAGCTGGCGAAGTTTCGCAGCTTCCTTGTCGTGGATCATGACTCCATTGGTTTTAACCTTTACATTAAACTGCAATTGCCGTGCCCGTTCCACGATTTCAAAAAAGTCACGGCGCATGAGAACTTCGCCCCCGCTGAGGGTTAGGAAAAAGACACCGGCGTCGGCGAGCTGCTCGAGTACATCGGTGATGTCTGCCGTCGTCATCTCGCCATGATCGTCGTGATCGAGGTAGCAATGCACGCAGCGCTCATTGCAGCGGTAAGTTACATCGAGGTGAACGCTGATAGGCAGACCTAATTCCAGCGCCTTTTCATTCATCTCCGCCAGAAGACTCATCGCCTCACCAGTGTCGGGCAAAACTCCGTAAGTGGTATATCCGAGACCAGCAAAATGCCGTGTCGGGCAAGTTCGTCGACGAAGTGCTCTGCGTCGCGCTGTGCTTGGTCCTGATTGACATCGAATTCTTGGCAGATCTTGCCGGCGATGATTTCTGATAGCGGCGTGTGTCCATCCGCTGCCTGCCAAATCGCAGAAGCGACTTCATTGAGGGTGAAAAAAGTCGAATCGGCGGTCGACATGATCATCATTTCGGTCCCCAGCGGACGGGCCGCAATTGCCGAGCTTCGTGCAATATATTTTTCGGCCAATATCTTTCCCCATAACTAACGTATTATGTCCCAAACCCTATGATCAGGGATGAATATTAAGCGATGGATGGGAACCAAGCTAGCAAACTCGCACGCGGCCTGAAAGACCAGTTCCACAAGCGCAGGATCGTCGGCGAAGAACAGGATGTTTCTCAGTAGTCGCTGCACAGCGTCGGTGGCGCCTATCGGTTCGATCCTGTTCTCGAGGCCTTGCTCGAGCAGAAAGAGTGCGCTAAGCGGAGCCGATTGGTTTTCCCCAACTCGTGCCAATTCTCCCGCAAAAGGCGTTCCGCAGGCTATATAGCAGTTGCCTTCGCGTCGCACGTAGGAGATTTCATCGGTGAGCAGGGTCGCATCGGGTGGCGCAAGGCGGGAGATCGTGGTCTTGCCCGCGCCGGAAACACCGGAAAACAGAAAAGCTTTCCCATCGCGAATCGCACTGGCGGCATGAACCAGGAAGCCTCCTTGCCTGGCCAGGATGAGGCTGTGAACGATACGTAAGACGCAATCGATAGCGTAGGGACTGCAGTATTGACGGACATGACCATGGCTGGTGTTCGGATTCCAGCGTGCGTAGAAGTCCCCCCTCTTCAGCAACCATTCGCCAGCTTCAATCTTCACCTCCAGGCCATGATCGACTGCGGAGAACTCCGATGGCTCGAGAAGGTCGATATCGAACTCAAAGTTCGACTCGAGCGAATTCCCAACGAAACCCGCGTAGCGATTCTCGATGAGTCGGCGAAATGAGGAGTCACGCGTGCGCAGGGCAATCGTCATACCGCCGATCTCGATGGAAACGGCCTCGGTCGCGGCCATCGGGGTGGCAGTGGTCATTTATGAGAAATATGAGAAGTAGGAAAAGTAGAAGTGTCAGAAGTTATGGGCAATCGACCGAACCCACCCCAGAAAAACTGTCCGGCGCGCGCCGCGCTTGCCCGCAAGCTCGCCGCGTGAATATTCAACGCGAGATTGCGGAATCGGTCCCAGTGACACAACATCCACGCCAGAGTACATTGAAGAAATGAGACTCGGCGTTTCGGAACAAAACTGCGATTTCCACGGCGAATAAGGGTCACTCGACCCAGCAACTGGGAAGCAGCAGCGGGAGGATCGTTGCGGGGCATAGCGTCGCCCCTCATAATCAACAAAAGGCAATCCTGAATTAGTCGCCTTTCGACCAACCGGTGAACAAAGAACCGGTTATCACGCAGAACCAGCACGATGTCTCCCGGAACAACCTCGTCGCCAGCTACGCTTTCAATCGTGATCAGATCGCCCGGCCAGACCGCGGGAAGCATGCTCACTCCCCCGACCTTGAGGCGAAGGGTGCCACGGCCGCGAAGCACTTCCGCCGCAAGACCAAGTTTGGTGTCCCCAGGCGCTTCCAGCATGTGGGTATCAGCAAACCAAGAACTATGAACTATGCCGGTTGAATCTACACTGAAATTCGATAGCGTTGACTTTGCCGCAGGATAGCGCCATAGTCTCGAAAACACGCTCGTACCGGAATGCGGGTTCTTGATATTCCTTTTTCGCCGGGCGCAGGCTCTGCCCTGCGTTGTTATCGTCGGCTTGGTCCTTGTCAGTCATAGGGAATAAAGACGAGCGACGGCGAATCACAGACATGCCATCTCTCGGGCTGACACTGCAGGCGCAATACTACAACAAATCGGCCGGAGTTGTGGTTTGTATTTTAGGCACCCCGTTCTTCGGGCGGTGCACCAGGAGATGCTGGGGATCGAGTCAGTCGGATCGGCGAGGACGCGGACAAACTAGCGCAGAACTCTCGGCCGGGAGCTTTAATTGCCGTACGGGCCCCCGCTGGGGCGCGTGAAGCTCGGCAGCCCTAGGTGGGGCACCGGAAGCTTCCTGAGTTTCACAAGCGCCTGGTGGTAGTAACCGGGAGGCCCTTTCCGGAACGAATCAGTGGCCAGACCGCGCCATAACTAAATTCTCATTCGCATAGCGGCTGTTTCGGTGTCTATGCCGAGCGTTTTCGTCTTTGATCCGCAGCATCGCCCTGCGGCTGTTTATTCTGTCTTTCCTCGTGCGGGCTATTTGGAAACAACTTCAAGAGATCGGCGGTTTCTTCGTCAGTGCAACCATTGCGGTCTAGCACGAGCTTCTTTGCTTGCTCTGGGGTTAATTTTATTAGGGTGGGAGGAGAGTATGGCTTTTTCTTCTGCTTACGAGAATTCGATAACATGTTTTTTCCTGCGCTGCAGATCGGCAGTTTGTCACAGTTTTTAGTCGCGCCAATCCCATCCCTTGTTTTGTTACGAAATCCGAACACTGGCCGTATTCAGCAATAATATCTTAAACATCCCATAGACAAATTTCCCGGCCCTGTACGAATCAGACGGTGACTGTCCGCTCAGAAAATCGCATCCGCTTCGCAGACTCGCACTCCGGCAACTGGCCGGGAAGCGTACAGCGGGGGGGAAACGACCCTATGCGCAGTAAAATGGCAAGAGAACGAACCCCTACAAGTTTACGGCGCTTGCTAAAGAGTTACCCAACTCCAGCACGGGAAATCTTAAGAACCACACAACGCTGATCGTAATATCTAAGCCTTTTCGCGTCGCGAGAACTACTTTTTGGATCCCGT
Source organism: uncultured Acidobacteriaceae bacterium (assembly GCA_937879855.1). GTDB lineage: Bacteria > Acidobacteriota > Terriglobia > Terriglobales > Acidobacteriaceae > Sulfotelmatobacter. Next base: position 209,071 of record CALFMO010000066.1, on the reverse strand, counting down.
TCGTTTCATGCGATTCGAGTCCGAAGACTCAACCCCCAGCCTAGCAGCGCGTGGTGCAAGTGGCGTTTTCAATGTCACGCAATTGACCTGTTCATCAGTCGGCACCGATGGTGTTGGAGGATCCGTCTGACTCCCCATTGGCGTGATTGTGTTGCACACGAGACTCCACAGCTTACTGAGCACGAAGCGCGGCCAAACGGCCTTGGCGACCGCGGAGCGTACCGATCCCGAAAAGCGTCCGCATCCAGACCCCCAGCTGAAGGCGCTCGCATGCACGAGTAGCCGTTTGAGCACGTTTTGGTGGCCGCACACGTGCCCGTGCCGGAATCCTCCGGTCTCGTAGACATGCGCGCATGGTCGCTCCTGCTGTTCGCTGGGTTTCCGCAGGAGGCGTTGCCCGCTGTCGCCGCGAAGTCGATTTGCGTAGACGGCGTCGCGTTCCGCCTCTAGATCGATCCACGATTGTGGCCCGCGATCGGGTTCGCTGAAGTGGATGCGGGTTTCCAGCGTCTCCAGATCATGCACCGTCGTTCGGCTGTGGTAGCCCTTATACGCGACGACCGCCTCGATCACCGCCACTACCTCATCCGTGGCGGCGGTGATCGCTCGAGTTGCTATGCGGCTTCGGACAGCGTTTCTTGGATGGTCGTCGTGTCGCCCACGTCCACGCCCTGCACCGTGACACCGACGATCGCGACGGTCTGCAGACGACGGCGTGCTCGGCTTTATGGGCCAAATGCGTCCTTCGTCCTTCATCTTCGTGATCCTCGCGCGGATGCGTCCAGTCGTCGTTCGAGCCCTTGTTCTCGCGTCTCCGATCGATTCCGTGATCCCGGTCCTCACCGTGATGAGCTTTCACCACGGGCTGTTTAGGCACCGGTTAATGGGATATTTCAACAATAACTGACGGTTCATTGCTATACTTGCTGCCCCTAGTAGAGGCGTTTTCCACTTCCTTTCCAATGCGAAAGGGCGTCACTTGCGGAATTGCTATCACAATCTATGGGGTCCCTTTCGGAACGACTGAAAACCGCCACTGGAGCAGCTAGTTGTCTCTGGCGATTTTTCTCCTCGTGTTCTGAGCGACTTCCGAAGCGCGGTCGACAGTATCCGCCAAACCGCATGGGCTGTTCAACAATGGGTTGAACTCCAACAACAGCATCGCGATCCATATACGGTCCTAGAAATACTACCGGCGGAGCGTGTCCGTCGTGCCACGCAGATCGCCAAGGACCTGACTGTCGATCTGGAGTCATTGGAACTGGGATTGGAAACCGCTGGGATTACGGAGCTCTTTCATGCCGTCCTAGGTCTACACGAGCGGCTGACGCCACTATTCAAGAAAAAATGACTATTATTGAACCGACGACGTGCTCTCACGCCTTGGGGAAGCCCGCTCAGCGATCATTGTGGGGTTTCAAACAGCACAGGCGCCCCGTACCCAAGTCGACTTGGATTTCTTCCGTCTTGCACGACATCTCTCGATAACGAATTGCCTTCCATTTCATTACTTTGGTACTGCGGTAGATCGTACCGAATCGCGTTAAGCTTGATATCCATCAATAGAAATGTACAAGCAAACGGAAAGCGTATTGGCGCGCGTCGGCCAGCAGCTGTCCCACATCGAAAGGCGTGATTGGGAGCTGTGGTTGATCGTGTCCCTCACCAGTGTCCTGGTTGCGACTGGACTGGCAGCGATTCTCTTTCCGGCAGCTTTCTTGAAGCATGACAACGTGCACTTCGAAGTCACAGCCTCTAGACCTTTGGCTGTAGGCCTGATTGTTCTCTTGGCGCTGCTTAACACCTATCTGGTCTCAAAACGCTTTGAAATTCGTCGACTACGCGAAAAACTCATTTCGAGCGTAATCCAGCAGGAACTGGTCCGACAGCAGTCGTTCATGGATCCTTTGACCGAGATTTACAACCGTCGTTCGTTGGAGGATGTTGCAGGGCGATACATTAGCCATGCCCGACGTTTGAAAAACTCGCTCTCGCTTTTAATGATCGACGTTGATCGCTTCAAAGATGTGAACAGCACGTTCGGTCACCTGACTGGCGACGTCGTGCTGGCAGATACGGCAGCTCTGCTGAAGAGTTCCGTTCGCGGCTCAGATGCGGTCTTTCGATACGGGGGTGACGAGTTCCTCATCATTTTGGCAGACACGTCACGCTCCGGCGCTGCCAAAGTTGTCGAAAGAATTAGGGCCTACCTCATTGATTGGAACCACGCAACAATACTAGAAAAGTTTCAGTTGAGCTTGAGCATTGGTGTTGCAGAATGGACCGACGGTATGACTCTGGACGAATTACTTGACCAAGCGGACCGCGAAATGTACATGGCCAAGGCTAAATCACACGGTGAGCGGATCCTAATTTAGCCTGGCTAAAGCTGCGGACTAATAATTAGTCGTGGAGAACGATGTTTAGAAGCGAACTGTGAATTTTAAGCCCCCCGTTGTAGCGAACGAAACCCAATTTTCGAAACCTGTTCATGAAAAAGTTCACTCGCGAGCGGGTTGTGCCCACCATCTCTGCCAGAGTCTCCTGACTGATCTTGGGGATCGCAACCTCGGGCTTCCCGTCCTTCCCGAAACGAGCAAGCAGGAGGAGAACACGAGCCAATCGCTTCTCACTTGAATTGAAAAGCTGATCAACCAGATCCTCTTCGTAGCGCACGGTCCGGGTCAGCAAATACGCCACGAACATGTCGGAAAATGCCCGGTGCCGGTGGATCACTTCCCTCATGGAATTCTTTTCGATACGCATCACCGTGCAATCGGTCATTGCGGTTGCGCAGCACATCCGGAGAGGTTGTCCTGTAAGGCAACCTTCTCCGAAGAAGTCGCCCTCATTCAGAATGCCTATAGTGGCTTCTTTCCCGCCTTTTGCCACAACGCTGAGCTTTACCTTTCCCTTCCGTATATAAAAAACAGAATCGGCGGAGTCGCCCTGAGCAAAAACTATTTGCTTCTTGCGAACGGCCGCGATTGTCCTGCCACCGGCAATGGTCGAAAGGAAGGCTTGAAGATTGAATCTGCGGCGTTTATTGGCCGCTGCCACGGGTCTCATGGTTACCGCTCTCAATATCTTAAAAGATGCCCAAGAACTCAGTTTTTGAGCCGATTATCTTATTCCAGGTTCATCATCTCAACATCCGGATTTGTTCGCTGTTACAAAAATGGGACAAACTGGCGGACAGGGACAACACCCCATGAGGTCGTTTTGCGGGGGGCTGGCAAACCCTCCTTAGCTCGCCAACTTCGGCTACGCCGCAGTCACTACGACAAGACCCGAACCGGATTCACATCCGCCGTCTGTGCTGGCACGTCGGCGGCGAAATCGTAAGTGTTGTCGCCTAGTGGCACAGTGACCGCGCTGGCCGCAAGTGCGTCTTGCAGCCCGTGAAGCTTTTGGCTGTCTTCCCGACCGTGATTTTGGCGTGCCGCTCAGTCCCCCAAATTGGCTCAACTTGCTGGGTCATGGTCGTCATCCTCCTTCATTTTCATGAGAACCGCACCGCAATGCCGGGGCCTCTGCCAAGCTGGGACGCAGCAGTGCTGCGTCCCTACAGGGCCTACCGGCTACCGCAAGCCGTACTGGAAGACGATGGTTGAGCCGTCGTTCAGGGTGATGGTGTAGATGTAGGTGTTACCGGCGGCCAGGTTCCCAGTCGTGATGTTGAAGATCCACTCCTGACCATCCCAGCGGAAAGCCGTATCCGGGTTGTTGCTGTCCACGACATCCTCGACCGATGTTGTGGTCGTGCCCGACATAATGGTCGTGAGCAAGAAGCTCGACACCACTCCAGGGGTTCCGATCGCCACTCCATTGGCGTCGTACACATCGAATTTTGCCGGAACTGTCCGTCCTTGTTTGTAGACGCTGCTGCCGTCGGCGTTAATCGGGGGCTGAATGACGTGGCCGATTGCAGTGGCGTAGAGAATCTTCAGCGTGCCAGCAACATATGTGAACGTGTAATTAGCGGCGGCCGCGCCATAGCAAGTAATCGGATAAGTTCCCACGGGACTTGCCGTCGTGGCCGTGGCCGAGCATGTCGGATTCGCCGTTAGAGCGCTCGCGTTCTCGCCGCTCACAAATCCCATTGGCATCCACGGCAGCGGCGAAGGATTAGGCGCATCGAGGATCTTCGTGGCATTGCCTGCGGTGATGGTCAGAAGCGCAGGACTTACAGTCAACGCGCCGTTCACGTAGGTGATGTTGTAGTTGCCGAGCCCCGCGCCGACTGCTGCGCTCGGTGTAATGGGATACGGCGAGCCTGCGACTGAAGCCGAAGCCGCTGCTCCTGCGCTGGTGAGCGCCACGCTAGCCACGTTGTCGGCATTCACCAAACCGCTCGTGGTGAACTCCGTCCCGGCCAACGTCACCGTTTGTCCGTATGTCTTGCTTCGGTTGCTGGCCGTGATCGTCAACGGGGCGCGTGCGACCGTGAGCGTGCCGCTGGCACTGGAACCCAGGAGACTTCCTTGCGCGGCGAAGTTTGCGGCGAGTAAGTGATTGCCCGCGCCCAATACGCCGAGATTGAACGACGCCGAGCCGCCCGAGAGTGCCATCGTTATGGCGGCGCCGCCGTCGACGCTTACCGTCACGTTGCCAGCCACGTCCCCACTCGTCGGGCTTACGGTCACCATTGCTGTGGCCGCTGTCCCGTAAGGGATGGTAGTAGCGGGAGTCAAGCTGATCGATGTAGATGTGGCCGTCGCACCGGGACTCGTCGGCTCCTCAATAGCGAAAGGCGAGAGAGAAGACGTCGTGCCGCAGATCGTTGGAGGTGTGAACGAGGCGTCAGTTATATCCACGGGGCTTCCGCCAACGAAGTGCACGAGTCGAGAGGTAAAGGTGACGCCTTGCGAAGTGATGCAAACCTGGATCATGCTGCCTGCAGGATAGGTCGCCGTAGTAAAAATGTCGTAGTACACGGAAGGGTTGCTAAGCTGGAAGTTCGGCTGCAGGCTGGGCCCGGTGGTGCTGATCACTGCGCCGGTGAAACCCGCTTGCGTAATGCCTGATTGGAAGTTCACCGTCACCGGAACGTTGCTGAGGGGAATCCTTTCCGTAGCGGGAGAAGCAGGAGTGTTGGGTGCAGGCGTCGGAGCGACCGCGAGGCCCTGGGCATACGCCCCAACGAGAGGTATTGACGCGACCTGACTGTCATTGGCTGGGTTGAAACTCACGACGCCGGCCCCGCAATTGGCGGGCGCTATGCCACAAACGAACTCCACTGCCGGAGGCTGCGAATAGCCAGAGCCTGGATTGGTCACCGTGACCGACACGACGCCGCCGTTCAAAACGGTGGCGGACCCCAGGGCCGGGGTAAAGTTCTGTCGAATAAAAACCACCAGCGGGGAATTTATATAACCGGAACCGCCATTGGTCACGGTGACGGAAGAGATGCTGCCGTTTGAAATGGTTGCAACAGCTGTCGCCGGGATGACATTTGCGCACTGGCCGGGGTAGTCCTTGCAAACAAACTGCACCGCCGGCGGTTGCAGGTAGCCGGAACCGATTTGGTCTACACTGACCCAAGGAACACTTCCAAGCGGATTACCTTGGCCGTGGCCCGTTTGTGTAGAGCCTATTGCATTCGTGTCTCTCGAAATAAACTCGACCGCGGGCGGTCCTGTGGTATACCCGGAGCCTGGACTTGTTACGTTCACTTGAACAACCGAGTTGCCGTTCATCACGGCTGTAGCGGACGCACTGCTGATAGAAGTTGAGCCAAGAATTCCGCTAACATAGCCGCGTGACCCATCGCTCGCCATTGCGATCTGACCGAGATCGAAAGGTGAAACGAGGTTCAAGCCAAATGTGTTGGCGATCCCATAGGTGCTAGTGGTGCTGCTGCCTAGGGTCACATCGTAAACGCCACCGCACTCGCTATCCAACATAAAAGCTCGTCCAACACTGGGCATAAATGCGACCGGTCCAGCGGTGCACTGCACAAAAAACTGAAAGTTGTTCCCAATAGTCAACCCGGCTCCGCCGGTGACCCAAGGAGTATTTCCAGGGTCGACGGAGACGATGCCCCCTTGCGACAAGAAACCTATCTGATTGGTTGCCGTATTTATGACTACGATAGGATTGCCGTCGACGTACAGCGTACTGCCGTCTGGGCTAAGCACTACTCCTCCCGCGGCTGGCACGTTTCCTGAGGTCGGGTCCGGGGGGATTTGGATAGTCGACACATTGTTCGTCGCCACGTCGATAACCGAAACCGATCCTGGGCTGTTGCTGACATATGCCTTAACCCCGTTGGCGGTTGTCCCCACGGCAACGCCGGTTGGGCAATTCCCGACAGGAATGCTGGGTATTAACACGACGTTGTTCGCCAAGTCGAGCACCGTCACCGTACCGGCGACATTATTTGCCTTGTCAGCCGCACTGCAAACATTCGCCACGTAAGCGAACTGGCCGTCCGGCGTGACGGCGATCGCACCCGGGCTGAAAGGAGTAGGAATGGTTTTTGCGACACTGTCATGCGACGGGTCAATTACTGAAACGAGGTTTGCGTCCGGCGAGGTCGCGTACACCCATTGGGCTGCCGCGGGCCGCGCGAACAACGGTGCAATCGCGGTGGCCACAATCGAAATTAGTGCAATTCGCTTCGTTGTCATCTTGCTCCTCCACCAGTTGCTGTCCACCTTCTCGAATTCCGTTTCCTGAGACCGTTCTTTACCCTCTAATTCGGAAAAAGCGGCCAAACTGGCTCACACCAAAGATCAATCGTTACCCGGCCCCGCAAAGCAGACCTGCCCGCTGTAGCGGAAAACGGTTCTGCCCGAGCCTAGGTCAGCGGCGCCAATGTTGTTGAAGTCGCCCGTCGCGTTGGCAAATCTGCCGGTGCCGCCTTTAATGTGCACCGGGTAATCGAGAATGCCGTATAGCCCGGAGCCTGCCACGACCTCTTTGGTCGTCGCGGTAGCCTGATCAACTAAGATCGTGTCGCCCGCCTGCGTCACGAAATGATGTTGCACCGTGAAAATCGTCGTCCCATTAGAACCCGGCGCCACATTGAGAATCGTGGCCGCGACCGCTCCCTTCAGGTCCCCGTCTACGACACCAAGCGTTGTGGACTGGTCCACGACGCCAAGATTGGTCATCACGGTTCCGCCAATCGGCTCGCAGTGCGATTCGGAAGGCCTTCCACCCGCGTAAGCCACCGAGTTCTGCTGGAATCCTCGCTGACCGACAACAAACGCCAGAACCAAAATTGCAACCGAGACAAGCAACGCTATGCGTTTGATATTTCGCCTTGTCATTTTTCCTCCTTTGCGTTCCAGGGAAAATCCCACTTTTGACGAGCCGTCACTGTTTCCCTTCCTACTGAGAAGAAGCGCAAACGAGGCGTCAACTCCCTCACGGAAAAGAAAATAATTTCTTGAGGAGCAGAAATCCTGGGCAGATCCTCTGGTTTCATGGAGTTGATTTAGGTCCGAAATTGGGATATGGTCGCGACATTCTGCGAGTTCGGGTCCCGCAGACTGGGGGCCGTGTTTGCCGGGCACCACATCCAATCAGGTTACCGAGCTACTCCGAAGATGGAGAGGAGGCGACCACGCAGCTCTGGACTCGTTGATGCCGTTGGTCTACGACGAGCTTCGCCGGGTAGCACACAACTACTTGCAGCGAGAGCGTTTGGATCACACGCTGCAAAGCACCGCGGTCGTACATGAAGCCTATCTCCGGCTGGTTGGAGGTGCGGTTGAGTTTCAGAATCGGGAACACTTCTTCGCCGTGGCAGCGCAGCTGATGCGGCAAATCTTGGTGGACTATGCCCGAAGACATCGTTCCCTCAAGCGCGATGCCGGCTACAAACTCGCGCTCGACGAGGCATTGAAACTTCCGTCGAAGGAGGTTGACCTGGTCGACCTCGACGATGCCCTCAAGGAACTTGCCCGCATGGATGCGCGGCAAGGTCGTATCGTGGAACTGCGCTTCTTTGGCGGCCTGTCGATCGAGGAAACAGCTGACGTTCTGTCGATCTCCGCAGCCACGGTGGAACGCTCTTGGGCTTCGGCTCGCGCATGGCTGTATCGGCAGTTAAACAGGAACGCTGCATCATGACGGGGGAACGCTGGCAGGAAATCAGAACCGTCCTGGAAGCTGCGCTGGCGATGGATTCTGAGAAGCGCCGCGCTTATCTAGATCAAGTCTGCTCATCAGACCAGTCCCTTCGCCGGGAAGTGGAGTCGCTGCTGGCCGCCGACCAACAGGCACAGACGGGTTTCCTGGAATCGCCACCACTGGCCAGGAAGCTCGAAAAAGGTACGCGGCTGGGGGAGTACGAAATCGTTTCTCTGCTTGGCTCGGGTGGCATGGGAGAGGTGTATTGCGCTCGCGATCTGCGCCTGGGTCGAGATGTGGCCATCAAGGTTCTGCCCGCCGATCTTTGTTACGATGCAGATCGTCTGCGACGTTTCGAGTTGGAGGCGCGCACCGCTGCGGCGTTGAATCACCCAAACATCCTAGCTATTCATCAATTGGGCAGCTACCGTGGGTCGCCGTATCTTGTTTCCGAATTGCTGCATGGCGAGACATTGCGGGAGAAACTGAAGTTTGGTGCCTTATCGGAGCAACAAGCGATTGAGTATAGTGTGCAGATTGCCCGTGGCCTTGCGGCGGCACACGACAAGGGCATCGTTCATCGCGACCTAAAGCCAGACAACCTGTTTGTCACCAAAGACGGACGCGTCAAGATCCTCGATTTTGGTCTGGCGAAACTGACGCAGCGCGAGCGAGAACTCGCTGACACCGTTACGATTCGCGAAAAGGCAACCCAGCCCGGGATGGTACTGGGGACCGTCGGCTACATGTCACCAGAGCAGGTGCGAGGGCTGAATGCCGACCACCGGGCTGACATCTTTGCGTTTGGAGCGACCTTATACGAGGTGCTAACCGGGCGCAGGGTGTTTCACAAGGCCACCTCAGCAGATACGATGAGTGCTATCCTTCAGGAAGACCCGCCCAGGATTTCGCAAATCTGTCCCGGCATTGTGTTCGGTCTGCAGCGGGTCGTCCATCGATGCTTGGAGAAGGATCCGGAGCGACGCTTCCAGTCAGCGCACGATCTGGCGTTTGCGTTGGAAGCATTGTCCGAGTCGGCCATCTCCGGGCAAGGCCGCTTATCGTCGCAAGCCGTAAAGGCAGAACGTTTATCGTGAGTCTTGCAGTTGTTCTGGTAGGTCTTGCCCTCGCGGCTGTGGGTTTGTGGCGTGTGCGCAGCTATCGGATACCGCTTACGCGTTTTGAGCTTGTGCCGATCACCACCTATCCTGGTCAAGAAATCCAGCCTTCGCTTTCTCCTGATGGAACGCAAGTAGCATTTGCATGGAATGGGACTATAAAGCACAAGTTTCACATCTTCGTCAAAGCGATTGGGTCTGGACCTCCGCTTCAACTTACTCGTGCAAACGCGGACGACACTGCTCCCGCGTGGTCCCCGGATGGCAGCTCCATTGCATTCCTCAGAGAGCACGGCAGTGGCCGATTTGCAGTGCTTGTGATTCCCGCCTTGGGCGGCTCCGAGCGGCAGCTAACCGAAATTTCTATTCCAGAAATTATCTTGATGCCCGGACCCTATCTGAGTTGGACTCCCGACAGTCGATCGCTGGCGTTTCCCGACCATCCAGCACCGGACAAACCTACTGCGATTTTCCTGTCTTCCATCCAGATTGGGGAGAAACGGCAGATGACATTCCCTCCGGCTGGCACTCTTGGAGACAGTTGTGTGGCGCTCTCGCCCGATGCTCATGGTTTGGCATTTTGCCGGAGTTCTTCCATGGGCGCGTTTACAACCGATGTCTATGCCGTCACGCTTGATTCTCAACTACGGCCGATTACAGATCCCCAGGCGGTAGTTCCCGGGCACCCTCTCCAAGTGAACGGTCTCACCTGGAATCGCACCGGCACGGAGATCGTCTTTGGAGCAACCCGACGGGATATCGCCGGCGACGCAGGCCTTTTTAGAGTACCCGCGCCGAACGCGAATGTGGTCCGAGCGTTGGAGATCGAGGTAGGTATTGCGAAGTGGCCCACCGCAGCTCGACTGTCTTCGCGTTTGGCATTCGGTCGTGAAATGGGTGGGGGTCTTAACATCTGGCGCTTGCCGATCACTGACGCCGGCAAGGCACATGGTCCACCCAGACTCCTGATTGGATCCACCAGGCAAGAGTTCGCAGCTCGATACTCGCCTGATGGTCAGAGAATCGCATTCGAGTCTGACCGCACGGGAAACCTGGAGATTTGGACCTGCAACAGCGAAGGTCAAGACTGCCAACAGATAACAGCCATTGGCTCGGCATTTACTGGGTATCCGAGTTGGTCCCCTGACGGCAAACGGATCGCGTTCTACTCACGAATCAACGATAAGTCTCACATCTTTGTGGTCAGAGCAGACGGAGCTGGACTACGGCAATTGACTTTTGGTGACTCCAACCAGTTCGTGCCCATGTGGTCGCGGGACGGCGAATGGATTTACTTTTCTTCTAGCGTAACTCAACCTGTGCAGATATGGAAGCTTTCCCCGCAAGGTGGGACTCCCGTCCAAGTAACTCGAAACGGAGGCTTCGCCTCCTTCGAATCTCGCGATGGGAAATGGCTCTACTATACGAAAAGCCAAGCACCCGACACCAGCTTGTGGAAGGTTGCGGTCACAGGCGGAGAAGAGATCCAAGTGCTGCCCTCCGTACACATCAGCAGTGTCGACTTGGTTCCAGACGGAATCTATTTTCGGGAGGGTCCTACTATGCTAAAGTTCCGTGATAATGCGGCGCGGGTCAGCACAGTCGCGACGTTGCCGCCCGGCTATGTAGGGCTTAGCGTTTCGCCGGATCGGAAGTGGATCGTATTTAGTGCGGCCAAACCCCAAACGAGCGAGCTAGTCATGATTGACAATTTCCAGTAGTCCTAGACACCCCTAGTGCGAACGGAGAAGCCGAGGTCCTGTCGATCTCCGCAGCGACGGTGGAACGCTCGTGGGCTTCGGCTCGAGTATGGCTGTATCGGCAGTTAAACAGGAACGCTGCATCATGACGGGGGAACGCTGGCAGGAAATCAGAACCGTCCTGGAGGCCGCCCTGCCGATGGATTCTGAGAAGCGCAGTGGTTATCTGGACCAGGCCTGTGCCTCCGATCCGTCCTTGCCGCGCGAAGCCACGCCGGCTGCTGATTCAATCTGTCAACCGTGTGTTTCCTCTGACACTTACCCTTCAATCAGCTTGGGAAGATATCCAGTTCGCTCTTGGTCGCTAAGGGAAACGTAGTTGAGTTCTTTACTCTTTTTGACCTTCTCCAACCAGCCTTCGACGATATCGGCCGTGCAACAACGCAATATCGCGGCCACTCTCCTTTTGCATGCGGGCAGCAGGTTTGCGAGTCAGCATTTTCTCGCGGACGAGATCAGCGAGCGTGCGGACCTCAAACGGTTTCACGAGGATTTCGTCCGCCTCCAAAAGAATAACGGACATCGCGCTCTGCACGTCGGGGTATCCGCTGACCAACAAGGTAAGGGCACTGGGTTGGGAGTAGCGCATCGCACTGACGACGGTTAAGACCGTCGATGGGATTCGCATGTGAAGGTCAGAACATCAAAGGTCTGTGTGGTGATGAGTTTCAGTGCTTCCGTCACGTTGGCTGCAGAGACTACTTCGAATCCCTTGACTTCAACGGTCATCGTCATCACGTCTCAGCTTCAGTTATGGTAAACATATCCAACCGGGATCAGTGCAGCAAAGGGCTTACCCTCGCTGAGGCTTCGCTGGTTGTGCGAGATCAGCGTGGGCTGCTGGCTTCTTCAGGGCCACTAGCTGTTTAGCGGCGCATTCGTAACTCTTCCAGTTGTTGGGTGCGCACACTCTGTACCTTTCGCCAGTCGGAAGGAGAATCGTCTTGGCGTCCACGCACATTGCGCACGTGTCGGAATCGGGGTTGCGCTCATCGCTCATAATAAATATCTTCTCGCATCTTGGCACATGCCAGTAATGGTGGTGCCGGGAATCAAATGTTCTTGGCAGACCGCCTTGTCGTCAGTACTGCGCTCGATGCTGGTTCGCCACTGTTCTTCGGCTCGCAAAGTCCGCAAGACACCCGGATATTCGGCGCAGGCAGCATCTCCTGTGTGTCCGGATAATTCGGGAAGATCGCATGGAGCAAAGCCGCGCCTTCCTCGACACTAAATGCGTCATCGATCATTCTTTCACCGTGGGCAGGCGCTTTCAGTGGCCGCGTCGTTTTTTGACTGGGGTGGAACGCCGCAACAAATGTGATTCGAACTGTCTCGCGATTATGTCGTAATGCGCCCCAGCAGGAAATTCGACGCTTAAGTGGCAATCGATACACGACACAAAGCGATCGGCGGCGGACATTAGGATGCCGGTGCGATGGGGACGAGGAGGTGTAAGCGCAACACTGCTGGCTGACATTGCATATTTCAACTCTCTTACGTGCAAGATCATCATACGCTTCTATTCTCACCATGTTGTCAATAAGAACTACGCCGAAAAAAAGCCGAACCCTTGGGGGATTCGGCCCAAAAGCTACATCGACACAACAGGTCACGTGAAGCGGCTTGAGGGTCGAACGGCAGATGCTCGCCACTAACAATGACCGCATTTGTGAGTTTCAACTCCACCAAGATACCTAGTAACAATCTCAATAACTGTTCAATTGTGAACATCTTTACAAAATGAGCCTAAGTCACACTGTCAGGAGTCGTTAATGGGGGTAGCGCCGCCATGACTCCAACCGAACGACCCATAGTTCCATTTCCAAGTATGGTTCCGACCGAACGACCTGTCGTGCATAAAGTCCTGCTTGTGGATGACGATGATGCCGTTCGCGACATGATGACTGCCACTCTTGAACACAAGGGATTTGGTGTTGTCGCTGCTTCCAACGTCACCGAAGCCCTGAAGCTAATTACGACCGAGACCTTTGATGTTCTTATTACGGATTTGCACATGCCGAATCCCGGCGATGGATTTACGGTGGTAACCGCGATGCGCCACTCCCAACCCAGTGCCCTTATCCTGCTGGTCAGCGGCTACCCCGACGTGCAGAGCGCCATGGCCGCTATCCTTCTGGAAGCGGACGAAATCATCGTGAAGCCGTTTGAGGCCGGAAGGCTTGCGGAACTCGTCCAAGAAAAGATGCTTACCCGCAAACCTGTTGTTCGAGTGGAAAAGCAGAGGGTGGCCGCGATACTGGACCGCTGCATTGCCAGTGTTGTCGCAGACTGGTTAGCGCGGGCAAAAGAGAGCAGTGAACTCAGCCAATTATCGCTCAGCGACGACGAACGTACCGGACATCTGCCGAAGCTGGTTCGAGACTTGGTGGTCCGCCTAAGCAAGCCCAGTGCCACCACGAAGGACAGCGATGCAGCGTTCTCCGAGGCCGCCGTCGCCCATGGCAAGCTGCGATATCAGCAAGGCTACACTCCGGCAATGTTGGTGCACGAATCACGCATTCTCCAAGTGACGCTGTTCGGGACGTTGCAGAGCAACCTGAGTCTATTAGATTTCAGCTTGCTGCTTCCCGATGTGATGACCATCGCGGACGAAGTGGATGCGCAGTTAACACAGTCAATGGACAGCTACATGAACGCCATGCGGAAGGCAGCAGCGGCGTAGTTACCCCAGCACCCCAAGGGGCAGCTCGGTCGTGGCTATGTGTCCCATCCGTGATCCATGATCGGCCAGAGACAGTCTGGCGGCCACTGGATAGTAGCCTTCGCCCTGGTAACAAGGCGTTCAAGCAAGTTGGAGTCGGCAGGGCTTTTGTCTGGATCAGGCGACAGATCGCACAGCGGCCTTCGTTTATCGTTCATCATGCGCGACTTCCCCCAAAAAAGCGTGGCGCAGCGATTCGCTTGGCTGCGCCACTTGAGGACGAGCGGGCGATGGGGGGAGAGCCGCTTCAATTCCTTCACGCCTACCTGTTCGGGTCAATTTGCACATTCACTGATTTCCTGTCTATTCAAAATTGCACACTCTTGAAAGAGTCCTGACGCAGCCTCACGTCTGGTTCAGCGAACATTGGCATCGCCATTTCAACGGCCACCGTATGGGACTGAAGAGGGTGTGGCTTGCGCGGTTTGTTTCCGTCTTCCACTCGGAGTATGATCGGGCGATTCGAATGCTAGCCAACAACGATGCGCCGAGGAAGAGTTTGGTGAACTTGGTCAGCATTGTTCTCATTGTCGCCTTCTGCACACTGCCCTCCGGAATGAGTGCCGCTCAAAATGCCTTGTATTCCGAGAAGTGCGCTCGTTGTCATGCAGGGGACGGCAGCGGCCACTCGGCTGCGGCCACCAAGGTGACAGTACCGGATTTGCGGTCAAAGCGAGTACGGCAGATGAGCGATGACGACCTCTACGCCGCGACCGCTCATGGTAAGGGACATAAGTCCTACCCACATGCTTTCCTGCACACGGGGCTGACGGAACCGCAGATTCGTGGTGTGATCAAATACATCCGAACATTCAGCGCCAGTCAGAATTGAAGTCCCAGCCTCGGCACATCAGACAACGGGCCGCTACGCCGCTCCTCTCGCCTCCCACTGCTCGTAAGGCTTCCGACACGCGTTCGGTGCAACACTTCTCTTAAACCGAGGTAACTGGAAAGTGATGGAGATCACAACGGGGTAGAAAAGGCAACGGGTATGCTCGGCCTGATGTATACGATCAACACCGTTCCCAAGAGCAGTATGGGCGTAACCCTCACCTGCAACGAGTGCTCGCACGCCCTGAGAGTCAATGACTTTGATGACAGAATCGGTAGCCGTCGCACGCAGGACGCCCGGGCCATGTTGAAGCATGTACGCAATGAGCACGGCAAAGAGCCTATCGGAAAGCCTCTGCCACAGACCAAGGAACGATGGTATTGAGCTAGTGCAGTGGAATGACTGTTCTCTCGACGCCCGATTGACCCTGAGATTTGCCGAGGAGGACGTTAGTAATGGCGGGACAAACAATTGCTGAACGCTTTTGCCAGACGACAAACTCAAGCGCACGCCACATGCTGCAAGACGCGGCCGCGATGTTTGGCGCTCAATTTGTGGTCAGCGAACAACTCGAAGAGAAGCTAACCAGTGCGGAGGCGAAGCATATCATGCTGAGTATAGAGCGGCCCGCTTGTCCCAAGTCTGACTTGGCTGTGGACTCTTGCATATTCAGGATTCAGAATAGAAGGTAAGCTTCGGACGTGACTCAGGGGTCGGCGTCTTTCCGGAGTGCAAGCCTACACCACCGCTGCCGATATTCGCTCCGCTGACTGCTTCGCCGGAGCCAGCGCGATCAGCGTTACGCCGATGACAACAAGAACAGGCGACTGCTTGACAAACACCATCAAGGGATAGACGCCCGGCGAAAACAGCAGTCCCAACAACACCAACACAACCTTCAGCGCCCGTTCCCGATTCATGGTACTCCTTCTCGTTACTCCACGCCTCTAATAGCCCAGATGTCGCCTCCCTGCGGGCGAAAGCGATCAAACATGACCCACTTGCCGTCCGGCGACCAGACTGGGTAGTCGATCCTCACGTCCGGGTCGGGGAATTCGTAGACCTTCTCCGGCTTTCCTCCGTTGACTGGCGAAACCCAGAGTACCTTGTGCCCTACGACATCCATGATGCGGGTGCGATCCGATGAGAAAGACATGTGCGAGCCGCCCATCATCGTTTCCGCAAAGGGTTGGGGTTCGCCTCCACTGAGAAACACCTTCATCGATGCAGGCTTTCCGCTGCAAGTGCAGCGGAAGACAATGCCCAATCCGTCGGCAGCCCAACGCATGAAATGCCCCATCACGCCAACATTCGTCAAGCGACGCGGGTTGCTACCATCTGCGTTCATGACCCAGACCTCAAGCCGACCACTCTGGTCGGACTGGTAGGCGATCAGTTTTCCGTCCGGCGAGTAGAACGGATTGACGTTCACCCCGGAGTTCGATGTTAGACGCCTCAAAGTTCCGCTGGCGATCTGCACCTCCCATATGTTCGGGTTTCCCGAACGGGAAGAGAAGAAAGCAATCTTTTTCTCGTCCGGCGACCAATTCGGTTGGAAGTCGCCTCCATTTCCTGTGGTAAGTTGCCGCGTGGTTGAGTCGGCGAACGTGTACAGCCAGATGTTCATGTCTCCAGCACGGTCGGAGTTGAAGGCAATTATTTTGCTGTCAGGTGACCATGAACCTCTGCTGTCTTCTCGTGTCGTGCTGATCACCGCCTCCGGTGTCCCGTTTGTGAGTCCGGTTTGCGGCGAGACTGGAAGCCTCCAAATGTCGGCGTTCTGGCGCAGCGTCGCGTAGGCGAGGCGCTCGCTGTCGGGCGAAACGGCGACTTCAACGTCCTGCCCGGCTCCGGTGGTCACCTGTTGCAATGAACCGCTTAGTGTTCCATTCTTGTTCACTCGTGCCCGCCAGATGTTTATGCCGCCGCTTCGGTACGAGGAGAAATAGATGAACCTGCCTGACCGTGACCATGACGGGCGGATGTTGGTGAGGGAGTCGTTGGTGATCCAGTTCATCTGCTTCGAGTCGAGGTTCACAGTCCGAATGTCGAACTTCGTCCGCACAAGATTCTGGAAGACAATCTTCGTGCCATCAGGAGACCAAGCAGGTGCGATATGGGCGACCTCCTCACTGGTATCTGTCGTGACCTGCTGAGGGTTGTGCCCTTGGCGGTCGAGTACCCAGATACGACGCGGGCCAGCCCAAGATGCATCCACTGCTATGTGCTGTCCATCAGGCGAGTAAGCCGGATTGAAGGCGTTCTCAACAAGTTTGGTTTCTTCGCCGGACGCGAGATCGAGCACCCATACATCCCCATCTTGGAACTGTCCAAAAACGTCGCCGGGTTGTAGCTTTACGCCGGGTTGGCGGGCACGCACAAATGCAACCTGCTTGCCATCGGGTGACCAAGCGGACTGGAGTTCGTCGGAGTCCCCACGAGTTAGTTGCGAGTCCTGACCGGACGCCAAATCCTTGCGGAAAATTTTTCGGATTTTGCCGATTTCCCCAGTGTAGAGGAGCGCCTTGCCATCAGGCGACCACGCCGGATACTCCTCGACTCCCTCGGCAAATGTCACCTGCGAGAGCGTTGTGCGCAGGGGCGTCCCAGAGCCTTTCCACCTCGCGCCGACCACGAGCAGAATGACGACGACGGCGACCCCGCACGCTGCGGCAAGGACTCGCCAACGCAACCATCGTTTCGGCCGCACGGTCGGCTGCGTCAGCGTCAATCGCGCCGATTCCGAATCTCGTTTGAGCCGTTGCAGGTCGGTGCGCACCTCCGAAGCATGCTGGTAGCGGCGGTCTCTATCTTTCTCAAGACATTTTGTAACGACATCTTCGAGCCGAGAAGGCAGTTGGGGATTCAGTCGTCTAGGCGCAACGGGAGCACGGTTTAGAACTGCGTCGAACACCAGACCAGAGGTGTTAGCGCCAAACGGCAAAGCTCCAGTTGCCATCTCATACAAGACAGAGCCGAAGGAGAACAAATCAGTGCGCGGATCGAGTTCCTTACCCCTTACCTGCTCAGGCGACATGTAGGCGATTGTTCCGAGCGTCGAACCGGGATTGGTGAGATGCTCGTCGGTAATTTCCAACGTAGGAGCGCCCTCGGTCACTGATTGTGCCTTGAGCGAGAGCTTCGCAAGACCGAAATCAAGAACCTTGGCGTGTCCTCGCTTCGTGACGAAGATGTTCGCAGGCTTGATGTCCCGGTGAATAATGCCAGCCGCGTGCGCGGCGTCCAAAGCATCGGCGATCTCAATGGCAAGGGAGAGTGTGGTTTCCACGTCCAATGGCTTCCCCGCGATCCGAGCCTTCAAAGTCATGCCATCCAAGAACTCCATGACGATGAAGGGTTGACCGTTTTGCTCGCCGATCTCGTGTATGGTGCAGATGTTTGGATGGTTAAGCGCAGAGGCTGCCTGTGCCTCGCGCTGGAATCGGGCTAGAGCTTGGGTATCCTTGGCTACCTCGTCAGGCAGAAACTTCAAAGCGACAAACCGATGCAGCTTCACGTCCTCAGCCTTGTAGACGACACCCATCCCGCCGCCGCCGAGCTTTTCGAGGACACGGTAGTGGGAAACCGTTTGCCCCACAAGTTGGGACGGGGTGGCCATTCGCGGGAATGGTATGACGCAATCGTGCGCGGGTCAATTAAAGACGTAAGCGAAAGAAGTTATTGCAGCTTCGGTACTCGGATTTGGCTTGCTCGAGGATGGGGATGTCGGGGTCGGCGCCTTTCGAGAGGGTGAGGAAATCCTAGGAGGCGGCGAGCGCCAATACGCGGGCGGCATCGGCGCCGCAAAAGTACTCCCACCAAACGGGGGGGCGCGCGCGGTGCCTGTCAACAGGGATAAATACAGTATCTGAAGGCGTAGCTCGTCAACTCGCCTCGGCCGCAGTAAACTCCGTACCGCCTGCCTGAACGGCAACCATTCCCTCCTTAGAAGAGAGAACGCGATCCAGCGCGTCAGCAAGAACAACGGGAAAATCCGAGGTCAACAGATTCGTATCTACGAGCAGCGCGCGATCCGAATAAAATCGATAGATCTTCATGGAGCCGCGCAAATGATCGGTGGACGTGACTAACTCCAGCGTAAGATGCCAAGCTGCCCACCCGTTCTGGAACTTCGCAGACTCCGGCTTTTCGAAATGAAAAATCTTTCCCGATCTTCCCGTCAGGTGTGTGTCGCCACCGAACGGGGACTGGTCCTCATGGGCCTCGACACTCATTTCGAAGCCATCAAAATCGTTGGAGAGAAAAGCGGACTCCAGGATACGACACACCTGATCGTAATCGCTGGCGAGTTTCAACTTTTCGATAGCCCGTCGAATTGCCAGATTGTTGACAAATATGCTTCTTTGTTCGAAGGTGCGCTGTGCAACACGACGGATTTCCCCAAATTCTAGGTACCCCAAATGCTGAATGCCAAACCAGATTCCCACACCGATAACGACTAGGACCAAGCCGACGGTGTGCCGTTCGGGCAACAACAAGAACAAACTGAGCAGGGCGAACACAGCCGACACGGCATAGAGCGCAATAACAACTTGCCGGGGCGACATACCTCGTTGCAGCAATTTGTGATGAATGTGCTCACGATCCGCAGTGAAGACTGGCCGGCCGCCAATCAAGCGCCGCAACACGGACAGGGTCGTCTCCAGAATAGGGAGGCCGAAAGAGACGACCGGGATCGCTACAGCAATAACCGTGGTCGCCTTCTCGGAGCCAGCCAGTGCCAAGGCACTCAGCATAAATCCGATGAACAAACTTCCGCAGTCCCCAAGAAAGATGGTCGCTGGATTGAAGTTAAAACGCAAAAATCCCAAGATGGCACCAGCCAGAGCAATCGTCAGCAGTGACATGGACGACGCACCGCTGGAAACTGCGACCACGAAGACAACGAAGGTTGAGAATAGCGCGGAACCGGCAGCCAGCCCGTCCAGCCCATCGATCAGATTAAACGCGTTCGTAAGGCCAATGACCCACAGAACGGTTATGGGGAGAGCGACGTACCAAGCTAAATGCCGCGATCCAAACAACAATGGCAGATCGTGAATCCCCAAGCCGCCGGCGAACAGCAAGATAGCCGCAACCCCTTGAACCGCAAACTTCGGGTATGGACCGATGGCACGAATATCGTCGTAGAGACCAAGCAGAAAAATGAGAGAGGCAGGCGCAAGAACAGTCAGAAAAGTCCGAGCCGAGAGGCCGGCAGCCAATACCGGGAAATGCAAACTCGCTAATAACGCAACGCCAATAGCGATAAGAAACGATAAGAATATAGGAACTCCACCCAAGCGAGGCAATGGATTTTCGTGCAGGTCTCGTTCCTGCATCGGGGGTGCCACCCAGCCACGGCCCATTGCAACATTGCGAACGCACCAAGTGAGCACGAACGAAAGCAGCAGGGATATTCCGAAAGTGATCAAATAGAACGGTGTCAACTAAGATCTCCGCTGATCCAGGCTAGAGGGCAACAGATATGTGAACATTTCGCCGAAGCAAACTGCTTATTGAGTCCGACTTCTCAAATATTTCGTCGAAGAACTATAACAATTGTGAATCCAGAGTTGCAATCCCCCCTTTCAAAAGTCTGTTGAAAAAATCCGCTTGTCGCCCTGTAGACGCCGGGAGTCAGCGCAACACTGAGCGTGGGCGTCGCCAATCAACCGTCCAGAATTGTCGGATCCGCTGCAATCCGCTGCGCAGGCATGATTACGCGCACGGGAGAGAGTTTCGGGTGCGAACCTTTCGCGTTTAGTTCAAACCAGCTTGGGTCACCTTTATTGCACAGCCAACGCCGACGGTTACGCCACAAGGGACGCCCGCGGTGCTGTTTCCTTGGCTTGAAAAATAGAGGCTCGAGGACTGCGGGAACAATGTGGTATTTGCATCATTGTCAACAATGATTCCGCTAGGGCCGCCGATTTCCGCGATTGAATTTGCAATGGCCAGGGTTGCCGGAGTTCCGGTAACGTTCACCGACATGACGCAGCCGGCCCCACCGCAGTTCGTTCCGCTTCCGGACTTTTGAACTCCGAAAAAAATCTGGTCCGCGGATGCCGCCGGAGCGTTTGCATTGTACAACTCCGTTATCGGAGAGCATTCCGCACTGGCCGAGGCGACGGTGAGGGTTGCAACATCCACGGTGGCATTCATCGTTCCGACGGGATTTGCAAAAGGACTGGGAGGGATTCTACCTGAATTGGTAAAGCCGATGCGCTGGATGGTGGGGGCGCTGGTGGCCGACGATCCGCACATGTACAGCGATCCGGCGCTACCGTTGCCCGTCATATAGGTATTATCAAAGGCGCCAGAGTGGAGATGGTGGCCCGTCCCCGTCCCCAGGCTGACGGTGACAGAGGCGCTCAATGTGACATCGGATTGAATCACGACTGCATTCGTTCCGTTGTTGCCGAGAAATACGAAGACCTTTCCGGTGTTCGAGTCTACTATGGGGGCGTCCGCAATCACATGGACGGCAGGATTGATGCTGGTCGAGCCGAGACATGGCGGGGCTCCGGCAGCGCAGGTTCCCGTCGTGCTGAATGCCTCGCGAATGTAGCTAAGACGCCCGCCGGAATCTCCGGTAAAGAGATTCCCCGATACAGAGTCCAGAGTGGGAGAGGTTAGAATTCTTCCGGCATCCACGGTGAGCGGCCAATTGCCCGTAGTCAGTTCGCTGGGGGTCGCTCCGGCAACACCAAACGCGTTGATGATCTTGTGGAGCACACCGTTGTCATCGCCAACATAGATAGCGTCGCGCCCGTAATCGTAGAAGGGAGATGATGCGCTGTCGGCCTGAGCACCATTGAGCACAATGCTAATCATGCACGCGCCCGCGACAGGGCAATGCCCAGCAAGGCCATCCGCAGTCCAGGCCGTGGCGGTCGTCGGCGCTGCGGCGCTGTTAATCGCGCCGCCATCGAGAGCGTGCCACTTCAGAAGATGAAGAATGGCCCCTCCGTTGGCGGCCGTCCTGGTCTCGACAAACGCTACTTTTGTGCCATCCAGCGAGATGACGGGAGATGTTTGCACCGTGCCATTGGTGGCCGTGCCTACATGGTCGAAATTGGTGTTATACGACCAATACACCGTTGGGTTAGCTACACCGCAAAACGAGCTGCCAGCTCCCGCGTACAGGTTCCTATAGGCAATCACGCTGGCTTGCCCAGCCGTCGCACCCACCAAATTTGTAGGGAAAATTACATAGTCTTGGCCGCAGTTCGGACTGGCATTGATGTCAAAAGAATATTTTGCGGGCGCCACCGGATACCAGGTCACACCGGACAGGGGGGCGCCCGTTGAGCCATTGGCCCCTAATGACTGTCCCCAGTCCCTGTGAAACGCCTTCCTGGATTTTTTCTGGCCCCGCTCAAATTGGTTTGAATCGTTTCGTTGGTCTTCAGATTCGTCAATCCGTTCGAGGCTTCTTGCCTTGCGTCTTAGGGCTTGCAACCCATAACGGGGTTCCGAAAGAAGTCTCCACGCACTCTCAAAAGAATCGGGATGGGAAAAAACCACGTGCCGGTCGCTCCAATCGGAAACGATCGAAATCCCTTGCCCCGAGCTTTGCGCCTTTGCACCTTGAGCCATTGCGAAAACGATAAGCGCCGCCGCTGCGACGTCAAGCATCTGCTTACCACTCCATGATGTCGTTAGTTTCATAGAATCGTGTGTCCTGCCCTTCTCTAGGCGACTATTTTCCGTTTCTTCGTGAAGTAGTCTACGGAGCGAGATTTCCTCTTTAACTTCGGAAATTGCAAGATTACACTCGGTTTTCTTTCCTGCAAATTGTCGAACCATATTACAGACCGGCGAGCCAGGTGGAGTGTCCGTTTTGGCTGGGATCGCAGGCGGCGCGGAACATGGCGGTTAGAACAAGAGCCACAGAGGCCCGCAGTTCGACTATCTCATCACCATTTGGCCGACCTTAAGAATGGTTTTTAGTCGCTTACTCTTCTGCCCTCAGGCAGCAGGTCGGGCCATATTCGGCAGGACTCGTATTTGCACGAGGTTGATGCCAGCGCGTTTCTTCTCCAGCATGTTGGCGGATGGCACGCCGGTTCTGGCAAAAGATTTCTCGCAATCTTGCGATGATGGGCCACGCATGTTCCCTTCCATGTACGCAAGACCTGGACAGCGCGTGCAGCTCGAGACGTGTGTGCACGAGGTGCAGGTCGTCAAGTCCTTCACTCGGATCGAGCGTACCTCCCTCATCTGAATCGAATATCGCCAAATGTCTACGAAGCGTTGTCGGCGCACGTTTCCAGTCGGAAGGGGAAACTGGACACAAGGAAAAACTTCGCCGTAAGGTGAAACGTAGCAGGCAGTGTGGCCGGCGCTGCATGGAGTGGATTCAAGCTCGTTCTCACTCGGCTTTGCGGGGATCGCACAAAACTCGTTGACGTCGCCCACCAGCGATGCATCACGGAAAACTTGACGGAGCGCGCTTTGATCCACCCCCAGATTCACGGTAAAGCGGTTTCCGTCCATCATGGGTGTGACGGTTGGATCGAGAGTGCACTCGACTCCGAGTTCCTCGGCAAGGGCGCGAACCCCAGGATAGTCTTGCATGTTCTGGGTCATCAAAACATTTGCGATGATGACTTTGAGCCCTTGAGACTTGAGGAAACGGATTGCGTTAAGTGAGCGCTGCAGAGATCCTGGAATCAGGGTAATGGCATCGTGCACTTCGGGACGGTGCGAGTAAATACTGACCTGGATCGATTCCACCGCCAGATCGCGCAGGCGAGCCGCCTCGCGCTCGCGTATCAGGACGGCGTTAGTCTTCAGTTTGACGCAAAACATCAGGCGTCGGGCATGTTCGAGAAGCTCGAAGAAATCCTTGCGCAGAAAAATCTCACCGCCGCTCAGGGTGAGAATGAAGACTCCCGCATCAGCCATCTCATCGAGCAGGTGCTTGATTTCCGTGGTAGTCATCTCGCCATGATCGTCATGATCGAGATAACAGTGAACGCAGCGCTCGTTACAGCGGTAGGTCAGGTCGAGCTGGACGCTGAGGGGAATATTCAGCTTTAGCGCCTTCGCGGACACCTCCTCGAGCAGTGAGCTCATCGGGGCTCTCCGGCCACGGGATTCCGCGGCAGGATCGGTTCTTCCGAAAGTTGCAGGATCTCGCGGCTGGCCAGTTCACGCGCCAGAGTTTCGGCGTCTTGCAAAGCCTCCGCTGGTTCTACGTCGAATCTGGAGCAAATGCGTCGCTCGACGATTTGGTCAAGCGGAGTGGCGCCGTCCGCGAACTGCCAGAGAACTGTGGCGGTCTTGTTCAAAGTAAAAAGAGTGGAATCTCGTCCGGACATAATCATCATTTCGCCATCCAGACTGCGCGCCGCGACCCGAGGATTGCGTGCAAGGTAAAGACTGCTCATCCGATCAGCTCCCACACCCGGGTGTCCGGCGCGAACGTAAGACGGGAAACCGGGACCCGACTTACAAACTCGAAGGCGGAATGAAAAGTCGACTGCACCAGTTTCTCATCCTCCGCGAAAAACAACAGATTGCAAAGAAGCGTTCGGGCCGCCTCTCCGGACGGGATGGGCTCGATGTGATTCTCTGCGCCCTTGCCGAGAAAGTATAGCGCAGCAATGGGCGCCGAAACATTTTCACCCAGCTTGGCGAGTTCGCCGGTAAAGGGAGTGCCGTAAGCGAAGTAAGCGGAATCCCGCTTGCGGACGTAGGAAACCTCGTCCGTCAAGAGGGTGACATCTGGAGGGGCCAAGCGAGAGATGGTCGTCTTACCGGCCTCGGAAACGCCGGCAAACAAGAAAGCCTTACCGTTGCGAATAGCACTCGCGGAGTGCAGAAGGAAGCCTCCCTCTCGGGCCAACACGAGCGTGTGCACAATCCGTAGCACGGCATCGATCGAATAGGGATTTGCGGTCTGGCGAATCCAGCCACTCCGCGAAGAAGGTTCCCACTGGGCTCGAAAGTCTCCGCGTTCGAGGCTCCACCGCCCCAGGCGGTGAATCACGCGCACATCGGCATTCGGATCCGTAGTATGCGGCGGCGTGAGGTCGACATCGAATTCAATCTCAGCTCTCGCCGAAGATGTTACGAATCCGGCGTATCGGTCGTGCAGCATGCCGAGGAAGACCGGGTCGGTAGTGTTTACACGTACAGGCATGCCCCCGATTTCAATCACGAGCGCGAGTCGACCAACTTCGGTGGTTAGCGCAGGCAAGGACAGCTCGATCCTATGTGGTTTTAATCCGTAACGTTTGAGTCGGCGATTCAACCTGTGGGGTCTGGAACATGCCATGAAGTCGAAGAACAATCCGCGCAACCAGGTCCGAGCGTTGAATCATGGCGGCAACGGCGCGTTGAGGCAAGCGCAGACTCTTGCGCGGCCTGATACGTTTATCTTTCCGCAGAATGAAAGAAACTTTTCCAAGCAGATCACTTTCCCGAAGGGGCGGATCTGGCGAGGACATCGCATCTCCGCGGGTCAGGATTCCAGCTGTGGCAGGCGTGCTGCGACGGCTTATGAGGCGATGAACAAAAAGGCGCCGATCGCGACCGAATAGAACGATTTCTCCGTCAGAAACGGCAGCACGCTGGATTCGCTCGATGATGAGTGTGTCGCCCGGCCATATTGTAGGCAACATGCTCCTTCCCGTGACCTGGAGCCGAAGTGCGCCGGACGATCGCAACACTTCAGCTGCAAGCTCGCACTTGGCGGCATCCCGTTCGTCGAAGATCATCGATGGATTCACGAAACCTTTGGATTAAGATTGCATTGAAAGCTCGAGTTGGGCGTTTTTCCGCATGAAAGAGCGGTGGTCACAAAAACTGTTTCGGATCGGAAGGACGGTTTTTCGTATGGCTCTTTCTTGATTGTCGCGACCTGAGGGGTGTCATTGGACGTATCATTTGTATCCATGCGAAGAAGAACCTCGTCGGTCTGTTTAATTCAATGCCGGTTGGGATGCCTGCACAGCACATCCGCCGGTGCCACCGGAAGTTGTGCAGAGCTGGTTGCCAAGTGTCGAGAAGTATACCTGAGAGTTCCCCCCGCCACCCACAAGATTGTCGATGATAATTCCACTCGATCCGCCGGAGGAGGCGAGCGACGCGGTCGGAAGAGAACCAGCATTGGTCCAGGTGACCGTGCCGTCTGTTGTTGTTAAACCTGGGGTTGTGTTCCACGAAGGCGCCGACGCACCGGATGTTCCGCCTGTAGTAACGACTTGAACGTTGCCGTTAGAGTCGCGAATTCGGGCATGAACTGCCCAGAGACGGTGGCTCCAGACGGGGAGCGGTGCCGCGATCAGCACAGATTGATTTATCCAATGTACGGAACCATCGATTGTGGCGCCACCCGCTAACGCTGGCCAACTGGGCCCCGTCGATCCTGAAGTTCCCGCGGTTGTTACCGTCTCGATATTAAAATGGCTGTCTAGGATTTCCTGGCCCACTTGATAGCTGGTCGATGCCTGCCAGGGAGTATCGATGAAATTCAGAACGCAGCCCCCGCCCCCACAGTTGGTCGCAACCCCATTGTTTTGCACACTGACGTAGAGCCGCTCCTCTGAACCAGCCGCAAGGCTAGGATTAAGAACATCGGTGACGGGAGAGCATGCAGGGTTAGGACCTGCTGACACGAGCGTTACAAGCGATACGCCTTGCGAAGGTAGAGCGCCTGCGGTAATTGGGATTTGGTAGACGGCGGGATTTTGGGCTGTATTGCCACAAACGTAAAGGTTGCCTGTAGGCGGGGTGGAATTGTAATAGGCACTATCAAAAGCACCGAGGAACATGGGATTGGGCGTTCCTCCCAAAGCGACACTTGGCCCCGCAGTAGCCTCTGTCCCAACGTCCCCTGATGAAAATGCAGGAGTAAGCTGGTAAACCGCTGAGCAGGCACTGGTTCCCCCACTGCAATTTGCACTTCCGTCGCTCGAGGCAAACACATACACGAATCCGTCTGACGAGTCTACGATGGGACCTTCCACGATTCCAACGCCTGAATCCAACTGGCCGGACTGCGTGACGGCGCCCGTCGTAGCGTTTACCCGGTACAGGAAACCACCAGAAGTGCCGGTAATGGGGGCAAGATCGCCGACAAAGACGTTCTGCGACGAGCCGTCGTAAACCGGGCTGGAAAGCGCACTGCTTGAGACCGAGACTGGGAACCCGCCGGTGCTGACTTCTGTGGGTGTGCCCTTGAATACGCCCGTTATCTGGTGGAGCAATCCACTCGCATCGCCAACCCATCCGATGTCATTCGTGTAATCGTAGAAGACCGACGAGGTCGTATCATCAGCCCCACCATTCAAGGGGAGCTCTGTCATGCAAGGTGCGCTGCAGCTTGAGTATGTCGCAGCAGGTGTGACGGTTAGTGTTCTGGGAGAGCCCACAGTTCCATCTGATGCCAGCCACTTCAGTAAGACCAAGATTCCGGAGCCGCCGCTACTTTCGACAAAAGCAACTTGGGTCCCGTCCAGAGAAATTAACGGAGAGGTTAGAACGGTTCCGCCCGTGTTGTAGGCCCAGTAGACGGAAGGTATCGTTCCGCCGCATCCGGAGTACAGATTGTCGAAGGCCACGATGCTGGCTTGCCCTGAAGATCCTGGCAACCCGGTGCTGTAGACCACGTAATCCGGCTGTGCCGCTCCGCCGCAGTTCGCGGTTGTGCTGTTGAACGAGAACTTCGCGGGATAGTTGCCCCCGCCAACGCTGGCTCCGCTGCCCAGATCTTCGGCCCAAAAACCATTACCCGCCTTGTGTTTTTTCCCGCGAGTCGCGGAGGAAAGAGCAACCGCTCGCAAATCCGGCACGTTTGCTGGCAGTTCGAGCGCCTCACCCTGGCGGTGGAGTTGCTGCTGATAACGCGGATCTCTGCTCACACGAGCGAGCTGCTCCGCCGAACTCGGTCGAGAGAAAATAAGATGACGGTGACTCCAGTCAGTCGGCAACGGAATTCCCTGCTTCGCGGGTTTGGCGGCTTGGCCCGTCAATACCCAGCCCAATATCATCAATCCGGACAAACCGACAGCCAACCGAAGGAAGCGTGCACCACTAGATTTCATTGTGTGACTCCATACGATTCCACGAGATGCAAAGGCCCACTGGAGGACATCCAGTTGTTACCAGTTCTAGCTCAAGAAACACAGGTGGGCTATCCTGGTTGGGGTTGCAAGGGAGCGAATTTTCCGAGCCTCGACCTTTAACCGCCAATAAAATCGAGCTGTTCCACGAGTGTTACTGGATTGGGATTGATTTTACTCCTGGCTCAAGACGTAAGCAAACCAGCGTTTTTTCACTGTCGTTAGATGCGGACGGCAGCCAGCCGAAGCCATTTAATCCGCAACTGCTAATGCATCATAAGCTTCCACACTGCGAACCCATATCGCCGGAGCAGCCAAATCGGCCGGACAAAAATGTATAAAAACGACAGCTTCGGAGGGAGTGGCACAAAGCGCTCTTCTTCGCCTGAATACTGTGTGCCTTGCAAGAAGACGTAGCGAATCTTATCGCGGAGACGTTCTTTCAGTCTCAGATTGAAGATCTGACTGCTGATTGTGTCCACATCTTGAGGTTCCTGTATCCGCCGCCGAACATCCTCGGCGAGATATGTCACCTGACGATCCGCTCGTACCTGAGAGGCGACGCTTGCTGGCACTTCGGCTTCTAGCAACTCCGCCGCCAGATAGATCCCAAGCCGACACGTTCGCCCCGCACCCAAGGCCTCAGCCCGTTTGAAAAGTTGAGTCCAATCGAACTCGGGATTCGATCGAAGGAACTCGGCGAGATCGCACACCCATTTTAGCGACGACCAATTATGTTTTGCCCCGTGAGCGGCCAGAAACAAGAACATGTCTTGCGCGGAAAATGACCACACTTCCCTTCCCAAGATTACGCGTGTTTCTATGCCTTTCCAAACATCTTCGGCCACGATAGTAGGCACAAATCTCCGCGGCGAAAACTGCCAGTGAAGCTCGACCGAAATTCCCGTCGCGGCTGATCGCAATTCGTCAACGTTGACATCTCGAGTGACAATCGTGCTTGCCGCGTTCGAGCGATAGCCTTGGTTCGATAGAATCTCCCTGGCTGTCGGAACGTCTCGCTCTCGAATCAGGATGTCCAAATCTGTGAATTCGCGTAGCGCAAGATCGCCGTACGAAACAGCAGCTAACACCGGTCCTTTGAACGGCAAGGCGAGAATGTGCTCGGATTCAAAGAGCTGAAGGAGGTGAAGCAGTTCGCCGGCCAACAATCGATTCTTAGTCGAATTTGCGGAATAAAACTGGCTCAGTTCTTGTCTCGCCGCCTCGGGCAGGGCTTCCCAGCAAATTGCATGCAAACTCTGGTGGACCAGCGGCCTTACGCCATGGAGTGCGACCAGTTGAAGAAACGCTTGCCAATCCAATCCCTGAGTTGCTATCTCCTTGATTCGAAACTTCGTTTGGGGCGTGATGAAGGTCCGGGCACAGCACAGCATGAGGTCGAATTCCGGAATCGGATGAATCATTTATTCCCGTCTTTGAACGCGTGGCGGGCAGGGATTTCCTTGGACAATTCTGGCGAGCCCGCCGGCGTTAATCCGCCGCAGCGGAAACCATAGGCGATACATCGGCCCTGGAGCGAATCTGGTCTGCGATCCACTCAAAGGTAGAGGTCAGTCCTCGCTCCAGAGGGACGGACGGTTCCCATCCCAGTACTTCGCGCAGGCGGGTATTGTTGCTATTTCGACCGCGCACTCCTTGAGGTCCTCGAAGGTTGTGGCGTTTCGTGATTCGCTTGCCGGCAATCCGTGTCACCAAGTCCACCAATTCATCGATGGTTACCAATTCCTCGGTCCCCAGATTGAGCGGTTCGTGGTAGTCAGACGCCATGATGCGGATTAACCCTTCAACGCAATCGTCGATGTACATGAAGGAGCGAGTCTGCTGCCCATCCCCCCACACTTCGATCTCACCGCCATCTTCCGCCAGAGCCACCTTGCGACAAATGGCGGCAGGCGCTTTTTCCTTTCCGCCTTCGTAGGTGCCGAGGGGCCCGTAAACATTGTGAAAGCGAACGATACGCGTTTCAAAGCCGTAATCTTTGTAGTAGTAACGGCAAAGCTCCTCGGTAAAAAGCTTTTCCCAGCCGTAGCCCGGTTCCGGATCGGCAGGATGGGCATCTTCTTCACGCAGAGCAGTGACGGCCGCGTCCTGCTGCTTGCTCTGGTTGTAAACACAGGCGGAGGAGGAGAACAGGAAACGCTGGACCCCGTTTTGACGACTGGCCTCAAGCATATGGGCATTGATCAGAATGTTATTGCAGCTGATGTCCGCGAGATAGGCAGTAATGTAGCCGATACCGCCCATGTCGGCAGCGAGGTTGTATACCTCATCAATTCCGCCGCGCGTAGCCAGCAGGCAGTTCTCCGCCTTGCGCAAATCCAGGGTCTGAAACTCATCGCTCCCTGATACTTCGAACTCCGGGTACTTGATGTCAACTCCGCGGACCCAGTACCCCTCCGATTTGAGGCGCTTCACTAAATGGTGCCCAATGAAGCCTCCAGCGCCCGTCACCAAGACTCGTTTCTGGTCTCCCATTTGCCAGACTCTCCCTGAGATTTCAAAATTCTAGTCGCTAAGCGTCGAACGATGGTGTGAACGCTCAGCGCACAGAGTGCGAAAACCGAAATCCCAGCTCAGGAACCCAAGTTAGTAGCCTTTTGAGGTAGCACGTGATGTGTCGAGAGTAGATGGTTGGCATCGAGCAAATTTCGTCCCAATGAATACCATTTTTGATCGTTTCTGTCCAGCAGAGGGTGCCGTGAACACGGCGAAAGAATTTCCCTGCTAACAAGGAAAAATACAGGGAACCCGCTTATTCTGAAACCAAAATCACGGAGCGATTGTTTTATATAACGTTCACTCCGCTGGATTTTAAGTGGTTTAGTTAGCCCTTATCTAGAACGAGTGAAATGGACTGTCCCAATTCCGTCCTATAGATCCTTGTCGGCGATAAACAGTAAGTTGACGCCTTCCAACGGAGCGTGCGATTCTATTACGGAACGTCCTCTCACGAAGCCGCTCAAGCGTCGGTTGGTTGCTGTCGATGAAGGCTAGCACCTTCGCTACATGTCTGTTTGCAGAATCATCAAATAAAAGATACCCATCGTCCGTCAGTAGACGTGCGCAGAAGTACGCATCCACGAAGACATCCTCGAAGAGATGCGACCCATCCACGTAGATAACGCCAAACCGTCGCCCCTCGGAAAGGAGACGCGGCAAAACGAGGCATGAGGGTTCTTCGAACAGCTCGATGAATGTCTGTAGACCCGCAGCCTCAAGACACTGCATGCCGACACCATCCCACACCGTACTCTGATAAGGGTCAATCGCGGTGTGCCGATAACTTCCGGCACATACAGTTCGCCCAACATCCGCAAATATTAGGGACGAACCGCCGAAAGCCATTCCGATCTCCAAGGTGTTTTCAGGACGACTGCGACGAAGGATTTTCACAATTTCGTCGAGATTCCGAGTCGTTGATAGTGCCGGTCTCGATCCGAATACCTTTCCACTCTTGCCTACGATTGGCGAGGTTGAATAGAGTTTTTCGAGCACGCTTCGAGTTGCGGGACCAGTTTGTTGCTGAACGGAGATCATTGCGTCGGATTGCCACGTTGTGGCCATATTGCACTCACAAGAACAGATGTCTTCTTAGACCCTTTCTTAAATGCAATCCTGGGTTCCGGGATTGAAGGGTAGCCCCTTGGCCTCGTCCAAATATGCTACGGCCGAAGGCCGTAGATGTTTCCGGCGAAGAAGAAGAGGAACGCGCGAAAGCCAAATCGTCGGAGAGTTGTCAAAATTGTGCCAACGCTCGGGCATCTCTTGTTCGCCACGCGACCAGCAATAATGATTCGATCGCTCCGCCGTGGCAACGGGTGGAATACCTCGGCGCCAAAGCGCGCAATGTCAAACCGCGAAGCCCCCATAGACATCATCTCGATGGCGCCGCGCAAACGTTGTGGGCCAGATCGAACTCCTACGCAGCCAGTTGACCGCGGATTCGAGAGTGTGAGCACCATTCCCTCAGGCGTGGGATTGCCGTAGGTGACGACTTCGACGGTCTTGCCCTGCTCAACGTCAACGTACGGTCCAAAGTTCAGTTCGCGGGACATGACTCTATTTTAAACTACCGGCGACATAGACAGACATGCTGAGCGAGACGCTGCCGGCGGAAACACCAACTCTTTTTTCCACGGCAAAACGACCCTCGACAATCCAATTTCTTCCGTTAAGCTATCGGTAACTTCCCCCCGGCATTGGGGCCGCTTGAAAATATTGTGACCGTATGCCGCCGCAGCGCGGAAGAAGGTTACGGGAGCTTCTGGCTCCCGGGAGGATTCTTCATGCCCGTCGTACGGTTTAACACCATACCGCGTCTCTTAACCCGCCTCAAGTTGGCTACTTCTTCTTTCGTCGCCTCTAGCAATTAGGCGATCGAAGGGGTACTATTGCCTCTTCTTTGTGGATTCGGGTCTTTACTTTAGGCGAGTATTTCATTGGAAGTTTTCCTCTGTTTTGGAGTCGCAACATGGTTTCCTGGGGTCTGCGCGATGCTGAGCGACAAGCATGCTGCCGCTCCTATTTTCTATGTTCTCGGGAGTGTCTGGTTTTTTGGCGGTGGCTAATAGAGCGCCCAACTCCTAAGCGCGTAAGAACAAAGCCCGACTGGACGCAAAAGCAGATGAAGCAACTCTATAAACGCTGTATGGGAAGATTGATTCCTATTGTAATAACCGGAATCATGTGCCTTTTGACCACGCATTGACTCTAAACCGAGACTCTTGGGATCGCGTGCTCCGGCAAGGAGTGGCACTTCTGACCCGGTTCTGCCGGGACGATCGTGTCCGAGCTTGGCAGTTTCCGCAGCCACATAGGAGACGACTCCAAGGAAAACCTCATCTTCTTGCCAACGTCGTCGCAAAACGATCCAATGACAGTCCACGACTCCCCGCCGTAGACACTACCGTGAACGCTTCGAAAGCGCCTAGGCCGGGGCACAGCGCGTCGTGTGCGAGCCCTGGAGCATCTCTCTGACTAGCCAAGCAGTTTGCGGCGCGCCACCCCGGCCAGTCCAATTAAGCCCGATCCGAATAACATCAGCGTGCCAGGCTCAGGGACTTCTGACGTCGAGAAATTTATGGGTGTGCCGGATCCATTGAAGCAAGGACTCGTCTGGTTACATTCGAAATAGCTGGCCGTACCCGGGTTGTAGTAGATATTGAAAGCCGTGCTCCCGTTGGACAGAACGAATGCAAGACCACCGAGCGTCAGGAACGGGCTGGACGAGAAAATATCATTGTTGTTGCCCGCGTAGGCGCCAGGGGCCACGAGAGTCATGGCGAAGCCGTTTTGCGTTCCAGAAATCGAGTTCACAAGAAACTCGTCTCCCGATACTAGGGTAGCTGTAAACATTCCACTGGCTGAGATGCCAGTCCCGCTAAAAGAAAAATCAAAGCTTGCTGAGTCCGCGAACACATTTTGAGTGCCCGCCAGCAACAACAAGAGAACAGGTAAAGAAGCAAAGATCCTCGACGATATGCGCATTTTGAAATCCCCGTGTTTGCAGGTTCCGATTGGAACCGATTCCGAGACAGCAGAAGTCCATCTGCGTCCCCCGGCCAATTCCCAAGCAATCCAGCTGCCAATTCATATTACACAGAAAACAAAGGCTTAGGTAGAAGGTCTCGCCAGAAACGCACCTATCGTCTTACCACTTGGCTGCAACAGTCTGCGCACGACTTCGTGGCCACTGCTCAAGTCAATCGAAGAATCTCACACCACTGATTCCCTCTTAAGATGCTCTCGGATCGGGGTCTTCTTGCCTGATTTGCTTGCGAACTCATTTACGTCAATCCGCGGCGAGAGAGACCGAGGCGGACATAGAATCCTTTAAGCGCACTTGAGCCGCAATCCAGTCAAAGGTTACGGCCAACCCTTGTTCCAGAGGAACGGACGGTTCCCACCCCAGTACTTCGCGCAGGCGGGTATTGTTGCTATTTCGACCGCGCACTCCTTGAGGTCCTCGAAGGTTGTGGCGTTTCGTGATTCGCTTGCCGGCAATCCGTGTCACCAAGTCCACCAATTCATCGATGGTTACCAATTCCTCGGTCCCCAGATTGAGCGGTTCGTGGTAGTCAGACGCCATGATGCGGATTAACCCTTCAACGCAATCGTCGATGTACATGAAGGAGCGAGTCTGCTGCCCATCCCCCCACACTTCGATCTCACCGCCATCTTCCGCCAGAGCCACCTTGCGACAAATGGCGGCAGGCGCTTTTTCCTTTCCGCCTTCGTAGGTGCCGAGGGGCCCGTAAACATTGTGAAAGCGAACGATACGCGTTTCAAAGCCGTAATCTTTGTAGTAGTAACGGCAAAGCTCCTCGGTAAAAAGCTTTTCCCAGCCGTAGCCCGGTTCCGGATCGGCAGGATGGGCATCTTCTTCACGCAGAGCAGTGACGGCCGCGTCCTGCTGCTTGCTCTGGTTGTAAACACAGGCGGAGGAGGAGAACAGGAAACGCTGGACCCCGTTTTGACGACTGGCCTCAAGCATATGGGCATTGATCAGAATGTTATTGCAGCTGATGTCCGCGAGATAGGCAGTAATGTAGCCGATACCGCCCATGTCGGCAGCGAGGTTGTATACCTCATCAATTCCGCCGCGCGTAGCCAGCAAGCAGTTCTCCGCCTTGCGCAAATCCAGGATCTGAAACTCATCGCTCTCTGATACTTCGAACTCCGGGTACTTGATGTCAACCCCGCGGACCCAGTGCCCATTCGATTTCAGCCGCTTCAGCAAATGGTGCCCAACAAAGCCTCCGGCGCCCGTTATCAAAATACGCTTTTGCTTCCCCATCGTTCCGACTCTCCTGAGGTTTCAAAAAATTGTAGTTGCTGATTTCCCACCGCGGGTGGCAGGTTCAGCGTGTAGAATTTGAAACCGAACCCATTCCCCAGCCTAGTAACCCAAGTTAATAAACTTGGCTGCTCTTTGCAATATCATTGGTTGCGCCTTGAAACAATAGAATCGTATCCCGTACGCTCCCGTACAAAAAATTCGGTCTGTGGTTGTGTGCGCACGCGATAGCGCATTAGAATCGCCTTATCCATGCAGCGAGTCCCGAGTCTCCTCTTCCGCATATTGTGCCTGGCTGTGGCAGCCGCGATTTTTGGTTTCGCACAGATAGCCATTTCGCAACAAGGCGGCTCGTTGCCGCCCCTTGGCCAGCACGAAGACGCTGCGCACCCCCAAGACACCACGAGGAATCCTTTGGCGCCCGTTCAGCCGCAAGCCTCCACAGAAAAAGCAAGTAGGAGCGAAGCGGCTCCGGCAGCACTGGTTCTAGGCCCAGGCGATGAATTAGAGGTTACCGTCTATGGGGCGCCAGATCTTTCGGGGCGTACCCGGGTTAGCAACGACGGAAACATCTCGATACCGCTAATCGGTTACATTCGAGTGGCGGGCCTCAGCAGTAGTGAAGCGGAAGCGACCATTGAGGCCCAGTTGCGCAAGAATAACATACTTAACGACCCGCATGTTTCGGTGTACGCCAAGGAATATACCAGTAGCGGTATATCGGTGGCCGGCGAAGTAAGCAAACCTGGGTTCTATACCATTCTTGGTCCGCACCGGTTGTTTGACGTGCTGCAGGCCGCCGGCGGACCCACCGATCGAGCTGCGAATAAGGTCGTCATTACACATCGCGGCCAAACGGACTCCACTACACTTTCCTTTTCCAAGGATCCTGCACAAATGGCTGCCAGCAACGTTGACCTGCTGCCAGGCGACACTGTGGTGGTCCCAAGAGCGGGTATCGTCTACGTGCTGGGAGAAGTAACTCGGCCGGGTGGGTATATACTGAACTCCACGGGCGGAGTAACGGTCCTGCAGGTCGTTGCTGTAGCCGGAGGCGCGACCCATCTCGCCTCCGCCGGGAAAACAAGGCTGCTCCATCGGACTGAGAATGGATTTCAAGAGGAACGGATTGACTTGAAAAAATTGCTGCGTGGCAAGACTCGTGATATCGCTGTCAAAGATCAGGACATATTGTTCGTGCCAACCAGTGGAGTCAAGAGCGCGCTGAACACGAGTGCGCTCGTCGCCACCGCTACGACCGTCGCTATCTATCGGGTCCCCTGATTTGAGCCTACGATTTCTTCTTCAGAACTCCTTCACGCAGCGACGGTCTCGTCACCTCGTATTCCAAGCACTCGCTCAATGGCGCTGATCATCTGAGGAAGAAGCCACTCTTTTGAAAATGTTTTTTCTACTTGAAGCCTGTACGGGGAATCAAGAGCGCTATGCTTCATCGCGCGCCGGATATTTGCCACAACTCCGTCCACGTCACCGTGGGACGAAACATAGGCATCAGACTCTCCGATGATGTCAGTTACGTGACTCTCATTTGGCCCGATGTAGAGGAATGGTTTTTTCACGGCGAGCACGTTGTAGATTTTGCATGGATGGACAATTCCCACGTATGGATCCCCCATCACGACTACGTGGAGATCGGCAGCCGACAGCGATCCCGATAGCTTTTCGATCGGCTGGTAAGGAAGGCACAGCACATTACGCAGGCCGCGATTCTGAGCCCGTTGCTTTACCGTGGCAAATTCGCTACCCCCTCCCACGAAACAGAAAGCAATCTCGTCATTCGATGCCAGCCGCTCGGCCGCTTGCAGAAGTGTCTCCAAGGGATGGCAAGGGCTGTGGTTTCCGGAATACATCACGACGAACTTTTTCGACAGTTCGTGCTTGCGCCGAAACTCTTCCCTGCCCGCGGCATCAAACCGCACGCTCTCATCTTGCGACCAAGGCGGCACCACGATTACTTTTTCCGCTGCGACGCCCTTGGCTTGAATTCGATATCTCATGAAGCGATCGAGCGCTACGATGCAGTCCGCGCGTTGCATGCTGTGCAACGACATGCCGGAAAGTAGACGTGCGACTTTCGATTCGGGTCGTAGCCATCCGGCAGCAATCGCCTCGTCAGGGTTGAGATCCATGGACCAGAAAACCAGGCTGCGAGCCTTCTTTGGCACGGCCAGAGTCGCGAGAAAAGAAATCAGAGGCGGCGAGGTCATGGCAACGATCACGTCGAAGTTGCCCGATAACCATAGACGTAAAGCGCAAGAGGCCATGAAAGTCCCGAAATCGGACGCACGCCGCCATTTGGAAGTTTTGCCGAACGAGGTCGATCGTACGCGAACAATCTTGATCCCGTTCCAGGTTTCCTGCGAGGGAAAGCGCAGCTTGCGATCGTCGTAGCCTCTGGAATTGCAGATTACAGTTACTTCGTGACCTGCCTCCGTCAAACCCCGCGCCAAGTCGGCGGCATGCTGAGCAGTCGAAACAACATCGGGATAGAAGGCTTGGTTAAGGAGCAAAATGTTCATTGGGGGAGTAAAGCACGGGCTCAACCTCTCTGGAGCTCTGCAAAGGATGCGCGATTCTCACTGAGATCTGCGTTTTCCCTTTTATGTAATAGGAACCCACCGATCGACAGTACGTCGATCCGGGTTCGCAGAAAGCAATCGATCGCTTGCGCCGGAGTTTGAACGATGGGCTCATTTTCGTTAAACGATGTGTTCAACAGTACGGGTACACCGGTCAATTCATCGAACTTCCGAATTAATTTCCAGTACAGCGGATTCACTTCGCGGTCTACCGTCTGCAGCCTGCCTGTGCCGTCGCCATGCGTAACCGCCGGTATCACTTCGCATTGCTTTGGCTTGATCTTGTACGCCACCACCATAAACGGTGACGGATAATCCGTCTCGAAATAGTCGCTCACACGTTCCGCCAAAATTGACGGGCAGAATGGACGGAAAGGCTCGCGGTATTTAATCCGGCTGTTGAGAATCTCTTTCATATCCTTGCTGCGCGGGTCCGCCAGAATACTTCTGTTCCCTAACGCGCGCGGCCCAAACTCCATGCGGCCTTGGAACCAACCGACGATCTTGCCCTGGGCAATCGCCTCCACAGCGCCGTCAATCAATTCGTTCTCCGCGAGCTTCCGGTACTTGCATCCGGCGGCCTCCAGGGCGCGTAAGACCTCGCTGTCCGAATACTCCTGACCGTAGTAAACGTGACGCATTTCAAAGCACCGCGGTAGCTTCAGTTCCTGATGCTGCACGTACAAGGCTGCGCCAATCGACGTCCCTGCGTCGTGTGCCGCGGGCTGGACATAGACGTCACGGAAGTTCGTACGCTCGAAAATCATTCCGTTGGCCACGCAGTTCAGCGCGACGCCACCCGCGAGGCAGACCGCGGTCTTGCCGGTTTGCTCCTGCACAAAATTCAAAAGCGCGAAGTAATTCTCTTCCAAGACGAGTTGCACGGAAGCGGCAAGATCCATGTCCTTTTGCCGAATCTCGGATCGCGGGACGCGCGGATCGCCGAACTCCTCAGCCATTCGGTTCGAGAATATCGAACCCAGAACCGGCTCTCCGCCGTACCAGGTCATCTCCACGCCTTTGCTATGGTGGGTAAAGTAGTCAAGATTAAGCCGGCATTGATCTCCTTCGGTGCGGACGATGCGGCGCACTTGCTCGGCAAAGCGAGGCTCTCCGTAGGCGGAAAGGCCCATCATCTTGTACTCGTCGCCGAACTTAGGAAATCCGAGGAATTGAGTGAATGCGGTGTAGAAAATGCCGAGCGAATGCGGGAAAGAGACGGAGCCCCGAACTTCGATCTGATTCGCTTTTCCCAACCCCCACATCACGCTGCTGAAATCACCGAAGCCGTCGATAGAAACAACCGCGGCCTCCTCAAAAGGAGACGCGAAAAAAGCGCTGGCCAAGTGCGCCCGATGGTGCTCGACGAAGTGCACCGGCCGCTTCGGCTGCGATACGATCCCTTCTGCCGCCAGTAAGTCGCCTACCTGCGCGATGCGTACACTGTTCACGGCGCGGGAGCTGAGATTCAACCAACGATGCGGCCGCAAGGCCGCTCTCATCAGTTTGTCCCTCAGGTGAGCCTTGGGATTGCGCGAAATTGCGATATAGTCTGGTTCTGCGCCCTCCAGACATGCTTTCGCTGCGCCTGTGGGCAACCCAGCCCAGTGCTTGATGCGATTTAGCCGCTCCTCTTCCAAAGCTGCCACAAGCTGTCCGTCGCGCATCAACGCTGCTGAGGAATCGCCGTGGAACGCGTTAAGTCCGAGAATTCTCATTTCTGTTTCAGTTTCCCGCTGGTTTCCGGGCAATCAGGATCATACTCTTCCATATATACGGCACACGCCCGGCACCAACGAATCGTATTTCTGTAAACCCTTTTTCTGTGAGCAATCGTGACAGTGTCTCGCGCGACCAGAACTTGATATGGCCGCCGTCCCAAAACGCCGTGAAATGATTGTCCATCTTCCCGCTGATCGCCAGCACGACGTTCTTCAACCAGCCGTGGTACGGAGTGGTGACGATGAAGTGCCCAGAAGGCTTCAACAACCGGATGGCGTTCTGGACCAACCGCCGCGGGCGATAGAGATGCTCCACCACCTCGGTGCTCACGATAATGTCAAAACTT
Source organism: uncultured Acidobacteriaceae bacterium (assembly GCA_937879855.1). Taxonomy (GTDB): domain Bacteria; phylum Acidobacteriota; class Terriglobia; order Terriglobales; family Acidobacteriaceae; genus Sulfotelmatobacter. The sequence continues at coordinate 169,996 of CALFMO010000066.1, read as the reverse complement.
TCAGCGTGAAACAGATCAGGCGACAGATCCTCCTCCACGTCACCCAGCGAGAATCGAACTTGGGGGAAAGCTTCCCGCGCGATTTGAATTCCAGAGTCGGATCGGTCAATGCCATAGACTTCAAAACCCAGTTTCGACAGCTCGTGACTCAACGATCCGTTCCCGCATCCCAGATCCAATACTTTGCCCTTGTTTCCAAGATTCTGGACCAATTTTTTTATGGCAGGCAAGAGATAAGCATGCGCACAACTGGCGGCGGAGACTCGATAAGGATATTCAGATTTGGCTACGGACGCTTCCTGGATGTCTTTCATGGTTGCACTGGCTTATCGCCCGACAGGTTCCTGATTTCATCGAGGTTAATATCCACGAGCAACCGATACCAATAGGCTTGCAGGAAGTGGAAGATGAATCCTTCCTTCCCATCCAGGAACCCGGCTCGCAAAAAGTAGCGGTAGATAAAATATAAGCTCGGCCTTATAAACAAGGGTAATCGCGACCACAACCGCTTGAGCCAAATCACTCGCTGATCCGGACCTCCGAACAACGAGGGGGCGATCGGGGACTCGTCACCACCTCGTTGCTCGTCCGCTGCCATCAGCTTGGCGTAGCGGTTGTGCTTTTCGATCCAAAAAGAAATACTGTCTTCCTTGTGGTTGGCCTCGATCAGATCATACCGGAGTTTGCCGCAAGACCCGCGAACATAGAAATGATGATCGACCGAGTCTCCGCCATGCAAATATACTTTCTCGCGCCGGAATAATTTGAGAAGGTACTTTGGGTAATACCCTCCGTGTCTGATCCATCGTCCCCGAAATACTTGCCGCCGTTTGACGTACAAGCCGTCGAACATCGATGTTCCTAACTGCGTCTCGATCTCCGCTGCCAGTTCGGAAGTAATTGCCTGGTCGGCATCCAACGCTATCACCCACTCAGTCTCGAGCGGAACATTCTTGAGCGCCCAATCCCACTGCTGCGTATGAGTCGTAAATGGATGCTGCAGGATGATCGCGCCGAACTCATCGGCAATCTCGAGAGTACGGTCGGTGCTGCCTGAATCGATCACAAAAATTGGACACCCCAGTAGCCTCAGACTGCGCAGACAAGCCGGAAGATTCTGCTCCTCGTTGTAGGTCAGAATAATAGCGGAAAGAATCGGCTGCGAACCATTATCCACGGTCGCTGATTTCCTGCCCACACGTTGGTACACCTCGATCAGCTTCTCACTGACCACCTCGGGCGAAAACTTCTTCGCCAGGAGCAGGGCATTCCGCGACATCTGACGCCGCTCCTCGCCATCGCTAAGCATCCGCACGACTGCGTCACTTACCTCATTCGCGTTGCACCTCACTACCAGCCCCGCCTTCGCTTCGGCAACCTCGCAATGAATTCCTACTTGATCGGAAACAATGACAGGCAGTCCGCTCGCCATAGCTTCTACCACAGCTACCCCAAAGTTCTCCGAATAGGAAGGAAGTACGAAGACATCCGCTGTGGCGAATGCCGCGCGCTTTTCCTCCCCATCCAAAAAACCTGTCCAAATGACATCCCGCTGAACTCCCAACCGCTGCACCTGCTCGCGCAGTCGGGCGGCAAAACCTTCGTCTCCGTTTCCTGCCACCAGAAGCACTGCATCCGGACGCGCGGCCCGAATTTTGGCAAATCCGTCCAGTAACAAGTCGAGACCTTTAATCGGATCCACCCGCGAGAGGAATAGGACTACTCTTCTCCCGGCGAGCTCCGGATACCTTGATAGGAGCGCTTCGGCTCTCAGTTTGTGATCGACGGTTAGAGTCGCCACTGGGTTGGGAACGACAACACTTCGGATACCGGGCGCTACGAGTTCCGCTTCGCCTTTTTCCCGTTCGCTCGTGAAATGCACTGCCGCAGCATTCGCCAGGATTCGACGGTCGATGCAGCGGAGTGAGAATCGTTTGAGAAACGGACGCCGGTTCCGAATGCCCCACGTGTTCAGCGCGCCGAGCGGACGCACCAGATACGGTACACCCCGGCGAGTCGCCCAAAACGCCCCGGCAGTTGTCGCAAACGAGAAGAGCGCGTGAATATGGACCAAATCGTAATCGCCGATGTGCGCGGCAAGCCACCGCCAGAGCGGCCAGGAAAAAGTATAAAAGCGGATCTGGCGGCGGAAATACCAATAGGTGACGCCGTTTTCAACGACCGGCCGCGCAAGAAGAACGTCAAGCTTCTCGCTCCCATTGTCATCCGTTGTGGCGATGTCTACGGGCAGCCCACGATTTACTAGCCCCTCCGCGATCGTCCGGGCGACAACGCTAGGCCCGCCTCGAAGCGGACCGACCGAAGGAATTATATGCAGTACCTTCAAGCCAGGGCGCAATGTCTCAATAGGCAGCCGCCTGACATACTAAAACGTCTGACGCCGCCCAAGGCGTCGCCACCGCCGCGGCGCTGTATTGCGCAAGCGTAGCGCTGGTGGTCGAGGTTGCGGTCTGTTTCGTAACGAACACGAAGCTCGATTGCGTGGTAATATCGTCGCAATGCACGGCCCATCCGTTCACCGCTCTAGGCAGGCGGATTACCCCACTGGTCGCCGTTCCGCCGGTGCCAACATTGATCGTAAATACTGCGGTCCCATTGCTGTGAACAATAGATGGGTTCGCGCCAAACCCAGAGGCAATCGCGGGGGCGGTGGCCGATATGTACGTCGTCGCCAGATTGAGTGCGGGGAGAGTGACTGGGGACGTGAAGGTTGGCGGCGCATTTACGATCAAACTCTCACCATTGATCGTTGTGATCGCTGAATCGTAGTAGTTCGGGAAGGAATAATTGAAACTGCTGCTCGCTCTTCCGGTGGTGATGTTCGTCGTTGCAGTAGCTCCGGAGCCAGGATCGGCTACATTCGCGACCAACAACCCCTGACTCGGGTTCGATGGATTGACCAGCACCACGTCGTAACTGACTGCCGCGGTCACGCGCGGCCAGGTTGTGGTAATGAAATTTGAAACAGTCAAGGTTGAAGCTGCGGGGAGTCCGTAACAATTGCGCTGATAGGTCGTCAACCCGGCGCGATTCCCTGCTGCGTCTTTCGGAAAGACTTCGACATTCCACTGCGTAGTTCCGCGAGTCCCTGTGTAGGTGCAGGTAATAGACTGCATCGGAATCGGCCACATGCCCTTAAGAGTGATGTTCTGGTCCCCTATATACATCACGTCATGACCGATGGATAGCGTCCCCGGAACGTGTCCATCTTCTAAGGATTGAGCGTTGAAGCCATAGCCCGGCAATTCTGCGCCGAACTGCGTAAAGAAACCATAACCGATGTCCTCGGTGCCATAGTTGGCTCCGTTGCCCATCCTAAGGCGACCGCCATTAAAGAAGCTGTATGTGCCGCCGAAGCTTTTCCCGTTAGGCAGAATGAAACCAGCATTGCCACTCGACGTAGCGTTGTTACCGAATCCAAACTGAGTACCGATCAAAGTGAGGTTACTGCTCTTCGTAGCGCACAGTGGAAAGGCCCCGGCGGGCGGAGTGTCGATGCCATCGCCTAACAGCAAAAAGCTTCCGGCATTTGCATTTGTAAGATCGTAGCCGCATAGGCCCGATGAGTTACTGCCATTCCATCCTTCATGGCTCGCGGTGATGGTCACAGGATAGTTGGGAGCGCCGTGGGTAGTGAACTGTTGCGAACTCTCTGAAGTAATTTCCTCGATCAGAGTCGGGTCCGACCCAGGACCGATTACCAAATCCCCGCTGTTTCCCCAAGAGTCCATCCCACGTAATAGCATTCCGGCATTTCCTTGATAAATAGCGCCTCCAGGACACTGGACGATCTGGGTGTGCTGAAAATCCTCCATCTTGGCATTAAAACTTGGTCCTAAATCAACCCCAATAGATCCTTTACCCCCCCCGCATCCGATCAGCGAGTGATAGAAGCGGATGTCTTCAGTGTTCGATGCTGAAACTGGAGCAATATTGATTCCGACCCAACTCGCGATGCTCACGGCGGGTGAAACTTGCACACGATCAAACAGGCCGTCCGTGGTTGTGTAGCCGCCACTTCTGTCGTTATCTACAACGACGCCAGCAGAGGTATTGTTACTGCATCCCGCCCCTCCGGTTGTGATGTTGACGCCTTTGATTGTCCAGCCGCCCGATCGTTCGATCTTCAACACCGAGTCTCGCCCTGAAGGGCCGCAATACCGGATCAGCGGCTTACCCGCCAGAATTCCAACACCCTCAATTTCCCAGCCCTGGTTGCCGTAGATTTGCCATTGATCTGTGGTCAGCTTAATGATGCAGCCGTTGGGAATGCTAATTCGTTGGCCAATGATTCCGTCCTGAACATTGGTGTGAGAATTCAAGATTGCGGCTGAGTCTTTTGTGCCGGTGCAGTCGACCCCCCAATCTCGCACATCAATGGCGGGCTTGTCTCGGTACACGCCCGGCTGGCCGGTACTATTCGAAAACACTGCGCGATCTCCTGGTGCTGCGGATACGTTTCCGTGTGCAACTTGCGGCACGCCTTCCGCGTTTTGGGTCTGGTCGACCTGCATTTGAGCCTCCATTGAGGCTACGAAGAGCAGGATCAGAGTTGCAGCGAAGATGGTCGATTGATGAGAACCCACCTGGAAGCCTCCGGGGCATTCCCGATGAGATCTCAAAAATAAGTCCTTGATGAAACGCTGGACTACGCTCGGACTTCGCGAGGACATCAGTGGTTAGCCAACACACCTGCAAGCTTTTCTGTTGATGCCGCACTCGAAGCACCGGGCGATCGTTTGTCGTGGGCTTGATAGAAAACGATAGTGGCAGCGAAAGCAAGTTGCAGGATTCCCCCCAGATATTGAACCAGTTGAGACTCGATGGACAAAAACCCCGGCAGCATTGCCAGCCCCACCGCAATTGCAGTCATGCTCGATCCGGCAGAAAAAAAGGCGAGTTCATAAATGCCAACAGCAAATCCGACTAGCAATCCAACCGGTACGATGCCCGCCCAGCCGAAATTCATGTAGCCCTCTGCTTCAAAACCGCAGGCGATGGAAACTGTGGAGAGATTTTGCTTCTCTGTCAGACCATATTCAACCTGGAAAAACTGGTTGGCGAGGTTTACCGTCGGCTTGCCGGGCCAAAACACCCGCGGAATCAGGTTTTTGATCAGGAGCGGATAGTCGGCCCCGAGTTGGTAGGGCACCGATTCAGGCGTTTGCTCCAGGATGACTCCTGTCATGGTCAGCAGCGAGGAGCGTGAACTGGTCGCGCTGAGTTGCTCATCCAAAGGAGCCCGGCCTGCGAAGACGTCCGCCCACCCGGAAAATGAAAGATCAACCCATCTCACGACAGCATCCGTCATACCTCCCCCAACCTCTCCACGCTCCATTTCGTGCCGCATTATCCCTTTGCCGGGCTGTAGGAAAAGGATGAGGCCAGAAACGACCGTCATCATTCGCCAGGGAAGCTTCCGCTTCAGGGACACGTCGGCCACGCCCATCAGCAATAGGGGGATGACAACCGTGCCCAGAGATGCGCCAAATCTTGCCCCCGAGAGCAGGCGCGTTCCAAGAAATGCGATGCCGAGGCAGAAGTCGAGCTGAGAGAGCCTTCGAAAGCGCCTCACTAAAACCAGCCAAAGAAACGCCGCGAGAGGCAAAGCGCCAAAGGCAATGACGCTGATGTTCCAGACCACGCTCCCGTAGAAAGGGATGCCAAAGAGATTCGTGACTGTCCCGATTAATAGCAGTACTTGCACCTGGGCTGGGGTAGGACTGGTAGTTTCAAGGAAGGGCAGCCGAAAAGTCTTACGACCGACAAGACGCATGGCCGCTCTTCTTCCCGCTCCCATGGACAGAAGTCCGACAATTCCGACCAGCATCGCCATGGTGAGTATCGAATCGGACAGATGGCGGCCATGGTCGAATAAGCTAGGCGACATTCGGAGTGCGCCGAAGATCGCCACGCCGAAGAAGACAAAATGAGCCGCGCACACCAGAGGCCAGACGGGGACTCTGATATCACGTGTCCGGCTCCAGGAAATATAAGATTGAATTAATATGGCCAGCAGTGCACCCGCGCAAACGAATTGGGCAGCAGTTATGTTCTGGTTGCTGATTGCTGAAAGCGTTACCAGCAAGACCGCTCCCGCCGGCCAAAGAAGAAAGCGCCTGGCATTGGTCCGAGCCCCACTCCGAAATGCGGTTGCTTGGGCTAGCGACTGCATTTCGCTGTCCTGCCGTAGGATACTGGCTGGCGACCTGTCACCGGGACCCAAGGGGGATGGCCGCCCCACTGCGCCAGAGCCGCCTCGAAAATGTTTGTTCATTCTTCCTCTTCCAGCATCCGCTGAACTCATTCAAACCGCTCACAGCCAAAACGCTCCGTCACACATCGTCTGGCGTTGCCTACGAGACGCTGCCGCAGTTGGGCGTCCTCGATCAGCCGGCACATTGCGTGCGCCAGTTCCGCAGGCCTCCGCGCCTCCACCAAAAGCCCTCTCACCTCGTGTTCTACGTTTTCTGCCAAGCCACGAGTGGCGATTACAAGAAGACCTAAGAAACCTGCCTCGATCGCGCTCGTCGGAAGTTCAGCCAGCAGGCGGTCGTGTCCATACATTCGTGGTCCTAGCCAAGAAATCGGTGAACTTGTCCACCTGTTTCTCAAGATTGAAGTGTCTACTTATATGGTCGCGAGCCCGCCCACCCATTGCGATCCTGAGATCGCCATCATTACCGAGCCGAGCCATTGCACTGCCAAGTGCAGATGGATCCTGTTTCCGGACAAGGATGCCGGTTTCATTGTCCACCACGACCTCTACAGCCCCACCGCTTCGCGTCGTAATGACCGGGATTCCTCGTTCGCCCGCCTCGGCGACAACAAGTCCAAACCCCTCGTCGTGTCGCGACGCCAGTATCAACACATCGATGCCTCCGTAAAATTCTGAGGCATGTGGGAGCCAGCCACAGAATCCAACTAAGTCAGTCAATCCTAGGAGATCTGCCTTACGCTTTAGCTCCGCGACGAAGATCTCTTCACCTTTGCCACCTACGACAAAACGAAACCGGGCATTTTCTCTTACTGCTTCCGCTGCAGCGAGCAGAAACTCGTAATGTCCTTTGTTGACATTTATCTGTCCAGTAATCCCGAAAATCACAACTTCATCCGGCCAGTTGAATTGCTCCCGGAACCGATTTGTTCTCTGCCGCGGCCAGTCTAATTGGCCAATCCTGACTCCGTTGTGAATTACGGCGTCGCCGGGCTTAAGCCGTCCAAGCTTCGCCATTCGTCGGCGGACACTCTCTGAAACGAATAGGAATCTTCCAATCGTCCGGCGCCAAATGAAAAAGCTAAACCTTTGAAATCGGATCGGAGGAGGTGGATCATGCATGTGACAAACGACACGCCGACGCAGCCAGAATAATATAGGCGACAAAAGAATCGCCTCGTGATGATTTGCCAAGTAGATCACATCAGGGCGGAAAGAACTCCATTGCCGCAGAAGGTCTCGCCATGCGATGGGCAACTTTCGTAGGCTCTCTAGCGTCATGCGAAGGTTTCGCGAATCGACCTTCCGGGAAAACATACCGAGCCACGTCGCCGAGTGTGGAATGCCGAGGCCATCAAGCCGCCTGTCGAATTCCCCATCGGTCCAGCGAGTTCCAAGAAAATGTGAATTGATGTCGGGTGGCAATTGTGCAAAGAACGCCAGTGTCAGATCTTGGAGGCCAAAGCAGAAACCGCTTGGCACGATAGCAAGTATCCTTAGTGATCGCCTCGGCGCGGCGCCGTCTCCCAGTATCCGCTCGGTGCCAGCCACAGTTACCAAAGACATAGCCTCAACGGTGCGCGATCTTTACAAATTGCGCGCAAACTATGCAACTGATCGCCGAGCCCCGTCTGCCAGATAGTTTGGTGAACACGCAATCCAAAAGATCTGGGGATATTCTGCCAAACTCATATCTACCGGGGAAGACCTGAATGTCGGCCTACCAAAGTAGCGTTGACCTATCTTGTGGAGTACCGTACTCTCGCGTCGGATGTACGCCACAGCACTGGGGTAGTATTCCAAAATCAGTCGCACCACCTGAGCAACGCCGTCTGGCTCCAATTGAAACTGCGGATGCACTTCTACAAACAAATTGGGTTGATGCCGCGAAATTAGATTTCGTGCCCCGCGCAACACTTCGAGCTCGTAGCCCTCGACGTCGATCTTAATAAACCCAATTGCACGATCAGCCAAGGTATCGAGAGCCAGCGTCCTTACTCTTACTTCGCCGTGCCCCGGCGGAACTACGTGACCGTTTATTCCACGCAACAGTTCGGCAGATCCATCCTCAGCGGCGGCCGCAGCCGCAAGAACAGTAACATTAGTAAGGTGATTAGCTTCAATGTTTCTGCGAAGTTCAATTAGATTCGCCGGCTCCGGCTCTATGCAAATCACTTCGCTCCCAGAGCCGAGTTGGTTTGCCAACATCAAAGCGTAATAACCAATGTTTGCGCCAACGTCGACAGCCCCGAGTCCCGGCCGCACGAGGCTCCTGACAATGCTACGCTCCTCTATAAAGCGCTCTCCCTCTAGATACAAGAGGCGTTGAGGATTCCCCCTCTTGGTATCGACATATAGCGTTCTTCCGCAGAAGTCTCGTGACGCAACGTCCGCGGAAACATTTGAAAAGACGCGGGATGCGATTCGCAAAGTGTTAAAGCGATAGAGAGCACAACCGATTTGCGTCGCCTTAAGAAATCCATTAGCCAGTCTGGTCATGACACCAAATCCCTTCAGTATTCCAAAACATCGCCTTTGAGGTTGCTTTGTATCCCATTGAATGCCGCACGATACCACGGAAATGCCATGGGATCGGAGGTCTCAGTGCCGGCATTTACTTGTTCGTGCCAACGGTTATACAACGATTTCGAATCCTGAATCATGGACCTTACTTCCTCGAATGATCGCACAGATCTTCGGCAATTGCAGCGGGAGTTGGAATCGTTAAATCAGAGTAGGCTCGAACGATGGAGGAGACGCTTTCCGACATCGTAGGAGGCGCGACAATCTCACAGCCCTCCTGCGCGAGCCGGACTAATTTCGCGGAGAGCATGTCGATGTCGCCGGGAGCAAATGTATCGCAGATCGAAAGGTCTTCGGCGCATCCGCACGCCTGACTTACGAGACACGGCAAACCGCTAGCCAACGCTTCGTTCACCACCAGTCCCCACGTCTCCCGATAGTCGCTGGGCAGAACCAGGCAATCAGCCGCAACGTATGCCCGGGATATCTCGCTCTGATTCAGGAAGCCGGCAAAGGAAGCTGGCGGACGCACAGACGCATGATCCGCCTGTTCGCTTTGCGAAACTGTTTGGCCCACTCCGGTATCAGACACGACGTGGCACACTCGGCGGAGTTCTGGTTCCAATACCCCCGACCCGACGAACAGAAGATGTAGCTTCGACAACGCTCTTTTTTCCAGGACAACTCGCACCGCCGCAACCAGTTCCAATGGCCGTTTCTTGGGAATAAATTTCCCGCAGAATAGAATGCAGAACGCGTCCTGAGGAATGCCCCACTGCTCCCGAAGTGCATCCCGGCCAGGCCGAAGAGCCGCGGCCTGCGTCGCAAATCGTTCGTTGTCCACGGCATAAGGAGCCGCATACAGCTTCTCGCTTGAAACTCCGGATTCGACATAGAGTCGGCGATTTGCACTGCCGATGTAAAAGAACTTATCTACTCTCCGGAACAGCCATCCGTTTCGTGCTCGTTTCAGCGTCCGCTTCCACGTCGGCTGCGGAGCAAGGTCGTTACTCTCGCCACGCAACCAAACCTCAACACCCGCTGCCCGCGCTTCCCGAACAGCCTGCCAATAGGCCGCAACTTGCCATCCTTGAATCCAAAGGGCGCTAGCGTGGCTGGCTCGCAGCCGGTCCCGCAGCCGCTCGCGCAAGCGGCATTTCCAGAAACTCGCTGGAGTTGCCCGCCGATCCACGTCAAGGAAACGATGGGTGTAACCCGACAGCGTGTCAATATCCCAGGCGAAGGTCTGGCCGAATTCGCGATCCCTGCTGCGCCGGGTTCCGTGGTCGGTCAAATACCAAACCTCAAAAGGCACGCGACCGTCGCGCGCCAGCGCTTGCCACAAGGGGACCTGATATTGAATCGGATGCGTGGTGAGAATCGCCAGCATTAGGGGACGCTACGGAGCATGCGGGTCAAACGATTGAGTCGCTTAAACAACTCCTAAACTGACACTGAACGATTTTGCGCCAGAGTTTGCGCCGGCACACCGGCTACTACACTGCCCGGCGCAACGCTCTTAGTCACGACGGCGCCGGCCCCAACAACGCACCCGTCTCCGAGTTCCACATCCTTCAGGATCACAACCTTTGCTCCGATCCAACAGCGGTTCCCGATCTTGACTTTGCCCGCATCCATCGGCTGCTCATTCGGCGCCAGGCCGATACCGAATCGGTGGTTTGAATCGGTGATGTAGATATCTGGCCCAAACATGTTGTGATCGCCAATCTCAACTAACCCGCAGGCGTCAATCATGAGGTTGCGGTTAAAGTAATTCCAATCGCCAATCCTGATGCGAACGCCCTGGTAGCTCTCATTGTTAGGCCAGAGCCAGCAACCCTGAGTAAAGGAGTTGTAGGAACCGATTTCGATTTGTGAGCAGCGGCGAACTCTTCCGAGACCCTCCATTCGGTTGCGCACACCAGTTTTCATTCCGAGAAAGCGATATAAAGCCAGCCGCAGCCGGCTCGCTGCACCGCGGCTCGCCGTCAACAGTAGATATTCGAGAGCGCTTCTCATCTAGGTTTGCGGGACCGGCGAATGAACTCCACGAACGCTTGAGCGTGCACCGGCTCGCGGCTGCTCCAGACCTCACGCGCGTGGCGAAAGAAAAGCCCAAAACCTGCGAGACAAGACTTCAGCAGGCGATTGGCCGCCGCGAACCGGAGGTGGTTGATCACCTTGACGGGTATGATAGCGAGCACAAGGGGAAAGGGACAGCGTCGGGCAGCAAAAGACAAATCATTGCATACCCCGGAACGGTGCTGGGCCTGAATGTCCCGCGCGACCTTGGTTTTATCGTGCCAAACGTTTACGCCCGGAAAGAAATCGATCCCCCAATTCCGGTCGAGCAAACGAATGCAGAGGTCAATTTCTTCCGATCCATATTGACCCGGGCCGGGCACATAGAATCCACATTCGCGAACCGCCGAGGTTCGAAGCATGTGCCCGCAACCGATAACCAAATGAGTTGGCCGAGGCTCGGACCTTGGACTCGGTTTGTCACGGTCTGGGCTAAGGATGTCGAATGCAACCGCCGCTACCCTTGGATTCGCTTCCATGTGCTCCACGGCAATGCCGATCTCATCGCCGTTTAGAAACCATGCATCATCGTCCAAGCTAAGGTAGAAGTCCGCATTGCTTTCCAGCATCAAGTAATTTCGCGCCTCTAAATACCCTCGCGACCGTTCCCACCGGATCCAACGAACGGATGGATACTGGGAACAGAGTTGCGGCGTATCGTCCTCGGACCCGTCGTCCAGAACCGCAACCTGAACCCGCGGATACGTCTGGCGTAACGCTGATTCAATAGCCTTCGGTAGGACTTCATGACGATTGCGAGTCACGATTCCAACCAGCACTTCACCCCAGTCCGGGGTGGCCGTGGGATTACTCGTGGAGGTTAAGGCCGTAATCGTCGTCTCATCAGAATAGACCATGTCGCTTTAGCCCTGCCGCGCAGCGTGGGAACGAATACCGCTCTGCCCGACGGAACTTGGAGTATGGATGCGAGCGAAAACATCTCGAACAGAAAAAGCTTGAAGTAGTCAGAAATCTGGCTTCGCCCGAGCACTTTCGTCATTACATAGTGGCGGTTGGTTAACTGCATTTCAGCAATGAGGTTCGGATCCCCCTTGTGACTTCCGGGCTGCGAATCATGATAGATCCGCGCCGTGCGGGCATTGGCAAGCTTCCAATGCCGGCCCACCGTGAGAGACAGAGTTACATCTTCCATCAGTGAATAGCCCTGGAAGTGTTCGGGGAACGGTGGATCAGGCAGCGCTTCGCGCCGATATAGCGTGCAAGTGGTGTTCAGCCATTCTACGGGCACAACTTCAGGAAGGTCCTCGCGATCTTCCGGCAACAGGTTAACCGCAGGGCCCAGAACCCTTCCGGCATAGGACGACTCGGCGTGGCCGTCCATGAGGCGAAAAACGAATCGGCTGATCCGGCCCGGCGATTGATAACGCTGGTTGGTTATCATCGCATTCACCCCTCCCATCCGATCGTCGGAATTCAACGCCCGCCATAGACGCGCGAAGCAGTCGGGCTCCAACAGGACATCATCATCCATGAAGCCGATCATGGACTGGGAGGCCGCACGAACGCCTTGATTGCGCTGGCTGGCAGCGCCAGCCACGTCGGCCTGGCACCAGGACACCGCCGACCGCAACTTTGGAATTGACTCTTCCTCACACAGCGAACGCGTGCTTCCATCGGTCGAGGCGTCCACGATCCTCAATTCAGCCGGCTGGGAAGATTGTTCCGCCAGGCTTTCAAAAGTCCGCCGCAGCGCCGCAGCACGGTCTCGAGTCGGGATCACGACTGTAACCGGCAAGAGTTCAGCGGCCATCCGAGAGGCCCAGCGTTCGAAACCAAACTTTCACAATTGGAGATTCATGCTGCGCGGCCTTTCACCCAGCTTTGGTAAATCTCCGCGAAGATCTCGTCCAGCGATTTGCTGATATCCCAACTTGGATAGTGAGCCTTCATTTTGGATAAGTCACTGATATAGCAGATGTGATCACCCTCGCGGTTTTGATCCACATGTTCGTACCGCATTTTTTCCCCACTAAGATTCTCGATTCGTTGAAATGCTTCAAGAATCGAGCAACTGTTGGCGCGCCCACCACCGATGTTGTAGACCTCCGCGCAGCGAGGGTTCTCAAAAAAAGCTTGGATAAACCGGGCGACGTCCAGCGAGTGAATGTTGTCGCGCACTTGTTTGCCCTTGTAGCCGTAGATTTTGTAGAACCGGCCCTCAAGGTTGCACTTGATCAGGTAGCTGAGGAATCCATGCAGCTCGACACCGCTGTGATTCGGACCGGTGAGGCAACCGCCGCGCAGGCAGCAGCAGCGCAGTCCGAAGTATCGCCCATATTCCTGAACCATAACATCGCTGGCGACTTTTGAAGCGCCGAAGAGACTGTGCTTGCTCTGATCGATCGAAAAATCTTCACGAATACCCTTGGCGAACGCAGGATCGTCATAATCCCAACGGGTGGGAAGCTCCCGTAGTTTGATCGTATTCGGGCGATCACCGTACACCTTGTTGGTGCTCATGTGGACAAAAACGGCTTGAGGCGCGTGGCGGCGAACGGCTTCGAGGAGATTGAGAGTTCCACCAGCGTTGACGTCAAAATCATCGAACGGACGTGAGGCGGCCAAGTCATGGCTGGGCTGGGCAGCGGCGTGTACCACTAACATCGGCCGCAACTCGCTCACGCACTTCAGAATCTGTTCACGATCACGAATATCCAGGTCATGATGTTTGAATGCGGGATACGTAGCGATGAGCCGGCGCCGGTTCCAGTTCGTATCGCCGGCGGGGCCGAAGAAATCCGCGCGCTGGTTGTTGTCGATGCCATGAACGGCCCAGCCCTGGCTGGCAAAATGCCCAACTACTTCCGAGCCGATCAACCCCGATGATCCGGTGACCAAAAGTGTGTTCATAGCCGAATCATTTTCCGATCAAGCCATTCCTATTTCACGAAACAGCTGCTCAAACCGGCGAACCCACGTGTGGTCGCGCCGAGCCCGTTGATATCCCTTTTCGCGCAGTTGCTCGGCCGCCTGCGCGTGAGACAGATAGAACCGAACCTTATCTACGAGTTCTTCCTTGTTGTTGTACGTATCGATCTCCTTGCCAATCTCATAGAACTCTGTGATTTCATCTGTATGTCCGGTCAGAAAGCAAGTACGGCACATGGGAGCTTCAAAATCGCGGAGCCTGACGTGCGGAATCAGCTTCGAACCGGGCCGGCCATCTGCCCAGACATTACTAAAATTCAGGATGACTTCATGGGAAGAAAACACCTCGCAGATTCGGGTGAACGGGATGGGACCTTTGGCCAGCGGACGGAACATGGGAAAAAGTCGATGGGTTTGCTGGCGATGGTCATATTGCCTCCAGGTTCGCGCCAATCCATCGACCAAACCATGCTTTGAGAAGTTGCGGCGAATTTCTACAAGATAGCTCTTCGCCTGCGACGTTGACGAATCTGTCGGCGTCTTGTCGGATGTGATTTCGGACGAGGGATCCTGGCCCCAACCAGGTCCATAAATGTCGACGGGAACGTTGGCGCGAACCAAAGCAGCCATCCAGCGATCGCGGTCTGCATAACGCAGGCCGACAAACGCCGCGTTGGGCAACCGATTGGCTCCTTCAAATGGTCTGTAAACCTGCGGATCAGCCGCCATCTGCACCCAGACCGGATTTGCGCCGACCGCTTTGTATGAGGAGCGCGCGTGCTTCTCTGCGTGCCAGGAGTAGTTCACCTTGGCAGCGATCTCCGCGACCAATTCGAACTGGTGGATGCTGTTGCAGTAATAATTGACCGTGGGGATTCCCCAGGCGTGTATCTGAGCGAACCCGGCTGGATCAAAATGCGAGATGTAAAAGTAGCTGAGGAACAAATCGATCGGCTTTTCGGCGTGCGCCTTTTTTACTTCGTGAAGAATCTGCTGAGTGGTGTTCGCGCGAATGTTCGACTGTTCGGACGTGAAATCCTTCGCGGTCGTCATGAACTCGCTCGTGGGAGCTAAATCGACTCGCGATTCCACGAGTTCATGACCCAGTTCGCGCAAGGCAGGATAGAAGTTCCCACTCCAGAGCGCGCCGTAGAAACGCTTGGGATCATTGGAATGTCGAACGGCGCAGAAAATGCGCATCTGATTTCCCGATACAGATTAGTGAAGACGGATGATGTCGTGCTTAACCGCAAGGTTCCAATGAGGTGCGTTGTCCCTAATGTATTGGCTTAGCTCTGCCAAAGTGGGGTAAGAGTTGCTACCATCAAAGCACCTTGCGTCATCGATCAGCACCACAGAATTGGGACGCAGAGCAAGAATCGTCTCC
This sequence comes from uncultured Acidobacteriaceae bacterium, assembly GCA_937879855.1. Taxonomy (GTDB): domain Bacteria; phylum Acidobacteriota; class Terriglobia; order Terriglobales; family Acidobacteriaceae; genus Sulfotelmatobacter. The sequence goes on along the minus strand of CALFMO010000066.1, from coordinate 154,877 downwards.
AATTCCTGAATGATCGGGCTGTCGACGGCTCCTCGGGCCGTGGAACCGCCCGAGTAGTGAGCATCCAGCCAGAACAGCGCGGTTCGGTTCAGAGCTAACAGAATCTCTCTAAGAACGGTGCCGCTGTCCCCGAGTAGCAAGTGCACTCTCGGATCATCGTCAAACTTCTGCTTCGCAGATTTATGGAATTCCGGCGAAAGTTCGATCGAGTAAATTTCGGCGAATTGGTTCCTTGTTGCGGCGATCGTGTCGCCCGAGTATGTCCCCGTCTCAACCAGCACGCTTAAGCCGAATCTTTTGGCATAATCCTTGATTGTCGCGTGCTTAACCTCCGGAGGTGGTGGCACGGGACACCCAAGGCATCGCCATTTCAAGCGTCTCAGATCGGCCCGAAGGGAATTCAACGGGTGATACAGGGGAGTCTTCTTTATAATTTGCCGCAATTTTGACATGGATTTGGTCAGTTTACCCCACAGGAGATCAGTTACCTAATAAACAGTGCCCATCCAGAACTGAGGTTAGAATTGATATCCATGCTCAAGCAATTACAAGAACAAAGTCGGTGGTTGTCGCGGCACGCCTCAAACGTCACATCGCAGTGTGGCGAGGACGGCATAATTGCCAAAGCGTTGAGCCTGCTCCCTCAGCGGACGTCCTGGTGCGTTGAGTTTGGCGCCTGGGACGGAAAGCGTTTCAGCAATACTTACGATCTCATCTCCTCCCAGAATTACCGTGCGGTGTTGATCGAGGCGAATCCGGTCAGGTTCTCTGATTTGGAGCGTACGCACGGAGCTTCCGATCGTAATGTCCTTCTGAATGCGTTTGTTGGCTTCTCGCCAGCCGATTCCCTCGATGCCCTGCTCGCCCGTTGTGAGATTCCGAAACAGTTCGACCTGCTGTCCATCGACATAGACGGAAACGACTATTACGTCTGGGAGTCAGTGCAGGAGTATCGCCCGCAGTTGGTAATCATCGAGTACAACCCAACGTTGTCGAATTCGGCGTTGTTCGTGCAGAAAAAGGAGCCTGGAAGAAGGCAGGGAGCAAGCCCAGCGTCGCTCGTTGAATTGGGCAGACGCAAAGGCTATGAATTGATTGCGGCCACGGAACTCAATCTTCTGTTTGTGACATCGGATCACTTTGGAGCCTTCGGAATCACGGACAATTCACTGGCACTTATACGCGACGACTCGAACATACCTCACATTTTTGTCGGTTACGACGGCCATGTGTTTCTGTCGCAATCGAACGTCATGGGTGCGATCGCCGTTCCATGGCACGGACTTGAACTGAGAGAGAACGACATCCAACTCATTCCCAAGCGTCTTCAAAAGTATCCAGACGAATACACACGAGCCGATAAATGCCTATTCAGGTGGAAGTTTGGTTTCAAACGCCCAAAGCGGGTTTTGCGAAGACTGTTGCATCCATGGCACCGCGACGAGCAGACAACAACTTGATCATTTGAGCGGCTGATTCGCGGTCCCGTTGCTCGATCCAGTTATGCGACGACCCTTGATTATTCCGGTGACGCGCAGTTTGTTCCTTAAGCCTAGAAGATTCGACAGCGTCCGGTGCGCGAACGTACCTGAATGGCCCTTCAGTCCCATTTGGCGTGCTCGCGACAGCGCAACGTAGCCTATATCGTCGACACCGCTGGCGAAAGCCTCATAAGCTATCCGATAAAAGATTCGAGCAAAATCCTTCTGCGTCCCGCTTTGACCCTCCTGCTGTGCGAGCGCCCATAAGCTTTCAAAAGATGACAGTAGAGACGCTAATACGTCGCGACCTGCGCGTTTCGAAACACCACGTCGGTGCTCCACATAGACGCCGAGGCCACGCTGAGCAACTCCGACGCGAGCGCCCTTCAACAGACCTCTTACGGTTACCTCTCCATCCTGATTGCGCAACACTCCCGGGTCCCAGCCGCCAATTGCGCTTAGGAAGGACCGTCGCCACAGCACAGAGCAAGAAGGTATGAACTGTCCCTGCAGCCACTGGCGAACCATGGAATGGCCGTTCGCCACTGGACTGGGCGCCTTAATGAAAGTTCGGCCTTGGGCCGTCTCGTAGGCGGAGGGGCCGAATACCAGGTCTACATCAGAGCCTTGTGCAACCCATTCGGCTAAAGAATCCGGTTCGATATAGTCATCCGCATCGAGAAAGAGGATGAAGTCGCCGCTGGCCAACTCCAGCCCGCAATTCCGCGCCCGGCAGGCTCCCAGGTTAGGACCAGTTTTCCACCTGACCCGGTCGCCGAATGTTTTGATAATTTCGAGGCTATTGTCTGCGGAACCATCGTCAATCACGATGATCTCCACCGTCACGTGATGCTGGTCGAGAACACTTTGGATACTACGCGCGATCCATTTTTCAGCGTTGTAACAAGGAATAACTACAGAAACGGACCGACTGTCGTGGTGCTCGGGCGGAAGGGTCTGCGATTGCGAATCGGTCGGCGAAATGTTGAGCTTCTCAGTCACCGAGACAATGTGCTTGGCCGTTAATACCAGTTTCGGTTTAGGCGAAAGGCGCGGGAGTTACAACCCCGAAACGCTCCGCCAACGACGCCCGAGCCTCGGGTGCCACGAGTAGGAGTGGGTCGATGTGGAGCGCATCAACCAACTGACGGTGCACCACGCCGGCATGTGGGATAAACAGCAACTGCCCCAAGCCCAGCGAGCGGCGCAACAACAGGCCGCGTTCTTCCAGCCAGTGGTCCATCTGGGCGTAGCGACGGGGAATGTTAATGTCGTGCCGACGCATAGTGATCGGTCTGATCCGGCCAGTGCGATCGACGGCCTCCAGATGGCACGGGGCCCGCTCATAGAGATAGGGCACTCGGGCCGCGTCAGCCGCTGTATGAAATAGTGTGTACGTGTTCAGCGTTACTCCGAACATTAAGACGCTGGCATCTCGCAAGACCAGCTTTTCATAAGGTGTGCCGGCGCCGCACGGCGTGTCGCAGAATTCGTGTCCAGCACACAATTCGACGGCTCCGGCGCCCAAACACGCCAGCGAGTGCGTTGGATGCAGGCTGCGCACCACCTTCGGCTGGCGCCAGAATGCATTCGTGATCTCTCCGATTAGACTCGGTGTGAACGCCGGATTGAATTGCGGCCCCCGGCCATCCTTGTCGGGATAACAATACGTGTGGGTTGGCATCACCAGATCACGCTCCCCGACCCACGTCCGCAACACTTCGATCACAGCCGACGGGCCCCCGCGAATATAGCCGCAAGCGGAGAGTGAACTGTGCACCATCAGCCTTTCCGTAGGAAACGGCCCGAACGACCGCAACGCTTCCAACACTTTCGCCTGGGTCAGTGGGTGCAACCAGTGATTGACGCCCCGTATTTCGCGCTTAATTCTGCCCCGTATTCCCATGATCGATTCTTCCGCCGTCAATGCCAGCTTCTCGGCGATAAATAGCTCCTAGTCGCTCTTGATACCGCAGGTCACTGAACCCAGCAATGATCGCCTCGCGAACCTTCACGAACTCATCCTCGTGGTATTCGTAATTGTTAGTTCTGTCTGTGATAGCGGCGGCAAGTGCCAGACTATCGTTTGGTGTGACCCACGTTACGTTTTCATCAAGGATCACGCCTGCGTAAGTCTCGAGTCTGTTACAAATGACTGCCCGTTGACAGGCTGCCGCCTCGAGCAAAGTCACCGGAAAGCTGTCGCGCTGCGGGAAATTAATCACGACATCCGTAGCAGCGTACAAGGATGGCAGCGCAGTGTGTGGCATCTCGTCAATAAATCGAACCCGATCAGAGATTCCGTATTCACGAGTCTTGCATTGGAGCATTTCGCAGTAGTCCTGATGAGCGTTAAAGCCTTTGAAAAGAAGGTAGGCTTTCCTCCGCAATTGAGGAATACAGGAGGCGAAGGCACCTAGTATCAAGTCGTGATTGTACGGCGGAGTGAGTTGCCGCATCGAAGAAAGCAGGACGTCATCATCGGAAATCCTAAGCTGCGCCCGTAGTTCGGCCCTCTCTCGGCGTAAGCCACCTCGGAATTGGTCGGTATCCACTCCCAGATGAAGCATCTCTGAAGGTACTGGTCGACCTGCGAGGCTTACGCAGCGCGCTATCATACCGGGAGCATCAACGATCGTGAGCGAAGCACCGGATAAAGCTTCTATGACATAAGCCCGGAACACTGGATCAGCTCCTGCTTCAAGATTCACGTTGACGTCGCTACCCCACGCCGAAAGAATTAGCGGAGTCATTCCAGCTCTGGCGCACAACGCTGCTCGAAAGTCGATCCAGCATACATGGACAACGTCAGGCGCCACTCGTTTCCAAAGGTGTCTCAACCGCCGAACAAGAATTTGATCCCTGAACCATCTTGCAGTTTGATCTGGCAAAACTCTGCGCCAGGAGTTGTAACCCGATCGAGGGAGCGGGATGAAGGTGTAAGGCAGGGATTCTTCGAGTTGGGGGTGGTTGACATCAACGAATGTCGTATCGAAGCCAGTCCTCACAGCTGCGCGCAGGGCATTTCCACTATGAATCCAACCACCGGGCGCCAGCAGTAACAACCTCGGACGAGTGCGTCTGGAACTCAATTTTGTCAGGTGAAACAGCCCCTCTAGAGCCTTGCTGCCCGAAAGTCAGAGCTCAACTCACACCGATGTCTTACGCAAGGAGTTTCTTAAGTACGCGCGCCGGAACTCCGCCAGCCGTAGTCCAGGGTTCAAGAGACTTTGTGACGACAGCGCCTGTAGCGATCGTAGAATTGTCCCCTATCGAGACACCTGGCAGAATGTAACATCCGTGGCCGATCCAGATCCCCGAGCCGACACGTATCGGTGCGAAAGTTGGCAGTTGATCCCAAACAAGTTTGCCCGTCATCGGCACGTGATTGTGCGTGTAGAAGGCACAATTCGGACCCGTATGGACGCAATCGCCGACAGTTACGTCAGCGCACAAGTCGATCCATGTGTGGCTGTGAAGATGAGATTTTGCTCCGACCACCAGCGATCCCTGACCGCCATCTTCGCGAGGACCAACAAATGACTCCGATCCGAGCGAACTCTCATCCCCCAGTGAAATACCCCGCTCGCCGACGAGGTGGCACCTCGCGCCTAGTCGCGAGTTCCGTCCGAGACGAATACGTTGTCCTTTTCGTACCTGCAACGTCGAATGTTCTCCAATGTAGGACCCAGCACCAACTTCGACAACCGCGTCTTCCTCCACTCTGAACTGTACGCCCGACTCAATTGTTACTCGATCTCCAAGGAGAACCTCCCCCTCGCCAAAAAAGGTCACATCGTATCCGACTTTGACACCCGTTCCGGTTTGGAGCCGTCTCTGTTGGTATGCCGAACGGACGATACGGCCGCCGGCTTTTACAAAAGCGATGCCTATCATAGTGATAGGCCTGATTAAGCCATACCTTTTCATAAGCTAGGTTTGCATGCGCGTTTGAATCAGCGATCGATAAGTCTGAGTTAACCGAGAGATTTCTTTTTTGAAATCACCCTTCTCGCAAACCGTCTTCAAAGCTTCTTCCCGAATGCGCCTTGCAAAGTTTGAATCCGATAAAATGCGCGTTAGAGCGCTCGTAAGCGCGATCGTGTCGGTAGGTTCAACCGTCAGACAATTCACGGCATCGACGACCACACCATCATAGCTTCTATCGTTCGACACAATAAGCGGACACCCACATGCCATTGCCTCGAAGATGGTCGCAGGGAATCCATCCTCAAGCGGGATTGACACCGCGGCACGACATAATCGGAAGAGTTGGCACAGATGAGCATAGGGCAGGTGATCGAGCCGGATTATTCGGTCCCAAACGTTCAATCGTTTCGCCTCGTCGCGGATTTGCTTCTCGTAGTCGCTGGAGTCGTCATAATTGTCGACATGGTGATGTTTGAGAATGATCTGCAAATCTGGAAACATTCTTACTATAGGAGGCAGCGCGCGAATCAGAGTCATTTGATTGTAGACCGGCCGAATTGACCGCGGGCTTATGATGTACAAGCCCTCAGGGTTCAGTCCGTATTGGTCCACTATCGATTGGTCCGGTTCGCCGGGAGAAAACATTCCTGGGTCAGCCGCGAAGCGCACTATCTCTTGCCGGGCACGCGGGGCAAAACGCGCGATTTCTTCGAGAACATCCGGCGCGTCGGATGTCACTAGATCGGTTTCCGCAAGGCCTTTTTGGAAATTCCGAGCATTCGCAATCGCCGAATTGTGCCCCCAATTTGTGTAGGCTCTCAGCACGTTGGGTGGACAGACGAAACTTAGCCAGCGCGGAATCCTCGCATCATCTTGGACGTGAATAATATCCGGGCGGAAGTCACGGATAGCGTTCCGAAGGTACAGCAAACATCCGAGCGTTGCAGTGTGCGGGATGCCAAAAATCCGCATGTTCTTCTCCACGTGGTAGACGCGCACGTTCGGATGGGACTTTGCTGGCCCAATGTATAAAGCCGCAACATCCATTCCCTGTCTCTGTAGTTCTTCGGCAAATCGAATAGTGTGAATGGAGGTGAAGCGACCGATTACTAGAACACGCATCGGAGAATTGGGACTGTGGTTCATCGATTTTTAAACCTTATTAACCGGCGTCCCAATCACGTCGCACACCTTATATATGTCCTTCTCGGCCATGGTGGGATATAGCGGCAGCGTGATTGCTTTGCTCACAAATTCGCGCGTGATCGGCAGCGGTTGATTGGTCTGCTTCGCGAAGGCCCCGAAGTCCGCGATGCAAGGATAGTGCAGGCTTGACTGAACCGCCGCGCTCCGCAAGCGATCCACCGCCTCCTGGCGCGCCGTCGAGTTGGGTGCAACCGCGACCATGAGATGTCCGGCAGAAGCTCCAATGGATTCGCCGAATGGCATGATCCATCCAGGCATTGAATCGATCGCGTTCTTGTAGCCATAGAGTAATTTTCGGCGACGTTCATTATTGCCCAATAGTTTCTTGAGTTGCACGCGACCGAGTGCGGCGTGGAGTTCGTCAAGGCGGTAATTGTAGCCGTGAGATACGACCCCATAACTGCTGGCGTGACCTCGATGACGGTCCCACGTCAGAGAAGTCATGCCGTGCGACCGAAACAGTCGCGCCTTGGCCGCGAGATCGTCGTGATTCGTAACAACCATGCCGCCTTCACCCGTGACGAGGTTCTTGTTGGCAAAAAACGAAAACGTCCCAATCTCTCCAATCGTTCCGGCCATTGTTCCATGCGGTGGCCGCCCACGCGGATCCTGGTAGCGAGCGCCGAGGGCATGGCAGGCGTCTTCAATGAGAGCTATATTTCGTTCCCGGCGTAACGTCGGCAATTCAGCCATTCGGCACAGATTTCCACCGTAATGCATGACCACGACGGCCTTGGTTCGCGGGGTGATCAAACGTGCCACGTCAGCAGGATCGATGGTCGGCTCGGCGAGACTAATAATGTCGGCAAAAATGGGAGTAGCCCCACAGGCGACAGTCATGTTCGCCGCGGCAATGAAGTTCAGGGCGGGCTGGATGACTTCGTCGCCGGGTCCAATCTCGGCCGCTAAGTAAGCGAGATGAAGTCCGGCAGTCGCACTGGAAACCGCCAGCGCGTATTTCGCACCCTGCATGGCGGCGAATTCCGCTTCGAAGCTTTCAACTTCCGGCCCCATTGAAAGCCATTTGCTTCGCAGTACGCGCGCGACCGCGTCCATTTCTTCCTGGCCGTAATCCAGATCGCTTAGCGGAATATTCCAGGTCGGCAACTAAATCTCCTCCGGCTCTTCGTTGAGAAACACTTTCGGTTTGTCGGCGAAAAGTTGCTGGGCCTCGGCATAATCGTGCGTACGTCCGATATCGAGCCAAAGCCCCGCAAAAGGCCAGGCACAGACTTTTTCCCCCGCGCGAACCAACTTCAGCACAAGATCAGGAAAGTCGAGATACTTCTTTGGCTCGATAAAGCGCAGCACTCTCGGTTCGTAAACGTAAACGCCCATACTGACGTCGTGGCGATATTCCGGTTTTTCGCGATAACCGGTCACGCGATGATCCTCTCCAAAATCCAGCAGGCCAAAATCAATTTTGACGATTCGCCGGTGCGTTGCAATGGTAAGCGCTGCCTTCTCGCGCCGATGAAACGAAACCAGTTCGTCAAAATTCAAATCTGTGAGCACGTCGCCGTTCATGACCAGAAACGTATCTGTCAGATCAGGGACAAGCGCCAGCGATCCCGCGGTCCCGGTGGGTTCGTCCTCTTCCACGAAATGCAATGTCAGCTGACGAGACAATTCCTGGCGATGGTGAAAATAGGCTTTGATCAGGCCGGCAAGATGACCGAGCGTCAAAGTGACGTCGGTCAGTCCGAATGTGATAAGCCGCCGAATCAGCACTTCAATAATAGGGATGTCACCCAGCGGAACCAGAGGTTTGGGAAAGTTGATGGTGAAGGGTTGAAGGCGCACTCCCTTTCCGCCCGCCAGTATGACGGTGCGCAGGCCGTGGGCGGCGCGAGAGTTGCTCGGCGTTGCTGCGGATTCCTCTCTCATATGGAATAGTCGCGCGGCCGATACTGCGAAAGGCGAGGGCGAATGTAATCTGCCGTCAACTTTATCCCGCTTTCCAGGGAAACTTGGGCAGTCCATCCCAGCAGCGCCTGTGCTCTCGCCGAATCGCAGAGGAGCAATCCCACTTCGCTTTTTTCTGGTCGCAATCGCCGCTTGGACGTAATGATTTTGGCTTGGCTGCCGGTGATCTTCAGGCACAGGGCCGCGATTTCGCGGATTGAGAACGCCTCACCTCGGCCGAACTGGATCGTTTGGCCCTCGATGTCGGCAGCAGTCAGCGCGAGCAAGAATGCGCGCGCCGTGTCGGTCACGAAGGTGAGATCGCGCGTAGCTTCCAAATTGCCCAGTTCGATTTCACGCGCACCGCCTAAGGCCTGTATCAGGATCGTGGGAATGACTGCCCGCGCCGACTGCCGGGGACCGAACGTATTGAATGGCCGTAAAGTCGCCACCGGAACGTCAAAGCTGCGAAAGTAAGATTCAGCCAGCTTGTCGGCGGCAATTTTGCTCGCCGAATACGGCGACTGGCCCTGCAGGGGATGCTTCTCATCGATGGGAGTGTAGACGGCCGTTCCGTAAACTTCGCTCGTAGAAGTAACGATGACGCGCCGTACCTTGGCCTGCCGGCAGGCCTCCAGAACGTTGAGCGTACCGCTCACGTTGGTTGCGACATAGGAGGCCGGAGCGACGTAGGAATAAGGAATGCCGATGAGAGCTGCGAGGTGCAGGACGCTCTCGCAATCGTCGACCAGATCACGCATCAGAAACGGATCGGTCACATCTCCCAGTCGAATGTCGAGACGATCGAGCAATTCTGCGGGCAGAGAGTTTAGATGTCCGATGTCGCCTCGGCCGTTATAACGAGCCAGCGCTCGCACCTGGTGGCCTTCGCGCAACAGCAACTCGGTCACGTGGCTTCCGATGAAACCGCCTGCACCGGTGACGAGAACTTTCATGCGCCTGATTGCTTAATTGGATCGAGCGGGCAAACAAACATTGAAATTGAACAATGCTATCGTTTACGCGCCACCAATTGGATCGCGTCACCGAGTTCCATCTCTTCGAGAAATACACGCAGTTCCGGTATTAGTCCGAAGATCTCCTTCAGGCGCATCAGTACCGGATCACACCCCTCAGCCCAGATGTTTCCGCATTCCCAATGAATAATTTCCCAACCAAACTCATCCATCCAGGCGCGAAGGCTCGAGCATGTGACTTGGTCTACACCATGATGGGAATAGTCCGAGTATCCTTCCCAGTCTTTTGCAAAAAGTCGATGCGTTAGCGAATCGCTATTGCTTGTGTGCAGAAAAAGCAGAGCTCCCTTTCGCGCCCGTGAGGAAACTTTCGCCAATACGGCTTGTGGAGCAGCGAAATGCTCGATTACGTCTGACATCCAAATTGTGTCGAAATATCCTTCAAAAGGTATGTCGTCGGCGTCGAGGTCTGCGCGCCTGACTCGATTCGCGCCCACCAATAGACTCGCCTGTTCAATGGCGAATTCCGAAATGTCTGTGCCACATACATCTAGCCCAGCATCGAGAAATGCCTTTGCAAATATTCCTAGAGCGCAACCGATGTCCAGGAGCCGCCCATGGGCCGCGTATCGTTTTAGAAGAGCCAGACCGCCCGAAGGAGAGGTTTTCCCATAGTCGACATAGTCATCGCCGAAGTAGTAATCTTGGCCAATTTTCTTGTCGTCATAGGGAAGATAGTGCGTGCACAGGCGACTATATCGCCGACCTTCAAAGTTCTGCTGAATCTCCGAAACAAATTTTCGGGTCGTGATATGCCGCGCTTCCTGTGGCTGCAATCGCAAACCATTCAGGGAGAGAGATGGCTCCAACACATTTACCGTAAGAACGTCGCCTCGTTCTATGGCGGGAAGATTGCAGGCTAGCAGAAGGTCGCCGGCGCCAAGGGTGCCATTAGTAAAGGACATAGTGTGAAGCCGAAACGACAGGTCTAGCCCTGGTAGTAGAGCGGTGAAATCGATCAGGCCTTCCGGACTCGCGCGATAGGAGTAACGAAGAGGCAAGAGTTCTCCGCTATCCCCTTCCAGAGATCTCGGCCATTTCGTGGTCCCTATGAAACGGCTGCTACCAAGGCTGGACGCCACGTCAACTAACGCACGGGCCGTTCGCCGCCCCACCCTCCTAACAGTGGAGCGCATTCCAACCAGTTCCTTGTTCATGAGACGAAAATTCCCAATTCAGTGCTTGCAAGCTGTTGCAAAACAGTGCCCAGAGAAATAGCCCGATCGCCAAAAAAGACGTGCCAACTTTGGACTGCGGTGCCAGAGGGAGCGCCAAACTTCAAAATCGACCCCTGCGCGCAAAGCTCTCACATCGAGCTTCTCGAATAACGGCTTGACATCGCCTACATCGACAAGCAGGGCCGTTACTGAAGAGCAGTGTTGCAAGGATTCCTTTCGAATCGTTGACGAACTCAGCTCCCGAAAGGTCTGCAGGATATTCGTCGCGCGATCCCGCAATTTGGCGGTGCTACTTGTTGCGAACAGAAACCGTCGCAAACACAATGTGCGCCATCGGAGCGGAGCCAAATCCCACCAGACAATCATGCCACCAGGCCTCAGCACGCGGATCATTTCAGCACACATCGCACGTTGCACGTCATGGGTCAAAGCGTGCATGACGCAAGTAAATTGCAAAACCAAGTCGAATAATGAATCAGAGAATGGCAGCGCCACTGCGTCAGCGAGAGAAAAGCTTACTTCGGGATAACTTTCACTGGCTCGTTTAAGGCGAGGAAGCAAGAAGTCGACTCCCGTCAAACTCTCCCAGGCAACTCCGACGCGGCGAAGTTTCGCCAACTCATGTCCGTAGCCTGTGCCGACTTCTAACGCGCGGATATTGCCTACCTGTTTCCCGAACTTGTTATTGATGGCGTCGAACACAAGCTGGTCGCGCATGCCCCAGTATTCCGCCGCGACAGAGTTACCGTAGCCCCACTGCCGCTCATACCGATCTTCGAGATCAGCTCGTTCGTAAAATTCTTTCAGTTCACGCTGATGATTCACGCTAGGGCCCCACTCATGTAGCCGTCGGCGCAACAGAGAACTCAACGTCTGAATAGACACAGCCCCATTGATGGTCAACTTGACAGGTTCCGTAAAGGGGCGTCTGTGCGAGCTCGAACGCGATCGAGTTCTCTGCCATCGCGTGTATGTGCCCTTGGGGATTCATTACCCAAAAGCTGGCCGTATAAGACCCCGGGAGGAAGACCGTCTCGCGAATTCGTACGCATACCGTAGCGTCTCCTGCGGCCAGCTGGGGAAAAGGAGTTCCGAGTTCAACGGTGTTGATCGAAGTCATGAGGACGCCGAACTCGTTGAATATGCTTATGCCACAAGCCGACTGTCTGATGTCCTCTTTAACCCGCAAGTTTATTCGAAATAACATGTCCTCCTTAGTGGTAAGAGGCAGGTTAGCGTTGCTATTTGGGTTGGAGACCGAATATGAAACCAATTCGACTCGCCCATCACCCGTAACGGCATGACGCGAAAAAATACCGGATTGGAGTTTGTCGTGAACACTTACGGTATAGGCTTCGACAACTTCATCAATCGGGCCCGTCTTCCGAATCTCGCCGCTTTGAAGCCAAATCCCACGGCGACATAGTTGTTTGATCGCCATCATATTGTGGCTGACAAAGAGAATTGAGCGGCCCTCCGTCTTGGCGACCCCTTTCATCTTTCCCATACATTTTTCCTGAAATGCGGCATCTCCCACGGCCAGCACTTCGTCCACGATCAAAATCTCCGGCTCTAAATGTGCCGCCACCGAGAATGCCAATCGCACATGCATGCCGGAGGAATAGCGTTTTACCGGAGTGTCCAAAAATCGCTCCACCTCGGCGAATGCGACAATCTCATCGAATTTGCGCCTTATCTCGGCGCGCGCCATCCCGAGGATTGCACCGTTAAGATAGATGTTCTCGCGACCGGTCAGTTCTGGGTGAAAACCTGTTCCCACTTCCAGCAGGCTTGCCACTCGACCCTTGATTGAAACTCGTCCCTCGCTCGGTTCGGTAATGCGGGAGAGTACTTTCAGCAGAGTGCTCTTACCCGCACCATTTCGGCCAATTATGCCGACTACCTCTCCACGCTTTATTTCGAAATCAATCTCCTTGAGAGCCCAAAACTCCTCTACTTCGTGGCCTCTGCCCATCGTCGCCCGGAAGCCATTCGCACCCATGCGAGCGAGTCGCCTCACCTTTCGAGTAATCACCTCGCGCAGCGTTGTGTAACGCTCACGCTGAACGTCGTGGCCGACTAAGTACTTCTTCCCGAGGGCTTCAGCCCGGATCACAACATCACTCTTCATATCGCAACCGGCGCGCTTGTCCCAACGCTCCTTATCTTTAGAACTATGCTACTTACGCCATACAAAGCAATAGTCTTTAAACCCGCCGCCGATCCGATTTGGGTCGTCGAATCGATAACGCAGTTCCGCCGCGAGTTTCCCCATCGTAAGAGCCCACTTGTCCGGGACTACGCGGCTGGGAAGACGCTCCAGGTTGCGTTCTAGATATCCCGTGTACCGCCGGAGGACGCCGGTCTCAACCAATGCGAAACCTGCTTGTTGGAATGGGCCCACAAAGACTTCGGGTTTCGAATTAACCCATATCTCGATCTGGACCACTCTGCCTGAGAGCTTTAAGATCCGGTACATTTCCCGAGCAATATGCGCGTAGGCGGTGCCCTCATTATCAATAAATAGATTCGCTTGCTCACTACTTGAAGAACTACCGCCCGCCTTGACAATCTGCGGGCAGTTATGAAGACACCGGGACCCAGCTGGGAATAAACTGTACTTAAGAACGGTGCAAGCCCAAATCAGGTCGATGGACTCGTCCGCAAGAGGGATGGATACGCCGTCCGTTTGAAATATTAAAGAGTGCTCGGGGAGGCCCAATCGCACCGCCGCTTGCAGCATCTCAAATGATATCTCGCTGCCAAGTACTTTCCATCCCTGATTCCCAAGTATTCGACTCATTCGGCCGTTCCCGCAACCAAAATCCAAAAGCAACGACGTTGGCATCTTCTGCTTGAATTTTTGCGCTCGCGCCGCAGCGCTCAAGGACACAGAATGTAATAGCAGGTTCTGCCGATGTGTACCGCCTGCGTAAAGAACGGCGTCCAACTCGGCGAGCTTAGCGCGCTCTGCCCATAGCGTCGGCAAGCGGGAGGTTTTCACTTGCTGCTTGGAGTCCTCCAGTCGCTTCCGGGAGAGCACCGTCGACTTGATAAAGGATGAAAGTCGCCGTTTGATGCGTGCCGCGTAAGCAAACACAGGAGAATGCCAGTGGAAGACCCAGTCAAACTTCTCCTGAGCTCCGAACGAGCGCTTAAACTCAGCCAAAGGAAACCTGACGCCGTTCCCAGCGTTACCGAGGTTGAGGCAATCAGCCCGCACAGAGAGTGCCCACTTTATTCCGGCGTCGACAAGGGAGCACGAAGCAAAGAGGTCCGACCTCGACCGATCAGTCGCTGCATGACAGTACACTACAGATTGGTCATCCCTTACGAATAGCGCCCCGCCGACGATCCGCCCATCCTGTTCGGCAACGAGGAACCGCACGCGTTCCGGATATCTCAATAGGTGCAAGGTAAATTCCAAAGGATAGACAAAGCCCCAATTCTTCTGCCGAGCAAGGTTGCTGTATATCTCCTGATATGCACTTAGATCCTGCACGCTACAGGTTTCGCGAATCAGCAAACCACGGCGTTTAGCCTTTCGGATCTCATTACGGCGTGAATCGTTGTATTGCGCAAATATCGCTTCGTAGCCGCACTCCAAAGGAAGAACGTAAGTCGTCACCCGATAGGAATCTAGAGCGAAGGATGAAAGAGCGTCGGCGAGGACTCCATGGTCGAACCTGACCCGCCATTTGAAGCTATTGGTAGGAAACCGCTTGAGTTGGCGAAGCATTTCCCTTACGGTTGAACGCTCCAGCGCCCCATTCCATCCTGGGCTCCAGCAAAAATCATCGCTATGGCCGGATGACAAATACCTCCGCCCGAGTCTAAGCGGAGTTTCGACCGCCCAGACGGTACGCGGCGGACCAGAACCCGAGACCGCTATCGCGAAAGGTGCGTCGCGCTCAGGAAATGCCTGCACCCAGGCGCTGACGTATTCTTTGCTGGAGAAGAACGTCTGATGCGGCATTTCGATTGGCACGTTGAGCATGGTTGGAACTTGGCTAGAAACTAAACGCACGTCTCACGTACCGGAGTGTTCGCCAGAGAGGGTTTTGCCAAGAGAAGTACCAGCAGCACTGCGGTTCGGCGCCAAATGCGGATTTGAATCGTTCTAATGAGGCGATCCCGACGGAGCCCCCGAAATTGAATACGGTCCTTCCCTCTTCATGAGCCATTCGAATTGCATAAGCCTGGATCGCGTAGCTGGGATAATATCGTGAATACTCACGATCCATTGCTCCGTGCCAATACAGCATCGTCCTTCCATCGCGGAAAAACCACGCCCCACCAGCGATCTTTTTTTGCACCTCCGCCACGACAAAAACGACATCCTTGTCGAGCTTCACCAACTCATCGAACATTGCCTTAGGGTATATTGAGCGGTAATTGCCTTTCGCCGCTGCCAGCCTTGTATGGACTTCGTAATACGCCCTTATATCGTCCGCATCGTGCGCGCAACGAACCACAACTCCATCGCTTTGAGCGCGGCGCACGTGTCTTCGGGCCGTTGAGCTAAATTTGGCAAAACTCGTTTCGTAATCACCATTGAGGGGCAAAACATGTGTAGCGGGTCGAGAAAATGGTAGACCTCTCCTTGCGAGCGCTTCCGCAAGCTCCGCATGATCAAAACGAACGCTCCAATGAAATGTCGCTGTCGATAAGGTCTTGAGTTCTCTGAGAATGTCTGTCAGCGCAGCATCTAGATCACCGGGCCCTGAGGGATGAGCATAGAGGTCAAAGGGAGCGAGCGCTACGCTTCGCCTTCCGTACGAGTGGACTGTTTCCACTCCAAAAATGCTCGATCGGCAAGTCTCTGATCGCAGCTCGATTGAGCGACAAGAATTACCCATAGCTTGAACAATGGCATTCACAAATCGAGCCTGCGAAAAAAGAGTGCCCGCGCTGTCTGGCTCGGTTTGACGCGAAACCCTTAATGGCTCTGTGTTAATTTCCACTCTGATGCAAGGAAGTACTTTCCCCACGTGGGATCCAACAGCAGGTCTCCGTGCGGGCCTGGCGCCGGAATGATATTCAACTCGGCACACATGCGAGGAAAATCCACATCACGGCTGGCGGTCGAATTACATATCCAGGGGCTCAGAAAATAACGACCTGGATATAGGTTGAGTTTCGGAATAACACCGTCGACGACGATATTTCCATCGACCTTTCCTAACCGCATACCTTGATGAACCGTGTGAACATTCGCCAGCGGCACTCCAGTGGTGTCATGGATCATCAAGCCAAAGCTGGGATCAGCAAAAGGTTCTTTGAACGTTGCGTGAATGCGGAACCGAAAATCCTGGCCGAACGTTATACGGTTGCCAGCGGCATCGTCGCCCACTTCCAGCTTCGTTATCCTCGCCTCTCCGGTTGTATTCCTATCCGCCCAGTCGACCAGGGAAACCCTGCTTTCTTGACGAACATCCGACAGGTAAGTAGCAACAATCGAAGCCGTTCCTCCGCTGGCCGTAATGCGGCCAGCTCGTATCAACGCAGCACGCGAGCAAAGGTGCTGAACCACGGACATATTGTGGCTTACGAAAAGAACCGTTCGTCCGTCGGACTTTGCGACCGCATTCATCTTCCCTATACATTTTTCCTGAAATGCGGCATCTCCCACGGCCAGCACTTCGTCCACGATCAAAATCTCCGGCTCTAAATGTGCCGCCACCGAGAATGCCAATCGCACATGCATGCCGGAGGAATAGCGTTTTACCGGAGTGTCCAAAAATCGCTCCACCTCGGCGAATGCGACAATCTCATCGAATTTGCGCCTTATCTCGGCGCGCGCCATCCCGAGGATTGCACCGTTAAGATAGATGTTCTCGCGACCGGTCAGTTCTGGGTGAAAACCTGTTCCCACTTCCAGCAGGCTTGCCACTCGACCCTTGATTGAAACTCGTCCCTCGCTCGGTTCGGTAATGCGGGAGAGTACTTTCAGCAGAGTGCTCTTACCCGCACCATTTCGGCCAATTATGCCGACTACCTCTCCACGCTTTATTTCGAAATCAATCTCCTTGAGAGCCCAAAACTCCTCTACTTCGTGGCCTCTGCCCATCGTCGCCCGGAAGCCATTCGCACCCATGCGAGCGAGTCGCCTCACCTTTCGAGTAATCACCTCGCGCAGCGTTGTGTAACGCTCACGCTGAACGTCGTGGCCGACTAAGTACTTCTTCCCGAGGGCTTCAGCCCGGATCACAACGTCGCCCGTCATATCACAAGAGGTCCGCAAACGTGCGCTCGGTCTTGCGAAAATACCAAATGCCCAGCCATAGCCACACGACGACCGCGGCAATACTTAAAAAGAAGCCCGGCCAATAGAACTGGCTTTCGCCACGCAACAGGCACCAACGAAAACCGTCAATTACGCCCACCACCGGGTTGAGACTGTAAAGCAGGCGCCATTTTTGGGGGACCACGGTGCTCGAAAAGCCTACTGGCGATACATAAAGGCCAAATTGAAGGATGAACGGAATGATGTAGCGGAAGTCACGATACTTCACGTTCAGCGCCGTGATGTAAAGTGCCGGACCCAGACTTGCCAGGATCGCAAGCACCAGAAAAAACGGCATGAAAATCAACCGCCAATCGGGAAAGAAACGATACCAGGCCATCATCAAAATAAGCAGGGCAAACGTGATCGCGAAGTCTGCCAGAGCGACCAGGATCGTAGCTGAGGGCACAATGAGCCGCGGAAAATAGACCTTGCTGATCAGATTGGAATTGTTTACTAAACTGATCGACGCGTCGGCCAAGATGGTTGAGAACAGAAACCACGGCAGCATTCCAGCAAACACCATCACCGAGTAGGGGGCATGCCCAACACTGGGCAATTTGGCGACCCGGTTGAATAGCACGGTGAAAACCAGCATGGACAAAATCGGTCGGATCAGTGCCCACGCTACACCCATCGCCGTTTGCTTATAGCGAACCGCAAGGTCGCGCCAGGCGAGGATCGCGAACAACTCGCGGTAGGTCCACAGATCTCTCCAGTAGTGCCGTTCGGCGCGTCCCGCTTCCAGCACGAGCACGCGCTCGTGCTCGTGAATTCCGTTCGGCTTGTCCGGCAGCGCGAGTGGACCGTCGACAACCGCAGGACTTGCTTGCTTGAGGCGGTTGATCATTACTTTGAAGATGGCGCGAGCTACATTGACAGAAGAGCGGAGAGTGCCAGTTTCAGCTGGCCTCGATCAGTCGATTCAAGACTGCCCGAACGCCCGCCGCGAATTGCGGCCGCCCAAAACGAGCACGCGTTGCCGTGGCGAGAGCTAGCGGGTCTGGCTTCGGCGTAGCAAGAAGACGCACGATCGCAGCCGGAAGCTCGGCCTCAGGTACGATTGTTCCCAGTTCTCCGTCTGCCAGAGCGTCGATGGTGCCAGCAACGCTAAGGCCAAGCGTGGGGACGCCACTAACCATCGCCTCCAGGAATGCAATCCCAAATCCCTCGCCCGTCGACGGCATGACAAACAGGTCGGCCTTGCGGTAAACGTCGCGAAGAACTTTCAAGTCTACGCCGCCCAGGAAGTGCACGTGCTCGCTTACGCCAACCTCACGCGCCAGCAATTCAAGGCGGCGGCGGTCGTCACCCTCGCCGACGACAATATATTCCACGTCGTAGCCGTGCGAGAACACAAAAGGCAGGGCAGAAATTACACGATCTTGGCCTTTGTACTGCTGGCTGGGGTCCATGCGTGCGACCGTCAAAAGTGTGTGTTTCTTCCCGTTTGCTGGCGATGTTTGCGGCCTCAAACCGTTTGTCGGCGTGAACGTTTCCTTGAAAGTATTCGGCAGGACCATCACCCGCTCAGGCGCAATTGCCGCCCAGGAGAGCACAGAGGCCCGCGTATAACGCGAAACGCACAACAAAAGATCAGCCGATTCCACCGCTTCGCGCTGCATCCGTGAAGGCCGCGGCCAAGCCTCGATTCCGTGGGTTTGAATGATGAGCTTCGCGGCCTTCAGCCGCGCAATGAGTGCGGCTAAGGGAGCCATAAAGATGTGCCCGCAGAAGACAAAATCCACCGACTGCGCGAGCGCCCGTTGCACAGCACCCAACGAATAGGCGAGCCTTCCGCGCCGCGCGGGTGCTTGTTCGATCGTTGGCTGCAGGACAGGCGGGTCTGGCGCGAGCCGCGGCAGCACCGTAATCGATGACAGGGCTCGCGTTTCGGCCAAGGCGCCCAGAAAATCCCGGTTGTACTGCGCAATGCCACCGCGCCCACCGAACGCGTCGGTTACTAAAGCAAGCATTGCCGGAGACGACTTCATGCTGCTTGCACTTGTTGCGCGGCCTTCGCCGGCACCATGCCTTTTAGAACTGCGCGCGACCAGCGTCGAGAGATCAGGCCCTTGGCCGCGGATGGACGAACTCTCGGTTCCGAGCCGCCAACCGCCGCACTTATCCAGTTCCCAGTGGGAACGTTGAAGCCTGTCTTCGCACGATTCACGACGTCGTTTGGCAGAGCTTTGACCGGCGCTTTGGCAAGAGCCGCCTTCCCTGACCCGGCGCCGAGCGCAGAGATCACGGGCGCAAGCGTTCGAAGCAGGACAAAGTCCACCAACGGCACACGAATCTCCAGGCTATGCGCCATCCCAACCCAGTCGGCATCGCGGAGAAGCTGATTGCGCATGTATTGTGTCGACTCAAGCACGCAGACCCGCGCGGCGTCAGATCCAGGGTCGGGGACCAGGCTGGCCGCGAGGCGCGGCAACGGCTTTAGCCGGCGCAGACCCTCGCGCACGATTTCGGCGTCCATCACAGTGGATAGCTCGTTGGGCAGGAACAAGCCGCGGCGCAGAAGATACGTGCCAGCCCAGGTTCCCGAGTGCTCAAGAACACCGAGCAGCTTAGGCCGTTCCCGCGAGAGACCAGGGGCAACTCCGCCAATGACTTTGCGCGCCGCCAACCCCAAGCCAGGAACCGCTGCCAATGGGCCAAACCAGTGTCGCCAACGGGGTAGATCCAGGAAGCTAGGATAGCCACCAAGAAGTTCATCGCCACCCAGACCCGATATTGCAACCTTCAATCCAGCTTCTTTGGCCGCCTTGGAGACGAACCAGGAATTCACCCCGTCGATCGACGGCTGGTCCATGGCTTCAAGTATTGCGGGAAGGTCGTCGCGGAATTCCTTCTCACTAACGGATCGTACGATGTGGCGCGCACCATAATATTCGCACACGCGCGCGGCCAATGGCGCCTCGTCTTCCAATGTACCTTGGAACTCGGAAAACACCAGGGTGATGGCGCGAATGTCTTTTTGCCCCGCATCGCGCATGAGGCCCAGCAAAGCACCGGAGTCGACACCTGCCGACAGAAAGATACCGACTTCGACGTCTGCCAACAAATGGGCCCGTACGCTGTCTAAGACCCCAGCGCGCACGCGTTCACAAAGGTCATCTTTGGGGACGGGGGTCGCCGTGCCTTCAGCCAGGGCTGCAGCGACATTCGAATAAGGCCGTGGCTCCTTCGGGCCGGTTCCGTCGATCCACTGTGTGTGCCCGGCAGGTAGAGAACGAATTTCCCGATAGAGTGAAAATGGCTCAGGCACGCTGCCAAAAAGATGAAAGCCAACCAGACCTGCCGGTTCCGGGTCGCGCGAGATATTCCCCCCCGCCAGAAGGGCCTTGACCTGCGAGGCGAAGCGAAATGTCCAACCGTCATTGGCCGTGTACAGAGGTTTGATACCGTAGGGATCGCGCGCAAGAAAAAGGCGCCGTTGCTTCTCGTCCCAGATTGCGAAAGCAAACATTCCGCGCAGCCGATGTACCATTTCCGCGCCGTCCCGCTCATAGAGATGCAACAGCGCTTCCGTGTCGGAAGTCGTGCGGAACCGGACGCCGTCTCCTTCGAGTTCAGCGCGAATCTGAGGATAGTTGTAGATCTCACCGTTAAATACGACGACCGAGCGACCATCGGCACTAACCATCGGCTGGGAAGCTCGGTCGGAAAGATCGATGATCGAAAGCCTTCGATGGCCCAAACCACAATGCCGGTTTGTGCTCCACCAGGTCCCCGATCCATCGGGACCTCGTGCTCGCATTGCCTCTCTGGTTCTAAGGAGTTCGGCTTCCTGCGGCGCGCTCGAAGCCGAATGGTATGCGAAGATGCCGTTTATACCGCACATACCGGTCTTAGGTCTGGATACGGCGAGATATTGTCACCGCAGAAGCAGGAAAACCGCAACAAGGAGTGTCGACCCCGATGTCCTGTAGCTCATTGGACAAGCTACCGCCCCTTCCCGCACAGTTCGCGTTGGGAATTACAGAGATTACCCTTAAGCGGCGCGTGTGTCAACGCCTCCGGTCAGGCTGCCCCCAAGTTCAACCCGGATTTCGGAACGGGGTTGCGGTTGGAAGCAAGTTTTGCCAGCCTCGCCGTTTCGTCTCAAGCGCATCGCCTTTCGGTCACCCTCGCCGATCCTTCGGGGGTTAAATTTTGCCGGTTGAACGCCGGGGCTTCGGCGCAGTTGGGGAATCAGAACATTACCAGAGATAATAATTGGTGCTCCTCACGCCGTCAAAGCTCACATAGATTTTCCGATGCCTTGCACGGACCCAATGCTTCGGCGCGCGGACCTAGCCATCAACCCTCGGGAAATGCAGGTGGCCATGACAACCAGCGCACAGGGTAATTAGGTTCTCCTCTGAATCATGGCCAGATTGGCTGCGAAACTGTTTGTGGTGGACTTCTAGGTTTGACATCGCACCACACGCTTGACAGCGCCAGCCATCGCGCCGCAGGATTTGCTGTCGCAGTCTCTCGTACGATATCGGATCGAGCCGCAACGATGTCGGTTTTGGGGCAATGGAACTCATAAGACGTTTTCGCTAAGGCCATTAAGGAATGCCTGTCGCTGCCCTTCCGGGAGCAATTTAAAGAATCTCCTCATGGAGAACAACAGCGTCCCCGGATCACTGTTGTCCAGATTAGCGCCCGCCAAGAAGTCGGCGCAGATCATCTCCAAACAATAGCCGCGAGACTTGTCTGATCCGAGCATGAGGGTTGCTGTCTCGATTGCCTTCTCAATGACCGGCATTTGGCTCTGGTATAGTTTGAAGTAAATAATTTCCCAAGGCTCTGTCTCTCTCCCCGTCAGTTCCCTCTCGACCTCCTTCTTGAAATCCTCCGTCGGCATCTGATGCGCTTTGTGCAACCAGATTGCACAATCGAATTTCTGCCGATCCCGCCTGGCCAGTTTGGCTAGTTCGATTCCCTTCGCCCATCCCAAGTCCTTCAGCTCCTTTCTAGCCTGCGGTGGCAGGTGTTCGTGAATCGACATCAGGTAGTAGGCCTTCCGCCGCGATTCCGGAAAACGTCTCTCCAGAAACTCGTCAAAACACTTCAAGCTTTCCAGCCTCCAGTATTGTCCCGCCCGAACCTCGCATAGATAGCGCCCCAGTTCGACGAACTTGATGTCGCGCTCCGTTTCCTTCCGCTGCTCCCACGCCAGAATCTCGTCAATCTTGCCCAATACGAACACAGCGCGTCGGCGATTGAACTTCGGCGGCATGGGCGGATTACTAGTAATCAAGTTCGTCAAGCCAACCAAGATTGTCTGCTCCCGGACGCCGCACGAGAGCGGCGTCGGCCAAGGCTTGCTTTCCCAAACAAAGCCCCACATAAGGACAGCTGCTGCACGGATTCTGCGGGAAACGGATGCCACTGTGCGGCAGAAAATCTGCGGACTCTATCCGTCGGATTGTGCTTTCTACCAAATTGCCGAACTCCTGACGCTGTTCCTCGGTGATGGTCGTGCGTAAGTACTGAACCTCAGCTAAGCGCCTGCGAACGAATACAACTTGAGCGACTTCTGAAATTCCTGTTATCCAGGAGTAGCAGACGAGTTGGGGATCCAGAGCAAGCAGGCCCACAGGCTCTTCCGGGTATCGACTCGAAGAAGTCTTCCACTCAAGTAAGCAGCGTTTGCCATCCAGTTTGCCGATCGCATCGATATACGCGACGAAGTCGTTGTTACCGGCGATCGGTCGGGTGAACTTGATTTGCAGATTTCGCCTGGGTTGTTGCACTTGGACCCGACCGTCCTGGCAGAAGCGGGTCAACAACATAATTCCCTTCCGTAGCATGCGATCCCAAGAGTCTCCGTTCGAATAGTGCAACTCCTGGCTTTGGCACGCGGACCACTCTGCAAACAGAACCGCTCCGGGATCTTCCCGCCGAAAAAGTGCCCCCAATGCTTGTTCGAAAGCACGACCGAACAGCATCGCCGCCCGGGTATCTTTTTCCTTCCAGGAATCCAGATAGCGATACCGATACCGCCGCGGGCAAGTGAGGTATTGGCTGATTTGCGTGTAGCTATAGGTCATTCAGGCCACCTGTGGGTCGTCCAGGTTTGCTGGTGAAAGCTCTTCCCAACGACCGGCGGGTGCGAATCCGTCGAGTCGGAACAAAGAAGCACCGTTGACTACGATTGGGCTGACCTTGACCACACCCGTAAGCCCCACCAACTGACGCTCATCTACCTCGTCGCGACCGAGCAGTTCGCTGTCATAGCCGAAGTCCCGCAGAAACCAGTTCAACTTCCACAGGGCTTTCCGGGTGCAATAAAGGCGGCTTGAGATCCCTTGCCCTTTGAAACGCACTGGCTCAAGAATCGACAAAGTGAGCGTGTAATAAGGCTTCTGGGCCTGCCTGTGAAACCTGGCTCGTTGCACTCGGACGAGAAAGACTCCGTCGGGAATCTGACCCACGGCACAGCGATCTGCATCGCGCAGGCCCGCGATCTGGCGTTTCATGCGGCGCCTTCTTTCTGGGCGGGATAGCTGTTGAGTTGACAGAGCAGCGCATCACGATCTTTTTCAGCCCAATCCGCAAGGTGCACGACGAAGTTTTCCACTTGCTCGCGAGTGGCGTCGCGGAGGCTCTTCACGCCGCAAAAGTCGGTTGCATACGCCTTGACGAGCATTGCGTTCAGTTGGTGCTGCCGAATCAGCTGGCAAAGACGGTCGCGAACTCTTGGGCTGCCGTTGTTTCCGTTGGCAGGTTGCGGCGGGAGCTTCTTCGACTCTGCAGAGGTTTGCGCTGGTTCGGCGAATGATCCGATTTCCTCAACCGAGCAGATGCCAATGCCATAGGCCTTGCGGAGGGCGCGGTTGACGGCGCGGGTTTCCGCAACGCGCATTTCGGCGCCGTGGACGAGGAAAGAGACATTCGATGGGTCGGCGTCGCCGTAGCCGACAAAGCCCCGACAACTCTTGCTCTTGTAGACCGTAGCCTCGAACGCCCAACGTTGTGATGAAGGCTCGCAAAACTTGGATACGGGCCGCACATGGATGCCGGCGCACCGGTTTCGACGCGCCAGCCCTATCAAGCCTGTGTGCGTAACGTACCAACCGTTATTTAGGTAGATCACGTCACCGGCGTCCACTGAGAATTCGTGTTGAGTTGCTATCGCCCGCAGCCTCAGGAGGGCTTGCCGGGAGAGATTCCTCCAAGTCTTCCGAGCCACGCGGATGCTCGTGTCAACTGACGTATTTCTGGGCATAAGACCTCCTTAAACCCCTTAATACTTAGGCGTCTATGTACATCTTATACATAGCCGCCTAAGTATATGTCAAGAACTTTATTGTTGATTTCACCTAGGCAGAAGACTACTTTCTAAATCATCAATGACCAAGAAAAAGAACCCGAATGCCGTCGCGCTGGGAAAACTGGGCGGGTCGAAGGGCGGCAAGATTCGAGCGGCCAAGTTGACCCCGGAAGAGAGAAGCAAGATTGCGCGCAATGCCGTACTCGCAAGGTGGGCCAAAGTTAGGGAAAGGGGCCAGCGCAAAGACCTGCGAGACAAGACCTAATCAGAGCGATATTCCTGGCCAAGAGTGACTCGAGTTCAACTCTTGTGAGAACTCATCTGGGCTTCATAGGTCCACCTTATGTTTCGACGTTGACGACGGCGGGGTCGGTGTCTTTGCAGGTGGTCGAGCATTATAGGAACGCAACAAGGTCTTGCCCGGAGGGGGCCTTGGGCGCCGCAAAAGAGGCTACGGGGCCTTCTTCACGAGATGCAACCGGGAGCGGTGCTCTTTTTTCGAACTGGGCGCTCCTTCTCCTGAGATTCGTTTTTCCGTCGATCAAATGGGCGTATACTCGACTGCACTTTTCTCATGCTGCGAGGATCCATTCCGTCTCTTGATGGCCTGAGGGCTATCTCCATCGCGATGGTTATCCTCGGCCATGCATATTTGCCGACTACTTTATGGGGGCGGCTGTTTCTTTCCCACGCATTCCTCGGAGTGCGGATCTTCTTTGTAATTTCTGGTTACCTGATCACCAACCTGTTGCTTGAGGAAATAAAACAGTTCGGCAATGTGTCGCTTCCGCTCTTCTATGCCCGGCGCGCATTGAGGATCTTGCCCGCATTTCTTTTATTTGTGGCGGCGCTGGTTATTCTTAATCATTTTGCCATCATCAGGCTGCCGCCTGGCGACTTGCTTTTTGTGCTTACTTATACCGAGAATTTCAACCCTCGGAGTGTCTGGTACTCTGGGCATCTTTGGTCCCTCTCAGTGGAGGAGCAGTTTTATTTTCTATGGCCTCTGGCGCTCCGCTTTTTGTCGCCGCGGAGTTGGACGGGGATTGCATTGCTGGCATTCTTTTCAAATATCAGCTTCGGAGTATTTCACCGACTGTTCGGCGTTCGATTATTCGGGCTGAATCCAGCTGAGCAAATCTTCGCTTTCCCGTTCGTCTGCGGCCCGATAGCAGTCGGGTGCCTGCTGGCCATCTGGGAGGAACCGATCCGGCGGATTGGTGGCCGGCTATGGGTTCATGCTGCGGGGATCTCGCTAATTCCGCTTATTTTGATTGCCGATACATTTTCAAAAGAGCCGATGAGCTCGGCGGCACTGGATTTGTTACTCACGTTATTCGTCGCAAGATGCGTATTCAATCCGGAAGACATCGTTGGTCGCTTCCTGAATCTGTCACCGACGAAGTTCATTGGTAAGTTAAGTTATTCTCTGTACTTGTGGCAGGAGTTGTTCTTTCACTTCAGCTTCATGCCGATGTTTCCTCTGAATGTAATGGGTACGGCCGGACTCGCAAGCGCGTCGTACTTTTTGTTAGAAAAGCCCTTTCTAAGACTCCGCTCAGGCTTGCGCAGGAAAGCCCCCCAACCCCAAAACGTGGAGTGCCACAGCGGTGCGTAGTCGGAAATAATGAGGCTGCACTCCTAAGTCCAATACAAACTGCCCTGTGGAAAACCGCGCCATCGACCCCGGGGTCGAAATCTAAGTTGCGATTGTAAGGCACATCCAAGCTGTTCCCATCGTTGGAGTTAGCGGAGAGAGCATAATTCGTAACGAGAGAATTTGCCTCAACCCGGCATCTAATCCTTTAGCATCCTCAACCCAACAATTGGGGTGTCCTAGGGGTCGTACTCAATGCCCAAAAAACTCGCTCATGTCTCTGCCCAGAAAATCCTCGGCCAACCGCCAAAACGCTCTGAAATCCACGGGCCAAGACCTATAGAGGCAAAGCGAACAATCGGACGAACGCTTTGAAGAATGGGCTGGTTAGCAAGAAACGGTTGATAGAAGACGACGTCGGTCGGGGAAGAGAAGAAAGAACTGCGGCGACTGGTTTGCCGCGGATATATCCACAGTAGGAACTTCGAGAAGAGTCAGAGCAATATAACAGCCCTAGCACTTGTATGTTTGGCCTAGAGCCGAGCCTACGCTCCCTGAAATCTTAGACACCCTGCACCTACCCTGCCTAACACATGCGCGCCGAGGTCACATACTCACTGCGCCACCGAAGTGAGGCCCCAAAAGTCCTCTGCTGGCATCTAACGAGTAGAAACGTTACCGAGCATTTCCGAAATTTCGGCGGGAGTGGACAAATATCAAGAGGCCCTTTCAGTTTTAGCCGACTGGAGATGAACGAGCAACAAATCACGGCCACCAAGAAGAAGGGGGACGGAATAGCCTACGGGCATAGGGGAGCTTATGACCAGTGATAAGAAAATAGCTGCAAATCGGATCAATGGGCGAAAGTCTAACGGCCCAACCAATACGATCTCAACACGGTTTAATGCAACGCGGCATGGTTTGCTCGCAGCGGGAATCACCGAACTTGATGACGCCGAGGGCTATAGGGCTCTCCTCAATGACTTTCGCGAGGAAAAAGCGCCTGTTGGAATTGTGGAAACGATGCACGTCGAATCCATAGCTCTAGACATGATCAGGTTGCGGCGTGCCCGGCGGCTCGAGGCGGAATACATTACCAGCGAACTAAATCCGCCGATCCATGAACCAAGCTTCGACGAACTGGATCTGTTTAAAGGTGCGCTGCTCGATCCTGGACTGCCAGCTGCACTTAGTTTTGATGGTGCTCAGCGGCTGGTCACCATTTACCAACGTTACGAAACGAATATTTCACTTCGATTGTCTCGGCATTTCAACGAGCTGGAAAGACTACAACGTATGAGGAAAGGTGAGAAATTGCCAGCCCCTCGCGTCCTGGACCTTAGAGTTCACGCTTCGGAGTCAAGTCTTCCTGAGCCTGTTGAAACTCCACTGATAGCGTCGGAGCCGGTTCCGATTGAAGAGCAGTCGAAATGCCTGTCGGGTGGGGGCGATATTATCGAGGCCGATACTGAAATCGTAGATTCTGTTGGTGAGGGTTTGGAGCGATCGAGAAATTCTCCGAGCGAGGAGGAATGAACGCCACTCCCCATTACGAAACGAACCCAAATTTAGATGCGTGGGGGCATGGCGGTCCGTTTCGGGCGCCCGGTCTCCTATTACTAAACGAACCAGCATGTTTTTAACCGCGGCATAAAACACATGCCGTTCGTGTTTGCCATAACGTGCTCCATTGATCGGGGGTGGGGCGGAACAAGAAACGTGATCGGCTCGCCTCGGAGCTCTGTTCACACCGAGCAGTGGGTATTGAAACCTAATGCGCTATCTCCAGATTCGGTCGTCCAGAGGGAACATGGGCTACGGAGCAGAAAACTTATTGAGAGCCACAATGAGCTAAAGCAACGGTACAATTTATCATCGAATGGACGAACAGCGGGACTAACCAGGAGGATGTCATGGCGTCCCCGTCACCAAAACTGGCGGAGTCGCTCGAACTCTTGCACGGTCTTCAGGCTTCGCAAGCGATCAGACTGAAGTGCCTTCCTGAAGAGCAGTTCTGACCTTAAAACTGCACACTCCCGAAGTCGTTCCCGACCCTCAATCAAGTGGCAAATGAAGGAGTTTCTCATACATGAGACGTTTTGTTTTTCCTCTGTCTGTTCTATGCCTTTACGCTACCCTAAGTCTCACCGCACAAACCTGTATACCGACCGGATTCGTCCGCGACGGCATTAACATGACCGCCGCCGTGATTAACCCCGCAAACTCTGTCACTGGGACAGTGAACGCTACGGGCTGCAACATTGGGGTCTACATCGACGGTGTCGACGCCACAATCGACACGGCCGACATATACGGTGCGAACTATTTTGGGATAGTTGTCAACGGCGATAGCGGGAACTCTTCGGCGGCAGTCATCAATAACAACATCCATGACATCGGTGAGACGCCGCTGAACGGCGCCCAACATGGTATCGGGATCTACTTCCGTTCCTTTTTCCTTAATGGCAGCGCCACAGGAATGGTTTCGAACAACACGCTCAGCCTTTACCAGAAGGGCGGGATCGTTGCCATCGGCCAAGGTGTCAACGTGACGATTACAGATAACAGCGTAACTGGCCAAGGACCGGTCAATTATATCGCCCAAAATGGGATCGAGATCGGCTACGGGGCCCGTGCCTCCGTCATGCGCAACACAGTAACTGGACACGCCTACATCGGGACGAATGATGCCGCTGCGGGAGGGATTATCGTTGTTGGCGGGGATGCATATGGAACTTGTCCTGATGGAAATCCCTGCCCCTATACGGTCGACACAAGAATCGTCCAGAACATCGTGAGAGAAAGCGATGTGGGGGTTTGGCTCGCAAATGCGCAGGGCGATGCAGCGTTCAGTCCACCGACGTCGACGACCAACATCAAAGTGGTGAACAATGTGCTTAGCAACAGTGCGTTCAGCAATGTTTCCGGCTGTGGTTCAGTGGGTTACCAGGCCGGCGTCTCGGACGAAGGAAACAATGACAAAATCGTCGCTAACTCAATCTCCGGGCCGGGATACGCTGACAATAACGCTTCGGGCTGCGGCACGTTTAGCATCGACGCGACCTTTGCTGCCCGAGCAAAAGTCCACGCTAACAGTACCGTGCCCTGAGAGAGACCTATTCACGTGCAGTGCGAAATTGCTTGTGGAGGGAGACTGGGATGGGCGATCTCCCTCGAATGACTTCGGTGTTTCTGTGAACTTCCTGCACAATCATCACGCCAGCGTCGCCTCACGGGAGTTTTTTGCCCGCGGTTGCATGCCCATGCGAGCCAATGTTGGAGATCCTCATGCCAAGCCTGAAAAAGAGGAAGGTAGAGCCGCGAACTGAACGACCGCGAATACCCGGCTACGGTATTAGCAAAAGCAAAAGCGGGATGTTGCCTTGGGAATGGGCCGTGAAGACTCTGACGGATTCTCGCGAGTACTGGATCGTCACCGTGCGTTCCGATGGTCGACCGCATGCCATGATCATTTGGGGCCTGTGGTTCGACGGCGCGTTTTGGTTCGGCACAGGGAGCAAGACCCAAAAGGCACGCAACCTGGCCAAAAATCCAAACTGTATTGTGGGCACTCAGAATGCTGCTGAAGCGGTGATTCTGGAGGGTGTCGCCGAACTGATCACAGACCCAGCTATTGGGAAGAAGTTAGAACCAGCATCGCTCAGCAAATATGGAATGAGCGGCGGCGGCTCTGAGCCCCTCTACCGCGTGCGCCCGAGCCGTGTATTTGGCCTTATAGAAAAGACATTCCCGAAAACTGCGACGCGCTGGACATTCGATTGAGGTCAGCTATGTAGATCAATTTTGGTTGCGTTCTGAAAGAAATCTGTCCTGGCAAGCTTTGGCTTCGAACAACAATTTCCGAAACTCGCTAGTCTGTCTCGATTTCGTCAATAGCGGGTCGTTCTGCAGCGCTTCGAACGCACAGTAGTTTTTTTGGATCGCGCCCTCGATCATGCGCCAACCAATTTTCGGTTGACGGCAAAAAACCAGGTCCGCTCCCGAGTAGTAACGTGGCTCAGGATCTGGGATCGCCAACAGAGTGCCTTCTACCTCCTCGGAGAGGCGATCAAAGTCGCTGCCCGAACTGCCTTGCAAGCACGCCCCAAGAAAATAGCGCTCATAAAAAGGATTATCGGAGAGACGCTGCACTGTCTCAAGCGCCTCGGCCAGCTTGCCATCGCGCATCAATAGGGTGGCGGTCATGTAGTTCCCCCAGTCCGATCCGGCATCGAGGTTCAAAAAAGTGCGTGCACGCTCAGTTTTTCCCAACAGGAGGAATGGAATCGCACAGGCGCGGAGTTGGTAGTTTCCCGGATCTAGGCGCAGTGCGAGATCGCATTCTTGCATAGCTTCCGTAAGCAATCCGCCGTAGCGCAGGACGTAGGCCATCGTGAAATGCGCATGGGCGGAGTCCGGGCGACGCTTCAGTATTGCCTGAGCCTGCCGATAAGCTCCCTTGAGGTCCCCGGAGTCCGCCCGAGCAGTAGCTAGTTGGCCTGCCGCCAATATTAAGTTCGGATCGAGTGCCAGAGCTCGCTCGAAAGCCGACTCCGAACGCTCATACATCTCGCTCCCGCCAGCCGTATATTGCGCATCGTAGTAGTACCGGAGACCCAGATTTGCCCAGGCCGGCGCGTAGCTGGGATCTTTCCCCACGGCTCGCTCCAAGCTGGCGATTGCCTCTTTGTTGGCACTGCCGTCATGAGACATGGCCAGACTACGCAAATACAAGTCATAAGCCTCTTCGTCTTTGGGACGAGTTTCCGCGCTGGTCGACTCCATTGCGCCGCCGAGCGCCGGGACAAGCCCCTGCCGAACTTTGGCCGTAATCTGTGCGCGCATGTTGACCATGTCGCTGACCCCGGCGCTCAGATTGTCGTGCCAGATAACTCGATCGTTTTCGATGTCCACCGCCTCCAGCGCGATCTGTAGCTCATTGCCTTCTTTCACGAAGTGGCCGGTAACGACATCCCTCACGTGCATCTCGCGTGCCGCCTGTTGCAAATCGAGAGTCGGACTTGTGTACTTGCTGGCGGTGGCGAAGGGACGAATGGACAAGGCGCGTACGTAGCTTAGGCTGGTCGCAATCTCGTCAGGCAATGCCATGCGCAGGAAATCAATATCCTTGTCCGAGCCAAGATTCTGGAATGGCAAAACTGCAACCGTAGTCTGTTTAGCGGGGCTTGGGGGCGCAACCGCGCGATTGAAATACCAGACCAGAACGGCGATCAGGACTGTGGCAAAAACCACGGCGGTCAGAGTAGATGGCTTGAGACTACGTCTTCCTGAAGCCGTAGTTTCCTTGGAGTACAGCGGGGAAATGAGTCCGGATCCCGAGCTGGAATCACGCTTGGCGCGGATCAGATCGGCCTTCATCTCGCAGGCATGCTGGTAGCGGACGTTGCGGTCCCTTTCCAGCGCCTTGCATATGAGTCTTTCCAGTTCCACCGGCATATCCGGAACGAGCCGAGAGGGCGCAACGGGAGGCCTATGCAGAATTGAGTCGAATATCGCCGCGGAGGTTTCTCCCCGGAAGGGCGGAGAGCCAGTGGCCATTTCGTAGAGCACTGCGCCAAAGGAAAACAGATCCGTGCGAGCATCCAATTCCTTACCGAGAGCCTGCTCCGGCGACATATAAGCCACGGTACCCAGAGCCGTGCCCGGGCTCGTCAAGTCCTGACGGCTGGCCTCGATGGTCGCCTGTGAGGCGCTCGCCTGCACCGTCTTCGTTCCCACCTTGGCAAGGCCGAAGTCGAGAATTTTGGCCTGACCCCGCTTGGTGACAAAGATGTTGGCAGGCTTGATGTCGCGGTGCACGATCCCTTCCGTGTGAGCGGCGTCCAGCCCGTCGGCGATCGCAATCGAAACCGCGAACAGCGTGTCGAGGTCCATGGGTCGGTTCCCGATCAGATGTTTCAGAGTCGCTCCATCCAAAAACTCCATTGCGATGAAAGTCCGACCGTCGGCCTCGCCGATGTCGTAAATAGTACAGATGTTGGGGTGGTTCAGCGCCGATGCCGCTTCTGCCTCGCGCTGGAAGCGGGCCAATACCTGGGCATCTCCAGCCAGATCTTCGGGAAGAAACTTGAGCGCAATAAAGCGATGGAGGCGCGTATCCTCCGCTTTATAAACCACTCCCATCCCGCCGCCGCCGAGCTTCTCGATGATGCGGTAGTGAGAGACGATCTGGCCGACTGGTTGGGATGGTTTGGCCATTGTCGAGGCATCTTAGGACGCAACCTGAGGGCCGGTCAACGACTCTTGTTCCGAGAAGTTCAGAGATGGCGATTTGTCGCGCGTGGATCGTCGGCAACCCTACTTGGGATTACTTCCGGCTTGCCCGTAATCCGCTATTTGATCCCGGATTGAAAGTCCAATCGTACCTCCGGCAGCATGCGAGATCTGGCGCGGTAGATGCTTCTGTTGTCGCTATCTAGGAGATCGCCGACGTCATTGGTGGGCTGGCATTACACCGCGACGATCAGCTTTCCCCTGTTCCTGCCATCAAAGAGCATGTTCATTGCCGCAGGCGCATTCCGCAGGCCGTCGACCACATGCACGCGGTATTTGACTTTGCCTTCCTGATGCCACTTGCCCAAGGCAGCGAACGCTTCGCTCGCGCGATCTAAGTAGTCAAGGCACACAAAGCCCTCCATGCGAACGCGCTTGAGGATTATCTCAGCGACGTTCCGCACACAATATGTTCCATGTCCTTTGGGATCAGTCTCGTTGTAGCCCGCTATCGCGCCGCACATGACCACACGGCCTTTCAAGTTCATCAGTTGAAGTACTGCCTCAAGCGTTTCGCCTCCGACATTCTCCCAATAGACGTCGATGCCTTGCGGACAATGATTCGTGAGCGCCGTCACCAGTTGCTTTTCGACCCTGTAGTTAATCGCCGCATCGAAACCGAGTTCTCGTGTAAGCCAATGACATTTCTCGTTGCTGCCTGCAATTCCAATTACACGACAACCTCTAACTTTTCCAATTTGTCCGACCAGCGATCCCACCGCGCCTGCCGCCCCGGATATTACGAGGGTCTCGCCCTCCTTTACTTCCCCGATGTGGAGCAAGCCGAAGTAGGCAGTCAGCCCGATGTGGCCAAACAGTCCAAGATGCATCGTCAACGGGATGTTAGGATCGTCGGGTAGCGGCACGACCATGTCTTTTGGGCCGACGACAGCATAGTCTTGCCAACCAAACATTCCGTAAACCGGGGTGCCTACAGCTAGCGCCGCGTAACTGGAGTCGACGACGACGCCCACACCGATACCACGCATGACGTCTCCCAAGTTCTGGTGCGGGAGATACGTGTCGCGGTCCCATAGCCAGACTCGGTTGGTTGGATCGAGAGATAAAAACTTGTGTTGCACGAGCGCCTGGCCGGGACCGGGTCGCGGGGCTGGTGATTCCGTCCATTCGAAGTCCGTCTCTTTTGCCAGTCCTTTAGGCCAGCACGCGATCCGCCACTGGCGATTTAGGGTGCTTCGCATGTCGTAACTCTCCACAAACTATATCTGGCACATTTTCTCAAACCCGTAAGCTTTAGATTAGCGGTCTGTGCCAGATCACTGACCATACCACCGGATCACGACCCCTGAGTTCAGTTAACTCCTCGGCGCGGTCGGCGAACTAGAAAATGACGGTTCATGCCCATGACTTCCGCATTGCGCGCGATCCAGGAGTTTCTGGAATCGATCCACACAAGCCGACTTCCCGTTACTAACTTTCGGATAACGGGAATGGACTATTACAGAACTGTCTAGAGTTCGCGCCAAAGAATTGACAGGCTTCTGCCGCGTCACTAGACTTCTTCAAATTTGTGAGTCTCGGTTCCGCTTTCGGTTTCGCCTGAGGTCGCCTATGGATCGTCGTCAGATCGCTCTAAGGATTGCCTGCCTTCTTCTATTACTCCTCGCCACTTCAGCGTACTCACAATCGGGCGAGAAGAAGAAAGTTAACAGTCAAGCCGACCTACCCCGCTTCAGCTATCCGATGGCGGTTCCAGCCTCTGAGTTGGTGCAAGCGGACGACGCGACCTTCAATGCTTTTGCGGCCAAAGTGCGCGCCGACCTCGACACAATCTTTCGCGATTACGCTATCGACGACAAAGCTACGCTGCGAACTCTGCTTTCGGTCAAGCTCGATTTACAGCAACTGGCCGGCGAAGACCAGGCAGCACTGCAGACAATAGATAGCCTCCGCTCTTTGCAGGAGAAGCCCGCGGCCAAGCTCTTCGCCTTCCGTTACCCGCAAGCGATGTTGCAAGCCGCCATCGAGACCCACACCACCCGCGGACCTGTTTACGAGGAGGCTTTCACCAAGCATTACAGCGAGGCGATTGACTCACTGCCATGGGACGTCGTGCAGGATAACGCGAAAGAAGCTTATGCCGGATCCCGGCTCTACACGAAACCAGTTGCGGTTGCCTATCTGATCACTGACTTGGACCCTGCAGTGCGGAAGTCAGGTGCACTGGATAATGGGGAAGCGTGGGAATTGATCTCCACGCGAAATGACCTGCAAACGTCGATTCCATTGTTTCCCGCCCGGGCCCAGGTTCTGAAGCAGTACATCAGAGCTCACAACATGGTTAAGCCGGATATTTGGGCCGCCCGTGAAGTTACGCTTACCAAGGATCAAAATCTCCCTTCCGTGTTGGTCGCGATTTGGGACTCCGGAATCGACGTTTCGATCTTCCCCGATCAGTTGTTCACCGATCCAAAACCAACCGCTAGCGGCACGCACGGCCTTGCATTTGACGACCGTGGACGCCCATCCACATCCTGGCTGTATCCGCTTACCCCTGAGCAGCAAAGAGAGTATCCGGAATTCCAAGAACTTCGACAAGGGCGTTTGGACATTGAAAATGGGATCGACTCGCCCGCTGCGGATGCGGCGCAGAAAAGGTTCAATACGCTAAGTCCGGAGCAGATTCATCAACTTTTCGAGTTGGATAAATGGCTGGGATTCTACATTCACGGGACGCACTGTGCCGGAATCGCGGTGCGTGGCAATGCCGCCGCGCGCCTCGTAGTCGCCCGGTTTAATGATGAGTTGCCCGAGTTGCCGTTTGCTCCGACAGCCGAATGGGCTCATCAGCTTGGCGCTGACTTCCAGCAGATGTCGGACTACTTCCGTAACCGCAATGTACGCGTCGTGAACATGAGCTGGGGAGATGAGCCGCAGGAGTTCGAGACCTGGATTTCCAAGACTGGTGGTGGCGCCGACCCCAACGAACGTAAGAAGCGGGCTGCCGAACTTTACTCGATTTGGCGCGCCGCCATCGAGACTGCAATCAAGAACGCACCGAACACGCTTTTTGTCACCGCTGCGGGCAATAGCGACAGCGATAGCGGCTTCATCGACGACGTCCCGGCCTCGCTGCATCTTCCTAACCTGATTGCGGTCGGCGCGGTGAATCAGGCTGGCGATGAGACTTCATTCACCAGCTATGGAGCCACAGTGCTTGTCGACGCCAACGGTTATAACGTCGAAAGCTATGTTCCCGGCGGCGCAAAGCTAAGGTTGTCCGGTACTTCGATGGCTTCTCCGAACGTGGTGAATCTCGCGGCCAAATTATTTGCCCTTGACCCAGCGCTCACACCAGCGCAGGTCATCGAACTGATTAGGCGAGGCGCAACTACCAGTGAGGATGGCCGCCGCCACCTGATCGACGAAAAACGGTCCGTCGCTCTCCTCCCGGCAAGAACGTGAGTGCAGTGCCCGACCTAGGTTCGCGCGTGGCGCTTGCCGAACTTTGCACGACGAGGTCGACTGCGCTTCAACATTAGGTTTGCCTTAACTCAGGCTTATGTGAGTATGATCGGCAACCCGTCGCTAGCGAGAAGCCGACTTCCCGTTATTCATCCAATCTGGAAGGGTGGCGAGTGTAAGAATCCCAATAAGCTTTAGGAAATGTAGGGGCCGAAGCTGGCCGTCACTGTGTCGCTTTCATCAGCGTTTGAAAGGATGTGCACGGCGAAGGTCTCCCCGCCGGCTTCTACGCGGATAACGATGTGTCCGGCACGCGACTTGAGGTCGTCGGTCTTTTTATTGGCGATGCGATTCTCCTGCTTGACCGAGGTTGCGAAAACGTCGCGGTTCCCGGAGTAGATGGCTTTGGAGTAGAGCGTGTTCAGCACATTGACGGTCGGGTGCGCGGAGTCCCAGGTCGGGATGACAAAGACCTGCGGTTGCAGTGCGCGAACATACCGGTCGCCATTGGCATTGAAGTAGCCATGGTGGTTCGCGACGGCGACGCTCACCGGGCCGCATACTTCGGCGGCGGGAGATTCGGAGTCGCGCCAACGATCGCGGCCGTAGTTGGTGTCGTTAGTGAGATCGCCGCCAGTGTAGTAGCCGAACTTCCCATAGCGGAGACGAATGGCGCAGGAGCAGGGATTCTCCGCGGGGTAGTCGGCAGGCGTGAGAGTTGATACTTCTGGGAAGAGCTTTTTTGTCTGCTCGCCCTTGCCGGTCCAGACCTCGCCGTTGGCAATCAGGTTGCGTATCTCAACGCTGGGGTAGTCGGCCGATTTGCGCTGCAGGGCAAACTGGTCTTTGGAGCCGGGGCGAAAACGCTCGACTCTTTTGCCAGTCTTGATTTGCGCTTGAAGGAATGCGCGATAGTTCTTCTGGAAATCGATATCAGCAGGCACTGGATAGGTGTAGTCCGGCCAGGCGCGATCAACGAACCTCTGGATCGGGACGATGGCGGCCACGTCGGAAACGCCTGTAAGACGGTAAGTGCCGTCGGATGAGAGCGGGCCGTCCGGTGGCAGATAACCCACGTGATCGCCGTGGAGATGCGTCGCAAGGAAGATGTCGATGGCCGTGAGTCCGCTGGCCTCGATACGCCGCTTTGCATAGCGGCCGATCCACTCGCCGGGACGGTGCTGGCCTGAAGGAAGCGGATCGCTGAGGTATGGCGTGGTGCCGTAAATGGCACCGGCATCGACCATCATGGTGGTGCCGTCGGGCAGGATCATCAACGCACTGTTGCCGCGATTGGTGGCGATCTGGTGGATTTCAAGTATGCCTCGCTTCCATGCGGGGAGGGCTTTGAAAACGGGTGCCGCAGCGCGGAGAAGCTTTGCCGGAAGGCTTTCAAACGCGGCAAGAGCAAGCGAGTTGAGTAGAAAGCGGCGACGCGGAAGCATGTGAAATAGCTTAACGCCGTTTCGGTTCTTTCATTCGTAAGTCCCTATAAACGGGCTTGTGTTGACGATCCGATCAACTCCCAGCTTTCGGCAATTGGGAAGTCAACTTCTTGTTTGCTCGTCACCCGGCAAGTGGTTGGGTCATTTGATCCCATGATCGAAGTCGACGACGGCCAAACCTTTTGCCGCAGCTCTTCACGTGCAACGATCTTGCCAGGTCGCTCCATGAGAATCGGAGGTTCCTGCAGCGGCCTGCTTGAAGTTTGAACCTTTAATCTTGCGTCCACCAGAGCGCAGCTCGGCCGATCGATCAAGTTCAAACTCGCCGAAGCGAAACCCAAGCTTTTGTGGAGGGCTCGTGTTTCATTTCTTTCTTCCGTCCCGGGTCGACGGACGGGCTTCCCCAAGCTACGCCTTTTCCTCTGGTGTAAGCTTGACCTGGATTTCACGCGCAATGGATCCGTTCGTAGCTCGGCCCATTTGCGTGTATTCTCTTACCGTCGAGTCGGTACTAGTTTATAATTGCTGGGTTTTGTGGGTTCCTGGGGGACAGTTTGAATGGCGACTTCCTTGTCGGGACGTGGTTGGTCCAACCCAAGCTGAACACCGTCTCGATGAACGGCAATACCGTTCGACTCGAACCGAAGGTGATGGAAGTTCTGGTGTGTCTTGCCTCGAGGGCAGGTGAGCCCGTTTCCAAACAAGAAATTCTGAATACCGTTTGGGCGGATGCCTTCGTTACAGAAGACGTACTCGCCCGCTCGATATTCGAATTGCGGCGAGCATTCAAAGACAATCCTCGGCAGCCTAAATTTGTCGAAACCATCCCCAAGCGAGGGTATCGCCTGGTAGCGTCTCTGGAGCCGACGACCGGCAAGGTTCCTGACGCAACTGTCGTCGTCCAGCGTCCCGTGAACGGAAGACTTTTCTCGGCCTCGGCTGCGACAGCCACTCTTCTCGTGTTTTGCGTGGTGATCTTTAGGGGGAACTTAGCGACAGATTCATCCGTGAGAGTAGCAAAGGCATCGAGTTTCGCGGTTCAGAGTGACGCGAATGTGCGGGACGTTCCAACTGACGTGGGCAAGGATCGATCACCGGATCTTGCGCCGATCGCTGTTAAGAAAGCGACGCTGAAGGTTTCGCATGCAGATCCACTTCTAAAGAAGCCGGCCGTGACCGTCGTCAACATATTGAACAATACGAACATCTCACAGAGCGGGGACGTCGGGGTTCAAGGTGCAGCGGAAAAAGTCCCGTTTCGGTCCGAAGCCCTCTTTCAAAATATTGCGCCAGATGTAGTGCGAACCCGAGTGAAACGCGCAATTCTGCCAATATATCCCGCACCAGCACTTCAGGCTCACGTCACAGGCACGGTCGAAATCGGGATGGCGGTTTCGCCTAGAGGTGACGTCTACAATGCCCGAATACTTATAGGCCATCCCATGCTCGTCGCACCCGCGCTCGAGGCCATGCGTCAATGGAGCTTTGAGCCGAACCAAGTCCAGGGCGTACTGACATGGTCCCGCATTCGTGCGTTGGTCCGATTCCTTCCCGACGGCACGACCGCAGTCGCGTTCGGACCGCCGATACTCGCCGATTCCTTTGGCGATCCTGGTTCCCAACGCGATGAACTCCGGGATGCCGCAATCGCACCCATCGTCCCCGATCCCCACTAAGCCGAGTTTGGAGTCCTCCTAGGAAACTGAAGATGGAAGTCGCCGCGTGTGCCCCGCAATACTGGGTTTGATTAGAACTGCGTGTCCCGCAAATCTGGACCCCCGTCCCGAAGCAAAAGATCAGCGGAACATCAGGCATCCCTCAGGATTTCTAACGCCCCAATCTCGTAAGAAACCGCTAGCAGGGCGCTTGGGCAATCAACTCCCTTCAAATTGCTCCAAGGCCGCTGACACCTACAACTAGAGAGGCTCTTATGAACCGCAAACTCACAGCCGCAAGGATGTTTTTCGTCGCGACAGCGCTGCTGACCCTGGCCACGCCGGTCTTCGCTCAAAGCCGCACCTGTTCCAATGCCACTGGGTCGGGGGACTGGGCATACAGCTACAACGGAAGCATAATTCTGCCCACCGGCTCGGTACCCGTCGCCTCCGCTGGCAGGTTCACTGCCCTAGCCAACGGCACTCTCACCGGCAGCCAGACCCGGAGCAACGGCGGTGATGTGTCCACGGAAACGATCGCTGGGACATTCAGCGTTAAAGCGGATTGCACGGAATCGTTCACAGTCAACGTTTATCAATCGGGCGTTTTGGTCCGGTCGGCCACCTTCGCTGTCGTCCTGAGTAATAACGGCCGTGCAGCGTATGGGATTTTTACTTCGCTCATCCTCAGCGATGGGACGGTCCTGCCCGCCGTAATCACAATCGAAGCGCAGAAAGTGTTCAACGTGGACTAGATCAACGAAGCTACCCGCTCAGGACCACGCGCCGAGGAAAGGACACCATGAATAGCCAAAACACGCGTCCCAAAAGAGAGATGCTCATATTGTTTGCCCTGTCGCTTGTGCTCCTAGTCGCCATCCCGGATTACGGGTATGCACAAGGAGTGGTCTTCTCAAACCAGAACTCACAGCAAGTTGCTACGCTGCACTGGTATGCTGCCAACCAGACCACGCAGTTTTCAACCGGAAAGTATCCTTGCGGAGTAGCCTTCGACGGCGCCAACATTTGGGTCGTGAATCACGGAGACAATTCCGTCACTAAATTGCGAGCGAATGACGGAACGAATCTGGGTACATTTCCCGCCGGAAGCGATCCTTATGCAATCGCTTACGATGGCGCCAACATCTGGATTACCGATGCCGGCGGCAGCGCTGTAACCAAGCTGCAGGCAAGCAATGGGGTAAACCTGGGCAGCTTCACGGTCGGAGCCATCCCGTCTGCCTTGCGTTCGACGGCGTCAACATCTGGGTGGCTAATTCGGGGAGTAATACTCTTACCAAACTGCGAGCGAGCGACGGGTCCGTACTCGGCACTTTTGCCGTAGGCAACAATTCCCAAGGCCTGGCATTCGATGGCAGGAACATTTGGATCGCCAATAGCGGAACGACGGGCTCGCTCGGAACCAGCATTAGCAAAGTGTCCAGCACCGGAAAGGTCTTAGGCACTTTCGCTGTGGGGAGCAATCCCCTAGCGATGGCATTTGACGGCGCCAACGTCTGGGTCGCAAACAACGCTAGCAATACGGTGAGCAAAGTCCGAGCCACGGATGGAGTCGATCTTGGTGACTTTGCCGTTGGCGGCCTGCCAAACGGAATCGCATTTGATGGCGCAAACATCTGGGTTGCAAATTCCTCCAGCAATACTGTGAGCAAGGTCAGGGCAGTAGACGGCAAGGTTGTCGACGCCTTCGCTGTGGGAGCATTCCCGGTGAATGGAGTCGCATTTGATGGAGCAAGTATCTGGGTCACGAACTTCTTCAGCAACACGGTATCGAAGCTGTGACGCGAACGATTCAACTTCAACCATGCACGCCTTTTTTCTTCCGGATTGAACGTTGTGATCGAAGGGGATTTGCGGGAGGCGACCATGCACCAACTGGCCCGAATTGGGCAACTCATGTGCCACAAGAATGTCCAAACTTCAAGAAGGTATCTAGCTGGGGTGGCACAACTCTGCGCCACACTCGCGAAAGCGCAGTCGCCGGATCCAGAGGAGAGCCATGAAGAAACTAATCGTCACAACGTTGTTTGCCGTGCTGCAGTTTGCCGACTCCACGATTGCCGCCCAGGTCTCGTTCAAGCCAGCGCAGGGCTATCCCGTCGGGACCGCCCCGGCCTCGGTTGCTGTAGGGGACCTAAACGGAGATGGGATTCCTGATCTCGTCGTCGCCAATCAGGGATCCAACAACGTCAGCGTGCTTCTCGGGAAAGGCGATGGAACTTTCCAGCCGGCGGTCAATTTCGACGTGGGAGTTTCCCCGTATCACATCGTCGCCGCAGACATCAATGGCGACGGCAAGCTGGATATCGCGGTGCCGGTGGATGTGGACACGGCGACTTCCTCCCCCGGTTCAGTGTCATTCCTGATAGGAAATGGGGACGGCACCTTCCAGCCGCCGATTGTGCTCAGGCTCACCCTTGAGCAGAATCCTTTTACCCTGGCCGATGTGAACGGAGATAAGAAGGCCGATCTGATCGTCAACCTGTTCGACTCTAACGGCAACCCCGCGGGTGTCAGCGTCGCTCTGGGCGATGGCGACGGCACGTTTCAAGCCCCAAAGACCGTAACGAACGCACACAGTGTTTCGCTGGTGGCGGACTTTAATGGCGATGGCAAGCCGGATCTCGCTGTGAATCAGGACACCGTTTTCCAATTCATGTTTGGCAACGGGGACGGCACTTTCTCGGCGGGGCCGCAGGTCAGTCCTTCGGACGGCGGAGGGTTCGGCCGCATATGGGCAGTCGATCTGAACAGCGACGGTAAACTCGATCCCATCCTGGAGTCGGGATACATAACCAGTAAGAACGCGGAATGTTCTTTCCACCAGGATATAGGTGTATTTCTAAGTAATGGCGGCACGTTCGGGAGCGAGACAACATTTCTCAGCGGGGAGTGCTACAAAGCAAACCCATTCGCGACGGAGATTGATGATCTCATCACTGACATTGCGATAGGTGATTTTAATGGCGATGGGAATGTTGATGTCGCCAATCGCGCCTTCAGGGTTAACACTTCGAACCCGCCGTTCGCGGTGAACCTCGGCGACGGAGCTGGGAACTTCACCGCGGTTGCCCTTCCTGACCCCGGGCCTCTCGCGGCTGCCGCCGATCTCAACGGAGATCAACTCACCGACCTTGTCGTTCTCGATACTGCAAACAATAACGTCGCTGTGCTAGTCAACTCCACTCCAGTTTTTTCAATAGCGACGGCAACGAGCACGTTAACGGTGAGCGCAGGGCAGCAGGTGACCGACACGCTCACGCTCGCCAGCATCAATGGATTTTCGTCCCCCGTTCAGCTTTCGTGTCAGGTGATTGGACCCTCGCCGCTGCCCACGTGCGGCTTGTCTCCCTCGAACGTCACGCCAGGAACCGCGCCAACCAATACCACGCTCACAATTGCGCCGGGGAGTTCCGCGAGTCTGAGATCGCCCGTCAACCGATGGCTCTTGCAGTCTTTGTATGCGCTAGCACTGCCGCTCGCACTTGCGGGCCTAGGTTCTAGACGCAGGCGCCCTGGGAGCACTCGTTCGCTGATGATCACTCTTCTGGGCGCGGCGTCACTTCTTTGCACAGCTTGTGGTCAAGGAAGCAATACCCAGTCAGTTTCAAACCTAAAGTCTTATACGGTGCAGGTGACAGCGGCATCGGGAGCTCTTACGAAGAACTTGCACATTTCGCTGACGGTTCAATGAAACATCTCGACCACAACAGGGATCAGCGTGAGATGAATTTCGATTGCAGCAAGCGAATGCGACCGAACTCAGGCTTGGTTTCTTGGCTGGTCCTGTTACTAATCGCTCTAGAGTGTGCCTGTGGAGTAGGAACGCAGACGTCACCGCCTCCACCCCCACCCAAGTCAGCTGTTCCGACTCCTACCGTTCTCCGCACTCTGTACCGTGTGGTGAATGGCACAGACCGTATGACAACCGTTGGTCCTAACGAGAGGAACTGGTATCCTCTGGAAGCACAGACGTACTACGTGCCCGACCAAGGCGCTGGTGGGCAAACCACTTTGAACCGCGTGGTCAATTCGAGCAATACCGATCACGCCGACACAACCACAACTCTGAGTGGCTATTCGCAAGACATGGAGTTGGGATTTCCATGGAGCAGCAGTTCTGTTCCTGGAGTCGCCCAGTTAGCCGAGTCTTTCAACAGCACGACCGGAGACCATGCTCTGCTTGCGCCCACTGAGACCATAGCGGGGTATGCTTCGGCGCCGCTGGCCGCCTATGGTTATCCGCGATACGGGAATTCGTCGGAAGTGCTACTTAGTTTGTCGGCGGGCGGTGTAACAGTGCAGTCCAACGCAGTCGCGGGAGGCGCGACGTGGCGGTGGTATTGGAACGGCACGCAGTTCGTCAATCACGGAGATTACGGGCGGGAAATTCAAGGCGCGTTTTATTTTGAAACGACTCCGCTGAACCCGACTGAGGCCGGCGACTTCATGACCATGGGCACTCTGGATCAGTCTTTGAAACATGGATCTCCGATTCTGCGATTTGAGAATCAAGGCGATACACAGATCACTCGTGCGATCCCTCTCGAATGGGACCCGACTCAGCATGGCGGCGACCAGGATCACCCTGTCATTTGGGACACCTTAGTTCTCGGGAAGGACCTGACCCTGAATTACCAGAATCTCGGTCCCGTCGCTCAATACACCACTCATCTGGTGCTGCCGGCTGCAACGAAAGGCACGCTGGCCGACCCGGCAGGTTATTTGCCATCCAACTTTGATCGCTTTTGGACCTATGACGCGAAGTCGAAGAGCTTGACGGAAGTGACGGCTGCGATGCCCAACGGCTGCACACCTGCTTCCAGTGGTTATGCGTTCAATGTGGACTTTGGCGGGATCATCATGTCGGATGCGTCTGGCGCCAATGCGATGGGAGTATACGGAGTAAATCTTTCAAACGGCGGATCAACTACCTATTTCGCGATGTGGAAGTTCGACTGCTGGGGAGATGGCGCATCCGAGACCGCCTCAGACAACACAGCTTGGAGTGCTGTTTACGGGAACGGAACCGATGTTGTGTTCCCGGCTGGGGAGAGCACCTATAACGTCTACCTCATCACCGACACCGTCCAAAACGTGACCGCCAGAATGGATGATCTCTTTCAAATCGGCGTGCGATAACAAATCAAAATCAGAGTAACCTCTGGGCCGAAGTTTTATTGGTCGCAATTTTTCCAAGATGCTTTTTAGCTCCCGTGAATTTTGGGTTACATGTGGGCTCGCTCGATTACCAGTTTCAGTATTGGACGTTACACGTGCGGTGCATACCAAGAATGAGCATCTGCAAGATATCCCCCTCCGCCCGTTCCTTCCGCGGGGTACAGCGAGGAACAGTGGTCTGAAAGAGAGGTTTCCCCAATGAGTATCGCGGGAAGAGGATTAATCTTTCTCGGGCTGGCGTACTTGGTGGGCTTGATCGGCTTTCGCAGCAGCCCACAAGCAATGCCGGAGAGCGAACCTGTCGTAACACGTGCAATCCAAATCGACCTTCCCTCAGGAGGTACTTGGCCCGTGGCGGTCGGCGCCGATCATGCGGTTTTCTATGTTCCAGTCGTAGGAAAGGGAGAAATGCTGGGAGTAATTCCAGTTTCCAAGGCGCGCTTTGTGGGTATTCGCGTTATTCCCAGCATGCGCGACGATAACGATTCCGTGAACATTCAAGTATCTGCCCTAGTAACGGCCAAAAAGGCAATATCCGACGCAAACAGCAGTGAGGTCCGATCCTGGCAGAGCGAAGAGGCGGGTTCGTATGTGGCGAAGAAAGATGAATTCCTAGTGTTGTCGGGTCTAGGCC
Source organism: uncultured Acidobacteriaceae bacterium (assembly GCA_937879855.1). Classification (GTDB taxonomy): domain Bacteria; phylum Acidobacteriota; class Terriglobia; order Terriglobales; family Acidobacteriaceae; genus Sulfotelmatobacter. Next base: position 110,328 of record CALFMO010000066.1, on the reverse strand, counting down.
GGCTTGGTCTTCCTGTATTGAAAGCGAGAGTTATCGAGAGCTCTGGCCTTAGACCTCCTTGTGGCGGTGTTAGATCTCCTTGTGGCGGGGGTCGCATATTCTGTGGGTGCGAATCAACACGAGACGAGCTAAATGACTATTTAGGGATTGTCGGAGCTCCGGAAGCAGGAAAGTGCCAAGCAATTGGCAAGTGCTCTCAATGCTGCAGGGCTTTAGTGCCTTAAAGACTAGATTCTAATGAGTAGGTCAGACATGAAGCCATGGCGGTGACAATGTTGCAACTCAAAGTGCGAACTCTGATGTTGCTGGGGCTGGCAGCAGTATGCGTGGCTCCGCCGACCGTCTGTCAGGAATCTGGTGCCGGCGAAGAGCGGGTAATCAGGATTCCAAGCGCGAGCGGAGAACCAGCTCTCGTGCTCCAGATTTCGACGGAGCGAGACCTGGGCCTTGTGTCGGTGAGGGATGAAAGAGGAATTGAAATACAGAAATTAACCTGCCTCTTATTACGAGACAATGCTGCTGCCGCTCCGAATGAATTGGCCGCCGTGCGGGAGCAATTCTTAACACAATTTGTCGTGCGTGACTTAGATTTTGACGGGCACCCAGACTTGGCGGGAATTCGCGAGTTCGGGGCGAAATGGGCACGCTATTGCGTATGGCTTTACGACCCGAAGCAGCATCTCTTAGCTAAGGAGTTTCTGGCCGAGCAGATGGAACTGATGACCAACCTAGAACCCCTGGCCGGAGGCAGGATTTCGACCTCTCAAATTGGACCTGAGAATATGTGGCGAGCGGTGTACCAAATTACCGAGGCGGAAGGAAGTCGACCAGAGCGACAGCTGATTCCCGTTTATTCCTGTCTAGTGACCAAGCCTGGCGGCGCGAAGCCGCAAACAGTGGTGATAGCGCAGTATGAAAGTGGACAAGCGGTTGTGCAGAGGTACGACGCCCGAAAAACGGATATCAGAACAGCTCTCGGTAAATGTGACGTATCGAGAAAATGGTGACGCTTTCTCCCCTGGCGAGGTTTTTCCGTACGTCGCCAACCCCTAAATGATCTGTAATACGGCAGGGCGTGCTGGTCAGAGTGCAATATTCGAAAGAATCTCGGATAACCGATGTATGGTCGGCAATTGGGAAGTTGGTTTCTGGTTAGGTTGTCTTTCACTCAGTGAATAGGGCCATGATAATGCCGCTCTACTGGCCAGAAACCAGCGGAGCAGCATTATCTGCCTCTGATTTCCCACCCAGGATCTAACGCCCAGCGTTCTCACCGGCAACAGGAATCAACAGATAACCGCGATACTGGCCAGTGCTCTTCTCCACGGCCAGGCCCGTAATCTCCCCGCGGGAATTGATTCCGCATGCGGTTTCCAGCTGCAGGGGAGAGTCGGCCGGTATCAGAGTGTTGAGATCGGTCGGCGCTTCGTCCACAACCACAAAAGCACGCAGAGTTGTAAAAGTCCCGTCGATTGAGGTGCCAACCACCACGCCCGCGTCGTTGATACCCAAGGCGACGTTGTAGGTGTCCCCTTCCAGCGGAGGGATTTCTTTCATTCCGGTGCTTTGGCTCCAGACAAAGCCGTGAAAAACAGCATCGCCGGCCAAGTCTGAGGCTCCGACCACCTGGCCCCGGTTATTCATTCCATGGGCCTGATTCCCGAAGTTCCCGCCTAGGCTGCCGAGATTGAAGACTCTGTCACGGTCCCAAAACAAAGCGTGGACCGGTGAAAAATAGAGACCGATGATCGGATCGTTAATCGAACAAGTTCCTGACCCACCCGCCACCTGGCCGTGGTTGTTGATCGCTATGGCGTATCCGTCTGGATCTCCGCCGTAAGTGGGAAGCTCTTTGATATGGCCGTTTCTCCAAACCACAGGCTTGTCCTCCAGCACCTGGTATTGGCCCAGTGCGCGATCGTACGGTGGACAGGTCGAATCTGCCTTCGCCGTTTCCGCATTGCCAGCGACCTGGCCGTAGTCGTTGATCGCGCTGGCCGCGCTGTTGGAGCCACCGAGTGTTGAGAGCGGAGTCATCGAGCCGTTTTGCCACAAGAAGCCCCGACATTCTTGCCCGGAAAACGGTGCTCCTGAACCAAAGAATCCGCAGAAGTCTTCACCGTTCGGGTCTGGGTCAGAGGTTTCAGCCTGGCCCACAATTTGGCCGGTTGCATTCGGTGAGCCAAAAACCGAGCTGTTCAAACCCCCGAGCGTGCCGAGATCCCTCTTGAACCGGCCTTGATAAAGGATCGCGTGCCAGCTTCCGTCAGCCAGGGCTGCCTCGCCGCTGGCCACACCCTTGTTGGTCACATAGAACGTCTGGCTGTATGTCCCGCCCAACGTGCCGAGCTCAACAAGCCTGTAACGTGGTTGAGAATTGTCCTGAGCAGTCAATCCTGCTGGAAGCGCCAGCAAGCCGAGCATACCTAGCGAAATAGCGAGTGATCTGGATTTCATGTTGCCTCCTTAGTCTGTTGCGCCTTGCCCCATCTAGACATGGGCTTTGGCCGCCGATTTCTGTTGCTCACCTAAATAGGCGCAATCGGCCAGACGGAACTATCATGGCGGGGGAGCTTTTCTTGAAGCGACACGTACGCCGGGCTATGATTCCGTCAGTGTGGGGCTAATGGGGAAGCTAAAGCCACCGAGTAACACCGAGTTGAAAGCATCATCTCGCGAGGACGTGAGCAGCCTTCTCCGGGCCTGGACTGATGGAGACCAGCACGCACTCGAGAAACTGACGCCAATCGTGTACGAGGAACTGCACCGTCTGGCCCGCTATTACATGAACGGAGAGCGTAGCGGGCATAGTCTGCAGACGACCGCCCTGGTCAATGAGGCCTACCTTCGGCTCACAGACTATAAGAGGATGCGTTGGGAGAATCGTGCGCACTTCTTTGCGGTTTCAGCACAGCTGATGCGGCGGATTCTGGTGGATCATGCCCGTCGGCACAACCTAAAGCGGGGAGCGGGTGTCCAGCATGTCTCGCTGGAGGACACTGCCGTAGTGAGGGAGCGCGATGATGATTTGGTCGCGCTCGACGAAGCCCTGCAGGCTCTAGCCCGTTTTGACCGCCGTAAGGCGGAAGTCGTGGAACTTAGATTTTTCGGGGGACTCAGCGTGGACGAAACCGCCGAGGTCTTGGGGATTTCTCCCATCACCGTGATGCGGGATTGGAACACGGCGAAGGCGTGGCTCTATCGCGAGTTGAGCGGCCAAAAATCCGATGGACTCCGATCGCTGGAAACAGATCGATAGCATTCTGCAGGCTGCACTGGAACGCCCACCGGGCGAGCGAGACGAATTCTTGCGTCACGCTTGCCTCGGCGACACCGACTTGGAACGGGAAGTACGATCGCTGCTGGCTTCTCAAGAAGAAGCCGGCAGCTTTCTCGAAAGCCCGGCCATCGAAATGGCCGCTGCAGCCGTCGCTCAAAGGCAAAACCGGGAAGGCTCCGCTGTCTCCGGCTCCCTCGCCGGCCGGTTGATCTCGCATTACCAGATCCTGGAAAGGCTGGGCGGCGGTGGAATGGGTGTGGTCTATAAGGCCAAAGACACCGAGCTTGGGCGCTTTGTTGCGTTGAAGTTCCTGCCGGAAAATCTGGCTCGGGATCCGCAATCGCTGGAGCGCTTCCGCCGCGAAGCCCGCGCAGCTTCTGCTTTGAACCATCCCAATATCTGCACCATTCATGAGATAGGAAATCACCAGGGTCATTCCTTCATCGTCATGGAATTTCTTGATGGCATCACGCTGAAACACAAGATCGCGGGTCGGCCCCTGGGCACTGAACTAATTCTTTCGTTAGCCATCGACATTGCCGACGCGCTGGAGGCAGCCCATGCCGCAGGCGTTGTTCACCGCGACATTAAACCAGCGAACATTTTTGTAACCAAGCGAGAGCACGCGAAGATCCTGGATTTTGGGCTGGCGAAAGTAACGACTGTTCTGAGTGACATGGGAAAAGGCGGCACGGCGCAATCGACAGTGACGCTGGAAGAACATTTGACCAGTCCCGGCACGGCCGTGGGAACCGTCGCGTACATGTCGCCGGAACAATCGCTCGGCAAGGATCTGGATGCTCGCACCGATCTGTTTTCGTTTGGTGCGGTTCTCTACGAAATGGCGACGGGCAAGCTTCCGTTCCACGGAGAGACGCCGGCAGCCATCTTCAATGCAATTCTGAACAAGACGCCGGCATCTTCAGCAAGTATCAATCCGATAATTCCGTCAAAACTCGAAGACATCATCAATCGCGCATTGGAGAAGGACCGCGAGTTCCGGTATCAGAGCGCTGCGGAAATGCGCTCGGAACTGAAGCGGTTGAAGCGCGACACGGATTCCGGCCGTTCGGGCGGCGCAAGTCCCGAAAGCATCTCAGAACCGGCAACGCTTGCGGGCTCCAGCACGTCATCGAGCGCTGCAATCTTGCTGAGAGAAGCAAGAAAGCACAAAGGACTGCTCGCGTTGGTATCTACCGGAGTTTTGCTCTGCATAGCGGTTCTCGCGGCTTATTTGTATCTGCGAGCTCCGAAAACCGCCCTGGTGAGTGAACAGAAATGGGAACAACTCACTTTCTTTACCGATGCGGCGGTCTACCCGGCACTATCGCTGGACGAACGACTGATAACGTTCATTCGGGGGAATAACGCTTTTCTAACGGTGGGCGACGTGTACGTCAAGATACTGCCCTCGGGTGATCCAGTCCAACTGACGCACGACAAGTTGGAGAAGCTGGCTCCGGCATTTTCACCAGACGGGACCAGGATCGCGTATGGGACGGTGGACCCATGGAATACGTGGGAAGTACCCGTGCTGGGAGGGGAACCGCGCCTGATGTTGCGCAATGCGTCGTCGCTGACGTGGATTGCGGATGGAAAGCGGCTTCTGTTCTCGGAGATCAAAAACGGGTTGCACATGGGAATCGTGACGACGGATGAAGGGCGAGGCCAGAGCCGCGATGTGTATCTGCCTATCGGAGAGCGGAGCATGGCGCACCATTCGTACCTGTCGCCAAATGGGAAATGGGTGTTGGTAGTGCAAATGGACGAGAAAGGGGAAATCGCACAATGTGGCGTAGTCCCATTCGAGGGCAACGGTGGGCAGCAGTTGGTCGGGCCTGCAGGCGCGAAGTGTACTTCGGGGGCCTGGTCGCCAGATGGGAACTGGGTCTACCTGAGCACCAACCGGGGTGGACGTTTTCACATCTGGAAGCAACGCTTTCCTCAGGGACAGGCGGAACAGGTGACGTCGGGGCCAACAGAGGAAGAAGGGATCGCGATGGCGCGGGATGGCAAGTCGTTTCTAACTTCGGTGGGGACCCAGGATCTGACGATCTGGATTCACGATGCAAAAGGCGAGCACCAGATGTCGTCGGAGGGAGACACGTTCTCCGCAATATTCTCAAGGGATGGAACGAAATTGTATTACTTGAAGCGGGCTGGGCAGAACGATGTAGCCGAATTGTGGAGCTTGGACCTGACGAGCGGAAGCAACGATCGGGTCATTCCGGGATATGAGATCGAGGAAGTTCTTGGGGGATACTGGGGGAGCTACGCTGTGACGCAGGATGGAAACCGACTGGCCTTTGTGAAGAGGGACGAAAAAGGAATTTCGCACTTGTGGCTTGGCTCGACCGATCATCGGACTTCGCCTCAGCAGCTGGTGTCAGCGGAGAATGAGGACGAGCCGATGTTTCTGCCGAATGGGGAACTCGTCTATCGGGCCGCCGAAAGCGGAAAGAATTACATCTACATCCGGCAGCCGGACGGATCGGGGCGGAAAAAGCTGCTGCAAGGACCGATTCTGGATCTGACCGCGGTCTCGCCAGATGGACGATGGATAGCTGTTCTCGAGAAGGATGACGCGGATAAAGACCACCCTTATCGAACGCTAGCCTATCCAACTGGCGCGGGAAAACCAGTTACACTCTGCGCGTTATGCTATCTGTGGTGGAGCGTTGACGGGAAGTACCTGGCCGTGCAATTCCACCCGCCGCTTCATTCCGTGGAAACGTACTTGTTGCCGGTGAGCGCTGCACGCGGACTGCCCGATCTGCCGCCGGAGGGACTGAGCGGCCCTGAGGATGCAAGGAAAGCGAATCGTGTCACCGTGCTGCCAAAAGGAGCGGATTCGGCATTTGGGCCGGAGAAATACTCGTATACCGTCACCAACATTCGGAGGAATATTTACCGAATCCCCATTCCATGAAGCACTGAGCCCCACAACCCGGGAATCGGCGCACCAGTGGGCGGATGGTCGGCAATTGGGAAGTTGACTTCCGGCTTGCCCGTGATCCGGGAAGTTCAAGAAATTCGATGAGTGTCGGTGTCGTGCAGTTTGCAGCTTGAGTACTATTGGGGCTGAACTCTGCGCTGGCCACCAGTCCGTTGAATCGTGCGCGGTACGCGTGCAGGTTTCGCGGGCAAGGAGTAGCATTTCTGCCATGAAAAGCGTCGCACGCCGTAATTTCTTAAAGGTGGCGGTAGCGCTGCCTTTTGCCCCGCCTTTGAGATCGTTCGCTGAAGTTGCAAGCCCGTTGGGAAAGCCAGTGTTTGTCGCTGCGGACGCGGACGCGACTGGGACAGAGCATCATGGGCCGCGCGCAGGCACGCACCTGGATTTCAAAGTCCTTACCAGAGACACCCAAGACGGTTTCTTTCTGATAGAGCATCGCAATGTTCCGCAAGGCGGGCCGGTGCGCCATCTGCACTATGCACAAGAAGAATGGTTCTATCTCATTGATGGCAACAAGGTGGTGATCGAGGTAGGCGACGAGCGCTTCACGCTTCGTCCCGGCGATTCCATACTCGCGCCACGGAATGTGCCCCATGTGTGGGCCTACGTCGGTGAGAAGCCGGGACGGATGCTGATGGGGTTCACGCCGGCTGGCCAGATGGAAGATTTCTTTACCCTCTCTAGCAAGCAGCGAGTGGATGCGAAAATCGCAGAGGCGCACGGCATGAAGTGGCTGGGGCCCCCGCTCGACGTGTCGAAGCTCGTTTGATGACTTCCGTATCGATCGTTATCCAGAAAATAGCTGGTGACCGATTCTCATGTCATCGGGCGCCTCCTGTTCGGGAAAGATCCTCGGCAGGCGGGCTGCTGGGAAAGGAGAAGGCGTCCCACTCCTTCCTCTTTCCCTTGCGCCCGTCCTTGCCATCGTTTCTCGCCCTTTCCTAGTTAGAAGTTGAACTGGTCGATATTGTCCTTCGTGAATCGGAACGGATCCCCCAACACGATCACGTTCTTCAGTGTGAGCGGCCCCTTGGCCGTGATGTCGTTGAGCGATACGACTGCGTCGCGCGTGCCCAATCGTCCTGCCGGCACCTTGACTTGCGTCGCATTGTCCCCGAGGGTGCCCGCCAGGCTGGCCTGAGCCGCGTAGACGGCCAGGTAGCCCAAGTCGACCGGATTCCAGAGCACGACGGTCTTCACCGTGCCCCGCTTGACGAACTCCCTTATTTGGTTGGGCGTGGACATCCCGGTGACGACAATCTTGCCCGTGAGCCCCGCCTGCTCCACCGCCTCAGCCGCCTTGGGAAGCGCGACCACCGAAGGAACGACGATTGCGTCGAGTTGATCCCGGAACTTGTTAATCAAGTCCTGGGCTGCGTTGAACGAATCCGTGGGTTTGTTCTGCCCATACCCTATGTCAACCAGCTGCATCTTGGGGTACTTCGCCTGCATCTGCGCCTTCATGGCGGCGATCCAGGAGTCCTGGCTGAACGCTCCGGGAGACGTGCTCACGACGGCGAAGCGCGCGCCTGCCCCGGCTTGTTCGGCCACCACGTCGACGAGCGCTGCCCCTGCCTCTGTGAAGGTTCCCTGGTTAACAAACCACTGACGCGCGGTGGGATCGGCTACGTCGCCGTCATAAGTGATGACCTTGATCCCGGAGTCCTTAGCCTTCTTGGCCACCGGCACCAGCTTGTCGGCATCGCTGGCTGCGATAATGATCGCATCCGGCTTCTGCGCCACCAGGTCATCGATTATGCTGACTTCTTCGTCGGTATTCGCGACGCTCGGTCCTGTGTAAAGAAAGTCGATGGCCACGCCCTTCTCCTTCAGCTCGGCCACCGCTTCTTTGGCGCCTTTCTCGGTCGCGGCGAAGTAGGCCGTGCCGGTGAACTTGGGGACCATAACGATCTTGAGAGCCTTCTGCGCCTGGCTGGGCCGGGCGTTCTGCGTCTGGCTGGAACCGGCGATTGCCATAATCGGGGCGCCGACCAATACCAGAGCCGCTGCCCGCTCGTATCTCATCCTTGGTATGTTCATTTTCTTATCTCCTCTTCTGTTTTTTGAATGCACTTGGTTCATAGATAAATTCAGGTCACCTGGCCTGACTTCGTAATTCGCGAACTGTGGCCTGCTTTGCGAGCGTCTGTCTGTGTTCGTCAAATTGTGCCTCCAGCGGCGCGGATGATTTCTCCGGTAACCCAGCGCGCCTCATCGGAGGCGAGAAAGACAGCCAGAGGCGCGATGTCCTCCGCCTGGCCCAGCCGCTTGAACACGGACTCGTTTGCGAGCGTTGGTGCTACGTCACCGGCGAACATGGCCGATGTGCCTTCCGTCACCGTGTGTCCCGGAGCGATGGCGTTCACACGAATGTTTCTGCGGCCGAGCTCCAGAGCCAGGCCCCGCGTCAGGTTCTCCACCGCGCTTTTGGCGGACGAATAGATCGAGATCATCGGCCGGGGGTGTGAAGCCACAATCGAGCTGATGTTGATGATGCTTCCGCCCTTGTCGCCGAAGTATTTGATCGCCTCAAGTGTGGTCAGGACAGGGCCAAGCACGTTGATGTTGTAATGCCAGTGAAATGTATCCTCGGTAGTTTCGACAAACGGTCCGGGCCGGAATACGCCCGCGTTATTCACCAGAACGTTTGGCGTGCCGAATGCCTTCTTCGTCTCAGCAAACAGGCGGGCGACGTCGTCCGCTTTCGAAACATCCCCCTGGATAACGACTGCCTTACCTCCCGCCGCAACGATCTCGTCGGTGACTTTCCTGGCTGCGGGCTCGCTCAAACTGTAGTTAACGACCACGGCCGCGCCTTCGCGGCCCATGGCCAACGCGATACCAGCGCCGATTCCTTTCGATGCGCCGGTGACAATAGCAACCTTTCCGCTCAATCTTCCGGTTTTCATGATCTCTCCTTTATCTGCTATAGCGGCGGTCCGGTGTGAAGTCATTTCCGGGTTCAATCGCCGTGCACAATATGAGATTTTTTTCGAGCTGAGACGATCCGTCGTATGTTTCAATCACATTGATAGGAAAAGGCGATCAATATGGAATTGCGTCATCTTCGATATTTCACAGCAGTTGTGCAATGGAAGAGCTATCGCGAAGCCTCGCGGCGAATTCACGTTGCCCAGCCCGCGATCAGCCAGACGGTACTAGATCTCGAGGGAGAACTTGGGCTGAAATTGTTTTCGCGTGCGAAACGCATGGCGCAGCTCACGCCCGAGGGCGAGGTGTTTTACACCGAAGCCGAACGCACGCTCGCACAAGCCGAATTGGCCATTGAGACTGCGCGGAGAGCTGCAAAGGGTGAGATCGGAAGGCTCTCAATTGGATTCCTCGGCTCTGCGACATCGGCATTTCTTCCAGAGCTTGTGCGCAAGTTCAAAGCGACATATCCAGGTGTAAAACTGACACTGCAAGAGCTCACTCCGGTTCAGCAGGACCCTGCATTCGAGAAAGGGGAAATCGACATCGGATTCACTCGGACCCTCACCGCAGAACAGAACAGGACCTTCTCATCGCGGGTTTTGTACCGCGATCCGTTGATGGCTGTGCTGCCGCGTTCACGGCCAGTGAAGACCAAGCGCGTGCGTATTGCAGATTTGGCAAACGAGACCTTCGTTTTGTTCCACCGTGAGGGCTACCCAGGTGTGTTCGATACGACCACAGCCATATGTCAGAAGGCAGGCTTTTACCCGCGTGTTGAAAATCAGCCGAATATGTTGCAGACGGTGTTGTCGCTGGTTGAAGCAGAACAGGGCGTTTCCATTGTGCCTGCCTGTGCTAGAAACCTACGTTCAAATGGTATCCGGTTCCACCGTTTGCAACCCGATGATGTCCGGATCGAGCTTGTCGCCGCATGGAAAAAAGCGAACCCGTCCGTTGTCCTTCGCGCCTTTTTGGAGTTGATTGATACAAACGCGGCACAGATTCGCAGCAAGGCGGAGCTTCACTAACATCGATTAGTTCGTGGATTGTCGGCAAAGCGGACACTGAGCGGCTGGTTCAGCCCGGTGGCTCTATTCCGATTTGGTCGTTGACGGCACCTTGAATCCGCTGTTTGCAACCGAGGTATCGTTCCGTTGTCTGAATCGAAATGTGACCGAGCAGAAACTGGATCTGCTCCAGTTCGCCGCCCGCGGCGTGGCAAAGCCGTGCACAGGTCCGGCGCAGGTCGTGCGGCGCTAACTTGTCGATACCGGCTTTCGCGGCATACTCCCGAACCACGTGCCACACAGACTTTTCCGTCAGCCTCTCTCCCCACGTTTTCCCCATCGTGTGCACGCGACGAAACAACTTGCCCGATGTAATGTTCGCTGCCTGAAGCCACTGATCGAGGACATTCTTCACCCATGCTGGCATCGGGATGGTGCGGATGTGGCCTGCCTTTCCCTTCAGATCGATAATGGCCCAGTGTTCTTCACGCTGCTGAATGTGGCCGAAGTTTAGCTCAACGGCCTCATGGCGTCGTAGGCCACAGGCAAGCAAGATGGCCAGAAGTGCACGATCACGTTTTTCTTTCAAGCGCTCGCCGCCGGGAGCCTGCCACAATCTCTGCGATTGTTCGGCGGTGAGCCAGTTTCCTAGCCTCACCCCGATCTTCTTGACGCCCTTTACTCGTCGGATGCCTGCAGCCAGATCAGGACTAAGGAGCCCACAGTCGGCGGCCTCATAGGCCAAGCGTCGCACAGCTCCCAAGCGAAGATTGACTGTCCCGGGAGCGAGCCTGCGGCCTTCGAGATGAATTCGATAACGAAGCACAACAGTCTCGTTGAAAGAGAGCCTAGGCTCTGAGCAGTACCATTCCACGAATTCATCAATTGCGTGTCGGCACCCACGTTGGGCATCGGCCGAGGTCAAGCTGTTCAGAACGGCAGATTTTGCCTGGTCCAAATCAGGTAAGCGAAGAACTGCTTTGGGCTTAGGGCGAGTTCGTTTCGAAGTAGACTTGCGAGACATCGTTTGCGGTCCTCCTTAAACCGCTCAACGATGGTCTGCCTACATCAGCCACTTTACGATTTGCTCGTTACTCGCCCTGAATCCGCGCGGAATGCCCACAATGCGGCTGCAAGCGCCAAGAGGTGCGTTCCGCGAGTGCCAATCTCAGATGGCGAGATCGTCTCGCCGTTCATCGAAAGCAACTGCGTACAGGCTGGGCCCAGCTATCTAAGGTAGGTCTTCACCATGTCGATCACCTCATCGGCCGCGAGCGTCTGCTCCGAATTCGGTTTTCGCTTCGGGTCAAGCACATGATGCCGGATGTGGCCTTCCAGGAGTTCAGTCATTAGGCTGTTGACTGCGCCTCTTGCCGCACTGATGATCTGTAACACCTCGGAGCAATCGCGTCCCTCGTCGAGGATTCGCTCAAAAGCCTCAAACTGCCCCCGGATGCGCTTGCTGCGCAGAATCAGCTTTTGCTTGTTTTTGATCGTATGACTCATTCGCGAACGAATGATATCATGCCAGAGCTTGCACTATACCTATGGGGGTATGTATGATGAGCCATTCTTTGACGCGAGTTCATCATGTGGCAGCGCATGGCCTTCGTCATAACGGTTGTGCTTCTGGGAGTCAGTGGAGGCATCATCGCCCTTTTTGTTCGTGGCATACACGCTGAACGGGGCGCGGGAGCAGGTTTCTGTGTTGTTTCTGCGCTGGCTGTCGTGCAGAGCTGGATGGTTGCCTCTGAAATCGCCAAGGCCCGCCCGCTGTCCGGCGATATTCGAAATGCGTGTTATCGAGGAGCTCAAGCGAAATTTCGCGCGGTTTCCCTCGTTGGACTGTGTGCAATCGTGGGCGTTCTTCCAATGGCATGGATTGGGGCAAATTCGGGAGCACAAGGCCGATTCGCTACTGTCATGCTAGGTGGTGTGGTGTTTTCCACACTTGCAGCGTTGACCGTGCTGCCTGTCCTCGTTGCGCGGATCGCTGAGTGAGATCCGTTTTATTGCTCCGGGTCCGTTCCAGCGACGCATCTCTTGAGGGCACAGTTTTGTGCAAGGTGGCCATGAAGTGATCGAGATCGAAACGGTCGAGTCTTACCTCGAACATCGCTTTCGTACCACGGAGGGAATCTGTCTATGAGTTCTTCGCCCATCATCGAAAAGTCTCCGGCCACCCCTCCGCATCTCAGCCAGACTCGGAATTCCCCAGAACGGAACGAACCTGACCCTGGCGCTGAGCACGAACAGCACGGGCACGGAGTGGAGTGGGCTGAGCTCGCCCGCATTGCTTTTGTGGCCTTGGCTGCAGCTGCGGTGTGGTTTCGGCTATGGGAGCCATTCCCGCACATCAGTGTGATCGGCATCGCGGCTACCCTGATCGGCGGATATCCCATTTTCAAAGAAGCTTTCGAGAACATCGTCGAACGAAAAATGACGATGGAACTGTCGATGACCATCGCGTTGCTCTCGGCTTTGGTGATTGGAGAGTTCTTCACAGCTCTGGTCATCACTGGCTTCGTCCTGGCCGCTGAGGTTTTGGAAGGTCTCACAGTTGGGAGAGGCCGACGGGCCATCCAGAGTCTTCTCGGTTTTCTCCCCAGAACCGTCGTAGTCCGCCGTGATGGTCAGGTGATTGAAGTACCGTCCGATCAAGTTCAAGTTGACGAAACGGTGATCGTAAAGCCGGGCGGGCACATCCCGGTGGATGGAATTGTGCTTAGTGGCCGCTCGTTCGTGGAACAAGCGGCGATCACCGGCGAAGCCATGCCGGTCGAGAAAGCGCAGGGAGATACGGTTTACGCCGGGACCATTAATCAGTCGGGCGCCCTGGAAATCGGCGCCCAGAAACTCGGCCGTGACACGACGTTCGGAAGAATCATTGAAGCCGTCGAACGCGCCGAGAAGTCACGGGCTCCCATCCAGAAGACTGCGGATCGCCTGGCGGGATACCTTGTCTATTTTGCCTTGGGGGCGGCGATTCTGACCTTCATCATCACGCACAATGTCAGGTCAACCATCTCGGTCGTAATCGTTGCAGGAGCGTGCGGCATTGCGGCTGGGACTCCTCTTGCAATCCTCGGAGCCATCGGTCGCGCGGCGCATCAGGGAGCCATCATTAAAGGGGGGCTCTACCTGGAAGCGCTGGCCGCCGTGGACACCGTGCTCTTGGACAAGACGGGCACGCTAACGTTCGGTACCCCGCAGATCCGGGAGGTCGTTTCCCCCAATGGCTTCGGGGAACAGCAGATCATCGCCGCTGCCAGCATCGCGGAGCGCAAATCCGAACATCCTCTTGCCAAGGCAGTGGTGGCGCGGGCAACAGAACTCGCCATTCCACTCGTCGATCCCGATGAATTCTCGTACACGCCCGGGAGAGGAGTCAGGGTGAGGTATCGCGGCGAGGAAATCGTGGTCGGGAGTCTGGCGCTTCTCGTGGAGGAAGGCATGACCAGGGGCTTGCCGGCAGATAGTCACAGTCCCGACGGGGCATCGGAAGTCTACGTCGCCCGAGCAGGGCAAGTTCTAGGGAGCATCCGGATTGCGGATGTCTTGCGGCCGGAAGCCAAAAGTGCGATCGCGGCAATGCGGCAAATGGGGTTGAAAACGATCCTCTTGAGCGGAGATACACAGGCTGCAACTTCATCGGTGGGCCGCGGTCTCGGAGTGGACGAAGCCGTGGGAGGGCTCCTGCCAGAGCAAAAAGCAAAGTGGGTGACTGAGCTGCGTAGCAAGGGTCGTAACGTCGCGATGGTCGGCGACGGAATCAATGACGCTCCAGCCCTCGTGGAGGCCAATGTCGGTATCGCCATGGGATCGGGAACGGATGTAGCTCGGGAGAGTGCGGATGTGATCTTAATTGGAAGCGATCTATCGAAATTGGTCGAGACTCTGCGGGTTGCTCGACGCTGCCGCGGCATCATCATGCAGAACTTTGTCGGCACACTATTGGTGGACAGCGTAGGAGTAGGAATGGCAGCCTTCGGTTTACTCAATCCGCTTCTGGCCGCTTTTATTCATGTGACCTCAGAGTTGGCGTTCATCCTCAATTCCACGAGATTGTTGCCCCGAAGTTCTGAAGCCGGGCAATGAGATCGAGGACTTGTAGCAAACGAAGCCGCCGGTATGCGCCTTTCTACTGAGATCCAGATTCGGAAAAGGCGGGCTTGGGCAATCCTAGTGGCCCTAGCGATCGTGGGGATCTTGATCGTCACGCTCGATTGGTTGTCCAGCAGATTCAATCTGGAAGATCTCAACGGAATTCTTGATTAGGTGGCGTTCAAACCGAGGGCGGATCAGGCTTTGTGAGAGACGATCGAGATTGTCCGCTGAAAACGAAGCGCCTTGTGATCGGGCAAATTACGATCTGCCGAGGGTGTTGTTGCGGCAATGTAGAGCGCGGTTTGCCCGAAGTTCCCGTGGAATGGCTGAAGAGCGAATGGCGGAAACGGGGACTGTTGAAGCGCGTTCAGCTGACGATCAGTGGTTGCGTCGGGCAGTGTGATGTGCCGAACGTGGTCGTGATTACGAGCTCAGCGGGTGAGGCATGGCTGGGAAACATTGTTAAGTTCGACCAGTACCGCAGCCTCCTTGAGTGGGCTGTGCGGTGTCGGGATGCAGGCGAGATGTTGTCCCTGCCTCGTGAATTCCTTGAATGTAGGATAAGCCCCTTTTGCTCGTAGAGTTTGGGGGAACTTTTGAAGAGTTTTCAATGCAAGGAGAGTGCCCTGAACGCTCAGAACGGCGTGGCCAACGGTGTGGCATCCACACAGATCAAGGCTTCTGTGGATTTGGGCACTGGTGTTTGATGTGGAGGCAGTACGTGATGGTGTCATTCTTCATGAAGAGTCAGAGTCGGAGCAAGAGAGCCAGCCGTACGGAGGGGATAATTCGACTGCTATTGATCATTCTGTGGGCAGCGGTCGTCGTCGTGTTGGGTTTTTACTCGGGTCTTGCCTTTCATCACCACTAGCGCTGGCGAACAGTAAACACAAAACAATTGGTTAGCTATACAACCCGGAGAGATCGCTTGGTACGACCAACGGAATCAGCCAAGAATCTGCGGTATACGAGCCTCGCATTCTCGTGAAGCATTGGCGCTGCAAAGAGTCCCTTATACATACCTGGTTAGGTATTCTCTGGTTGCGTTTGATCGTCGTCTTCGTATAGATTCGATAAAAGCTCCCTGGAGTAGCCGTCATGCGGTCGATATCGAAGCGGATCGCGTTCCTATGTCTGTTGCTGACTTTGTGGTCAGCGATAGCATTCGCCGTGCATCAACATTCGAACGCTACTGAAGCGGCAAAGTGTACGGTCTGTATAGCCGCCTATTCCGCTTCTCCCAATGCTACTTCCGCTCCGCTGAAGGCGAGGTTCGTTGCGGTATCCACCTTTCGGGCGGAACCAGTTGCAGCTAAGCAATTCCTCATAGCCTTCGCTCTGTGTGTCCGCCCGCCTCCTAGTGTCTAACGATCAGATTATTAGTCCGACATAGGTCCGCTCGTGTTCAGGGCCGTGTTTTGATCGCGTAGACCCACAGTCCTCTGGAGGAATTCATGTTGGCTTCTTACGAGAAGTCGCTTCATGCGGCTTTCATAGTGTTTTTCTGTTTGGCAGTGGGCTTTCACGCTTCGGCGCAATCTGTTGGAAATTCTGGTTCGATCAACGGCACCGTAGTAGATCCTACGGGTGCAGTCGTCGCTAAAGCGACGGTCGAAATCCGCAATCCTGTGAGCGGATTTGATCGCTCTACCACTACAGACGCTTCTGGGAAGTTCGAGTTCACAAATATCCCCTTCAATCCTTACCACTTGGTGGTCAGGGCGGAAGGCTTTGCCGCCACCGTGCAGGACGTAGAGCCCCGGTCGGCTGTGCCGGTCAGCGTTGCCATCAAACTGAAAGTGTCGGGGGCAACCACACAGGTAACGGTCGAGGCGGAAGGCGGGGATCTGATCGAGAACGACCCAACCTTTCACACTGACGTGGACAAGAATCTGTTCGACAAACTCCCACTGGAGAGTCAATCGTCGTCACTCAGTAATTTGGTAACGCTGGCCACTCCTGGCATTTCGGCGGACTCGAATGGATTATTCCACGGTTTGGGAGAGCACGCGGAAGCCTCGTTTTCGGTTGACGGTCAACCCATCACGGACCAGCAGAGCAAGATTTTTTCCAATCAGATTCCGCTGGACTCGATCCAATCGATGGAGGTGATCGCGGGGGCTCCCCCTGCAGAATATGGGGACAAGACCAGCGTCGTTATCAATGTGACCACGCGCTCAGGGCAGGGTGTGACGACGCCGCATGGCAGCTTCACCGCGTCATATGGTTCTTTCGGAACTTCCACCGGAGCTTTCGATCTCTCTTACGGCGGCCAGAACTGGGGAAACTTCATCTCGGTCAGCGGTTTGAACAGCGGGCGATTTTTGGATCCACCCGAGTTCGTCGTGTTGCACGACAAGGGCAATGAAGAGAATGTGTTTGACCGCGTGGACTACCAGATCAGTTCCGCGGATTCAATCCATTTGAACTTCGGCTACACGCGCTCCTGGTTCCGGACGCCGAATACCTTCGATTCCCAGAACGCGACGCCCTGGAATGGTGTCGTCGTGGCCAATGGCGGCTTGGACCCCAACGGTAACGTCGTGGGGCCGGCGGACCAGCGCTCCCAAATCAAAACCTTCAACATCGCGCCATCCTGGACGCGGCTGCTCAGCTCTACCGCCGTGTTTACCCTGGGCGCCTTTGTTCGCCGGGACCAATTCAACTACTACCCCAGCGGCAATCCTTTTGCCGACCTCGGCCCCATCAACCTTCAGAGGGAAAGTATCGGACAGAATCGGAAGCTGACCAACGCTGGACTACGGTCGGATCTGTCATATGTGAAAGGAATTCACAACATAAAGGTCGGGGCGGTCTATGAACAGACGTTCCTGGATGAGCAAGACCGTCTCGGCGTCGTCGATCCGACGTTCCTTCCCTCCCTCACAGATGCAAATGGAGCCCCTTGCTACAACGCTACAACTCACCAGGCCATCGATTCACCGTGTACCGATTTGTTTCCGTACGATCTCACGCAGCCGGGCGGAGGCAGTTTTTACACCTTCAATGGTCACACCGACGTGAAGGAGTTGTCTTTGTATGTGCGCGACAACATCACCAAGGGAAACTGGTCCTTGAACCTGGGCCTGCGCGGCGATTTCTACAATGGCCTTGTCACCCATAAGGAGATTGAGCCTCGCCTCGGAGTCGCATACAACGTCAAGAAGACGAATACCGTACTTCGCGTATCTTATGCACGACTGCTGGAAACTCCCTTTAACGAAAATCTAGTGCTCTCCAGTACTGGGTGCGCCAGTGCCGTATTGAATCCGCTTCTTGGCTGTACAGTGCCAGGTGTAACGCCGTTCAATCCGGGCTTTCGTAATGAGTTCCACGCCGGAATTCAGCAAGCTTTCGGGCGTTATCTCGTCTTCTCGGGCGAATACATCTGGAAATACACTCACAACGGTTACGACTTCAGTATCCTGGGTAACACTCCGATCACGTTTCCGGTGGAATGGGAGCGAGCGAAGATTCCCGGATATGCCGGCCGCGTGAGCGTGCCGAACTACCATGGATTCTCGGCACTGGCGGTCTTCTCCAGCGTGGCGGCACGATTCTTTACGCCCCAGATTGGCGGAGCGGGGGCAGTTCCTTCCGTAGCACTGGCGGGCGGATCGACTCCGTTTCGGATTGATCACGACGAGAAATTCAATCTGACTACCCACCTGCAGTACCAGCCGTGGAAACTCGGTCCGTGGTTCGGGTTTAACTGGCGCTATGACAGCGGCCTGGTTGCTGGCCAGACACCTTGCTATGGCGGCAATTGCGCGCAAACGACAGTTGATTCAACTGGGGCTCCCGCGGTTGCGCTGACGGACTCGTTCGGAGTTCCGCTAACTGCGGATCAGGAATTCGAATCTGGCCTGTTTTGTGGCTCTCAGCACGCCACTCCAACGGTTGCTCTGCCCAACCCTTGCCCTCTGTCGCAATACGGATCCACTCTGTTAAATGTGCCTAAGCCGAACACGGAGAATGACGACAAGAACCCTCCGCGTATCGCGGCGCGAAGCCTGTTTGACGTTTCCATCGGACATGACAACCTGTTCCGCGGCGATAAGTACAAGGTGAGTCTCCAACTCACGGCTATCAACATCACAAACAAGTACGCTCTGTACAACTTTCTTTCCACCTTTAGCGGCACGCACTACGTCACCCCGCGTGCACTGACGGCGGAGATCGGATTCCACTTCTAGCAGATGCTCCCCCGTCGGTGAGGGCAGTATGGTCGACACTACTGCCCTCATTTTGTAAACCTCACCGTGGCAGCGGAAGCATCAGGTGGTAGCCACGGTGAAAGGCGACAGACCCCGATGAAGCGAAATGGACAACTGACATTCTTGTTTGGCCTGTGTCTGGTAGCGGCGGAGGTAGCACGATAACTCCTGGTTTGTCGGCAATCCTTCCCTTACTTCGCCCGTAATGCGGGAGGAATCCGAACAGAGCTTCTCAGGACTATAAGAGCCCTGCGCGGATCCGCCCTACTGCTCCACGACCTTCATCTGTTCTTCGTTCATGCGACCGCCATGCACCTTGAACTCGGCCAGAGCTCTGTCGATCTCTTTCATGTCTTCTGCGGTCAGTACAAGTTTGGTGGATTCGATGTTCTCCTGGAGGTGCTTGACCTTGCTTGTTCCCGGGATCGGGACGATGAACGGCTTCTGGGTCAGGAGCCATGCGAGCGACAGCTGCGCTGTCGTCACGTTCTTCCTTTTCGCAAGCTCCGTTATGCGATCGACGAAGGGCTTGTTGGCAGCAATGCTCGCCGGCTGGAAGCGGTCGAACCCAGAACGAAGATCCGATTTCGGATCAAACCTTGTCTGCGGATCCAGATTCTGGGTGAGATAGCCCATGCCAATTGGACCCCACGGCACGAAGCCGATTCCCAACTCCGCACAGGTGTCTAGCAATCCGTTCTTTTCCGGGTCCCGGTTCATAAGTGAATACTCCGTCTGAAGAGCGGCGATGTGCTGAACCGCATGTGCTTTGCGTATCGTGTTGGGGCTTGCTTCCGAAAGCCCGAAATGCAGTACTTTCCCCTCCGCAATGAGTTCCTTGACCGCACCCGCAACGTCCTCGATCGGCACATGGGGGTCAACCCGGTGTTGATAGAAGAGGTCGATATGGTCAGTCCGCAGACGCTTCAGGCATCCTTCCGCAGCCTTCTTGATGTGCTCAGGTCGACTATTCAGACCGAAGTTGTCACCGAGGTCGAAGCCAAACTTCGTGGCTATCTTTACCTCGTTGCGGAACGGTTCGAGTGCTCCGCCGACGATCGTCTCACTTGTATATGGTCCGTACACTTCCGCCGTATCGAAGAATGTAACGCCCTTGCTATGGGCCTCACGGATGACCTTGATGGCTTCGTCGATCGGCGCTGCCGGGCCGTAATTCGACGCCAGGTTCATGCATCCAAATCCGAGCTCCGATACTTCCAGCGTTCCTAGCTTTCGTTTCTTCATGTATTCACCTCCAGCTCAAGGTTAGGCGGATGAGCTCGTTTGCCGGTAGCCTGATCGACTGAAATCATTGCCTATTTGTCCGAGGCACGTCACAAATCTGTAGAATAGCGGCGCAGCTGCCTTATTCTGAGAAGGTCGAGGAAAAACAGTATGGCGGCTCGGAAATCAGGACGCTCTGAGGGTTCTGGTGTTTCGCAGGTGCTCAAAGAGCTGGCCGACACAATTGGCAAAGCGATAGGGCGCTCCGCAGAACTGTCAAATGTAGTTCCCGGACTTGCGCTCTACCAAAACACGACTCCGACCGCGCCGAATCCTTGTACTTATGAGCCGAGCCTGCTGATCGTTCCGCAAGGAAAGAAGCACGTTGACCTGGGCAAACAAAGTTATGTCTTCGGCGAATCAACCTTCCTCCTCACGTCAATCGACCTTCCGATCGTCAGCCGAGTATGCGTCGCCAGTGTGGAGAAGCCGTACCTTGCCTTCTTCCTCAAGCTTGATATGGGCATCGTCCGCGACGTCCTCCACACCGAAGAGGTGCGGATTTCTGCACTGCCTGTTGGCACACGCGGCATGGTTCTGGGAGAAGTGACAGTAGAACTGCTAACGCCATGCTCACGCATGGTTCAGCTTTTGGATACTCCGCAGGATATCCCCTTCTTTGGCAAGCTGCTCCAGCGAGAAATCATCTACCGGCTTCTGCAAGGACCCCAAGGAGGTCGCCTGCGTTCAGTTGCAACGAAGGAGGACCAAAGCTATCTAACGGCTAAGGCGGTCACTTGGCTGCGTGAAAACTTCGAGAAGGCGCTGAATGTGGATGAGCTTGCATCGATGGCAGGTATGAGCAGATCAACTCTGCATCATCACTTCCGTGGTCTCACGGCGATGAGTCCTCTTCAGTTTCAAAAACAGCTTCGGCTCCATACAGCACGGCAGAAGATGCTCACCGAGGAACTCGATGCTGCGAGTGCAGCCTTCGCGGTGGGATATGAAAGTCCAAGCCAGTTCAATCGGGAGTACAAGCGCTTCTTCGGAAAACCCCCGATGCGCGATGTACAAGCATTGCGGGCGTCCCTGTGATCGTCGACCTGGGCATCCCGAGTGGATCGTCGGCAATTGGGAAATTGACTTCTGGTTTGCCCGTCACTCGCCAGGAGTCGAAGTAGGAGCATAAATCCGTTGCAAGAGTAGGATCCATGGGGTATCCGCCAAGGGAGCGGTCGGGATATGGAAGTCGATACCGCGATGACGCAGGTCCGCCGTGAAAATTGTCATGATCTGATCAAGAGTTAAATTGTCAGGCCTCGCATCTCCGTTCCGCACTTCGGCTTTCCAGAGAACGGACAAACGAATCGCACGACTTAGGTAAGTTGCCCGAACCTCCCCGTGCTCAAGAATGGTCCAGTTGCCATCGCCATCCGGTTGGATCGTTGCAGAGGCTGAGATCTGTGGCAATTCAGCGCCATCATTTCCAATAGCACCGATACGGTGATACACGCGATCAGTATCCGCACACAGAGCGACATTTCCAAATGGCGCCTGCTCGGTCCGCATTGGACTATCGAGCCCCTCTGGCCAGTAATCGAAGCTACCGCCCGGACCTTCGTAAAACCAGCAGAGTGTGCTGGCGCGAACGACGCGCCAAGAGTCGAATAGACCAGAAAAGCCCATCACTCTTAGAAATGGCAATGGATAATCCCCGCGCGTCGCACCGTAGAACGATGGGTTGTCCATGTGGACTCTGCCAGCGGGCGAGGGACCATTAATATTGACGGCTACGAATTCAGGATTCACGAACGATGTGCCGAACGAGGCCTTCGCAGCCTCGACAAACTTCCTGTTGTGCAGGATGAGTTCGGCACCCTCGACGAGGGGCTTTCCATCCAGAGCCCAATCTCCTCGGAACCACGGAAGAAGCGGCTTCTTGGCTTCTTCGCGGGTTTCGTCTCTGATCCCTTCAGGAGCGTAAGCTGCGAGCGCCCGATAGGGAGCATTCCGTATAAACATGGCACGGATTTGTTCGCGGTCCGCAAATGCGGGCTCGATGCGAATAGGCTTAGGATTGTGATTCATGCTTTCTCCACTAGCACCTTAGGGTTTGTTTCCGGGTCCACGTCAGTCCCTGCTAATCGTTCTTCAGCAGGCGAGAGTCGCTTGGGCAGAACAAAGGCCAAGCTCGCAGAGACGAGGAAAGAAATTCCGGCGCAGATCAGGCCGGGGTAAAAGCTGCCCGTCCTTTGGCGAATGAGTCCCACAGTAAAAGGTCCAGCAAAACCGCCGAGGTTGGACACCGAAGTCACCAACGCAATGCCTGCAGCGGCCGAGCAGCCGGTGAGGAATTCGCCGGGCAACGAGAAAAAGATGGGCAAGAAGCTGTAGTTTCCGACTGCAACAGCCGAAAAAAGAACAACCGAGAACACGGGCGAGCGAGGTACTCCGAGTAGCAAGAAGGCAATTCCAGCCAAAACGCTCAAGATTGCTAGATGATATCGGCGCTCCTGCGTGCGGTCGGAGTGTCGGGACGCGACCACCATTGCGATGAGCGCCAGGAGACTGGGGATCATGACCGCGATGCCGACTCGTGTGTTGGACTCCCCGCCAAACACTGACTTCATCACCTGGGGTAACCAGAAGCTAAAGGTGTAGCTGGCAAAGCCGTGACAAAAACCGAGACAGGCCACATGCCAGACTTTGGGGTTCAGCAGAGTCTGTGTCACGGAAAGCGATGACTTTTTTGCAGCGAGCTTTAGCCGGTCTTCTCGCTCCAATTTCTCGGCTATCCATGCCTTTTCATCTGCGGTCAGAAACTTCGCCTCTTCCGGTTTGCTCGGCAAGAGGAAAGGCACGAGAAATGCGAGTATTGCTGCTGGCAAACCTTCGAGAATGAGTAGCCATCTCCAACTGCTGAGGCCGAGCCAGCGGGCGTGATCCAGAATAAAACCTGAAATGGGGCCACCCACTATGTTGGCTAAGGGTATGCCTATCAGAATCAACGCGATCGCCTGCGCCTTTTCTCTTTGCCGGAACCAATAGCCCAAGTACAGAACGATGCCGGGAAAGTATCCTGACTCCGCGATACCGAGCGCAAAACGGGCGATATAGAGCTGATGGACGGAGTGCACAAACCCGGTCAGCGTGGCAATCGCGCCCCACGTGATCAGGATGCGAGAGATCCAGATACGCGCGCCGATCTTGTGAAGGATGAGGTTGCTGGGAACCTCGAACAGGAAGTAGCCCCAAAAGAAAATTCCTGCCGCGAATCCGAACTGCTGGCTGGTAATGGCGAACTCGCGATTCATTGTCAGCGCAGCAAAGCCCAGGTTGATTCTGTCGATAAAGGCAAGGACAAAAAGTACAAACAAGAATGGCAGCAGCCTGATCTTGAGCTTGCTTGTCGCCTTGATCGCGTCCATCTAAGCTCTCCTGGATGCTTGGTACTGGGGCTACTCTGTAGAGTAGCCCCAGCCTTCTTACGTCCCTAAACAATCGTTCTCGCCAGCGCAGGCAGCAGAAGCAGCAACAACTGCACCGGCGAAATGCCGCTTTCGGCCCTGTGGCTTGCGGGCATGCAGGGGCCGTTCGGAAAGGCATATGCGCTGCCCGTTCCAAACGCCAGGCTAACCATGAATATCCCCATCAACAGTGCTCGTTTCATTTACTGCCCCGTGTTTGTCGATTTCGTACATTTTCCGTCGGACGATAGCTAGATTAACCGTGACTGACGACAGGACAATGGTCTGCACCTGACCAAAATGTTGACAGCCAAATGACCGAAAGTAAGAATGTTCCAATGTCGTCGAGCGTGCGCTTCGGAGCCTTCGAAGTCGATCTGGAGGGTCGCCGCCTGCTGAAGAGCGGCAAGCCCGTTACCCTCCGCGAGCAGTCGTTTCAGGTGCTCGCGGCTCTCATGGAGCGACCGGGCGAGATTGTTACTCGCGAAGAGTTGCGCCGACGGCTCTGGTCGTCGGACACGTTCGTCGATTTCGAGGTTGCGCTGAATTCTGCAGTCAGCCGATTGCGCGACGCGCTCGGCGACTCCGCCAATTCTCCCAGCGTAATCGAGACGATCCCCAAGCGGGGCTACCGCTTTGTCGTTCCCATTCCCAAGCGCCCTGCCATTGCGGTGATGCCCTTCGTGAACCAGACCGGAGATGCCAAGGATGAATATTTCAGTGATGGTTTGACGGACGAATTGATTCGTGCTTTTTCGCGCATCCAAGGTCTGCGGGTCACGGCGGGCAGCGTCGTATTTCGTTTCAAAGGCCAGCGTTGGGATGCCAGGCAAATCGGCACCGAGCTGGGGGTGGAAGCTGTGCTGGAGGGGGCAGTCTGGAGGACCGGAGATCGCATCCGCATCAGCGTCAGCCTCGTCGGGACAAGAGATGGCTTCAACGTGTGGGCACAACGCTTCGATAGCAATTTAGGCGACGTCTTTACGATCCAAGATGAAGTTTGTACGGCAGTAGCCGAAGCCATGCACATCCGCCCGACCTCCCAGCCCCCCAAAGCGCACCCCAGCAATGCCACCGCCTACATGCTGTACTTGAAGGGCGCCTACATTCTTAAGAAACGGCGCCCGCAAAGCATCCAGCGCGCATTCCAGTACCAGCAGGAAGCAATCCGGCTCGAGCCCAATTGGGCCGAACCTTATTCCAGCGCGGCCATGTCTTACATCGTGAGGGCAATTTACGGAGAGATGCCGCCCACTACTGCCCTGCCTGAGGCGGAAACCTTGGTCTCGAAGGGGCTGGCGCTCGACGAGAATTCAGCAGTTCTCCACAGCACATTGGGGATGCTCCGAATGATGCAGTGGCGATGGGGCGACTCGGAAAAGGCGCACCGGCGGGCGCTCAGTCTGGAGCCGGGAAACGCGTTTCCGCACCAGACCTACACCATTTTTTGCAGCTTCGTGGGACGGCACGATGAAGCCATTTCTCACGCCGCCAAGTCAGTCGAACTCGACCCGTTGGACTTGATGACCAACTTTCGCGTTGTCCAGGCCAATTGTTATGCGCGCCGCTATGATGAGGCGGTGCACGCCGGGCGCATCGCGATCGAGCTGACCCCAGACTCGCCTTACACCTTTTTCTATCTGGCCTTGTCTTTGACGGCATTGGGATCAAAAGAAGAAGCTTGGGAAGTGGCCGGCATGGGTAGAAAGCTTGCTGGCGGAATGCCGCTTGGCGAGGGCTATTTCGCGTATCTTGCCGGAGTGCTGGGACACGCGGCCGAAGCCCGCGAAGTCGTCGAGAAGTTGCAGACTGGCCGCGAGAAAGGCTATGTCTCGGCCTTACCCATTGTCTGGACTTACCTCGGCTTAGGTGAAACAACAGAAGTTCTGAAGTGGTTGGATATAGCGTTCGCTGAACGAGACCCGTTCCTGGGATCGCTAACCGTGCATCCCGCCTACGATTGCATACGAGACCAGCCAGAATTCAGGCGGCTGGCTCATGAACTGAAACTCTCGGCCGAGTAAAATCCCGTACACGAATAGGTGTGTTCGCGCTGTTGGCGGAGCACTCGAACCCCAACTGATGTCAGTGGGCGCATCGTCGGCAATTGGGAGTTAACATCTGGTTAGCCCGTCACTGGGCCGCAAGGCTGGTCCCCGGCTTGAGAAGGGCCGATGATCCGAGATTCATCCAGTTCTCGGTTACTTGTTCAAGCCCGCACTAAAATTCATCACCTCCCGGAACCGCTATTTCTTTCGTGCGATCGAGGCATCTTCCAGACTGGTCTTTTTGTTCCACCCGTGGAAAGGCGATAAGTCACCCGCGTTCCAGGCCTCGCGCAGTCCTGGGCGACTAAGATCCCAGTCTGGGCGAATTTCGCTCGACACGGCGCGCAGGTCGTGCCAAAGATCGATGACCGACGGACGTCCCCAGAACCAGTAGCCATTGTAGATGCTATAAATCACGAGGCCCGGCTTGAGCACGAGCGTATGCGGGATCATCGGGTTGTGCTCGGGGTCGGTGTACTCCTGGATGTCGAGATCCTTCTGAACTTTTCGCTCGGTGTCCGAAAGGAATGTCCACTGGGCTCCGACTGACGCCCGGAATTCCTGCAGAGTATGGTGATCGTCGGTGGCGATCGTAGCGATCTGAGTGTACGACACGGCAATCTTCGGGTAGAAGGCGGCGAGTTCCAAATGCTGGTGGTGCTCCTTCGGGCAATAGTGCCCCCGCGCAAGCGTGAGGATTAGCGGATCATCGCCCTGCAGTTCGCTCAGCTTGCGCAACGTTTCAGTGTGATCGGGCAGTTCGTAGTCGGGGAAAATGCCTCCGGGGGCAATGTCAGGACGCATGTTCGAGCTCCTGCGATGGAATCGCGCGCATCGGTTATTTTGACGGCTCCGTTATTTTGTCAGTTTCATGCCGTGCTACTGCCCTGGCAGGTATCGGGCGTACCTGTCGGGGCAGTTCCAGCTTCATGGTGAACGCGCGCCCCGCGATTGAGGATATCCGTACGCGTTTGAATCCGCATCCCATCCGGACCGAGCCTTAACCGTAGGTGAGGGTAGTGCTCTGTCCGACTTCGATGATATAACCGTCAGGATCGCGGATGTAGCAGCGAATCTCGCCGTACTTGGGGATCGGTTCGGTGATGAAATCGGCTCCTCGGCTTTTCCATAATTTGTAGCACGCTTGAATATCCGCAACGCGGAAGTTCATAAAGCTGTTGATGTGATTTGGGTCTGGGACGCTGAGGGTTACCGTCGGCTTATCCGGGGTCGGCCCGCCTCCAACGTTCAGAATCATCCAGATATTCGCAAGCTGAAGGTACGGAGGCGCGTTGCCGTCACCCATGGTCAGAATGCGAGCGCCGAAGACCTTTTCGTAGTAGCGAGCCGATCGCTCGACGTCGGCGACGGTGAGAAAATACGCGATGCTGATCCCTTCTTTCGGGGGCATCTCATAGCTCTTCTGGTCAATTTGTACGCTGCTCATTTGACGTCTCCATTTCCGATAGACATCCGCTGATTCCGGTTCTTACGTGTTCAAACCTGCTGCCGATTAAGCCTGACGAGGAAAGGAGAAAACAACTGGACCAAGGTATCGGAGAACTCCCGTCTGCCGCCCAGTTTTTTCCGAGTTTTCCCGGCCGTCGCCGACCCTCATGCCGCTGAAACCACCTTCTTCTTCTCACTGAGTGCCGGTAGAAGAAGTTTCAGAAGCGCTTCATCAGAGAACGGGTTCTGACCTGAGATCAGCTCGCGATCTTGAAGCACGTAGCTCTGCCATGGAGCGGCCACGCTCACGTCACCGCCCGCCGTACGCAAGGCGAAGTCCGGGTAGAAAAGAACCTTACCACCAATCTCAAGCGGCTCCCGCTGCTGCTCTTCCGCTGTCGAAAAGATAGTCATCTTATATCCGGAATAGATCCAACCCTGAGCTTTTGCGTGCGCTCCAGCGGTATCGCCCGCGCTCAACGCCGCGACGAACTCCTTCGAATTCGGAAGAGCCGAGAGAAGTGAAATCGGGCCATGGCAGAGCACTGCGGTCGGCTTGGATGTTTTGTGAAAGTGTCTCAGCACTGTGCCAGCGTCGGGATCGTCGAGAAGATCCATCATCGGGCCATGGCCGCCGGGGACGAAAACAGCGTCATATTGATCCAGGCCGGACGCGATGACATCCGCGATGCGGGCTGGATCTCTGAGGCCAGTCAGGCCGTCGCGGAATATCATATAGTCCTGCAGCTTGGGCGCGTCCCCACCGAAGAAATCGGCGACCTCTGAATGCACATCCACTTGCGGCGTGTTGCCTTTCGGGTTGGCAAAAGTGATTTCGTAGCCCTCCTTCATCAGGGCGCGAATCGGAACCGTTAGCTCGTTGAGGTAGTAGCCAGCGCCGGTATAAACCTTGCCATCCTTCAATGGCAAACCGCGACCGCTCGATACCAGTACTAAGACTTTTCCTTTAGTTGTCATTGTTGTTCTCCTTTTTGAAATTGAATCTGTTCTTGTGAAATATGAGCTAGCTCATCGTCCGCGCGGTTTTCTGCAGGCGATCGAAGTCCTCGAGATTACGTATCCATCGGTTCGCGCCATTGAACCCGCGATGCGGGAGCCGCGAATGGATCCGCAAAGTACTGGGTTTCGTGCGCAACCTTGTCACCCAGGAACTCCATGATGCTCACGGTGTAGGACGGCTTGCCGTCATAAAGTCAGGATGAATTCGGTGACCCACAGATCGCCCCACCAAGGATTCGTTGGACAGTAAACCGCTTTTTGCTTGGCTGACTAGCGCGCTGGTTCTGTATATTGCAACGACCGCGGAATCGCTCGCCTGACTGCGGGTATTCCAGCACCGCGTCCACTTGATAGATGAGGTGCTCGGTTTCAAAATCTCTGGCATCGGAAGCCGTCCAATGCTGATCCAGTGCCGCGCGGATTACTTGATCTCGCGCTGAAGAAGACTGCTCCTTCTTTTGTTCAACGTTCTCTTGCCGATTATTCTTTTGACGATCGTTCATCTGCATCTTGAGCTTTCAAATTTGACAAGAATATAAATGCATTGTCTTCCCGCTACCAACGACGAGCCGGAGCGGCACCATCCACATGGAGTATCTCTCCGCTCACATGACCTGCTTTTACCAGGTAAAGAACGGCATCGACAATATCCTTTACTGTCGCCCTTTTGATAGCCGGCTGCAAAGAAGAGCTGTTTGATTCATTTCGGTGCATTGGCGTATCCACCTCGCCGGGAGCCACGGCATTGAAGCGGATGCCATCTTTTGCATACTCGATTGCGAGATTCTGCGTTGCTGAATTCAAGCCACCCTTCGTAATCATCGAAACCGAACCATTTTCGCCGGCGATCGGCCGATCGGCAAGCGCTGCGGTGATGCTCACAATGCATCCCGATTTTTGTTTCAACATCTCTTTCACGGTGCGCTGGGTCATGTAGAAGAATCCGAGCAGGTTCGTGGAGACAAGAGCATCGAAGTCCTCGATGGTGAAGTCGGTGAAAGGTTTGTTTAGGAAGATGCCGGCGTTATTCACCAAAACATCGATGGTTCCAAAGGTTTTGATTGCTGCTTCGACAGCATCGGCAGTAGTTTGCTGCTTGCCGATATCGCCATCGATGCGAACCAGGCTGCCGGAGGCTGTCAACTTCTGATTGGTGTGACGAGATGTCGCGACGACGTTATAACCTTCCTCCAGAAAGCCCGCGACTAAACCTGCGCCAATACCGCCTGATGCTCCGGTGATGATTGCCGTTTTCTTGCCCGACATGAATAACCCTTCGTTTTATCGGTTGGAGCCTACAGATGTGCCTCACCGGCTGCTCTCAAGCGGCTTTATCCCGCCCGGCGCTGCGTGAAGCCCTCGCGTGAAGAACCGACGAAACCTTCCACCAACGCGGCGATTTCATCAGCAGCCGTATCCAGCGCGAAATGGCCACCATCGACAATGTGGACTTCGGCATTGGGCACATCTCGCCGGTAGGATTCCGGCTCCGACGAGTCAAACGATGACTCATATTTGCCCCAGATCACCAGCAGGCGCGGTTGGTTCTGGCGCATCCACGCTTGCCATTTCGGATAGGCGTCGACATTGGTGCGATAGTCGTAGAACAGATCGCTTTGAATCTCGGCCTGGCCCGGCTGATTCAGAAAATAGAATTCGTCCGTCCACAGATCCGGGTCATGGCGTTCGACGTCAGGATCGTTTCCGGCATGGCGTAAACGCGTGGTCTCCAGCGACAAGAGATTGGTGCGTAGTGCGTCCTCATTGGCAGTGCGATGCGCCCAAAACTCGCGGCGCGTCTTCCAGTTTGCCCCCAGGCCTTCGTTATGGGCAACTGCATCTTGAACAATCAGAGCTTCTACGCGCTCGGGGTGCGCCAGGACCATTCGGAAACCCACCGGCCCGCCATAATCCTGCATGTAAAGTGTGTAGCGCGAGAGCCCGAGCGTTTCGGTAAACCGATTCATGATGTCGGCGTAGTGATCGAATGTGTAAGCGAATTGTTTGGGATCCGGCCAATCGCTGTGTCCGAAGCCAGGGTAGTCAGGAGCGACCATGCGATAGCGATCGGAGAGGCGGGCGAAAAGCGGCTCGAACATTCGCGAAGACGACGGCAGACCGTGCAGGAGCAGGAGTGTTGGCGCGTCTCTCGGACCAGCCTCCCGGTAGAAAATTGAAAGCCCATCAATCTGTGCGGTGCGATAAGAAGTGGGGTATTTCATGCGATGTTCCTTTCCGTTGTGCTTCTGCTCAGAGTCATTGAGTTCTGAGAGTGATTTCTGGATTCCTTTTCTTTCGCATGCATTTCCGATTGCCTATGTGAGATCCAGGACGTACTGAAGTGGGCCAAATGCCGAACTTCGGCGAAGACGAGTCCTGTTTGGCATCTCCCCCAATTCCCACCCCGACTTTCGGGGCTCCATCTAGTCGGCGACCAATTCCAGATTCGTTCATCTAAGTTTTACTAGTGACTGTTTGCGCATCGTGCGAGGAGATAAATCATGAAAGCAGTTGTTGTCCATCAATACGGCGGTCCAGAAGTATTGAAGTTCGAGGATTACCCTGACCCGGTCCCGGGTCCGGGAGAGGTACTGGTGCGCGTCGCCGCCACGAGCGTGAATCCGATCGACTACAAGCGGCGTGCCGGGTTAACGAAGGACTTCTATCCCCTCACTTTTCCGGGCCTGATTGGAGTCGACCTTGCTGGAACCATATTGAAGGGTGGGCCTGGAGTGGAAGGTTTTTCCGTCGGCGACAAGGTGTTCGCCATGGCCGACAACACTTACGCCGAGCTTTGTGTGGTGAAAGCCGCGATGCTGGCGAAAGTTCCCATGGGGCTCGATTTGGTCCAGGCGGCGGCACTGCCCCTCGTGACAATTACCGGCAACCAGCTCATGTCCGCTACGCGAATCAAAGCGGGCCAGACGGTTATGGTCGTGGGAGCGGTAGGAAATGTCGGGCGTTCGGCGGTATTCACGGCGAAGCAACGCGGGGCGACCGTGATCGCCGGCGTTTTGAAGAGGCAGATAGATGAGGCGAAGACTGTCGGCGCGGATCAGGTGGTCCCAACTGACGACGACACCGCGATTGCAAGTCTTTCGCCGCTCGATGCGATTGCCGATACAGTCGGCGGAAGAACCGCCGAGAAACTGATCGCCAAGGTCAAGGCGGGAGGGGTGTACGCATCGGTTGTCGAAGCACCGCAGAACGCCGCAAAGTACCCATCTGTAAGAATGGCGCACGTATTCTCGAAATTTGATAGGAAAACGCTCGAGTCAATGGCCGAGGCGGTGAGGGATGGCAAGCTGGTAATCCCAATCAGCCAGAAACTGCCACTCAATGAAGCGGCCGAGGCTCAAGCAGAGGCTGAAAAGGGTGGTGTCGGGAAGATCTTGCTGGTGGCTTGAACTCGTTGCTGTAGATGCAACGTTTAAGGAAACTGAAAATGAAGAAAGATCATAGCGGGATTAATCCCGCTTCGAAACCAAGTGGCGACGGGTGTGTGGAATGCCTGGCGTCTCCGAGAGGTTGATGGCTTCATCTCCGCCGTTGTGCGGAGTGTGGGCACATCGGATGCTGTGACAGTTCTCCCAGTCAGCATGCATCAAAGCATGGGGCTTCAACAGGGCATCCGATCATTGCCAGCTTCGAGCCGGGTGAGGACTGGTTCTTCGATTACGAGAAGCAAGGAATGATCAAAGGTATGGAGTTACTTCCGCCACACGCGCATCCAAAAAATCAGCCTGGTTCTGGACCCGCAGGCAGGGTGCCAGCCAACTGGGAATCGCTTCTAAACTAGCTGCCCGCTATAGATTTTGCTTTCGCGGTCGTCTTTTAGCTTCGGATGAATCGGCTTTCGAGCAACTTCAAAGGTGAGGAGGAATAGCCGTGAAGGCAGCCAGAATTCATAGCTTCGGACCGCCCGACGTCGTGGTGGTCGAGGATGTGCCGATGCCGTCGCCGGGCCCAGACGAAGTTCTGGTGCGCGTGATGGCCGCGGGCGTCGCTCCCTGGGACGCGATCATCCGTGATGGCAAGAGCAAGGTCAGCCCGCAACCTCCGCTCACCCTCGGTTCTGACTTCTCCGGTGTCGTCGAGAAGGTCGGCCCCGGCGTTACGGACTTCGCGCCGGCCGACCAAATCTATGGCGTCACCAACCCGCAGTTCTGTGGCGCCCAGGCCGAGTTCGCCGTGGCCACGGCCGGGATGGTCGCCCGGAAACCGCAATCGCTGAATCACGTAGAAGCAGCATCGGCTCCCGTCATTGCCGTAACCGCCTGGCAAATGCTGTTCCAGTATGCACGGGCGATGCGCGGCCAAACGGTAATGGTCGTCGGAGCCGCCGGGAACGTCGGGGCCTACGCCGTGCAGATGGCCGTGGACGCCGGGATCCACGTCGTTGCCATCGCCCACCTCGACGACGAAGACCTGCTCCGAACACTTGGAGTGAAATCCATCATCGACTCGAGCAAGCCGGCATTCGAGCAGGACCTCCCGCAGGTGGACGCCATCCTCGACACAGTCGGGGGCAGTACGTTTCAACGCTGCATCTCTGCGTTGAAGCCCGGAGGCAAACTCGTCACCTCGGTCTCCACGCAGCCGCTCCCAGCAGGCGCCGTTTTCTTCTACGCTGAGGTAACCAACGCGCGCCTGCAGACACTCACAACATTGTTTGACGCGGGCAGAATCACACCACGTGTGGGCTCAATCCTGCCGCTTTCGGAGGCACGCCATGCGCAACGCATGCTTGCGGGCGCACCACACAAGCCCGGCAAGATCGTACTGCAGATCGGAAACCCGCAGCAGTAGCAGCACGCACAGAGATACAACCGATTCCATCGTCCAATTGTTCAAAGCCCACCCTTTTGTTTCTATTACGTGATGCTGCAGATTCAACCAGAGTTTGCATCCCAGAAGTGTTTATGAAAATAACTCTGCAGCCTTTCGGAGGAAAATTATGTCAAGCCACACAGCAGAGATCCCCATCGAAGCACGCTCACATCGAGTCCTCTGGATGCAATCCCAGACGAAATACCGTTCGCTGTGCCCTATGGGCGCCCGATATCACTAGAGCGAGCCCAGGCGGTCATTCACGCGGTGGGTAGTCGGCGATCCTTACCTTACAGGATTAGGGAAGAGTTGCGCGTGACTCGAGCGAAATATGCGGCTGTTTGGCCATTCTCTTATTTGCCGTCGACAGAGAAGGCAAGTAAGACATTTCCCGGCATGCCGCCGAGACGTGGGTAACCGGAGTTAACGTAGAGCATGCCATCCACGACTACCGGACCTGCGCCATCTAGTGAACCACCTCTAGCAGGAACTCCGTTGACCGAGTGGTAGTCCCTCACGGTGTCAATGTCCCAAAGGAGGCGGCCGTTCTCCGTCGAAAACGCTCGGAGATGTCCGTCAACAGAGCCGGAGAATACGGCACCCTGTATGGAAGTCAACGCGGCTGACTGAGCGGGGCTGCAGCCCGGTCGTGGTGGAGTGCACGGGTAACTGGGTGCAAACCAAGCCTTGCTGCCGTCTTTCAGGTGCAACGCAGTGAGGCCACCTCCCTGGATCGCATCGAAATCTGCCCCACCGACCTTGGCAGCCGTGACCAGTTGATTTTTGACCGCATCCGAGACGGAGGCATAGATGTTTTTCTCATCGCTCGTCATACCCCATTGGACACCGCCATTGTCTCCTCCTTTACCGACGCGCGCCTGCCAAAGAATCTTTCCCTTCTGATCTGGGTCAAACGCGTAGACGAGTCCAGACTTTTGGCCGGCGGCGAGGATCTCCCGCCCGCCTGCGCTTACCAAGAGGGCCGAAGAACCAAAATCAAAATCAGGTCCACCCTCGAACGAACAATTCGGGCCATGGACCGCGCAGGAAGTATTCCAGGCGTCACCCGACGTGGTTTGTTGCGACCATAGGATCTGACCGGTTTTCAGTTGGAGGGCAACAACGGCATCGCTGTTGGCTGTTGCCGGGAGGGAATAGTTGTCACCGGTGGTCACGTAAAGCGCTCCCCGCTTTTCGTCCACCGTTGGAGTGGACCAAACCGGGGCACCAGAAGGTCCGAAAGTGGGCTTGCCTGCTGGCGTAACGCCGGTCTTCCTCGGGGTATCAACCAGATATGTCTTCCAAATCGGCGAACCATCTGAGGCACGGAGGGCAGTGATACTCCCGCGAAAGGTACAACAAGGGTAGTCGGGAGAAATGGAGCGAGTCTCTTCCCATGAGGCGGCGGGCACAAACACAACACCATTAAGGAAGGCGGGAGAACCGGTCAGCCGGGTAGCCTCGTGGTCGTCGATTCGTTGCTTCCATAAGAGTTTTCCAGCCCTCGCATCAAGCGCATAGAACCAGCCGGTTTGGTCACCAAAGAGGAGGGAATATCCAGTTCCCTTCTCCACGATAAGGGGAGCGGATCGAACGGGCCCGTTGGCTTGGAACGTCCAGTACAGGCAACCTGATTTCGCGTTCATCGCATAGATGGTTCCACTGGCGCTGCCTGTAAACAGGGTGCCGCTCCGGATGGTGAGGGCACCGAACGCAATAATGTCGCCCCGAAAGCCGAACGCCCACTTCAACTTAAGGTTTGGAACCTGAGCAGCAGTGAGGCCAGCATCCTGCGGCGATTGAGAGCGAGTATTCGAAAAGGTTGGGCTCCAGCCTATCCAGTTTGCGGAAAGCGTGGAGAGGGACGGACTCTGTTCAGAACAATACGCACTTGCCAGGAAAGGTGCATCCTCACCTCGCGTCCCAAGAAAGTTTGCAATGGCTTCGCGCTCTTGCCGGCGAAGTGGATAGGCGATACGCATCATAGCGCCGAAGTCCAAAGTTCGGAGAATCCGGCTTGCGGACATCTTCTGCAGCGCACTTCGTGGAGGAATCGGGGGACTGATCCGGTCATGGCAGGCGGCACAGTGCTGCTTATAGAGAGTTAAGCCGCCCTGCGCCGACAAAAAGGACGCACAAATCAAGACAGCACAACAACTCATGGCAGACCGCATCAGAAATGTCATGGTGAGCAATCCTTGGGAGTGACGGTCAATAGATCGGCCTGATGGCGGAGTCTATCAGTAGCTAATCTCCAGGTCACTGAATTTGTGCGGCTGCATTTTCTACGGCATAGGCAAGGTGGCTCTTGTTCACGCTTGGCCTCCACTCGCGATCAAGGATCGGAGTAGGCAGTCTTAAAGGCAACTTGGATTTTGCCGCCGCTCGATCGGCGGTGGCTGCGATAACTCTCGGTTGGTCGGCAGCCCTTCCCTTACCGGGTTAGGTAAGAGTAGCCCGTCACTCGACTACAGACGGGATCACTAGCGCAGACCGACAAGACCTCGCACGGAATCAATCAGTTTTGTTGAATCGTAACCAACGCCATCCTTGAAGACGATTTCGACATTCTCGATATCAGTTATTTTCGCAGATGGATCCCCGTAAACCACGATCAAGTCGGCCTGCTTACCGACGGCTATCGTTCCAATGCTATCCAACTCGCCGAGGAATTGTGCGCCGTTCGATGTAGCGATGTGGATTGCTTCGAGCGGCGTGAAGCCTGCCTCCACGAGAATTTCGACTTGCCGCTGATCCCCGAAGCCTGCGACCGTTCCACCGATGCCGGTTGGATCCGGCCCAGCCAGCAGAAATCCACCTGCCTCGAAAAAGGCAAGCTCCAGTTCCATCTCCTTCTTCAAGAGGTCGGGTTGCGGAGTGAATTCCAGTCGCCGCGCCAGATATCCGGCCTGTGCTTGTGGCGACATGACATCGAGGACGCGCTGCCGCAAGACCGGATGATCGGTCATATAACTCTCCATACCCGCAAGGGTTGAAGTAACGGCAACGTGATGCTGAATCAACGTCCGAAAGAGATCCTTCACCGGAGCGCTCTCGGGATCGAGGGTCCGAAATACGGCAAACTTTTCCTCATAGGAGGGGCAAACATCGGGTTTCTTCGTCGGAACTAAGCTGGTGTCGATAACGAAACCGTGTTCGACGTTATCGATGCCCAACTCGGCGGCTTCACGAAAACTAATCGAGCAAAGATGACCGGTGACCTTTAATCCGCGCTTATGCGCTGCATCGATTGCCGCGGCAAGCTCGGCACGGGTGATGTGCATGAATGCTTTGAAGGATGTGACGCCCTGGTCCGCCCAGAATTCCACCTGTTTGCGCGCGTCGTCAGGACCGGTGAGCTCGTGGACGGGCAGTCGATAGTTTCCCTTGCCTTCCAGATAGGAACCGGTGACATGAATCTTTGGCCCTGGGATTCTGCCGGCATCAATCCAGGCTTTCAGATTGACATCTGCATAAGGCTCAACGCTGGCAGTGGTTCGAATGCTCGTAACCCCCGCAGCCAGATAGAGCCGTGGAAAGCTGAAGCTCGACTGCTGCTCGAATTGAAGCTGCCCTCCAACTCGGCGTCCCGCAAGGTTGATGGGCTGAGGGAAGTACAAGTGATCGTGCATACCCACCAGGCCAGGCATAACGCTGTAGCCGGGAAGATCGAGAACCTTCGCACCTTTAGGTACCGCGGTTGACACTGCGCTGCCCACGGCTTCGATCCTGCGATTGCGAAGGATGATGGTTTGGTCGGCTCGCGCGGCCGCTCCGGTGCCGTCAATCACCCGCACGTGGGTTAAGGCGATGATCTCGTCATCGATCTTCACGTATTCCCTTACGACTGGCGATAGCATCGCGGCAGGGGCAATTGCGCACTGGCAATAGCGGCGAGCAGAAAAACCGTACTAATCAGTCTATAAGCGAGCGATGCTTTTCCAGGCACCGTTGTCATGGTGTTTCCTCCAGTCGCAGGATTGTAAGTCAAGCAGGAAAGGAATTCTGAGAAGATTCAACAGCTCCGGATCGGTTGATTACGTGCGATAGGTCGCGTCTGGTCGGGCAAGTCGGACTTTGGTGCCTCAGTTAGGAGGCTCAATGCCGATCTTGTCATTCACGGCACCTTGAATCCGCTGTTTGCAACCGAGATATCGTTCGGTTGTCTGAATCGAAACGTGACCGAGCAAAAATTGAATTTGTTCGAGTTCACCTCCGGCAGCATGGCAAAGCCGAGCACAGGTTCTACGGAGGTCATGCGGCGCTAACTTCTCGATGTTCGATTTCGCAGCGTACTCGCGAACCACGTGCCAAACCGCCTTCTCGGTAAGTCTCTCTGCCCAGGCTTTTCCCATCTTGTGGACACGACGAAATAACTTGCCAGAGTCAATGTCCGCTGCCTGAAGCCACTGGTCTAGGACCTGCTTCACCCATGCTGGCATTGGGATGGTGCGCGTGTGCCCTGCCTTTCCCTTGAGATCGACGATGGCCCAGTGCTCCTCACGCTGTTGAAGGTGGCTGAAGTTTAGCCCAACGGCTTCGTGCCACCGTAGGCCACATGCAAGTAACATGGCTAGAAGTGCTCGATCACGTTTTTCCTTCAAGCGCTCGCCGCCGGGAGCCTGCCAAAGTCTCTGCGACTGTTCAGCGGTCAGCCAGTTTCCTAGTCTTACGCCAATCTTTTTAACACCCTTGACTCGCCGGATGCCGGCAGCCAGGTCGGGGCTTAGGAGGCCACGATCGGCGGCCTCATAAGCCAAGCGCCGGACAGCTCCTCAACGAAGATTGATCGTTCCAGGAGCGAGATTTCGCGATTCGAGATGAATTCGATAGCGGAGCACGACGGTCCTGCTGAACGATAGCCTCGGCTCCGAGCAGTACCACTCCACGAATTCATCAATCCCGTGCCGGTAAACCGCGCGCGCATCTGCAGAGGTCAGGCTACTCGGAACGGCGGATTTTGCCTGATCCAAATCAGGTAAGCGAAGAACTGCTTTGGGCTTTGGGCGAGTTCGTTTAGAGGTTGGCTTCCGAGACATCGTCGCGGTCCTCCTTGACCGCGCTACGATGGTCTGCATACCTCATCTACTTACGGATGGCCCGTGATCCGGGAAGTTCAAGAAATTCGATGAGTGGCGGTGTCGTGCAATTTGCAGCGTGAGTCCTATTCGGGCTAGGCTCTGCGCTGGCCAGCAGTCCGTTAAATTGTGCGCGGTACGCGTGCAGGTCTCGCGCGTAAGGAGTAGCATTTCTGCCATGAAAAGCGTCGAACGCCGTAATTTCCTAAAGGTAGCGGTGGCGCTGCCTTTTGCCCCGCCGACATCGTTCGCTGAAGTTGCAAGCCCATTGGGAAAGCCAGTGTTTGTCGCCGCGGGCGCGGACGCGACAAGGTGGTGATCGAGGTAGGCGACGAGCGCTTCACGCTCCGGCCGGGCGATTCCATACTAGCGCCACGAAATGTGCCCCACGTGTGGGCCTACGTCGGTGAGAAGCCGGGACGGACGCTGATGGGGTTCACGCCGGCTGGCCAGATGGAAGATTTCTTTACCCTCTCTAGCAAGCAGCGAGTGGATGCGAAAATCGCAGAGGCGCACGGCATGAAGTGGCTGGGGCCCCCGCTCGACGTGTCGAAGCTCGTTTGATGACTTCCGTATCGCCCGTAACTCATCCAGAGTCGCACACGCT
Source organism: uncultured Acidobacteriaceae bacterium (assembly GCA_937879855.1). Taxonomy (GTDB): domain Bacteria; phylum Acidobacteriota; class Terriglobia; order Terriglobales; family Acidobacteriaceae; genus Sulfotelmatobacter. The sequence continues at coordinate 72,101 of CALFMO010000066.1, read as the reverse complement.
GATGCGGCTTGCGACCTCCAATCGCGTGACTGATAAACTGTGAGGCGGGTTTCCTGGCAGTGCATGTTAAGCCCAAGGACCAGGTTATAGAATGCACGCTATGTACGAATGAAGTCGAAGGTTTTTTGAGATCCGACGATGTGCTGGCGACAGTTGGTATTCGGGAAGATCGGGCGATTGCTGATCATTTCTTTCGGTTTAGCACTATGGACGAATGCGCAGAATCCGCCTGTGGCTTTTGTTGATGTCACAGTCGTTCCCATGGACAAAGATCAGATTGTGACCCACCAAACCGTCGTAGTAATGAAGGGACGGATTGCTCAAGTGGGGCCCTCGACATCCGTGAAAGTACCTCGTGGGGCATTGAAAATCGAGGGCAAGAGCAGGTTTCTTATGCCGGGTCTGGCCGACATGCATGTGCATTTCATAAGGTCAGCCATCACAGTGAAATCTCAGACTTCCCCATCTAACGGATCTTCGTTTCATTCTCTCGTTCCAGCCTCTGCCTCAGATGACCACGAGCGCGAAAATCAAGCCTTAGGACTGCTGTTCATCGCGAACGGAGTCACTACAGTACGAAATATGTGGGGCGATCCCGCTATCAACGCCTTTGCAAATAGGGCTGATTCGGGCCGGGTTCTCGGACCTCATATCTACTCCACTGGGCCCGTTACCGATGGAAATCCGCCCGTCTTTGAGGGAAGCCGGGTGGTGGAAACAAAGTCGCAAGCCGAAGCGGCGGTGAAACAGGACAAAGAAGCAGGCTACGTTGCTTTGAAGGTGCTCCCTCTGCTCTCCTCCGATAGTTATGGCTGGCTGGTTTCTTCCGCACGGGCGCAAGGGTTGCCGGTTGTGGGACATGTGCCTAAGACTGTCGGACTTCGCGGAGCAATCGCCGTCCGCCAGGATTCGATCGAGCACCTCGACGGTTTTTGGGAAGCCTTGCAACCCGACCCTGTCGCGGCTGCGAGTGCGTCGACGCGCATTTTGTTGGAAAAAGCTGATCTCAGCAAGCTCCCCGCGCTTATCGAATCGGTTCGAGCCGCGGGTATTTGGAACTGCCCCACGCTGGACCTGAACCAAGTGCTCCCCGACGATCCGGAATGGCAGCGGAGAACCGCGTTGATTCCTCCTGCAATCGCAGAGAGATATCACAAGATGTACTCGCACTGGAACGCTGACCAGGTACTCACCCGCCGGGCATATCAACTAAATCTCTCAATTACGCGAGCACTCCATGAGGGTGGAGCCCGCCTGCTTCTTGGAACCGATGCTACGAAGCCGACTGTTCTTCCGGGCTTCTCGCTTCACGAGGAGCTTCAACACTTTGTAGAGGCTGGTATGACGCCCTACGAAGCTATTCGCGCCGGCACAATCGACGCCGCGATATTCCTTCACAAGGAGAAAGAGTTCGGGGTGGTCGCAACTGGTCGGAGGGCGGATTTGCTGCTGCTAGAAGCAAATCCTCTCGAAGACGTCAAGAACGTGTCCAAACGCATCGGCGTGATGCACAATGGTCACTGGTTCACCGAAGAAGAACTTCAGCAGCGGCTCGCAACTCTGAGAAGCGGTAATCAACATTGACCACGCTGGTTTGGTCTGCAACAACCCGCCGCCATTCACGATCCTGGATGAGTCGTCGGCAAAGCGGACACTGAGCGGCTGGTTCAGCCCGGTGGCTCTATTCCGATTTGGTCGTTGACGGCACCTTGAATCCGCTGTTTGCAACCGAGGTATCGTTCCGTTGTCTGAATCGAAATGTGACCGAGCAGAAACTGGATCTGCTCCAGTTCGCCGCCCGCGGCGTGGCAAAGCCGTGCACAGGTCCGGCGCAGGTCGTGCGGCGCTAACTTGTCGATACCGGCTTTCGCGGCATACTCCCGAACCACGTGCCACACAGACTTTTCCGTCAGCCTCTCTCCCCACGTTTTCCCCATCGTGTGCACGCGACGAAACAACTTGCCCGATGTAATGTTCGCTGCCTGAAGCCACTGATCGAGGACATTCTTCACCCATGCTGGCATCGGGATGGTGCGGATGTGGCCTGCCTTTCCCTTCAGATCGATAATGGCCCAGTGTTCTTCACGCTGCTGAATGTGGCCGAAGTTTAGCTCAACGGCCTCATGGCGTCGTAGGCCACAGGCAAGCAAGATGGCCAGAAGTGCACGATCACGTTTTTCTTTCAAGCGCTCGCCGCCGGGAGCCTGCCACAATCTCTGCGATTGTTCGGCGGTGAGCCAGTTTCCTAGCCTCACCCCGATCTTCTTGACGCCCTTTACTCGTCGGATGCCTGCAGCCAGATCAGGACTAAGGAGCCCACAGTCGGCGGCCTCATAGGCCAAGCGTCGCACAGCTCCCAAGCGAAGATTGACTGTCCCGGGAGCGAGCCTGCGGCCTTCGAGATGAATTCGATAACGAAGCACAACAGTCTCGTTGAAAGAGAGCCTAGGCTCTGAGCAGTACCATTCCACGAATTCATCAATTGCGTGTCGGCACCCACGTTGGGCATCGGCCGAGGTCAAGCTGTTCAGAACGGCAGATTTTGCCTGGTCCAAATCAGGTAAGCGAAGAACTGCTTTGGGCTTAGGGCGAGTTCGTTTCGAAGTAGACTTGCGAGACATCGTTTGCGGTCCTCCTTAAACCGCTCAACGATGGTCTGCCTACATCAGCCACTTTACGATTTGCTCGTGATCCAGGCACAACCACGTGTGACCAAGCCGCACTGCAGCTCTCCGCAACGACTTGTCATACGGGTCGTTTCGGTACTGAGTTGGATAAGATGTACAATCCCGCCTGCCGAAAATTCCAGAATGGAAGGCCCGTTGTGAAATGTTCTGTGAGTCGCTTTTTCAGAGGGGCTTCTTTTTGCCGCAAGATGCAGGAGAGCATTGAACGGGTAGGAATGTCGTGGGTTCGATGGACAGCCACTCACATAAGACTGGGGACTCTGGCTACGCTGTCACTGGTTGCCCTCTCTTCGGTGCGGCTTGATGCCTTTGAGTCAAAAGGGATCGGTGGGGTAGTGGTTGCAACCGCGTCCGGGCCTGTGCTGGGAGAGACGGAGAAAAGCGCTCAAGTTTTTCGTGGGATTCGGTTTGCGGCACCGCCCGTGGGTCCGTTGCGATTCCGCCCCGCAGTTCCTCCAACTCCCTGGACGGAGGTGAGGCCGGCGCTGGACTTCGCGCCCGCCTGTCCTCAGCTTGTCGATATAGACCCGACCGAGAACAACAACTCCGTGATGGCAGAGGACTGTCTGGCGGTGAACATTTGGACGCCACAGGCGGACGCGAAGAAGCGCCCAGTGATGGTGTGGATTCACGGCGGCGGGTTCATTGAAGGGAGTGCGCGAAACACCTGGTACGACGGTGCAACGCTGTCGGCACGGGGCGACGTTGTGGTAGTGACGGTGCAATACCGGGTGGGCGCGTGGGGATTCCTAGCGCTATCTGAGATCGGAGGACGGGACTATGCAGAGAGCGGGAATCTGGGTCTTCTGGATCAAATTGCGGCACTCAAATGGGTCAAGCAGAATATCGCGGCCTTCGGTGGAGATCCTGACAATGTGACCCTATTTGGGCAATCGGCAGGGGGAGGCAGTGCGGGAATGTTGATGACTGCGCCCCTTGCACGGGGTCTCTTTCACAAGGCGATCCTCGAGAGTGGGACTCCGAAAGAAGTGAGCGACAAGGCGCGAGCGATCGAGGTGTCGCGAGCTTACATGAAGATCGCTGGTGTCAGCAGCATAGAGGGACTTCAAAGGTTGAGTATGATCCAGATGCGAGACGCGCAAAAGAAGCTATTTGAGACACCCTATGGCTACTCCGCATTCCGTCCCATCATCGACGGCATTGTGCTCAAGGACTCTCCGATGCAAGCGATGGCGGCAGGCTACGCAGCCTACGTCCCCCTTCTCCTCGGGACAAATTGGGACGAAATTCGCTTATGGTCCGCGGCTTATGATCTACCCGTAGATAAGAAGCCACTGGCCATTCTTGAAAAGCAGCTTGGAAACATTTTTGGCACCAGGGCACACCAAGCGATTGAGACCTACCGCAAGGCTGATGCGGACTATGGCGATGCCGTCGTCCATTTGCTCGGGGACCTTCTGATGCGAATGCCCTCGATTCGTTTGGCAGAATCAAACAGCCGCTGGCAGCCGACGTATATGTACCTGTTCACCTACCGCTCGACGTCGGACTACAAGGAGTTCGATTCCGCACATGGGATGGAAGTTCCGTTTGTGTTTGGCGTCATTGACGATCTGGATGTCATCGCCTTCACAGGGAGGGACCCCAGCCGACAATCTGTGGCGAAGCAGGTTCAGCAGGCGTGGGTTAACTTCGCGCGTACAGGAGATCCTAGCGAGCCGAGTCTCTCTTGGCCGAAATACGATGTGAATACACGCGCGACAATGCAGCTTGGCATAACCTGCAAGGTGGTGAACGATCCGAATTCTGCTGAGCGCACTGTGTGGAACGGTCTGCCATTCGATGGCGTCACGCCTAATACGGTTAGCATTTGGGGGCTCGTCTGGGCAAATGAGGCCCCTTAGAATGTCCGATCTCGCGGTTCATTGGCGAGTAACGACTCAGATACCGGACGAGTGGTCGGCGAACCAGAAACTGACAGTTCATGTCCATGACTTCCGCATTGCTTTACTCATCTGGTTGGTCCGATAAACGGGCTGGGTGTTTGGGGTCGGTGAATTCGAGCAGTTCGATGGGCGCGCCGTTTTCGATGATGAACGCGACGCGGACACCGTGCGATGGGCTGTTCGGGGGAATCAGGGTTTCGCGGCCAGCAAGCTCGGAGGAGAGGTTGGTCACTTCAAACGCGACATGCGGCACTCGCCGGACGAGTTCCGGAACCGCCGCGTCCGCTTCGAAGCGCATCCATTCCACGCCGAATTCGCTTCTCTGGTGACTGACGACAAAGACTTTCAGGTCTTTCAAGTGGGTCTACCCAGGCTTCGATTCGGTCGTGGGAATCCCAATGTGGTGATAACGGCGCATTTTTTCTCTCTCCGGGAGAGTTGGCACAGGATTTTATTGTATTCGTTACCGCGTTTGAATCGAGCCCAGTGACGAGGAGGCGAGTGCATTCGCGTGACCAACCAACTGGTAGAGGCGGCGACCCGCACTACGCTCTGGACCAACACATCGCAGGTGTCTTCCAGAGACGTTTTCGCTCTTCGTGCATTCACCAATGTTTCCGGCTGTGGTTCAGCGGGTTACCAGGCCGACGTCTCGGACGAAGGAAACAACGACAAAATCGTCAACAACTCAATCTCTGGGCCGGGATACGCTGACAATAACGCTTCGGGCTGCGGCACGTTTAGCATCGACGCGACCTTTGCTGCTCGAGCAAAAATCCACGCCCACAATACCGGGCCCTGGGAGAGACGTATTGACGTGCACTTCGAAATTGGCTTGCGGAGGGAGACTGTGATGGGTGACATCTCCCTCGAATGACTTCGGTGTTTCTGTGAACTTCCTCCGCAATCATCACACCCGTCGCTTCACGGGAATGGTTTGCCCGCGGTTGTATTCCGATGCGAGCCCATATCGGAGGTCCTCATGCCAAACCTGAAAAAGAGGAAAGTAGAGCCGCGAACTGAACGACCGCGAATACCCGGCTACGGTTTGCCACAAACTGCGTTAAGCATCGCGGGATTACGGAGAGAAACGCGATTAAACTTAGATTAAACAGGCTTTTCGCTGTCTGTGATTCTGGTCACACCTCATTGTGACAACACACATCGAGCTCCATCGTCTTGAAAGTCAGGATGAGACATACTCCGAGTGCGGCGGCCATGTGGTAAGCACGTTTTGTGATGCTGGAGCCTTTATATGTCTCGTGTTTTGTCATACTCTGTGTCCACCGTCGTTCCGCGTGATCGTGTCTGGGAATTCTTTGCCGACATCGAAAACTGGATCAAGGTTTCTGACGTATATGAAGATTTAAGGTGGTCAGGATTTCCTTGGACACTACATAGTTGCATCATCGGAAAAATTCATTATCCAAAGCCATTGCCTTTGCGGTACGTGATAGAGAAATGCGAGCCCGGTTCGTTCGTCAGCTATCTGGCCCACACTACCGACGGCGGCTTCGCTACGCACAGAAGCATAAGGTTTGAACGGCGTCAAGGGCGCACATGGATTCACGTCGATTCCTATGCGGCAGGTGAGCCTAGGTTTGCGATTGCTGGCGGCAGCTACGGCTTCCTAAAGCTGCTAACCGAGCGTTGGTTCCCAGACTTTGCCAAGTTCTGTGACAATCACCTAGACGACCCTGGCGAAGCGCATGGCCACTCCTTCGGAATGTCTCAGCTCGACGAGCCGGGTCAATCCAAATCACATTACTGACTCCCCTTGGATTTGGTCGAGGGTACTTCCGCGCGATGGCTTCGTTCAATTGAGTGGTTGTTGAAAACTCCATCGCCGAAATTCGCCAACAAGATTGCGCCAGGATGCCCTACAAACGACTTTGTCAGTTTTCTAGACATTTGTATCCCTCAAATTTTGGCTGTTTGGGAGGAAACTGGATTTTTCAATACCGACGCCCGGTTTTGACCGTTACAGCCTCCAAGGTGGCCGTAATCTGCCGCATGCGGCCACGCCGAAATGACTGTTTCGTACTGTGCTAGGGAATCGTGGGACGTTCTCTCAGGGTCGCACGAATCTGGCGGCGTTGGTCCGCGCTCAACGCCGTGAACTGGAATCCGTACTCTGTTCCCAGCGAACGAACAACTTTTGCAGGAATCAGCTGTTTGTCCCAGCCCGGCAGGGGGATTTCGAGCGTGACGCACTCTCCCATTACCAGCGGCTCGGCAACGAACGCCCCAATACCACTTTCGCTGAGATTGCGAACCCAGCCCTGCAGGCTAAGTTTCGTGCTGTCGCGCTGGAGAAGAATCTGGATCCTTATCTCGAACGCATGCCTCGGCGAAATCCTGCCGGCCGAACCCTTTGCGTCGTCGGACGAAGAAGTTTTCATCCATCAACCCGCTATGTCTCTCAGAAAATAGTATTCGTCAAGCACTTCGAGAGAGACACAAGGCGGCTCGATCTTCGAGTCCAGTGTCTGAGCGTTCGTAGGAGATAATGCAGGGTTGTCGTCGAGAAGTTGTTGTATGCGTTCTTCAATCTGTCGCCGATCCTCATCGGTCAGAGAGTTTCTGAACTGAGCCCGATCCGCATTCGCTGGCCGCTGTTTTCCTCTGGCCCACTCCCGCGTTGCCCGATCATTGTGTTTGCGATCCGCGTTGATTCCAGCCTGCTGACTCTTCATCCGTTCTCGTGCTTCATCGAGTTTCGTTCTTAGAGCCTCATCCATATTGTTGCCTTTTCCCGGTCGTTCGATTTGATGCGGCACATCGGAGACCCTGCTAACCATCACTCATCTTCTCGACTCTTCACACTCATGCACGTCGAACTTGTGACCCAGGTACTCCTCCGCCCCCACAGCGTCATGCGCGAAGGTTGATGATGGGACGAAGAACTTGCGCTGGCATCTCGCACATGAAGCCATTACGGGAACTATGCCCACATGTCGGACGATGACGAAACCGCGATCACTGCGCCCGCCGGGAATGGAAGCCAGGGAAAGGCACAAATGAGATTCGAACTGCTTCGCAAGTGCGGCGTATGGTACGCCGTTTGGAAATTCAAAGCTTAATTTGCAGTCTCTGCACACCAAGAAACGGCCCGTTGGGGACATCAGGATAGTGATGCGATGAGGAGAAGGCTGCGGAGAACCGTTGGCTGGCATTGCATATTCCAACTCTCCACGGACCAGACAATCATACGCTTTTTCTCGGGGAGCGCCGTACACGATCGCACGCTCAGAATGCTAGGGGGCTAAGGTTGTTATCGTACAGCACTACGTGACCCGGATGGCCCACAAAGCGAAGGCGGCGAGTCCCCGATTGTAAAGCCTATAGCCTACAGCACAAATCATCCTCAGGTTCCGGAGCCGAGCACAGGCTCACGCGTCCAAGCAGCCACTGAATCTTTATCGCGTCGAGCCTCAGACGAACAATGCCATGTTCTTCGCTTGACGGTCCGTGGACGCTGCGGAAACTTTGACTAGCTTGGTCACCGCGAGGCTCAGCCAGGAGCTTTGCGCTGAAGATCGCGCTCTTCGGCTCGAAGTTAGCTTCAATATTGCTTGGGACACGAAGAAGTGCTAAGCTCTATAGCGAATAACAAGCGAATATATTTGCGGAGCGCTGCATGACCATCTCCCAAGCCCTGGCCCCTCGATCCAACGCAACTATCGATACCGTTCAGGAGATTCTAGGGACGCTGGTTGCACGGTACCACAGAGACGAAGTCCTAACCGCAGTGCGCCAGATTCCGGCCCGAGAAGCTAAGTTTCGTCCCGTGCCAGGATGGGTGGCAAGTACTTTGTCTGAGGCTTATGGGGCCAAGGGAATCCGAGAACTGTATTCACACCAGGCCGCCACAGCCGAGTTGGTACATGAGGGGAGAAACGTCATTGTAGTGACGCCCACAGCATCGGGCAAGACGCTTTGCTACAACCTTCCGGTACTGAACGCGGTGCTGGAGAATCCCGACACCCGAGCTCTTTATCTCTTTCCCACCAAAGCTCTGGCCCAGGACCAGTTGGCTGAATTGGATGATTTGGCCACCCGCCTCAATGACTCCTTTGGAGTGTTCACCTATGACGGCGATACGCCAAATGACGCGCGTAAAGCAATCCGGGAGCGCGGGCACATCGTCCTGACAGCTACCGAAATGTCATCAGCTGAAATTTGAGCAGTGACCTGCTGGGCATTCACAAACGTGGTTTGCCGGGCGCTCCCGCTCCATTGTACGGCTGCGCCCGAGACAAAATTCGATCCGTTAACCGTTAATGTAAATAACGGCCCTCCACGCGTCGCAGTGCTCGGAGAGATACTTGAAATAGCAGGAACGGGATTAGGCGTCGAGGAGCTACCGCTACCACAACCAAAGGTGACAGCAACAAACATGGCAACTGGGATAATCCCGAGCGTTGACCGAGGTGTGAGGACCATGTAGAAACCTCAGTGGTTTGAGTGTCGCATCAATTTCTCTCGCGCCTTTGCTCAGCTTCAACTGGCATTTTCGTATCAGTCATGCGCACCGTCAATCACCGTGACATTGTTGCTGCCGGAATTCGCTACGTAAATCTTGTTGGTGGTTGGGTTCACAGCAACCGCGACTGGATTCTTCGCGTTCGAGTCCGTCAGAGTTTGCATGGCGTTCGTCTTGCCGTTAATCACGATAATGTTGCCCGGATTGCCGCTCTGCGCGTTACCCGCGTTCGCGACGTAGATGAAGTTCGTTTGCGAATCCACGTCCACGCCAGAAGGCGCCGTCCCAACCGGGATCGTCGCCGTAACCGAGTCGGTGGCACTGTCAATCACGGTAACGTTGTTGCTTTGCGAGTTCGCCACGTAGATCGTGTTCGTCGTGGGATTCACCGCGACTGCAACGGGAAGAACTGCGTTTGGATCTGTGATCGTCGCGACCACCGAGTTGCTAGCGCCGTCAATGACGCTGATGTCGTTGCTGCCGGTATTCGCAACATATAGCTTGTTCGTTGTCGTGTTGACGGCGACACCGGCGGGCTTCGTCCCGACCGAGATAGTGGTCACACCTATGTCATCAACGATGCCGACGTTCTGGCCAGAAACAAACCCTTCATGCGTGACGTAGGTGCTGCCGGTTGTCTGGTTGACGTCGATGCCTGCTACGCCTGCAACACCACTGTCAAGCCATAGGGAGATGAACCCGTTGAGGGCGAACGTTGAGCTGTCGATTGCCAGGACTCGATCGATCATGTGGACACAGCCCTTACCGGTCCAATTTACCCCCCATTCCCTAACGACGACGTCGATGGTGTGGTTAGAGGGATTCAGAGCCACGGCGATTGGATTGGTTTGCCCAGGCACGAAGCCAAACGGAACTGAGGTAGAGGTAGTGGACCCCGTGACCCCGTCAATAACCGCTATATCCGCCCCTGTCGGCGAGCAAAACTGGGTGCCCGAGACTGCGGGCTGCGTACCAAAATCTGCGACGTAGATTTTGTTTGCGGTGGAGTCGGCCGCGATTGCGCTGGGCGCAGTACCGACTTTGATCGTGGTGCTGACGGAAGCGGTCACGGGGCCTCTCCCGCCGCCGCCGTTGCTGGTCCTTGTGCTCGTGCTCCCACCGCCACATCCGGCCGCGATGACCAGTGAGAGAACGATCCCCAACAGTGATGCGCAGTTGTTTGGTTTCATATGATCTTCCTTCAGCTTCGGTGGCATTCGCCATCGCGCCATCGACCGTTGTGTGAGCTGCCATGTACCGGGCCACACCCCAAGAACTATTGCTTCCTCCCTTCAACGGTGGCGACGACGGGGACCTGCGTGCCGTCCGGCAGTATCAAAGATTGCTGAACCATCCGAACCTGTTTTCCGTTGTCATCGAAAACGATGCTGAGTACGCCGGTTCGCACCAATTGCCCTGACTTGTAAGCACTGACGGTTGCCGTGCCAGTACAGTCCGCTTTTATAGTCCAGCTCCCGGTTAAGGTCTCATCACCAAAGCCGCCACCAACGTTCCGGGCTTCTGTACCGGCAACATTTCCGCTTATGTCCGCGGTGCCTCTGATGATGCCGGCGATGGAAACTGGGCCTGTTGGAAGAATTAGGATTCCGTTGAGAGTGAAGGCCCAATCGCCTGCCGCTATCGCCGTTGAGCAAGTGGCTGCACGTGCTGCTGGCGCTAGACCGGCCAGAAGCGTGATGGAGAAAACAATCGCCGAAGTTGTAGGTGCGATGGTTCGTTTCATAGGTATCCTCCTTATTGAGATGTGTCGAGCTGGACAATCTCGAAGCTGGACCGCTGTTCCTTGTACGCCGCCACAACGTTCCGGGCTTCAGCACGGGCAACATTTCCGCTTATGTCCGCGGTGCCTTTCTGTTGACGATCAGTTCCGCAGCTTTTCCCCCCGACGGGTCACGACGGCGAATGGGTCCGTTTCCGCGGTGACGAACCGCTGCCCGCGACCAGTCACGACGATCGCGTCGTGGACCACTAGCCCCAAACTGGTGTGAATGGTGAACGTGCCGCTGCAATCGCTATTCACGACGTAAGTTCCTGTCTCGGTGGCGGGCACTGCGGCGCCGCCGAAGTTCTGCGTTGAACTCGCGGAAAAGTTCCCCTCACCGTCAAAAACGATAGTCCCAACCTGACCGAATACGTATGGTGGCGGGGGGAGGCTGGGGGCCAGTTGGGCAAGAATTGTGCCCTCTCCCTGCCAGCCATACGTTCCCTTGAGACTGGCGACAGAGCAAGGTCCTTCATTCGCATGCACGACGGAAGGGGCAAGGGTCGCGAATCTCGCTGGTACTGGCTTTCCTGCAGTCAACATCGTGATGATCGCAACCAGCAAAACGGCGATTGGAGTCATGTGTCCAATTGCTTTCATAATCTCTACTCCTTAATTGTCCGGAATTGTCCGGATCTTCGCCTACCGTGAAACGTCGTTTGCAGTTCGTAGTCGGTAGAATTCCCGCGTTCCGAGTCGACTGGCCAATGCTGTGGACCCATCTACGGACTGAGGATCTTTTAGCGCACGTGAGCAGTAAAGTCGTGATGGAGAAGTGAAATTGAAGCGATGATTTGGTGAGGGGAGATGCTCGTATTTTTGACAAGCCGGTTATAATCCTGCTACTTAGCTCGTGTGGGTGGTGTCGTGAGTGGTGACTTCCGACTAGAGTCCTGGTTGGTCAAACCCAGCCTAAACGTCATCTCCGCTAAGTCGACCACTATTCGTCTGGAGCCGAAGGTGATGGAAGTGCTAGTATGCCTAGCACGTCACGCAGGCGAAGCCCTCTCCAAGGAAAACCTTGTGCAGGCGGTGTGGCCGGACACATTTGTCTCCGACGACGCTCTGAAGCGCTGTATCTCCGAGTTGCGGCGAGTCTTTGAAGACGACGCCCGAGAGCCTCGCATAATCCAGACCATCCCTAAACGTGGCTATCGTCTAATGGTGCCAGTGAACGGACTGACCGGTGATGTCCGCATCGATGCAGCCGCAAGCCTCGCCCATAACTCGATCGCGGTGCTTCCGTTCATCAACATGAGCCCCGACCCGGAGAACGAGTTTTTTGCGGACGGGATTACCGAAGAGATCATAAATGCGTTGGCGCAAATCAAAAACCTCCATATCGTGGCGCGCAGTTCCGCGTTCTCTTTTAAAGGGAAGCACATGGATCCGCGAGTCGTCGGCGAACAGTTAAACGTGCGAACGGTTCTGGAGGGAAGCGTCCGCAAAGCTGGAGATCATCTCCGAATCACTGCCCAGCTGATCAACACTGCCAACGGATATCACATGTGGTCGGAACGTTACGATCGCGAGATGAAAGATATTTTTGCGATTCAAGACGACATCGCCAGTTCCATCGCGCAGCGCCTCACGGTAACGTTCGAGCGAAGCGGCCAGGAATTTCTGGTTAGGGCAGGCACAAGAAATGTGGAGGCGTACCGGCTTTACCTGAAACGACGATATTACTGGAATAAGTGGTCCGAAGAAGGATTCAACAAGGGACTTACATACTTCAGAAAGGCGGTGGAGCTAGACCCGACCTATACGCTAGCTTATTGTGGCTTGGCAGACTCGTATGGGCTGATGGTTGTAAACAGTTTCTTGCCCCAGTCAGTGGCAATGCCCAAAGTAAAAAAGGCTGCGATGCGCGCGCTGCAACTCCATCCCGAGCTTGCGGAACCGCATGTGTCCTGGGCTATCCATCTGTGGTTTCAGGATTGGCAGTTGGCGGAGGCCGAAAAGGAATGGAAGCAAGCTCTTGAGCTCAATCCAAACTACGTCACCGCATACCACGGGTACGAAGAATGCCTCACGATAATGCGGCGACATGATGAGGCCATAGCCATCGTTCGTCGTAGTCTTGAAATCGACCCCTTTTCGCTGATTCTCAATACCGCTTTTGGATGGGCTCTGTACTTTGCACGACGGTACGAGCACGCTATCGAGCAACTACACAAAACCGTGGATCTGGACGCCAATTATCCGCTGACGCATTTGATACTCTGCCTCGCCCATCGCGAGCGCCAACAGTTCGCCGAAGCTATTTCGGAGGGCCAGAAGGCCGTCGATTTAACCGGTGGCGCTCCTTGGATGCGCACGGCGCTCGGATGCGCCTACGCTGTCGCAGGGGATAGGGACTCAGCAGTCCAGCAATTGAGCTTGCTAACCGAGTATGCTACGCATAAGTATGTGAATCCTTATTTCTTCGCCCAGATCTATTTTGCGCTGGGCGATCTCGACACCGCCTGGCCCTGGTTGCAGAATGCATACACTGAACGCTCATTCTGGCTGTTGTATCTCAATTCGGAACCGGGACATGAGCGCTGGCGTGAGGATCCACGTGTGGAGAATTTGCTACGAGATATGGGTATTGAGCAGCCGCCGGATATACGGTAGCTGTTGTTAAAGGCGTCCGTACTGATCCGGTCCTGGTGTGCCACAACTGTGCCGCGCACTTAGATTTTGGGTCCTACTACTCGTGTCTTTTCAACGGCTCGACGTTGTGCTTCCGTGCGGGCATGTTTAGCGACAAGCTGTTGATCTCTCAGACTATTAGAAGCTCAAAGCGCCTGAAGGTGTCTGACGGCCGATCAGCCATCCTTTATTCGATCAAGCTAAATATCCGTGCTTTCATGCCGCATCAGTGCGTCAGTTGTGTGCCTCAGTTGCGAGCCAAGGAGGAAACTCTATGGCTCGGAAAGTCGGCCAAATCATCGCACGAGGTGACGGCAGATGGCTCATCAGGGTCTACCTAGGCCGCGATCACGAAACCAAAAAACGCAACTACCACAACCGAACGATCGACGGTCCCATGCGGGAAGCGCAAGCATATTTGACGAAGAAGTTGCGCGAACGTGACTTGGGTCGTGACTTGGAGGGGGCGAAGATCACGCTCAACGAATATCTTGATCGCTGGATCGAGACAGCAGTGAAACCCAGAGTACGAGAAAAGACTTGCCAGGATTACGACGGCATGCTGCGACGGTATGTCCGGCCCATGCTCGGTGAAAAAGTACTGGCGGGGGTGCGTCCTTTGGACCTACAAACGACGTACCAACAGATGATAGAGCGCGGCCTGTCTGCTCAGACCATTCGCTACACCCACGCAGTTGTAGGGTCTGCGCTGCGACAGGCCGTGCGCTGGCGATTATTGCTCGAAAACCCAGCTGATGGCCTTAAACTGCCGCAACCGGCCAAAGGAGAAATCCGGGTGCTAACTTTGGAGCAGGCGCGGATCTTCCTGCGGTCAACCTTTGCCACCCCATATGGCGCAGTGCTCGCGGTTGCTCTGACCACGGGGATGCGTCCAAGTGAGTACTTGGGGTTGAAATGGCAGGACCTCGACTGGACGCGACAAACGGTGAGCGTTGTTCGGAGTCTGCGACGACTGAACGGGCGGTGGTGCTTCGCTGATACGAAGCGCTCGCAGAGTCGCCGAATAATCAAACTGCAGAACTGGATTGTCGCAATGCTTGGGGATTTGCGTTCTTTACCAGTGAACAACTCCGGCCCTGAAGCCATTGACCTGGTGTTCAAAACGGTGTCGGGACACCCAATCAATTCCGACTCTATTGCGAAGCAGTTCAAGAGCATTCTTGAATTAGCCCGCTTGCCACGGATCAGACTGTATGGTCTGCGTCACACGGCCGCCACTTTGGCATTGGCTGCCGGGGTGCCTCCAAAGGTGGTGTCGGAGCAATTGGGACATGCCAGCGCAGCCTTTACGCTCGACACCTATGCTCATGTGCTCCCGCACATGCAGGATGAGGCCGCTGCGAAGGTGGAAGCAATGCTCCTTGCGCAAGGGAATGTTGCCGCTTGAGTCCCTGCGCTCGGCACTCCATCTACACACCGAACTCGGGAATGAGTGCCGAGCCTTTTCACCAGCACAACTCTCGATGCGGGCAGTTGTCTCGCGTTGGGCGTTTACAGCAAATGCAACTGGCTGCACCAGAAGCAGGCTGAGGGAGAGAAGGCTCCCACTGTATCTCTCGTTCGCTCGAACATGGCATTTGCACGAGACTTCGCACCTGTAACAATGTTGCAATAACCGACCCACGGCGTAACCAAGCAGGCACAGAACCGCAGGTCGTTCCGGAAGACATGGCGCTACACTCCGTGCGTCATTTCGAAAACGGTGATCTCAGGACGGGCGCCCAGCCGGATGGGAAAGCCAGTGGTGCCGATGCCCGGTTGACATAGCGCTGGCAGCCGTCCCTTTTGGTACCTACGATGGGGCATGGGCATTATTCAAAGTGCAGCTTGACGGCGATTGCCTATGGCCTATATCTCGGACGCGGCACGACTAGGCCGTATCACCTGCGATAACCAAGTTCCGCTCCACCGCTCACAGGCAGAATACAGCCGGTAATGAATCGAGCCTTGTCAGAAAGGAGAAACACGGAGGTGTCGGCGATGACGTCTCCTCGGGGACAGTAGCCTAGCAGGTGGATATCGTCGAGGTACTTGCCGATCCCGGCGGGATCCTTTTGCTCGCTGCACCACTGCTCCAGCATCGGAGTCCAGACGCCCGCTGGACAGATTGCGTTCACACGGATGGAATAGCGTGCATAATCGGCCGCCATCGCCTTGGTGAGCGAAATCATGCCGCCCTTTGTAGCAACGTAGGCAGCATGGTCCTGCTGCCCGATCAGCCCGACCATGCTGGCCGTATTTAGAATCGTTCCCTTGCTATCGCGAAGCGCCTCGAAGGCATAGCGCGTTGTCCAGTAGACAGACTTCAGGTTGATACGCTGCAGCTTGTCCCACTCTTCCTCATCCGTTTCGTGGAGCGGCTTGGACGGGGTTGCGATGCCGGCGTTGTTGTGTACTGCGTCAATGCGCCCGACAGTCTTAAGCACTGAGCTGATTGCGGACTCCACCGAGGGGCCACTCGAAACATCCGCGTGAAATGCTATGCCCAAACTGCCGAGTTCTTCGGCAGTGCGCCGGGCTGCGGTGAGGTTCACATCCAGTATCGCAACCGTCGCCTTGGCGCGAGCGTAAGCTAGTGCGCACTCGCGTCCTATGCCATCACCGCCTCCGGTGAGCACCACGACCTTGCCTTCGAGAGCGCTTGCCACCGTGCTGTTCTCCATCAAATTTCCGACACAAACAAGAAATGTCCGTCCGCGCTGGGCTGACAATGAATGTGAGGTATCCACCCGAGCGAGGAGTGATACTATAGCTCCCGCTTTGGCGCAGTCAATCGACCTTCGAGTGCTTGCAAGGTTCTGCCGCGAGATGTACGGCTCGTGATCGTTTTCGGAAGGGCAAATCAAATCCGGGGGAACTCATGGAACCACAGCCCAAACCACAGGCCATGTCCTCGTCGAAACCCGCTGTCGGTTGTCACCGGCGAGAGTTTCTAAAATTTGGCGGCGCCGTCTGTACGTTGCCTCTGCTTAAGACGTTCGCATGGTCATTGATCTTTTCCGACGAGCGTACGGCATGGTATCGCAATGCCAAATTCGGAATGTTCATCCACTGGGGACCTTACTCGCTGGCGAGCGTGGAAGCCTCCTGGCCGATTATGGTTCCGAAGCCCGGGGGGATTACGCAGACGGAGTATACGAAACTCTGGAAGCGTTTCAATCCGGCAAAATTCGATGCGCATGCACTCGTGGATCTCGCACGCTCGGCTGGCCAGCAATACATGGTGTTTACGACCAAACATCACGACGGGTTTTGCATGTTCGACAGTGCCTACACGGACTACAAAATCACCAACACGCCGTACGGAAAAGATATCGTTCGTCAACTCGCTGACGCTGCACTCGACGCCGGCATGCCTCTGGGCTTCTACTATTCGCCGCCTGACATGCATCACCCTGCGTTTCGAGATACTTCCAAGCTCGCCTCTGCGAACTGGCGGGGAGAGCCGATGCGCCCTGAGTGGCCGTTGTATCTCGATTACATGCAGTTGCAGCTGTCGGAATTGCTGACCAGGTATGGCCCAGTCGCGCTCATCTGGTTCGACGGTCTTTCCGATCAAGAAAAATACGACGGACCCAGGTTCGTCGACCTCATCCACCGGCTGCAACCGTGCACGCTTTTCAACGATCGCCTCGGTGTACCTGGGGATTACCAGACTCCCGAACAATTCATCCCCAGCGGAATTCCGACTAAAGGAATTCGTTTCAACGCGGTAGATACCAGCGTCCAGCAGAAGCTGAGCTCTGCACTTCCCAAAGAAGAGGAGTTCCAGTTGTGGGAGACCTGCATGACGATCAATAACACCTGGGCCTACAACGCCAATGATCACGAGTTCAAATCTGCGCAATTCCTAATTCGTTCTCTAGTGGAAGTGGCAAGCCGCGGCGGAAACTTTCTGCTCAACGTAGGTCCTCGGCCTGACGGGCAGATCCAACTGGAATTCCAGGAGCGTTTGCGTGCGATTGGCGAATGGCTTTCCGTGAACGGTGATTCAATTTACGGCACAACGTATGGCCCGATTCAAGGATTAGCCGGGATACGTACCACCGGCAAGGCAAACAGGATATTCATTCATGTGTTCGACTGGCCAAACTCGGCGCTGGAGGTGGGCGACGTGAAAGTAAAAGTTCTCTCGGCGCGGTTGCTCGCGACCGGGCAACGATTGAACGTGGCTCAGACCGAAGACAAGTTGAAGATCGAATTGCCGCAACACGCGCCTGATCCGAACGTGACTACAATCGGTCTGGTGACTTTTTGACTGAACGACATTCCGTCAGTTCAGTCGAAGTGAAAAACCTCTTCCATGCTGGCCCACCATTCGCCTTTCGCCCGAGACTCGAGTGGAAGCTGCATGGGCCCAACCAACTTCCACCACTCCTGAGTTTTTGGGTCAGCAGCCATTTTGGCCATGTCAGCCTCGAAATCGGAGCCGTGATATTCGAAGTAACCGAACAGCAAATCGTCCTTCAGGTAGATGGAATAGTTCCTGATATTGCAGTGCCGGATCGTGTCCAAAACCTCAGGCCAAACCTCTTCATGTCGTTTCTTGTACTCCTCAACTGCCTCAGGCCTGACGCCGATTACTGAGGCGTAGCGCTTCATCGAAACTGTCTCCTGGTTCGTAGTTTGCAGCAAGGGAACGGCTGAACTAAACTCTAGCCTCGCCGCCGCGTTCGCGCGGACACGGGGAAGCTGGTTCTGCCTTTTCCGAACTGGACAACGCGATTTATTCATGATATCTGAACGCATCGTTTCGCTCGAAACTCGCGACGTCCGGTTTCCCCTCGAAAGTGGCGCGGGTACTGACGCGGTCCATTCCGGTTCCGAGTATGCCTTTGCGACAACTCTGCTTGCAACGCCGAACGGAATGTTTGGCACCGGACTCGCACTTACTCTCGGCCGAGGTAACGAGTTAGTTTGCGAGGCTGCCGCAATGCTCGGTACCAGCCTCATCGGGCGCGAGATCGAAGAACTGATGGCGGATTTCGGAGCGGTTTCTCGTCAGCTTGCCCAGGACCCGCAACTCCGCTGGCTTGGACCCCACAAAGGTGTTGTGCATCTGGCGTTGGCTTCTCTCACCAACGCGTGCTTCGACCTTTGGGCCAAGACACGTGGGCTTCCTTTGTGGCGTCTTCTTCTTGATCTCACTCCACGGCAGGTTGTCAATCTGCTTGATGTGAGCTACTTGGAGCACGTCCTTCCACCGGAAGAAGCACTCAAGATCCTTCAGGAACACTCTGGGGAACGATCCGCACGAGAGGCAGTTTTGCAGGAAGGCTATCCCGGATACGACACCTCGGTGGGATGGTTCAATTACGAAGATGCGCGCGTGAAGGACCTCGCGAGTCGCGCGTTGCAACAGGGATTTCGCGCGTTCAAATTGAAGGTCGGTTCACATGAGCCGGCGCGTGACGTGCGCAGGGCGACCATGCTGCGCCAGGTCGTCGGCCCCGATCCTCTCATCATGCTCGATGCCAATCAGCAATGGACTTTGCCGACCGCCCTCAACATATGCCAGGAACTCAACTCCATCTCCCCCTACTTTATTGAAGAGCCTACTCACCCGGACGACATTGCTGCTCACAGACAACTCGCGGAAGTCATTGCCCCGACCCGCATTGCACTGGGCGAGCACGTCGCCAATCGCATTCTATTTCACAATTTCATGCAAGCCGGGGCAGTACATGTCGTTCAACCGGATTGCACCCGCCTCGCCGGAGTTTCAGAATTCATTACTGTCAGTCTGCTCGCCCGTAAACTCGGCTTCCCGGTGGTACCCCACGTCGGCGACATGGGCCAGATCCATCAGCACCTGGTCTTGTTCAACCACATTGCGCTTGGCCACGAGACTTTGTTCCTTGAATACATTCCTCATCTGCGGCAGCATTTTGTGACTCCAGCACGAGTTGAACGCGGTGTATATGTGACCCCCCGGGCTGCAGGCTCGTCATCCGATCTTGAGGGTGTGGCTCCCAAGACACCCCACCACATGCGCATGGTGTGAAGGTTAATGCTTCTGCCTGGCGGGTGGCACAGCACACTGGGAAGATTGCCGACCCGCAATAGCAACGCCTTGTTATTTCCACCTGTCCTGCGGGGCGGTGCGCGATGGAGATCACTCGCCAAGACGGTAACACCCGTGTCGCGCAACGGGGACGAGATCGTGGAATATTCATCAGATGAGAACAATCGCGAAATCGCCGACGAAATAGCCTGTTGCCATAGGGAACGCTCAGACCTCACATCCCCCCGTCGCTGCGGTTCATCGTCTTCGGCTGCGGGATTGGCAGCCGTCCGTCAGCGCCTTTGGTCAGTTCGAGGAATTCCGGATCGCGCATCAGAGTCGCGAACACGGCATCCACACGAGCGTCCATCATCTCTTTGGCGCGCACAGATTCGGAGCGCTCGTATTGGAAGAAAAGTCGCTTCAGAAGAGACAAGGCTTTGTCCCGCTGACCCAGCTGCGCGTAAATCGTTGCCAGATTGTAGGAAGCTGGCAGCGTTCCTTACTTCTCGTGGGCGATCTTTAGCGCTTCCTCGCCGCGACCGTTGGTAGCCATGAATCCTGCAGCGAATACAGGTTGTAGGCATCGTGAGAGGTTCCAACTCGAGCGCTTTGTGCACGTAGTCTTTTGTCTTGACTCCATCGCCCTCAGAGTTCCAATAGACCGCCAGGTCGCGATACCGCGAGAGCTGTGGGAAAAGTTGCGACCGACTGTTCCATCAACGCGAGGCCCTTCTTAAACTCGCCTTCATGAATCGTCGTCTTGCCGTTTCCATGCAGGGTGATGGCGCGATCATCTGGCATCGCCCGAATTGCATCGAACGCCGCACGTGCCCCGGCCCAATCGCCAATCAAGTGCCCGTAGACTTCGCCCAGATATCGCAGAGGCGTTGGATCTGCCGGATTCATACGGTGAGCCAGCGCATATAGACCCTCTGCTTCACCATAGTGAGCGGAGTTCTCCGCGCGCAATCCCTGCTTCATGATGTGTTCAATTTTTGCTCCGATGACTCGATCGAAAATGGGAGGCGAAAAGTCCGGGGCGTCGGCGAGATCGGCCGCCTCCGCCACAGCCAGCTTCTTCAGGGCCTTTGCCGCATCCTTGGCTTTTCTCGGGAAGAGGCACTTCTGTTCAAGCACCGCCTTGGAGAACGGAATCGCTCCGGCATTGTCGTGGGATTTGACATGTCCCTTCGCGTCCTTTGGTTGCGAGTCAACCAGATTCTCCCACAGCTTGTATTTCCTCATCAACTAGTTTCTCGGCCTCGTATACGCGCAGAGACCCATCTTGTTTTCAGCTTTGCCGATGAGGGTTCTGTCGGGCGTCGGCAGCACTGCGATCGGGAGCTTGGCACCGGGAACCAACTTCTGCCCTAGAGGCGTCACAGCATAGACGATCTCCATCGCAACGCATTGAGATGCGTAAAGGGAGGGTGTGCGCGAGATTCGCAGGCCGGATCTCTGTACTTCTTGAACCGAGGACCGGAACCAATACACCACCAGGCCTTCGGTGACTGGGGGCGTCCCCAGGCACGCGAACGCGCCGCGGCACGTTGTACACCGGCTCTCCCATTATGCCCGCCCCCGGCCCATCGGGCCGATACCACCCATGCCTCCCGTGTCGCCACCTCCGCCTCCCCCCAAGTTGCCCAATCTTGTGAAAAAGAACCAGAGATTACGAGCATTAGCACGACAACACGAACCGAGAGAGTCTTCATGCCGAGGAGTGTACTTTGGAAACGCGGCGAGGATTCTGTCTTTGCTAATTTTTGACAATTCTTGTTCGGGCGATCACGTGGACAGCAGGACGGTCCAATCTTCCTGCGTGCATTCCGAAACTAGACGGCTTCTCAAAGTTGTGCAATAGCGATAGAAAGGTCGCGACACGAAATCCAGAGGTATAAATTGAAGGGAAAAGCTCTGGGACAGCTGTGTCGCTATTCGGCGCATGCCCGCGACTGGGCCCGCCGACGCAGAACCTGCGGGCGCCGTCGGAAGGCCGTCGACTAGGCCCGCTTACGGAGGGGATATACCTTCACAACTTGTGATTGGAGGAAGAGAGAGTGATGTTCAAGCGATTCTTGTCCGCCGTAACCGTTTCTCTTTTTTTGCTGCCGAGTTCAGAGAAGCTTCTCACGCAGACTACAGTCACAAACTCGCGTGACCATAAGTCTGCTGCAGAGCGATACCGCAACATACAGGTACTGACGGACGTTCCCGAGGATGAGCTAATCCCAGCCATGCAGTTCATGACCTACGCGCTGGGCGTAGAGTGTAGTTATTGCCACATGGAAGGCGCTCTGGAGAAGGACGATAAGAAAACCAAGCTGATTGCGCGGAAGATGATGCGGATGATGCTCGCAATTAATCGGGACAACTTTGATTCGAAGCAGATGGTGACCTGCAATTCTTGTCATCGCGGAGCTCCACGTCCAGTCTCGATTCCCATGATTGTCGAATCCGGAGCAAAACCAAGTTTCGAAACTCCTCCAGAAGCCGAAGCAACTGCCAATGCTCCGTCGCCTGAGGATGTGATCGGGAAGTATCTGGATGCGATTGGTGGAGCGGCTTCACTGTCCAAAGTGAAAACGCGGCAGGAAAAGGGAACGATCACTATT
Organism: uncultured Acidobacteriaceae bacterium; assembly: GCA_937879855.1. Lineage (GTDB taxonomy): Bacteria > Acidobacteriota > Terriglobia > Terriglobales > Acidobacteriaceae > Sulfotelmatobacter. Next base: position 49,961 of record CALFMO010000066.1, on the reverse strand, counting down.
AGCGGACGAAATCTACCCGTTGAGATCATCACGAGCACGGGTGGGAAGCAACTTACACTCGTGCATTTATCCAACGGTGACAGTATTACGGCTTACGACGGGAAGTCTGGCTGGAGTTCAGCGCCAAATCGTCCCGCACATCCAATTCCGTCCATTGAATCCATTTCAGCTCGAACCGAGACGGACCTGCAGTTGCCGATGCACATGAAGCAGTTGTTTGATCAAGTCAAGAGTATGCCTCCAGAGAATATCGGGGATCGTCAGACCTACGTTGTGGCCGGCTTTAACACGGGAGAGATTGCTGCAAAATTCTATTTCGACAAGGACTCGGGATATCTGTTGCGGATCTTGCGCTATACAAAGACTCCCCTTGGGCAGAGCCCTACTCAGATCGATAATGATGATTACCGCGATCAGGACGGACTGAAGGTTCCTTTCCTCAGGACAATTTTCCGTCCGAACTCGCGCATTGCAATCCGGATTGATGAGGTAAAGTTCAACGTGCCCGTAGATGATGCACGATTCGCGATTCCAGCCGGATCTCGGTAAACCAGCAGTCTTAATGTCAGTACAAACCCGGTAGAGATAAAGAAAACTTATCTCTTTGGCGATGAGTAAGGCTGTCTGCGCACAATACCTTCACCTTCTTCGATCGTCACGATCTGATTTGCTGCGACGGAGCCGATATTTTCGATTTTTCCGTCGAGCCACCGGATCGATACCTCTGCGGTGGAGGCACGGCCCAACCCGAAGTGCAAGCGGAAATCATTCTGCGAGATGTAAGAGCCACCGCTGCGCACTTCATCAATCTGTTTGTGTCCGCTAGCACTGACTGTGACGCGTGCCCCGATTGCGTCTCGCTGGGCTGTGATCGCCCGTATGGTCAGTGAATCACCGCTGTTTGCGAAATTCCTCAGTAATGAGGGTGGCTCGCTCATATTGACGATCACGATCTCTTCCTTGCCGTCATTATCCAGATCGGCTACCGCCAGACCTCGGGAAGAATGAGCCTCGGGAATACCGGGCCCGGCTTGCGATGACAGATCAAAAAAACTGGCCATCGCCACGATTCCAGTAAAGAAGACGCGGCTGTTTGTATGTCTCCGAGGTGTGTCCCGAGTCAACTTCCGGATATACGTGCCCGTTCGCGACAATCAAATCCTTCCGTCCGTCATTGTCGATGTCGAGAAATGCGGTCCCCCATCCCAGGAATTTTGTGTTTACCGCTAGGCCCGATCCGATCGTGTCGTCCTCAAAGTTGTTCTTGCTGAGATTTTTGTACATTGTATGTGTCGTCGGCGAAGTTGGTCTTGAAGATATCAAGCAAACCATCGCCGTCGAAATCAGCCGCAGCCGTTCCCATCCCGGCTTGTTCACGCCCATCTTCGTTGTAGGCAACGCCAGCCCCGACTCCGATTTCCTCGAACATCTTTCCGCCCACATTGTGGTAATACAGGTTCGCGGTGGAATCGCATGTGACAAAAATATCCGGCCAACCGTCATTGTCGAAATCTCCGGTCAGAGCGGTGAAGCCGTAACAATTTCGGGGGCCTGCGATATGGACCTGGCCTGAAACGTCGTTGAAATGTCCGTGGCCGTCATTTTGATAGAACGAGAGCGTTTCCGGAGGCAAGCCATGTGGGCCACACATGACCGGCTTTCCCTTCCACTGGCACTGGCTGGTTTCACCGGGATGAGGTGTGTGGGCCGGATCGAAATCAATGTAGTGCACTACGACAAGATCCAGAAACCCATCGCGATTGAAATCGATGAAGGCGCAACCCGTGCTCCAGCGCGGCTTGGACGAAAGCAGTCCCCGTTCTTTGGTTTCATCCTGGAACGTGCCGTTACCCAGATTTCGATAGAGAACATTCTGCCCCCATTGGGTAATGAACAGGTCCGGGTACCCATGATTGTCGACGTCTCCGACGCATACTCCCTGTCCCCATCCGGTTTGCCCGATTCCTGCTTTGTCCGTGACGTCTTCGAACTTGAGGCCGCCAAGATTGTGATAAAGAAAATGTTTTGGCTGAGCAGAGTCCTTTTCCAACCGTCCCGCGTTGACCAGAAGAATGTCCGGGAGTCCGTCATTGTCGTAGTCGAAGATTGCGACGCCATTGCCGGTTGTCTCCACGATGTACTGTTTTGACGTTTTCGGTCCAGAGACGTTCACACCGACGAGTCCGGCTGGAGTGGCGATGTCTCGATAATCAACCGCTGGTGGTTTCATGCCCGGAGGAAGAGGCCTCTCTGGAACGGCTGTCCCTCCAGTGGCTGAGCCCTGTCCGAGGGCGATGTGAACGCCGACGATAGAAATGACGATAGGAATAAGGATCCAGCCGGAAGGTGAGGAAGTTTGCTTGAAATAGCTGGAGCTAATCGTAGCATCCGCACGAACATATTTCTGCGATCATAGCACTGGCACCGGAGGCCGCTGCGTTTGTTTGATACGATTGACGCGAAAGCCCGGGATGGGAATCGGATTTTTTGGACGATGCGTGGCTGGGCTCAGATCGGTCTTTGCTCGTGGCTTCTAGCCGTTCCGAGCACGGTTGCGCTCGCCGAAGCCCCTTCTGATTGCAAAGGACCAGTCGAGTTGGAGCGAGTGCTTGCAACTCATCCGTCGGCCGGCGCCTATGATGCCATGGGCGCCTACTTTGGCCAGCGGCAACAATTAGGGTGTGCCATCGCCGCATTTGAAGCCGCAGTGCATCAGGATCCGAATTCGTGGGAAGCACGCTTCAACCTTTCACTCGCGCTTCTGCAAAAACATGAACCTGCAAGGGCCGTTCGTGAACTGAGAGTTGCGGTACGCCTCAAGCCGGACAATGTGTTGGGGCATATTGCGCTTGGCGAAGCCCTCGGTGAATTGGAGCAGAACGACGCTGCAGTTGAGCAATTTAAACTTGCGTTAAACGCTGATCCCAAATCAGTGCGCGCCTTGGACGGTTTGGCGAAAGCCTTGATTGCGCAGAGGCGCTATTCGGCGGCCATTGCATACTTGAAAGACGCGCCGGCTGATCCCATGCTGCAAGATGACCTCGCCGTGGCTTACTCCGGTAGCGGTGATGTTTCCGAGGCCGTGAAGTTGCTCACCGCATTGGTGCGACAGGAGCCGACCTCGGCCGACCGGCATGCCAGGCTTGGCATCGCATACACGCAGCAGTCTCAGTACCGGCAGGCCGCTGACGAGTTCCGCGAGGCGTTGCGCCTGGATCCGTCCAACGACATTACCAGGCTGTCCTATGTGAAGGCGTTGATCATCCTCGCGGAGTTCCAAACTGCATTGCCTGAAATTCAGAGCTACTATCGCCGTAAGCCGGGCGACTTTGATGGCCTGTATCTGATGGGAGTGGTTGACCGGGGTCTCGGAAACTATGCTGCTGCAGAACCTTTACTACAGAAGGCCATAGCCCTCAAGCCGAATCATTACGAGGCGCGCTACAACCTGGGCTTTGTGCTCGCCAAGCTCGGTAAGCCAAGAGAAGCTCTGCCGCATCTTCAAAAAGCCCTGCAGTTGAATTCCCAATCAAGCGAAACTCGATTTCAATTAGCTGCAGTGCTGCGAATTTTAGGCCAGGAGCAGCAGGCTCGAGAGGAATTGGAGAAGTTCCAACAAAAGAAGCAGGAGAGCGTAAAGCAAAATGTCGCGGGCACGAGGGTCAACCAGGCCAACGAATTTTTCGAACAGGGCGATTATCAGCGTGCCGTTGACTATTATCGACAAGCTCTGGCAGAGGACCCGGGAAATGCGAAGACACTTTACGATCTTGCCCTGGCGCTCGATCGCTTGGGAAAAATCGCTGAGGAGCGCGAGGCCCTAATAAAGGCTATCGAACTCGATTCCTCACTTGCTCGGGCGCACAACCAACTGGGGTTCCTATGTATGCAAGCCGATCAGGAATCAGAAGCTGAAAAGGAATTAAAGGCAGCTGTGACCTTAGATCCGGATTATGCAGAGGCGGAGAACAACCTGGGTGTTTTGTATGGTCAACAAGGAAAGAATAAAGAGGCGGAAGACCTTTTCCGCCGGGCCACGGAGAACAACCCGCAGTACACGCAGGCTTTCGTCAATTTAGGGTTGATACTCGCTGGGGAATCGCGTTTCAAAGAGGCAGAACCGATCATTCGCACGGCCCTGAAAACCAGTCCAGATAATTCCCAAGCCCTTACTGCGCTGGCAATGGTACTAGCGCGCACGCAGAAGACCGAAGAGGCAATCGGCTACTTCAAGAAGGTCATGGACCTCGACCCCAAGTCTTCTGGCACGCATCTGAATCTCGGAATTGCGTACGCGGACGCTTTCAACCTCGAGGGTGCTCTAGCCGAGTTCTCGGAAGTGCTAAAACTCGATCCCGATTCCGCACCCGCGCATTACAACAAGGGACGTGTGTTGCTCGATTTGCGCCGATATCCGGAAGCGCAGCCAGAGCTTGAGACCGCGGTGCGTTTGGACCCACAGAACGGAGAAGCGTGGTACCTGTTGGGCTTGATTCATAAAACCGCCGGAAATGCCAAGGAGGCCGTTCAAGTCCTCGAGAAGTCGGCAGAACTTGATCCCAGGAACGCCGACACACTTTTCGTGCTTGGACAAGAGCTTCTGCACGCGGGAGATCGCGTCGGGGCTGTTGCCGAATGGCGAAAGGTCATACAACTCAACCCAGAGCATGGTGAAGCCCTTTACAACCTTTCGCGTCAACTGGCACATTCCGAACCCGAAGAAGCCAAACGCATGCAAGCCCGCTTTGAGGCTCTGCAGGCGGAAAAACAGATCATGGATCGCGCTCAGACCTTGGGAAATTTCGCGCTGGCATCCGCCGCCGCCCATGATTTGCCGCAGGCTATTTCACAACTGAAGGAAGGGATTCAGGTTTGTGGCGGCTGCACTGCTCTTGGCCAATTGCATAAGGACCTGGGGCTTATTTATTTACACTCTGGCGATATTCAGGAGGGACTTCAGGAGCTTCAGGAAGCGAAGAAGCTTATACCTGCTGATCCAGATATTGACAGAGCCATCCGGATCGCGCAGTCCGTTCATAAGTGAGTTGGTGTAAAGTGTAAGCCCATGTTGCGGCCGCTAGGTCTGATTACTTTGCTTCTGTGGTCGCTTACCCGCCTGGCAGGCCAAGATCTCGATTCGGTACCTTCTCTTCAGAATCGCAGTCCTGTACATCTAGCCGACCAGATTGCAGATCATTCCGAGCGATCTGCCTTTCTGCAACTATTCGCGCCCACATCTTCACAGGTCATGCGGACGCGAGCCGACACGTTCGTGGCGCAGTTTCCGCAGTCCGCTTTTCTCGCGCAGGCATACGAGGTCGCAGCCCGCAGTTCCTTCGATCTCGGAGACTACGACCGCGGCCTTACATACGGTCGACAATCGCTGGCGCTACTTCCGGAAAATCCACTGTTGCTGGTTTCGGTGGCCGATGTGGAGGCTCGACAGCGTTTAAATTCGGCAGCGATTGCGGACGCTGATGGTGCGCTCGAAGATCTTGACCGATTTGCCGGACCTTCAGCGGTTCGGGAAGAGGATTGGCCCGACCTAAGACGGCGGCTCAAGTCAACTGCCAGTTTTGCCAAAGGTCGCGCTCTGCTGCAACAGGCGCTTGGGGAACCAGCCGGCGAAAGACGAGGCTCGCTATTGAAAAGCTCCGAGTCGTCGCTGGTCGAGGCATTGCATTCCAACGTTGGTGATACGGAGATTGCTTACGTGTTGGGACTTGCACAACTCACAAACGGGGAGGCCCTTGCCGCGAGTGGCAACTTCGCAGCTGTCTATCGAGAAGGCGGGGAACGTGCCAGCCAAGCGCTGGACAATCTTCGCGCCATCTATCGCTTGCTCGGTCCGAATTCGGTTCCATTCGAGACTTTCCTGCAGCAATCAATGGATCGCTGGAAAGCCTCTGCCCAGAATCGGAATGAAGAGGGGAACAAGGAAGATCACAAAGCTACACCCGCGAGCTATTTCGGTTCCGCGTCGTGTCGCTCCTGCCATTCCGAGATTTATAGAGGCTGGTCGAGCAGCGGCATGTCGAAAATGCTTCGGCCATACGCTCCGCAAAACGTTATTGGAGATTTTGAGAAGCAAAACGAATTCTATCTTGGCGACGGCGCCGACTATCGCTCCGGAAACTTCGAAATGAAGTCAGGTCGGGAACGGAGACCGTTTGCCAGGATGGTAACGCGTGGAGACCATCATTACTTCGACATACTCCAGTCGGATGGGAAGTGGCGCAGCTATCGTGTCGACTACACCATTGGATCAAAGTTCGAGCAGGCGTATGCCACGAAGCTGCCGAGTGGCGAAATACATGTATTTCCGATCCAATACAACTTGCGTTATAGGCAATGGGTCAACTTCTGGAAAGTGATTGATGGACCCGGAAGCGAGCGCGCGGACCCGCGCAACTGGGAAAGACTAGATGCCTCAACCAGCTACCAAGCCAACTGCGCGGTATGCCACACCAGTCAACTACGAAATACCCAAGGCGGGGGTTTTGCGGTCAATGGTTTAGAGTTCAATGAGCCGGGGATTAATTGTGAGGCGTGCCACGGACCGTCCGAACAGCACGTTTTGGAAATGAACGAGGCGGGCTACACATCGAAAGATCCTCTAGCCCCGCCTGTAGATTTCCACGCAATCGACAGCCAAACATCCGTTGCAATTTGCGCGCAGTGTCACATGCAGTCGGCGATTCGCACTCCGGGGCCCAATGGGGAATTGAACTATACCTCTTCCCGAGAGTTCTTTGGCAACCGTTTGCGCCAGCCATACGGGGAGTTCTCACGAAGAGGTTTTTACAAGGACGGACGGTTTCGGCAAACGACGTTCCTGGTGGAAGCGCTGGAGCGTTCGCAATGTTTCAAGAAGGGCGGCATCAGCTGTGTCGCCTGCCACGATCCACACAGCCACGATTCTGCTTCCAACTCCACGTCTGTAAAGTTCCCCGATCAGCCTAACCTGCTGTGCACGGGATGCCACAAACAGTTTCAAGATGCGGTCGCTGTTGCACGGCATTCCCATCACGCGGCGGACTCTGAAGCCAGCCGCTGCGTTTCCTGCCACATGCCTCGGATTATGGATGCCCTGTTGTTTCGGGCGCGCTATCACCAGATAGATGACATCCCGAATCCCGAGATGACAAAGCGCTTCGGGCAAGAAGAAAGCCCAAATGCCTGCCTGATATGCCACACGAAGAAAGATGCGGATTGGGTGCAGGCGCAGTTATCGTCGTGGAAGGTGCTCCAAGGGGACAGGCGATAACAATTGCCTGCTTCGTACCGGAGCAAGCACTCGCATCGATTGGCGATTCGTTGTTACCGTGAGGGCTCCTTCACCGTCAATATCTGGTTGGCGGCGACGGATTCGAGGCGCTGCACGATTCCACTCGGCCATGTGATCTCGACGACCTGCGCCTTCTTCGAGGGCCCTAACCCGAAGTGCGCACGCTTGTCGCTGGCTGAAATGTAACTTCCTGCGGTGCTCACAAAGGCGGTCTGCTCTTTGTCATCGTCGGTCACCAGACGAATCTTCGATCCAATACCGTCGCGATTGCTTTTGGTTCCGATGAGGTTCAGTGTGAGCCAGTGGTTTTGATCATTACCCAGGTTACGCAAAATGAGCGCGGCCCCGTCGTTGCAATTGATCGCGACATCAATAAAACCGTCGTTGTCCAGGTCGCCGAATGCCGCGCCGCGAGCCGCCATGGGCACATTGAAAACCTGACCGGCATGCATCGAAACGTTGCGAAATCCAGTCGGATCATTCTTCAGCAACAGAGGAGGCTCACGATAGCGCAGTCTGGGTTCGGTGAGTTCGATGTTGTCCATGACGTGCCCTTGCGCCACAAAGAGATCGAGTCGGCCATCGTTATCGAAATCGATCCATTTCGCTCCCCAACCGGAATGCGAAATAGTAGATGCTCCCAGGCCGAGCGAATCGGTCACATCGTCGAACTTGCCCTTCTTGTTACGAAATAACTTGTATTTCTGATTCGCGAGGGCATTTACGAACACCGACGGCCATCCGCTGTTCTCATAATCCCCGAAATCGGCTCCCATGCCGGCAAAGACATGTCCATTCTGGTCATAGGCAAGGCCCGAAGTGAGCGCAACTTCCTCGAACGTTCCATCGTGCTTGTTGCGGAATAGTTGCTCCGCCACTGAATCATTAGCGACAAAGACGTCCGGCCAGCCGTCGCCGTCGAAATCATTGATCGCGATACCAAGGCCCTTTCCCGGCGAGCTCCCGATTCCGCACTTCTTGGAAACGTCAGTAAACGTGCCATCGCCATTGTTGTGGAAGACCAGGTGAGAAATCGGATTGAACTGATCCGGGTGGCAATAAGAACGGTAGCCGGTCTCGTGTCCGCCGCAGAAAACGTTCGCGCTAAAGTCCCACTCAACATACCGACTCACGACCAGGTCAAGGCGCCCATCGCGGTCGTAATCAACGAAACCTGCTCCGGTACACCATCCGCTGCCCCCCACTCCGGCCTTGGCAGTGACGTCGGTGAACGTGCCATCGCCATTGTTGTGGTAGAGAAGGTTGCCGCCAAGGTTGGTGACGAGCAGATCCATGTTGCCGTCGTTGTCGTAATCGCCGGTGGCCACACCCATTCCGTACATGCGGCCCTGAATGCCGGCCTTCTCCGTCACATCAGTGAAGGTTCCATCGTGGTTGTTCTTGTAAAGGCGGTTCCAGTAGCGAGGGTCGGATTTGTCTGGCGCAGCTCCAGGCGGCATGGGATCGAGAAGCTTGGCTCCATTTACAAAAAACAAGTCGAGCCAGCCATCTTTGTCGTAGTCGAACATGGCGACTCCGCCGACCATCGATTCGGGAAGGTACTTCTGGCTGGTGTGGCTGGCTTCTTGCTTGAACCTCAAGCCGGATTTTGCGGTTACGTTCGCAAAAATCGGCCGGGGGTCGGGTGGCGTGAGGGTGGCGCGGAACAGCTTGGCCGCGGGTGTTATGGTCAGCGCGCTTAGCAGAAAAGATCGGCGGTCCATTTTCGAAGGCAAGCTACCGTGACTCCCCACGCACCGGTGGCGGAGTCTCGCGGGTCAGATCTGTGTATTTCTTCGCTGAGGCTTTGTCACCCAGTCGGGTGTAAACCTGACTCAAGAGGCTGTATATCTGCAGATCAATGATGCCGCCATCTTGTGTGCAAGCGGCGGCTTTTTCGCCGTCCACACGTGCCTGCCCATAATTTTGCATGCGCACGTCGAGCCTGGCTCGCTCGTACCATACGGCCCGAACCAGAGGAGCCAGTTCCACGGCGCGATCGAGATGTTGTTTGCTCGCAACCAGATCATTTCGCTTCGCCAAGAAACGCCCGTAGTTGTAATCAAGAAAGGCATCGTGATATCGGCCAGTTTGGTTCACCTCGAGTCCTTTGCGATAAGCCTGATCGGCACCGTCCAAGTCTCCCAAAGGTTCAAGGTTTAAACCCAGGTAATCCCACGCTCTAGCATCGCGAGGATTCAGTTTCACGGCGGCGCGAAAGCGTTCGACCGCCTTCGGAGCGGACTTGACCTTGTCATAAATCGCGCCAAGCTGAAATTGCGCTTCCGGATCGTCGGCATCAAGCTGAACGGCTTTCTCCAGCAACCTTTGCCCTTCGGATTGCTGACCTTTCATGACGAGAATCTGGCCGCGCAGGGCCAGAGCTGTTGGGTCTTCCGGGTTCCTCTCCACCGCTGCTGCCGAAAGCGCATCCGCTCGCATATAGTCGTGCTGTTCGAGAAAGAAGTGCCCGAAGTAAGCGAGCCCTTTGGGGTCGTTCGGATCGGCGTCGGTATACCGGTAGTAGAGATCGGCTGCGGCATTGGGATTTCCTTCTGCCTGGGCGAGACGCGCCTGCTGCAGCACGATTTGCTGACAATCCGGATACGCACGACTCAGTGCGTCCAGTACAGGCTTGACCCCATCCAGAGAATTGAGCGTGAGTTGCCGGGAGATTTGCGCCAGTTGGTTGTCGGCGCCGGAGCACGGTCCGGCCAGCGCGGGAGACGCACCAAGGGTCGCGAAGAACAGGTATCGAAGGGCGGCGCGCATAATCTATTCCTCCGTCACCGTGAGCACCTGATCAGCCTTGACGTAATGCAATCGCTGCACCGTTCCGCTCGGCCACCGCAGTTCAATTTCCTGGATGAGCTTATCGGAGCCGAGTCCGAAGTGTACGCGAGGATCATTCGAGCTGGCGTAACTCCCAGCGGTGGTTACGTGGTTGTATTGCACCAACCCAGATGCGCCAGTGACTTTGATCCGCGTCCCGATGCCATCTCGGTTGCTCTTTACGCCCACGGTGCGGATAAGAATCCAGTGATTATTGCCCGTGGAGGTGTTGTACAGCAATTCTGCCGGACTGCCAATCGCCGAAACCACAATGTCGATTTTGCCGTCGTTATTCAGGTCACCGAAAGCGCACCCACGATGCGCGGCGCGAAGCTGCAACGCGGCACCAGCTTCATTGCTGACGTCGTGAAATGTGCCATCATGCATGTTGCGGAAAACAGCGTTGGGCTGGAGATAGTGTTGCTTCCCGTCAATGTCGGCATTCTCGCTCACGTGGGAATTTGCTGTAAACAAGTCCTTGTAGCCGTCGTTGTCTAAATCCTGAATGCCGGCACCCCAGCCACTCATCTGGAAAGTGCCGAACCCGACGCCGGCTTTGTAACTGTCATCGCTGAACAGCCCGTTCCCTTCATTGTGAAACAAGGGGAACGTTTCGCCTCCCAGGGCGGTCACTAGAATGCTGGGCCTGCCGTTGTTGTCCCAATCGCGAAAGTCCACCCCCATGCTTGAGACTGGAATACCGTTGTCTGTGTAAGCGACGAAAGACTCGACGCCCACTTCGTCGAATCCTTTCCCGCCTCGATTCCTGAACAGGAAATTTCGCTCGTTGTCGTTGGCCACGAAAATGTCGATCCAACCATCGTCGTTGTAGTCTGCGATCGCGATCCCCATGCCCTTGCCGACGTGCTTTGAGATTCCCATTGATTCAGAAACATCGGTGAACGTTCCGTCGCCATTGTTGTGGTAGAGAGTACTCGGCTGGCCTTTATAGAGAGTAGGCGAGCAGGAGAGACGTTTATCGGGCGGACCACATACCCGCGACGTGGCGAAGGACCAATCCAGATAGTTGGTCACGAACAGATCGAGTTTGCCGTCATTGTCGTAATCCACCCAGGCGGCCGCGATTCCCCACAGCTTCTTGCCCAACGAGACCCCGGTGACGCCAGCCTTTTCGGTCACGTCAGTGAACGTTCCGTCGCCGTTGTTGTGATAGAGAAAATTGCGATTGTAACCGGCTAAGTAGAGATCGACGTGCCCATCGTTGTCATAGTCCGCTGCGGCTGCCCCGACGCTGTATCCCTCACCGCGCAGTCCGGCTCGATCAGTCACGTCGGTAAAGGTGCCATCGTGGTTGTTCCGGTAGAGGTGGTTGGCGTACTTGTCGTTGTCCTTCACCAGCCCGGGAAGATGCGCGCCGTTGGTAAAGAAAATATCCAGATATCCGTCGCCGTCGTAATCGAACAATGCAACGCCCCCGGGAATGCCGTCAATCATGGGCTTGTCGGGAAGAGTGCCGTTGTCGAGCACAAAAGTGACACCCGATCCTAGTTGCCGGTTTTCGAATTGGATGCGCGACGTCGCGCGCTCCCCCGGGGCCCCGAACAAGGGAGCTGCCAGCGCCAACGCCAGGAGTTTCCTCAGGTGTCCCGAAGCACTGGTCATTTCGCTTTTCCAATGGCTTCTGCGCGGCGCTCCATCTCCCGCATAAATGAATCCGCCGGGAACCGCTCAACGTAATCTTCCATTTGCTTCCGCGCCGTCGCGTAATCCTTAGTCTGGATCAACTGCACGATCAGTTGCTTCCGCAAGGCAGCATTGAAGGGATCCAGTTCCGTTGCTTTTTGCAGCGAGGTAACTGCCTCGTTGCTGCGACCCAGCTTGAGCAGAGCCTCGGCGAAATCGGTGTACAAAACCGTCGTCGTCGCACCGCCATCCATAGCGCGCTGCAGATGCGCAACAGCCTCAGAATAGTGGCCAGCCTGAAGCTCGCGGTTTCCGAGCGCAGCCTGAACGAGGGGATTGTTTGCATCGCTACGCTCCAGTTCCTGCAGTACCGCAGAATAGGGGGCGAGGTACTCGGGATGCTTCTCTACTAACTCGCCATACGCCTGCAGAAGCGTCAGTGCGGGAAGGGGCATACCTTTCTTTGCAGGCGGGGCATTCAGATGAATCAAGTCGGGCAAGGCGGAAGTGGTCTGCCGAAAAGCGATATCAGGGAATGACTCTTCAGGGCGAGCGAGAATGCGATGGTTCGTAATAGTTGAATGAGAAATCTCACGAACGTCGCGCTTCTTCATGTGGCAGCCCGCGCAATCATCAGCGGGTGGCTGTCGCTCGCGGGCCGGGAGTGGCACGGTGCAGCTTTTCTCAGTGTGGCATGTCAAGCACTTCTTGCGGAAATAAGCGGGAGCCTCCACGCTGGACGGCTCCACATGCGGGTCGTGGCACGAAATACAACTCAGGCGTTGCCCGCTGCCGCGATAGCATTTGCTCAGAGTCATCGAGTAGTGGTGTTCAAGCAGGTCCTGCTGAGGTGGAGACTCGCGGTTTGGAGGCACCAGGAGGATTGACATCGTGTCATCCAGTGCAGTCCCAGGGCGAAAGCTTTGAAAGTCCTTGCCAGGTTTCAGAACTCGCACATCTCCGACTTGGTGACAAGACATGCAAATGTCGTTGGCCAGAGCCGGTGTGAGCGAGGCAGGGTTCACGATCGAGCCATCGTTCCCTTCATACTCTCCCTGGCCCAACTGCGCCGCCATTACATGAGCCAAACCAGGACCGTGGCAGTTCTCGCATCCGATCGCGAGCTCAGAAAAGGGTTGAGTCGCGAAATGCCCATTACCGTCAGGCAAAATATTGGGACGGCCGCTGTGGCAAGAAATACAGCCGGGCAGAATTGGGCGATTGAAGCCCGGGTTGACAAGCTCATATCCGGGTGACAGTTCCCAGCGTTGTGCTTTCGAGTAGAACGATAGGGGCGCCTGAAACAGATAGTCCCCTTTTCGCACCAGGCCCCCGAAGCCGTTTTCGCCTGCCCCTATGATCCAGGATATCTCGCGACTCTCGCGAAGAATCTGCTGCCCACTCGCCAGTTCGTGTTGCGACTGGAGCAGCCTCCCTTCGGCAACGGAGACCTCAAATTTTGAATTGCTGTTCTTGTCCTCGACCGAGCCTGACGTTTGGTGACTTGTTACCCATTCGGGGGTGATGCTGGACATTGACCGTCCCATGCCCGTCCGCTTGTAGGAGTTGTAAATCTCCTGGTGACATCGGGCGCATTCCAAGGAGCCGATGTAGTCCGAGCGTGCAGAGGCCGATGGTTTTTGCGCCGGCGAAATCTGTGACGATTGGTCTGCGCATAGTCCCGCAGTCAACAGCCCATGAAGCAGCAAGCGGACGGGAACCCGAGACCGACCAGTTGTCCAGAAACCCAGCCACAACACGCTAAAAAGACTTCTGTTCATGAAGATGTTCGGTGAGCTGGTCTATGGCAGATAGCTACTGGGGCGACCTAGCCAGTTGCGGCAAAACCCACCTGTCCCGGCGAGCGCCTAGAATTGTGGCACGCAACCGGAGATGGTTCAAGTTATCGTCAAACGACGGGAGTAACAGGGTTAGCGATAAACAAGAACTCATCGAAAAAGCTCTTGACAATCCCTAGTATTTCTATACTAGAATGCCACACTTCGCTAAAGTTAACGATTACTGGGGCTCGGTTTAAAAATCAAGCTAAGTGGATAGGTCGGAGGAATCCATGACCGATTCGCGCGCACCTGTATTCCGCTTCCTGTTATTGATCGCCGCTCTCGCTTTCTCAAGCAGCGCGGTTCAAGCGCAACTTTCGGCCGCATCCCTCAATGGCGTGGTTCGTGATCCTCAAGGCGCCATCATTACCAAGGCGACAGTTCTACTGCGCAATGGGGATACCGGTTTCGAGCGCGCCACCACCACCAATGATTCTGGCGCCTTTGTCTTTCCCGATATCAATCCCGGGCGATACACCCTGAAGGTGAGTGCGTCAGGCTTTTCGACGAAAGAAGTTACGGCTTTCCAGCTCGCCGTAAACCAGACGGCCACGATCGACGTCTCGCTGGCGGTCGGCGCGGCGTCGGAAGTCGTCAGCGTGGAGGCGACAGCAGAGCAGCTGCAAGCATCCTCAGCGGAGCTGGGAACGGTTATTGCGACCAAGGAAGTCAACGATCTTCCGCTAAACGGCCGCAACTTTACACAACTCCTTTCTCTTACGCCCGGTGTCGTGCCTATTAGCGTGGGCCAGAACGCCATGGGCGGCCGAACCGGCGGATTCGCTGCTCCGATCGCCGAAGGAGCTTCCTTCTCATTTCCTTCCATCAATGGTGCGACTAACCGGAGCAACTACTTTCTGACCGATGGTATGAACAACTTCGCGGCGTTCCTCAGCACCTACGCCGTGCCTCCGATCATTGATGCAATTCAGGAGTTCAAGGTGGTTTCGCACACCGACTCCTCGGAGTTCGGATCGGTGCTCGGCGGAGTGGTAAACGTCGTGACCAAGTCGGGAACCAACCAGTTCCGCGGTACGCTGTGGGAGTACATGCGCAACAGTGCGTTCGATTCGCGGCCACAGTTCTTACCTGTGACCCAGCGCAAGGCTTTGTTCCATCAGAACCAGTTCGGCGCCTCTTTCGGCGGTCCCATTCCTCTGTACGCACTGAAGCAAAACACCTTCTTCTACTTTGCCTACCAAGGCTTCCGCTACTCTCAGCCGATTGGCGCAAACATCCTTGTGCCCACAGCGGCGCAGTTGGGCGGCGACTTCAGTGGACTATGCACGGCTGGCTTCAACAGCACCGGTGTTTGCAACAATCCGAAACAGCAACTCTACAACCCGTTTACAACCACTCCTTCGGGGTCAACGTTCACACGGCAGCCCTTCGCGGGCAATATCATCCCGTCCAACCTCATTAAACCGGGGCTGGTCGGATTTGTTCAGACGGTATATCCCAAGGCTGGCCCGTACAACGCTGCCACCAATAGCAACGCCTTCGATAGCGATCCGAATACACAACACCAGACCGAGTTCAACGGCCGACTTGATCATACTTTCAGCGAGAAGGACTTGGCCTGGTTCCGCTGGGGTCAAATCGACAGTACAACCATGACGCCCAACGGCAACTTGCCGGGGTTCCTGAAGAACGACTCAATTCCGGGTCTCAACTGGGGCGCAAACTGGGTTCATGTTTTTAGCCCCACCCTGCAATTGCAGGCGCTCTTTTCGCGCACGAAAGTTTCGGATAATGCCCTCACAAAACTGAAGAGGGTGAACGCCGACACTGTCATTTCCGCCGCAGGATTCGAGCCCAGTTTTGCGTGTAATTTCTCAGGAACCAAGGGTTGCTTAATACCTTCCCTAGGTCTTGCTGATGGTTTTACCAACGCCGGAGAGATTCTTCAGAATACGCCTCAAGCCACGGACAATTGGCAGGGTTCGGTCACGATAAGTAAGCTCATGGGAACCCACACGTTCTCCGTTGGCTCGAACTATATCAGCAGCGTGTTCTCCAGTCCGATCGCGTACGACCAGCTTGGGTTCGCGGACACGGAGACAGGCAATCCTGCGACCGGTACCGGCGGATATAGCCTGGCATCCTACCTGCTGGGTGTTGTTAACAACGCGAATCGCCGCGACGTGAACGAGAAAACCCGTCGTGGCGGTCTGTTCAGCGCGTTCTTCCAGGATTCGTGGAAGGCGACCAACAAACTCACCGTCAACTATGGCGTTCGCTACGACCTCACGTTGATTCCGCCTTACGGAACCCGAGATACGATCGGTCAACAGGGTGGCATCGAAACCGGTGACTTCGATTTCTCGAACGGCACTTATGTGTTACAGTTCCCGCCGCCGCCATGCACCGTTCGCGGAGCAGCTCCTTGTATTCCCAGCATCATGCTAGACGCCCAAGGGAATGCGGTCTCTTGTGATCCGTCAACCCAGACGTGCTTGCCTCCGGGCACCCTTCCGCCGCATGTGGTGATCGATCCGCGCGGCCGCATCTCGCATAACACCTACACGAATTTTGGGCCACACCTTGGATTCGCGTATCGAGCGACTCCCTCCACCGTGGTTCGAGGCGGGGCTGGAGTTGTGTATGACAACTGGGCTGCGGTTAGCCAGATGTCACAGAACATTGAAGGTGACTGGCCCGGGATTGGACAGTTGATTGCCAACAACCTGAACCAGCCGGGCGGCTCCACTACCAACTCTCAAGGCCAGCCGACGGTCTCAGCGCTAAATCCGTTTGCGGGAAGCGGCGCTGCAGGTCTGCCCGCCCCTACTCCGTTTTTCTCGGGTGGTGTGAACTGGCACTATGACCCACACATCAAGAATGCGTATGCGTACCAGTTCAACTTCGGCGTTCAGCACCAGCTCAACAGCACAACTACAATTACCGGCAGCTACGTTGGTTCGATGACGCACCGCGCTAATATTGGTGGCATGTACAACACGGCTCTACAACCGAGCCCACTACCCAATCCGCAGTCACGCTCCATGTATCCGTACATGATTTCCACCTTCTACGATCGCAGTGTGGGTTTTGCTGATTACCACGCCTTCCAGTTGTCCGTGAACAAGCGTTACTCGAATGGGCTCGCTTACCAGGTTGCTTACACCTACTCGAAGGCACTTGACGAGAACGATGGATGGTTTGGCGCTGAGGGCAAGAATGTAGCGGATCCTTATAACCCCAGGGCCAGCTTAAGTCCTGCAGGCTTCGATATTCCACACCTCCTTACAGTGAATGCCAACTACGAACTTCCTATTGGTCGAGGCAAGCAAGTCTCAAGCGGTAATCACGCGATTGATTACCTCATTGGCAATTGGCAGGTCAACGGGATCCTTTCAGTTCGTTCCGGCCAGCGTTACAGCGTGACCGATAACAATGGAGATCCCGCCAACACCGGAAACGTAGGGTGGGCCGGATACGAACAGGCAAATCTTGTCGGCGATCCTAACTCGGGCGGTTGTCCGAATGGAGCGCATGTGCACACTCAGACCTGCTGGATCAATACCAGCGCATTCCAAGCTCCAACGATTGGCACCTTCGGCAATCTGCGCCCCGACCCGTTCAATTCGCAGCGCTATTGGAACCTGGATTTCTCCATATTCCGTGGCTTCCCGATCGCTGGAGAGGGACGAAAGCTCGAATTCCGCGCCGAGACGTTTAATCTGTTCAATACGGTAATTTTTGGCCAGCCGGGTGGTGACGTGAGCAATGCCGGGGGCTTTGGCAAAGTCACAGACACTGCCAATACCCAACGCATTATGCAGTTCGGCTTGAGGTTCATGTTCTGAGCTTCTACGAAAAGGTTTGTGAATCCCCGCTTCTGAGCAGAACGGAAGCGGGCACTTTTCCGTTCAGCGCGTCCGGCGAAAGCGGTGGCGAGAACCCCTTACGGTGGGCCTGCGGACATCTAGCATCGTACGCACTACTGAGTCGATTACGATTACGGTGTTGAAACTAGGGTATGCGTTCTGTTTCTTGCTGCTGCTCGCGCTGGACAGTCATCGCTGCCGGCCACCGCACCGAGTTCCGTTGCTTCACGCCCGGAGAATTCACCGGCATTTGTCGGAGACCAAGCGTGTCGCTCGTGCCATCAACCGGAGACAAGTACATACTTCGAGACGGCTCATCATTTGACCTCACGAATGGGGGACGGGAATGCGATCTTAGGAAAGTTCAGCGACGGCGCCAATATTCTCAGAACGTCAACTCCCACGATTTACTAGTAAATGACCGCCAACAACGATGGATATTTCGAGAGTCGGGAGAAGGGCTTACGCCTTTCCAAAAGGTCTCTCACACCGAGCGCATCGATATTGTGTTTGGTTCCGTCCGCAGAGGGCAGACTCATCTGTTCTGGAAGGGCGACCAGTTGTTAGAACTGCCGGTCAGCTATTGGACCGAGTTGGACGGCTGGATCAACAGTCCACGATTTCCGGACGGCTCTCCACGCTTCGACAAACCGGTGTTGCCGCGGTGTCTGGAATGCCATAGCGGACGATTCGAACCGCTGCCGCAGTCGGAGAATTCTTACGACCCAGGCAGCCTGGTCTTAGGCATCCCATGCGAAAGGTGTCACGGTCCCGGCCGCGAGCACGTGCTTTTTCCCACCTCAAAGATCGCCCTAAGGTCTGGAATGGAAGATCCGATCGTGAATCCTGCGTTTACTTTCCCCCGACCGGCAAATCGATATTTGTGCTTTCTGTCTCGGGCCCTGGCAAGCCTCTCGCTCCTGCTCTATCCTTTACCCCGGGAGACGCGTTGGAGGATTATGTGCACATTCCGTATAGGCCAGACGCTGCTATTGATGTTCATGGCAACCAGACCCAACTGCTGGTCAGGAGCCGCTGTTTTCAGGGCAGCACCATGACATGTACGACTTGCCATGATGTTCACAGACGGCAGCGCGATGCGGCGGCATTCTCACCCCATTGCCTAAGCTGTCACAAAGCCAAGGACTGCACGAAATTTCGCAAGCTGGGTGCAACAATTGCCAGCATTTGCGTCGATTGCCACATGCCCTTGCAGGAATCGGAGGTGCTCATTTCCCATACAAGTAGTCGAAAGCTGAAGCATCGGGTGCGTAATCACCGGATTGGAGTCTATTCCGAAGCCCAACTCACCTCGCGGGTTCTCGATGCCGTAGTTCAAATGAAGCTGCAAGATGTTTACGTCTAAGGCCAATGTTGCAAATACGATTGCTGGAGCGCGCATGTTCAATCAAGGTAGATTCGTCGTCGTGCTGATCCTCGTCGGCTGTGTTGCTCGCATTGCTGTACCGCTCTGGGCTCAGGGAACGCAGGCCCCGGCGCATTACGAACCCACGCTCGAGTCCCTGAATCGTCACCCACTGCCAGAATGGTATGCAGACGCAAAGCTGGGGATCTTCATTCACTGGGGGTTGTACTCCGTGCCAGGCTGGGCGCCGCTCGCACATCCTGAACACGATTTCACTTCGCAGGACTACATTCACCACAATCCTTATGCGGAGTGGTACTTGAACAGCATGCGGCTAGATGGATCGCCGACGCAGGAGTATCACCGCGTGCACTACGGCGCCAGTTACGACTACTACAATTTTGCAGCGGTATTCAATAAGGACATTCAAAAATGGAATCCGGATACCTGGGCGAAAGTTTTCAGGGATGCCGGCGCGAAATACGTCGTGCTCACGACCAAGCATCACGACGGGTTCACCCTATGGCCAAGTGCAACGCCCAATCCGAGCCTCCCGGCAGACCGCCAGCATGCCTCGCGTGACCTTGTGGGCGAATTGACGAATGCGGTGCGCGCCCAGGGCTTGCGTATGGGCCTCTATTACTCGGGCGGGTATGACTGGACGTTCGTCCCGGGCCCGATCGCCAAAGCCGCCGATTATCAGGCAGTGAAGCCGCAAAGCGAAGCCTATGGCAAATATGCAGACACACAACTCCGGGAGTTGATCAGCCGCTATCGTCCCGCCGTGCTATGGAATGACATTGACTATCCCAAGTCGGGGCATCCGCTGGAGATCATGGCGGAGTACTACAACACGGTTCCTGACGGAGTAATTGACGACCGCTTCGGTGTGAAGCATTCCGACTTCAAATCGCCCGAATACCAGACGCTCGATAAGATCAGTCCAACCAAGTGGGAAGAATGTCGCGGTCTGGGTCGCTCGTTCGGATACAACCGTGCTGAGGGTGAGGCCGAAACAATCGCCCCGGAGAAGCTGATTTATTTGCTTGTCGATATTGTAAGCAAGAACGGAAACCTCCTGCTCGACGTTGGGCCCGAAGCCGACGGAACAATTCCTGCTGTCCAGATGAGCCGGTTGGAAGCATTGGGCGCATGGCTCAAACAGAACGGTGAAGCGATTTACGCCACGCGCCCGTGGATCCGGGCCGAGGGGGAGACCGTCGACCACATTCCTACTCGCTTCACTCAGAAAGATTCTTTTCTTTATGTGACTCTCCTGGGCGAGCCTAAGACGGGCCGTGTAACGCTGAAGAACCTTGCACCCAAGGCCGGCTCGTCAATTTCCTTGCTAGGAGAGAATGAAGCCCTTGAATGGGTTCAACGTGGCGAGGACGTCGAAATCAAATTACCTTCCCATTTTGCCGGGCGTTACGCCTATGTGCTGAAGATGAGCAATCCAAAATCGTAACCTTCGAGTTGCCAGATTCAGTCGATTGTTAAGGACAAAAGACTATTCTCGGCGTCGACGCGCCGTCGACGCGCGCGCGACTAATTCTGGCTGCAGCACGACAGTCTCAGGCTTTGGAGGTACTTTGAATTTCAATATATTCAGGACTAAACGGGCCGTTTCTTCTCCAATCCGACGACTGTGCTGGTTGATGCTGGAAAGAGGTATGCGGAGCGAGTCATCGTACTGGAGATTGCCGCAGCCGATTATGGCGATGTCCTCGGGTATTCGCAGGCCCTGATTCAGGGCTTCATTGATCGCTCCTATGGCTAAGGGATCGTTGAAGCAGAAGACGCCATCGGGTTTTGGGGTACGACTTAACAGTTGGTTCATGGCTTCCTCGCCATGCTGTCTCGTCCCGACATCGCCTTTCCGTTCGGTGATGACATATTCATCAACCATGTTCCTCCCGTTTTGCGCCAATACTCGCTCGTATCCCTCGAACCGCTGAAGACCAGGGCTTGTTTTCGGGCCGCGAATGTGGGCAATCCGCTTGCAGCCGATGTCAATCAGGTGCTGCGTGGCGAGCATTCCCACTGCTACATCGTCAACCCCGACAAAGTTAGCAGCCAGCGCGGGAAAGCTTCTGTCAATCAATACATACGGCGTCTTGTGTTTCTCGATTCGGAAAAAGACCTCCACTGTTGACCTGCAAGAAGCGATGATCAGCGTGTCGAGTCGGCGCGCCAGAAGCTGACGAACTTCCTGTTCTTCGAGCTCAGGGTCTTCCTCGGAGGAGGAGATGATTAAGTAGTAGCCGTTCTCCCGAAGAATCTCGGAGAGGGACTTTGCGATTTCGGCAAAAAAGGAGTGGAGCAAACTGGGGACGATCAATCCGACTAAATACGTGCGTCCGGTGACGAGACTGCGTGCGGCAAGGTTCGGTCGATAATCCAGTTCCTTTATCCGGGCGAGAACGCGCTCGCGCATCTCCTCTCCCACGTCCGGGTGATTCCGCAAGACCTTCGAGATGGTTACGATCGACACGCCAAGATCTTTGGCTATGTCCTTCATTCGAACGCTCATATGTACCAAAATTCAGTATTCGCAATTACGGCCGGCGGCTGTTAACTTTAAAGTGAACCAAGGTTCTTTAACTGCAGCGCCGGAGTAGGTCAACTGGGGTTGCCCAAATCTTAACTAGCACACCCACCGCCGGAATCGGTAAAACAGGGTTGACCCTGCGATCCCGTTTACTTTATCGTTTACCCTACGCCTAGTGTCAAGTGGATCTGAGAGCTAGCTCTCTTCCAAACGAGCAACCTTACTGTTTGCAACCTAAGGGTTTCTAGGTGGATACGGATGCCAGAAGGCTTTCGTCCTAATGGGTTGCGTTGGTGTGGCTCGGGTGCCCAAGAACTGTTGCTCTTGCCACATGCCCGGGCGTGGCTCGGAATCTACTAGTGTAGATCATGCCCGGACAGCCAAGTCGCAGCGGACGAGGAGGAGCCTGTTTGCATGAAGCTGATTCGTTTTGGTGAACCAGGGAAAGAACAGCCCGGACTCCTGCTCAATGACGGCACGTTCATCGACACTTCTGGATTTCGCCCCACCGGTGTGTTCGATTATGACGAGGAGTTCTTCGACGGCGATGGCCTCGCGCAACTGCGCGAGTGGACCCATCATCGAGGGCACGGCAGCACGCGTGTCGCCCTCGGTTCGCCGGGGCCCACCCATCGGCAGGCCGAGTAAGATCGTGTGCATAGGTCTCAACTTCAGGGATCACGCAGCCGAGAGCAAGATGGAACTTCCGAAGGAGCCAGTCATCTTCTTCAAATCAACAACATCTCTGGTGGGCCCGAATGATCCCCTCGTGATTCCAAGAGGCGCCACCAAGGTTGACTGGGAGGTCGAAGTTGCCGTGGTAATTGGCAAAAAGGCCCTTTATGTCTCGCGTGAAGATGCGCTTGACTTTGTGGCGGGTTATGTTTTGCACAACGACTATTCCGAGCGCAGCTTTCAGTTGGAGCGAGGCGGCCAATGGGTGAAAGGAAAGAGTGCAGACACTTTCGCTCCTCTGGGCCCCTTCCTCGCAACACCCGATGAGATCTCGGACGTCGGTCGACTTGCGATGTGGCTCAAAGTCAACGGCGAGACTCGGCAAAATAGCTCCACGGCCAACATGATCTTTGATGTCGCACGCTGGTTGGGTACGTCAGCCAGTTCATGACGCTCCTTCCCGGAGATGTCATCAGCACGGGAACGCCGGCTGGCGTGGGTCTTGGGATGAATCCTCCGCGATATCTCAAGGCTGGCGCCACGAAGTACGAGGTTGTACGGTTTGGCCTGCAGAACAAGGGTACCATTCAGCCCAGCCGCATTTCGGATGCGGGATTAAATGCCCCGCACAACGTTCATCCCAGTTGGGTACCTGGGTACAGTCCACACTCGTTCACGGGAGGACCCTTTGCTGGCGCATGGCGCATTCTGCCGGGCAAAGGCTTCCTTATTCACGAAGGAGCAAACGAAGCCTTGGGGCAGGTGGGCGGATCGCTGGGATGCATCGAGGTGTTGGGAGGAAAGTGGCCAGATTTTCTCAACGAACTCAAAAATACCTGTGGAGTGGACTGGCCGTTAATTGGCAATCGAGCGCTGATGAACCTGACGATTGAAGCCGCACACTTTCCAACTGCGACGCTGGTCTGAGTTTTCCCTAGCGGACTGGCGGTAATGCTGTTTCACTTATTCAGCCGCAGTAATACGAGCATTCGCAAATCAAGCGAAATTGCGGACACGTTTTCAAAAGACCGAAAAACAGGGAAGTTACCAGAACTCCTGCGCGAATTAGGTGATGTTTACAAACACGGGGCGGATAAGTCCGGACGTTGAACACCTACTTTTCTGCCCGCAAGGCGGTTAGCTATTGCAGAATCACCGTACACTCATCAATGGGTTTGCCCGTGAGAAACGTTCCGCCTCTCGGGTGCACTAATCCTTCGAGCCTCACGCGCGCGGAATTAGGCGGGGTTCGGGCTTGATTTAGGTTTAATCTCTTTCTGGTTTCGGAGGTGGATCATGAAGCCCAAGGCGATTGGCAAGCCCACCGTGAGACGCGGTAAGGATGGACTCTTGCGACTGGAGATGGTCGATACCGGCCGCGAGTTCATTCTGGATCCTATGGCTGAACTCATCTGGGAGCTTTCTGACGGCTCACGCAACCTCGAAGCGCTGGCTCAGGCTGCCAGCCGAGCCTTTGACCGAGTTGTGCATAACGAAGAAGTTTTTTCCGCTCTCGATTTTCTTGCTGATATCGGCCTTATTGAGGAACGCGTAGCTCCGCCAGCTGCGGAGGGCAACGTTTCCCGACGCTCGCTGCTAGCGCGCATTGCGCCGGTTGTCAGCGCCGCGGCCTGGATCTTGTCAGGGGGCTCCGCCAGGGCAGGCGGTTTGTTCCAGTACAACGAGTCCGACAGCAAGGAGAGCAGCAACAAGGAGTACAACCGCAAGGCGGATAATCGCGAGGCCAGCAACAAGGAGTACAACACGAAAGCTGGCAATCACGAGGCCAGCGACAAGGAGAGTAACACGAAGGCGGGTAATCGCGAAGCGAGCGACAAAGAGCGCGCCCGCAAGACGGATGACAAGCAGGACTGGAACCGGCAGCAGGACGCGGAAAAACGCCGCAAGAGCGAATTCAAAAGGACAATCGATCAAATCAACGAATCGGAGCGCAAACATGCCGTTGTTAGAGAGCAGGTGACGCGGAAGATGCAGGCCTCATGGCCGAAGCTCTATGACATTGTCGGGCACAAATTGTCGGAGATTCCAGAATTACGCAAGGTTTGGGAAAGGGCAAGCATCGGCGCCACACCGAACCTGCGGGCTGACAACTACGCGGATCTATTCCAAAAAACGCAGCATTTATTTTTTGGACTGACACTGAGGTTTTCTGGCCCCGCCATGACCCGGTATGCTAATGCGGGCTTCGAGGTACCCGTCTTCGATCTTAGCACCCCACCCTTGCTACCCGGCGATTCTCAAAAAAAGACACACCTTGTGTTGGAATATGTAACGAGCCCCGCTATTGGTGACAACTGGCGCTATGCCCTTAGCTCCGACAATCTGCATCTGGAGTTTTATGATCCGGAAGCTGCGTACCAGTTTCTAAGCAGTCGGCGGTCCGCCAACACGCAGACACAGAAGTAAGTCCACAATTTTGTGCTTACATTGAGCTTCTCTGATATGCCCAAGTTCTATTTTGTCAACGCCAATGTGCCCGCAGAGACGGTGCGGCTTCTTCGTGAATCTTGTGATCAACGAGATATTGAATTTGTGGAAGTCGATGCCAGCACTTTCGACTACGAACCTGGCCGCCGTGCGAGCAGGGGCGACATGCTGTATTGCGCCGGCACTTCCGCCGCAGCCGGCTTTGTCGAGGAGCATTTGTATAACGAGGGTGTGGCTACTTTCTATTCGAGTGCAGACGGCCCTCTGACACGAAAAGCGAGCCCGTTGCTCGTTTTTCAACGGGCGGGTATTCCGGTACCACGTTGGGTGCACGTTACAACACCTGATCGCCGCTTACTGCGCCACTACGTGGAGCGGATGGGTGGATTTCCCGTGATCCTTAAGTTCTCTGGATTCTCTCGCGGCATGGGCGTGACTCGCGTCGATTCTCTTCCCAGCCTTTTCTCGGTCGTCGACTATGTGCTGGCTAGCGGAAGCTGTCCGGTACTCTGTTCCTATGTGCACCCCGCCACGCATTGGCGTGCCATCGTTGTGGGAAATCGCGTGGTGTCGCACTACCGCAATGTCACCAACATAGACGACTTCCGTACGTCTGGCAGCGATGCAGAGGAGGATTACCGTGCCCTCGCCCCACCCGCTCTGGAGGAAGTCGCCGTCGCTGCTGTTCGCGCGCTCGGGCATGAATTCGGTGGAGTCGACATTTTGGAGCATCCAACCGGACGTTTATATCTCCTGGAATCCAATAAGCCCTGCTATTTCGCCTCGCCACAATTGATAATTGGCACAGACATCTCTGGTGGGATGGTCGAATACCTTCTTCAGAAAGCAAAGACGCTAGCCGATGGCGGGCAGGCCGGCCCGTGTAAAGACTGCAAAGTCCTCGAAAATACATGAATTTCATCGGTTGACAGCGTTTCAGGTTAGGAACACAATTTCGCTATTCCTCCCAGGCCAAGCTCCGTGTGGCCTCATGAAGTTCCGCATTGAGCAGGAGCGTGTCCGATGGGCAACGATCCGAAAGATTCCTTCAAAACTCCGCGTAACCGAGTGCTCGCGCATCCCGATTCACCGGCCGGTGGGTCGGGTCCAGGCGTCGCCCGAACTCCGGGGCCAATGTGCGAGGTGGGGAGTCCAGAAGCTCCTCAACTTGGATCTCCTGCAAGCCGGTACTTCCCATGGCAGATCAAACCGCCGCCTGGCACAGACGCCGACATGTCATTCCAATTTTCCGCGACCCGCTCAGAAGGGCTGACGCCGAAGGAAACTCTGGCGTCTTGATTTTTCCCAACGGAACAGCCTATGCGCTTGTCAGTGGAAAACACGGCGGACCGCATGGAGGAACGCAGGACGGTTCTATTCCCCGCGGGCCAGGCAGTGGCATCACTCGCTTCAACGTGACTCACATCGAAGGACATTCCTCGGCGATTATGTACCGAGTTGCAAGCAAAGGTATACAGGTAGAAAAAGTGGCTGAAGCCGCGCTATTGATTCCAAAGGAGCCTTGCGGGGCTTGCGATCCAAACATTCCTAAGACCCTGCCACCAGGAACACGTTTATTCGTCGTCGACCCTGAATCGACTACGATCTACCGTTCCACCGAAGGCATATCGCTTGAGGGCATGAAATTCTCACGACCGCCTGAATTACAGTTTAGCGTTCCGCGAGGCATGGTCCGCCTGCGCGCACTTGGTGCTTCCGCCGGTCCGGCAGTTGCCTCGGCCGCACTAAATATCTTGAGCGCATGGCTGCGCGGCAAGCTTGACCAGTCCATCATTGAAAACCGAATTCGAATGATGGAACCCGAGATCCGAAAAGCGCTTCAAGACAAAGCCGACGAGGCGCTGGAGCTGATTGGAAAGAAGCAAAAAGCTTATGCGAATGTGACCATCGACATTCACACGATTACGAACATTGAGCCGGAATTCGGAGGACATGTGGTATATAAGACATCGCCCGCTGTGTTTTTGAAATCCGTAGATGTAAGCACCGAAAACATCAATGAGGTAGGAGAGGAGCAACATAAGCAACTTGTGGGGCAAATCGTGAATGACACACCGTTCACATTTTCCTTTGAGGTGGGCCTTCAGCCTTGAATTGCAGCCCGATGCAAATGAACTGATACCAGTGATACCGTTTTACGCGGAACTCCAGTGAATAAGGGAAACTATAGAAACTGTCATGCCCAGGGCTTCATGGGGTCTTTCGTGATTGAATTCCTCGAGGAAGGCGTCGAACTTGGCTTGCTGCTGCAGGATGTTGGCGCCCGCCGGACGAGTGGCTTCTTTCTTCAGGGTCAGATGCATGCGTTCATGCCGGCCGTTCTGCTGCGGATGACCGGGCCGGATCCGCTCAATGGAGATTCCTAACCGCAGCCACCATACCGAGAGCTTGGAGAGCTGAAACAGGCCATGAGGAGAGGCGAAGGGAACCCCGTTGTCAGAGCGGATGGCCCGTGGCAAACCGCGTTCGTGAAACAGGCGATCAAAGGCTGGAAACGCGAGGTCTTCTCGGTTGGATTCCAGCGCTTCACACAGGAGCAGGTAGCGTGACGAATAGTCGGTGACGGTCAGCGGATAACAATAGCGTTTATCGCTCAGCTGAAACTCGCCCTTGTAGTCGGTGCACCAGAGATCGTTGGCATGAAGGCCCTGGGTCAAAGGCGTTCCTTCGGCTCGACTGCGGCGACGGGCCATCGACGTGACCAGACCGTGGCGATCGAGCACGGCGTGAATGGTAGAAGCAGCGGGAATCTTGATGGCATGCGGCAGTCGCCGCAGCAGACGCTCCCGGATCTTGCGTGCGCCCCAGTGCGGTTTCTCCCACTTGGCGCTCACGATGGCCGCTTCCACCTGCTCGGGTAACTGGTTGGCGTAGCGGAACGGCCGGCGTGTTCGGTCACTTAATCCTTCTAGTCCGCATTGCTCGTAACGTTCAAAAATCTTATAGCCCGTCTTGCGCGAGATACCGAACTCCCGGCACAGCGAAGCCATCGCCTCGCCCTCCTTGAGCCGGATCACAAACCGCATTCGCTCGTCCATCACACAACGCTCCTTCCATGGCATCACCTCTCCGCCCCCTTCGGGCCGAAAAGTGTAACCTATGTCTCCGGAACGTTCTGTTACCTATGTCTCGGAACGGACATTCAAGCACATGAACGCTGGTTCTGGTTTTCCGTCTACATCGATGGTGTCGAAATTGTAGACGGTGCCTGCATCGCTGATGTCCAAACTGGATTTCCAGTGAGAGTCCCACAGTGACTTGTCAGAAGGATTGCCAGTAGTCTTTCTGCTAAGACTCTGCACGAAATTGCGAACGGGTTCTCCACAGCGATTCTCTAACGAACATTCAGCCGTAGCCGACTGACGGCCGATCTGTCGGAGTGAGAGGCCACGCCCGCTTGTGACTCGGATATATGAGTAACGCAGGAGCCCGCGCAAATTAGAAAAGCTCCACGGGTGCGGCATGGCCTGAAGCGGACGCGAGTCGAGCATCTCTCGTAACGATCGCGGCCCCGAGTTTCTCGGCAAGCACGATGTAGGCGGCGTCATATGCAGAAAAATTGTGACGGAGTTGCCAGATGCGGGGAAGGAGCACCAGGTGGGGATATCGAGTAATACGGAGATCCAGCAGATCGCGGACTGCCTCGTCAGCACGATGTTCGGAGACCACTCCTTGCAATGCTAGGCGCCGCAATACCTGCGTGACCTCAAGATCTATGAGGTGAGGCGCGTGCAGGGTTTCGTTACGCGAGCAAAGACGCTTCTCGATGTGCTGCCCCGCAGGCGTTTGAAGAAGCCAGTCAATTGCGGCAGACGCGTCCAGGACAATCATCGCGCCTCGCGCTCTTCTCGAACCAGGCGAGCGGTATCGATCTGCGTCGACACTGGCTTACGTTTATGCAACCGTTCCCGCAATTCCGCAAGCGTCGGCCGCTCTGCGATTTCCTTGATCTCGGCCAACAAATAGTCCGAGAGCGACATGCCTGCCATGGCAGCGCGAGCCTTGAGGCCGCGGTGCAGGGCATCGGGTACATTACGAAGCTGAATCATTTTTGTCATGCTACAAGCATAGTTTCATGTTCTTCACATGTCAACAGAGCTGCACAAAATCCCGCGTTTACATGAGAATCCTCATGTTCACGAGTAAGGGCGGGGTAGGCAAGACCAGCCTGGCCGCCGCCACCGGCATCAAACTCGCCGGGCTCAACTACCGGACATTAGTCATGAGCATCGACCCGGCCCATAGCCTGGGAGACTCCTTCGATTTGGAGACGGATCTCTTTCATTTCCAAACATCTGACCCGGCTCTGGATCCAGGAGCTCAATATTCAGAAGGAGATCAAACGTCATTGGCAGGAAATCTCGTCTTACGTGACCTCCGTACTGCGCACGACTGGAATCAGCGGCGCGGAGGCTGAGGAAGTGACGACAAATGCGCTGCCGGGGCTAGCGGTGTCGAGCGATCCAAATTTGCCGGGCGTCGAAGGCAAGATTCAGAGCGCAGATGATCACCCCTGCAACCATGAGGATGGCTGCTGAGATGTCCGGATAGACCAACTTATCCAGATAGTGGAGCAGGAACCCGCCCTGGTATGGCTCGACTCCGGCTTTGCCTTCCAGCCAGTTCTCGAGCAGGGTTAGGGGACATGGCCACGGAAGCAGTTCCGTAAGGATTCCCCAGATGAGCGAAGCGACATGCAGACCGCGGAGAACCGGTCATGAGCGCGTCAGCAGAGCGCCGAAAATAACCCAGAGTACGAACAAGGCGTGCAGGAGGAGAACGGAAATTGCCAGTGCAGAATAGAAGTTCGGAGCAGACCCCGCCGCGTGCATGTCTAGAATTTACCCTAGCGACTGTGGCGATTCGCGCGAAAACACAGGGAACCCCCATAGATCTTCATTCAAGTCAAATTGCCTGTGACTAGACGAGAAAGATGAACGCAGCAATTCCCCCGCCCGGCAAAGAATGTTCCAGTTGAGAGCGGAAAATGCAGAGAACGTTGGGGGCCGCGTTGCTGTGGTCCTCATTTCAGGCCGCGCGAAGCAAGCGATTCAGGCCGCGGCTCCTGGAGAGTGCCTCAATTCTCATCGGCGTTCGCCCAGAAGAACAGTGACCATGATTACCTCCCGGGAAGCAGATGCGCGGGCAGCGGGCCTTTGCCTCGAAGCCAGCCGCTTGGGAAGTAAACCGGGAGTTGCAACTCAAACACCAGCGACTGGCGGATCGAGGGCGACCCAGACGCAATGAAGATGTGGGGGCGCGAGCACGAGAAAGGCTGGGCGCCTGAGGTCGAAAGGCCGGCGAGTCGTCTGGCTCGTGCTGCGGAAGGACAAGTCTCAGCGCAGACGTAAAGCGACTAATTCTGTGTCGACTGGCACTCCGCGGGCGACCTTCACACGCAGAAGAGCCTCAAAGGGCTTTATGTAGTTAGCGGAACCGGGAATCTCCTGCAGCATTTTTGCAACTGAATCCGGGCGGGAGACAAACTCTACTGCGCCCTGCGTGCCGAAAGTTGTTGTACCCGCCAGAATCATCACGACTCGCGGGGGCGTCGCTCCCGGCACTAACACCACGACAGCATAATCCTCAGTGAATGGACTGCCGGATGGGCTGGCCACATAGCTAGCAGCTTCACCCGGCTTTGGATGTTTGCTGACGATCTCAAGATCACCTTTGCGCCCGCCGGAGGGCACTCGTTGAAAAACAAATTCCTGCGAGGTGGAAATATCGAGTAACGATAGATTTTCTGACGGCGACCCTACAAAAATTAGATTCGTGTCGCGGATATCGTCCAACGAAAACAGGCTACCGCGTTTCACTCGAATGTGACGGCCAAGCCCGCCAAAGACTTCATCGAGCGAGTGAACGGCGAGTACCTCCCCGACGCCAGTGTAAAGATCGTAAACCGGGCGCTTGGAATCTTCCCGGGCATTGAAGTATCGCATGCCGGTCTCGGGGCGTCCGACGAAGGCTGCGTTGCTGAAGATCACCCACGGTTCTTCGGTGGCGGCGGTGAACGGCCGCCAGAACTCGGCAAGCGGGCCATTCACGTTTGCCGCTTCGTGGACAGTTCCAGTTGAAGCAGCAGCTTGCTTATGGCCCCAAAGTAAACTTCCCATCAGAACCAGAGACACGAGCAGGCAGGTGAGCAAGGCGATGAGCGCAAACCGCCAAAGCATGGGAACTTCGGCAGGCGGCTTCGCAGTGAGCAGCTCGATTGCGGGCTTCGAATCTGACTGTCTGTTCTCAAATACCAGGTGGTAACTGCCCTTGGGAATCGTCACTAGAAGTGGATCTTTTGCGCCCTCGCTGGCGTAGTACTCGGCAATCTTGAGGCGCAGGCGTTTCGCTTGAACGCGAACACAGGAGTCGGACTGTGGATCAAAATCTGCGCCGCGTCCGTATACCTCTCTCGCGATTTGATATTCCTTAAGCAATTCGTCCGGGTGCTCGAGAGATTGTTTCGCACAATACTGCAACAGCCTGGCGAGGGATTCCGAACCACGCAGGCTATGGCTTTTCATAATACGCTCTATTTGTTGGGAGAATTGGTGCGAAGCGATACGGGACATATTGGTCACAGCCACTCAACAGAGAGGTAACAGCCGAAAGTATCGTCTTGGAAACACGTATTTTACTCCTGTAACGGAATAAAAACTTAGAGAAACGTCCTATTCTCGGGGTTTGACTGGCAAAGTGCAGGCATGAAGGCTTCGCGCAGGGACTCCGTGCGTCTCAGCAAGAGCTACCTCCGCACGTGGTTCTTGGCGAACGGCAATCGTAACATCCGGTGAAGGGTTATCGAAGTAGCACGAGCGCGCAGATACGAGGCGCCAGCGAAATTTGGAGGAAACATGAAGAACAAAGTCCTAGTCCTGCTGATTGTGATGTTCGGCCTAAGTGTCGTCGCCTCGGCACAGACGGATACTGGGAGGCTTGTGGGAACTGTCACCGATCCTAGCGGAGCTGTGATCAGTGACGCGACTGTTACCGTGACCAACAAGGGCACCGCGCGAATGATCACTGCCCAGACCAATGCTACGGGGGCATACGTCGTGAATGCCCTGCCGGCCGGCAGCTATCACGTTGAGATCAAAAAGCAGGACTTCAAGACGGCGAGCGCGGATTTCACGCTGCAAGTTTCGCAGGTGCAGGAACTCAATCTGAAACTGGAACCCGGCAACGTTTCCGTCACAGTCGACGTGACCTCGGGCGTGCCGCTGGTGGACACCTCCACATCGAGCACCGGTGAAGTCATTCAAGGACGACAGGTGACGGAACTTCCGCTGAATGGCCGGAACTTCACGCAACTGGCGCTGCTTGCGCCTGGGGTGACGCGCGGTGCCTATGGCGACGAGGCATCGGGTGGTAACAATAACGGAACGGCGTCGGAAACTTTCCGGAACTCCGAGACCGGCGGCGCGGCGCTGTCTGCGAACGGGTTGCGACCGCAAGCTGATAACTTCATCCTCGACGGCGTGGATAACAACGACGGCTTGGTCAATACGATCATTTTCTTCCCGCCAGCGGAGGCGATTCAGGAATTCCGCGTGAACACCAGCGTCGCCCCGGCTGAGTTCGGGCGCGGCGGCGGCGCCATCGTTCAAACCTCAATCAAGTCTGGAACCAACCAACTCCACGGAACCGGCTTTTTCTTCCGCCGTAGCGGTGAGTTCGATGCCCACCCTTACGGGTCAACTGGGCCGATTATCTTCCGCCAAGGTCAGTTCGGAGGCACTCTGGGCGGGGCCGTCTGGAAGAATAAACTTTTTGCCTTTGGCGACTACCAGGGGCGCCGTCAGGATCAACCCCTGAACGTGGAGTTCGCATCCGTCCCGACAGTCAAGATGCGCAATGGCGACTTTTCCGAACTTCTCGGCTTAACTACGCCGACTGTTCCCTTCTGCGCGTATTCCGGACCGTTAGCAAACCCGGCTTACTTCAGTGGCTTCGACAAAAACGGCAACCCGATTTCGAAAGGCTACATTTTTGATCCGGTGGCTCAAGGCGCCGTTCCCGCTTGCGCGCCCTTCGGTTGGAATGGAACGACCGGGACCAATATTGTTCCGAACGGGAATCCTGTGGGATTGAAGTACTTGCAGGGATATCCGCAGCCGAACTTTCCCTCAGCCACTGCGAACTTCCAGCAAAATTTTCGCGCGCAACGCCAAAGCGTGCGTAATTTCGACGATTTCGATATTCGGGCTGACTTCAACGCCAGTTCAAAGGACCAGATTTTCTTCCGCTATAGTTACGGGCAGGACAATTTCACCGTAACAAACCGTTTGGGGCCGAACAATCCCTCGGGGTTCGGGTCGGGCAATAACATAGATCATCCTCGTGGTCTTGCGGCAGGATATACGCACACCTTTACACCGACTCTTCTCAATGAGTTTCGCTTTGGCTACTTCAGCGCAGTTTATGGCTACAATCCGCCAAACATCGGCCAGAAGCTGGCAGCAGGGATTGGCATTCCGGGAGCGAATCCAACCGCACTGTTAGGCGGACAGGCGCTCATCGGTGGCAATAATAGTGAGATCGAGTACCAGGGTGACGGCGGTCCGTATAACGTGCCGCAAAAGTTTTTTCAGTTCGCGGACTCGCTGTCGTACATCCGCGGCCGCCACGTCTTTAAATATGGCGCAACCGTCGGCAAACGTAACCTCGACTTCGTTCAGGGCAACGATGCCAAGGGCTACTTTGTAATCGGCGGGCTGGATTATCCGGGCACGGGCCGATTTACTGGCTATGAAATGTCCGAATTGCTGGCGGGATTCACCGACTACCAGATCGGGGAATTCAATGGACTTTACCAAACACGCAACTGGGAGACCGGTTACTTTGCTCAAGACGATTGGCGCGTGACCAACCGGCTGACCTTGAACCTCGGCCTCCGTTATGACTACTACACCTGGCCGTACGAGGTGAACAACCGGCAGTCCAACTGGCTGCCGACGAACCCGGCGGACCCGACCGACGGAATGCTGATTACGCCCGGCAGTTCGGGAGCAGCGGGGCTGCCGAGAAGCCTGGTCAACAATGACAAGAACGACTGGGCGCCACGAGTAGGGTTTGCCTATGATCTGCGCGGGGATGGCAAGACGGTGCTCCGCGGGGGATACGGCATTTTCTACTTCCTTGATCGCGGCGGCGTTGAAAATCAGCTCAGCAACAATCCGGATTTCAACGGCGTCTCCAGCTATCAGGCTTGTCCCACCAGTGACAAGACTTGTTCGGTAGAATTTCCCACCGATGCCAGCGGAAACCCGCTTTACAGCCGCATTACACTGAGCGGACAAATCAACACTACGGCGAATCCCAACAGCAACGATTGGACTCTGGCGACCAATCCGCTTCCGCCCTCAGTCAACAAGGTCAACGCTGCTGATCCCAAGAACGTAAGCGTGATCTATTGGCCGACCAACAGCAAGAACTCGAGGGTACAGCAGTGGAACGTTCAGATTGAGCGTCAACTGGGAACCAGTATGGCCTTGGACGTGGCATACGTCGGCACGAAGATGAGCAATCTGGCCACGGGGTTCAATGCGAATGAAAACCCACTCTGCTTCGGCGGACCACCCTGCTCGGCGGCGCGCTGGTCCGGCTTGGGTGGAAATGTGTCCGAGTACGCCTTCATCGGCAGCGGCAACTACAACGGTCTGCAGACGAGCCTGAAGCGACGCCTTTCGAGGGGATTGACCTTCACGGCGGCGTATACGTGGTCCCACACGATCGACGACTCGAATGGAGCATTTAGTACAACCGGTGGTGGTGGCCGGATCTTCGTGGACAACAACGGGAACCCGTTGCTGAATTTGAACCGCGGAAACGCCGACCAGGACATCCGGCACTCGTTTGTGCTCTCCTCCATGTACGAGATTCCGTTTGGGAAGGGTAAGCAGTTCGGGTCAAGTCTTCCGAGAGGCATTGACTACGTAGTAGGAGGCTGGCAGTGGAATAACATCATCACCCTGCAAACCGGCACTCCCTACGATCTCGTCGTCAATGGCAGCAATCCGGGCAATCGCCCCGATGTTAATGGCCCGATTTCTGTCAAGCTCGACCACGCCACAGCCCAAAGCTTCATCACGGGAAACTTCACCGCTCCGCCAGCCGATCCTAAGACTGGAGACTTTCTCCGTCCCGGCTCACTTGGCCGCGGTTTTCTGTATGGACCCGGCTATCACACCTGGGATACGGGCATGATGAAGGACGTCAAGGTCAAGGAACGCCTCACGCTTGAGGTGCGTGCCGATGTGTTCAACCTGCTGAACCATCCGCAATTCCAGAATGGCAGTTTTAACACCAACATCAACAATGGGACGACCACGGGCGGGATCACGACAATGACGGGGAACTTGTCGACCCGCTTCTCGTCAGAACGGCAAATGCAATTTGCTTTTCGCTTCATGTTCTGATCGATGGGAATGGAAAGCGGGGAACGAACATTCGTTCCCCGCTTTCCAAATGGTTCGCATGGATGAACTCTGTTAGTGTCTTGTCGACTGCTTCGCTGTCCAAACCACGCTTTTAGCTATTGTCATGACAAACAAGCGCAGCCTTACGGTGTTCCTGATCCTAGTATGCCTGCTCGCATTGCCTGTGTGGCCGCAGACGGCCGGCAGTGCCCCGGTTGCGCCCGTGATTCGCAAGATCGAGCCACCCAACTGGTGGACCAACCTCACTCCGGAACTCACTTTGCTACTGACTGGCGAAAACTTCACGGGCGCACAGGTGGAAAGCACAAACGACGGCGCGACTGTGTTGGACTCACAAGCTTCTTCAAATGGGCATTATCTTTTTGTTCACCTGCGATTAAGTCCTGATCTACCAGCTGCTAACACAAGCCTGCGAGTTAGAACCGGCGCAAGATCGGCAACGGTGCAATTGCTGCTATTCGCGCGGGGGGACACCAGAGGGCGATTCGAGGGTTTTTCTCGCAACGATGTAATCTATCTGATCATGCCCGATCGTTTTGCCGATGGCGATCCCAGCAACGATCAACCGTCTCAGTCCACGGGCACCTACGATCGGAAAAATCCGATGGCCTATCATGGCGGCGATCTGCGGGGCATCCGCCAACATCTCGGATATCTGCACGATCTCGGCGTTACCACGGTCTGGCTGACGCCGGTGTGGAAGAACACCGACTCTGATTACCACGGCTATCATGTGGTTGACTTCTACGCGCTCGACGATCACATGGGATCCATGCGCGACTACCAGGATCTGGTCAGCGACGCTCACAAGCTCGGCATGAAGGTGCTGATTGATTTTGTGGCGAACCATACAGGTCCGCGACATCCCTGGGCGAATGATCCTCCGACGCCGAGCTGGTTCCATGGCACGCGGACGCATCATCTCGAACCGGCGTACACGTTCTCAGGGCTGGTGGATCCGCATGCGTCACCGCGCCAATATCGCAGAACCATCGAGGGCTGGTTTGCAGGCAGGCTGCCTGACCTGAACCCAGATGATCCTCTTCTCAGCACATATCTGGAGCAGAATGCAATCTGGTGGACCGAAATTGCGCAACTCGATGGCTTCCGTATAGACACGTTCCCTTACTCGTCACGCCAATTCTGGAGCCAATGGAATGAGCGCGTGCGCGAAGTGTATCCGCGCATCAACAGCGTCGGAGAAGTTGCCGACGCCGATCCAACCATAACGTCTTTTTTTGAGGGTGGGCGCAAGCAGTTCGACGGAGTGGATTCGGGCTTGCCCACAGTCTTTGATTTCCCGATGGAAAAGGTCCTGCGCGAAGTGGTGATTGGGGGAGCGCCGATGCAGAAGCTCATCGATGTGCTGCAGCGCGACGACCTTTATCCGCATCCCGAAACGCTAGTGACATTTTTTGGAAACCACGACCACACGCGCTTCACCAGCGAGAAGGGCAGCGACCCGGCCAAATTGAAGGCAGCATTTTCTCTGCTGCTCACTCTGCGGGGAATTCCGCAAATTTATTCTGGCGATGAAATTGGCATGCCGGGCGGAGCAGACCCCGACAACCGGCGCGACTTCCCTGGCGGCTTCCGCGGCGACCCGCACAACGCGTTTACGGCTGGTGGCCGGACGCCGGAGCAACAGGACATTTTTGCCCATGTGCAGTCTCTGTTGGCGCTGCGGCGAGCGCATCCCGCGCTGTGCACGGGACAGCAATGGCACATCAGCTGGGACGAAAGCTACTACGCCTTTTTGCGTGAGTCGTCGGAAGAGAAATTGCTCGTGGTTTACAACAATTCTGGTGCTTCCCGCGATTTGACAATCCCGCTCGCGGATACGCCCCTGCAGGGTTCCCAACATCTTCAATTGCTGTTTGGCAGTGCAGCCGCTGGTCTCGCCAGCAACGAAGTACAACTGACCCTGGCATCTCGTGCGCTCGCGGTTTTTACTGTGCGCTAGATACCTGATCATATGCGCTTGCGAGTGGCGGCACGGGGTGGATTTGGCGCGGGTGAGATGTGATTGCCGTAGGACGTTTGCAGGCTGGGCAGATTTCTCCGGTTTCCGACGTCTTCCATTCATGGTCAGTGGTTATCACGGATTGGGACATGCCGGACATCGGCGGTCTGGAACTAGGCAAGCGCATACGCCACGAGTTCCAAGGCTCGGGTCCTCATCTCATCCTGCTTTCAGGTAACACTGACAAAGAACACGTAGGAGAAGGACTAGCTGCTGGGGCTGATGATTACCTGACGAAGCCTTTCCACGCGGGCGAGCTTGTGGCACGCGTCGAGGTGGGCTGCCGGATCGTTGAGCTTCATCGCCAAATCCAAGCAAAGAATCGTTTGTTGGAAGAGATGGCTTTGACCTGGTGGAAATTTCTGGACATTTAACGCGCTCAGTTAAGTTCGGCGGTGGCCTATTGGGGCATTTGGACGCAGGCGGACACTTTTATGTGAAACAGGAAGAGGTTCAGCCCGGTAACTGGGAATTGGCCGTTCTGGAAGTGGAAATGAAGGGTAGAGCCCTTTTCTTCAAAACCGTCGGAGTGCAGGAAGAAATGAAGCGCAGCATGTTCCAGAGAGTGCGGGATGATCTAACTGCCGCGCAGGGTGCCAATCTGCTTTATCAACAAGTGCGGACAACTAGCAAGATCAGCGTTGAGACTGAAACGGCAGTCACCAGCGATTTGCCGACGAGATGGCCGCTCGGGCAGGTACGACCCTTCACCTCGACCTTTGGGCCGGAACAGCAAATCTTTCTCAATCGTCAACCATGCTCATTCATTGCAATTGCCCGAAGAAGGCTGGTAAGGTGGGGCGGCAGCCTCATCAACAACGAAGAAACTACTTCTTGGCAGTCTTGACCTTCGCCCATCTCGCACGCTGAGCAGCGGCGATCCTCTTGCGGGTGGCGGCTGACATCGTCCGCTTCGGAGCAGCGCTTCCATTTCGGCTCTGATTCTTACTCGCTCTCACTTTCGCCCAACGCGCTCTTTGGGCAGCCGCTATTCGTGCCCGTGCAGCCGCTGATAGTCTTGACGGTTTCCGTATGTCTTGCCAAATGCAGCGAGCGCAGCGCTAATACGTTGAAGTTCCCTGGTCAAACGAACCTGTTCCTTTTTTAACATCTGGACAACATCAGCCAAGCTTGCCATTGTATTCTCCCTTATGTGGCATTGTACCAAGCTGACCTCAGCTCGCTCGGTCAATGGTTGCCTCCTAGATAGTGCATTTGGACAGAGGGCTTCTCCTCCTCCCGACGCTATTCGACAATTGAGCCATGGCAAAGACCATCCCTTCCCAGTGGCACGGACAGCGGAAGATTGAGCAACTGCTCATAAAGCTCTCTAAAGTGAAACCTATCTCCGCTAAACCAGCCCCGATTGTCCAAGGAATGTGTGCAATTCGATCCAGCTTCACTGCGCACTCACGGGTGTTTTTCTCGACATACTTTCAGCAGAAAAAAGCAAAGGCCCAAGCCGCAGGGCGGATCATTTGGGCCTTTACCCCCCTCAAAGCTGTCGTCCCGAGCGAGAGAAGTCTACATCGAAATCGGCAGAATGCAAGAGGATGAGGGAGGCTAACAACAGAAAAGCGACCCAAGAGGGTTGAGGGATAACTTTACTTTTTGAATAGTTTGTGGGATTCGACGGCCTCAAGGTGTCCAAAGGTCACACTCTTGGTACCGCCCATTTTCGGCTTCGAAGGTTACATCCACGTGAGTCCAAGTGGTCACTTCAATTACCGTCCATCGACGCTGGTGAATCTGTTCTCAATCCGAATCTCCCGAAACAGCTATTCAGCTCCGGTTATTGAAATCTCAACTTTGTCCGGTTCGTCAGGAAAGACGGATTTCACAACTTTATTGACGACTGCGGCTAGTGTCTGCACAAGGTCTATTTTTTTTGCCACACGAGCATGGGATGCCGCTTGAACCGTCGCTCCTCTTTACGCGCAATGAAAAGACGGTTGACGTTCCCGAAGAACGACGGACAGAACGACTCTCACGCGCCCATGCATTCCCGCCGCCTAGATGACCGCATACGGAAGTTATGTGCCAGGCTCGTCGCATCAACCGAACATCACGATGTCGATCACATCCTTTCCGAAGTAAGGCCGGCCCTTCACGAAAGCATCGAGCGACTCAGAATGCGGGTCGCCGTCGCTCTGAGTGGTTGCCGCGATTTCCAGGACAAAGGCAAAGCCTCCTGAACCCTAAGCGTTCGGATTTCGTAACACAGTTGTATGGGTCAGTTTGCCCGAGTGGCGGACGTAACAGAATTCGGCTCTGTAGGGTGCGAAACAATGGAGGTCGTAAATTTGAGATGAAGCAAAAGAAGCCGTACTCGCAGCCCGCTCTGACCGAACTAACCCAAGAGCAAGCTATGAAGCTGGTCGCCGAACGCAAGAACCGCAGCGACGAATATGCCGCCGAATTCTTGCAGGCCCTCCGTGAGACAGCCCCGTGACCGAGCTATGGGAAGGATCAAAGCGGCGTCACCGTCGAATTGCATTGGAGGTCGAAGTTCTAATTGTTACCAGCGGTGTAACTTTACCAGGACGGACCCAGGACATCAGCGAATCAGGGATGGCGGCGATCCTACCTGTTGAATTACATGAGGGCGCTGAAGTCGAATTACAAATCAAGCTTCCGGCCGGCACTCAGGCTGTCAATGCGATTGTGCGACATCGCAATGTCTATCGTCATGGCTTTGAGTTCACGCACTCGTTGGTCGGGATTTTCAGGAACGATGCCGCGACAGGTGATCTCTACCTAGAGCAAGGAAAATAAAGAATTGCAGA
Organism: uncultured Acidobacteriaceae bacterium; assembly: GCA_937879855.1. Taxonomy (GTDB): domain Bacteria; phylum Acidobacteriota; class Terriglobia; order Terriglobales; family Acidobacteriaceae; genus Sulfotelmatobacter. Next base: position 10,217 of record CALFMO010000066.1, on the reverse strand, counting down.
GGTGAATCTTTGTTACGAATACGGAACACACGGAATCCAAAACTTGCAGGTTGAAGACTCGTTGTTACGGTATTTCTGTGCACCAGTGGACTGAACGCAGTGCTTATGGTGCAGCCTTTGGTCGCCGCATTCGGAGTTGGTATGCGTAATGACTGAAATGAAGGAACACGCACAGGATTAGGGTTAGCGCGTGTACACTCAGACTCACCGATACCTAATAAGCTCGGCGGAAGCATGTTGCAGTCGTTTCGCTAAGATCGTTGCTAGGGAGTGAAAAAATCGGGCAGCAAATCCGGGAAAGGTCTCTATGAGCAGCCGTAAATCGCTTACATAAATTGCATCCGCGACGACTTCCATGTCCTTAGCGACGACCGTTGCGGAAGCGATGCCTTTCCGAAGAAACGCCATCTCATCGCAAACTTCACCTTGTCCCAGCGCGGCGAGAACAATGGGTGAATGCGGCGTGCCCAGTTCCACCGATGCCGAGCCATGAAGAATGATATACACGACCTCAATCGGAGTACCTTGTGTAATAATCTCCTGCCCCAATCTAAACGCCACGCGCTCTGCTTTCGTTGCGATCAGCGCCCAGTCACTCGCTGTCAGGTACTCTAGGGTGCTTTCCAATACTCACTCCAAGGATTCTTGACCAGACACGTCGATGTCCCTATTGCCGTCAAGAACGTTTTGAATAGTGGTGAGCAACGAATCTTTGGTGAAGGGCTTTTCGATGAACATCACATCAGGGGGTATCGGCGGTCTACTCTGGGTCTTGACCAGACTGGCAAAAGAGACCGGGGATTGGGATTGGACTAATCGAGTTTATTTCCTGCACCGCGAATGAAGGTAATCCTCTTCCTGATATCCTGAATGATGTTTTTTGGGAACGATTCGAAGAGGGAATATGAGTATTCCTCAAAATTCGACATGGAAGACACGATTGGTGGAGGGGGAGTTCCCGGATCGTTCGTTCGACATTGAGTTTTGGCAGGAGCAAGGAGATGAAGCCATCTTTGCTGCAGCATGGGAGATGGTGGAGCTAGCTGAGGAAGTAAGCCATGGCAGAAAGCCCAGACTACAAAGATTGTTACAACTCTTAAACGAATTTGAGGTTGAAATACTTAATTGTTGGTGGATTCGCGGTTATGAAATATGGCGAGCCGCGCTACACCAAAGACCTGGATGTGTGGGTTTCCAATTCAGCTCAAAATTCGCTTCGCGTGATCGGCGCGCTCAAGAAGTTCGGTGCTCTCCTCGACCATGATGGGGTCAACGCGGAAACATTTACCGAAAAGCAAGTGGTCTACCAAATCGGAGTTGCTCCAGTGCGCGTTGACATCCTGACCGAGATCACAGGCGTCCAATTTACCGAAGCGTGGAAAAAGAGGGTCGCGAGCACTTTCTTCGGTGTTCCGGTGAGCTTCATTTCCCTCGACGACCTCGCGGCCAACAAACAGGCCTTAGGCCGGAGCAGTGACTTGAAGGACCTGAAACGATCCAAAGAGCACTGACTCGAAGAGATGAGTCGTCGAGGGACAAGCTGGCTTCGAACTCCTGTCGGGACGATTTATGCATCTGTCGAATTCATGCAATACATTCCACTTATAGGACGTAATCAGCAACCCAGAGTTGGCAAAGCGCCTGTCGAAAAAAATAGCGCTGACTGGAGCTTGTCAGAAACAATTCTTACGAAACGAAAGATCCGACAAGGCGCGCTCCCAAAAGGACCGGGGCGAATCGCCCGGGACGTGCGACGGCGAAGCGGGGCCTGATCGTCTAGCGCCAGTCGTCCGGCGAGGTGTAACCAAAGTCGTCAACCACACTCTTAGTGCGCCAACGCACGAAAGCGGTATTATGAACAAAGTTCTCCTGGCGTAGCTACCGCCGACGCCAGGTGCGAAGCACCGAGGCGTGACCGACGTTGTTGGGGGGCTCACCCAGAGCCTCGTCCCCAGGTCACGCTCTGCACCCTCCCAGCAATACTTCCGACTAAGAGGAAACGAATGGAAGTAGCCTACGGCGCCGTCGCCATTATGACTCGGGCGGCTGACATGCGCAGGGTCCCGAAGCATCAAGCGGGCCCGCTGGAGGTGCTCGTTTAATCTCGCTGAGGTAACGAAACGCATTCGGAAATTCGAATATAACTTCTCACAACTCAGACTGGATCGGCCCTTCACTCCGGAAATTGAGGTGCACGCCGAGACAAGCATTTGGCTTGCGCGACTGCAAGGCCTGGCTCAAGACGCCCATCGGATTAAGCAAAAAGCAGAAGCTGTGGGGGATGATCGAACAGCGTTGACTGCGATAAGTGAGCTACGCCGAATCGTGGAGTTGTCGGCAAAATTGAACGGCCAACTGGAAGAAAAGAGCCCGATGAATATTGTTCACGTTGAGCTGAATCCTGAGACGGCGGAACGAATTGTTCAAACGTATTTGGCCCGCAACCGCACCGTGAGGCATCGGAATGAAGAATGATCCGACCAAACTGTTGTCCTTAGCTCGAGACGATTTTGCGTGCTATGCCGTTGCCCTATGGCCAAGCTTTGAACTGGCTGCGCACCACCTCATCATCGTGGACAGGCTTGAGGCCGTGGAGCGCGGCGAGATTCGTCGACAGATGATTTGCATGCCGCCGCAGCACGGAAAAAGTCTGCTCGCGACGCAACTTTTCGTCGCTTGGTACCTGGGCCGTCACCCCGATCGGGCCGTCATAACGGCGTGTTACGGCCAAGAACTCGCTGACGATTTTGGGCGCAGAGTTCGGGATTTCGTTAGCGATCCGATCCACCGCGCCATCTTTCCCGACTTTCGTCTTAAGGATTACTCCGCGAGCATGCGACGGTTTAACACGACGCGCGGGGGTTCCTATTACGCGGTCGGAAGGGGCGGACCTATTACTGGACGCGGTGCGGCACTCCTCGTGATCGATGATCCGATCAAAGATCGCGAGGAGGCACTAAGTGAAACGGTGCGCCGCGGCCTTTATGAGTGGTATCAAACGGTTGCATATACCCGCCTCCGACCCACCGCAGCTATTGTGCTAATCCAAACGCGCTGGCACCAAGACGATCTCGCAGGACGGTTGCAGCGCGAGCCTTCCGAAACTTGGGACACTCTGGCCTTAGCTGCCATCGCGGAAACGGACGAGGGCTTTCGTCGCGCCGGGGAGGCCTTGTGGCCAGCGAGATACTCTCTCGAGTGCCTGCAGCGTATCCGCGCTGTGATCGGCGGTGCCGCTTTTGTCTCTTTGTACCAACAGAGACCTGCAGCCGCGGAGGGCACCATATTCCGAAGGGAGTGGTGGCGTTTCTACCGGGAGGTGCCGAGGTGCTGGCGGATTTTGCAGTCGTGGGACACTGGGTTTAAAAGCGGCTCGGACAATGATTTTACCTTTTGCTCGACCTGGGGCGTTAGTGCGGCCGGATATTTCTTGCTGTCATTGTGGCGTGGCCGAGTTGAATTTCCCGAACTGAAGAAAAAGGTGCTCGAGTTGGCAGCGGCGTGGAAGCCGAGCGCGATCCTAATCGAGGACCGAGCGAGCGGCCAAAGTCTCGTGCAGGAGCTGCGCTATGGCACCAATTTGCCGATAGTTCCCGTAAAGGCGGACACCGACAAGGTGGCCCGAGCACTAGCGGTGACACCGCTGATTGAGGCCGGCAAGGTTTTTCTGCCTGAGTCCGCTCCATTGTTGCCTGAATACCTTGATGAGCTGGCGAGCTTCCCGACGGGGACGCACGACGATGCAGTGGATTCCACGAATCAGGCTCTGCATTATCTCCGCCACCAGCAGCAGCACTCTGTGGCGATCACAACGGTGTATCTGTGACAGAAGGAACGAACTTCACTGTGCATAAGGTTGACGACCAGCCCCACTGTTCCAGGCACTTACAGCACGCAACGGCCGGAAGAATCTTCTCGTTGTCGGTGCCTACTTTGTCAGAGAGCCCACTGGTTGGAGAAACGCAGAACCAGATCCTACCGGAGCCTGTCAAGAAATTCATACATTACCTAGATAAAGGAAGGCGTCATGCAACGATGCAACGGTAAGACCAAAAGAGGCGCTCCGTGCGGCGCGCCAGCGGGCCCCGACGGACTATGTTTCTTTCACAAGCATCCGGACAAAGCTCGTACCCTGGGCCAGATTGGTGGCAGCAAAAATCGGGCTCAAACGCCTGAGCCGCCGGCGGCTGGTTCTCTGAATATCGGGAATCTTCGCGACATTCTTGCCGAGACGATTTATGACGTACGAGCGAAGAAAATCAGCCCACGTATCGCCGGTGCAATCGCCCAGTTGTCCAATGCGGCGCATCGTGTTCTCCAGACCGCTGATCTCGAAGCCCGCCTGGCAAGGCTAGAGCAGAAACTGGCAGAGCAGGAAGCTCGAACGCTCGCCACGGATGCAACCAACCCACACAGCCAAGAAGAAGGTCACAATGAAACGAATGCGCAGCCGGACAATGCGCATACGCCGGAAGACGCGGGGGATGGTAGTGACGGTTCCAAAAGCGAGTAGGCTTAGCACACGCGCCAACAAGCTCAAAAGCGCGGATTTTATAGCTTCGGGTGGCTTAAGCTATGAAACTTATGAAAGGCATCCAAGCCACCCAGCGAGACAGGTATCGATTCTTGGGCCGAACGCCCTGGCGGCACTGGAATTCGAGAAGAGCGGGGCAGGGGTGGCAAAAAATTGTGATTTGTCGGGAAAACCCGGCATGTTCTTGATCGGCGGATAGACGCTCCGCCCCTCAAGGGAGCAAAATGTTGGAGCTACATGCTGTTCAAAGTTGTGCCTGAAAACTGGAAGGAAGATGTTAAAATTCGGCTGTTCTTAAGGCACGTCGCTCTGGAGAGCGCGAGAACACCGCGAGCGGAATTCCCTGGGGACAATTAATGGACTTTCAGTCAAAAAACAACGGCTCCGACGGCTCGGACGGTTTAGAACCGGTCGAACTTCCCGTTATTGAGAAACTTCACCATGTTCCATACTCCCATCTTGTTGCAGAAGAAAGCCCTCTGCTGCACTACTGGCGGATCTTAAAGAAGCGCCGATGGGCCGTCGTGGCCACACTCGCCATCATTTTCGCATTGACCGTAATTTTCACCCTTAAGACAACCCCGCTATATCAGGCAACTTCGAAGATCGCGATTTTTCCAGAAACGCCGAATGTTTTGGGATTCAAGGACGGCGAGAACGGCTCTCCTGATTACGATTATGAGTCGACCCTAGAGACCCAAGCTGCGATTCTCCGAAGCGATGCCCTGGCCGTGAAAGTGATCGAGGCTATGCGCCTTGACCAAAACCCCAAGTTTGCGCCGAGTGCGACACAGCGAAACGGGGACGCCCTTCAAGTTTCGAGCCCGCAGCCTGATCCGGCGGCGGCAACGGGCCTGCTCGGGCGATTTCGCGGTGGACTCACGGTCCAGTTAGTTACCAACTCCCGGCTGGTGCAGATCAGCTACACGCATCCGGACCCTCGGCTGGCAACCGAAATCGTCAATGCATTGGTACGAACGTTCACTGAGGAAAACTTCAAAACCAAATACGAGGCCGTCACCCAAACCTCGGACTGGCTTTCGACTGAGCTTGCCGATCTTCAGATGAAAGTCCAAACCTCCGAGGAGAAACTGGTCCGCTACCAGAAAGACCACAGCATTCTGGGAGTGGACGAGAAGCAAAACATCGTAACGGCCAAACTGGACGAACTGAACCGAGAGCTCACGGCGGCCCAGACTGATCGTATTCAGAAAGAATCCAATTACCGGCTCGCTGCGGAGGGAGATCCTGCCGCATTCTCGAAAACCTCCCGTGAAGGCCCGAGCGGTATGCTGGAGAAATTGCGAGACAAGGAAGCTGACCTCAATACTCAACTCGCGCAGGTTACCACTCAATTCGGTACTGGGTACCCGAAGGTCGCCGAGCTCAGCAATCAGCTCAAACAGGTGCGTAAAGAACTCGCGGACGAAGAAGTGAGAATGCAGCAGCAGATTCGCGATGAATACCTGGCCGCTCTTCAACGGGAAACCCTGCTCACAACCGCATTCAATCAGCAGAAACAGGAAGCAAATCAACTCAACGAAAGCGCGATTGAGTACTCGGTGCTGAAGCGCGATGCGGAAGCGAACCGGCAGTTGTACCAGGATCTTCTGCAGCGGCTCAAGGAAGCAGGGGTTAGCGCGGGCTTGCGATCAAGCAATATCCGTGTCGTCGACGTAGCACGGATTCCGACCAGTCCTGTCAAACCGAACGTGCCGCGAAACCTCGAGCTCGGCCTCATCCTCGGATTGGCCTGCGGTATTGGACTTGCATTCACGCTGGAGAGTCTGGACACCAGCGTCAGAAGCATCGAAGAGATTAAAGCGATTTCGGCTCTGCCAGCGCTGGGAACGATTCCCTTACAGTTTGCGAACAACCCCATTTTGCGAAACCGTTTGAAAGCTGTTTCCGTTCAGACCAGCGACGCTGATTTGCCTGCTCTGGTCACATTCGCACGACCCAGATCAGAAGCCGCCGAAGCCTACCGCTCGCTGCGTACTTCGATTCTTCTCTCCTCATTTGGCGCTCCGCCCAAAGTAATCCTTGTCACGAGCGCCCTGCCGCAGGAGGGCAAAACTACCATCAGCGCAAATTCAGCGTTGGTCCTAGCGCAGCGTGGAGGGCGCGTCCTTTTAATAGATGCCGACCTCCGTCGGCCCGGCATTAATAAGCTGTTCGGCTTTCACTCCCGGGGAGGCCTCAGCACTCTTCTTAGCGGGGTCGACAAGGTCGAAGATGTCATGATCCGGTCTACGGAAGTGCCGAACTTGTGGATTTTGCCCGGCGGCCCGGTTCCCCCACATCCTGCCGAGTTGCTCGGCTCGACTGTCATGAAGGAACATCTCGCGTGTTGGCGGCATGAGTTTGACCACATCATCATTGACAGTCCTCCATGCTTGACCGTGACCGATTCGGTGGTGTTGTCGCCGGAAGTGGACCGAATCATACTCGTCGCTCGGGCGAAGAAGACGACAAAACTAGCGCTGCGGCAAGCTTGCGAGCTACTGGTGCAGGTCAATGCCAGAGTAATGGGCATCGTCCTGAACGCGCTCACTTGGGATTCGGCGGAATCGTACTACTATTACGGCGGTCGTTATTCCGACCACTATTACCATGAGGGATCCGGGAAAGATAACCCAGAGGATACCGTCAGCAAAGTTTCCTAACTAACCGGACACCTGCGAGAACTTGGTCTACGTGCAGAATCCAAACCGATTGCGCAGTATGGTGTACCACGCTACCCTGACCCTTCGTTCGGCCCAAAAAAAAAGACATTCAAGCTAAAGTTTTTCTCAGTGGTGCCGACATAGCCTCCAAGGAGGCAACATGGCTGGTCATCTTCCCGCACATCACGCTCGGCTAATTCGGAACCGTCCGGCGCTAGGAACCACGAACACCAGCAACCAAGAATCCCGGAAGTCACACAAAATTTTGAATTTGGAGATGGCTAAGCGATTTAGGAGGTGGCTGGTTGCTCAGCACTATGCACCTTCAACCCAGGATCGCTACTACAACGTCGCCCGAAAACTTTGTCATCACATCGGAAGAAAAGCCCTTTCCTCGGTGACCCCGATGGACATCGGTGATTTCTTAACCAACACACTCCCTGATCGGTGGGCAGACAGCTACATCTCCGACCACCTCGGGCCACTCCGATCCTTTTTCGACTTTCTCTATCTCGGCGGCGTCGTCGACAGCGTGGCCCCGAGGTTCCTCAAGGCTCGCGCACGAACCAAACCACTCCCCCGCACACTTACCGAAGCTCAGGTCAAGAAGTTGATTCGCGCGGCCTCGCATCCCCGCGATCGTGCGTTGATCGAACTTCTTTACGCGACGGGCTGTCGAATCGGAGAGCTCCGCCTCGCCCGAGTCGAAGACATCGACTTCAAAGGGCGTAGGTTGCGAGTCCGTGGGAAACGCAAAGAGCGAGTTGTCTACTTCGGATCGCAGGCGGCGAAGAGCCTGCGCTCCTACCTCAAAGGAAGAAAGACAGGGTACGTGTTCCAAGACAAAATCGACCCGCAGAAAGGTTACATCACCTACGCCCAGAAAGCATGGATCGGAAACTGGAAGGACTACCGCACGGCAACGAAGGGCGGAGAAAAACATAGCAAGTGGTTGGGTAATCCGACGACAGTGTCACGCGCCGAGGCAAAGAAGAGATTCAGAACGTTCCTAAAAAAAGAGAAAATTGACCTGGTGCGCTACAGGGCTGATCGTCCGCTGAATCGAAGCGCGTTGAGCTTTGTCGTACGAGAGACCGCACGGCGAGCCGGGATTGGCAAGGCCAGCCCTCACACGCTGCGTCACAGCTTCGCCACTCATCTCTTAGAGCGAGGAGCTGACATTCGTGCGATACAGGAATTACTCGGGCACACCTATCTGACTTCCACACAAATCTATACACGGATCAGCAACAACGCCGTGAGGTCAACCTTCCACAAATTTCACCCCAGAGGGTAAATGAAAATGACAAAAGACGACAAACAGATTCTGGATGACATTTTTCTGCAGCCTTGGTTCCTGTCACGAGAGACCGCATTCGCCATCAGGAGAATCTTGCCGCCTGAGCATCGGCACCGGATGAAATTTTATTTTGACGACTACGGATGCATGAAATGCAGCAAAAAGAACGTGCCTTACGGCTCTAACGCCTTGTGCAAGCTTTGCATGCAGCAGGTCAAACTTAAGCTTTTCTTTGCCATCAAGAGGCGCTGGACAGCGGCCAGCCCAGAAAATCTACCTCGAACGTTCAAGAGAATGGCCGATGCCCAGCGATTACTGAGAGACCTGCTTGACTCGTCATCGCGGCTGAAGAGAAGAACTGAACGTTCAAAATAAAACGTCCGGAACGGACCCGAGGTTCTCCCTCTTGCAAACAGTTTCACGAATACGCTTAGCAATTTTTTGTGCCGATTCCAAGATTCCCGACAAGTGCTTAGCCGCTTCAGCACCTCGCGGAAAGCAATCTGCCAGCAACTCGCAGTGGCCGATCACCGCGCCGAGGTAATTGTTTAGATCGTGCGCTAGCATACATTGTGGCGCACTCACGACTGGTTGGCCGACAGCCCAGTCAAGGATTCGCACACGGAAGGTTCCCGGCTTCGTGGTAACCGAGTGCCGAACCCTGCTCAACTCTGCGTACAGTAGAGCACGTAGTTGTTTTAAGTCGTTTTGTCGCCTGAAATAATTGGCTCGGTCCGCAGTGGTAGCCGTTCCGTTCAGATAATAAGTGCGATCGATTGCTGCGATTGCAGCCAATTGAGCCGCGTAGCGGGTGCAAATCTTGGTCTTCGCGTCCATTTTGAAAACTTATTTCAATTGCCTGGGGAAAGTATGTGACATATGTCACAAGAACCCAAAAGTAGCATGTGGAAATCTAGTCGCGTCTCCTGAAAGGAGGGCTCTGCCATGTCAGTCACACCAACTCCCGCCGCCGTATACCTGAGAATGTCCACGGAGGACCAACAGTATTCGATTGCCAATCAAAGACTTCGAATTCAGGAGTACGCCCAAAACCACGGCTTCAACATCGTTAAGACATACGAAGACCCCGGTAAGAGCGGCGTCATCATTAAACACCGCAAGGGCCTCAGTGCCCTGCTGAAAGATGTTGTTAGCGGTGCAGCGGAGTTTAAGGCGATTCTTGTTTACGACGTTAGTCGGTGGGGTAGATTTCAAAACCCCGACGAAGCAGCTCATTACGAGTTCCTGTGCGCGAGCTCGGGAGTTCCTCTTCAATATTGTGCTGAGCAATTCAGCAACGATGGCACGGCGTCGAGCTCGCTTCTCAAGGCTTTAAAACGGAGTATGGCTGCCGAATTTAGCCGCGAGTTGGGAGAAAAGGTATTTCAGGGAAAGACGCGAATCGTTCAGTTGGGCTTCTGGGTGGGTGGACCTCCCGGCTTCGGTTATCGACGACGCATGGTCTCCGCAGAAGGAAAGCTCAAACAGATTTTAAAAGCCGGGCAGCAAAAGAGTATCAAAACCGACCGAACCACTTTAATCCTGGGGCCTCGTAAGGAGGTCGAAGGCGTACGGTTGATCTTTTCGATGGCCGCCGAAGGGAAAACCTGCACCGACATCGCTCGTGAAGTCAATTGCAGAGACATCTTGCTCCATGGGAAGCTGACCCAGCCCCCGAAAAGTGGACCACGTAGAATGTGAGTTCTCCCAAACCCAT
>CALFMO010000065.1 GCA_937879855.1 uncultured Acidobacteriaceae bacterium | reverse complement strand
AAAGCACTGGCGCGGCGTTCGAAGCGTTCTCTATCGAATGTGATAAAATAAGGTAACTCCGGCTGGGGTTTTTAACACGCTCGCTCAATGCGATTGTAAGCAGTTCCAGGCGCGGGGAAGTAGATAAGGCATCCATGCACCAAGTAAAATTTACAGTGGTTAGCACTAACACGGCCAACAACTCGGTGACGTTCAGCGCTGCTGGCGCGCAGATTACGCTGTGGTTACCTTCGAACGTCGTTAGGGCTGTCGAGGAACGACTCCCAGAAAAAGACTACTATCTCGACCTTCCGCTGATGACCTAGTTCCAGCCCTTCGGTTCACCGGTGTCACTCTCTGGATCGAGGTCCGCGCTGCCGTTTGCGAATACGTCAGGCTCATTTGCGTTGGGGTTTGGTTTGAGCGGCTCGTCGGGTGAGGTTTGATTGGCGGGCGATGATGAAAAGCATGCCTGCGAGCACCATGAGGATGATAGCCGTGCTCATACATCACAGGTCCGTTCGATGAAACGCATTTTGTTAGGGTTTGCGGTCGAGACATTTGTGCAGAGTGTATCCATCGGAAAGATAGGTGGGCGCATTTAGGATAGGGTCATGCGCAATCGTGCTTTGTAGACTCTGGAGCGTTGCATCGAATATCAAAGTAGCATCGGAACAAATACGCAGATAATCAATGCTCACTCTGTATCCGAGTTTGTGGAATTTGAGGCCATATTCACCCGTTGCTAAACCTTCAATCGAAAAGAAGCCCTTCGAATCTGTCGCAATACTCTTCACAACTTTGTCAGGGTAAGCATCCGGTGACGTCGGATCGCGTGTGAAGCGAGTGATCTACCGCTGAGCTATTCGCCGGGCGTCATTTTAGAATGTCGGTTCAGAGCCCTAACTATTTTTGGGTTGCGGGAGTAACGTGCGTCCAAGATATTCTCCGGTGTTACGTAACCGGGCAGCCTGCCTGGGCTGATCACTTCGATTCTATTGTCAAAGAGCAGTATCTGGGCGTTATCCGATATAGAATAGTCCCGATGGATTATTGCATTGACTACAATCTCCCAGATCGCTTCAGGAGGATATTCCACGGCTTTGAGGCCGCTCGCGGTCCAAATCGTAATGCCGGACATTATTTCCGAAACCTTCTCCACCGCTAAGTGAATTTGTTGATAGAGTGGAGCTTCAATTGAAAACGTGTCCTTTAGGTGATCGCGCTCGGGATCATCCTCCCGCGTCTCATAGCGTGCGATTTTTACAGCGCATTTGCGCGGCATGACTGTTGATGGATTAGATGCAAACAGTAAAATGCCGCACACGCGAGGGAACCAGGTTGACCGCTCCAAGATATTTTGGTTAACAACGAATCGATCGGCGCAGTCTTTGGGGAATAGCCATGAAGAAAAGTGGTTATCTCCTTCGAATCAACAATCTCCTCTGGTGCGACCTCTTTAAGGACTTGATCCTCAAATGAGGAGGCGCCTTTTGCGAATGCTAGCTCTTGAATACGCTGAGATCCTCTCACGGGTAGACACTGCGCACCTAAATGTAAGTAAACTTGCCGGTCCGCAGTATGGTGTACTTCGGAGCTCTTTTGAACTTCAGCCTGCAAAACGAACCCTGGGTACCTGTCCGTTGAAAGTATGGTGTAATCAAAGCTCAAACTCGGCTCGATTTCGGATAGAGCCTGCAAAGCTGAGTTTAGATCCTCAATTCTCCTAGCACCCACCCACCGCTTAGCCGGATCGGCCTCGTTCCTGCCGTCAGCGATGCCAATAACAACGTCGCCGCCGTCAGTGTTTGCAAATGCAACGGCGACTTTTTGTAATTGCTTACCATCGGCCTGTAATGCTTTCCGCTCAAAGTAATGATCTTCGTCTCGGTTAATGATCGTGTTGGCGTCTTCGTCAGTTAGATGTATTCTCTTCATTGCACTTGACTGCACCTGTTCCGACCAACATCATCATTAAGTAGTGGTTTTCCTATTCTTCCTGGGCATTTCAACTTTCATCTATAACGATACAATGTCGATCGGCTGTGGTTCGCCTAAAGGTCTGTCGCAGACCAAGCCTACTGTAGTCAATGCGTGTGGCAAAGACACATTCTTGGATCTCCTCATCGCCCGTCTCTCGTTTGTGCTCTGTCTTCTATTTGGTTGGTGTGCGCTTTTTCCGCGATTTCCTCGGCTCTTCTGATACGAAATCGAAACTCAATTGTGGGACGTTCGCGTGGCGCCGGAATCCGTACTTTGACCTCGACTTTTTTAGCCAGCCGGAATAAGCACGTTCGAACTCTCCCCTTTCCATAAGTAACATGTCTGCTAGGGCATGGAAGTCCTCCGCCTCTACCTTTTCGTAGGCACGCAAGTAATCGGTGTCATCGACTACTTTGGCGCGAATCAGAGTGTCGAGAAGAGCCCTATGCCGAATTCGGTTCCTCACAAGTTCGTTGCAAATCTTGGCAAAAAGCTGGGCTGCAGAATAGCCGTTTGTGGGCGCTGTCGCGGTCACCGGAGCTCTGCCTCGTTTAGTATTCGCCATGAGTCTAGGCAGCGAGTCCCGCACTTGGTGGCCGCTTGCAATTTACAACGAATTCACCTGTGACATAATCGCTGTTCGGACGCAATATGTGAAACTGGACCCGGCCGGCAAGTTCCGAATCCCGCAGGTCATAGCAAATTCTAAGAGACGCTCCAGCGGCCAGCGCTATCCGGTTCAGGGTCCTCAGAGCTATGCCCTCAGTGGCGGCATTCTCGTATTCACTTAGCTGACTCGGTGTTAACCCCGCTTTGTGAGCTAGTTCTTCCTGCGTCATTCCCAGCCTGGCGCGCAACTCCAGCAGCATCACCGCCAGTGCCACGAGTGGCTGTCTTTCCTTCATGCGCTTAGCTAGCTTGGGATTTGCCGAGAGGAAACGATCTAGATCGCTCGCTCTCATTGCCTCTTTCATCTCTTGATTCTCCTCCAGAGCAACTTGGCTCATAATCTTTTAAATCTGCCCTCAGCAATCTGGACGTCACCGGCATCCAGCCTGTTCTGTTTCTTAAGGACCACATGAAGCAGATGTATGTCAGTCCCTTTGCCCTGCGCTAACAAAATTCTGATCCAATGTGCTTTGGCGTTTATTCGGTATTCACGAATGGGCCCCTTAACTTTGCCAACCTTGCCAGTTTTGGCGAGCACGTCGAGGGACGTCGTTTCGAGAATTTGGATTGCGGACAAAACGAGCTGTTGCTCCTCAGGCTGATTCCTCAGGGTTCGCTTCAAGAACCGTGCGATTGGGCCTTGGGTTGGTCCACCAAACCATAGTACATTATTCACTTCGGTATTTCCCGAAGTTAGAATTAGTCTTGCCGAACGCCTGCCCGATTTTGCAAACCCGGGACATATAACGCAAGGCGCTGTTTATAGAAGCCCCATTCCTTACTACATTTTCACGATGGGCTCAAATTGTAGTCTAGCGCATTACGCCAGGCCGGCATCGTTCCGATCACTCATGACCGCATCCGTACGGTCCAGCTTGTTACCACGCGCCTGCCACACAGGCGCGCCGTTCGATCGCCGACACAAAATAAAACAGCGGTTAGCTGGTTGTGGCCCGACCTGTCTCGATTATTATGTCGCTACTAAGCCGTTCATTTAACCAAAGTTCTCGACGGTTAGTCCAATCCCACGACTCGCTCTGAGGCTCGAGCCACACACGAAATTCCATCAGCAACTTGGACTGCCAACGGACTTAAAGGCCGCACATGCTATCGCTGCCACCTTGGTGGGTACGGCTCTTAAGATGGCAGGCGTATAAATAGGATAACGGCAAAAAACTGGACGGAGGTTTTGTCAATATCGAGCGCTCCAAAAGGCGCCAGCCAGCGCGTGTCTCACGCTAACGCGATCGGAAAGCACAGTAGGGATACTTTTCTGATGGTTAACCTCGGAACCAGCGCTATGCGGCGTCGCCCTGGGTCCGTTTATCAACTCATCTTTCGCGTCACTCTTTTGCTTGAAGATGTTTTTCCAGCAGTTACTCGAGAAGTTGAAGTCGGGATAAGTACCAAGTTGGGGGGACTGCATCGAGTCATTCAGGCTGTCATGGGATGGCAAAACCTCAATGACCATCGGTTCATACTCAAAGGCGATATTTATGAACGGGTTCCAGCAAACTCGATGTTGGACCCTGGCCGCGAGCGCAATTGGCCCTTGGACTCTGCCTTCTATCCGGCCAAATTCTTCCATTACCAATATGGCTTAGACGGTAATGGGTGGTTGCTGCGGATCATAGAGAGAGACGTTGTAGGAGCGTCGCGTTCTGTCCGCTATCCGCGCTGCATCGCCGGCGAAGGCGCATCTCCGCCCGACGAAATCTGCGGGCCCAACGCCTATCGACATTATCTTCAGAACGAACTGAGACAGCCAAAGCATAACCGGTTCAGCATTGTTTCAGCTAACCGTCGGATCAATAAAGCGAAATAACCGCCAGGTGTTAAAGACTGCGCCTGCCGGGAGGGCAGGCGTATTTTGACGATCCCTAGCGGCTACGCTTAGCCGCGCTTGATTCACTGAGCAAAATGATCGTTCGTGGTAGCTGCTTTCCGATTGGCCAACCTTTTACTCGCGAATCCGGCGGCACTTTCGTAACCCACGCTGCTCTGTAGTCCTTGCCTAACGTGCCGACGGTGAAGAGCGCACTACCTTGCATCGTCTGGTACATCGCCTTTGGCCCACAGTCATTCGGCCATTGTCGCTCAGAGCCAAATGGCATTCTGCTCCTATACCAGGAAGAAACTTGGCTATATGAATCGTCGCTTATCAGTTGATGGACGAAACCACCATAGGGTCCCGGATCTTGGTCGGCAGCAACCTCTGTTGCCCGTGGATACCTAGGCAGCGGTCCATTCATTGTTGCGGCGCCACCAGACATTTCACACGTGCGTGCGACGTCCCCCACGTAGGTTACGTGTGCAGACAACGCAGTTGAACCCGGCTCAATGGCGCTCGCAGGAGCTTTCTTTGTAGCGCATGACATGGCGGTAAGCGCAGCCAGTGCCGTTAAGCAGGCAGCCGCGCATCGCGAAAAGTGGTTTAACTTCATTATCTTTAGCCTGTTATTCCCTTTACTGCACCGCGCCCGCGACGGGTTCACTTCCGCATCGATCCGTCTTTGTTTAAAAAGAGCGGCCTCGATCTCAAAGTCCTTTTGTAGGTTCATCCAAATATCCACCGATGTGCCGAAATACCTGGCCAATCTCATAGCTGTATCCGCCGTTATCGCGCGTTTGCCATGTATAATCTTATGCACCCGAGGCGCATCAACATGCAGCGCTAACGCTAGCGCTTTTGCGCTCAAATCTAGCGGTTTCATGAACTCCTCGAGCAAGATCTCGCCCGGATGGATTTGTGATAATAATTTACGTAAACGATAGTTTC
>CALFMO010000064.1 GCA_937879855.1 uncultured Acidobacteriaceae bacterium | reverse complement strand
TTGTGTGCCGAGGCTCATGTAGGGACAGCCGCCCCCGGCTGTCCAGCGGCCCAGGCGTATCGGGCCGCAGCGCAGTTCATCTTGATGTTGCCTTTGATCCCGTCGAACTCCGAGCCCTACCCTCTTTGCATTTTCCCGCCCCCCAGTGTACAAAGGACGCGTCAGGACGGGGGTCCCGCGGCCAATGCCGTAGGACCCTTTTCTTTTGAGAAACGCTTTCTATGATTCCGTATGGATCGATTAAATTCGGCTGGGCGAGTGCGGAAGACGAAGGCGCCTCCGACCCCAATCTGCTTCTGGCAGGTTTTTTCGATATTAACGGGATATCCGGCGAGGCCAGAGAGGGCCGCAAGTTTCTCGTTCTCGGCTACAAGGGTTCGGGCAAGTCAGCCCTCAGCGAGCACCTGCGGCTAACGGCAGACAGCGATCCTCAATTCTTTGCAATCCCGACGTTCTTGGCCGACTTTCCATATCACGACTTTGCACGTCTTTTTCCCGGCGACGATCCTCAGGCAAAGTTCCCGACCGCTTGGGCATGGCTGCTCTTAGTGCGCCTGTTCGAATCTCTTAGTCAAGACGAAGGAAGAGATCCGAACACCGAATTTGAGAAAGCGGTCGACGTTCTAGCGAAACTTGGCGTGCTACCAAACCGAAGTCTCCGTGAGGTCGTCCTAACGTCTACAACTCGCACGTTTAGGGTCAAGCTTCCAGTTGTCTTTGAATCTGAATTTCGCCGTGATCGCCACGAGCAAATACTCAAATTTCCCTACTACGTCGAACACCTCAAGGCAATTATCAAGAACATGCGCTCTCGCAGCCAGCACCTGCTGATCGTAGATGGCCTCGACGACATCTTCACCGCAGAGAAGATTCAATACGATTCTCTAGCTTCCCTACTATTGGAAGTATCGAGACTGAACGCCATGTTCGCCAAAGAAAACGTACCCGCGAAAATTTTGCTGCTATGCCGCACGGACCTCTTCGAGAAACTACCCGGCGCAAACAAGAACAAGTTGCGACAGGACTCAGCCATCAACTTGGACTGGTATCATGACCCCCGTCAGCCCGGAGAATCGAACCTCGTCAGACTCGTGAACCTAAAAGCGCGAGTAACGGACAACTCACTAGCAGACGTGTTTGCAGCTTATTTCCCGCCGCAGATGAGGTTGAGAGGCGGCCGGGGAAGGCGGGTCTTCAGGCAATCAATCGTACCGCACCTGCTCGAGTTTACGCGGCATACTCCTCGGGATTTCATTCAGGTCCTAACACATATCCAACCGTTTGACGCAGCAGACCAATCCTCAGGCTTAATACGCAGAAGACTCAGGGAAGACCAAGTCCAAAGCGGGCTTCGCAGCTACTCAATCGATTACTTCCTTCCCGAGATAAAAGACGAACTCGTCGGATACTTTCCAGCTTCCGTTGTTGAAGCAGCATTCTCGCTCATTGGGTCACTCAGAAAACGAGAGTTTACCTTCAAGGAGCTTTGCTCGAAGGCAGAGGAGCAACCGAGGTTCAGCGAACTGGACATCCCTGGCATAGTCAGCGCACTCTTTGAGTGCAGCGCGATAGGCAACGTGAACAGCGCGAGAAGCAGGCGGGGCGCTGTGTACTACACGTGGAAACAGGAACCGAAACTCTACGCTCGATCTCCAAGAGAAACTCCTGCTCCATAAAGGGATGTGGCGCGCACTTAACGTCGGCTGATCCAATTGTCCAGTGCCGGGTGCCCCATCCTGATCTCGCCGCCCTTTGGCGAGATTGGGGTGGTGATCTTTGTTTTCTTGGGAATTTGAAATCATGCTAAATATGGCTTAATCCTGCTATACAATATCAATATGAGGAACACAAGAACGCTTTCCGTAACCCTTCCGCCCGACATGCTGAAGCGCGCCCAATCCATCGCGAAGAGGGAGAGCCGCACAATGAGCGAACTCATCCGCGAGGCTCTCCGCCATTACGAACGCCGCTCCTGGTGGGACGACATCAACGCCTACGGCCGCTCGAAAGCTGGCCGCCAGGGCATCGGCGAGCAAGACGTAGACCGCCTCGTCCACGAACTGCGCGCCTCCAAACGCGCAGCCAAAAAGTGATTCGCATTGTTCTCGACACGAACGTCATCGTGTCGGCGCTGGTCTTCGGCGGCACACCTCGGGGCGTTCTCGAACTCGCCGAAGCCGGGCAATGCCAGTTCTTCTACTCTGAGCCGATTCAAACCGAAGTTCGCCGAGTCCTCTCGGAAAAGTTCGAGTGGCCGCAAGCCATGCTCCGGGAAGTCTTACCGGTCCTCTGGAGCATGGGCGAACTCGTCGTTCCCCGCACGACCGTCGACGCCGTCCCGGACGATCCCGATGACAACCGCATTCTCGAATGCGCCGTCGAAGCACAGGCCCAAGTCGTAGTCTCTGGGGACCATCACCTGCTAGCCGTACAAAAGTACAAATCCGTCTCGATCGTTACCCCGCGCCAGTTCATCGAACTCTTCCTCTCGACCTAAACTCGGGGCGACTCCGAGGAGAATGTTTTCCACAACCTTCCACAGCCCAAGCCTGTGACGAACGACCTTTACTGAGAACATCTCGGCATGCCAAAGTGGGCTATGCAAAGCGGACTTGGCCCGATCCCCACCTAAGTCCTTTAAACGGAAGATTTTGCCCGTAAGTTGTTGCAGCCCTTAGACTTTTTCTCGGCATATAGTACTTGACACAGGAAACTTTATATGCTAGAGTTCTTCTAGTTGCAAAGGACTCTATCATGAACTTGGCCGACATAATCCGAGAGTTCCACGATGAAGAGACCTGCATCTGTTTTTTAGAAACAAAGCGATGGCCGAACGGTGTGGAATGCCTGAAGTGCCATTCCAAAAACATCAGCTGTATCACTTCCAAGGGCAAGACTGGTAAGCCCCGTTTCATCTATGAGTGCTTGGCGTGCGGTAATCAGTTCTCTGTAAAGTCTGGCACGCTCTTTCATGACAGCCATATTCCCTTGACCAAATGGTTCATGGCTATTGCGGTTATCTGTCAAGCGAAGAAAGGAATCAGCGCGAATCAGGTCGCTCGCACCATCGGAGTCTCAGTAAAGAGCGCGTGGTATCTGTGCCACAGGATTCGTGAAGCAATGGGCGGCGATGGCTCTCTGCTTCAGGGTGTGCTGGAACTGGACGAGACATTCGTGGGCGGTCGCGTGAAAGGTCGCGGCGTTTGGTACGGCAAGAAAGAGAAAGCTGTCGTGCTCGGACTGAAACAGCGAAACGGTCAAGTGAGATTCGTGCACGCGCCAGACACCAAGGGTGATACGTGGAAAGCAGCCATCAAGACTCACGTAGATATGCCGAAGGTTGCGCAGATCATGACGGATGATAGTTCATCGGTGTCTCACGCTGTTGAAAGGGAGCATGCGAAGCATCACGTCGTGAATCACTCTAAGGGTCAGTACGCATTCGAAACCGCATTCGGACTGGTGAGCACGAACAGCGTGGAGTCCAGTTTCTCTCTGTTCAAGCGTGGTTTAGTTGGAAGCTGGCACAAGCTGAGCAAGAAGCATTTGTCACGATATTTGCAGGAGATGGAATTTCGTCACAATAACCGCAAGAATCCTGCAATCTTCGAGGACATGCTCAGCGGGATCGCCGCGAAGCAGCGCCTTACTTTTCGGGCTTTGGTGGACGGTCAGAACGAGCAGGAATCACCGTTTTAGGCTTATGTTTCTTGCTTGTTTTGAGTTGTTTTTTGGGTAAGGGCTTGGTTTGCAGAAGTTTATCAATCACATTCTCAAAATCTTTTTTGTCAAACTTTGGCTCTTCCATGTTAGGCTACACAGTTTTAGAATTGCGGTGGAGGCGACCCGATTTGGACGGGCATCTCACGGTTTTGCGGACCTGCGCTCTTCCAGTTGAGCTACGCCCCCACACAAATCCGATGCGGTGTTGAACCGCACCGGAGCTAGAAGTGGAATTCAAACTACGGTTTGTGTTCCATCCACTGAAACCGCCAGCGTCAACTGGCGGTTTTCGTTTTGAGGCTTGGTTGTCGGTCTCGGCGGCGTGGACTCGCAGTTCCGCTGTGCCTATTGGCTTAACTTCATATTGCGTCATTGGGTCAGTCTCGACGGCGATTCAGTCGTGTCTCTCATTGCCCACCGTTTGTCGGCCAATCGCTCAAGTTCGCCAGTCTGCCCCATTCCAACCAGTGCAAAGTGAATCGCCCTCCCTGGTTTTTTTTCTCCGAAGTTGTAGTCGGTCTTCGCGATCTCGCCCTTGATCTCTTCGAGATCAAGAGGCCGCCGCTGCGCCTCAAAGACATGAACAATCAGTTTTCTCAAGCGTCCGGTGTCGCCATCAGGAAATAACGGCACAATGGAGTTCGCGTACCGATCCTCTTCATCCTTCAGGAGTGCCTGTATGCCCTCCGCTTTTTCGCGAACCGCATCAAGTCGCGCTTCCAGAGTGCGCTCTTCCGTCAAGCACTGGGACAGACGCTCTTTCAGGTCTGATCGAATGTCGCGCATAGAAACATACCTCTTCAATTCGGAGTGTACTCCCAGAACTGCGTCGCAGCCAAAGAAAATCTGCAGTCTAGAGTAGTTCGGCTTCCGTAAAGTGGAAAACTCTGGGGTTTTCTACTTAGAATCAATGCGTTACAGGATAGGAGTTTCGCAGAACTGACGGCCCTCTACACACTTTTTCCACAGATCGTCCACAAGACACTAGGGGCTAGTCTCCTGCGTCAACTACTATATGCCGCTTTTTCTCGATTTCCCGCTACATCGATGATTCCAATAGACCCCGGGGGGAGGGGGGTGGGGGTACTAACCAGTAAACTTTCCCAAAATCGTTCACCTCGCTGCCGGCGAAAACCTGCCGAGCTTTGCTCGGCCCGGACGGGCGAATGCGCCCGTCCCCACACGATCAAAGGCAACACCCAGATTGTTAGATCGGTTTGCCGCGGAAGAAGTAGACGAGTTCGATGATGAGGATGACGACCACCATCAGCTCCAGCACGAAGGCGCGGCTTTGGTTGAATTGCTCGACCATGAAGCGGTAGAGATCTTCGGCGGTCTGCAGCTTTTCTTTGACCAGGTCTTTGTAGTCAGGCACTCCGACTTTTTGCGCGCACAGTTTGTAGAGCCTGGCCGAGAACATGTCGCTGAGGAACTTGATGGCGTTGTCGGCGCGCTCGGTGAGTTCGTTGACGTCGAGCAGCACGGTGTGCAGCTTGGAGGCGGCGCGCGCCGTCCGCCAGCGCGACCACCATCCGGTGCCGCCGACTTCCAGGAAGTCGTAGACGTTTTCCAGCTCTTTGGTGAGAAATTCGTCGTAGTGGCGGAACTCGAGCAGCTGCGAGTTGGCGTACTGCAGCAGCTGGATGGCGGTCTCGGCGCCCGCGGGCGTGTCGTAGATGAAGGCGGCGTTCCAGCCAATCACGGCCAGATCGTTGGGATAGTAGGAAATGCGGGAGAGCAGAATTTCCTGGCGCTCGTCGTCGGAGAGCGGAGTCATCTCGCCGCGCACGACCTGCGAAATCCGGTCGGCATGCTCGTTGAGCAAGTCGTTGGCCGAGGGCGCGCCTTCGATCTCGCGCACGTGGAAGATGAAGTAGTCTTCCTGCAGCCACTCGCCCTGCTTGAGGTCGTAAGGCTTGACCAGCGCGGGAGCGGCGCGCTCCAGCTTCTGCGTGACGATGCGCGTGGCCAGGGTTTCAAAGTTGGTGTCGGAGGTCCAGCGGCATGAAAGCTGCACCAGCGTGTCCCAGCCGCCGGAAAAGGGCAGCTGAAAGACCAGGCTGACGACGCCGTAATCGTAGTACTTGATCTGCCCGTCGAGGCGCTCGCCGCTTTCGAGCACCAGCGGCTCAAGCGTCTCCTCGACCGGAGGACGCTGATAGCGCACGTAGCCCGGAGCTTTTTGCTTGAACGTGGCGTCGGCGGTGCGCGCGCCGAGAATGTTGCGCAGCACGTCGAGGCGAATCTCTTCGCAGACGTCGAACTGGATCAGGACCAGGACCGAGCCGCGCAAGGGAGAGGCTGCCGTCGGTTCAGACGAGGTCAAGGTCGCGGAAGCAACTTTGTTGCTGGCAAGGGTTGGAACGGAGCGATCCATAGCACGTCGGATGAGTCTCGGAAGAAGAGGAGCGTGAGTCTCAGTCCATTGTGGCAGAAACCGGGTTTATGGGAAATAGGAGCTCGGGAAGTCAAGAGTTAGAAGCAGAATGGAGCACATCTCCGCGCACTCAGCGAGCCTTTCTCAGCGAACTCAGCGGTTAAAGCCTTTCGCCCGTTGACTTTCGCTCAGGCGCTGCGGTTGCGGGTGAGCTGCCATAGAAGTACGCTGCCCGCGGCGATGGCTGCGATGCCTGCGCCCGCCCGTTTCATGGAGGACTGGATTTCGGCGTCGCGCTCGCGAACGATCGCCGACTCGGGGAAGGGATCGGCCGCATTGGGCGGGTCGAGCGCCATCTGCAGAACTTCGGCGAGATGCAGCGCGTGACGGTCGGTGCCTTGGGCGATCTGCTCGCGGCAACTGAATCCGTCGGCGATGATGAGCCAGCCGGCAGGCGCTTTGCGCACGGCGGGGAGAAGTTCGAGTTCGCCGATCGCCGCGGAGATCTCGTATTTGTCGTGCTCGAAGCCGAAGGAGCCCGCCATGCCGCAGCAGCCCGGAGCGGGAGACTGGAAGTCGATGCCGAGGCGGCGCAGCAAGGATTCTTCGGCGGTCATCTTCATGATGGATTTGTGATGGCAGTGTCCGTGGAGGAGCGCTTTGCGGCGGAGTTGCGGCAGAGGAGCGTTGCCGGAGTTGCGTTCGAGGAACTCGCTCAGCAGGAATGTCTGGCGGGCGAGGGCTTGGGCACGCTCGTCGTGCGGGAAGAGGTTGAGTAGTTCGTCGCGGAAGACGGCGACGCAGCTGGGCTCAAGTCCGACGATGGGGATTCCGGCTTCGATCTCGGGCTCGAGTTGGTCGAGGATGTCGAGCAGCAGCGATTGCGCGCGGTCGAGCATGCCGAAGTCGTAGAGCGGACGGCCGCAGCAGAGATTCGCCTGCGGGAGGATGACGTGGTATCCGGCGGTTTCGAGGACATCGACGGCCGCTTTGGCGGTGGCGGGAAGGAAGTAGTTGTTGAAGGTGTCGGGCCAGAGGAGAACTTCAGCGCCCGCTTGCTTCGCATCTCGGGGCGGACGAATGCGTCCGCCGCTACGTGTGCGGTGGAACCATTGTTTGAATGTTTCGGGGGCGAATGCTGGGATCGAGCGCTGCAGGGGAATGCCTGCAACTAGCTTTGCGATGTCGCGCAGGACCGGAAGCTGCGTGGTGAGGTTGACCAGGCCTGGTGCGTTCGACGCGATGCGCGCCCACAGGTCGATGTTGCCGAAAGCGTAGGCGCTGCGCGGGCGGATGCGGCCTTCGTAGTAATGAGAGAGGAATTCGGCTTTGTAGGTGGCTACGTCGACGCCGACCGGACAGTCGCTCTTGCATCCTTTGCAGGCCAGGCAGAGGTCGAGCGATTGCTTGACTTCTTCGCTGCGCCAGCCGTCGCGAATGACTTCGCCTTGCGTCATTTCCCAGAGCAAGTGCGCGCGGCCACGCGTTGAGTGCTCTTCCTCGTGCGTGGCGCGATAGCTCGGACACATTACGCCGCCTTCTTCGCGGCGGCATTTGCCGACGCCTACGCAGCGCAGAGTGGCGTGCGACAGGCTGCCGTGGTCGGCGGGAAACTGGAATCGGGTCGCGGGTTCCCACGGAGCGTAGTTGGCTCCGAGGCGAAGATTTTCGTCGAGCTTGTAGGGATCGATGAGCTTGCCGGGATTCATCTTCCAGTCCGGATCCCATGCGGACTTGAACTTGCGGAACGCCTGCATCAGTTCCGGGCCAAACATTTTGGGGAGCAGTTCTCCGCGGGATTGGCCGTCTCCGTGCTCGCCGGAGAGTGAGCCGCCGTAGCCGATGACCAGATCGGCGGCTTCTTCCATGAATTTGCGGAATTTGGCGATGCCATCTTTCGATTGCAGGTCGAAATTGATGCGCGTGTGCACGCAGCCGTGGCCGAAGTGGCCGTAGAGCGAGCCTTTGTAGTTGAAGTCGGCCATCATCTTGCGGAGGTCGCGGAGATAGCCGCCGAGTTTTTCGGGAGCGACCGCGGCGTCTTCCCAGCCTTCCCAGTTCAGCGGTTCTCCGGGGACGTGTGAAGTGGCGCCGAGGCTCGACTCGCGAACTTCCCAGATGCGCTTTGCGCGGGCGCCTGAATACAACTGCACTTTGGGAGGCGTCGCGCTGCGGTTGAGGGTGCCGATCAGGCGGAGGGCTTGCGACTCGGCTTCGGATGATGTTTGGCCGCCGAACTCGACCATGAGCCATCCACCGCCTTCGGGGAGCAGTGCGAGTCCTTCGGCGTTGATGCCCTTCACGCGCTCGTAGTGGACTAGCAGGTCGTCGAAGCCTTCCAGGCCGATGGGCTTGTGCTCCATAATTTCGGGGACGTGGTCGGCGCATTGATAGATATCCGGGTAAGCAACGACGGCGAGAACGCGCTCCGGCGGGCTCTCGACCAAGCGGCATGTGGCCTCCAAGACCGTTGCGCATGTTCCTTCGGAGCCGACTAGGGCGCGAGCGATATGAAATCCATTTTCGGGGAGGAGGTAGTTCAGGTTGTAGCCGGAGACGCGGCGCGGGATGTTGGGGAATCGCTGGCGGATTAGATCGGCGTAGTCGTTGGCGATTTGCTTGAGAGAGGAGTAGATCTGATTGGCGCGTTTCGAATCGCTGCTGCCGGACAAACCTGGACGGACGAATGCGTCCGTCCCTACGTGAGTTGGTGCGGCTTTCGGCGTGCGCGGGCGAGACGCCCCCGCTACAGCCGGCGGGTCGCCGGCGCTACCCGAGACCGGGCTACCAGAGACGGCGCTACGAATACAACCTTTGCCTACTTTCAGGCGGGTGTTGTCGTAGGTGACTATTTCCAGTTCTTCGATGTTGTCGTCGGTCTTGCCGGCCATTACTGAGTGGACGCCGCAGGAATTGTTTCCGATCATGCCGCCGAGGGTGCAGCGGTCATGGGTGGCGGGATCAGGGGCAAAGGTTAGGTGATATTTTTCGGCGGCGTTGCGCAGGTGGTCGAGCACGACTCCGGGCTGCACGCGGGCGATGCGGCGCGCGGGATCGATCTCGAGGATTTTCGCCATGTACTTGGAAAAATCCAGGACGACGGCGACGTTGCAGCACTGGCCTGCGAGCGATGTGCCGCCGCCGCGACAGAGTAAGGGCGCGCCGAATTCGCGGCAAACCGAAATTGCGGCTAGGACGTCGTCGGTGTCGTGGGGAATTACCACGCCGATAGGGACTTGACGATAGTTGGAGCCGTCGGTGGCGTAGAGGGCGCGGCTGCCGTCGTCGAAGCGAACTTCGCCACGGACCTGGTCACGCAGAACCTCGGCAAGTCCCGCAGCGTCAGTGCGCGAGGGCTTCGAGGCTGGCGCGGGAGCTACCACTTTGTCTGGCATGCGCCGATTCTTTAATCTGAGGATTTCTTAGTCACGTTGGTGATTTGAAGCCTGGTAGTGTTGCCGCTGGCCTGGATGTTGATTGTGACCATGTTTTTCTGATTGTTGGAAACGATGGTGCAACGGTTTTGGTCGGAACTAGTCACCATGGCCCCGGGGAATCTTGATTTGTAGAAGCCGCACACCTGGTCGGCGCTGTCGTGAGTTTCAAACATGGCGGTGACAGTGCGGATGCCTCCAAAGGCAGCGGAGGATGCGCCGTTGCGTTGAACTTCCGCTCCGGGGTAGAGATCGATGCCGAGGTCTTTGGCGGCCTGATCCGGATCTTTGGAAGTTTCGACGGCTCCGAAGGGAGTTTCTACTTTTACGTGATCGCCGTTTTGAGAGACGTGAGATCTTTTGGCGATGTGATAGCCAATAATGCCGACGGTCGCCACGCCAAGGATTCCGAAGGCAACGATGATGGCGACGACGATCAGGATTACTTTCAAGGCGCTGCTGCCGCCGGTGGGAGCCGGCGCAACCGGAGGGGTTGTCGGTGGAACGCCGGGAGCGGACGCTCCTGCAACGACGGGTGCGCCGCATTTGTTGCAGAATTTTGTTCCTGGATTTAGAGTCGCGCCGCAAGAATTGCAGAATGCCATAGGTCACCTCGAGCGCTGGTGGGATTAATCGACGGCGCGAGTATACCGCATACGGCCGGGAGAAAGCTTCCGGCGGATCGGGCGATCGATGGTGCGCGGCCGGGGCGGCCGTGCGACAGCCGGTGGGGTGCCGGCGCTACTGTGGAACTGCCGGGCTGCGCCCGGCGGACAGCCGAGGGCGGCTGTCCCCACATACAGACAGCCGAGGCGGCTGTCTCTACGTGGATCTATTGAGCATCAACAGCGGACGGGCGAATGCGCCCGTCCCCACACGGGCCTATTAGCTTTAGGTGCGGGTGGCGTAATCGGCCATGGAGAGGGCGATGAGGATGAAGAGAAAGAAAATGGTTGCGATGACGACCAGCTTGAGCAGTCTTTCGTGAGCATGCCTGAGGTGCATGAAGAAGAGCGCGACGATGAGCGCTTTGATGGTGGCGATGGTGAGGGCCACGACGGCGTTGAAGCGGCCTAGATCTATGAATGCGGCCTCATAAGTGACAAACGTGCCCACCAGCAGGGCGATCCAAACGCTGAAGTAGGTTTTGAGCGGCGAAGATTTTGAATGATCAGACATAAAGAGCCTCATACTCGACAAGCGTTACCGATGCCGGTCGATCAAGTAAAGCAACGGGAACAGGTAAATCCAGATGATGTCGACGAAGTGCCAGTAAAGACCTCCGATTTCCAAGGGGGTGTGATATTCGGGAGTGAAGCGGCCCTTCCAGGCCATGATTAAAAGCCAAGTAAAAATTCCGAGTCCCACAATCATGTGCAGGGCGTGCAAGCCGGTCATGATGAAGTAGAGGGCAAAGAAAATTTCAGCGTGGCGCGGATTGGCGTACTGATCGGGGTGACCTGGGATGGGAACATGATCGAAGCTGAAGGATGCGCCGGGAACGTGGTGCTCATCGAATTTTTCTTTGTATTCGATGCCCTTGATGCCGAGGAAGGTGAGACCAAAAAGCATGGTCAGGATGAGGCTGCCAATCATCAGCGAGCGCCGGGCGGTCTGCGCACCCCAAATGGCGAGCACCACGGTCAAACTGCTGCAGATGAGGACAGCCGTGTTCGCGGCACCAAGGCCGGCCTTAATCGATGAACTGGCAGCGCCGAAATCTCCAAAATACAAGCGGCGATAAATCAGGTAGGCCAGGAAGAGCCCGCCGAAGAACATAACTTCGGTGCCAAGGAAGATCCACATGCCGAAGCTGGCCGCATCGCGCTGCTGCTCAGGTTCGGCGAAGTGATGCAGCAGTTCCGGGTGGTGCTCCTCTTCGTGATGAAGGCCAACGACGGTGCTATCCGGCAACTTTGACCTCCTGCTTATGACCGCCGTCGAGCTCGTCGTAGTTGTAGGCTTCCCAGGTTACGACGGGCTCGGTTTCAAAGTTGAAAGTCGTGGGCGGCGATGACGTCATCCATTCCAGGCCAGCGGCATTCCAAGGATTGTCAGGCGCGGGCTTGCCATAGCGCATCGACCACAGGAAGTAAATCATGGGGAGCAGGTAGCCGACACCCAGGACCGTAGCGCCGGCGGTCGAGAGCACGTTGAGTACCTGGAACTCAGGCATGTGGCTGTAGTCGAAGTAACGGCGCGGCATGCCGAGGTAGCCGAGAATGAATTGCGGGAAGAAGGTCAGGTTGAATCCCAGGAAAACGATGAGCGCCGCGAGCCGCGCCCAGCCTTCGGGATAGAGGCGGCCGGAAATTTTCGGCCACCAGAAATGCATGCCTCCCAGATAACCCATGAGCGCGCCCCCGACCATGATGTAGTGGAAGTGGGCGATGACGAAGTAAGTGTCGGTGACGTGAACGTCGATGCCCAACGCGGCGAGGAACAAGCCCGTCAGGCCGCCCATGGTGAACAGGCCAACGAAGCCGAAGGCGTAGAGCATGGGCGCGTCGTAGTGGATGGAACCTTTATATAAGGTTGCGGTCCAGTTGAAGACCTTGACGGCGGAAGGCACGGCGACTGCATAACTCAGGATCGAGAAGATGAGCGCGGCGTAGACGGAAATTCCGGCGACGAACATGTGATGCGCCCATACCAGAAAGCCGAAGACCGCAATGGCGATGGACGAAAACGCCACGAAGCTATAGCCGAAGATGCGCTTGCGCGAGAAGCAGGCGATGATCTCGGTGACCACGCCCATCGACGGCAGAATCATGATGTAGACCGCGGGGTGCGAATAGAACCAGAACAAATGCTGGAAGAGCAGCGGATCGCCGCCGAGTTTGGGATCGAAGATGCCGAGATGCAGGGCGCGCTCGGCGACGACCAGCACGAGCGTGATGGCGATGACCGGCGTACCGAGAATCTGAATGATGCTGGTCGCGTAGTGCGCCCAGATGAACAGCGGGAGACGGGACCAAGTCATTCCCGGAGCGCGCATGCGGTGGATAGTAACGACGAAATTCAGGCCGGTGAGGATGGAGGAGAATCCCGAGACAAAGATGGCGAGTCCAGCTTCGATGACTTTTGTGTTACTGAACGCCGTGCTAAATGGGGTGTAGAAGGTCCAACCGGTGTCGACGCCACCGGTCAGCATGCAGTGCACCATCATCAGGCCGGCGATGATGTAGAGATACCAGCTCAGCAGGTTAATGCGCGGGAAGGCGAGGTCTTTGGCGCCGATCATCATGGGCACCAGGAAATTGCCGAGCACGGCGGGAATCGAGGGGATGAGGAAGAAGAAGACCATCACCTGGCCGTGCATGGTGAAAAGTTTGTTGTAGGTGTCGGCCTGAACCAGGTCTCCGGCGGGTGTGAGGAGTTCGAGACGGATGAGCAGGGCGAAGAGGCCGCCGATAAAAAAGAAGAACGTGATGGAGATCAGATAAAGAAGAGCGATGCGCTTGTGGTCGGTGGTGAAAAGCCACGAGCCGACGCCGTAGTGCTTATTCAGATAATTTTCGCGCTCAACCGGTTGAATTGTTGCGGTAGCCATACTTATTGCACCTG
The DNA here is from genome assembly GCA_937879855.1 of uncultured Acidobacteriaceae bacterium. Taxonomy (GTDB): domain Bacteria; phylum Acidobacteriota; class Terriglobia; order Terriglobales; family Acidobacteriaceae; genus Sulfotelmatobacter. The sequence continues at coordinate 126,459 of CALFMO010000064.1, read as the reverse complement.
ACTTCCTGAGCCTTTGTCATTGTTCTGGTCGGCCGTGGCGGCTGTTTTCATCGGCGTTGCCACGGGTTGGGATACAGACTTCACATACGCCACCAGGGCGTTCAATTGCTCTTCGCTCACCAGTCCCTGGAACGTGGGCATGACCGGCTTGAATCCATTGACGATTTTGGCGCCGGGATCGAGGATGGATTCTCGAATGTAGTTTTCGTCGGCGGTGACGGTGCGTCCGTCGGCCAGTTGCACGGGCTTGCCGAAGACTCCCTGCAGGTTGGGGCCGCGGCCTTGCGTATCGGAACGATGGCAGGTGGCACAGCCGAGTTCGGCGAATATCTTTTCTCCAGTGGCGGAGAGTGGGCCGCTGGTGCCGCCGCTCATCCAGGCTTCGAATTGCGAGGGCTCCATGACCACGATGGACCCGATCATGCCGGAGTGCTGTGTGCCGCAGTATTCGGCGCAGAACAGGTGATAGGTACCGGGCTTGATGGCGCGGAACCACGCTACGGTGTAGCGGCCCGGGAGCACGTCCTGTTTCATGCGGAAAGCGGGGACGAAGAAGCTATGGATGACGTCTTGCGAAGTCATGATGAGTTTGACGTCGCGGCCTACGGGCACGTGGAGTTCGTTAATCTCGCGCTGGCCTTCGGCGTGTTCCAGCTTCCACATCCATTGTTTGGCGACGACGTAGACTTCGGTGGAGTCGCGGGGAGGCGTGCGGCTCTTGAAATAGACGACCGCGCCCCAGGCGAAGATCACCATGAAGACGAAGAAGGGGATAACGGACCAGGTTAGTTCGAGTGGCGTGGAGCCCTCGATCTGTTCGGCGAGAACACCGCGGCGGTGGCGATAGCGCGCGGCGAAGTACATGATGGCGACGAAGATCAAGAGCGTCATCATTCCTGAGACGATGAGCAGGAAGATGAAGAGGGCGTCTACGTTGCCCGCCGCCGTGGAGGCCCTTGCGGGCCATAATGGAAAGTTATCGAACATAGGTTAAGTCAGTGACAACTTTGTAAAAGAAAACGAGGCCCACGTAGGGACGAGTGCATTCGTCGGTCCGGCAGACCGAGGACGGACGAATGCGTCCGTCCCTACGCAAGGCCCCTTGGCTTCGCTCGGGATGACAATTTCTCGCGCGTGATAACTATCAGAGCGCATTGGTGCTATGACCTGCCTTTATTTCGCGCCAAGCTTTTCGCGGTGGCGCGTGTTTTTCCAGCCAGAACAAAATCAACAGGAGCGAGCCCAGCACCAGGATGGTGAGGGCAGCTCCAAGCCGCAACATGTTGGTCACGATCGCGCCGTATTTTCCGGTGGCGGGATCGTAGTGATAGCAGTAGAGCAGGACTTGATCGACGGCGTTTCCGATCTTGCCTTGCGAGGCTTCTACCAATCCCATGCGGAGGTCTTTCGGCGGAAAATCTACGCCGTAAAAGTAGCGCGAGATGCGGCCTTGCGGCGTCAGCACCATGATGGCGGTGGCGTGTGCGTATTGCTGGATCTTGGGATCGTACTGGTATTGGAAGCCTACGGCCTTGGTGAGCGCATTGATCGATTCCGCGGGGCCGGTCAGGAAGTGCCAGCCGGATGCGGCGCCGGGACGACCGTAGCGCTTGAGGTAGTCCTGCTTTTTGGCGGCGGCGATGGCGGGTGTTTCCTGCGGATTGAAGCTGACCGTGACGACATCGAATTCGTTGCCGAGGTCGAACTTCACCATTTTCATGGCGCCGGTCAGGCCGGAGAGAACCTCACCGCACAGCATGGTGCAGTTGTAGTAAACCAAGTTCAGGATCAGAGGCTTCTTGCCGAAGTAATCTGCGAGTTTGACGGCGTGTCCGGCGTCGTCGACGAAGGCGAGATCGGGTGGCACCTGGGCGTCGAGATGTTGCTCGATTCCGACGTTCTGCAAATACGGCGGGCGAACGTTGGCGGGCGGGGACATGATGCCTTTGGTCATGGCCTGTCCCCAGACTTGGCTCCAGGCCGTCAAGACCACGAGCATGAGCGTCATCTTTAGTCCGCGCGAGATCCCTTCGGCAGGCTCAAAGGAGGCTCTTCGCTTCGCCTGAAAGACGGCTTCGCTCAGGACGATGCTCCGTTGGGACTGGACGCCGGCAGTCGAGCTTCGCTCGACCGGACAGCCGGGGGCGGCTGTCCCCACATGGGTTGCCGCGGACGTTGAATTGTAATTGTGACTGCTCACTTCTTTGTTCCCTTCTTTGTTCCTTTCTTCTCTTCCTTCGACGTCGGGGTCGCGGACGATTGGTTCGATGTTTGCGCGCGCACCGGTAACCCGCGCTGCGCTAGCAAGTCCATGGCGCGGTCGATCGGGATGCGCACGGTTCCGGCCTTCTGATCGACCCAATCGTAGGTGCTCAGGGTTTGTGCTTCGTCGATGCGAATTCTGTCGAGTTGATTCCGCTCGTCGATTTCGAGCTGCGGAGCGGGAAAATTCTGCTTCAAATAATCTCGGTAATCTGCCGACAGATGGCGTGTGTCCGACGGAGCGTTTGTGACCAGCGGACTGACCGGGGCCTGCTGCGCTTTGGAGGTTTTTTCCAGATAGGAGTACAAGCCTGAAACTATGAAGTGGACCAGCCCTCCCGCGACCACCAAGGCCAGCAAGAAGTACACAACGGGAGCGACGCCGACGTCCTGGCGCTCGTAGCCGCCGTTGCCGGGCGAATTCGCGGGATGGGTTTCGTTGCTCATGCGTTTTCCGGATGATGATGGTGCGGCTGTAGAACTTCTACCGCATCGGGATCGTATGCTGGCAGCAATGGCAGCGAGCCCAGGTTGCGGAAGAAATAGAAGAGCCAGAAGCCGCCGATGGCAATCGGTACGACTACGTCAGCCACGGTGGCGGTGAAAGTTTTCGAAAAATTTGGCTCGATAATCCAGAACAAGTCGAGATAGCGCATCAGCATCAGCCATACTGCCAGCCACACCAGCTTGTAGATGTTGCGCTTGAACGGGCGCGACAGCAGGATTCCGAAGGGAATCGCGAAGTGGAAGATCACAATGAACAGGCCGACGTATCCCCAGCCGCCGTTCAAACGCCGCATGTAATACGTGATCTCCGATGGCAGGTTCCCCGCCCAGATGATGAGCCACTGCGAGTAGTTGAAGTAGGCCCAGACCATGATGAAGGTGAGCATCCACTTGCCGTGGTCGTGTACGAAGTCGGGCTTCAACATTTCCGACATGGGCTTGTAGTTAAAGAGAATGCGCTCGACCACGACCGCGAAGCACATGGCGGACAAAACTTCGCCAATGAGAATGACCAGTCCGAAGATGGTGGAAATCCAGCTGGGATCGAGCGACATGACCCAGTCGATGGCGGCGAACGAAATGGTGAAGCCGTAGAGGATGAGGCCGGGGCCGGCGACTGCTTTGAAGCGCTCAGTGTTGTCGGGAGCGCCAGCGCGGTCGGTTTGCTTCGACCACTTCGAGAGTAAGAAGGAGAGAAGGTTCCAGATCGCGAAATAAAAGATGGCGCGGAGAATGAAACCGTTCGTGGTGAGATAGGTTTTGGTGATGTCTTCGAGATGTTCGCGTAGACGCTTGTCTGAGACCTGGTCCAGAGGCTGCGCCCAGATGTAGAGCTTGTGCATCCCGAGAATGACGGGGATGAACAGCAGCGCCAGCAGCGGAAGGGTGCGCATGGCGGCGCCGAGAATCCGACGGATGACCATGCCCCAACCGCCGCCGGTGAGGTGGCGAATCATGAGGATTGCCATCGAACCCAGGGCTACGCCCAGCCAGCACATGAATCCCAGAAGATAGGCGCGATAGAACTCCTGCGGCCGCACAAAGGCGAGGATGAGCGCGATAATCCCGAAGACGACGCCGACGATCAGTGACCGCTGCGCAATGGTCTTCACCACCGGCGGAGGTGTCAGATCGAGTTTGACAGGCGCCGCGCTCATTTCTCTCCCTCGGGTTTGGAATTGGTCTCGGGCAATACTGCCGGCAGACTGGCTCCCGTGCCGGGTTCACGGAACCTCGGCACTTCGGACGGAATCTTCTGGCCTGGGGGCACATCCGACATGGTCGCGTTCTGGCTCAACTGCAGGGCGCGAATGTAGGCCACGATGTCCCAGCGATCTTGCGGCGGAATCTGCGAGGCGTAGTCGGGCATGATTCCGAAGCCTTCGGTCATGATGTCGAAGAAGTATCCCAGCGGAGCCTTCTGCAGGCGCACGATGTGGAACGACGGCGGCTTGCGAGAAAAGCCGCGCGAAGGTACGAAACCGTTGCCGTCTCCCAGGCGCGAGTGGCAGGGGGCGCAGTAAATATTGAAGCGCTCGCGGCCGCGGTCCAGGACTTCTTTGGTCACTGGGAAAGGCATCATGTCGCCGGGATTGTTGCCAATCTTTCCGGTATAGAAATAGGTGTCTTCGTGCAACTGGCGGCGGGCGACTGTGCCTTCCACCGGCGGACGTTCGGAGCGCTGGTCGGGGAAGAAGTCGCTGCGAGAGAGCGGATTCTGGCGCGGTTGGACGTGCATGTCGAGGCGGCAGGCGGCGGTGAGAGTGATTGCCAGCAGCAGGCAGAAAAGCTTTGACCACGAAGGACACGAAGGTCCACTAAGGAAGGCCCATGGGGCTGGCTTCCGTGGGCAGCCAACGAAATTCTTTGACCACGAAGGACATGAAGGTCCACTCAGGAAACCTGGACGGGCGAATGCGCCCGTCCCCACACGGCCCTTTTTGCGGAAGTGCGGCATTAGCTTGGCACCTCCGAGAGTGAGCGGGGGTTTAGGGCTTCGAGGAATTTGCGCGTGGCTATGGGATCGTACTTTTTGTCGGTGGAGAACACGATCAGGAAGAAGCGATCTTTCGAGGCCGAGGAGAAGCGCTCGACGTTGAATACCGGGTGATAGGGCATGGGCAGGCCATTGAGCGCGAGCATGCCGAAGACGGCCGAGATTCCGGCGAACAGAATTGTCATCTCAAAGGTGATGACGATGAATGCGGGCCAGGAATGCGGCGGCTTGCCGCCGATGTTCAGCGGATAGTCGACTGCGGACATCCAGTACTGCATCAGGTATCCCGTAAGGCCGCCAACGATGCCGCCGATCAACACGACCAGGGGAACTTCGTCGCGATGAAAGCCGATTTCTTCCGCCAGGCCTTCGACCGGGAAGGGACTGTAGGCATCGATCTTTTTGTAGCCTGCCTGATGCGTGGCGTGCGCGGCGTCGACCAGCGCCTGCGCCGAGTCGAACTCGGCCATGATGCCGTAGATGGGATCGCGCTTCATGACCTTATTCCTTCACCTCCGCTTCGGGCAGAAGGGTGCGCATTTCGAAAATCGAAATTGCGGGCAGAATCCGCAGGAACAGGAACATCGCGGCCAAAAACATTCCGATGGTGCCGATGTAGGTCATCCAGTCCCAACGCGTGGGGTAGTACATGCCCCAGGAAGAAGTCAGGAAGTCGCGATGCAGGCTGACGACCACGATGATGAAACGCTCAAGCCACATGCCGACAAGAATGACGCCGGAGATGAAAAACAGTGCGATGGGACTGGTGCGCAGCCTACGAATCCACAGCACCTGCGGAATAAAGATGTTGCAGATCAGCAGCATCCAGTAGGGGACGGCGTAGGGGCCGTGCAGGCGGTTCCACAGCGTGAAGGCGTCGTAGCGATCGCCGCTGTACCAGCCCATGAACCCTTCGATGAAGTATCCATAGGCGACGATCAGTCCGGTGGCAAGCATGACCTTGGCGGAATTCTGCAGGTGGCGCTCGGTGATGAAATCTTCCAGGCCGTAGATTTTGCGGATTGGAATGGCGAGCATCAGAACCATGGCGAAGCCGGAGTAGATGGCGCCAGCAACGAAGTAGGGCGGGAAGATGGTGGTGTGCCATCCGGGCACAATGCCGACGGCGAAGTCAAAGCTGACAACTGTGTGAACCGACAGGACGAGCGGAGTCGCGAGGCCCGCGAGCAGCAGGTAGGCGGTTTCGTAGCGGTGCCAGTGGCGGGCCGATCCGCGCCATCCGAAGGAGAGCATGCCGTAGATAATTCTGAGCGCCGGCTTGTCGGAGCGGTCGCGCAACGTCGCGAAGTCGGGGATCAAACCCATAAACCAGAACAGCGCGGAAATTGTGGCGTAGGTGGAAACGGCGAAGACGTCCCACATGAGCGGACTGCGGAACTGCGGCCACACGCCCATGGTGCTGGGATAGGGGAACAGCCAGTAGGCGAGCCAGGGGCGGCCGACGTGGATGGCAGGGAAGATTCCGGCGGAGGCCACGGCGAACAGAGTCATGGCTTCAGCGAAACGGTTAATGGAATTGCGCCATGACTGGCGCAGCAATAAGAGGATGGCGGAGATCAAAGTTCCGGCGTGGCCGATACCGATCCACCACACGAAATTGACGATGGCGAAGCCCCAGCCGATGGGGATGGTCACGCCCCAGATGCCGATTCCCTTCAGGAACAGGTATCCGATGGCGAACAGCAGCATCATGGTGAGCATGAAGCAGATGCCGAAGCCGATGAACCATCCGTTGGAGGCGGGACGGGTCAGCACGATGGCGCTGATTTTTTCCGTGACCGTGCCGAAGGTGTGGCCCGGCTCGATTACGGGAGCGCGCTCGAGTTCGGTCGACGATTTGTATTGCTCGCTCATGCGTTCTGCGGAGTCCCTCAGGGGCTAAAGCCCGAATGCTTTTTCGGCCCTAACGGCACGGCTGAAGCCGTGCCCTTTCAAAAACTCTTCTCGCCTCGCTTCGCTTCGGCGCGACGGACGAATGCGTCCGTCGCTACGTGGGACTTTTCTAACTCCGGGTTCGGATTCCTTACCTCTGCCAGGTACGTTGTTCTTGGGCGGGTGTTTAGTTCGCCCAGGAGGCTGTAGTTTCTGGACTGCGCTTTTAGCTTTGAAACTTTGCTGTTGGGGTCGTTGATGTTGCCGAAAATAATGGCGCCTGCAGGACAGGACTGCTGGCAGGCGGTCACGAGTTCGGCGTCGTTAATTTTGCGGTCTTCGCGCTCGGCATCGATGCGGCGCTCGCTGATGCGCTGCACGCAGTAGGTACATTTTTCCATGACGCCGCGGCTGCGCACGCTGACGTCGGGATTGCGCATCATCTTATATTGCGGCGTCTCCCAATCCTGGAAGAGCAGGAAGTTGAAGCGGCGCACTTTATAAGGACAGTTGTTCGAGCAATAGCGCGTGCCCACACAGCGGTTGTAGACCATGTCGTTCAGGCCTTCGGTAGTGTGGTTGGTGGCGCCGACCGGGCAGACGACCTCGCAGGGCGCGTTCTCACATTGCATGCAGGGCACGGGCTGGAAGAACGCTTTGGGATTGTCGCGGTCGCCCTGGTAATAGGCGTCGACGCGAATCCAGTGCATATGGCGGCCGAGGACGGTCTGCTCCTTGCCAACCACGGCGATGTTGTTCTCCGACTGGCAGGCGAGGATGCAGTTGTTGCAGCCCACGCAGGAGTTGAGATCGATGGTCATGCCCCACGCATAGTCTTCTTCTTTGTAGGGATAGGGCTTGTAGAGCGAGAGTTCGTAGGGCGTCTCTTCTTCTTTGGCGAAGTTGGGCTCTTTGCGATATTCCTCGAGCGTGGTTTCGCGAACTAGCGGACGGTGCGCGCCGTCGGGCGTGTCCATGCTCTGCATGCCTTGTGTGGATGCGAGCTTGTAGGTGTCTCCGGTCTTTTTTATTGTGACCCCAGAAGCGATCCATGGCGCGGCGGTGGTGCGCAGGGCGTAAGCGTCGAAGCCTTGGGCGGTGCCGACGCGTCCGGCGCGCTTGCGTCCGTAGCCGAGCGTGATGGTGACGGAGTTGTCGGGATGTCCGGCTTGAACCCAGACGGGGCCGGTGATCTTTTTGCCGTTCAGTTCGAGTTCGACGACGTCTTCAACTTTGATGCCGAGGCGGTTGGCCATCTTGGGACCGACGAGGACGGCGTTGTCCCAGGTAAGCTTCGACATCGGCTTGGGGAGTTCCTGCAGCCAGCCGTTGTTGGAGAATTGGCCGTCATAGATGGTGGGGTCGCGGCGGATGTTGAGTTCGATGGCGTTGGGGTCGGTGGGGTTGGATTCCTGTGGCGCGGCTGCTGATTTCGCGCTCACTGACTTCGAAGCAAACGCAGTTCCTTCGATCCAGCCGTCATGCAGCGACTTGCGCCAGAACTGCTCGAAGTCAGCTCCAGTATGCTGCTTTTGCCAGTAGGCGCGAACCAGGTCGTAGCCGGTCGCGTCGGCTTGGCCGGAGAACAGTGCTACGAGTTCCAGCGCGCTCTTGCCGTTGTAGAGCGGAGCGATCAGCGGCTGAATGATGCTGATGGTGCCGTCGTAGGCGCGGGCATCGCCCCACGATTCAAGTTTGTGCGTCGCATTCACGTGCCACTGGCAAAGTTCGGCGGTCTCGTTCTGATAGAGGCCGTAATGCACGCGCAGAGGAACCTTGCCGTTCTTCAGAGCGTCGGCAAAATTAAGATCGGCGGGGGCGTCGTAAACGGGATTGCCGCCGAGGATGATCAGCAGGTCAACTTTGCCGCCGTTCATGTCGGCGACGAGATCTTTGATTGATTCGGTCTGGTTGACCGGGTTGGCGTCCACCGGATCAGAATAGAAGACGGTCTTGCCGACGTTGCCGAGCTTCGCATTCATCGCATGGGCTAGAGCATGAACCGAAGGAGGCAGATGATCTCCTGGGATCACGGCAGAAGATCCCGAGTGAGCCGCGAGGTCGGCTGCTACCTGCGCCGCGTAATTGGAGGGCCAAGATCCAGCACCCTGTCCGTAGACTCCAGCGACGGACGCTATGAATCTTGTAAACCCGTCGAACATCCCTGCCTGCATCGGCCACCGATGATCCGCCTTCACTCCCGTTGAACTTGGCGTGCTCTCGATGACATACAGGCGGTTCATGTTGCCGCTGTCGGGATTGCGGCGGCTGGCGAAGTCGCGGATGTATTTTGTGTTGCCGGGAAATCCGGCGTAGAGGAAGTCGGCGTCGAGCGAGACGATGACGTCGGCTTTGGAGAAATCGTAGCGCGTTTCGACCGGCTGTCCGAAGGCGAGCTTCGCGCCTTCGAGGACGTTGTCGCGATTGACTGGCTCGTAGACGTGCCACTTGGCCTGGGGATACACCTTCAGGAAATTGCGCAGCTGGTCGGCGAGCGTGGGCGAAGAAATTGTTGGCGTGAGAATGCGGATGCCCGCGCCTTGCAGCGCTTTTTGCGCGCTGAGCGGACCGCGGATCGCGCTGAGGAATGCTTGCCACGAGCGCTGGTCGCCCATCGACATCACGCTCTGCGAGCGGTCGGGATCGTAGAGGCCGAGGATGGAAGCCTGGGTGAAGATGTCGGTTCCGCCGAGCGAGGCGGGATGCAGATCGTTGCCTTCGATCTTTGTGGGGCGGCCGAGATGGCTTTCCACCAGAACCGGGCTGGCGTATCCGCCGAGCGTGACCGCGGTCGCGTAATACATGGGGCGGCCGGGAATTACATTCTCGGGCTGGCGTACGTAGGGGACGATGGGTTCGAGCGGCAGGCGCACGCATCCGGTCATGCCGGCCAGGCCGAGCGATGCGCCCATCACCTTGAGGAAACCGCGGCGCGAGACGGAATCGACCCATTCGGAGGCGCCTTTGGGGAATTCGCGGTGCAGGGCTTCCTGGAAGTCTTGGCTGCCGGCGAGTTCTTCGAGGCTGCGCCAGTATTCGGGGCCGGTTTTTTCGGCGGCGTCGTGGGCCGTGGCCTGGTCGATACGCGCGCGGACGGAGGCCAGGTCCAGTTTTTTGCCGGGGCAAACGTCTTCGCGCTTTTTGATCTGGACCAGATCGGCCGGGTTTTTTTCGTTCGTCATGCGTTTACGGATTGCGTTTCTTTCGCCCCTACGGGGCTCCTTCGAGATTTTGCGTCCTTTCCCACGGCTTGCGCCGTGGGCTGCATTCTTTCGCCGCCTTGCGGCTTACTTCTCGTTCCTCGCTGGCCTCACTTCAGCGGTGGCAGGTGCTGCAGGTTGTGATGTCTTTCACGCTGCGAACTTTGTACTTTTGGATCAGGGCCGTGCCTAGATTGACCTGATCGGTGTAGCTTTGGCCGTCGACTACCACCGGCGTCGAGCCGGATGGCGGCTGGTAGCGCATGTTGAATACCTGGTCACGCGGGCGCAGATGATTTTGCGGGGCGCGATGGCAGCCCAGGCACCATTCCATTTGCAACGATTCCTGCTGATACATCAGTGGCATCAGGTCGACCGGACCGTGGCAGGTGTTGCAGCCCACTCCTTTATTGATGTGAATGCTGTGATTGAAATAGACGAAGTCGGGAAGCTGGTTCACGCGCGTCCACTGCAGCGATTCGCCCGACCTGTAGCTGGCGCGCACCGGCTCGAGCAGATTGGCATTGGTCCAGATCTGCGAGTGGCAGTTCATGCAAGTTTTCGTTGGAGGGATACCGGCAAAGCTCGAAGTCTCGACCGAGGTGTGGCAGTAGCGGCAGTCAATGCCGAGTCCGGTGACGTGATGCTGATGGCTGAAGGGAACCGGCTGCGTCTTGCGCACGCCCGCGTAGGTGACGTAAGGCGAACGTTGAATCTCCATCGCGACCCAGGTCAGCGCGGCGAGAACAAAGACCGCGCCAAAGATGGTAGCGCGCGACAATGTATTCGTACTGCGATGAAAGATCTGCGACATTCCCTTATGAAATCTGGCTTAAGAGACCCGGCGGATCGCCCGCGATGCGGTTGATTGAGTTAGTTCGGTGAAAAGAAAACCACCCACTGGTTTTCTGAGTCGTTTGCGAAACCAGAAATTATAAATACTTTCAACGAAGTTTGTCGCGTTTTTGGAGTTTCGAAGCAGAAAAAAATTTCAATTGGAACGTCAAAAAAAATGCTGAGATTTTCAACGTGTGCGCGAACGTACGGTGGGAAGCATCAAACCCGGCTTCGCTGGCACGAACTGCTATCGCAGATTCATCACCATCAGTTTGGGTTCGGTCATCTCTTCGATGGCGTAGCGCAGGCCCTCGCGGCCCAGGCCGGAATCTTTGACGCCGCCATAGGGCATTTGATCGATGCGGAACGAAGGCACGTCTCCGGCGATGACGCCGCCGACTTCAAGTTCTTCGTAGGCCTGGAAGAGCAACTTCGCGTCGCGCGTGAAGACGCCGGCCTGCATGCCATAGGGAGAGTTGTTGACCTGGCGCACGGCCTGATCAAAATCTCGGTAGGGCTCGACGGTGACCACGGGGCCAAAGATTTCCTGGCAGTTCACTTTCATCTCGGGCTTGGTTCCGGTGAGCACCGTGGGTTCGACGATGAGACCTTGGCGGCCGCCGCCACAAAGCAAGCGCGCGCCGGCACGCACGGCCTCGTCTATCCAGGTGACGGTACGGATGGCGTCGCTCTCGCGGATGAGCGGGCCGACGTCGGTGGAGGGATCGATCGGGTCGCCGACTTTCAATTTCTTGACGCCTTCGACCAGAAGATCGGTGAACTTTCCATACACTGAGTGTTCCACCAGAATGCGCTGCACGGAAATACAGGTTTGACCGGCGTAGGCGAAACCGCCAGTGACGCAGCGGTCGGCGGCGTAGGCGACGTCTGCATCGCTGTGAACGATCACCGCGGCGTTGCCGCCCAGTTCGAGAACGACTTTCTTTTTTCCGGCGCGGCGCTTGATGTCCCAGCCGACGGGGACGCTGCCAGTGAAACTGATGAGTTTGATGCGATCGTCGGTGACCAGAAGGCCGGCATCTTCATTCGATAGCGGAAGGACATTGAGTCCGCCATCGGGCCAGCCCGCCTGCTGCACGCACTCGGCGAGAAGCAGCGAGCAGAGCGGCGTTTGGGGTGCGGGCTTCAGCACCATGGGGCAGCCGGCGGCAATGGCGGGAGCAACTTTATGGGCAACGAGGTTGATCGGGAAGTTGAAGGGCGTGATGCCGGCGATCGGACCGAGCGGAAAGCGGCGCACGATGCCCCAGCGTGCGGCGGTGAATTCCTGCCAGTCGAGGGGAAGGACTTCACCGTAAATACGCGTGCTCTCTTCAGCGGCCACGTTGAAGGTGAAGATGGCGCGTTCGACTTCGATGCGCGCGCCCTTGATGGGCTTGCCCGCTTCCTGAGCCAAGGTGTGGGCAAATTCTTCTTTGCGTTCGAGGATGGAGGCGGAAATTCGGCGGAGTACGCGCTGGCGCTCGAAGGCCGGGAGACGGCGCGTGGTCCCGAAAGCCTTGACGGCGGCGGCGATGGCCGCCTCGGCGTGTTCACGCCGGCCCTGCACGACGCGGGCAATCACGCTGCCATCGTAGGGCGCGCGGATCTCCACGACGTCGCCGTCTTCTCGCCACCGGCCATCTACGAAAAAACCGTGGGTTGCAACGGGCGCGATCGTCATCTCTGACATGATTTTTTCTGGCCCCCAGAAGAACGACTGAAGCAATTATAGGATGATTGGGAAGCGGTGGGGGTTTTGAAAAAAAATCTTCAACCACAAAGGACACGAAGGTGCACGAAGGAAATCATGCTTGACCGTACAATGGGCTCGGCCTGATGACTACTTCTATTAGGACGATTACTGAACTTTCGCAGCGCTTACGGCGTTGGGAAGTATCTCCCGTGGAGATCACGCAGGAGTGCCTCGAGCGTATTGAGCGCCTTAATCCGGCACTCAACGCGTTCATCACGGTTACGGCTGAGTCGGCGTTGGCTGAGGCGCGACGGGCGGAAGCTGAGATTCTGCGCGGGGAGTGGCGCGGGCCGCTGCATGGCGTGCCGGTAGCGCTGAAGGATCTGATCGATACGGCGGGGGTGCGGACGACTGCGGCCAGCGCGATCTATAAGGATAGAGTGCCGGAGCAGGGTGCGGAGGTTGTGCGACGGTTGCAACAGGCCGGGGCGGTCATAGTGGGGAAGAACAATCTGCATGAGTTCGCTTACGGCGGGAGTTCGCTGGTCAGCTATTTTGGCGACGTTCACAATCCGTGGGATCTCGGGCGGATTGCGGGCGGATCGTCGGGAGGGTCGGCTGCGGCGATGGTAGCCGGTCTCGCTTACGCTTCGATCGGGACGGACACCGCAGGTTCGATTCGAGAGCCGGCGGCGCTTTGCGGCTGCGTGGGACTGAAGCCGACGTATGGACGGGTGTCGAGCCGGGGAGTGGTTCCGCTTTCGCTGTCGCTCGATCACGTTGGGCCTCTGGCCGCGACGGTGGCGGATGCGGCGATCGTGCTGCAGGCGGTTGCTGGGTACGATGCGGCGGACATCACTACGGCGGATGTGCCGGTGGCGGATTATGTGGCTGCGCTGCGTGAGGATGCGAAGTCACTGCGGGTGGGTGTGCCGCGTGAATATTTCTTCGACGATCTGGATGTGGAAGTGGCTTCTGCGATGGAGCACGCGCTGCGTGGAATCGCAACGCTGGTGGAGGAAGTGAAAGACGTGCGATTGGACGTACCCGTGGACCGCAAGCTGCAGACGGCAGAGTCCTATGCGTATCACGCCGAGAACGTAGCGAAGTGTCCGGAGTTGTACCAGCCGGAAACGCTGCGGCGCATCCGGGCGGGGGAGAAAGTTTCTGCGGCGGAATATATACAACGGCGGCGCGAATTGGATGAGGCTCGTCGCGGCATTGGCCAGATCTTTGCCGATGTAGATTTGCTGGTGACGCCGACTATGCCGATGCCTGCGCCTGCAATCGCTGATTTGAAAGCCGATCCCGAGGCGCTGCGTCCGGCGGAACTCAAGCTGTTGCGCAACACGCGCCCGTTTAATGTGTGGGGGCTGCCGGCGATTTCGGTGCCATGCGGATTTACGCAGAGTGGACTGCCGATTGGGCTGCAGATCGCCGGGCCACATTGGCGGGAGGATTTGGTTTTGCGGTTGGCGCATGCTTATGAGCGGACCACCGCATGGCATAGGCGGCCAGTGAGCTGAAGTGACCAGCGCTAGCGCTGCGGGTCGGAATGCCTTGCGGCGAATGGGTATACAAACAGGATGGCTCATGCGGCCGTAAACTTTCACTTCTGGCTCTGCTTAATGCTTGGCAGGAAGGCTATTCACGAAGTCGCTGATCTGTGAGATCACTTCCTCCTCGCGTGAGAGGAATATGAAGTGGGTGGCGTTGGGAATCACGATCACCTTTGCATGGGGCTGCTCGCGAAAGATAGAAATCTGCGCTTCCTCGCGACTCGTTTCTGCGGCTCGATAGGCTGCGAGTTTTACCGGGTCGCTCGTTTGACTTGGATAGGGAGCTGAGGGATAAGAGAGAATCGCTAGAAGGGGGGTATCGATGGAGTGGAAACGTTCTTCTTCGAGCATGATTGATTGGTTCGCGCGCCCGTGCCCAAGCCACTCGCCGACCCTTCCGTCCTCACCGATACGATGAAGCTGGCGCACCTCCGATTCGGGGATGATGCCACCGTAGTAGCCTTTCATGTAACTCTGGAAGGCAGAAATGCTGGCAAGGTCACTGGCGTTCGGAGAGGGGCCCGTTGCGCCTTCGACTTCGCCTCGGAGCTCGGCAAGGTTCGCCTGAAACAGCGCCATGTCCGTCAGTGTCTTCGATATGAGACCGCCATCGTAGAGGTTCTTTTGTAGTGCCGAAAGATCGTCTCTGAGCTGCGCCAAAGCCGGTGTGTAGTCGCCATGTTTGGGGTTGTAGAGAGCGAAAGTGCCTGAGGCATCGAGATAAATGAGCGCCGCAGCGCGCCCTGGATGGTAAGTGGAGACGGCGCTCAGTTCTTCTCCTGCAATCGAATGCCCGACCAGTACAGGATCAGCGATGTGCAAGGCGTCAAGAACCGCGACAACATCATCTCCTAATCGCCTTGCAGCATAACCCGTTTGAGGCGCGGACGACTGACCAAACCCGCGCCGCGTGATCCCAATGACGTGATAATGCGCCGCGAGTTTCGGCCCTAAGCTGTCAAAAACGTGAGCTGTGCTTCCGAGACCTGCGAGAAGTACGAGGTTGCATCCGGTCCCTCCCCAGTCGAGCACCTCGAGCTTTACATCTGGCTGAACGGCGACGAACTGGGTTTTGAGCGCAGTCTCGCCCTGAGACGAGGGACCCTTCTGGGCAGAAGCTGTGCAGGCTATCAGTGCAAAGACAATCATCCGGATCTGTTGACCCATTTACATCCCCTCAACTTTACTGTCTTGCAATCCTACCGCCTCAGGATTTGCTGGTCTCTGGTCTTGACTTGCCAATTAACTAACGATTGAACTTTCGCTGACGCCATTTTTGTCCGCTACTTCGAGAGGTCGCGGGGTTCTTTGCAAGGAACGTTGTCCGATTCCGCGTGCGACGTTTCCAGGGCAGGATCGATAGTCAAGCGTACTTCGACCACAGCATCGGGGCAATTCTGAGTTGTTTGGATGCTGAAACCCACCGGCAACAAGTCTCGATTCGCTTCAATGTATTGATCGATGTAAGTGCGGTCATAGATAGCGCCCTCGGTTAGTTTCCACTCGGCTCGCAGCCTTGCGGATACTTCCTCATCGGCCACAATGTCGAGTTTTCCCATGTGGTACTGCGGTCCCTCTAGGATCGAGATATTCAGATTTGCTGTTCCGTTTGAGGCGAACTTTGTATCGGGAATAGTTATAAAGTCGAGGAAGCCCTCGGTACCGTAAAGTTTGCGGAGGCTCTCCAGTCCGCTGGCGATTTTGCCTCTCGAAAACAAATCACCTCTTCTTAGCGGGAATTGTTTTCGCAGCCTCTCCGAGGAGAAAGCGTGATTCTCAACGAACGTGATCTCTGCGAGTTTGTAGCGAGGACCGTCTGAGATCTCAGCTTCCAGCGTCACGCGCTTGGGAACGCCCAACACGTCGCTCGGTTTGAATTCGAGGTTCTTCACCTCCACGGCAAAATATCCGCGATCCTGAAATGCGGCTCGAATCCGCTCTTCCAACTCTTCCGAGCCCTCATCGAAGCATGAGCCTATGAAATCGCTAGTAATGTTGGCGAGTTCAATTGCACCGATTGTCTGCGTGCCCGTGATGGTGAAGTCGGTGATGAGGAACCCGGCATTCTTGCTGGAGCGGTGATCGGTCGCGCACTCCGCGCGCAGAAAAGTCCCCGAGAGGAAAAGAGCGAGAGACAAAGTCCATGGGGTGAGCCTCATGATGGCTCTCCTTGGCTTGCTGATGGAGTGGGATTCCGCTGGCTTGAATTTCGTTGCCCGATCGCGGGAGAGAGTTGCCGTCGGTAGATACTTCTCGATCGGGGTAGGGATCCTTCGACTCCGCAAGGGCTTCACTTCGTGAAACCCTTGCTCCGCTCAGGATGACAGACGGTCCGCTCCTGGATGACGAGCAGTACATTGGCGATGACAGGCGGACTTTCAATTTGAGGCCCACGCTCCTGTGAAGGCCGCTCGGCTTCGCCCTCGCTGGACAGCCGAGGCGGCTGTCGCTACGTGGACTTCTTTAATCTACTGTTCTTACATCGTCTGGAAGCATCAGGGCGAAGGAGCAGGTGCGGGTGGTCATCGAGCAGGAGAGCGTGCCGCGACGGAAAACTTTTACCGGGGTGTCGTCGGGGAAGGTGATGTGGTAGTCGGCGGTGCGGAGGGCTTCGCTGAAGGATTTCAGCTTTTCGTCTCCGCTGACAAATTTCACCGAGTCGACTTTCGCGACCGAACCTCCGCCGCCGCTCAGGAGGATAAAGAAATCGGCGTTGCCGGTTTGCGTGGCTTTGCCCAGGTCGATGGTGCTGAGGTGCTGCAGTTCGTCTTTGTAGCGGGCGACGGCGGCTTCGGCCTTGGCATCTCCGCCAGCGAGCGAGGCCAGGCGGCCGCGGGTTTCGGGAGCGGGGCGCAGTCCATTCATCGACAGCGCATAGGTGCGCAGCGCACGATCCTTGTCGCCTCGCTTCTCGTAAATCTGTCCGAGATGATCGCCCACCTCGGCGTGGTGACCTAGTTCCCACGCGGCTGCAACGTATTTTTCCGCTTTGCTGAGATCGCCTTCGGCGAAGTGCACCCACCCCAGCGTATCCCAGTAGGCGACCAACGAGGAAACCAGGGTCAAATCTTTTTGCGAGAGGCGGTCGAGCGAGACGTTGCGCAGAGCGGCGGCCGTGGCTGACACCGCGGACTCGGCGTACTGCTGTGCGCGATCGAGATGAGCGTCTTTGAGCGAAAGCTGGTAGGCGATATTGTTCCACGTACTAGGCGTGGCGGCGAGTTCGACTGCATGATCGAACGCCGCCAGGGCTTTGTCGTCCTGCCCGAGGTTGAGGTAGGCGTTGCCCAGGCTCACCTGCAGATCGGGATTGTTCGGGTCGAGCGACGTGGCTTTTTCAAGCTCGGCCGCCGCCAGGTCGTACTTGTGCCACTCTTCGTACATCGCGCCCAAGTTGGCGTGCGCGAACTTGTCGAGCGGGTTGTTTTCCAGTTGTTTATTGAAGGCCTTTACGGCCTCGTCGTATTTACGCTCGTTCCAGTAGACGCGGCCAAGATTGTTGTAGGCGAACTCGTCATAGGGATTGACTTCCAGTTGTTTCTGAAAACTTGTAATGGCCTGGTCGTCTTGGCGCATCGCGAAATACAGGAGGCCGAGATTGTTCCAGGCGAATTTGTTTTTGGGATCGACTTCGGTGGCGCGCTTCAAAAGGACAATCGCCACGGGCAGATTGCCGCTGTCGGCAGCCGCTTTGGCACTGTCGACCAGATCCTCCGCCTTCATGTCGGCGGGAGGAACCGGGGCGCCCGCGACCGTGCTCTCCACCGATAGTTGCTGTGCGAGATCGGAGCTGACGGCGCGACGGAAGGATTCATAATCGGCGGATCGCGCGACGGGCAACTCGTCCTCGTGGAGGACCAGCTTGCGTCCGGCGGTAAAGACGGTACCGTCCACTTTGTAGGTGGCTTCGTATTCGGCGTAGTCACGCTTCAGCGAGAAAGCCAGCGGGAGGTGCGCGGTGTACTTAGTGGGCAATTCCAGCTTGATCTGGTAGGAGTACTGGCCCTTCGGGCCGAGCTTCAGGGGCTCGGCGTCGTCGTCATCGCCGCCGACTTCGGGCAGGTTGAATTGCACCAAGGGTAAAACAATTTCTGTTTTCTTCTTGGACCAATCGAGGAAGTTCACTCGGGAGACATCGTAGGACATGGTGAACGGTTCGCGTGTCGCGGCGGGATCGCTGATCTTGAGATTGGTGATATCCCCGCCCAGGCCAGCGTTCACATTTTCTACAACTCGTTGCCAGTTGGCTTGCGGCACGCGGCGGAATACGGAACGCAGCAGCAGTTCTTCGTCGCCGCGAAACTCGTAGTGCACGTGGGCTTCGAGCTTGCCGATCTCGTTAATCTTTCCGTCGATCTGCGAGATTTCGCTGTCGGGCATGGGAGTGTCGGCGGGCGTTTCTTCGAGATGCGGCGCCACCGGCGACGGCGGCTCAGCCGGAGGAATAACCAACGCCTGCTTCTTGCGCAGCGTGTAGGCCAGCAAGCGGAAAGGCGCGACCTCGCTGGTGGTATCCATCCAGACTTCCTGCTTGTCGTTTCCTTTGCCCAAAGGAAGCATGGTGATGACATGATCGAACTGCGAGGGCGAAGGAACGTCGGGATCGAGTTTGCGAGTGGAGTTGATCAGCACCGAGGAGGCATGCAGGCCTTCGCCCTCGAGCAGAGAAGCGAGCAGCGTGTGCTTGTCTTTACAGTCGCCGTACTGGTCGTGAAGCACATCGGCGGCGGCGTGCGGCTGGTAGCGGCCGACTCCGAGCGAGAGGCTGACGTAGCGGAAATTTTTGGCCACGAAATCGTAGAGGGCTTCGGTCTTTTCCAGGTCGCTGTTCATGCCCTTAGTTAATTCCTGGGCCTTGGCACGAACTTCGGGCGAGGGGGCGCGGCGGTCTTTTTCCAGATTCGCATACCAGCGGCCAATCTGCTCCCAGCTTTCGAAGGTCGTCAGCTGGATGTCAGGCTTCTCATCGTCGGGGCGATGCTTCTTTTTCTTTTTATCTCTTTCTTTGGCTTTAGCTGAGTCGTCTTCCCGCTCGAGATGAGAACTAGACCAGTGATAGATGCGACGTCCGTTTTCTTCGCTGATTTTCGGCTCCATCCCCGGCTTGCACTTCAGCTTCAGAGAACGTCCGGCGGGCACATCCACGTCGAGAGTTTCGTCGAGGGAAATGTTGCTCTTGTCGAACTCGTATTCGGCCCAGAATTGTCCGGCGGCTAGCGGTGTATGAATTACCGTGACCATGTCGTATTCCAGGACTTCGCCGGGTCGCAGGCCGGGGACGGTGATGTGCTTCTGGCGGTAATCGGTATAGACGGGAGCTTCACGCTCGATGGGCGCGCTCAGGTCTTGCACGGCATCGTCGCCCGCCTTGACCACGCTGCCATCTTCTTTGAGGACGCGAACGTAGGGGATTTCGACGCGCTCGTTCGCGGAGTTGTAGCCTTCCAGCAACTGTCCCCACTGTTGCACCCCGGCTTCGCTCTGCACGCGAATGCGGGCCTTGGTCTCTTTGCGTCCAGTACCGTCAGCCTCAAAGCGGTAGTTCGAATGCATCTGCTCGATGACGAACGATTCTTCGGTATAGTCCGGGGGCTTGACCGCGTTCGCGGCCTTTTCGGCGGTCGTTCCAGTTGGGATCTTGTCAGATTTTTTCGACTGCTGCGGTGTCGTGGACTGCCCGGCGGGAGGGGCGGACCCTGGTGAGGTTTGGCTGGGCTGCTGGGCACTGCCGCCGGCGGTCAGCAGGCAGGAAAAGAGAAGAACGAAGCAACGGTTGCGCATAATTGAATTCAGAACGAACCTTTGTAATTATCCCACGTTGGAGCGAGTTCGAGAGAAGCCTGGCAAAACAGCGAGGACGAAAGTCACATCTGCCATATCGCCCCTTGGCAGAGGATGATCGAAGCAGTGCTTCTTTCCTCGGGATTGAATTGTGCACCGGCTTGGCGCTTCGTCCCGTAAACTCTGTGCACGATGGAAGTATCTTAGGTCAGTCCCTTCATGATACTCCGTGTCCTTCCATGGTCCGGGTTTCTCGCTTCCCGAGTGTTTCGTCCACAAAAATCTGGAGTATACTGCGAAGAAGTTTCAGAAATTGTTGCGGGAAAGAGTGCAATCATGGCATTGAATGCGGTCGAACAGGTGGCAGACCAGGTTCCGGCGGACGATTTCCAGGCGCTCGAAGACAAAATTTATCGCACCATAGAGCTGTACAAAGCGGCACGGCAGGCCCAGGCTACGGCGGAACGCGATGCGCAGCGACTGCGCCAACAAATGCAAGACCGGGAAGAAGAGCTGGTCACGCTGCGGCGCGAGACCGTGCGTTTGAAGAAAGAGCGGGAAGAAATTCGCGGGCGTGTCGAGAAGATGCTGGGACAGATCGAATCGATTGCTGAGGCCAGCTAAGCAAGGCGATTTGCGCAGGAAGAGACGTAGCCAGCCACGTCTCTATGACAAACGCAGGCTAAAGACCCCCACGGAGAAAACGGTTTATGGCTACCGCGACCAAAGATCAGGTGGTGAAAGACCCGCAGAATTCCAGCGTGCGCGTGGAGATTTTTGACCAGGCGTATAACCTGCGCGGCTCCGATCCAGAGTACATTCTGAAGCTGGCGGAGTATGTGGATGCGAAGATGCGCGCCGTGGCCGAGGCGACCAATACCATCGACACGGTGCGGCTGGCCGTGCTGGCGGCCCTGAATATTGCCGACGAATATCACCTGCTTAAGAAACGGCAGGACGTTGGGCCAACCGACTACCTGAAGCGGGCGCATCTATTATCCAATGCGCTGGACGAAGTGCTGGGCGAGAAACGCAAGGCAGGGTAGTCTGCGGCGTGCCGGGATAGGCTTCTTCGTTTTGAATCTGCTCTTTCTGATGCTGCTCAGCAACATTGCCCTTCCTCAGGAAACCACTCTCCGTTCCCAATCCAATGTGGTGCTGATTCCGGCGCTGGTAAAAGATCGGCAGGGTGGAATCGTATATGGCCTGCAAGCCAAAGACTTCATCGTGGAAGACGATGGCGTGGAGCAACTTGCGCGCCTCGACGAGGCGCCGGAAGGGCAACCGATCTCACTGGTGGTGGCTATTCAGCGAGGACGCCGTGCTGCCTATGAGTTCCCAAGGATGCAGGGACTGAAGTCGATGCTGGACCCGCTGTTCGCCCTCGGAACGGCTCGAGTTGGGGTGGTAGAGTTCGACAGCCAGGTTGAGATCACCAGGGATTTTACACAGGATGCGAGCCTGGTGGAAGACGAGTTGAGGAATCTGCAGCCAGGCGATGAAGGTGCCGTAATTCTGGATGCGGTCGACTCGTCGGTGAACCTGCTTAACCAGGAACCAGAGGATCGGCTGCGCGTGTTGTTGCTGATCAGTGAAACGCGGGACCACGGCAGCCAGGGAAAGATTAACGACACGGTGGCGGCGATCGGGCAAAGCAATGCTGTAATGTACGCGCTGGCATTCTCCCCCGCTCTCTCCAACATCCTCGACACCGGGCGTGGGACGAACAAGAACGAGATGCACAACGGCGTCGACTTCATCGATCTCCTGAATCGGACTGCACAGGCCATGAAGAAGAACGTCCCGAGCACGATCGCTTCCCTGACGGGCGGTGAGTACGAGTTGTTCGCGACGCGAAAGAAATTCGAAGTTCGGATGAACGACTTTACCAATCATCTGCACAGCCGCTATCTGTTGAGTTTCGCGCCGAAAGACCCGCATCCGGGGCTGCATCAGATTCGCGTTCGATTGCGTGCTCAATCGCCGGAATCTGAGGGCGGCACCGTCCTGGCGCGAACCAGCTATTGGGCGCAAGCAGCTCAGCAATAATTTGGTTCGGTAGATTCGTGAAACTCAAATGCAGGACCGTGTCAAGAAATTTCCCCGCTTGGCAAGTCCCATTTGTGAACTGGGCATTACTTTGGTAGCAAGCGGCCTGCCAACTTTTTGCAGGCTTCCACTTGCCAAGCGCGCGGCTTTTGCCTAGCATCCAACATGAAAGCCGGCCTGCCGGGTTGGTGATGGCGGTAACCGATTTTTGAACCAATGCTGAATGAACGGGGACTCGACTCGAACTAGGATCCGGTGAGCGACGCTCCGCCATGCGGAGATGCCTAAAGGGTCTCGGCGGGTTCCCAACGTCTACCGACGGGTTCATTCTCGGCCCGTCACACGGCACAGTGGGTCGGCTTGATAAAACCAGCCATTAGCTTTTAGCTCTTGGCTTTTAGCCAAAAGCTAACAGCTAAGAGCCAATAGCTCACTCCTGTTAGACTGTTCAAGTAGCAAATCCCTTGATTCACGCATCTAATTAGACTGTGTTCCCACAACTGTTTCACATCGGGAAGTTTTTCCTTCCGACGTACGGATTCCTTGTTTCTTTGGGCGTCCTGATCGGATTGTGGATCAGCGTGCGCAATTCCGAGAAGCTTGGAATTGACGGCGACAAGGCGTGGAACCTGGGGATTCTGGTGGTCCTGTGCGGCATTGTCGGGGCCAAGGTGCTTTACGTCGTCAACGAGTGGAGTTACTACTCGGCGCATCCTGGCGAGATTTTCAGCATTAATACGCTACAGGCGGGTGGAGTTTTTTCGGGAGGTTTGCTCGCCGCATTCGCCGCCGCAGCGTGGTATGTCTGGCGACATAAGATGCCTGCGCTCGGGACATGCGACGCCTTCGCGCCCGGCCTCGCGCTGGGGCACGCAATCGGACGCATCGGCTGCTTCGCCGCGGGATGCTGCTATGGCAAAGAGACGCATCACTGGTGGGGTGTGACTTTTCACAATCCGCTGGCCAACTCGATTACCGGGACGCCGCTCGGCGTGCCGCTCGAACCGACACAGCTGTTCGAGTCGGCGGTGGAGCTGGCGAATTTCTTCTTCCTGATGTGGCTGCTCAAGCGCAGAAAATTCGACGGCCAGGTGATTGGCGCGTTCATGTTCATCTACGGCGTCGCCCGATTCTTCCTCGAGTTTTTGCGCGACGATCCCGGCCGCGGGTCAGTCTTTGGGGGCGCAATGTCAGGCACGCAGTTGATCGCCATCGGACTGGTGCTTGCCGGCGGATTCATTTGGTGGCTGCGCCCCGGGTCGAAGTCAATCCCGGCGCGGACCGTCAGCGTCACGCGATAGCCCAGCAAAGCGTCTCTTTCCGATACTGCTGACTGCGATAATTCCCTGTTCCCCGCCCGCGCTGATCACCACGGCATCGATCTCCATGCCGTTTTTCACGACAACGAAATTTGCCACCACGGTCGGACGGCCATCCGTGAAATCCAGAGTGAAGGCGCCTGTACAGTCCGGATTTACGGAGTAGGTCCCATTGGCCGGAGTATGGGTAAAATCAGCGACAACTTTTCCCGCAACCGTCACCGTATCGATCTGGGTGAGATTGCCGTCACCGTCGAATTGGGTCATAGCTACCCCCACCTGTGGTCCGATCGGTCCTTTTCCGGCCAGTTTGTTTCCTGTGAGAGTAAATCCATAGGTACCGGCAATGAGTCTTGCGTTGCAACGAGGAGACTCGCTCTGGGCGAACCCGAGATTGGAAGCTGCCAGGAAAAGCATGGTGAGACCAGCAAAGCGTGCGGCAAATTTACGGTTCATACGCGCCTCGACTTTCATAGTGGCTGCCTCTCGGCAGCACGTGGAGGGCATAGTGCCTCGGGTTGCCGCGGGAAGCAATGGAGAACACCTGTAGAAATTCTTAAGATGAATCGCCAGGCTAGCAATTCGCGGCGGGCCGCACAGGGTAAGATGTCTGGCAACCCGGGCCGGAATCCCCTCCACGGCGCTAGGCTTTGGGAGCAGTCATGCTGAAGTTCGGCGATTTTGAACTCGACGAGAGCGCTTACGAGCTGCGGCGCGCCGGCCGCGCCCTCAAACTGGAGCGCATCCCGATGGATCTGCTCTGCCTTCTTGTACGAAACGCGGGGCAACTTGTGGGCCGCGACACAATCATTGAAAGACTATGGGGCAAAGACATTTTTCTGGACACGGACAACAGCATCAACACTGCGGTTCGAAAGATCCGGCAGATTCTGAACGATGATCCGCGTAATCCCAAATTCGTGCAGACCGTGCCCGGAAAGGGCTATCGCTTTGCGGCTCTGGTGACGGACGGATCACGCGCCACGTCCGATCTGAATCGCAGTTTGGAGCTCAGCCAGCGAGTGATGCTGGCCGTTCTTCCGTTCGAGAACTTGAGCAACGACATGGAGCAGGAGTATTTCAGCGACGGTCTGACGGAGGAAACGATCTCGTACCTGGGCCAACTCGACCCGCAAATCGTTGGGGTGATCGCCCGCACCTCGTCGATGGCATACAAGCGAACAACGAAAACGATCGCACAGATTGGGCGGGAACTCGGAGTGAACTATGTCGTCGAAGGCAGCGTCCGGAGGGAAAGAGAACGAGTCCGGATCACGGCACAACTGATCCGCGTGAGCGACCAGACTCATCTGTGGGCCGAGAGTTACGACCGCGAGATCGGAAGCGTGCTGGGAGTGCAGACCGAACTCGGCGTATCAATTGCAAAGAAGATCAACATACAGCTAGGCGGGAAGGAGAAATTTGTATCCGCCGCCGCAGCGGAAACGAATCCCGAAGCTCACGATGCCTATCTACGGGGAAGATACCATTGGGCCCGGAGGACGCTCGCGGAAACCCGCAAAGCCATCGAGTATTTCCGCAAGGCAACAGACGTGGACCCCACTTACGCGAAAGCTTACGCTGGACTGGCTGACTGTTACGTCACTCTGCCCATAACCAGCGATATGAAGTCGAAGGACTGCTTTCCCAAGGCCGCAGCGGCGGTGTCGAGGGCATTGGAACTGGACGAGAATCTGGCGGAAGCGCATACGTCATTAGGGACAATTCGCTTCTGGTTCGACTGGAATTGGTCGGGAGCGCACGAGTGCTATCAGCGCGCGCTGCAGATCAATCCCAATTACGTGGTTGCCCGATTGTTTCGAGCGCATTGTCTTTCGAACACGGGGCGGCACGAAGAAGCTATCGCTGAAATCCGTCGCGCGGTTCGGCTCGATCCGCTGTCTCCGATTCTTAACACGCTGTTGGCGGAATTTCTCTACCACGCCCGGCGGTATGACGAGGCTGTCGCGGAGTTTCACAACGCGGTTGAGCTTGCGCCAAGATTCTGGGTCGCGCATGTGAACTTCGCGAAGGTCTACGAACAAATTGGGGAGTATGGACGCGCCATGGCAGAGTTGGAGTTGGCTCGCACATTTTCCGAGGGAAACACCGAGCCAATTTCCCTTCTGGGATATGTATGGGCAAAGAGTGGACGGCAGACTGAAGCAGAAAATATTCTGGCGGAATTGATCACATGGACCCGCCAAAAGTATGTTCCACCGCTGAACATCGCTCTGGTGTATGCGGGCCTGGAAAAGCAGGAGCTGATGTTTGAATGGCTGGAGCGCGGACTTCAGGACCGCGACGTTCATATGACATTTCTGCGCGACCCTAAGTGGGTTGGATTAAGGGACAATCCGAAATTCAGAGAGATATTGAGTCAAGTGGGACTGGATGGGGATTGAGGTCGCCTGTCCGGTTAACGCGACGCAAGCCTGTAGTATCCTTCCCTCCGAGTGGCGGAAGCATCTCCAATTCTCATTTCTGTTGCGCCGGACGATGCCGGAAAGCGCCTGGATCAGTGGCTGGTGGCTCATCTCGAAGTCAGCCGGGCGCGGGTGCAACAGCTTATCTCCAAAGAAAAAGTTCTGGTGAATGATGCTCCTGCGAAGGCCTCACTCAAGCTGCGAGGCGGGGAGCGTGTCTCTGTAATCAGTTCGGCGGAGCGGCCTCCGTTGCGTGCCATTCCCGAAGAGATTCCGCTGGACATTGTTTATGAAGACGACGATCTGGCCATCATCAACAAGCCGGCAGGAATGATGGTGCATGCGGGTGCCGGCGCGACAGAAGATCAGCGCAATCGCGGGACGCTGGTAAATGCGCTGCTCCATCATTTTGCGACGCTGTCGGGCGTGGGCGGCGCGATGCGGCCGGGCATCGTCCACCGCCTGGACAAGGAAACCAGCGGGCTGATCGTGGTGGCGAAGAACGATGAAGCACATCAGAAGCTGGCGGCGCAGTTTGCGCGGCGCGCAGTGAAGAAGACTTACATTGCGTTGGTGCACGGTTGGGTGAAAAAAGATCGGGGAACAATCTCGGCCAGCATCAGCCGCGACCGAGTACGTCGCACGCGCATGACGACGCGGGGAACTGACGGGCGCGAGGCGGTCTCGCATTACAGTGTGCTGCGGCGGTTGGATACGCCGTTCGGAAAGTTCACCCTGGTCGAGGTCAAGATTGATACTGGGCGGACCCATCAGATTCGTGTGCACATGGCGTCGCTGGGGCATCCGGTGGTAGGCGATACGCTCTACGGGGCGCCGCGCGAGATGCGGGCGAGGCGCGGCCGCGCGACCGACGAAGGCGCCGCTATTTCGCTCTCGCGAAATTTTCTGCATGCGGCGCGGCTGGAACTGGCGCATCCGCGCACCGGGAAATCGATTGCGCTGGAGAGTCCGCTTCCAGAGCCGCTTCAGGCGTTCCTCACCAGGCTCGAAAAGGACGTTACCGGCAGCGTCTCTACGGCAGGTTGAGGCAGGCGGGGCTTGCCGCGGGCGGATATAATATTCCTAGTGATGGAACCTTTGGGGACGAAGATTATTACCAGTTCCGGCGTGCTTCTTCTGGTGCTTCTGGCGGGGAGCGCAACTGCACAGTCGGCGCCCCCAAAGTCGACTACTCCAACGTCCACGGCACAGGCTACGCCCTCTCCAGATTCTGCGGCGGCGCCGGAGCAGAAGCCTTCCGATCCTAATGCTCCCGCGGGCGATGACGCCCTCCCCAGGATCCGCGCGACCACCAACGAAGTGAACGTAGTCTTCACCGTGACCGACAAGCATGGGCGGCGTATTACCGATCTGAAGCAGAGCGACTTCCAAGTGCTCGACGACAACAAGCCGCCGGAGGAAATTCGCAGCTTCCACGCGGAGACCAACCTTCCGCTGCAGGTCGGCCTGCTGATCGACGCCAGCAATTCGGTGCGCGACCGCTTCAAGTTTGAACAGCAATCCGCCATCGAGTTTCTCAACCAGACGATTCATCCCCGCATCGATCAGGCATTCGTGGTGGGTTTCGACGTGACCCCGGAGGTGACGCAGGACTTCACCGACAACACGGAATTGCTGGCACATGGAGTGCACGAACTACGGCCCGGAGGCGGCACCGCGCTTTACGATGCGCTGTATTTCGCTTGCCGCGACAAGCTGCTGAAGGGGTCGACAGGTGCGACCGTGCGGCGGGTCATTATTTTGCTTAGTGACGGTGAAGATAACCAGAGCCACGTCACCCGTGAAGAAGCCATCGAGATGGCGCAGCGCGCCGAGGCCATCGTCTACACCATCAGCACCAACGTGAGCGGCACCAAAGGGCAGGGCGACAAAGTGCTGGAGCGCATCGCCGACGCCACTGGCGGGCGCGCCTTCTTTCCCTTCCAGATTCGCGATGTGTCTAACGATTTTTCCGAAATACAGGACGAACTTCGCAGCCAGTACGCCGTTTCCTACAAGCCGGCGAACCTCAAGCCAGACGGGCATTACCGCACCATCGAAATCGTGGCCAACGACAAGAAGAATCTGCGGGTGCGGTCGCGTCGCGGATGGTACGCGCCGGGGCGTTAGCGCGGTCATCGGGCCTCAGCCGATTCCTATCAGAATCACGTGGCCCCGGACGCATTCGTCCGGGGCGCTCGCTTCGCTCGGGCGGCGGACGAATGCGTCCACCGCTACGTAACCAGTAGTCGGGATGAATTTTCTTCTTACACAGGGTACAATCTGCGGCGCGCTCTCGTCGCGACCTCATGCCGGGATATTCTGGAACGCCGCTGCCGAAGAAGCTGGGAATCAAGCCGGGGGCGCGGGTTTGCCTGGTCGATACTCCCGACGATGTGCGTGCTGAATTGAAAACCGCACTAGCCGGATGCGGAAGCGTTAGTAACGGGAAGGGCCCGCTTGATTTCGCGATCCTATTCACAAAATCAGAAACGCAATTGCCGCAGGATTTCAAACGCATCGCCAAGCTGCTTGCGCCCGCCGGAATGCTATGGGTCAGCTGGCCCAAGAAGAGTTCGGGCGTGGCCACGGATCTGAATGAAAACATCGTGCGGGAGATTGGACTCGCTGCAGGGCTGGTGGATATAAAAGTCTGTGCGGTGACTGAGGTCTGGTCGGGATTGAAATTTGTGCGGCGCGTGAAAGATCGTTAAAGATCGCTGAATAGTTTCCGCACCACTCAGGAGAAAGAAAAGCATGGTTCGTGTGGGCTTGATCGGATTTGGATTGGCAGGGCAGGCGTTTCATGCGCCGGTGATTCGCGGCGTCAAAGGAATGGAACTGGCCTGCATTCTCGAACGCCGTGGGAACAAGGCGAAGGAAAAATATCCCGAAGTCCGCGTGGCGCGGACGCTGGATGAAATGCTCTCCGACAAAACCATTGGTTTGGTCGTGGTGGCCACTCCGAACGATTCGCACTTCTCCTACACGAAGGCCTGCCTGGAAGCGGGACGCGATGTGGTGGTGGACAAGCCATTCACCCCGACGATGGCGGAGGCCGAGCAACTGGTGCGCCTCGCCGCCGAGCGCGGACGCCTCGTGACCGTGTATCAGGACCGGCGCTGGGACGGAGATTTTCAGACGATCAAGAAGTTAGTGAAGTCGGGTGAATTGGGCACGGTGGTCGAGTACGAGTCGCGCTTTGACCGGTTTCGCCTCGAGAGCAAGCCAAGCGCGTGGAGGGAGCGCCCGGAGTCTGCAGCTGGCGGCGTCCTCTGGGATCTGGGGCCGCATTTGATTGATGGAGCGCTGGTTTTGTTCGGCGAGCCCGAGACGGTTTGGGCGTCGGCATTCTGCCAGCGGGCAGATTCGAAGATCGACGATTCGTTCGACGTGTATATGGAATATCCGCGGCTGCGAGCGACCCTGCGCGCTCGCACGATTGCCTATGCTCCCGGGCCTCATCTGCTGCTGCACGGAACGGAGGGATCGTATTTGAAATCGGGGATGGATCCGCAGGAGGCGATTCTGCGCAGCGAGAGCTGTCCTGACGGGCCGGATTGGGGAGACGATTGGGGTGTCGAGCCGGAGGATCGTTGGGGAACTTTGAGCCGGGTGAATGGGGAGACGCGCCGGGTAAAGACTGAGCGCGGAGACTATCGCGAGTTCTACGCCAACGTGAGGGACGCGATCGAGAAGAAAACTCCGCTGGATGTGACACCGGAGCAGGCGCTGCGTACCATGCGCGGGATATTGCTGGCGCATAAGAGTAGCCGGGAAGGGCGGAGGGTGCGGTGGACGGAAGCCGTGGAGTAACGCCGGCAAAGTAGCGCCGCCGTTCCGGCGGCCGCGGGCGGGACGCCCACGGGACAGCCGGCCAGTGGCTGGCACTACCAAAAGCCGCGGGCAAGAGTGCCCGCGCCACATTTAAGCTTTCATTACTTTTTGGAAGGCGGCCTGGAAGCGCTCCATTTCGGCTTGCGTTCCTACCGTGATGCGGACGTACGTTGGCATCAGCGGCCAGACCCGGCCAATCAAGACGTTTTCTTTCGCCATGGCTTCCCTCACATCTTTGCCGGGGCGCTTGGTGTCGAGCATAAAACAGTTGGACTCCGAAGGAATGTAAGAGTAGCCGTTGCGCTCGAGCCACTGAAATGTCTGCTGGCGAACGCCTGCGTTGATGCGTCGCCGCTCCGGGACAAGGGTCGTGTCCTTCAGGCTGGCGATGGCAGCGGTGACGGCGGTCGTGGGCATAAAGTTCTGTCCACCGCGCGCCACAACTTTTTCCAGTACGTCCGGGCGGGCAATCACAAATCCACAGCGCAGGCCGGCCATGCCGTAGACCTTGGAGAACGTTCGCAACACGATCACATCTTTGCCGGCTTTGACCAGATCGAGCGCGGAGGGCGCTTCGCTCAAGTGAATGTAGGCTTCGTCGACGATGACGATCGAGTCTTTGGGCTTGTTGGCGACGAGCTCCTCGATGTCCGAGTGCGGAGTCAGAGTGCCGGTAGGGTTATTGGGATTGCAGATGTAGAAGACTCCGGCGTCGGGAGCAGTGGCCAGCATGGCTTTGACGTCGTGCGCATATGACTTCGTAAGGGGAACCTTCACCACGCGAGCGCCTGAAACCGCAGCCATCATCATGCCCGTCTCGAAACCCGGATCGGCGGTGACGTAACTCTTCTGCGGCGATGTGAATGCCAGCACGCTAAGGCAAAGTGGAGGCGTTGAGCCGGCGGTGCTGTAGATGTAATCAGGATTCAGGCCCTCGCCTTGGGCGAAGGTGCTGACGAGTTCGTCGGTGAGATTGTCGGAGTAGCGTCCGCCCAGCGGGATGATTGCGGAGATTGCGTCGCGCGCGGCCTGGCAGGGGCCGAGCGGATTCTCGTTCGAGTCGATCAGCACCGCATCCTTTGAGTGGGGCGGGCGACGATGAGCCGCCGCCAGCATCGGTTCACTCATGATTTGGAATGCAGCGGCGGCCGAAGCCGCAGCCGACAAATGCAGGAACGAACGCCGGGAGAAACGGGACATGGAACCCTCCGCAAGGGAGTGTATCAATTGCAGGAAATCTCAACCAAGAAATCTCAACCACAGAGGGCGCAGAGGAACATAGAGGAGAGCCTCTGTGGAACTCTTTGTCCTCTGTGGTTGAGGGTTTGACTTAGTCTTGTTTGCGGCCGGCGTAATAGCCGGCTCTGGCCTGGATTTTGTAGCCCTGCTTGTTCTTGATCTCAAGCTTGCGGTAGCTGCCGTCGAGCTTGGCATTGGTGGGGGTATAGCCGATGTTGTACTGGCTGCGCAGTTCCGCGGCAATCTGATCGAAGGCTTCTTTGAGCTTGTCGAACTTATTGCCCACGTTGATGACGCGGCCGCCCGTCGCCTCGGTTAGCTTTCGCATGTCGGATTCGCCGGAGTAACCGAACCCTCCGTAGAATCCGCGATCGGCGCAGAGCAGGACATAGACGATGGAGTCCGCTTTCTGCGCGGCTTCAATCGCGTCCTGAATTTTCAACCGGCTGCCTTCATCCTGCCCGTCCGTCAGCAGCACCATGGCTTTACGGCCGACTTCCTTCGACAACATGTCATGGGCGGAAAGATAAACCGCATCGTAGAGCAGCGTTCCCGGCGAATTATGTTGTGGAACTGGACCGCCGCCCATGCCCGGGATTCCTCCGCTGCTGTAATCCACGTTCACTTTGGCTTTATTCAGCGCGGCCTGCAGGCGGTGGACGTCGCGGGTAAAATCCTGCAACAGGTCGACGCTGATGTCGAAGCTGATCACGTAAGCTTCGTCCTTGTCCGTCAGGATCTGGCGGAGGAAGGCGCCGCCTACTTCTTTTTCCATGTCGATGACGTTGCGCTGGCTGCCGCTGGCGTCGATCATGATTCCCAGGGTCAAAGGGAGATTGCTCTCGGCGGTGAAGTACTTGATCGTTTGCGGCTTGCCGTCTTCGGCGACGTCAAAGTCTGCCTTGGTCAGGTTGGGAATGAGCGCTCCGTGCTTGTCTTTCACGTTAAAGAAAAGCTGCACGACATTGACGTTGACCTTCAGGGTCTCGGTAGGTTCTTGAGAATCCTCGGATTTCTGGCCGGTCGAAGCTGGTTGCTGGCCTGGCGAAGCTTGGGCGGGAAACTGTTCTGCAATCAGCAGAATGGACGCCAGAAGTAAGGCAGCCATAAACATTACGGGCAAGACTCGACACTGAGAAATGAGAAGCTTACGCATCCGGGACTCTCTCGCGGTTCTTTGGTAGTGTTAGTCTAATACTTAGATGCACCAAATGGACTCGCTCAGGCATCTTACTGGACGAAAACTGGTCGTTTTTCGAGGGGACGAGGGCATGGCGCCAGTGACGGGAAGGGAAGCTCACGGGTTCAGGCTGATAGCTTTCACGCTGTTGGCGATGGCGACCCTTGCCCTGCCGTTGCCGACCCTGCTGGCGCAGACTCAGTCTCAGCAGCCGTCCAATTCCCAACCCTCGCAGGATATTCCCGACGCGCCCTCGACCGTTCAGCCGCCGGCCCCCAAGGAGCAGCCCGCCTTGCCGCCGGACGCGAGCCGCAGCACAAACCCCATCCCCTTCCCGGGCGAAGCGGCACAGCCTCCGGATCAACCAAAGGAAACGCCGCCCCCGATGCCGCCGGTTCAGACAATTCCTACGGGCAGCAGACCCAGAAATCAGATCAATCCCAAGGAAGATCTCTACACGATTTCGGTTTCAGCCAACGTGGTACAGATTCCGGTCATGGTCAAGGACTCGAGCGGCCGCCGGGTCGAAGGCCTTCTTCCCAAGGACTTTATCGTGAAAGAAAACGGTAAGGTGCAGACGCTGTCTTACTTTACCAGCGACCCGTTTGAACTTTCTGTGGCGATTATTCTCGATACGGGCATTTCTGACGTGGCCCTGCAAAAAGTGAATCAGACTTATGCTTCCCTTGTGGGCGCCTTCAGCCCTTATGACGAGTTTGCGCTTTACACCTACAGCAGTACGGTCACCCAGGTCACAGACTTTACGGGAAGGCCGCAGAGACTGACCGCGGCGCTCGACCAAATCAAACTGGTGCGCGGCAAAAACAACGGCCCGCCAGTATTGGGAGGACCACTGGGACCGAACGGACCGACGGTAAATGGGGCGCCGGTAGGCGGACCGATCATCCAGCCGGTTAACACGCCGCCAAGAGAGTCGTACGTCTTGAATGATGCCATCTTGCGAGCGGCATTGGACCTGAGCAAGCGCGAGAAGACCCGCCGAAAACTAATTTTTGTCATCAGTGATGGAAGGGAGTTGGGCAGCAAGGCCAGCTACCGCCAAGTGCTTCGCGTACTCCAGACACACGATATCCAGGTAAAAGCCGTGGTGGTCGACAGCAGTGCGCTGCCCGGATACCGGCAGATCGAGAGGCTTCACCATCTGCCCCTCCAGGGCTATAACGACCTGCTCCCGAGGTACGTTTCCGCGACCGGCGGGGGAGAAATCATGCCTGAGCTGTCACGCAACGCGATTGAAGAGGCGTACGTGCAGATCACATCCGAAGCGAGGAACCAGTACACGTTGGCCTATGTTCCGAAGGCGGTCACCGGCCCAGCCACCTATCGCAACATTGAGGTTCTGGTGGATAAGAAGGGGCTGAATATCTACAGCAAACAGGGGTATTATCCCGTTCCGTCGGCTCGTTAAGGTACCCGCGAGCATTGGGAGTCACCTGAGTAACCTGTGTTGGGGCCGTTCCATATGATATAAAGACCGCGAGCCTTCATAAGGAATTGGTGTGCGCGGCAGACCCGGGAGGGCATGCCCGCATTTTGAGGAAAGTCTTGAGTTTCATCAACTTCGCAGCTCGTGAGATCAATTGCAAGATCGTGTACTACGGCGCCGGATTAGGCGGCAAGACCACGAACCTGCAGGTGATTTACCAGAAAACGGCGGACCAGCAGAAGGGCAAGATGATCTCGCTGGCCACCGAGACTGAGCGTACGCTGTTCTTCGACTTCCTCCCGCTCGATCTCGGCTCGGTGCGCGGCTTCAAGACGCGCATTCACCTCTATACTGTGCCTGGGCAGGTCTTTTACGACGCCAGCCGCAAGCTGATTCTTCGCGGCGTGGATGGCATTGTCTTCGTCGCCGATTCTCAGGAGCAGCGCATGGACGCCAACGTCGAAGCGCTGGAAAACCTGATGTCGAATCTGAAAGAGCACGGCTACGACTTCAATAAGATTCCCTACGTGCTCCAGTTGAACAAGCGCGACCTGCCAAATATTCTTCCGGTGGATATGCTCTCCACTGAACTGCGCAAGAAAAGTGAACCGATCGTCGAGGCGGTCGCCTTCCAGGGCGTAGGCGTCTTCGAAACGCTAAAAGAAATTGCCAAACAAGTGCTGACAGAGTTGAAAGCAGGCGGCTAGGAATTGTGTAGCGCCGGTCTTGGTAGCGCCGGCATCCCGCCGGCAGTCCGGTGGGCGTCCCACCAATAAAGCCAACACATCAGCCAATATCTTCCTAGTCAGCGGCCTGCGGCGCTGCCCCCATGTAGTCACACACCAGGACGGTAAGATCATCATCCTGCGACGCCGCCCACTTCTGAACGGTTGCAATGATCCTATCGGCCGCATCTGCCGGCGCACTCCCGGAAGTCTGACGCAACAACGAACGCAAAGACTCCTGCCCGAAAAACTCGCCATTTGCGCTGGCCGCTTCCACAATGCCGTCGGTGTAGAGCAACAGCCGGTCCCCGGGATGCAGCGGCTGCGCCGCGGTCGAATAAGTGGCAAAATCGAACGCTGCCAGCATCAGGCCATTCTCCGCGACGTCCATTACGTTCCCGTCGCGCAGCAGCAACATGGGCGGATGTCCCGCCGCAGAGTAACGCAGTTCCCGCGCCGCCGAATCAAGATGCACATACGCGGCTGTTACAAATTGATTCTGCGTGTTGCCGCACAAGGCCGCATTCATTCCCGATAACAGGCCCGAGGGATCGGCTGCGTTCTATCGCTGCGCCGTCGCGGCCAGTTTCACCATGGAGGCGATCAGCGCCGCGGGCACACCGTGCCCGGAAACATCGGCGATGAGCAGTCCAGCGCGGGTGTCGTCGGCGACGATGAAGTCATAGAAGTCACCGGCCACTGAAGTCATGGGAACGTAACGCGCAGCCACGCGAAAATTGGCCGATCTCGGAAACTCCGCTGGAAGAATTGAGAGCTGAATGCGCCGCGCAACCTCAAGTTCCTTCTGAATGTCGTTGAGTTGTTGGTCGCGGTCCAATGTTTGCCGGGCCGCAACATATCCCAAAGCTCCCAAAAACCCGACAAAGCCGAACGGCTCGATCCTGGGGGCCAATCGCCATGTTCCGACAACGTTATCAACCAGTGCGGCTACCCCGAAAATGACCAGCCCGCGGCGGATGATCAAAAAGTCCCGGCTGACCGCGCCCGGCCAGTAGGACTGCACAAGCAAAGCAACCAGCGCCGTAATCACAACAACGTTGTTGATCAGCTGATAAGTCAGGGATGGACCGAATGCGAACGTCAGGACCGCAAGCGAGGCCACAATGATTCCCATCACGTAGCTGATAATTCTGCCGCTGCGGCGCAGCAGGCCAGCCGCATCGAAGTACAGAAACGCGGGAATGGGGACGATGTAATTGATGCCGGACGCAAGTCTGGGATAGAAAACCGATCCGTGAATGGCGAGTCCGAGCAGGTTCGCCTGAATCCATAAGCGCATGCCGTAGAGGGCCGCAAAGACAGCGAAATAGTTCAATACGGAATCGTGCTTGCGGCGAATGGTGGAGAAGGCCGCAGCAATCAGTCCCACCGCAACGAATGCGGCTCCGAGAAAAAGATACGCAGCGTCGCGATGGAAGGCCCCCAGGACTTGGTCAGCCGTAAGCTCGGAAACGAGCGCGTACATAGCAACAGGATGCTAAATCATTTAACAGATGGCACGTGAGGCCTCGGCAAATTCGGAAAATTAAGAGGGATTCACCGCATTACCAACGTAAGCAATTCACGCGGTTTTCTGCTCCCTCGCGCTTCTCCGTTCGTTAGGCTTGCTATGGGGAGTGGGTCCCAGCCTCCCCAGGAATTCTTCGGTGAGCCCTTCCCTCCTCATTCTTCGCTCGTCGGACCCCACCGGACTGCTGCTCTGGTGCGTCATCGGGTTCTGCGCCGGCATCGGCCTTTTCTTCTACGGATTTCGGCTGCTGCAACGACGGCGCTTGATTCTCGACACTCCGTTCTCCAAAATTCGCAGCGCATCGATGGGAATGGTCGAAATCAGCGGCCTCGCCCTCGGGCCTTACACCATGATTGCGCCCATTACCGCGCGGCCCTGTTACTACTACCGCACGCTGGTGTGGGAGTACAAACAAAGCGGCAAGAATAAGCAATGGGTGAAGGTGGCCGGGGAGTGCATGCATGTGCCATTCTTCGTCGACGACAACACCGGGCGCGTGCTGGTCGATCCGCGCGGCGCCGACCTCGACCTGCATTGCGATTTCGAAGAGCAATTCTGCGATTCGTTCTTTACCACAAAAGACCCGGTGCCGAATAATGTGCGGAGCTTTCTGGGTCGGCACGGCATTGTCACCAACAACAAAATTAAGGTGCAGGAATTTTGCATCAAGCCCAAGAACTCGCTATTCATTCTGGGTACGCTGAGCGAAAACTCTGGCTTGGAAGTCACCGCCGAACCGGTGCAGGACCACGAAACGCTGCAAGGACTTTCTTCCGGAGCTCTTTCACTGTCGCTCGGCTCCATTTCGCTTTCTATGCGCGGTGGATTGGGTAACCAAAGCGTCGACTTCCCTGACGATGGAATCACCACGCAATCCCACACTCCGGCTCAACTCGTTCGACTGACCCCGGAAAACGCACCCGCCAACGCTTTGGAGATGTCGCAACAACAGAAGATCGCCGCAGCGCTGCTGAAGGCAGGAATCTCGAACCTGGCAGCATGGAACGCGGCAGGAATGCCTGTCGCAGGTCTGACCAGTCCCGGGGTGCAAGTCCTCGCCGACCCAACCGCAACGTCGCCCGGTGAGAAAGATGACCGAGACAATGCTTTCGATCCGCACCCGCCCGTCGTGCTGATGAAAGGGACGAACAACAAAACGTTCCTGATTTCCTGGCGGAGCCAACAGGAAGTCGCGCGCTCCCTGGGATGGAAATGCACGTTGATGATCTGGGGCGGGCCCGCGCTCGCGCTGCTTTCTCTCTACATTTTTCTGGGCATCGAGCACCTGCGCTGACCGATCGATTGAGGCATCACGCTTCTAACCTTAGTGCCATTCGGTGCCGCTAGTCCGCCGCACGTCGTCTAGTACAATCAAACCCGTGAGCGACGCCGTTCGTATCGGAATTCTGGGCGACTTTAACGCCGATTTCCGCTCCCACCACGCCACCACGGAGTCGCTGCAACACGCCGCCCGCAAGCTCCACATGGAGGTTGAATCGGAGTGGGTGCCGACCTCGTCTCTGACCGCCGATACGGCCGAAAAGAAGCTCGAGAGTTTCGATGGTTTATGGGGCGCGCCGGGTAGCCCGTTCAAGAGTTTCGACGGCATGCTCAGGGGGATCGAGTTTGCCCGCCGCCGAGATTGGCCTTACCTGGGCACGTGCGCCGGATTCCAATACGCCTTCATCGAGTTCGCTCGCAACGTTCTCCACATCGAAGACGCCGACACTGCCGAAAATAATTCCGGTTCGAAGAACATCATCATCTATCCGGTAGCCTGTGCAGTGCCCAATCGCAAGGGCAACGCGCCTAAGCTGTCCGGCGTGGTTCCGGAGATTCGCCTTCGTCCCGGCTCTTACCTGCAGTCGTTTTATGGCAAGGAACAGGACACGGTGACGGAGGAGTTCTTCTGCAACTTCGAAATCAATCCAGACTTTGAATGGGCGGCCATGGAAGCGGGATTTCCCGTGGTCGCGCGCGGCGCCCAAGGCGAAATCCGCGCGATCGAGTCGCCGACGCATCGCTTCTACCTGGCCACACTCTTTCAACCACAATTGTCGTCCACAGAAAAGAAGCCCCATCCCATCATCCTCGCCTTCGTGCAAGCGGCCGCCGACTGGGGCAAAAAGAAACTCGACGACAGCGTGCTGGAATAAAACGTAGCGAGCCTCTTGTAGCGCCGGCGCCTCGCCGGCTGTCGCGGCGGCAACTTGCCGCCGCACTCTGAAGCGCACGTAAAGTCATCGCACCTGCAAGCGAGCCTCGACTCCACCCGCAGGTTACCAAAGACCCTGCCCCGCCCCACTTTCTGCCAGTCACCATCCGCATCTAGAGCACTGTCCACTCTCCCGCTAGACTCATCGAGATCGCTCCCCCGTTTGATCCAAGTCCCGCAGGAGCAGCGCGTCTATGCACATGCAGTTGGTCAACTCGTACCGCATCCCGTTTACTACGCTGATCAGCTATATTCCCGTCATCGCGACGGTCGTGACTTGCTTCTTCAGTGTGATTCTGGCGCGCGCCACCCTGCGCTACGTGGAGGCAACCGACAAAGGACTGGCCCTGGCCCGCGAGGAGTTCGAGCGCGAGTGGTCGCCTGACATTCACATCAAGATGGAACGCGTCTCTGCCAGCGAGGCCAGGATCATCGCCACCAATCTGGCGAAAACTTCGGTCCTGCTGCAGTTGCTGCAATTGCGCAAGCTCTCGCATGCCGTGCCCTTCGAGCGCTTCCGCTTGAACGATCCTTTGGTTGGCGGCATGACGTGGTCGCAGGAAATGGGGAAACGCATTCTGGCGTGTACGGGAGAAGAGTTTGAAGGCCCCATCGCGGCGTCGATGACCTTCTATGCCGCGGGACGGATGTACCGCACCGACTGGTTTCGCGCGCAGATTACCGTGCGCGACGGCCGCATCACGAGTCTTGAACCCAGCACCATGCCGGCTCGTCGCGTGCGCCAGATCGAGCGCGATGGCCCCGAGCGCCGCCGGGAATTCGCCCAGGACGTGTCGGCCGATGCCGGCCCCGACGAATCCGGAGCCAACGCGGACGAAAGCGCCTTCGCGGCTGAAGCCTAAACCGCGTCGAAAACCACGTGCAGTAATCTGGCGTTCCAGCGGTGCTCCATGCTTTCAGGGGTACGCCGCTTCCGCGTTCGTTTCATAGTGTCCCTGCACCGCCAACGTTCTTCCTAAATCGGCAATCGCGTACTCTCGAATGAACTTCCGTGGTGCCTGTCTTGCGCCTCCGCTGCTATTCTGCTGATTACCTCTCCGAAACTTGAGATCACAATTTGTGATCTCAAGTCAGAAGCGAGCGCCTGAAATATGGCCAAGACAGCGATCATGGTTGCACGAAAAGTCGATTCGAAAATCCTGGTGTTGCGTGGGCAGAGAGTCATCCTCGATACCGACCTTGCCGAACTGTACGGCGTACAAGTCCGGCACCTGAACCAGCAAGCCAGGCGCAACGCGAAACGCTTTCCTGCGGCCTTTCGCTTTCAACTTTCGCCGCACGAATGGAAAATCTTGAGATCACAAAATGTGATCTCAAGTGAAGGTCACGGCGGCGCGCGCTATCGCCCCTATGCCTTTACCGAACACGGCGCCATCATGGCGGCAACTGTGTTGAACTCCGAACGCGCCATCGAAATGAGCGTGTTTGTCGTGCTCGCGTTTGTGCGCATGCGCCGCGCCATCGCCGGGAATCGCCACATCCTGACGAAGTTGGCGGAACTGGAACGCCGGCTGGAGAGTCACGATGCTGAGATCCTGGAACTGATGGATGCGATCCGCGAACTCATGACTCCTGAAGAGCCCAACCGGCGACGCATCGGATTTGAGGCGCCGGTGGAAGCCGAGAGTAAGGCTCTGAGAGTTCGCACCGCCCGACTACGAAGTAAATGAGCGGCCCCGGACGAATGCGTCCGGGGCTACGTGTTCGCGTTTCGCGTCGAGAGTAACTCTTACCAACGATAGCTTATCGCCTCGGAATCGGTGAAGATTCCGAACGGCTCACTCGGGAATAAGTTCGAACGCCGGGTAACTCCCGCTGATCGCCGCGAAATCTTCCACTGGCGAACCTGCCGGAATCGGAAAGTATCGCTGCACTTCGCGGCGAAAGGTGTCCAGGTATGACTTCAGGATCGGGGGCTTCTCTCCGTCGGTTAGCGGACGCAGGCGAAATTTCTCTCGCTTGCTTCCCTTCTTCAGCGTAATTTCTCCAGCGGCCTCGGCGTTGCGTACCCACTGCGTTCGCCCGCGCGGAGCCACCAGATATTTCTTTCCATTCAGTTC
The DNA here is from genome assembly GCA_937879855.1 of uncultured Acidobacteriaceae bacterium. GTDB lineage: Bacteria > Acidobacteriota > Terriglobia > Terriglobales > Acidobacteriaceae > Sulfotelmatobacter. The sequence goes on along the minus strand of CALFMO010000064.1, from coordinate 86,679 downwards.
GAGCAGGTTGATGGGAGTGGAATAGAGCTTGCCAGTTTTCCGTCCGCGAACCTCGAGCAGGTAGTTGTAGGAGAAGCCCAGCCCGAGGCCGACGAGAAAGCCGAAAATGCGGTTGAAAACTTTTTCGCCGGCGCTGGGTTCGCGGAAAACCGGCAGCGTGGAATTCATGCCTTCATTGTATGCGCGCTAGGTTCTGGCAACGAAGCGCAGAGAGGCGGAGTTCATGCAGTAGCGGAGAAGCGTGGGCTCGGGACCATCGTCAAAGACGTGGCCGAGGTGAGCGTCGCATTCGGTGCAGGCAACCGCAGTGCGCACCATGCCGAAGGTGGTGTCGCGGATTTCCGTCACGTTTTCGGCAGCGATCGGCGCCCAGAAGCTCGGCCATCCCGTGCCGGATTCGAACTTGGTGGCGGAATCGAAGAGCGCGTTGTCGCAGCAGATGCAGCGGTAGATGCCGGAGTCGTGCAGGTTCCAGTATTTGCCGGAGAAGGCGATTTCCGTATCGGCGTTGCGCGTGATATCGAAGACTCCGGCAGAAAGTTGTTTGCGCCACTCGGCCACGGTCTTGACTATCTTGGCGATACGAACCTGCTTGAGGCGCTGGCCTGCGTCGGAAAAAAGAACAACCGTCACCTCTTTGGGCTCACTGTCGACGGCAGGCGCGGCACCTAGTACGGCAGGCTTTCTCCATTGCCAAAACACCAGGCCTGCGATCGTGGCCGCGGACATCGCGAGAAAGGCGCGCCTCTGAATGTTAGGTGGCGACGCAGCCGAGCTTTGCTCGGCCGGACAGCCCCTTCGACTTCGCTCAGGGCAGGCTTGGGCGGCTGTCCCCACATTAGTTCTGTCGCGATTGCGATCTGGCGCCAGCATACCTCTCTCCTACTTTCCGGTGTACAGGTCGGGGAACTGCTGGCGCAGGTGCTCAACCTTGGGAGCATCGTTGAAGACGATATACGGCTGGTTGGGATGCAGCGTCGCGTAGTTCTGGTGATAGGCCTCCGCGGGATAGAACGCTTGTAGCGGCACGACCTTGGTCACGATTGGACGCGAAAATATTTTGGCCTGGTCGAGTTGCGCGATGTAGGCCTCGGCGATGCGCTTCTGTTCATCGTTACTGTAGAAAATCGAGGAGCGATATTGCGTGCCCTCGTCGGGGCCTTGACGGTTGAGTTGCGTGGGATCGTGCACCACTGAAAAGAAAACGCGCAGCAGCTCGCCGTAGGTGATCTGCGAAGGATCGTAGACGATCTGGACCGACTCCGCGTGTCCGGTTTCGCCGGTGCTGACGATTTCGTATTCGGCGGTCTTGGCGGATCCTCCGGCGTATCCGGAAGTCGCGCTGATCACGCCTTTCACGTGCTGGAAGACTGCCTGTACTCCCCAGAAACATCCGCCGGAAAGCACTGCAGTCTGTTGTCCGGGAGTTGCGGCACGCGGCGCGTCCTGCGCCGGCGCAGGCACTGCGACAGCCGATTTTGCTTTGGCGTTGCAGGCGGTGATTGTTACCAGCGCTGCGAAGAGAACCAAGGCTAGCCGAGTAGAAAATGACATTTTCATTCCTTCCTGTTTTGGCGCCAAACCTTGCGGCTTACCAGATTGGAGTTGCGACCAGTCCAAAAGTTTCAAGGGGCGTGGGCCACCGCAGGCAGAGACACAGAGGGCTGCGCCTCTACGGTCAGGACCTTCGCGATGCGCGTTTTTATTTCCTGCTTGCTTTTTCGCCTTCTGTTCGCCAATAATGGCGGCATGGCTATCACACGCAGACAGCGGGAAGTATACGACTTCATCTCGCGATTCGTGGCAGAGCACCAATACTCCCCTTCGTTCGAAGAGATTGGCAAAGGGCTGGAGCTGACCTCTCTGGCCACGGTGCACAAGCACGTCACGAACCTGGAGAAAAAAGGACTGCTGACGCGCGACTACAACCGCAGCCGCTCGATTGACCTGCTGCCTCCCAAAGGACGCCTGAAGCAGGCGATGAGCGTGAACACCGCCGTCGTCCTGCCGCTAGTGGGCCGTATCGCCGCCGGTCAACCGATCGAGGCCGTGCAGAGCAATGAGACCATCTCGCTCGCCGACTTCGTACGCTCGAAAGAAGTGTTTGTGCTCGAGGTGCGCGGCGACTCCATGCAGGATGAAGCCATCCTCGACGGCGATTACGTGCTGGTGGAGAAAGCCCGCAACGCCCACAACGGAGACATCGTCGTGGCGCTGGTGGATTCAAGCGACGCCACGCTGAAACGCTTTTACCGCGAAGGCGACAACATCCGTCTGCAGCCCTCAAACGTGACCATGAAGCCAATCATCGTTCCGGCAGCGTCAGTGGATGTGCAGGGGCGGGTGATTGGGGTGCTGCGGAAGTACTAGCGGTTCTCTGTTTCGAGTCAATTACCATCATTCTTGTCATCACTGCAGATGGAATTCAATTTCCACGGCGATTATCACTGCAACAGGGTGACCGTCTTTTTCGGCAGGTTTGAATTTCCAACCTTCAACAGCATGCACAGCATTGGCGTCAAGGCCGGCTCCCAGACGGCTAAGGATGTGAAAGCTGGTGGTTGTTCCCTCGGCGCTGACCGTGAGCCCGAGAACCTCGGTGCCTTGAAGGTTTAGTCCTCGTGCTGCTTCACTGAACGTAGGGTCAGGAGCATGGATCTGCATTGGAGGGCTAACACCGTTTCCAACTCGAAACAACTGGGTCGGCGCTAAGGAGCGTTGGTTCATCAACGACGGCGCGGACCGAAGTTCAGCAGGAGGTTTCACTCCTTGGATTGCGAGAATGTCCGGAGAGAAGTGGCAACTCTCGAATTTTTCCATCAGTCCAGACCGAACACAGGATTTCCAATAGTCAGGAACCAAGTCCACCAGAGAGTCCTGCGCGCCAAGAAATACTTTTGAGGTCAGGGCTTCGATGGTTTCCATCGAGGCCGCATCCCGGCCCAAGTCAACCGTTATTTCCACAAACACTGGGCTCGTTTCTCTGGTCCCGGGTAAGAGTTGCTCGGCGGGAAGAAGCTTGAACCTATGATCGATGTAGACTGCGACTAGTCTCCTTGCCTGGAGAATCAAGCTCTGTTGGCGGATTTGAACCTTGTTGACCTTGACGAAACCGTCCGCTGTCCAATCTCCAGAAGTCTCATTGACGACGGGCGCGCCCGATGAAGCGTAGTACAGGTGCTCCCCGGTGAGAAAACCACGGACCAGAAACGTCTTGCCTTGGTAACGCTCCCGAAGTTGCAGCTTGAGAAGGTCCGTTTGTGAATAAGCGTCCGAAAAGAGAAAGGCGAGAATCAACACCAGAACGAAGCGAACGGCATAGCCGCCCATTTTATTGTGTTCCGATGTGGCGCTCCACAAATAAAAACGCACGCTGCTCTCAAAAGGCAGCGTGCGTTGAAATTTTAGCTAGGAGCTAAAAGCTAGAAGCTATTTCACCCAATGTGCTTGTTCAGAGCTTGGGCGATGGCGTCTTTCGGCCTGTAGCCGACGATTTGTTCGACGACCTGGCCTCCCTTGAACACCAACAGTGTGGGAATGCCGGTGACTTTGTAGCGCATCGGAGTGGCGCTGTTGGAGTCGACATCCATCTTGCCGATTTTTATCTTGCCCTGATACTCGGTGGCCAGTTCTTCGACGATGGGGGCGATAGCGCGGCAAGGGCCGCACCAGGTTGCCCAGAAGTCTACGAGAACGGGCTTTTCCGATTTCAAAACATCCTGGTCGAAGTTTGCATCGGTGACTTCGACGATTCCGTTACCTGCCATGTTGTTTCTCCTCGTTGTGAACGTCGCGCTTTCGGCGGACGCTCCTTCGGGCGACGCTGCCGGGCGATCGGTATAAGTGCTTCCCCGAAGGGAGCCGAACTTATTATCGTACCACTGTAATCAGATGCCGAGGGAGGTAAGAAAGTCGCAAGGCTTCCTGGTCGGTGATCGGCCGGCTTTTCGCCATTCGCGCTGGGCTGGGACTCTGCACTCAGAGTGATAAGGCTAACCCGTTGCCAGCGCCTGTGATCCCAACCTTTTCGCACGAATCCTAAGGGATCGTTGCGAGTCGGGGAAGGTCACGGCGTCAGTCGCGCCATACGCCTCAATAGGATGCGGGGCTTTGGCCCCTGAGGGTTACTTTTTCTCCACGGGCCTGAAATCCAACGACGCTGAATTCATGCAATACCGCAACCCTGTCGGCGGCGGACCATCCTCGAACACGTGCCCCAGATGCGCATCGCACTTGGCACAGCGCACCTCGGTCCGAACCATGCCGTACTTCGTATCCCGGTGCTCGACCACGTTGCTTGCTTCCCCAGGCTTGTAGAAACTCGGCCAGCCCGTGCCGGAATTAAACTTCGTCTGCGAATCGAACAGCGGCACACCGCAGCACACGCAGTGATACATTCCCGGCTCTTTCGTATTCCAGTAGGCGCCGGTAAACGCACACTCCGTCCCCGCCTCACGGGTCACGTGATACTGCTCGGGCGTCAGTTCTTGCCTCCACTCCGCCTCAGTTTTCGTAACTTTCTCTGCCGTCTTTTCGGCCATGATTCCACTCCATTCTGCTGCTTTTCTTTGACAAGAATTAGATGTTTGAGGGCCGCAAAAGTGACATCCCTACTTCTCGACGTCGTCCCCGACCTTCCGGTACTTCCCGCGAAAAAAGAGCAGCGGTTCGCCCTCCTGCACCACCGCTTCTTCGACCTCGGCAATAAAAATTGTGTGGTCGCCGGCATCTTGCGCAGAATGCAAGCGGCACTCCAGATAGGCCAGCGATCCCTGTAACATCGGGGTCCCGTGCCGGGTGCGTTCAAACCGCGCTCCAGCCTCTTCCTCGGCATGTTCATGGTCGCGCTCCGAATGCGCATAGTATTCCGAGATCGCACGCTGATCCTCGCAGAGCACATTAATTCCGAATCGTTTCTTGGCGTGCAGATGCGCATGCGTGCGCGTGGTGTGATCCACGCAAACCAGCACCAGCATGGGATCGAGCGACACCGAGGCGAACGCATTGGCCGTCATGCCATGCACCTGGCCGTCGAGGTCGACCGTAACAATCGTCACCCCGGTGGCGAAGCGCCCCATTGCCTTGCGGAATTCAGAGGCAGTCATGTTCATAGCGACGTAGGGGCGGACGCGTTCGTCCGCCTTCGAGCGAAAGCGAGCGCGCCGCGGCGATTAAGCCGGGTACGAACACCCTCGGACGAATGCGTCCGGGGCTACGTAACCGCCTACATTACCATGCCGCGCCGTTGTATCATTCGGTCAACGTGGCTGTCCTCTCCAATCCGCTTGCAAGCCGCGCCGCATGCGCCTCAGCGCTCGCGGACATTCGTCCCGGCGTGCCCATCTCGCGTGAGGCCGCACCGCACCTCATTCAGTGCGCGGACGACGATCTTCCCGAACTTCTCGCCGCGGCCCGCGCCGCCAAAGAGCGCTTCAAGCCCGGCGTCATTACTTATTCACGCAAGGTCTTTCTGCCGCTCACGAATCTCTGCCGCGACTACTGCGGATACTGCACCTTCCGCCGCGATCCCGGCGATCCCGGCGCGCATACAATGACTCCCGACGAAGTCCTGGCGGTCGCCCGCGCCGGCGAAAAACTCGGATGCACCGAAGCCCTCTTCAGCCTCGGCGACAAGCCCGAATTGCTATTCCCCGAGATGCGCGACACATTGCGCCATCTCGGCTACAAGTCCACGCTGCACTATCTCGAAGCCATGTGCGAACTGGTGCTGCGCGAGACCAGCCTGCTTCCGCATTCCAATCCCGGCCTGCTCAGCGCGGAGTGGATCGCGCGCCTGGCCGCGGTCTCGCCCAGCATGGGCCTGATGCTCGAAACCATGAACTCCGCGCTGCTTGCCCCGGGAGCCGCTCACGACAATGCTCCCGACAAAGTCCCGGCGAAACGCCTGCGCACCATTGCAGAAGCCGGCAAACAGAATGTTCCCTTCACCACGGGCTTGCTTATCGGCATCGGCGAATCTGCGGAGGACCGCGTCGACACCCTGCTCGCGATCCGCGATTTGAACGACCACTACGGCCACATCCAGGAAGTGATCGTGCAGAATTTCCGCGTCAAGCCGGCGATCCCCATGGCGCACTGGCCCGAGCCCACTCGCGGCGAGATGCTTCGCACCGTGGCAGTAGCTCGCTTGCTACTCCCCAACGTCAATATTCAGGCCCCTCCCAATCTCTCCGCGCCTTACTATGATGATTTGGTCGACGCCGGCATCAACGATTGGGGAGGGATCTCGCCGCTGACCCCTGACTACATCAATCCGGAAAAGCCATGGCCGCATCTGGAACAGTTGCGCCTGCGGACGGAAGCCAAGGGATTCGCGCTGCGCCAGCGTCTGCCGGTGTATCCCGAATTTCTTCCCGCCGTCATGGGCAAGCCCGGACTGTTGTCGGAAAAACTGCGCGCCGCCGCGGATGGTCAAGGCCTCGCTAACATGAAGAGGGCTGCATGATCTGCGTTCTCAGCGGTGGCACTGGCGGCGCCAAATTCATCGATGGACTCCAGCAGGTCATGCCTCCCGAGGAAATCACCGTGATCGTCAACACCGGCGACGACCTGCTGTGGTGGGGACTCTACGTTTCGCCTGACATCGATTCCATCACTTACGTGCTCTCCGGCATGCTCAGCCGCGAGCGCGGATGGGGGGTGAAAGGCGACACTTTCCTCTGCCTGCAGGCCATGGGACAACTCGGCGAGCCAACGTGGTTCCACACCGGCGACCGCGACCTCGCGATGCACCTGTTGCGTTCACGCCTGCTGGCCGAGGGCAAAACCCTCTCCGACGCCACCGCCGTGATCTCCGAGAAACTTGGCGTCAAAGCGCGCGTTCTGCCCATGAGCGACTCGCGCGTCGAAACACGCGTGGATACGCCCGTCGGCGAACTCAGCTTTGAAGAATATTTCGTGCAGCGCTGGTATCAGGATCCAGTGAACTCCGTGCGCTTCGCCGGAGCCTCCGACGCCGAGCCCGCGCCCGGAGTCATCGAAGCTATTGAGTCTGCCGACGCGGTGATTATTGCGCCGAGCAATCCCATCACCAGCATCGGTCCGATTCTGGCGGTGCCCGGCATTCGCGAGGCTCTGCTGCACTGTCGCGGAAAAGTTGCCGCGATCAGCCCGATTGTCGGCAGCGCTCCGGTTGCTGGCCCGGCGGGAATTCTTATGGCCGCGCAAGGACTTCCTTGCTCGATTGTTGGAGTCGCCCACGCGTATGAGGACTTCATCGACATCCTGGTGTGCGACAACCGCGACAATCGCGCTGCCGAATTGCTTCGCGCCAACGGCTTGACTGTCGAGGCCACACAAACCATTATGCGCACCGCGGACGACAAAGCTGCGCTCGCGCGCGAAGTGCTCTCGTTCGTTTCTTCATCGCCCGCCGACGAGGCGCGCCAAGCCCACGGCAATACCTTTCGACGCCTGGACCCACAGCCGTGATTCTTGTTCCAGTAAAGAACTTGTCTTCGGCAAAGCAGCGCTTGGCGGCCGTTCTCGATCAACCGTCTCGCACCGCGCTGGCCCAGGCCATGCTGCATGACGTACTCACGGCGCTACACAACTGGAAAAGGCGTCCACAGGTTGCGGTGGTGACCAGCGATGCCTACGCGGTAAAGCTGGCCCGCGAATATAAATTCGAAGTCATCCCCGACCCCGACAATCCTGGCGAAACTGCGGCCATCGAGATGGCCACACTCGTCTGCGTCGAGCGCGGGGCGGACAGCACGCTGGTGATCCCGGCCGACATTCCGCTGATTCAACCATGGGAACTCGACGAAATCGTGAAGCATGCGCCCGCCGAAGGCAGCGTGCTTGTGCCAGCCGCCGACGGACGCGGAACTAATGCCGCCTTCCGCCGTCCCGCAAATCTGTTTCCCCTCCGCTTCGGCAACGACAGCTTTAAACCGCACCACGCCTCCGCCGAAGCCACCGGGAAACCGTGCATCGTGTTGAAGCTTCCCGGAATTGCGGTGGACGTCGACAATCCTCCGGATCTGGAAGAACTCATGTCGCTCCCTGGCGAAACCCGCGCCCAGCGCCTCGCCCGTGATTACGCACGCACCCGTGTGGGGACGGGCACTCTGCCCGTCCAGCCGTAAAGACTTTCCCAGGTCTGCAACAGATAACCTAAGATGATGGGGTTGCTGTTGGTGATCTCAAAACCTGTCGAGCTGCGCTCGACGGACAGCCGAGGGCGGCTGTCCCCACATAGTCTTGGGTTTGGCCTTTTTTATGCCTCGCGCTCAATCGCGGCCAAAAAATGCACCGGACCGTACCGCGTCCGAGTTGCGCCTGATCCCGATTCCGCTCGCCGATGAAATCCGTCCCGGCGATTCGCTCGCCGACAAATTGCTGAACGCCCTCCGCCGCTCGCGTCTCCGCCTCCAAGCGGGCGACATCCTGGTCATCAAACATAAAATCGTTTCCAAAGCCGAGGGGCGCCTCGTCGATCTTGCCACGATCAATCCGTCACGCGAATCCCTCGCCTGGGCGAAACAATATGCCCTTGACGCCCGCGTCATCGAGCTAGCCTTACGCGAGAGCCGCACTGTCATCCGCCGCAAGAACGGTGTCCTCATCACCGAGACGCATCATGGCTTCCTCTGCGCCAACAGCGGCGTTGACGTGTCCAACGTCAACGGAGGCTCGCACGCGCTTCTGCTTCCCGAGGACCCCGACCGCTCCGCCGCCGGCCTGCGCCGCGCGCTCAAACGCCGCGTCGGCGTGGCCGTTCCCGTGATCATCACCGACAGTTTCGGCCGCCCTTGGCGGGAAGGCCTCACTGAATTTGCGATCGGCATCGCCGGAATGAAGCCGCTGCGTGACGACCGGGGCCGCCGCGACTCCCACGGATACGAGCTCCGCGCCAGCGTCGAGGCCGTCGCCGACGAACTCGCCTGTGCCGCCGGCCTCGTCTGCGGCAAACTCAACCGCGCCCCCGCCTGCCTCGTCCGCGGATTTCGCTACGAGCCCGGCTCCGGGAAAGTCCGCGACCTGCTGCGCAGCGCATCCGCCGACCTATTCCGATAGACTGTCTGGAATGATTTTTCGCGTCTAGCTGTTGAGGAGGAACCCATGAGCAAGGAAATCTCCCGCAGACAGTTTCTGGAAAACATCGGACTCGGAACCGCGGCCGGGACGAGCCTTTTATTGCTGAAGGACATTGCCAACGCGCAGCCCGGGCCCGATCCACTCCCCTCGCGGACTCTGGGACGCACCGGCGCAAAAGTTTCGATTCTCGCCTTCGGCTGCGGCAGCCGCTTCCTCATGTACAAAGACGAAGAGAGCGCGAGCGCGATCCTCAATCGCGCCATCGATCTCGGCATCACGTACCTGGACACGGCGTACGCCTACGGGGATGGCGAGAGCGAAACTCGCGTTGGCAAAGTGATGGCTTCCCGCCGCAAGGAAGTTTGGCTGGCAACTAAAATTCCCGATCGCACCCGCGACGAATTCCTGCGCCGCCTGGAAGGGAGCCTCAAGCGACTTCAGACAGATCACGTGGATCTGGTCCACATCCACAGCCTTGGCCAAGCCGACGACCTGGAGAAAATCGAAGCCAGAAACGGAGCTCTGAAAGGTTTGATGGAAGCGCGCGACCAAAAGATGGCGCGCTTTGCCGGCATGACCAGCCATACCAACGGAGAGGTGATGGCCAAGGCCATCGAGCGCCACGACCTTGATTGTGTGCAGATGGCTCTCAACGCCTCGCGAAACGGAAGGTTTGAAGAGTCGGCACTTCCCGCCGCCAATGCAAAGAAGCTAGGTGTAATCGCGATGAAGGTGACCGGCCAGGAGTTTTTGGTGGGTGACGGTTCAGGGAAAGCAGACATGCCTTCTCTTCTCCGCTATTCCATGAGTCTTCCGGTAACCACGGCAGTTGTGGGCATGCCGCGCCCCGAAATGCTCGCGCACAACGTCGAGATCGCGCGAAGTTTTTCGCCACTTAACGATCAGGAGAAAGAGCGCCTGCGGCAGCAACTCCAGCCCGCTCGTCAGGGACTGGAAAAACGACTGGTAGGGCATCTAGATGGGCCGACAACTAACCCCGAAATGTTTCCCGTGTAGCGCATCCGACCGGGGCGATCACCTCTTAGCACAACTGCCGGTGCTAAACTTTGAATCCAGGAGGGCCGAGGGCTAGCCCTTGGGAGGAAGCCGTGTTTCGCGAACTCACGACATCGGAATTGGAATCCTTCCCGGCACTCGAATGGTCTGACATCGCCGGGCGACTCACTCCCGCATTGCGTTCTTCGTTAGAGAAAGTACTCGAGACGCAAAACGGCGCCCACTTGTCGCTGGATGAATCCTACGAACTAGCCTACTCCGAAGGCCACGACCTCCTGGGTCTGCTGGTCGCCGCCAACCAACTGCGCGCCGAACTCGCCGGCAACATCGTTACCTACGTGGTCAACCGCAACATCAACTTCACCAACATCTGTTTCGTGGGATGCAAGTTCTGCGCCTTCAGCCGCGGCCCGCGCGAGTCGGACGCCTATTTTCATTCTCTCGACGACATGGCGCGAAAAGCGGTCGAAGCCTGGCAAATGGGCGCGACCGAAGTCTGCATTCAAGGCGGCCTGCCCCGCGATCTCCCGAAGTTCTACTACCGCGACATTCTCCGCGCGATCAAGCAGGCGGTTCCGCGCATGCATATCCATGCCTTTTCGCCGATGGAAATTGTCTACGGCGTGGAACTCACGGGCATGCCGCTGCCCGACTATCTTTCCATGCTCCGCGACAACGGCCTCGGAACGCTGCCTGGCACCGCCGCCGAAATTCTCGACGACGAGATTCGCCACGTCCTGTCGGCCAACAAGCTTTCCACCGCGCAGTGGGTCGAGGTCATCCGCACCGCGCACCGCTGCGGCATTCGCACCACATCGACCCTCATGTATGGGCACACCGAAACTCCGGCGCACTGGGTGCGACAGATGCGCCTGCTGCGCGAGATCCAATCCGAGACCGGAGGCTTCACCGAATTCGTTCCTCTCGGTTTCGTTCATCAGAACACGCTGCTCTTCCATCAAGGACTGGCGCGCACTGGCCCAACGCTTGCCGAGCACCTCAAAGTTCACGCGCTGGCGCGCCTGCTGCTCGCCGGTTCCATCAACAACATCCAGGTTTCTTGGGTAAAGCTGAATCGCCGTCTCTCTCAACTCTGCCTGCATGCGGGCGCCAACGACTACGGCGGCACGCTGATGGAAGAAAATATTTCGCGTGAAGCCGGAGCGACCGCCGGGCAGTACACCAGTCCGGAAGATTTTCAATCGCTGATCCTGGAAATCGGACGCATCCCGGCGGAGCGCAACACAACCTACTCCCGCATCCACCTCAAACTTCCTCTCGCCGAATGCAGCGCCGAGCAGTCGTTCGAGGCTGAATTCGCATGAGTCCCGAAGGCATCCGCCCCATCGCGCTTATCGGAGGTACCGGGCCCGCCGGCATGGGACTCGCTCTCCGCTGGGCGCGCGCCGGGGAAACCGTCATCATCGGCTCGCGCGACGAAAAGCGGGCGCAACAGGCCGCTGCCGCCATCCAGCAAAGACTTGGAGGCCAGGCAAAAATTTCAGGGATGGAAAACAGCGCCGCCTGCGCCGCCTCCGACATCCTCATGTTGACCGTTCCCTTTGAAGGTCAAGCTTCTCTTCTCAAGAAACTGAAATCCGCGATCACTGCAGGGAGCATTCTCATCGACGCCACCGTGCCTCTGGCCAGCGGCGTCGGCGGACGCGCCTCGCGCACTCTCGGCGTCTGGCAAGGTTCTGCGGCCCAGCAGGCAGCCGAACTCGTCTCCGAAGAAGTAAGCGTGGTCGCCGCCTTCCACAACGTTTCTGCCGAACTGCTCGGTACCGACACGCCGCTCGACTGCGACGTCATCGTTTGCAGCGACGATCCCGACGCAGCCCAACTCACCCGCGAACTGGCGGCTAAAATTCCCGGCGTGCGCGGCATCGACGGCGGAAAGCTGGAAAATGCGCGCATAGTCGAGCAGATCACTGCCTTGCTGATCGGCATGAACTTCCGCCACAAAGGTCACGCCGGAATCCGCATCACCGGCCTGCCACCCAGCGCTTACCGGTGAGCGCACACGTCAATGAAATTTAGCGAGGAGCGAATGTTTGAGCGAGAACAATAACCTCGACGCCGCCCTGCAGTATCACAGCGGTACCAAGCACTCGTATCAAAGCCTGCGCATGCATCCGCACACGCTCGACTGGGCGAACAAGCCTCTCCTGTTCAAAATTTATCCGACGCTCGAAGTCACGCGCCTGCCCCGGGATTTTCATGATACCGGCCGCGCGGCGCTTTCCGCGATTGCGGCCACGCCGAGTTCGACGCAAGCGGAAGCTATCCCCGATCTCGAAACTCTCGCGCAATTGTTGTTCTTCACCGCCGGCGTCGTTCGCAGCAAGAAACATCCTGAAGGCGAAACCTTTTTTCGCGCTGCCGCTTGTACCGGCGCCCTCTACGAAATCGAACTCTACGTAGTCTCTACCGATCTTCCGGGCAGACCGGTGCCCGGCGTCAAGAACCCTCCGGGACTTGCCGCCGGCATCTATCATTTCGGAGCGGCCGAATTCGGGCTGCGCCAACTGCGCTCCGGCGATTTTCGCCAGGCTCTGGTAGACGCGACCGCCAGCGAACCCTCCGTGGCGCACGCTCCGGTGATCATTGTCTGTACGGGCACCTACTGGCGCAATGCGTGGAAATATCGCTCCCGCACCTATCGCCATTTCGGCTGGGACAACGGCACCATCCTCTCGAACCTTCTGGCCATGTCCGCCGCTTCGAATCTTCCAGCCAAAATCGTCAGCGGCTTCGTCGATTCTCAGGTGAACGCTTTGCTCGGCCTGGATACTAAGCGCGAGGTCGCTTTTTCGCTTGTCCCTATTGGTTCGCAGCAAGCGAATCCGCCATCTTCATCGCCAGTCGAGCCTCTGGAGTTGCCGATCGTCCCCTACTCCGAGATCGAGGTTGACTATGCCGCTATGCGCAAGATGCATGAGGCCTCTTCTCTCGATTCCACGACCGAAGTAGCCGCGTGGCGCGGCAGCACGCCTGTGCAACCATTTCCCGCCCCGAAGGGCGCCCCCAGCGGGCTGCAGCGGCTCGACGACTCCCGTATTCCTAAAGACTCCATCGAACAGGTAATCTCGCGCCGCGGCTCGACTCGAAAGTTCGCGCTTGACCCGCTCACCTTCCCGCAACTTTCTACAATGCTCGACCGCGCCACGCGGGGGATTCCTGCCGACTTTCTCGATCCCTTCGGAAGCCATCTCAACGATCTGTACCTGATCGTGAACAACGTCATCGGTCTTCCGGCCGGGGCCTATATTTATCACTGGAACGAAAAGCAACTCGAGTTCCTGAAGCCCGGTGACTTTCGCGAGAAGGCCGGATACCTGGGCCTAGAGCAGCAACTTCCCGCCGATGCGGCCGTCGACGTATTCTTCCTGGCTGACTTGAAGCGAATTTTGCAGCGCTACGGCAATCGTGGATATCGTGCCGTGCAACTCGAAGCCGGCATCCTCGGAGGCAAGCTTTATCTCGGCGCCTACGCGCAACGCCTGGGCGCTACGGGTCTCACCTTTTATGACGACGATGTCGTCAGCTTCTTCTCGCCTCACGCGCGAGGAAAGAGCGCGATTTTCCTGGTCGCGTTGGGTCGCAGCGCCGTGCGCCCCAATAAATAACAAGTCACTCGCGACGCGGACAACATTCGCTACCGCTTCCGCTGGGGACTATAATTGCGCTGACCGTGTCCCTGACCCTCGGTACAAAGATTAGTCATTACGAAATTCTTTCCCGGCTCGGAGCGGGAAGCATGGGCGAGGTGTATCGTGCTCGCGATTCGCAGTTGGATCGCGAGGTCGCGATCAAAGTGCTGCCGGAACTCCTCTCCTCCGACCAACAACGCCGCCGACGATTTGAGGTCGAGGCCAAAGCCGCAGCGGCGCTGAATCATCCAAATATTCTCGCGGTCCATCAGATGGGAACCTACGAAGGTGTCCCCTATCTGGTGACCGAACTGCTGGAAGGCACGACCCTCACCGAAGTCATCAGGCGTGGACCCTTGCCCCTGCACAAGGTGATCGACTACGGAGTGCAGATTGCCCACGGTCTGGCGGCCGCGCACGAAAAGGGAATCGTTCACCGCGATCTCAAGCCCGACAACCTGTTCGTCACCAAGGAAGGACGGGTCAAGATTCTGGACTTCGGCTTGGCGAAGGTGATCCCGCTCAAAGAATCGCCAACTACGCTGGCGCCTACGGTCACCATGGCGGGCGTTGCCATGGGGACGATGGGCTACATCTCTCCGGAACAACTGCGCGGGCTGGGCACCGATCATCGCACCGACATTTTCGCCTTTGGCGCTGTGCTCTACGAAATGGTGATGGGCAAGCGTTCCTTCTTAAAGCCGACAGAGGCCGACACCATCAGCGCAATTCTGAACGAAGAACCACCCCTCATTTCTGAGCTCTCACCCGAGACCCCCGCAGCATTGGAGCGCATTGTCAGGCGCTGTCTCGAGAAGGATCCCGAGCGACGTTTTCATTCCGCCTCCGATCTCGCCTTCGCGCTCGAAGCGTTGTCGGCTCCTTCGTTGTCTGCGTCCACTTCCGCGCTACATATCTCAAAAGTCGCTCGCCTGCAATTTTTGTGGATCGCGACGGCGCTACTGACTGTTATTGCCGCCGGGGCGCTTATTTATTATCTGTCGCAGTCTCCGGCGGTTCCCCGCGTCGCAAATTACGTTCAACTCACGCGAGACGGTCAGCCCAAGTCGCTCATCGGAACCGACGGCGCCAGGCTTTACCTCCGATTGGGCGGTGCGAGCTCAGGTAACTTCACTTCTCATGGCATCGCGGAGATGTCAATCAACCACGGCGAGCCGAAAAAGATCGAAGGAATTCCCGCTACCGACATGATTCCCGTCGACCTTTCCCCAGACGGTTCTGAGCTGCTGTTCGTCGACGGCCAAGGCGCACCTCCCGAAGGACCACTGCGAACCTTTCCCATCCTCGGCGGCACGCTGCGCCGAGTCGGCGATATCGTAGCGGAAACTGCTGCCTGGTCTCCCAATGGAACGATGCTGGCTTACACCAACCTGGGTGACTTGTTCATGGCGAAGACCGACGGCACGGACTCGCACAAATTGCTTTCCGTTAAAGGAGACATCAAGAACGTCTCGTGGTCCCCTGACGGCGGCCACCTGCGATTTGACTCTTCTGAGACCGCCGGCACTCTCGGCCAGCAACTGGAATGGGAAGTTGCCGCCGATGGGTCAGGCCTGCATCGCCTGCTTGATGGCTGGCACAACCCGCCAAACGAATGTTGCGGCAAGTGGACCGCCGATGGAAAATATTTTCTCTTCCAGTCGAACAGTCAAATATGGGCTCTCCCCAAGAGCGCCGGCTTTCTGCGCGCGAAACCTACGCCCATCCAGTTGACTTTCAGTCCAATGTCCTTGTCCAAGCCTCTTCCCAGCAAAGATGGTAAGAAGCTTTTCGTCATCGGCGAAACCTATCGTGGCGAGCTCATGCGCTACGATTCAAAGGCTGGACAGTTCGCGCCCTTTCTCGACGGCATTTCCGCCGAATACGTCGCTTTCTCGAAAGATGGCCAGTGGGTCGCCTACGTTTCCTACCGCGACGGCATACTGTGGCGGAGCAAACCTGATGGCAGCGAGCGCTTGCAACTCAGTTATCCGCCGATGTATCCCCTCCTTCCCCGCTGGTCTCCCGATGGCAAGAAGATTATTTTCTTTGAGTTCGCCGTGAACACCGACACTCCCGCCAGAATCTATGAGGTCACACCCGACGGCGGAAGTCCGCGTGCGCTGTTGCCTGAGGATCATAGTCAGCAACTCGATCCGAACTGGTCGCCTGATGGTACCAAGATCGTTTTCGCCGGCGAATCCAACGATCCTTCCTCGGCGATTCACATTCTGGATCTGGCAACTCATCAGATCTCAAACCTGCCAGGTTCCGAAAGCCTGTATTCGCCCCGATGGTCGCCTGATGGCCGCTATATTTCAGCCTTCTCAGGCGACTCGAAGACCCTGCTCCTGTTCGACTTTCAGACCCAGAAATGGACGAACCTCGCCGCCGGTTCTCTCAGTTGGCTCAACTGGTCGCACGACGGACAGTACGTTTACGTGCTGGATTTCGGCGGAAAGGACGCTGTGGTCAGGATTCGGGTAAGCGATCACAAAATCGAGCCGGTGGTCGATATAAAGAATTTTTCCGCCACAGGACGCTACGGCAGTTGCCTCAGTCTCGCGCCAGACGATTCGCCCTTGCTGCTCCGCGATACCGGGGCGCAGGATGTTTACTCGATCGACTGGCAAGAGCCTTAGACGCGCTACTCCTCCGCCACCGGCGTCGTCATCTCCTCCGCCGGCTCTCCGCCCGCCATGGCCTGCGCGATTATCAACTTCCGCGCCTCCACCCTGATCTTCGGCAGTTGCGTCGCGAACCACCAGGCTCCCAGCACCGAAGCCAGCCCGCCGATCGCGACTGTCACCGGGGCGCCCAGGCGATCTGACAACGCGCCGCCCAGTAACGCTCCCACCGGGGCCATTCCCATGAACATCATCGAGTACACCGCCATGGTCCGGCCGCGCAGCGCGTCGGGCACCATCACCTGGATCAGCGTATTCGACGACGCCATTTGCAGCATGATGAAATATCCCACCGGAAGCAGCAATAGGACCGACAGCCAGAACGATTTCGAAAATGCAAACAGGATCAGGCTCACGCCAAACCCGGCGCAACACACTGAGACCCACCTTCCCAGGCCTTTCACGCCCGAGCGCACCGCGAGCGTAAGCGCGCCCAACAGCGCTCCCACGCCCGCCGCTCCCATCAGGATTCCCAGGCGTACAGCGCCCAGGTCGTGCGATCCGATCAACGCGGCGAATTGCTGGCCGCCGCCGCGCAAAATTTTGTCGGCAAAAATCGGCATCAGCACCACATACGGCATGCCCGTCACACTCACCAGCCCCAACAGCACCATCAAGGCGCGAATCGGCGCCGTCCGGTTCACGAATTGGAAGCCCTCGAGCATGTGCTCCCACGGCGACGCCTGTGCCGAAACCTTCGCAGGCGCGTGGACATTCATCATCAGCAATCCCGCGATCACCGCAATGTAGCTGACTCCATTCGCGAAGAAACACCAGCCTTCGCCCAACTTCGCGACCAGAACGCCCGCCACCGCCGGTCCAATCACGCGCGCTCCGTTGAACATGGAGGAATTCAAGGCAATGGCGTTCATCAAATCTTCCTTGCCCACCATGTCCACCAGGAACGACTGGCGCCCGGGAATATCGAACGCGTTCACCACCCCAAGCAGCGCCGCCAGCACGAATATGTGCCACACCTGCACCGTGTGCGTGAGAGTAAGCGCCGCCAGCACAAATGCCAGCACCATGGACGCGACCTGCGTACCGATGACAACGTGCTTGCGGTTGCTGCGATCGGCGACAATTCCGCCGAGTGGAGCAAACAGGAAGACTGGAATCTGGCTGGCAAACCCCACCGCGCCCAACTTCAACCCCGAGCCAGTCAGCCGGTACACCAGCCACGACTGGGCCACGGTCTGCATCCAGGTGCCGACTAGGGAGATCAGTTGTCCGCTGAAAAAAAGCTGGAAGTTACGATGCCGCAGCGCCCGTCCGGCCGCCTGCCAGCGCAGTTTTGGGCTTTCGGCGGTGGGTTCGCCATTGCCGGATGAGTTCTCTTGAATGGAAGGTTTCGCCTCAGGCACAGTCACTTTGGATGACGACGCGCTACCGCTCGGTCTACTATATCGCGAAGTCAGGGCCCATTTCGCACCCTCCCTGATCCCGGGCAAGAGTCAAGACTGGGTGGGCTTTGCGGATGCCTGCTTTGACCTCGAAGCAACTTCCCAGTCCATACTTGCTTCCAAATCCGAGCCTCTGGAGGGCGTGGAAGCGTGGAAGAAAATCCACGAAATTCCCGCTTCTCTTATCGCCCGCCGTGAGCTAAAGTAGCCCCTGCATCTGGAGCGGTTCGATGAATGCCACCACTATGAGCACTCCTCCCGTTCAAGTTGAACGCCGGGTCGGGCAGCGGTTTTCTTATCACCTTCCGGTATCTCTCCGCCAGCCTCAAGCCTGCCTCGAAGGCGTCGGATTTACGCAGGACCTCAGTTCTCGCGGCGTCTTCTTCTTCACTGACGCCCAACTCTCCGAGGGCACAGAAATCGAGATCACCCTCCGCATGCCGTCCGAAATCACTTTAGGAGAAAGCATGCCGGTGCGCTGCCGGGGCCGCATTTTGCGCGTGGTCAGGCCCGTCGCCAAAGGCAACCTGGACGCTTCCCACCCTGAAAGGAAAATCGGAGTGGCGGTGCGTCTCGACGGGTACGAATATCTGCCCGAGTCCACCGAGCCTGCCGCCGCTTATCCGCGGGTTTCAAGCCTGCACCCCCATCACCGCGATGGCGATCGGCCGGTGGCTCAACCTTCGACCGTCCGCTCCTAGGCTAAAATCCGCGGGCCGGAACCCTGCATCCGGCGGCCGTTCACAGCAGTCTTCCTTTGAGTCCAAACTATTTTTGCCGGCTAGAAGAAGTTTCTTTGCAACCAGACAATCTTGGCTTACAATGACGCGTAATAAGAGGCGGACAGCCCCAGTAATTCACGTTGAGTAATTCCTCCCAACTTTTGTCATGCTCTTGCGCTGCGTCATGGCGGATCGCGTGCTTGCACAATTTCGGGTGCATTACCTAGGTCACTTGGCGGGAAACAGGTTCTCTTTCTAACATGCAGACACCGAGAGAAATCAGCGAGAACCGCGCTATGCATGGCATCGCCGTCGCCCTCCTTACCGAGGACCAGGACCACTTATCCGCACTGCAGAATCGTTTGGAAGCGACGCGCCTGGGACAGGCGGTATTCAGCCATGTTGGCTTTCCCGCTGGACCCACCGACGCCATTCTGCGTCAGCTTCAGAATTCGCGCGCCGAAGTAGTGATCGTCGACATACCCGCCCATGACGCTCAGCGCGCCGTCCATACCATCGAACTGATTCGCGCTACCACTCAGCAGATTGCCATCTTCGCTAACGGTGAGATGACTCGGCCAGCCAGCATCGTCGCCAGTATGCGCGCCGGAGCCGGCGAATACGTCGACAACTCTGCCGGTTCGGAAGCCCTGCTCGAAGCTCTTACCAGATTCAGTTCAGCCCGCACCCGCAATGTTGGCGGCGCCGGCAAGGCCCGCGTGTTCACGTTGCTCGGTGCCAAGGGTGGCGCGGGTTGCACCACCGCCGCCGTCAATACCGCCCTGGCGTTGCAGCAGTCTCACGGCGACGTAGTTCTCGTCGACTTTGCCCCCATCGGTCACGCCTCGCTTCACCTCAACTTGCGGCCGCAATTCGGCGTATCCGACGCACTGCAGAATCTGCATCGTCTCGACGCCTCTCTGCTCGACGGCCTCATGACGCCGACCAGAGAAGGCTTACGCCTGCTGGCTGGACCGCAACAGCCTTACGCAACCGAGCCCACTCCGGGTGAGTTGGCCCGACTGTTCGATCTCCTGGTCAATCATTACCGCTTCGTCATCGTCGACGCGTCCAGCCGTCTCGACGCCACCACGCGCCTGCTCTCCGATCTTTCCAATGCCGTGCTGGTGGTCGCGCAGGCTGATGTTGTTTCGCTCTGGAGCGCCGGACGCATTCACACCTTCCTGGAAGAAGGCACCGGCCGCAACCGCCTGCGCATCCTCCTGAACCGTTATAAGAAGATTCCCGGATTCACTGAGGCGGACGTCGAGCACGCCACCAACTGCAAGGTCTTGTGGAAGGTGCCCAACGCTTTCCAGGTGGTTTCGCCTTCCATCGACCATGGCACGCCAGTGGTCCTGCAGGAAAGCCCGGAGATCAGCCGCTCCTATCGCGCCCTGGCTGCAACTTTGGCCGAAGCATCCTCCGACGGAGGCCCCGATCTCGTCTACGGCCCGGAAGGCGCACCCAAGAAGTCCCCAGGCCGCCTGAATCTCTCTCCGATCCGCGCCGGACAGTAACCGTCGAGTCGCGAAACAGAACGTCCAGACGAACCTAGATCACTCTCTGCTGCAGTTTTTCTCCGCGCTCTCCGCGAACTCTTCGCGAACTCAGCGGTTAAGAGCTTTTCGCCGATAGCCCGACAGAACTGTTCCCGCTGGCACTACTTCCGTACCACCGGCGCAGGCGCAGCATCTTGAGGAAACATCTTGAACACCACATCCCGCGAGTGCGACGTCACTTTCTTGTTCACGTCGCTCACGTTCTCCGTCAACGTACCCTTAAGCACGTAATATCCTTCATCTCCCGGATTCTCCCCCGGGCCACGCTCCACCTCGCCTTTGAAGTCGAACGCGATCCCGTGAACAATTTCCGTGGTAAAACTCAACTTGTTCCCTTCGAGCTTGCCGCTCTTGAAAAACTGGTCCAGAAACGCTCCCTTGTCGCTCTCTCCATCGCCAAACCGTGAAATGAATCCCGTGACTTTTCCCGCGTCTTCGACCGTCACCTGCACAAACTCGCCCTCTTTTTGGAACGAGTACATCCCGGAATAGTCCTGCCCGCTTTTAGCCGATGGATCTGCCGCGGATTTCGTAGTCGCCTGCGCGCCTAGCGCCGCCGACCCGCACACCAATCCCGCTATCAAGGCAGAAATAAAGATGACGTGAATTTTTCTCATGGACACCGCCCTCACCAATCCTACTCCAAGGTCGCAAGAGCGGCTCTAAAGTAGCGCTGCCGTCCCGGCGGCTGTCGTGGGGGCGTCCCGCCCACACATCCACATGCCCAACTGACTCCTCCTGCTTCTTTCCCAAACGAAAAGGCTCCAGCCGCAACCGGAGCCTCAATCCCCATCGCCAGCCCTACTTCTTCGTCGTCTTCGCATCCATGAATGTCATCCAATTCGTCCCATCCAGCGACACTTCAATCTTCAGGCCATAGCTAGTAGGCGACAGCACTTTCATCGTCGTCTTCTGCTTGACTTCCTGCCCGGCATAGTTCTGCGTGCTGGTAAATGTCCAGGTATCGCCGCTCGCGGTCCCCGTCGCGATCTGCCGCCGTCCATGGCTGTTGAAATCGTCGAAGGTGTACTGCATCGACTCCGCGTCATAACCCATAAACGAGACCGACTTCCCGTCGCCACCCACCTCGGACGGCATTTTGAAGTCAGTGTGGCTTTCGACGAAGAAATTTCCCGGCATCGACTCACCAGTGCGCGTCGACGTGAACCTTCCTCCCATCCCCCACGGCCCTTGCGGGATCGTGCCTTCAGTGGTCCAAGTTCCCACGAAGTAGTCGAGCTTCTTCACCTCCGGCCCGGGACCAGAATTCATCTGCGCCGAGGCCGCAGAGGTAAATATGGCAGTGAACAGTACGAGGGTAGAAACCGGAATTGTTTTCAGATGCACGTGAATTCTCCTTGATCAGAAATCTTTAACAAGGAGATTATGCAAGGCGCCGGCCGCCAACCAGTGCGATTCGTCAGCCACAAGCTATGACAATTGTCAGGCGAACCGTGCCGGAAGTTCGACCTTCGGCTTTTAGGTTTTGGGGTTGGTTTGTTCCTCTTTAGCTAAAGCTAACAGCTGAAAGCTAATAGCTAGTAGCCGTTTCTCTTCGTCGCCTTCCCATCCATTACGGTCGTCCATTTTGTTCCGTCCGGCGACATTTCGAACGAGAAGTTGTACGAAGTCGGCGAAAGTACTTTCATGGTGAACCGCCCCTTCATGGTTGTGCCGCCCATCTTCTCGTCGCTGGTCCAGCTCCAGGTATCGCCATCCAAAGAGCCCTTGGAATCCGTGAACTCTCCCCAACTGTTGAACTCCCGATAGGTGTAAGACTTGTCATCAGAGGAGTATCCCATCACAGACATCCCTGACCCATTTCCCATCGGAGACTTGAAGTCCACCTGGCAAACCAAAAAGAAGCCGCCATCCATCCACGAGCATTTCTCGTTCTCGGTCGTCTTTCCACCCGGCCCCATCGGGCTCGGTTTCATATCGCCATCCAGTGCCCACGAACCGGCGAACATGTCGAGCTTTTTGTGCTCCGGCCCCGGCTTCGGCATTTCCATCTGCGCCTGCGCCGCCACTGCCAACGCCAGCCATGCCACGGAAATAATTCCGATATGTTTCATAGCCTGCCTCGAATTCCTTGTTGATTTCTGATGGTTGATCGTGGATCGAAAATCAGCCGCATCCGCGGCGGAATAGTAGTCTGCCCGCAAACAGCCCGTCAACCAAGCTTTTCTAGGTTTTTAATCAACAATCAACAATCATCAATCAACAATTGTCTTCCTACCAGTCTCCCCAATGCGCCGCCGTCGTCTGCTGAAACTTCATCTTCCAAGCGTCCCCCTGTTTCACCCACACCGTGCTGAAATGTTGATACCGTGGCGGCGGCCCCTGGTCCTGCACCGGTGGAACCTGCACCACCGCGTCGTAGGTCACAATCCCCGCACCGTCACCGGCCGCCATTACCTTCATTCCGTAGGGCTGCAAATTCTGCCCAGCATCGCTGTACTGATCCACCATCGCCTGCCGGTCCCCCAATTGACCGTCGATACCGACGAACGAAAAGTCGTCGGTAAGCGTGCGCTTGAAAAATCCCACGTCGCCCTTCTTCGCCGCCTCCAAAAAACTTTTCTCCGCGCTCACGAGCGTCTGCTGCAGCGGACTCAAGGCCCCCGTCGGTGCACTCGCGATCTGAGCATTCACGCCGCAAGCTGCGCAAAGCAATGCGAGGCACATCGTGAAATGATTCTTCATTCGCCCCCCGAATCTTCAGTCTGCTCCGCCACTCCCAGCAATCCATCAATACTCCGGCGGTTCTTCTCCTGCCGGTAAATCTTCAAACCTTCGGTCCCACGCTTGCGGCACCAGGCTGGCAGAGCCGCCCGTTGCGCCTCAAACTTGAGAAGCGGCACCCCATAGCCGCAGGAGTCGCCGATTCGCGTGACCTCAACCTCGATGATGGCGCGCGTCCCTTCATACACCGGAAAGTGAGCTTGGAGCGCTGCGAACCCTGCCTCGTGCGGTTCCACAACGCGTCCCTGCCCATGCAGCCGCAGAACTTTCGGCGTGCCGTGAAACGAACAGAACATCAACACGATCCGCCCGTTTTCTCGCAGGTGGGCAATGGTCTCAACTCCGCTTCCGAAAACGTCGAGATACGCGACCGACCTCGATCCCAGAATGCGAAACGTGTCCAGCCCCTTCGGCGAAAGGTTGACGTGTCCGCTCGGATCGAGCGGCGCCGTCGCCACAAAAAACATGGACTGAGCCTGTATAAACCGCGTCAGTTCCTCGTCAATTTCCGGATACGTTTTCCCCACGGCTACCCCTGAATCCGCTGCGCCAACTCCCCACGCGGCACCGATACCTGCTCACCCGTCGCCAGATTCTTCAGCGCAAACGCGTCGGCCTTCACTTCGTTCTCGCCCACAATCAGGATGTACTTCGCCCCCGCCTTCGTCGCTGCCTCAAACGATTTCTTCAGGCGGAACGCGTCATCTCCCAACTCGACCACCACATCATGATGTCGCAACTCGCGCGCCAGTTTCGCAGCCTCGCCGTTCATTCCCGCGCCGAGCGGAGCCACGTACACATCCGGCTTGCGCACCACGCCCTCGGCCGTCTCCTTCAGCGACATCACCAGCCGGTCTTCCCCGATGGCAAACCCAATCCCCGGAGCCGCCGGGCCGCCCAGAGCCTCCGAAAGCCCGTCGTAGCGGCCTCCGCCAAGAATGGCATTCTGCGCGCCCAGCGCTCCATGCGTGAACTCGAACGCCGTCCGCGTGTAGTAATCGAGCCCGCGCACCAGCCGCTCGTTAATCCGGAATGAAACCCCCACGCGCGTCAGAATTTCTTGCACCGCGTCGAAGTGCTTGCGGGAATCCTCGCCAAGAAACTGGGTGATGCGCGGCAGCGTGTCGATGATCGGCTGATCCTCCGGCACTTTGCAGTCAAACACGCGCAGCGGATTCGTCACCGCCCGCCGCTGGCAGTCGGTACACATCTGCGCGACCAGCGGCTCCAGCGCCTTGCGCAGCGCGGCATTGAACTGAACCCGGTCCGCAGGCGTGCCCACCGAATTCAACTCGAGATTCCAATCACTGATGCCCAGCCGATCGAGCAGAGTCGCCAGCATCTCCAGTACTTCAGCATCCCGTGCGGGAGAGTCGCTACCGGCAGACGCCGGCCCGATCACCTCAGCGTCGATTTGGTAGAACTGGCGGTAACGCCCCTTTTGCGGGCGCTCGCGGCGAAACATAGGACCAATGCAGTACAGCTTGTTTAATCCTCGATCCCACAGCTTGTGCTCGATGTAGGCTCGCACGATTCCCGCCGTAGCTTCGGGCCGCAGGGTGAGCGATTGCCCGCTGTCGCTGGCCGCGCGTCCGCGATCCTCCCACGTGTACATTTCTTTCGCGACGATGTCGGTCTCTTCGCCCACTCCGCGCGCGAACAATTCCGTCGCCTCGAAAATCGGCGTACGAATTTCCTGGAAGTTGTAAGCGCGAAACACATCCCGCGCCGCCGACTCCACAAAATTCCACAGCGCCGTCTCCGGCGGCAGCAAATCCCGCGTCCCTCGCACCGCTTTAATCATGAGTTCTCAGTGTTGCAGTGATTCTAAGAATTGTCATCCTGAGCGCAGTCGAAGGACCTCTGCCGCCGGTAGGGATCCTTCGACTCCGCAGGACGATTCGCTTCGCTCACCATCCTGCTCCGCTCAGGATGACAATGCTGGAGGCCGGTACCTGCCAGTCATCTTTCTCCCAGATACTCATCCTTATAACCAAGATAATTCCGCGCATACCGCATGATCGCTTCCTGATCCGACGCCTCCAACTTCCGCCGAAACTTCCCCGGAGACCCCATCCACAGCGACCCCGGCTCGACCACGGTCTTCTCCGGAATCAGCGTCCCGGCCGCGATGATCGATCCCGCGCCAATCCGCGCTCCATTCAAAATAATCGATCCCATCCCAATCAGACACCGATCCTCAATCACGCACCCATGCAGGGTCACCGAATGTCCCACCGTCACATATTCGCCCAGATAGACGCCCCACTGCTGCTTCATCCCATGCAGCACGCAGTTGTCCTGCACATTGGAGTGCGCCCCAATGCGAATCTCATGCACATCGCCGCGCAGCACCGCGTTCATCCACACCGAAGCGTGCTCGCCCAACACCACATCCCCAATAATCTGCGCCGACTCGTCTACATAACAGGTCGCCGGAATCGTCGGCCGCACTCCTTTATAAGATCGAATCATAAGTTTGAAAGGAGATTGAAAATACCACGAGACCGCCGTGCGACGTAAGAGCGGTTCTCGAGTCGATTTCCTTCGTGAACCTTAGTGTCCTTCGTGGTGAATGCCTTCCATTCCCACTCCGGGAACCATCCCAAAAAAGTCACCCTCCGATCACAGAACTCTTCTCTCCTCCCATGCTATACAGAACTTGGTTTCTCCACATTCCCGCGGCGCGTCCGGTTAACGCGCAACGGGGCCATCCTCCGAGCTTTATTCCGCACTCTGAGGCGACCCTATGTCTGCGACGCGCATTGTTTCTCTTCTGTTATTCTCCGCGATCTTGTTTCCCGCATCCCTCGCCGCCCAGGACGCCACCGGATCGATCCGCGGCACCGTGCTCGACTCCACCGGCAGCCGTATCGCGCAAGCTTCCATTGCGGTGGTCAACACTTCGACCGGCACGCGTTACACCACGACCAGCGACGCGGAAGGGGGATTCGCCCTCGAACTCCTCCCGCCTGGCGATTACTCCGCCCGCGTCGTCGCGGAAGGCATGTCCCCTCAGGTCACGCCCCAACTGCACGTCGACATTGGCGCCGCCGCGAACCTTGAATTCCGCCTTACTATCGCCAGCGCCCACGAGAATGTCACCGTCTCCGCCGCGCCCACGTTGGTCGAAACCCAGCCCAGCGCCGTCTCCACGCTCCTTGACGAGCGCGCCATCAACGATTTCCCCCTGAACGGCCGCCGCTTCTCCGACCTCGCCCTGTTCTCGCCCGGCGTGACGCAGGATCCCCGCAGCCTCACCTCCTCCACCAACGGCGATCTCTCCTTCGGCGGCATTCGCGGATTCCAGAACACCACGCTCGTCGACGGCGGCGACTACAACAACGCCTTTTTCTCGCAGGCTCGCGGACGCTATCGCGCTCCCTACCAACTCTCCACCGAGGTCGTACAGGAGTTCCGCGTCTCCACCAATTCCTACGGCGCCGAACAAGGACGCTCCGGCGGAGCAGTCATCAACGTCGTCACCAAGTCTGGCTCCAATCACGTTCACGGCACCATCTTCTATCACATGCGGGACAGCTCTCTCGGCGCGGCCAACGCGTTCCTCGCGTTCAAGCCCCACAATCGCCAGCAGCAGTTCGGAGGCACCATCGGCGGCCCGCTCAAGCGCAACAAGATTTTCTTCTTCACCGGATTCGATCAGCACATTTTCCACTCTCCCAACATCGTCGAATTCCTCGACGGCACCTCGCAGGTTGTGCCCGCGGCCGCCACCGGGCCCTATACTCCCGGAGACTATGAAGCCTCCGATCAAGCCCTGGTCTTCGCCGCCGCCGGGAGTCTCACGTCGCTCGCCGGACAATATCCCGCCGCGCAAATTGGCAACTCCTCCTACGCAAAACTCGACATCAATCTAACGCCCCGCCATCAACTGGCGCTGCGGCTCAACACCACGCGTTATTGGGGCGCGAACAACGTTTTCCTCGACCCCGCCAGCCCCGTTACCTACGATTCCATCAGCAACAATGGCCAGGAACTGGTTTCCACCGAAACCGGATCGCTCTCGCTAACGTCCAGCCTTTCCACGCGCTGGATCAGCCATCTCCGCGCCCAGTTCTCCCGTGACCTCCAGCAGTCTTACAGCAACAGCAGCGACGTGCTGATCAAAATTCCCAACATCCTCGATGCCATAGGACGCTCCAGCCTCCTCCCCCGCCAGACCCGCGAACATCGTCTCCACCTCGCCGAAACTATCAGCCACGAAGGCAGCCGCAACACATGGAAGTTCGGCGGAGACGGTCTCCTCACCTGGATCTACGATTTCTTCCCCCACCAGCAGAGCGGCGAATTTCTTTTCTATCCCATCAAGGTCAATCCCTTCACCTTCCAACCCATGGAAGCCGGTCTCCCTCTGAGCCCGCTGCGCGCCTACGCCCACGAAGTCCCGCACTACTATTTGCAGAACTTCGGTAGTGCCGCCTCGCATCCCGACACCAACGAATACGCGGCTTTCGCGCAGGACACCATCAGGGTGACCGACCACCTGGCGCTCAATCTCGGCGTCCGCTGGGACCTGCAAACCTTCGCTACCGCGGGACTCGTTAATAACCCGCTGTTCCCACCCTCCGGCAAAGTTCCCTTCAAACCCTACAACTTCGCTCCTCGCGCCGGGCTGGCCTACTCCTTCGGCAATACACGCCCCCTCGTAGTTCGCGCCGGATACGGCCTCTTCTTCGTCCGCATCCCGCAGATCTACAACTCTGTCATCCAAACCGAAAACGGCATCACCGACACTAGCCTATTTCTCAACAATTCGAATTACTACGACCACCAGGTCTTCCCCAACTATCCCAATCCACTCGTGGCTTGCCCGCTTAACTCGGCGACGTGCGCGCCGCCTGCCGGATTCACCCAAGGCGTCACCAACGATCTCTCCGCCTTCGCCCCCGACTTCGTGACTCCCCGCGTTCAGCAAGCCAGCTTCACGCTGGAAAAGGAAGTCGTTAGCCACACCACCGTGGCTTTGTCATTGCTCAGTGTTCGTGGAGAACATCTCATTCGCGCGCTCGATGTGAATTTGGCGCAACCCGCCGCTCTCAACTACCCTATCTTCGATTCGACAGGATCCATTTTCCAGAACAGCTACTACACCGTCGATTCCTTCGCGACCTGGCAATTCACCCGCTCACTCTCTTGCCCGTGGCCGCCCTGCATCAACCCGCTTGCCCGCCCCATCGCGCAACTCGGCGCCATCAACGAATTCCAGAGCGCCGCCTCCAGCTACTACAACGGAGCCACGCTCTCTATCAATCGCCGCGTCGCCCGCGGATCCTACGCGCGCCTCTCTTACACTTACGCCCGCGCCATCGATGATGGCCAGGACGCTCTCGTCGCAGGCCAGCCAGCCACTGTTGAAAACTCCTACAACCCCAGCGCCGAGCGCGGACCCAGCGTCACCGACCAGCGCCAGCGCCTGGTTGCCGCGATCTCTGCCGAGCCTCACCCCTTTCATCGTGGCCAGGAACTGCTCGGCCACATCTTCAACGATTGGAAATTTTCCAGCGTCGTCAACTACGGCAGCGGACGCCCCTTCAACGCCACCGTCGCCGGCGATCCTAACCAGGACGGCAACGATCTCAACGACCGTCTCCCGGGTTATAGCCGCAACGCCTTCACCGGCCCCGATTACACCACGACTGATGTACGTCTCACCAAACTCGTACGCCTCGGCGAGCGCTACAAACTCAACTTCATCGCCGAATCCTTCAACCTTCTAAACCGCGACAACCAGCGCGTCACCATCACCTCCAACGGCCTGGTCAACAACGCCACGACATTTGTAACCAATTCGGTCGTAGCCAACATCGCCCCCTATCCCGGCTACTACCAGTTGCCGACAAATTTCATGAAGCCCACAGCCGCCTACGCCCCCAGGCAAGTTCAGCTATCCGTGAAATTCATTTTTTAGAGATGAACCACGTAGAGACAGCCGCCTCGGCTGTCGGTCGTGAAAGCGTAACTAGATCGAAGCGGGTGCCCCACCCTTGTCCCTGGGCACTTTGCAGGGGCAGGGTGGGGACTTGGACTTAAGTGGTTGATGAATCGCTAACGCGACAAAGAACGCTCTTGCCGAGACTCGTCATCAGCAACACGCCCCAACTTTCTCCAGCGATAGAAGAACGGAATCCCCGCCACGATCACCAGCAGTCCCACAGTCGATCGCACCGGCCGCACCATCCACAAGTTGATAGTCAAAGCAACAGCCGCAACTAAAAAAATAACCACCGTCCACGGATACCCCCAAGCCCGGTAAGGCCGGACAAGCTCAGGCTCAGTCCTCCGCAAACGCAAAACCGCAATAGCCGTAAGCGCGAAAAAAATCCAAACCGCAAACACAAAAAGCGAATACAGCTCTTCAAAAGTCCCGGTCAGAGCCAGCAGCGCCGCCGCACACCCGAGAAAAATCAATGCCCCGCTCGGCGTATGAAACGAAGGCTGAATCCGCTTGGCAAATTGAAAGAACACCCCGTCCCGCGCCATCGCATAAGGGATGCGCGCTCCCGTCAGCACCACTACGTGCAGCGCTCCCAGTGCGGAGACCGCCATCGCTACCGTAAGCCATTCTGCCCCACGCGCCCCGGCAAACGACCGCACCACATCCGATGCGACGTGCTCGGAGAAAGCAATCTGCGCAAACGGCAAAGTCCGGAAGTAAACCACATTCGCCAACAGGTACAAGCCACCAACGGTCAGCAGCCCCAGAATGATCGCAATCGGAATATTCTTCTGCGGATTCACGATCTCTTCGCCCAAGTCCCCAAGATCGTTAAACCCGTTGTAAGCCCACATGGCAGGCACCAGCGCCGTGAGCACAGTGCCAATCGTTCCCCATCCCCAATACGCGGCCAATGGCGCGGCTTCAATCCCATGATGCGTCCCAAAAAAAAAGCCCGCGATCACAATCGCCACAATCGTTCCCATCTTCAAACACGTGAGCAGCACCTGGATCGCGCCACCGAACTGCACACTCAAATAATTAATCGCCGTCACTGCCAGCACCACCAGCGCTGCAAGCGGCTGCGCCGCGGTGAATGTAAACTCGTAACTCCCAAGACGTCCGCGAAACAGCGGCGTGCCCACAACCGGGAAAAGAAAGCCCGCAAACCGCAGAAGTCCCGCGGCCAGCGTCGCCATGGCCACCGGCCGCTCCAGAAATGAACTCATCCAGCCAAACAGAAATCCCCACAGCGGACCGAGCCCACGGCTGAGATAAACGTAAGGCCCGCCCGCTTTGGGGAATGCAGCGCCCAGTTCCGCATAACAAAACGCGCCGCACAGCACGATAAGTCCACCCGCAATCCACGCCACAAACACCAGCGTTGCCGAGCCCACAGCGCGGGCCATGTCACTGGTCACCAGAAAAACGCCGGTGCCAATCGTGTCGCCAATGACAATCGCGGTCGCAGACCACAATCCCAAACCGCGTACCAGATCCGCTCGCTCACCGTGCTCCGCCAGACATCACCTCAGCCCGCAAGAAGTTCCGTGAGCCTACTCTCGGCGCTGTGCTCCGTCAACCAGAGCAGTCAGAGTATTAAGGTACTAATGTGGGGACAGCCGTCCTCGGCTAGCTTGCCCTGAGCGACGCCGAAGGGTCGAGCGAAGCTCGACTCCTTTGCCCGACGCTGTTCCCCGCGCTATGATCGATCCCGGATGTCACCACAAAAATTCATGCTGCAAGAATTCCCCTGGGACCAGCGTTACTCCGTCCCCGCAATCGAAGACCTGCTGACCCCCGCGCTACTGATGTTTCCAGAAATCATTGTGGCCAACATCGACCTCACCTTGAAAATGTTGGACGGCGATGCCGACCGCTGGCGTGTGCATGTCAAAACCGCAAAGCTGGCGCGCACCCTGCGCATGCTGATCGACCGCGGCGTGCGAAATTTCAAGTGCGCCACCACGTTGGAATTACTGGTGGCTTGTCAGAACGGCGCCGCCGACGTGCTTTTTGCATATCCAGCAATGGGAGCCAACGCACGCCGCGTCCAGGAGATTGCTCAACAGTTCCCCAACGTCCGCATCTCGGTTCTCGCCGAAGGCGAAGAGCAAGCGGATCAATGGCGCGGCGGCAGCGTAGGAATTTTTATCGACATCAATCCGGGGATGAACCGCACAGGCGTCGAGCAGAGCGAGACGAAAAGAATTGTTTCCCTGGCACGCGCCATCACCGATGCCGCGCTCGACTTCCGCGGCCTGCACTACTACGACGGCCAACTTGGAAATCTCTCCGAGCCCGAGCGGACGCAGTCCGCGCACCGTGGCTATGACCATCTGCTAACAATCGTGAGCGAACTCGAGAGCGCCGGAATCCACGCCCCCGAGGTAATCACGTCCGGCACGCCGACATTCCCGTGTGCACTTGCCTACGAGAGTTTTCGCCGAGCAAACTTCGTTCATCGCATCTCACCCGGAACTATCGTTTACTGCGACGCCACCAGCCTGCAGCAACTCCCGAGCGAGTATGGTTACCAGCCCGCAGCGCTGGTGTTAGCCCGCGTAGTGAGCCATCCACACGCGGGCATCGTCACCTGCGATGCCGGCCACAAAGCAGTCTCCGCCGATGCCGGTGTTCCTACCTGCGTCGTCCTCGGACATCCGGAGCTAACTCCGCTCTCGCCCAGCGAAGAACATCTGCCCATCGCCGTAAAAGAGGGTGCGCCAACTCCGAAACTCGGCGACGCTCTTTATTTGCTCCCACGACACATCTGTCCCACAGTGAACAATTTCGACGTCGCGCTCCTGATTCGAAACGGCCACATCGAATCGCTTGAAACCGTCACCGCCCGCGGCCACGAATCTCCGCTGTTGCAACCCTCAGACCACCCAGTTCCAGTCGCGAGGTAGCGACAAACCGGGAGAAGTTTTTCGCCCCGCGATGTTCTCGGAAAGGATAGAGAGTTTTGGGAAGTTCAGAGTTTTGCGAAGAGCACAGTTTTGCGAAGTTCAGATTTTTGGGAAGAGCGGAGTTTTGGGAAGAGCGGAGTTTCGCAAAGCCAGATTTTTGGGAAGGGCACGACTTCAGTCGTGCCGTCCCGAACCCGCAAAGAAGCGGGGCTTTAGCCCCTGAGGAACAGCTTCTGCTTTTTATCGTGTAGATCGTTTTACTTTTTTCTTTGTCTTCCCGGCGCAATAAGCCACGCAATCCATCTCAATCAGCATCCCCGGCGAATGTCCCAGATCACTCCCCACTGTCGTCCGCACCGGATAGGGCTTGGAAAACCGCCGCGCATACACCGCGTTGTAGCGCGCAAACAAACCCGTGTCGCTGAGATGAACCGTAACCTTCACCACATCGCGAAGCGATGCACCATCCGCCTCGAGTATC
Organism: uncultured Acidobacteriaceae bacterium; assembly: GCA_937879855.1. Taxonomy (GTDB): domain Bacteria; phylum Acidobacteriota; class Terriglobia; order Terriglobales; family Acidobacteriaceae; genus Sulfotelmatobacter. The sequence goes on along the minus strand of CALFMO010000064.1, from coordinate 54,478 downwards.
GCGACCATGTTGTCGATAGCCTGCTCAGTCTGCTGCTCGATCGTATCGCCCACGAGCTTTCCGGTCACCGGATCACTCGGCCCAGTGCCCGTCACAAAAATAAAATCCCCCGCTCGCCATCCCTGCGAGTAAGCCCCGCGAGGCGGCGCCCCCCCCTTGCTCTGAATTTCATACTTAGCCATGTTCCCTCCGGGTGCCCCATCCTTGTCTCTCTGTTCTTTGGAGAGACAGGATGGGGGGTTGACTGCATGTAAAGCAGCTCTTCCGCAGCCGTTGCCCCGCTCGGACGTATAATGCTGCCAGCTTTTCGCCAATACAGATGCACCAATTCTCCCCAGGATTCTCCCCGAGGATCACCATCGCCACCACGATCTTTATCCTCTGCTGTTTGCTGTCGACGGCTCGCATCGTCATAGACGCACCCAGCCCAACCCGCCTGCACCCCGACGACATCGCGCAACGCTCCGACCAGAGCTTCGCCTCTCTGAAAGCAGCCTTGCCCCAGCAAGGAATCGTCGGCTACGTCGGAGATTCAGACGCTCCTGCCGATTACTATCTCGCGCAATATGCCCTGGCGCCCTTGGTCGTCGATCACTCTCCTGATCACCAGCTGGTCGTGGGCAACTTCTCCGCGCAACAGCTGCCACAAGGCCTTCCCTACGCCCATCTCCAACTGCTCAAAGATTTCGGTAACGGCGTCCTGCTCTTCGCCAACCGGGACGCAAAGTAAATGGCAATCGTCCTGCCGGTTCTACTTTGCCTCGGGTGCGGGTTGTCGCTTGTCAGCCTGGGGTACACGCGCCACTCTCAGGCCACCGCCAACCTCCTGCTGTGCACGTCGTTATCCTTCGGCTTCGGCCTCGGAATCTTCTCGATCATCTTCTTCTTCGCGCGCGTCTTCGGCATTACGAACGTGGTCGCACTCGATCTAACAGTCTTCGCCATCCTCCTTGCCAGCTTCTTCTTCCTGCGAAGTCGCGTCAAGACAACCGTCACCGCCCCAGAAACATTCGACGGTCCAAACTGGCTTCATCGCCTCCTCACAGCCTCGTTCGTTATCGCGTTATGCGCCGCAGTCTATGCCGCCATCCTGCGCACCCTTGCCCATCCGCGCGGCGACGGATGGGACGCCTTCGCCATCTGGAATCTCCACGCCCGATTCCTGTTTCTCGGCGGCGCCCACTGGCGCGACGGATTCTCCCCGCTCATTCCCTGGTCCCACCCCGACTACCCGCTTCTCCTTCCCGCCGCCATCGCGCACTTCTGGACCTTTCTCGGCTATGACGCCCCAGCCGTTCCCGCCGTCATTGGATCCGCCTTCACCTTCGCCACAGTCGCGCTTTTGCTCTCATCTCTTTCGATTCACCGCGGCGCACTGCCCGCCATGCTCGGCGGCCTGACTCTGCTGGCCACGCCCTCTTTCATCGCAGTCGGAACCTCGCAATACGCAGACATTCCTCTATCCTTCTTCGTCCTCGCGACCATCGTCCTCCTTCGTCTTCACGACGCGCAGCACTCGCCCGGCCCCCTCGCGCTCGCCGGAGTCGGCGCCGGCTTTGCCGCCTGGACGAAGAACGAAGGCATCCTCTTCGTCGCCGCAATTGTCCTGGCGCGCAGCTTGCTCGTCCGTCCAGACAACTCACTGCAGCGCCAATCCCGCCCCAATGCCCACCTCGCTCCTTTACTCCTCACCGTCCTGCCGATCTTCCTCCTCATTGCCTACTTCAAACATTTCGTCTCACCGCCGGGAGACCTCTTCTCCGATCCCCCGACCATGCTTCACAAACTGCTGGACCCTCTTCGCTACTGGATCATCCTCAAGTGGTTCACCAAAGAATTCTTCCGCTTCGGCCACTGGCTGCTCATCCCATTTCCCCTGCTGATGCCGGCCTACTACTTCTTCACGCGAGAGGAAACTAGCGGCCAAGACTTAAGGGATCGCGCCTCCACCCTGGCCCTAGCCCTGACCTTCGCCGGATATTCCGCCATTTACCTGATCACGCCCTACGATCTTTACTGGCACCTGCGCTTCTCCCTAAGCCGCCTCTTCCTGCAACTCTGGCCCAGCGCGATCTTCCTTTTCTTCCTCGCAGCCCCGCGTAGAGCGGACCTGCCCTGAGCGCAGTCGAAGGGGCCCGCCCGCTGCCGTTGACGTTGCCTTTGTTGTTGCTGTTGATTGACGTTGCCTTTCATATCCGACCTTCCATTAAACCAATGAACCCGTCTCAAAATGATCCTGATTCCTTTTCCGGCAGCGAACGTTGAAATTTACAACCCTCCCTCTTGACTTGCGCTCAAATCCTTGTAATAACTATTCGGTCCATCCGGACGGGTCTGGGGGTGTGTCAGTTTGGCAGAAGTTCGACTGCAAGAGGGTGAATCCCTCGAGAACGCTCTGCGCCGTTTCAAGCGCAAGGTGCAACAGGAAGACATCATCAAGGAGGTCAAGCGCCACTCCTTCTACCTGAAGCCCGGCGAGAAAAAGCGTGTCAAAGCCGCTCTTGCTCGCAAGCGTGCTCGCAAAAAAACGCGCAAAGAACAGGATTAACGCAGCAAAGGGCCGCTCCTTCCCGGGGCGGCTCTGCTCGATCTGGCCCCCACCATCTCGAGCTGCATCAGGGATTTCATACTCATCATTCTTCCGGCATAAAAAGCACGATGGTTTGTACCCACGGCCCTCCTGGGCACGTGGCGGGCCGAGTCCAAGGGGCAGCAAAAGAGGGGGGAGTTGTACTGGACCTGTTTTTTCGGTGTACCACCGCAGTTCTTTCCCCGCGGGTGGGCGCGCGGAAACGGGCTGAAGGGAGCCATCCTCAATGGAATTTCAGGACAAGGTGCTGAAATGTGTGGACTGTGGGAGTGATTTCATTTTCACTGCCGGTGAACAACTTTTCTTTCACGACAAGCAATTCAAGAACGAGCCCAAGCGCTGTAAAGCTTGTAAGACCAAGCGGGTCTCCGTTCTGGGCGCGCCCCCCGCTCCCGGACAGCCCTACCGTTACACCAAGGTCGAGACTCAGGCCACCTGCTCGGGATGCGGAAAACAAACCACCGTTCCTTTCCGCCCCACGCAAGGCCGCCCCGTCTTCTGCCGCGAATGCTTCCAGTCGCGCCGGACGGCCGCTACCGCCTGATTCGCCCCTCCCCGCGTGCTCCACCGCGAGCCCGCTAGAAGTGTGCCCACGCTAACGTAGAGCGGGCGCCCTCGCCCGTTGCCGTTGCCTTTGCTTTTGTTTTTGCTTTGGTGTGGAGCGGACACTCCTGTCCGCTGCTTTTGACTTTGCTCTTAAGTTTTGCGTCTGCAGTGGTGCCCAACCTCCCGCCTCTTTCGCGAGAAGTGGTCATTCCCCCGAACCCACTCTCAATTGCGCTACCATACTCAAGTGTCCGGATACTACATCGAGAACTTCGGCTGCCGCGCCACGCAAGCCGACGGCGCCGCTCTGGAACGCCAGTTCGAAGAGCAGGGCATCTCCCGCGCCTCCACGGCCGCGCAAGCTTCAGTAGTGGTGATGAACACTTGCACCGTCACCGCCGGCGCCGACCAGGACGCCCGCGCCGCCATCCGTCGCGTACGCCGCCAGAATCCCAAAGCCCAGATCGTAGTCACCGGCTGCTACGCCCAGCGCGCTCCTCAAGAAATCGCCGCTCTCCCAGGCGTCAGGCTTGTGATCGGCAACTCCCACAAACATCAACTTGCCGAAATCGTTGGCCACACGCGGACGCCGGACCTCGGACGTGAGACCTCGAATAACGCATTCGTCCCGCTGGCCGTGTTGAAGGCGCCGTCCGGAAGCCAAGGTCCGATCTTCGTCTCCGACATCTTCGCCCACACCGAACTCCTGGCCGCACCTGTCTTCGACGCCGCCAACGAACGCACTCGTCCCAACCTCAAAGTGCAGGACGGATGCGACAATCGGTGCTCTTTCTGCGTGATCCCCTTCGTCCGCGGCCAAAGCCGCTCGCTTTCGATTGAGAGAATTGTGAACGAAGTCAACGGCCTCGTCGCCTCCGGCTACCGCGAAGTAGTAATCAGCGGAATCAACCTGGGCCGCTGGGGACGAGATCTGAACGGGTACCATACTCCACTAACGAATTCCGACGACGTCGTATGGAAGCCGAGCGCTGAAAGCCCGAAGCCCGATCTCCCATCACTGATCCGCACTATCCTCGCCGAGACCGCTCTGGAAAAACTCCGCATCTCCTCCGTCGAACCCATGGACTGGACTGACGACCTCATCTCTCTCGTCGCCTCTTCCCCACGCATCGCCAAGCATGCGCACGTGCCCATGCAATCCGCCAGCGACGCCGTCTTGCGCCGCATGCATCGCAAATATCGTCCCTGGCACTATCGCGAGAAGATCGAAAAGATCCGCAACGCGATGCCCACTACGGCCATCGGCGCCGACGTCATGGTCGGCTTCCCCGGCGAGAGCGACGCCGAATTCGAAGCCACGCGCCGCATGATCGAAGACCTGCCCTTCACCTACCTCCACGTTTTCACCTACTCCGCGCGCCCCGGAACCCCCGCCGCCGCGATGCCAAATCAGGTTCCAATCCATCTCGCCCGGGAGCGCAATAAGATCCTCCGCGAACTTGCCTCCGAGAAAAAATTTGCCTTCATGCGCGGCTTCATCGGCAAAGAAGTAGACGCAATCACGTTGAACGTCATCGGCACCAACGCCGCCGGCGAATTCACCGAAGCCCTAACCGACAATTACCTGAAGTTGCGCCTGCAAGGCCGTCACGAACCAAATCGCTGGCTGCGCGCCCGAATTGAAGAGGTGCAGGACGGCGTCCTTGTGGGATCTTTGCTTGAATTGACCCGGTATTAATGACCTCTGAAACACAAAGAACACGAAGTATCACGAATTCCTTCGTGTACCTTCGTGTCCTTCGTTGGTCCCTGATGCTCTCGTCTTTATAGTGCGGCGAGGATCTGGTTCAGATCGGCGACTAACGTATCCAATATGCCGCTCAGACTGCCTCCGTTCAGCAGGTTGGCAACGGCGCACAGCAAATTGCCCAACAGATTACCCGCGCCCGGAACGGCCGTGATGTTCAGCACGATCGGATTGGGCACCGTGACCACTAGCCCCAAAATATCCAAATTAATTGGGCCTATCGTCAGACTAAGAATAGGGCAACTCGCGGCGAGGTTCGTCACCGGAGCTGTTATGGCTTGGCTCAGAGTCGTGACAACCCCTGCTGCGCTGGTAAATGTGCCGTTGAAAGTACCTTGCGCTACCAGTTGTCCGTTCTGATTCACGAAGTTGGTAATTGAGACCACCCCGTTCAATACGCCACCGGCAATGTTGCTTGTTAGCAGCGCGCTGCTCTGTCCCGATGCTGTTTTCGATGCGGCCATGGCGCCCGTGCTCGCCATCATCATCGTGCAAAACGCAAAAAGAACGGCCAACGTAGTCATACGGAATTTCATGCTGATTTGAGTCATTGAACTCTCTCCTATTTAGTTTGGACACACTATTAGCTAGGTCGTGCGTTACTGAGGAGTTCGGTACACCTGAACTTGCTGCGGGTACGAACCAGAAGCCGGGACTCGTAGCGGGAAGAACCGGAGGAAATTTGAACCTTAGATGTGCCCCGGTTTCACAAGGGTTGCACTGAAAGCGAGCAAAAAAACGGCTCCGGTGGTTAGAAGAGCAAGGTATAGCGCGAGCGTTAAACCTTTGTTGGAGGCGTAGCCTGACTCGTCGCTATGCTGCAGGACCGAGCGAACATCCCCTCAACCCTTAGCCAGACGCTGCCGAGCCGCATAAGCTGCCACCTTCAACCGGTTCCCGCAGAGTTGCATGCTGCACCAGCGTCGTGTTCCCTTCTTGCTGGTATCGTGAAAGTGCAGTACACACTGATCACACTTCCGAACGCGGCTGCGGTCCACACCTGTAAACAGCGCTGCCGCGCTGTAAGCCAGCGGCGCCCACAAGTCTTCGGGTTGGCGCGCTTCGAACCACATCTCTGCCACTGGTTTGCCCCCGCTCGTCGTCAGCCGGGTACGCATGGGATGTTCCGCCATCAGCCGATTAAGTTCCTCCAAAGTTGAGCGATGTACCCCCCCGCCATGCTCCCACGCCAGAACCTCCTTCCGCAATTTCTCCCGCAATTCCCGCATCGCCTCCACTGTCCGCAAAGCTCGTGCCGACTTCTGCCACTTCTCTTTGAGGCGCGCCGCCTCGCCAGCGCTCAGTAACTCCGCCGCCTGAAACCACCGCAGCAGCGCGCTGAAATCTGCCAGCAACTCCAAGGCTTCGCCGTTCTGAAGCGGACGCGTATTCAAAAAATCCAGAGCCAACTGGTTCCCCACAAATAGGAAACCGTCCCGCCAATCAGAGATATGAACTGTCTTGTCGCCGTTCATGCTTAATCTCCCAATAAAATTATAACACCAATAATGAATCATTTTATTGGTTAGTCAATCCTATATACGAAATGCGAACGTCGCCCTTCGGAGGACGCGCCAAATTTCAGAGACAAGGAGACCCGTTATGACTACCTACCAATACGCCACCGTCGACGGCACCAAGATCTTCTACCGTGAGGCCGGCCCGAAAACTGCACCGGCCATTCTCTTACTGCACGGTTTCCCCACGTCGTCGCACATGTTCCGCAACCTCATTCCTGAACTCGCCGATCGCTACCATGTGGTTGCACCCGATCTGCCCGGCTTCGGCTTTTCCGATGCGCCCGATCGCCAGGGCTTCCGTTACACCTTCGAGAATTTGGCCAAGATCATCGACACATTCACTCGCACCATCGGGCTCCAGCGCTACGCCATTTACGTCTTCGACTACGGCGCGCCCGTCGGATTCCGGCTCGCCTTGGCGCATCCCGAGCGGATCACCGCCATCATTTCGCAGAATGGCAACGCCTACGAAGAGGGCCTGAGCGAGGGCTGGAACCCGATCCAGGAGTATTGGAAAGAACCAAGTGACGAAAAACGCGCCGCGCTGCGCGACTTCCTGACTCCCGCGGCAACCAAGTGGCAATATCTCCACGGCGTCCAGGACGAAACCCTGGTCGCCCCGGAATCCTACCAGCTAGACTCGGCGCTGCTGGCCCGTCCCGGCAACGACGAGATCCAACTTGACTTGTTTTTGGATTACGCCAGCAACCTAGCGCTCTATCCCAAGGTTCAGGAATATCTCCGCACCAAGCGGCCGCCGCTGCTCGCACTATGGGGCAATCACGACCCATTCTTTCTCCCTCCCGGTGCGGACGCTTACAAGCGCGATAACCCTGACGCCGAAGTACACTTTTATGACACGGGACACTTCGCTCTAGAAACCCATTCCCGGGAAATCGCCGGTGCCATTCGCGATTTCCTCAGTCGAAAGCTAACCACGCAAGTTAAAGCCGCATAAATACAGACACTCACGCACAAGGAGATTCTTTCAATGCGAGCCATTGTCATCCAGCAGTATGGCGGCCCGGAACAGTTAGTGATTCAGGAGATTCCCAACCCTGAACCCGCTCCCGGCCATGTCGTGATCGAAGTCAAAGCGTTCGGGATCAATCACGCTGAGACTTACATGCGTAAAGGGGAATGGGCTGAGGCCGCGAAGGTGAGCGGCATCGAATGTGTCGGCCTGGTCCGCGACTGTCCCGATGGGCAATTTGCCGTCGGAACCACAGTTGCCGCGCTCATGGGTGGAATGGGACGGACCATCAACGGAAGCTATGCCGAATACACGCGTGTGCCCGCTTCCAATGTCGTACCGATTCACTCCCCACTACCTTGGGAGGAACTGGCGGCGATCCCCGAATCTTACGCCACCGCTTGGACATGTTTGCACAGCAACCTGGCGCTCACTCCCGGCCAAACCGTCGTCATACGCGGCGCTACGTCGGCGCTCGGCCAGGCAGCCCTCAACATCGCGGCGCACGCCGGGGCGCGCGTCATCGCAACCACTCGCAACTGCGAACGCTTCTCCAAATTGGAGTCGCTCGGTGCACAACGTGTTGAACTCGAGGGCCCGAACCTCTCCAGCCGCATTCGCAAATTGCAGCCAAATGGGATCGACGCCGTTCTCGACCTTGTAGGCAATAGCACGGTCCTGGATTCGCTGGCCACGGTTCGGCGCGGCGGAGCGGTCTGCCTCGCCGGCTTCTTGGGTGGCCTTGCTCCCATCTCCTCTTTCAATCCACTGCTTCAGATGCCGAGCGGAGTCAAGTTCAGCTTCTTTGGCAGTTTCATGTTCGGCGCACCAGAATTTCCCTTGTCAGATTTCCCTCTGCAGGCAATCGCGGACCGCGCGGCCGCCGGAGACTACATGGCGAAACCGTCGCAAGTCTTTCGATTTGAAGATATAAGGGAGGCCCACCGCGTGATGGAATCGAATCAAGCCAACGGAAAGCTGGTAGTGAAAGTTTGAATCGGGCCCCCCGCCCTCCTCGTGTCGTTCAAGAGAGGGTGGGGATTCTGATCTTTATGGCCGGCGGCAGGCCAATTTCAGCGGATATCCCAGTCATCACGCTTTCTTCGAGGAATCCTCGAGCCGCTGCTCTTTGTGGTCCAGAAGGTCATTCAATTCCTGAACCAGTTTTACGAATCTGTCGTGGTCCTGTTCCTTGGCAATGCGCTCGCACAGGATATGCATGCGCTCTCGTTCATCAGGGGTCATGGGGCCTCGGGGAAGACTTCGCCGCAGAAATATTTATCCCATCAACAATGCTAACGTCAATCAAAGATCGTCAATTCTCTGTCGGGCATATCACCGATTCTTTGTAGGGAATATTACTGACAGCAACGCAAGACGTTCAGCATCCACGTCTTGATGCATCGCCAAAAATTCGTCCCGCCAGGTTTAAGGAGGCAGTGCTCGACGTTCTATCGCAGGCCTGCCTCCCAGGAACCGACCTGCAGCAACCACCCTCAGGCGCTCCATCTTCTCGTGGATAGCGCCCAGCAATTTCGGCAGGATCACCGCCAGTTCGTCATTGGAAGCTTCGCTGATTTGTGCGCTGAGGCGACGGATTCGGTCATCGAGGCGGCGCGAGGGCATAGACGAAGGCACAAAAAACCCGCCACAGAATGCCTGACCCTTTGCGCTTGTGCGATACCTTACTTACTGTAGACCACCGATAAACCACAAAACCGCCGAAGCGGGCTTTGTCTACGTCCCGAACCGCTCAGCAGCTCGAGCCCTGGCCTTGGCGGCCTCCTCTTCGCGATTTTTAGCTGGCGCGGTAGTCTCCAGCGAGCGCAATAACCGACTCGATACGGCCGCCACCTCGTCGACCGCCTTGACAAACGACTCCTCGTTGGCCTTCGAAGGCTTATTGAAGCCGGTGATCTTTCGCACAAATTGAAGCGAAGCCGCACGCACCTCGTCGTCCGTCACAGGCGGATCAAAGTTGAACAAAGTTTTTATATTTCTGCACATTTAAGATCCTCTCAGCGAGCTCCGCGGCCGTTTTCCGCGATCTTTGCGGTTAAAACCTTTTAGACCCCGTAAGCCAAAGATATTCTGATCAAGATTAAATTGGAATCCCGGGAATCCTCCAACCCTCATGCTATAATTCTTTATTCTCAGTCGCTTAGAGCGCGGAGGACTGTATCGACAAACGTTTTATCCGCATCAACGATCGCATTCGGGCGCGCGAAATCCGCGTGATTGACGACGAGGGGCAGCAACTTGGCATCATGCCGCCCTACGAAGCCATCAAAAAAGCCCGCGAAAAGAATCTGGATCTGGTTGAGATTTCGCCCACCGCGCAGCCTCCCGTGTGCCGCATCATGGACTATGGGAAGTATCTCTACCAACAGGAAAAGAAAGAGCGCGAAGCCAAAAAGCATCAGAAGACAATTACTGTAAAAGAGGTCAAGTTCCGCATCAATGTGGACGACCACGATTACGAGACGAAAAAGAATCACGTGCTGCGTTTTCTCGATGAAGGCGACAAAGTGAAGGCGACCATTTTCTTCCGTGGGCGCGAGATGACCCGCACCGGCCTGGGTCGTCAGATTCTCGAGCGCCTCATCAAAGACGTGGAACCGCAAAGCATCGTAGAGTTCCGTCCCCGCCAGGAAGGAAATACTCTTCATGCGATATTGGCGCCGAAGAAGACGGAGAAGGAACGAGAGAAAGAGAAGCACAAGGCTGCGGCGCACAGTGCGCCCAGCGCACCTCCAGCGCAGGTCGCCAAGCCCGCGTCGTAGGAAAGAAACGAGTCCGCAAGCTGCAATAACGAGTCTCGCCTGAGCGGTCATCTGACATCCTGCGAGAACGAATGAAAACTGACGGCTGATGGCTGAGAGCTGACGGCTGTTTTTGAGGAACTATGCCGAAATTGAAAACGCACAAAGGCGCTGCCAAGCGCTTCAAGTTGACAGCGACGGGAAAGGTGAAGCGGGGCCATGCCAAATTGCGCCACATCCTCACCTCGAAAGAAACGAAACGGAAACGCAAGCTGCGTCACGGAGGCCTGGTCAGCGATGGCGATCTCGCCAAAGTGAAGCGCATGATTCCGTACCAGTGAGGCAGTGGTCAGTGAGCGGTGATCAGTGGTCAGACAAGTTGCAGCGTGGCTTTTTCTGACCACTGGGCACTGATCACTGACCACTGTTTCAGGCGCGTGAAGAGGCCAGAGATTGCCGCCATGGCGAATCGTCCTTACCTCCAGCCGCCAGTACATGTAACTAAAAAAGGAGAACAGCAATGCCTCGTGTAAAACGCGGAACCAAACGCCGCCAGAAACGCAAAAAGATACTTGACCGCGCAAGCGGATATTTCCTCACAAAGTCGAAGCTGTACCGCTCGGCGAAAGAAGCGGTGGAGCGCGGGCTGAAGTTTGCCTACTCCGGACGCAAGCAGCGCAAGCGCCAGTACCGCTCGCTGTGGATCGTGCGCATCGGCGCGGCCGCCAAGCTAAATGGGATGAGCTACAACCAGTTCATCCACGGATTGAAAGTTGCGGGGATCGAACTGGACCGCAAGATTCTGGCGGACCTGGCAGTGAACGATCCGTCGGGATTTGCGAATCTGGCGACGCAGGCCAAGGGCGCGATCAGCGGAGCAGCGTAGAACAGCTGTCAGCTATCAGCTATCAGCTTTCAGCGAGAGAAGACTTGGGAAGGGCACGGCCTCAGCCGTGCCGACCAGCTTTCTTAAATCACAACTTGTCATTCTGAGCGAAGCAAAGAACCTGCTTTCCGAGGCGGCGCTTGAGCCGTGGTGGAAATTCCTGGCTACGCCCGTTGCTTTGACTTGAAAGGGATCCTTCGACTCTGTAAATCGATTCGCTTTTCGCGAATCGATTTACTCCACTCAGGGTGACAACGTAACAGAGATCCGCGATCGCGGCGCATTGGGCAATACAACAACGCAAGCCGCGAAGCGGCGAAAGAGTGCAGCCCACGGCGTAAGCCGTGGGTAAGCGAAAACAAGGAGCAGCAAGCCCCGAAGGGGCGAAAGAAAGAACGTGGCCTACATCGTTCCCAAACTTGCGGACTATTCGGCGGCGGCTCTGGAGAAGGCTGCCGGCGCGTGCGTTGATGCGTGCGCGAAGGAAGCTGCGGAGGTTCGCAACGAGGCGGAGCTGAAGGCGTTTCGCGACCGTTGGCTGGCGCGCAAGAACGGCATTCTCACGCAGATTAATGATCTGTGGTTGAAGGGCGCGCCGAAAGAGGCCAAGCGCGAGGCTGGCATTCGCGTCAATGAATTGAAGGCGCGGATTCAGGAACTAGTGGAAAGCGCGCACGTCGCGAGCGCTGGCGAGGATTCGCTGGCGTCCGAACGGGTCGATATCACTTTGCCCGGAGTGCGGCGGGCGATTGGCGCCGAGCATCCGGTGATGCGAACCTGGCGGGAAATTGTTTCGGTGTTTCAGAAGCTGGGGTACTCCGTCGCCGAGGGGCCCGTGGTCGAGACCGATTACTACAATTTTGAGGCGTTGAATTTTCCGCCAAACCATCCGGCGCGGGACACGCAGGATACGTTGTTCATCGCGGGGCAGCAGGATCAGCCGCAGCGCGAGCGGTTGCTGCTGCGCACGCATACTTCTCCAGTGCAGATCCGGACGATGGAAAAGATGCGGCCGCCGATTCGCATCATCATTCCGGGGACGGTGCATCGCAACGATCCTCCGGACGCGAGCCACTCGCCGATGTTTCACCAGATCGAAGGACTCGCGGTCGATACCAACATCACATTTGGAGATTTGAAGGGGACGCTCGATCACGCGATGAAGGCCCTGTTCGGTTCGTCGGTGAAGACGCATTTCCGGCCTTCGTTCTTCCCGTTCACCGAGCCCAGCGCGGAGTTGTTTGTCACCTGCTTTATTTGCGGCGGCAGCGGGAAGCGCGGAGCGGAGCCGTGCCGTCCGTGCAAGCAGACGGGATGGATCGAGGTACTGGGTTGCGGGATGGTCGATCCGAATGTGTTTGAGTTTGTGAAGGACAACGGATATGACCCGAAGAAGGTTTCGGGATTTGCCTTCGGCATGGGCGTGGACCGGCTCGCACTGCTGAAGTATGGCGTGGATGATATTCAGTTGTTCTTTCAGGGGGACGTCAGATTCCTGCAGCAGTTTGGATGAAAGAAGCTGTTAGCTATTAGCTCTTAGCTTTTAGCTAAGTAAGAGTCAATGACCTTAGAAGAACTAGAGAACACGCTGCCGAACGGATTGCACGACGCCGACGTTCATGGAATCGCAATTGACTACGCAGAACGCAGAGTGACATTCGACCTTGCAGTTTGGGTCGGCAAAATGGAAGATCCGCCGGAACGGCGAGAGGCTTACAAGAGCGGGCGCATTGAGATCTCTGGATTACTGTTCATCGTGATGGAGCCCCCGGACCCAAAGTACCCATTCACCAAGCCCAGTATAACGATCGATGCCTGCGACATGAATAAGAACATCAAGGCCGAACTGTTGGAATCATTGCCTTCTGGCTCAAGTTTTAGAAGTCTCTGGGTAAACGAATGGAATGCGTTTATTCATATTGCCGCCAAGAGTGCCGCTCTCACATGGGCGAACGACGGGGCAATCAGTTACCGAACGAGCTAAGAGCTAGAAGCCGACTTCATGAAACTCTCATCAAATTGGATTCGCGATTTTGTTGATCTCACTGTCGATGATCGACGACTGGCTGAAGATCTGACCAATGTGGGGATTGCGGTCGAGGGCATCAGCGGGACGGGCGCCGATACCGTGTTTGAGATGGAGATTGGGACGAACCGGCCGGACGCGATGAATCATTACGGCGTGGCGCGGGAGGCGGCTGCCATTTATGATTTGCAGCTGAAAGAGCTGTCAGCTGTCAGCTCTCAGCTCTCAGCCTCAGCGGCTAAAGCCGCGGTCTCGGGTGGGAGCACTGGCGGCGCGGCTGAAAGCCGCGCCCTTTCAAAGCACTCTCACGACGCGCCTTTCCCGATCATCGTGGAAGAGCCGCAACTTTGTCCTCGCTTCTCGGCGCGGGTTATCCGCGGGACCCGCATCAAGGCTGCTCCCGAAAACATTGCTCATCGGCTGCAGTTGCTCGATCAACGGCCGATTTCAAATGCCGTGGACGCCACGAATTACGTCCTGTGGGAAATGGGAAAACCTACGCACGTGTTCGATATGGACCTCCTCGAGGGCGGGAAAATTATTGTTCGCAAGGCGCGGGACGGCGAGACGCTGAAGACTCTCGACGGCGTGGAGCGCAAGCTGACTTCCGAAGACCTCGTGGTGTGTGATGCTCGCAAACCGGTGGGCTTGGCGGGAGTGATGGGCGGGTACGACACGATGATCACCGAGAAGGCGCGGAACATCCTGATCGAGTCGGCGTGGTGGGATCCGGGAATTGTGCGGAAGATGTCGCGCCGGCACGCGCTGCATACGGATGCTTCGCACCGGTTCGAGCGCGGGGCGGATTTTGAATCGACGGTGCCGTCGTGCGATCGCGTGGCCGAACTCATTCTGCAGTCCGGCGGCGGGGAATCGGGTAGCGTGGTCGACGTCGTGTCGCGGGGGATGGACCTGGCGCCGGTGGTGCTCCGGTTGTCCGAGGTGCGGCGCATTCTGGGCGGGAAGCTCGACGCGAACGAGATATTTGGATTGCTGAAGCGGCTGGGCTTTGTGCTGATTCCCGAGGGCCAGGGCGACGCGCAGTTTCGCGTGCATATTCCGAGCTGGCGGCTGGATGTGGAGCGCGAGATCGACGTGATCGAAGAGATCGCGCGGCTGCACGGCTACGACAAATTTGATAACACGCTTCCGGCTTATAGCGGCGCGGTGGTGGAGTTGCCGCACGCGGAGATGGATGCGACGTTGCGTCAGCGCGCGCTGGCGTTGGGGTACAACGAGGCCTTGTCGTTATCATTTATTTCGCACGCGGATGCGGAGAGGTTTTCGTCTTCGTCGACTGAGATGAAGGTACTTGAGTTGGAGAATCCGCTGAGCGAAGAAGCGTCGGTGATGCGGACTTCGCTGGCGCCAGGCATGCTCGACATGCTGGCGTGGAATTTGAATCGCGATGTGGCGGAGGCGCGCTTGTTCGAAGTGGGGAGCGTCTATGGGCTCGCGAGCAGTGGACGCGTGGAGCCGAAACGGGCTTCTCTTGGCGCAACGGCAGCCGCAGTTCGCGCGGCATTGCCGGTGAGTGGCGCGTTGGATGTGAGCAAGGGCGAGCAGGCGGTGGCCGCCGAATTGTTTCGCGGATTCAAGGGTGACGTGGAGAATTTGCTCGCGCCAATTTCGGACAACATAAGTTACGACCGCGAGACGGCGGACTATTTTCATCCGGGACGTTCTGCGCGGGCAAAGATCCATGCCGCAGTAGTTGCTCAATTCGGGCAGATCCATCCGGAAGTGGCCGCGGCGCGGAAGCTAAGGCAGGACGTGTACCTGGCGGAATTCGATTTGGAACAGCTGTACCAGATTGGATTGCGGCCGGTTCGATTCACGCCGTTAGCAAAATATCCGGCGGTGGAGCGGGATTTTTCGTTTGTATTCCCGGACCAAGTCGAGTTCATCGAGATCCGGAAGACCGTGGCCGAGTTGGACATTCGCGAGTTGCGCGAGTTCCGCCCGGTGGAAATCTTCCGTGGTAGGTCGATTGCAGCGGGGAAATATTCGGTGTTGTTGCGGGTGCGGTTTCAGTCGGCGGAGCGTACGCTGCGCGAGGATGAGGTGGCACAGTGGTCGGGGAAGATGGTAGGGGCGCTGACGAAGATGGGTGGAGTGCAGAGAGTTTGAACCTTCCCAGCTTGGAAAAATTCCCAATGAGAAAGTCCGGATGATAACGGTGAGTCGTGAGTCGCCTGCCTCAGCCCTAGGAGAGTCAAAATCCCCACCCTCTCGCAGAAGGCGCGAGAAGGGTGGGGCACCCACCTTCCTTCACATCCTTGAGTTGTGGCGTCCAACCCTACCTGTTGAAATTTTTCCGATCTGAGCGGGTTCTTATCTTCGATTCATCCTGGTTTTTCGAAGCGGCCTGACTACTCCCCTTCAGGTTTTGAGGTCGGTTGCCGATAGGTAGCGTATGAGCAATCCGTCTGCGGGAAAAGGTGCGGCCAAGGCCCCGGTCGTGGATCCAAAGCCATGGCGATATGTGGCGCGGCAACCGATTTTTGATCGGGAAGAACGCGTCTTCGGATACGAACTGCTGTTTCGGGACGGGCTGGAGAATGCGTTCAACGGAAACCGGGATGAGGCTTCGCGGGCGACGCTGGACCGTTCGCTGCTGGTGGGACTGGATGTATTGTGCGATGGGCGGCGGGCATTCGTGAATTGCACGCGGGATACTCTGATCAAAGGACTGGTCACGCTGCTGCCGTCGACATCGACGGTGGTCGAGGTGCTGGAATCGGTTCCCGCGGATCCGGACGTGGTGGCTGCCTGCCGCAGTTTGAAAGAAGCGGGATACATGCTCGCACTGGATGATTATGTGGCCAACGACCCTCGCGAAGCTCTGGCAGACATCGCCGACATCATCAAGGTCGAAATGCAGCTGACTACCGCAGAGCAACAAGCGGAATTGATCAAGCAGTTCGGGCCGTGGCGCTGCCGCATGCTGGCGGAAAAAATCGAGACTCGGGCGGATTTTGGGCGGGCGCGGGATCAGGGTTTCGTCTATTTCCAGGGATATTTTTTCCGCCGTCCGGAAATGATGAAGACGCGGGACATGCCGGCCCATCAGATGAATTACATGCGCATGCTGCAGGAAGTATCGCACCCGGACCTGGACCTGACGGAACTGGAGAAACTGGTTAAGGCGGAAGCGTCGGTGTGTTACCGCCTGCTGCGGTATTTGAATTCGGCGGTGTTCGGCTTCCAGAGCGAGATCCACTCGGTGCGACATGCGCTGTCGATTCTGGGCGAGCGCGACGTTCGGCGGTGGGTGCGGCTGGTGGCGGCGGTGGGAGCGGGGCAGGATAAAACCTCTGACCTGGTGCTATCGGCGCTGGTGCGCGCGCGATTTGGCGAATTGCTGGCTCCCCGCGTACCGCACGGCGAATCGGATTTGTTTCTGTTGGGCCTGTTGTCGCTGATCGATGCCATGCTGGAAATGCCCATGGCGGAAGTGCTGGAAAAAATCCCGCTGGATCATGAGACCAAGGCGGTGCTTCTGGGACAGCCGAGCGTTCTCGGGCCAGTGTTTCGTCTAATGCTGGCGCACGAAAGCGGGGATTGGACGGCGGCGGCGCAATTGAGCGCCAGTATGCGGCTGAATTCCGAAGACGTGGCGGGCGACTACTGGCAGGCGCAGCAGTGGGCGCGGGAGGTCTCGAACGGGAGTGAAGAGAAGAATGCCCGCCCGGCCGGCGGCGCCTAGGGAACGGGAAGTCATGACCTCCTGTGCAAAAAGGGAGCCAGAGAGGCCTTGCGCGGTTTGGCCGGGACGAGTACCATTAAGGTGTTCTCATTTAGGCCTCGTTCCCGCGCAGGCCTTCCGCGCCAGCCGATCCGAGGCGGCGCCTTAACGGATCCGATAAACGAAATCGATAGAAATTCAAAGCAGTAAGGTTTTATTCGCGAAGAGCAGTTCGTTTCAGAAGTTGGGGTTCGTTCCACCGTGTGTCCAGTCGCAACCCGCAACTGCGTCGATTCGATTGTAGGTGGCGGGCAAGTCTACGCCCGAGCGGCAGAAGTGCGCGACTGGTGGGGCCTTTGGGATCTGTAAAATTCTGCAACATTTTCGAAACAGCTTGAGAGGACTATGAACGCTGGACCAGGAAGACCCTCCGGTGGTGGAGGAGGAAGACGCAGGCGGCGCGGACGCCGTCCTCACAACCAGCGCGGACAAAAGCCCGGACAGGGCTTGAGCCGCGAGAACAAAGACGGCATCTATACGGCGCCGATGGATCACAGCTACCGGGCCGCACTGGCCGGGGGCAACAACAACGGGCACAAGGGTGGGCGGCAGCGGCCGGGGTTTGCGGCCCAATATCTCCAGCCGGAACCCGAACCCCTGCCCATGAATGGCGACGCGAACTCGCGCATCTTTGCTTTTATTGAGGACCTGTTCTTTATGGCGAAGATTCAGGAGACGGCGCGCAAGCTCAACGTGAAAGTTGAGTTCGTGAAGACCGACAAGGATCTGATGGAGAAGATGGAGCAGAACGGGGAAGAGAAACCGTCGCTCATTATCTTCGATTTGAATCTGGCCAGCGTGAAACCGCTGACCCTGATCCCGAAGCTGAAGAGCAAGCTGAAAAAGGGGACATCAATCATCGGATTCCTGTCGCACGTGCAGGGAGACCTGAAGCAGAAGGCGCACGAAGTGGGGTGCGACATGGTGCTGCCGCGGTCGGCGTTTTCGCAGAATCTGCCCCAGTTGTTGCGGCGGCACGGAGCGCCGGACGATATAAGGCCGACGGTGCAGTAGGTGGATTCCACCGCAGATCGAACGCCAGCGGCACACGAGCTATTGCCCACCGCGTAGGACTTTCTCCCCCGTCATTTTGCCGTTGTCTACTTATCGAGCCCCGGCGCTCGTCTGCCGTCTAATTATTTCCTGAACGATGCCGTAACAATTTAACTGCTAGCCCGGGGGCCAGCTGAGCGGGCGTCCACCGAGAAGGTGTACGTGGAGATGGAAGACGGATTGTCCGGCGCCGGGGCCGACGTTGAGGACGGTGCGGTATCCCTGCTCGATGTTGCGCTGGCGGGCGATTTGGGCAGCGGCGAGGTGGCAGCGGCCAATGACTTCCGCATCAGCGGCCTCGGCTTCTTTCAATCCGGCGAAATGTTTCTTAGGAACGATAAGGACGTGCGTCGGGGCTTGCGGTTTGATGTCTTCGAAGGCGAAGACATGTTCGTCCTCGTGAACTTTCTTGGTCGGGATTTCGCCGCGGATCATGCGGCAGAAGAGGCAATTGGGATCGGTCATCGCGGATTCACCTGGCGGAAACGATAACATTCGGGGCGGAGGCTTGTCAGCCAGATGCTATGGGAAATCCGATGAGCGTACGGCGCGTCTTGTGTCCGTGCGTTCCTCTATCGATATCTTGTGGCGAGATCGTTGAAGGGCTCGGAGTCGACGTTCCACGTGCCTTCGAAAGGATTATCCAGATCAGTAAGCACGAAGTGCGCGAAGAACAATAACATCGTCGCGATGGCGATGGCTACCGGGCCGAGTGCCAAATTGTGAAACGGGAAGAAAAATAACAGAAATAAAATGGTCGCGGCCGTCAGCGTGACGAAAAGAAGAAGCGTGCGAGGGATCCGCTTCACGCTGAGGGCGAGTCTTTCATCGCGATGAGCACTGGCCTGATTGGCAATTTCCAGCAGGCGCTCGTAGACCCTCTGCTCGGATTCATCTTCCGGTTTGACTTCGGTGAGGCTGGACAGAATTCCTGAGAATAGCTTGTCGGTCCGCCCTGTATCTTCACCCCTGGAGAGCATTCCCCACTCCGATTCGACGACTCCGCGGGCGTAGGCGCGTACCGCCCTGACGATCGGATCGTGCGCTGTCTCTTTCAGGCGCTTGCTAAAAAGAATAAGATCCTTCAGCCCGCCCGACTCCCGCAAGATTTCATTTTCAACTGCAGCAAATTGTCCCCAGATCACGTAGGTCGCGAACGCATAAACGACGCTGTAGAGCGTGCCGATGATTTGCAGCAGAGCGCCGATCCCTTCGGCGTCGTCCGCAAACAGCCTGTGAAAACCCGCCACTCGAAGCGCCAGATAAATAATGGCAGAGGCGAGCATGAGGCTTGCGCCACGGAATCGCGTGGAGGAAGGAATTACTTCGATCGCGCTCATCGCGACATTAGTCTAACCGCACCAGGAAGACTGCGCCTTCGGTAGTGCGGGTTTCGGCGGCGAGTTGCTGGGCGCGGGCGTGGTCGTCGTCGGGGACGCGGATGCGAATCCACCAGTTCCCGGAGGGACTGGCAAAGCACAGCACGTCGGCGGTGTGATAGCGGCGTCTTAGGTGATCGGCGAGCTTGGTCGCCGCCGGCTCGTGCGGAAATCCACCAATCTGCACCGCCCACTTCCCGGGAGTGTCCGACGTCGCGGCAGACTGCATCAGTTCCACTTTCACGCGGGCTACACCCGGCTTGTAGACGTCGAGTCTTTGCGCTGCGGCGAGAGAGAGATCGACGATGCGGCCGGGAATGAACGGGCCGCGGTCCGTGATGCGCACCAGGGCGGCGGCCCCGGTCTTGAGGTTGGTGACACGCACAATGGAGCCGAGTGGGTAGGTGCGGTGCGCGGCCGTCATGGCGTGCATGTTATAAATTTCGCCATTCGAGCCGCGGCGGTTGTGGTAGGGAGGACCGTACCAACTGGCGAGCCCGGTTTCCGTGGTGACGGGCTTGGCGCCGGCAGGCAACATGGGCTCGGCCAGGTCGGCGTCTTCTTCCGGTTTGCGATTTGCTTTTTCTCTTGGGCTCGGGATGTTTGCAGACGGCTGACCCTCGGCCTCGGTGGTTGGGGAAGATTTAGGTGCAGCCTCGGGAGCTAGCGGCGGAGGCGGTGGAACGCTCACCTGCGCTTGCTTGGGATGGCCGCAGGAGCTCAGAAACAGTATCGCGATGAAAACAAAAAGAAGCATGAGGATGTTGACGAAGCGTGACGTGTCTCGCGTTCCCGCCTGCATTATTTCGGTGGGTGTTGCTGCTGCTGCTCCATGTAGTCGGCGAATTCGGTAAGCTTTTTTGAAGCCACTCGCAAGGCTTTGGTGGAGTGCGTGCGCACCGCCGGGACCACCTCGTCGTTCAGATACTTGATGAATTCGGGAATCTCTTTCTCCAGACGTTCGGCGGCGTTGCCTATGGTCTTGCTGACACGCGCCGACGCGTCTTCCACCTTGCGGTTGAAGTCGGACATAGTGCTCCTCGCAATGATTCGGCGTGAATGAGCCCACGCGGTGCTGCGGATGCCAGGCTCAACTATTATTTCGTGCTCTTGAGATGGGGTCAATGGAGGACATTCGATTTCGGTGGTTACCTCCTGGGGTACAATGCGGGCTTTAGCAATGAATTCCGCGGAAGTGAAATCTCGAACCGGCGCGCGCAAGCAAATGTTTCGTTCGCGGTTGCTGTCGTGGTACGACGCGCACGCGCGTGCGCTGCCCTGGCGCGAAAGCCGCGATCCGTACCGCGTCTGGCTGTCAGAGATCATGCTGCAACAGACGCGGGTGGCGGCGGTCATTGCGCATTACGAAGAATTTTTGCGGCGGTTTCCAACCGTGGAAAAACTGGCGCGGGCACGCGAAGCTTCAGTGCTGGCTGCGTGGAGCGGGCTTGGATATTACCGGCGCGCGCGCATGCTGCATGCGGCGGCGAAGGTGGTGGTGCGGCAGCGAGCCGGGAAGTTTCCGGCGACAGCGAGTGAGTTGCGGGATTTGCCGGGCATCGGCCGGTATACGGCGGCGGCCATTGCCAGCATTGCATTCGGTGAGCCCGTGGCCGTGGTGGATGGGAACGTGGAGCGGGTGCTGCAGCGGTTCTTCGGGCGGCGATTCGCGGGGCAAGACTTTTGGCTCACGGCTGAAGAGTTGCTGGATCGGGAGCGTCCGGGAGATTTCAATCAGGCGATGATGGAACTGGGAGCGACGCTGTGCACGCCGCGGGGGCCGGTTTGCCTGGCATGTCCCGTGCTGGAGATGTGTGCGACGCGCGGGGAAATGGCGGGATCAGCCAAGACGGCGCGGCAGAAGAAGCGGGAAATTCATTATGCCCTGGATTTCCGGCAGGACGCCGGGCGCGAGGGCGGCGCAGTGTTTCTTGTGCAGCGTCCTCGGGACGCGCGACTGATGGCGGGGATGTGGGACTTGCCGGAGTTGGCCGGGCCGGTGATGGGAGCAGACGAACAGCAGATTCGTCGCTTCGCTCGGAATGACAAGATGAGAGAGAAGGGTCACAGGATGGGAGACAGGACGGTGACGGGAAGTGATCCGCGGTTGTGGTTTACGGTGCGTCATTCAATCACGGTGACGGATTACAGGGTGCGGGTCTGGCGCATGAGGATGAGTGCGCAGTCAGGTCTGCGCGGGGAGTGGTTTGGTTTGGATCGGCTGGCGCGCGTCGCACTTACCGGCTTAGCACGGAAGATTCTACGAAAAGCGGGCCTCCTCGGGATCAGGAAAAAACACACATCCGCTGACGGTGCTGTCTGGTCCTGATCGTCCTCCACGAGGCGGACGAATGCGTCCGCCGCTACGTGAGCTGCGTAGAGCTCTGCTTCTTGTAAGCCCAACAAAAGAAGCCACATCATACGTAAGTGTATGTACAATACTGTGCAAGAAATGTTCCTCAAGGAACATTTCGCCCAAAATCCCCGTCCCATTCTAACGTCGCTTGCGCGGCGCCTTCGCGCCGGCCTTACGTGGCTGCTGCTTCTTCTTGCCGAAGACGCGGGCGAAAATCTTATCGACATTCTTTAGCTGGCGCGACAAGTCAAAGGCATATTCGATCTGCTGGCGCGGAACGCGTGCAATGATTTCTTTGTCGGCGAGGACTAGCTGGTGGAAGTCTAGATTCTCTTTCCAGGCGCGCATGGCGTGGGATTGAACGAGGCGATACGCGTCCTCGCGGCTTACGCCGTGCTCGACCAGGTCGAGCAGCAACTGTCCGCTGAAGATGAGGCCGCGCGTGCTTTCCAGGTTGGCGCGCATGCGGTCGGGGTAGACGAACATGGTGTCGATGAGATTGGCGGTCTTGGTCAGGAGATAGTCGACGAGCGTGGTCGAGTCAGGCAGGATCACGCGCTCGGCTGATGAGTGCGAGATGTCGCGCTCGTGCCACAAGGCAACATTCTCGAATCCAGCTTGGGCATTGCTGCGCACCACGCGCGCCAGGCCGCTGATCTGCTCGGCGGTCACGGGATTGCGCTTGTGCGGCATGGCGGACGATCCCTTTTGCTTTTCGCTGAAATATTCTTCCGCCTCACGCACTTCGGTCCGCTGCAGGTGGCGGACTTCAGTGGCGACCTTATCCAACGTGGACACGATGACGGCGAGTGTCGCGAGATAGTGTGCGTGACGATCGCGCTGAATCACCTGTGAGGAAACGGCTGCGGCTTTCAATCCCAGACGCGCGCAGATTTTCTCTTCGAGTTCGGGCGTGAGGTGGGCGAAGACGCCGACCGCACCTGAGAACTTGCCGACGCGCATGTCCTCGGCGGCGGCCATGAAGCGCGCGATGTTGCGCTGCGTTTCGGAATACCAGTTGGCAATCTTGAAGCCGAAGGTGATGGGCTCGGCGTGGATGCCGTGCGTGCGGCCGATCATCGGCGTGTCTTTGAATTCCCAGGCACGGCGCTCGAGGACTTCGGTGAGGCGCTCGAGATCCTGCGCGATGACTTGCGAGGCCTGGCGGATGAGCAGGGCCTGCGCAGTGTCGACGACATCGTTGGAGGTGAGGCCGTAATGGAACCAGCGAGCATGTGGGCCGACGATCTCGGCGACGGCGGTGGTGAAGGCGATAACGTCGTGGCGGACCTCGGCTTCGATCTCGTGGATGCGTTCGACGCGAAAATCGGCGCGTTCGCGGATGGCGCGAGCGGCGTCCTTGGGCACGAGGCCGGCCTCGGCGAGGGTCTCGGTGGCGGCGACTTCGACGGCCAGCCAGGTGCGGAAGCGGTTTTCGTCGCTCCAGATGCGGGCCATCTCGGGGCGGGTATAGCGCGGGATCAAAGGGTCTCCTGTGGTGGCGGCGAATTATGGACTAAGGATTCTACATGGATGGCCGGGAGAGAGGATAGGGTGCATGCTTCGGCTGGGGGCGATCAGAGGAACGCAAGGTCCCTCCACTCCGCTTGCCTCCCTTTGGTCGGCACGCTGCGGTCGGGATGACATTGCTATTTGCATTCGTTCATATGCGCCTGTTGGTAACTTATATAAGCGCCTCTAACTTATATATCGGTTCACGATATAATATAATTTGACTATCGCGACACGATACAATCGCAGGATGAGCAAGCTCACGATGTCGGATTACCGGGCGCTGGCTGAGTTCCGGCACCAGATTCGCAAGTTTTTGCGGTTCAGCGAGCGCGCTGTGCGGGCGGCGGGGATGGAGCCCGGCCAGTACCAATTAATGCTGGTGATCAAGGGGATGCCGGAGGGAGTGCGGCCGCGCATCCGGGAACTGGCCAACCGGATGCACATTCAGCATCACAGCGCGGTGGAACTGGTGAACCGCCTAGGAGCGGGAGGGTACGTCCGGCGGGAGCGGGCGCAGGATGACAAGCGCGAGGTGTTGTTGACACTCACCCCAAAAGGCGAGCGCGTGCTGGGAGAATTGGCGCTGCATCATCACGAGGAGTTGCGGAGCGCGGCACCCGGACTAGTAGCAGCGCTGCGAAAAGTGATGCAAGCAGAAAAAGCCAGTCCGAGACGATCCTCCGCAAGCCATCTGAGAACATCAGCCTGATATCGGTCAAGATGCTAGTGGCAAAGCTTCTAAGAAAGAGAACTACTTATTCATGAGCAATGACGGACAGCCCATGGTCACCAAGGATCGCACCGTACTCGGCGCCGGACTCACGACGCGGGCCATCGTAGATTCTCAACCGGCACAATTTCGAATTGTGATGGTTTCGTTTCTGGCGGCGGCGATTGGGTTGATCGCGGGCTTGGTGGCGTACGCGCTTTACAAGCTGATCGGGCTGTTTACCAATCTCTTCTTCTTTCATCAATGGTCGGCAACCTTCAGGAGTGTGGGATCGCACCATCTGGGACCGTGGGTAATTCTGGTTCCGGTGATTGGAGGCCTGATTGTCGGAGTGATGGCCAAGTACGGGTCGTCGAAGATCAAGGGGCATGGGATTCCGGAAGCGATGGAAGCGGTGTTGACCAACCGCAGCCGGATCGAGCCCAAGGTTGCGCTTCTGAAGCCGATTTCGGCAGCGATTGCAATCGGCACGGGCGGGCCGTTTGGCGCGGAAGGTCCGATCATTCAAACGGGCGGAGCAATCGGGTCGCTGGTCGGGCAAGTGCTGCACACGACGGCGGTCGAACGCAAGGTACTGCTGGCGTGCGGAGCGGCAGCGGGAATGTCGGCGACATTTAATACACCGATCGCCGGGGTGATTGTCGCGATTGAATTGCTGCTGTTTGAGTTCAAGTCGCGGTCGTTTATCCCGCTGGTCGTTGCGAGCACGCTGGCGACTGCGGTGCACATGCAACTGCTGGGGCCAGGACCGATGTTTCAAGTGGGGGAAATGGACTTTGGGATTCCACGCGCCCTGCCCTTTTACCTGGTGCTGGGGCCACTATGCGGAGTGGCGGCGGTGGTGCTGAGCAAGGCACTTTATTGGGTGGAAGATCTGTTCGAGAAACTTCCGGTAGACGAGTTGTGGTGGCCGGCGATAGGTGCGCTGGCGCTGGGCGTCATCGGTTTCTTTGTGCCGCGCGTGTTTGGCGTGGGATACGACACAATCGGCGACATTCTGAATGGCCAACTGGTGTGGAAACTGCTGCTAATCGTGATGATTGCAAAGTTTGCCGTGCTGGTGATTTCGCTGGGATCGGGGACGTCGGGCGGCTTGCTGGCGCCGACGTTCATGTGGAGCGCGGCGATGGGAGGGCTGTTTGCCGTAGCGGGGAATCACATCTTCCCAGGCGCACATCTTTCACCGGGAGCATTTGCGCTGGTGGCGATGGGCGCGGTGTTTGGGGCAGCGTCGCGGGCAACTTTCTCGTTCATCATTTTCGCGTTTGAGATAACGCGAGATTACAACTCGGTGCTGCCGCTGATGCTGGTCGCAGTGATCGCGGACGGGATTGCGATGCTACTGATGCCCACGAGTTCGATCATGACCGAGAAACTGGCGCGACGTGGATTGCGCGTGCATCAGGATTACGAAGCAGACGCGCTGACGCAGGCCACAGTTCGCGAGACGATGGAGAAAGAGCCGCCCGTGATCGCAATCGATACCAAGGTGGGAGCACTGGCGGCGCGGATTGCGCAACATGATCCGGCGGTGGCGCGGCATCAAGCTCTGCTGATTCTGGATCAGGCCGGAAAACTCGCGGGCATTATTACGCGAGGCGACATTTTGCGAGCGCTGGATAAAGAGCCTTCCGGCCTGGCAACGGTGCAGGAGGCGGGCAGCACTAAGCTGGTGGTGACGTATCCCGACGAACTGGTGTCGGAGGCCGCAGCGAAACTGTTGCGCTATGACATTGGACGGCTGCCGGTGGTGGAGCGCGGGGACGAGAGCAAAGTGGTGGGATACCTGGGACGGGCTTCGATTCTGGCGGCGCGATTGCTGCGCTTCCACGATGAGCATGTGCGGGAGCCGGGGTGGATAAGAGTCGTTCGTCGTTAGTTGTTGGTCGTTCTCCGATTGGTCGTTAGTCGCTGGTCGTTAGTCGGTGGTCGTTCGTTACCTTTGGGCGGGCGCGATCATGCGCTGGAAAATGCGCATGCCCACGGTATAATTTACGTTCATGAGCTCTGGCCGAATCGCAGGAACGCTGGCTGGAATCGCTGTGATCAGCGTGCTGGCGATTTTCCTTTTCCCGGCGACGCAGGGACCGTATTCGGTGGTACACGGTCCAGTGACAGCATTGCTTTCTGTCAGGGCGGCGGTTGGCCTGCGCACGGCGATTGTCAGGGCCGGCCTGGGCGTTGTTCGGAGCTGTCTGAGTTTCGCGTGCCTGGCGCCATTTTCGTTCTCGTTGCGATGGACGGCACTTCCCGGTGCAGAAATTGCGGCGAATAGTTTGGCCGCCGGAATCAATCCTACCTTGCGCTGCTGATTCCTTTCTGTCGTTCCAATCTCTGTCAATTTGTGTCGCAGTTGCGAAGAGCTTTCGCTCGGGCGGGCGTTTCTCCTATGGCTGCGACGTTTGAGGAAGTCTTTCCGCCATTTCAGACTTAACTCTATTTTCGTGATAAGGAGGATTCGAGTGATGCATGCAACATCGAAGCCATTTACGCTAATTGTCATTCTTGCGGGGGCGCTGTCATTTTCCGGCTGCAACAAGAAGGCAGCGCAAGCGACACCACCGCCCCCACCACCGCCGGTCGCGCCAACCGCGACACTGGCAGCAAATCCAGCAGTGATTCAGAAAGGCGAGAGCACGGTGCTGACGTGGCAAACCGACAACGCGACGGAAGCTACCATTGACGGCTTGGGGACGCTGCTACCATCTGGCTCGAGGACGGTGACGCCCAGCCGGTCGACTACTTACACACTCGTCGCCACTGGACCTGGAGGGCACCGGGACGCATCGGCTCGGGTGACGGTGAACGGCAGGGTTGCCGCAGCGGTTCCATCGCCGGCAGAGGAAGACCTGTTCGCCAAGAATGTGAAAGACGTGTGGTTCGACTACGACAAGTCCGATATTCGATCGGACCAGGCTTCGACCGCGCAAGGCGACGCAGCATTTCTGTTGCAGCATCCGTCAATCAACGTTGTTGTCGAAGGACATTGCGATGACCGGGGCTCGGAGGAATACAACCTTGCGTTGGGAACCAACCGTGCGGAATCGTTGAAGAGAGCGCTTCTGCAGCAGGGGATTTCGGAAGATCGCATCAAGACGATCAGCTATGGAAAAGAAAAACCGTTCTGCTCGCAAGACAACGATTCGTGCTGGCAGCAGAACCGCGTCGATCATTTCGCAATGGCTCGCTAGAAGGAGCAGGGCGGCCTGCAGGTTGGGCCGCCTTGCTTTCTCTCTCGTCGGGCGGGATTGCAATTCAAGTCCAGGTTTCCGCATTATCAATTGATGGTCGCAGAGCACGAAAACAAGACGGGTGTTGAGGGGCAGTTCGATCTGCGTCTTTATGTCAAACAACAACCCGTGATGCTGGCTTTGTTGGCGCTTGTGGGAGTAATTTTTTTCCTGGGCGTCGCGGGGTTATCGCGTGGATATCATGCGCAGCGGGAAGCCCTTGGTGACCGCTGGTTCTCCCGCGGAGTGGCGGACCTGAACGCGCAGCGTTATGACGGGGCGGTCGCCGATTTCCGCTCGGCGCTGCTCTACTCGCGCGACAACTACGATTATCAGCTTAATCTCGCAGAGGCTTTGATTGGGCGGGGGCGAACCGCTGAGGCGTATTCCTACCTGGTGAACCTGTGGGAACGGCAACCGGAAAATGGCCTGGTGAATCTGGAACTGGCGCGCATCGCCGCGCAAAGAGGACAAAGGGACCAGGCGCAACGCTACTACCACAATGCGATTTATGCGGTGTGGCCCGGGGATCAGGAAGCACAACGGCGCGAGACGCGATTTGAGTTGATCGAATACTTGCTGCGGATCAACGCCCAGGCGCCGGCGCAGGCCGAGTTGATGGCGCTGCAGGAAAATCTGGGAGAAGATCCGGCGCAGCAAAAGCGCGCCGGCGCCCTTTTTCTGCGCGCGCAGGACTATGAACATGCACTGGCGGCGTACCGCATCAGCTTGCGGACCAACCGTCACGACGAAGCGGCACTGGCCGGTGCAGGCTGGGCGGCGTTTCAGCTGGGACGTTATGCGGTGGCGGAGCACTACCTGCAGACCGCGATGGCCCTCAATCCCAACGACACTGACAGCGAGGAGCGGCTGAAGACGACGCAGCTGGTGTTACGAATGGATCCATTCCGGCGGCAGATCCCGGTGAACGAGCGCGACAAGATCGTGGTCGAGGCTTTTGCGACCGCGGGAACGCGTCTGAGTTCCTGTGCTACGCCGAAGGCTGCCGCCGCGTCTGCGTCGTCGCAACCGAGTCTGGCTGACAGCTGGGCTAAGCTGAAGCCGCAAATCTCCGAGCAACAACTCCGACGAAATCCAGACCTGGTGGAACAGGCCATGGAACTAGTGTTCGAGATTGAGCGGCAAACCAGCGCGACTTGTGGAGCTCCGACCGGGGAGGATTTGGCGTTGCTGCTGATTTCTAAACTGCACGAAGGGAACTGAATTTGGATTCCAATCCACACGAGGGGCCGGCGACGGAGATGGTCGCGAACGGCGTTGAAAACGGAGTCGCGAACGGCGCTATGGCGGGCGTTGCGAGCAGCAGCCAACCCGTGGCCGGCAGAATGATCTACGGCCGATCTCCGAAGGCACTGTTGAATGCGGTATTTCGAGAAGAGCGTTTCTTCCTGATTCTTTCTGTATTTATCGGAATTTTTTCTGGACTGGCGGTGGTGTGCTTCCGCTTTGCGATTGGCTGGAGCCGGCTATATTTGTTGGGAACCGGAGCGGTGCTGTCGCCGACGCGTCTGCTGTTAGCGCCTACGCTGACGGGGCTGGTGATCGCGGCGCTGGTGATTCATGTGTTCCCGCTGGCTCGTGGCAGCGGAGTGAATCAGACGAAGGCGGCGCTTTATATCTACAACGGAT
This sequence comes from uncultured Acidobacteriaceae bacterium, assembly GCA_937879855.1. Classification (GTDB taxonomy): domain Bacteria; phylum Acidobacteriota; class Terriglobia; order Terriglobales; family Acidobacteriaceae; genus Sulfotelmatobacter. The sequence goes on along the minus strand of CALFMO010000064.1, from coordinate 25,746 downwards.
TCATTCCGTTTCGCACTGCAATCGGAAAATTTATTACGGCGGCGATGGCGATTGGGTCGGGACAATCGCTGGGGCCGGAGGATCCCTCGCTGCAGATTGGGGCGTGCATTGCGTCAGTTCTGGGGCGGCAGATGCGGCTGTCGCGGGATCGCATGCGGCTGATTGCGCCTGTTGGCGCGGCGGCGGGACTGGCGGCAGCTTTCAATGCTCCCATCTCGGCGGTGCTGTTTGTGATTGAGGAAGTGATTGGACGGTGGACGGCGGGAATTCTTGGGTCGGTAGTGTTGTCGGCGGTTTCGAGCGTCGTGGTGATGCGGTTGTTTCTGGGATCGGAATCGCTGTTCAGGATTCCGGCAGTACAACTGGAACGGCCTTCGGAGCTGATCGCCTATGCCATCCTCGGAATTGTGGGCGGTCTGGCGTCGGCGGTGTTTTCGGTGGGCATCACGACGTTGCGGCCGAAGTTCAAGGCCTTGCCGCTGTGGACGCAATATCTGCAGCCGGCGCTGGCGGGATTGCTGATCGGCATTATTGCGTGGCTGGGCGCGCCCCAGGTAATGGGAGCGGGCTACGAGGCGATGGATGAGGCCATGCACGGGCGGTTCACCTGGCAATTTCTGGCGATGCTGGCGGGGCTGAAGATTGTGGCCACGCTGTTTTCGTTTGTCAGCGGAACGCCGGGCGGAATGTTTGCGCCGACATTGTTTATCGGGGCGATGCTGGGGGCGGCGGTGGGCGGGGCGGAGCATGTGGTGCTCCCGCACCTGAGCGGGTCGCCGGGAACTTACGCGCTGGTGGGAATGGGAGTGCTGTTCGCGGGATTTCTGCGGGCGCCGATGACGTCGGTATTCATGGTGCTGGAAGTGAGCGGGAACTACTCGATCATTTTGCCGGTGATTGTGGCGAATACCATCGCGTATGTGATTTCTCGCGGGCTGCGGCCGATTGCGATTTTCGACATGCTGACGCGGCAGGATGGACTGGAATTGCCGTCGATGGAAGAACTGCGGGAAGAGGGCGTGCTCCACGTGGAAGATGCGATGCGGGCGGTGGATATTCCCGTGGTGGATGCGCAGCAGACAGTGGCGGAGGCGCTCCAGATCGTGCAGGCTTCCAGTGCGGAAGAGTTTCTGGTTCGGCTTAGTCCCAGCGGATGGAACAGCGTGACCAAGCAGCAACTCCGCACGCTGGTGGATGAGGGCAAAGGCGGGACGAGCTTGGGTTCACAGTTGCCGATTCGGCAGATTCCTTTTCTGCATCCTGACCTGCCGCTGGAGACGGCGTTGAGGTATGTGGATCGTTGGCCGCTGGTGCCGGTGGTGAGCCGGGCAAACGTACGCCAGCTCGAAGGCGTGATTTCCGAGCGCGATGTTTTGGAGCGGTATCGGGAGTTTGGAGAGAGCTAGGCCCTGCGAATTTTTTCGCGGCGATACAGCGTGCGCACGCTACGAGACTTCCAGCGCGCTACGGTTGCGGAGCTATTGCTGACTGGCGTCGGACTTGATTTGGTTCTCGGCTTCTTGCAAGAGAGGGCGGAGGGAGTCGACGGAGACTCCGATGGTGCCGCCGGTGAACCCGTCCATGTAGGCGGAGTTGACACCGATGACTTCACCGTTGGAGTTGAAGACCGGGCCGCCGCTGCCGCCGTGGGCGGTGGGGGCATCGTAGATGAGCTTTTCGCCGACCACATCGCCAAGATGACCGCAAGTAGTGGAAGGACGAATCAAGGACAATGCGGCCAGTTCGCTGGCGGCGCTGATGTCGTTATGCCGGTAGGCCAGGCGCTCGTAAATTCCGGTCGGCGACTTGGCGACCATACCGGCAATCCCCATTGGATAACCGATCACGGTGACCAGCTGTCCAGGAGAGCCGGGCGACTTGGCGAGTGGAAGTATGGGTAGACCGCGGACAGCGTCTAGAAACTCGACGTGCAAGATGGCGAGGTCGGACGTTTTGGAAGCGGTTCCGGGCGACAACGTCACGGGTGTGGGTGAGCCGGGGAAGAAGACTACGAGGTTCTCGAGCATGGCGGTGGCGCCTGCATCGATCAACTTCTGGGCTTCAGAATCACCGAACCAAGGCTCAGCGACGTGACGGTTGGTGGCCATCAGGCCATTACCGACCAGAAATCCTGTGCCTGAAACACGGGCTCGAATCGTAGGGCGCTGGTTGGCGAAACCCACTCGATAAACCCCATAGATATAGCCAATCGAATTGCGGTAGCGGTTCAACACGACCGCCGGCATCGCCTGATCCTGCCTCAGTTGTTCCACCTGGGCCGTGAGGTCGTGAACCTCCTTTTGGAGCTCGACTGGCTGATCGGCCAGCGTGGCCTTGGGAGAGTAATAGTGGACCATGGCGAAGGCCCCCAGGAGCAACACGACGCCCAACACCGCCTGCACGGTCTGCTGCCAGCTATCGCTCACGGCGACGGACTCCTGCTGGGCCGGAGCCTCGGAAACCGGGGGCTCGAAGATTTGCTCTTCAGTCTGGGATTCGGCCATGAGCATCGCAGATCCTTGGATTGACTCCAAGCCTTTTTGTTTCAGCCGTTTACGCTTTTAGCGATAGACGGACCGAGGACTTGGAATGCTTATCTTCATCTGTCCGGCTTGGGTTGGCTACGGTACCGAAGATGATGTCCGGGCGATATCTGGAGACGGCGAAGATCAAAGGCTTTGAGCGCAGAGGGCGGAAGGGCACGGGGGGTTTATGGGGGCGTTATCCCCAGGCGCTTCGACATGGCTTCGTAGAGGAATCCCTTGCGCGGGTGGTAGGGCTGAACCCACTCGCCGTCGATGATGAATTGGGGCAGGGCGCGCTTGCCGGTGTGTTGGACGACTTCGTCGATGGCGCCGGGGGTGGCTTCGACATCGATGTCTTTGTAGGGAATATTGTGCTTCGCGAGGAAGCGTTTAGCCTCACGGCAGTCGGGGCACCAGGCAGACGAATAGACAATGAGTTCCATGTGTTCTTAAGAGCCACGAATTGTTGCTACACACGCTCCAAGTCGGGCAGGGTGAGTTCATTCACCACGTTGCCGGTATTTAGGGTGGAAGCGGGTTCGAAGAGCAGCAGCCAGCATTCTTCGTCGGCGACGGGACGGTGCTCGACTCCGCGCGGAACCACGATAAATTCGCCTTCCTCGATCCATTCGTGACGGTCCCGGAACTCCATCCGGAAGCGGCCCTTGACCACGAGAAACATTTCGTCTTCGTGCTCGTGGTGGTGGAAGACGAATTCGCCTTTCAGCTTGTCGAGCTTGACGTACTGGCCGTTGAGTTCGGCGGCGATGTAGGGCTTCCAGTATTCGGAGATTTTGGCGAACTTCTCGGCGATATTGACCTTGGGCATCACGACCATCCTTGGCTGGAGATAAGCAGGGGGCATTCTTGAGATGAGGGTTCGCGTTCGGAGGTCGCAAAGAAAAGCTTCACTACAGAAGATGCTGAGGTTCACAGAGGACTACCCTGCAGCAGCTTGCTAACGCAGGCGCGGGGAGAAGTCGGTTAGGGCCATATAAGTGGAATCAACTTTTTCGACGAGTTTGCCGTTAGCTTCGGATTTCTCCTTCACGCTTTTCCATTCGGCATCGTCCTGGAAGGATTTCCAGTTGGCGGTTGCGGCTTCGCGGCTGGGATGATGAAGGATATAGATGAGGGTGTTGCTCTTCTCCGGTTCGTCGAGTGGGATCCAGTACGCGATGCTCTTCATTCCGTGCCGGTCAAATATTTTGACGGTGTGTTCGCGGAAGCGTGCCAGCAGTTCGGGCAGTTTCCCGGGGGCAGTGTGATAGACGCGGAGTTCGTAGACGCCAGTCGATGCCTGAGAATTGGCGTCGTCACGCGAAGAAACTGCCAAAAGAGATGAGGAAAAGAAAGCGGCGGAAAGAGCTTGGAGTAAGGTTCGTCTTTTCACGGTGTGGATTTTAGCAGAGAGCGGTGCAACGCCTAGGCGGAAGTCTTCAGAGGCTCGGCCGCTTCGCCTTCCGCCGCGACACTTTTTGGGACGGGAATCGATACTAAAACACGAGTTCCAGTATGATCCGATTCGATTTTCATCTGGCCCTGGAATTGAGTCAGGCGCTCGCGCATCCCGCGAATGCCGACGCCTGAAACCCCCGACTGAATCTCCGCCAATCGTTGCGATGACATGCCCTGACCGCGGTCCTGAATCTCGACGACGACCTTCCCATCTTCTCGAGCGATTCGGATCGAGGCTGTCTTGCTGCCGGAATGACGATGGATATTGGTCAAACATTCCTGCACCAATCGAAACACCGCCAACTCCATCTCGCGCGGCAGTCGGCCGAAGTCCTGCGAGATATCGAGTTTGATTTCCAAACTGCTGCGCTCCACAAGCCCTTGCGTGTACCAGGTGAGAGCAGAGTACAAGCCGTTCTCGTCCAGGAGTGGAGGGTGCAACAGATAAGAGGTGGTGCGAATGTCTCGATGCAGTTGCTGAACCATCTCCTGGATCGTCTCCGCCTCAGTCGCAAGTTCGGGTGCGGTGCGTCCAGTCTTTTGGACGAACTGCCCGAGGTTCATACCCAACACCGTGAGCGTCTGCCCAGCACTATCGTGCAATTCCCGGGCAATGTGTCGACGTTCCTCATCTTGCGCTCGCAATAAACGCCAGGAGAGTTCGCGGACCTGTTCGGACTGCCTCAAAATTTCGGTATTTCGTTCTTCCAAATCTCTGGTACGCGCACGCACTTCTGCATCGAGCGTTTCAGCCAGCTTTCGGTATTTTTCTTCGGCTTCCCGCCGAGCTGTTACGTCACTTGCGGCGCCGAACCATTCGATGATGTCTCCCTTTGAATCGAGAAGCGGCACGGCGCGCGAGTGCGTCCAGCCCAAGCTACCATCGCTTCGACTAACCCGATGCTCCAGGTGCAACATACTCTTCGTGCGGAATGCTTCTCTGATGGTTTGCAACGCAAGTGCTCGGTCATCGGGGTGAACATATTCCTGTAACCAGTTTTTCGGGGGCTTACCGGTATCCGACAGGAAGCCATCCCCCTCAAACTGGCGCATCTCGCTCCAGTCGGGGCTCATGCGAAAGACCACGTATGAAGTGGCGTTGACCAGTGCGCGGAATCTCTCTTCGCTCTCGCGGAGCGCCTTCTCGGCTTGTTTACGTTGGGAAATGTCGCTGGTTATAGCGAGATTTGTGACGGTGGCATCCGGATTGCGCAAAGGAGCAGCATGGCTTTCCATGTGCTTCCGTTTGCCTTTCAATCCAATGATGTCGAATTGCAGGGAGCTTTTCTCGCCTCGACACACTTTTTCGTTAAACTCGTGGAACATTTCCCGATGTTCGGGCGCAATCAGGTCATAGACGCTCTTACCGACAACGTCGTCGATTGAGTGGGCCTCGATCATCTGCAGACCGGAGGGATTCATGTGTAGCAGCGTGCCGTCGGCAGCGACCAACTTAACGCACTCCGGCGTGGTTTCAACGATTGCGCGGAAGCGCTCTTCGCTTTCGCGCAGGGCCCGTTCAATCCGCTTTCGTTCGCCAATGTCACGGGCAATGTTTGACGCTCCGACCACGCGCCCGCCGCCCTCATGGAGAGGAGAAATGGTAAGTGAGACGTCAAAGGTGCTGCCATCCTTGCGGCTCCGAACAGTCTCGAAGTGATCGACCCGTTCGCCCCGCGCTAAGCGCCGTAGGATATCTTCTTCCTCTGCATGTCGTTCCGTGGGCACGATCAAGGTGATGTGCTGACCAACCGCTTCCGAAACTGTGTAGCCAAAAATGCGTTCGGCGCCCTTGTTCCAGCTGGTAATGGTCCCATCAAGGCTCTTGCTGATGATGGCATCGTCGGAGGAATCAACGATCGCAGCTAAAAGGCTGGTTGTCCGCTCGGCCTCTTTACGTTCTGTAACGTCCAGCAACATATTAATGCCGCCGACGATCATTCCCTGATGATCTCGAAGTGGAGTCGGAAACGGGATGAACCAGCGACGGCTGCCATCGGGCCGCTCGGCGATCGCTTCGGCTCCTTTGATGACTCGGCCCTCTTTCAATGCGATCGCCATCGGGCACTCATCGTGCGGCATGGGCCGGCCATCAGGGTGGTAAAGCTTCCAACTAACACACCACTGGTCTGTGCCAAGATCGGGGGTTCTTCCGGAGAACTCGACGGCAGAGGGATTAAAGTGAGTCAGTCGGCCTTCCGCATCCGTGGTATAGATGGCCGCTGGTAGAGCATCGATCATCTCGCGGAATCGCTGTTCACTTTCGCGCACCGCCAATTCCGAATCGTGCAGGCGATTGCGTTCGAGCTCCGCCTCCGCGCGCAGTTTTCTCTCCAGTTCCGTAGCTTCCCGCCGCATCTTGACCATAGCCAGGTGAGATCCGACGCGAGCCATCAATTCGCGGGCGGAGAATGGTTTCACGAGATAGTCGTCGGCGCCAGCGTCCAATCCCTCAATCCGCGATTCCTCTCCAGCGCGGGCGGAAAGAAGAATGACGGGGACGTCGCGCAGATCTTTATCTTCGCGAAGAGCACGCAACAGGCCGAAGCCGTCCATGCGCGGCATCATGACATCGGCTAACACCAGATCCGGACGAGTTTGCCGCGCCTGCTCTAGCGCGGCTTGGCCATCTCCACAGGGCGTTACCTGATATCGCTGATTCAGCAGGCTTTCAAGATACTGGCGCATGTCCGCATTGTCGTCGGCTAACAGAATGCGCGAAACCGGCTGAGATTTCCTCTCGGGTGCTGAAGTTGCAGCCTTCCTTGAAACCAGGGACGCAATCTCTAGGTCTTCGGAAATGTCCTGCGTACTCGGCGACCAGTGCAATGCTTCTTGTAAATACGCTCCTGCGCTCACTCCGGTGGAGGCGAGAGTCCGTGCCGCCCCGATGCGTTCCGCCGGCAGGTGATCCTTGCCGAGAGGAATCGTGACAATGAAAGTGCTGCCTCGGCCGAGTTCGCTTTCCACTCGTACACTTCCGCCATGAAGTTTCGCGAGTTCCTGAACCAAGGCAAGCCCGATGCCACTGCCTTCCCACGTGCGTCCACGCGCGCCTTGCACTCTGTAAAAACGCGCAAACAGATGCGGTAAGTCCTCGACCGGAATGCCAGTACCGGTGTCCCGTACCCTTAATTCGGCAGCATTTTCGACCTTTATCAGGGAGACCTCAATTTCGCCCCCAAACGTGAATTTGAGGGCGTTCGAGAGAAGGTTGAAAACAATCTTCTCCCACATCTCATGATCCACATAAGCCAGGTCTTTACCGAGGTCGCAGTTCACGAGCAATTTCAATCCTGCCCGTTCCACGGCTGAACGAAAGAGACTCGAAAGTTCGACGGTCAAGCTGCCAAGATCAGTCGGTTCATAGCAGGCCTGAATGCGTCCGGCTTCGATTCGCGAAAAATCCAGGAGGGTATTAACCAACTTCAACAAGCGTAAGGAATTCCGATGAGCCACCTGGAGGTTGTTTCGGTGTTCCTCAGGCAAGTCTTTGCCACTCGCAAGAGTGTCCTCCAGGGGACCAAGCATCAATGTAAGAGGCGTTCTGAATTCATGACTTACGTTGCTGAAAAAAAGTGTTTTCGCGCGATCAATTTCAGCCAGCGCCTCGGCACGCTTGCGGTCCTCTTCGTAGGCGTGGGCATTCGCGACGGTGGTCGCGATCTGGGTCGACATCAGTTCCAGAAAATCACGGTAGCTCTTGTCGAATTCAAGGCGAGAGCTCAAACCCGCAACCATGAACCCGGCAAGTTGATGCTGAATGTTGGAGCGAATTGGCAGGACCGCGGCGCGGGCCGGTGCGTCCGACCACGGACCCTGCGGGACATGGTCGAACCGGGTTTGGAGATCCTCCACCAGTTGAATGTTCTCGGTTACAAGCGTGTCGGACAACGGCCAGACTTCTTCTCCTCCTGGTGAACTGAGCAGTATCGATTTCGGACAACCGCGATCTTGCTGATCAGCGCCAATACAGCAAGCCAATCTGGCATGCTGTCGTTTTTCGTCAAGCAAATATAGAAAGAGGAAAGGAATGTCTTTTGCGTGCGGTGAGAGTGTTTCTTGAACAATGATGCAGGCCTCTTCCGCCGATTTTGGCTCTACCGAACGCGCGCCCAGGTCGCGCAGGGCACGCACGCGGCGCTCGCCCACAACTTTTTCGGTAATCTCGTGTACGGTCGCCAAGACGCCGCCGATACCGCCAGGAACTGATTCATCCGGCACAGGGCTGTAGGCGATCGTAAAATGCGTCTCCTCGAAAAAACCTCTGCGTTTAAGTTCGAGTGGAATATCTTCCATCCAAGTCGCGGGACCGCCGGAGAAGGGGGTTTCAATCAGCGGCTTGAGGACGTGCCAGATCTCGTTCCAGACCTCGCTGACGGGCCGACCAAGCGCCCACGGGTGCTTTGTGCCGAGAATAGGTATATAGGCGTCGTTGTATACCGAACAAAATTCCGATCCCCACCAGAGCAGTTGGGGGAATCGGTTCGCGAGGAGAAACTTCACAATCATCCGGAGAGCAGGGGACCACGAGGTTGTGGGGCCGAGGGGAGTCCGCGCCCAATCAGTCTTGCGAATGAGCTCTCCCATCTCTCCACCGCCCGCAAGAAAGTCAGATGCGGTTGGGCCTTGGGTATTGGAGGAAGCATCAGCGGCAGCAGTCATGCGAGGGTTAGCGGCGGGATCGGTATCGTGGATCGAACTCTCTTCGTGCAAGGTCGTCCCCCGTCAGACCTTATTCACACGAAACTTACACGACGGCCATCCCCCAGCCAATACAGAGGTTCCCTTGGCAGTCTACAGTGATTTCCCGATGACGCAGCAGCCCGGCACGGCGGAAAGGGCAAACGAGCTATTCGCCCGTTGTCACACACTGAGCGGCAGGGGACCGTTTTCCAACCATCAGTCGATCGTGAAGAGGGCCCTTCACGCTCCGCTTGGGCTTGTTACCGAATCTTCACTCCGTATTTCTGCGTAAAGGGCGGAACGATGCCATTCAAGCGCAGGTACTCGACTAGCTGTCCGTAGTGGTCGGTAATGTGCCAGACCGCGATGACCGAGATACCCAGTTTGGTGTTCGGTCCAGCATAGCGGCCTTCGACACGGTCGAGCGCATTGTTCACCGTGAGCGTGGCGAGGACGCGGTTGGAGTAGTCGAAGGAGTCCTTGAGATACTTGATCAACTCGGCTTTGGTTTTCGCCGGATCGTGACCCCCCTTTTCGCAGTCTTCGGGCGGCTTCTTGCCCTCAAATTCGTTGAAGAAGGCGAACTGGGCGCAGGCGACGTGCTTCACTTGCTCCCCAAAGCTGCGGACACCGTCGAACTTGCCGACCGGGGGGATGTAGGCATACTTGTCTTCGGGCATGGCTTCAGCCAGTCCGAGAAAGTTCCCTTCCGCAAACTGGAGGGTGCCGCTGACGCTTTCCGCGATGGACTTGGGAATGTCACCCGGCTGGGCAGCTTCCTTCGTTGCAGAGTTCTGCGGCCTTCCAGATTTCCCGACAGCAGAGCAGGCGATGCCACATAGGACAAGAAGGGTAGCAACACGAAAAAGGATCATTCTAGCCTCCGCGATTCAGAAGAGGATACGTGAGGCACGGAGGGAAGTCGAACGTGCGGACTAGCCAGCCTGCATACCTTGGGAGGTTGGTAGCGCTACCGGGAATCGAACCCGGGTTTGAAGATTGAGAATCTTCCGTCCTAACCCCTAGACGATAGCGCCTCGGAAGCACGCCAAAATTATACCAAAGCGTCATTTGTCTTCGGCCGTCCGGTGACCGGACTGTGCCCTTTTGGCGTTGGTGTCGTTTCCGGAATTTCGCAGCGTCGTATCGCATTTTTTTGTGCAATCGGTCCCCATCCACAGGCCGGGACGCGCTATAGTAGATGTAACCCACGAATCAACAACTGAATCGTAACCGCCTTTGCGGGGAAGCACAGATGTTGTTCATTCACCAACAAATCCAATCATTCCTAAATTTAGGACTATGTAAGGAGTATTCGATTATGGCTAAACCCAGGTTCCCGAAAAAGACTACCGAAGCAACCAACAACCCGTTGCCCCAGTCCGATGCGAGCGCCCGGTCGGGCAATGGAGCGTCCACGGTCGCATTGGCTGAGACCCAGAGTCCGGAAGCGGCTGCTGAAACACGAAAGACGACGAAAAAGCCGGAAATCGTGAGAAACGAACTCCGCGCCAACCTCGTTCCCATCAATGTGGAGGAGGAAGTTCGCCGCCTGGCGTACTTGCTGGCAGAGCGGCGCGGATTTGAGCCAGGCCACGAAGCCGAGGATTGGCTGGCCGCGGAGCGCGAGGTTCGCCAACGCTATCGCCAGCAGAGCGCGTAGGCCTCCGCAACGTGCACCCGCCTGGCGGCCGAGCCCCGGCCGCCGGCTTTTGGCGGTCATGTGTCTTGCAGGTTGCTGTTCTCGCCTTGTCCCGGTTGCCTGCACCTTCGCTTTCTGAAAAAATACATTGGGGTTCTCCCACATGGCGCAAATAGGTAGTTTTGCCTTGCTCCTCGCATTGGCGTTGAGCGTCTATTCGTTCGCAGTCGGTTTTGCGGCGCTCTTCTTCCAAGGCGATTCGAACTGGGAGCGTTTGGGGGAAACCGCTCGCCGCGCCGGCGTGGTTGTTTTCGGAGCCGTTGTTCTGGCTGCTATTGCGCTGGTCGTCGCCGCCTTCCGCGATGATTTCACCATCGCGTACATCTTTCACCACAGCAATCGCGACCTTCCCGCTCCCTACAAGTTTGCGACGCTCTGGTCTGGCCAGGAAGGCTCGCTGCTCTTTTGGTCGCTGCTGCTCGCGGGATACGGTTTCGTCCTGCGCTTGCGTTACAAAACCGATCCACGCCTGTTCGCGTACGCGTCCGTGGTTCTGGCCGCCGTGCAGATTTTCTTTCTCGCGCTGGTGAACTTCGCCGCGAACCCGTTCGGCCTGCTCGAAGGCCCAATGCGCGCCGACGGCAGCGGCCTGAATCCTCTGCTGCAGTATCCCGAGATGGTCATTCACCCGCCCATGCTTTATCTGGGCTACGTTGGATTCACCGTGCCCTTTGCCTTCGCACTGGGCGCGCTGATCATGAAGTATCCCGGCGAAAAGTGGATTCACATCACTCGCCGCTGGACCATGGTCACCTGGGGATTCCTCACCTGCGGAATTTTTCTCGGCGCACACTGGGCATACGCTGTGCTCGGCTGGGGCGGCTACTGGGGATGGGATCCGGTCGAGAACGCATCGCTAATGCCTTGGCTCGTCGGCACGGCGTTCCTGCACTCCGTCATGATGCAGGAGAAGCGCGGCATGCTGAAAGTCTGGAACATGTGGCTGGTCTTCGCCACGTTCTGGCTGGCGATTCTGGGGACGTTTCTCACGCGGAGCGGCATCATCAGTTCCGTTCACGCCTTCGCGCAATCGTCCATCGGAAGCTGGTTCGCATGGTTCCTTGCCATCAGCATCGCGGTCTTCGTGTTTTTCTTCTTTAAGAACAAAGATCACTTGCGCAGCGAGCACAAACTCGAGTCGCTGATTTCGCGAGAGTCGAGCTTCCTGTTCAACAATCTTCTCTTTGTGCTGCTCTGCTTCACCGTGCTGTGGGGCACGTGGTTCCCTAAAATCTCCGAACTGGCGCAGGGCAACAAGGTCACGGTAGGCGCACCGTTTTATAACCGGGTCGCGATCCCAGTTGCGCTGCTACTCCTGATCCTCACAGCCGTCGGCCCGCTGCTGGCCTGGCGAAAGACCTCCTTCGAAAGCCTGAAGCGGAATTTCATGTGGCCCACCGTCGGCGCAGTCGCCGTGATGGCGTTCCTCATGATCACGCCGTCAAGTTGGGGATCGCCCTTCGGCCTGCGCCCCTGGCAAGACATCTCATACTTCTATTCTTTGATGGCCATCGGCCTTTCAGTGCTTGTCACGCTCACCATCGCCAGCGAATATTACCGCGGCGGCAAAGTCATCGCCGGACACACCGGCCAGGGCATGTTCGCGTCGATGGTGCAGCTCACGCACCGCAACACGCGCCGTTACGGCGGATACATCGTTCACTTTGGAGTGGTGGTGGTCATCATCGGATTCGCCGGCGCCGCGTTCAATCAGGACAAAGAGCAGGAAATGGGTTACGGCGACAAGATGACGATCGGCAGCTACACCCTGGTCTGCCGCTCGTATACGGACGAAGATTTTCCCAACTACGCGGGCGAGTGGGCCGTCCTCGATGTCTTCAAGGGCGGTAAGCAGATCGATACGCTGACTCCGGAGCGCCGGTTCTACAAGGCCAGTCAGCAGACGTCGACTATGCCCTTCATTCGCTCTACGCTGAATGAAGATCTCTACGTGGTGTATGAGGGCTTGAACCAGGACACGGGCCGGCCGATCCTGAAGGCGCATTTGAATCCGCTGGTGATGTGGATCTGGCTGGGTGTGTGGATCATCCTCGGCGGCACAGTGCTGGCGCTGGCCCCGAACGCCCCAGCCCCAGTCCGCGCCCCAGCAGCGAGGCTGGTAGAGCATCCAGCCCCAGTAGCCACAGGAGATTGAGATTAACGTAGCGACAGCCGCCTCGGCTGTCCGCCGAGCGGAGCGAGGCGATGCGGCGATCCGAGAGGAAGCCGCAAAGCGGCGAAAGAATACAGCCCACGGCGCAAGCCGTGGGTGCGGCAGAAGAGAAATTGAACAAGCCCCGGAGGGGCGAAAGAATCTAGCCCAGCGCTCCTCCGATTATCGAATTCGCGCGCAACGGAATTACAAATGACGACGAGACCAAAACGAATTCTTCCCCGCGCGCTACGCTGCGCCCTGCTCACCGTCGCCGTCTTAGCGCTCGCCGGCGCCGGCGATCCGGCCACGCGCTTCAACGAGCTCGGCCACCAGATGATGTGCATCTGCAGCTGCGGCCAGATTCTTCTGGAATGCAATCACGTCGGCTGTCCTTCGTCCGACGGCATGCGCAACGAACTCATGACCGCGGTGAACCGCGGCGACAGCGACAGCCTAGTCGAGCAATCCTTCGTGCAGAAATATGGACCCACCGTGCTGGCCGCACCTACGGGCAAGGGCTTTGATCGCACGGCGTGGATCGTTCCCTTCGTCGCGCTCGCCCTGGGACTGAGCATCGTGGTTCTCGTGATCCGCTCCTGGAAGAATCGTCCCGCGCCCGCCATTGCTGACGGCCTGAGTCCGGTGCGCGGCGCTGAACTTGAACGATTCCGCGATCAGGCGCGCAAGGAGACCGAAATATGACCTTCGAACTGGCGTGCTGCCTTCTGGCTACCGCGGCCGCGCTCTTCTACATTTTCAGTCCGGGCAGCTTTGACCGCGGTGCGCGCAAGACCCGCGCGTCCTACCTGCACGAGCGCAAAGACGCTGTCTACGAAAACCTGCGCGACCTGAACTTCGAATTCAAAGCCGGCAAAATGCCCGAGTCCGACTACCAGTCCCTGAAGGCTTCCCTGCAAGACGAGGCCGCCACGCTCCTGGCTGAAATCGCGCGCCTCGAAGCGAAAACGCCATCCGCAGGGAAAGCGAGATCATGAAAGGACCTCTCATCTTGCGATCGCCCGTCATCTCGAGGGTACGTGTGTGGACGGCCGCCGTCGGCTGTCCGGGCGAGCGGAGCTCGACGGCACTCTCCACGACCAAGCCACAGCCGGGCTTTGCCCGGCCCGACAGACGGGGGCGGCTATCGCCACATATTTCTCTGACAATCCTCATTGTCCTTGCCCTGGTCCTCTCCTCCCTCGCCTCCGCCCAAACTCTGACCGGCAACGTGAAGAATTCCACCACCGGCAAGCCCGCCAGCGGCGACGAAGTCGTCCTGCTAAGTCTCGGTCAGGGCATGGAAGAAGCTGGACGTACTAAGACCGACGCTAAAGGTCATTTCAGCTTCAAACTCGACGGCCAGGGCCCGCATCTCGTCCGCGTGATCCACCAGGAAGTTACCTATCACCGCATGGCCCCTCCCGGAACCACGTCGGTCGAGCTCGAAGTCTACGATGTCAGCAAGAAAGTGGAAGGAATTGCAGTCGTCGCCGACATTATGCGCTTTCAGGCCGCCCAAGGGCAGCTTCAGATTGAGCGCACCTTCGCGGTTACCAACAATTCCAAGCCGCCGCGCACGCAGATGAACGAGCACAACCTCGAGTTCTACGTGCCCGATGGCGCAACCGTAACCGAGGGTCAGGCCATGACCGCGGGCGGCCAGCCGGTGAAGTCCGCGCCCGTTCCCGAGGACAACACCAAGACGAAGTATTCATTCTTGTTTCCGCTTCGTCCCGGCGAGACGCGATTCAACGTGGTCTACAGCGTTCCCTACACCGGCAACGCGAATATCGATCCCAAGACCGTTTATCCGCTGGAACATTTCGTCGCGATTGCGCCCAAGTCGATGGAATTCTCCGCCGCCCCCGGAGCCAACTATCAAGTGGCGCCCTTCCCCGGACAGCCCGACGCCAATGTCGAAGTAGCCTCCAATATGCAGGTGGGCCAGCCCATGGCGTTCAAGCTTTCAGGGGAAGGCACCCTAGCCTCGCCTGGGGACGAAAACGGACAGCCCAGTCAGGGTTCTTCCGCGCAAAACGGAAATCGCCCCGGTGGCGGACTCGGCCCGCCGATTGACGCTCCCGATCCTCTGCAGAAATATCGCTGGTGGATTCTCGGTGGATTTGCCGCAGCGCTCATTATCGGAGGAGTATTTGTAGCATCGCGCCAGCAAGCAGCGAATCGAGTCCGCGCCAAGGGAAAGGCGCTGCCGTCGCTGGAAGAAGATGAAGAATTTGCGGCAGCGGAAGTACCCACAGGGCGCGAGATCCGCGCGAACGAAGCTCACCTCGGCGAGTCTCGCTCACAGCCAGCCGCTCCGCGCCGCTCTTCAGCGATGCTGCTGGAAGCATTGAAAGAAGAAATCTTCGAACTCGAAGTGGAGCACAAACAGGGCCGCATCTCGCAGCAGGAATACGAAAGCGCCAAAGCGGCCCTCGATCAGACTTTGCAGCGCGCCCTGAAACGCGAAGCCCAAAACACCTAATCTGGCAAGTTTTTGGACCTAACTACTTATTTATTAAAGTTTTACCCGCAACTCCCAGTTTTCAAATTCCGACGTCGTGCATCTCTGGCACCCGCGCAACATCCAATGGACTAGCTCCGCAAAATTATGGGAAACACATTCAAGACCGCGTTTCTGCTCACCGCGCTCACGCTGCTGCTGATGTTCATCGGTCGCACCTTTGGCGGCCAGAACGGCATGCTCATTGCTCTGGCCTTCGCCGCCGTGATGAACTTCGTCTCCTATTTCTATTCTGACAAGATCGCGCTGGCGATGTACCGAGCCCAGCCCGTTACGCGTGAGGAATTGCCGCGCGCCTACGCGGCCGTTGAACGGCTCACGCAGAAAATCGGCATTCCGATGCCGAAGATTTATGTGATTCCGACCGAGTCGCCCAACGCTTTCGCCACTGGACGCAATCCGAGCCACGCCTCGGTCGCTGTGACGCACGGAATTCTCAGCTTGCTAACGGACGAAGAACTGGAAGGCGTCCTGGCGCACGAACTCGGCCACGTCAACAACCGCGACATCCTGATCAGTTCCGTGGCCGCGACCGTCGCTGGCGCCATCACCATGCTCGCGAGCATGGGACGTTGGGCAATGATCTTCGGCGGCTTCGGAGGCGGCGACCGCGACCGTCGCGACGGCGGAGGCTTGGGCGCGCTCTTGATGCTGATCCTCGCGCCTATCGCTGCGACGATGATTCAACTGGCTGTCTCGCGCTCGCGTGAGTATCAAGCCGACGCCACCGGCGCGCACTTCACCGGCAATCCCTACGCCCTGGCCAGCGCCTTGCAAAAGCTCGACGCCTACTCGCGCCGCCTGCCGATGCAAGCAACGCCGAGCACCGCACACCTGTTCATCATTCAGCCGTTGCTCGGAATGAACTTCGGCAGTTTGTTCTCGACCCATCCGCCGATCGCGAAGCGCATCGAGCGGCTGACAGGAAGACCCGCGGAGTTTATGCAATAAGCTGTCAGCTATCAGCCAGAACCGATGCAAGAGTGCTGGAAACCCGCGTTCAGTCCAATAAAACTGTCATCGCGAGCGCAGCGAGGGATCTTGATTTGGCTGAGAGCTGACGGCTGATAGCTGAAAGCTGGTGCTGTGACGTAGGTAACTCCTGCCCTCTCTCGCCCAATAGTAGAATCGAAATAATGTCGCCTGAGACCGCCATCGCTGTTTCTCACAAAGCCTCCGAACTGGAAAAGGCCCTGCGCCGCGTGATTCGCGGCAAGGATGACGTCGTCCGCCTCGCGCTGGTCAGCATTTTTGCACGCGGCCACCTGCTGATTGAGGGTGTTCCTGGCGTTGGCAAAACCACGCTCGGACAGGCGCTCGCGCGCGCTATTGACTGCACCTTTCAGCGCGTGCAGTTTACCAGCGACATGCTGCCCTCCGACGTTCTGGGCATCTCCGTCTATTCGGCGCTGGAGCAGGAATTTGAATTCAAGCGCGGCCCGGTTTTTACCAACGTTCTGTTGGCGGACGAGATCAACCGCACCACGCCCAAGACGCAATCCGCGCTGCTCGAGGCAATGAACGAAGGCCAGGTCACCGTCGACTCGCACTCCTACGAGTTGCCGCAACCATTTCTGGTGATCGCCACTCAAAATCCAGTAGAACATCACGGAACGTATCCACTACCCGAATCGCAACTGGATCGCTTCCTGATGCGCGTGCGCATGGGCTATCCCGACGCGCAGGCCGAGCGTCAGATTCTGCGCTCCGAGGCAGGCGCCGCGCATCTGGATGACGTGCGTCCCGTGCTCGCTGCTGCGGAAGTGCTCGAAATGCAGCAGGTGGTGAAGCAGATTCGCGTGGACGACTCGCTGGTGAGCTACGCACTAGAAATCGTGCGCCGAACGCGCGAGTGCGAATTCCTTTCGTTGGGAGTTTCGCCGCGGGGATCGCAGGCTCTCTACCGAGCAGCGCAGGCCATGGCGTTCCTCGAAGGCCGCACCTTCTGTACTCCCGAAGATTTCAAGCCGCTCGTAGTTCCCGTCTTCGCCCACCGCGTAGTCGTGAACGGACTTTACGCCTCCACGCTGAAAAAGTCAGAGCAGTCTGATCAGGTTCTGAAAGAGATCATCGAGACCGTTCCAGTGCCGGTGTAAGTTCAGTGGTTAGTGGTCAGTGATTAGTGGTTTTCCTTATTCTTCCTCTGCGCTTCTCTGTGTCCTCTGTGGTTGATGCTTTGCACTTTCAACTTGAGACTATAATTCTGCGCCATGTCCTTCCTTCGTTTCCTCATGCTGCTATCGCTCGTCACCTGGATCGGCGGTTTGATCTTCTTTGCCTTCGTTCTTGCCCCGACGGCGTTTCAAGTTCTGCCCAATACCCATCTTGCCGGCAATGTTGTCGGACGCGCTCTCAGCAAACTGCACTGGATCGCCATCGTCTCGGGCATCGTCTTCCTGGCCAGTTCTCTGATCTACAGCCGTCTCGCCGACGGGACTGCGCACGTCTTTGCCACGCGTCACATGCTGATTTGCCTGATGCTTGGGCTCACGCTGCTGTCGCAGTTCTGGATCATCCCCCGCATGGACACGCTGCGCGCCTCGGTCGGCGACTTTGCGACGGTGCCGCTGGATAATCCCGCGCGGGTGCAGTTCGACGAACTGCATGTGTGGTCGACTCGTGTGGAAGGCGCAGTGTTGTTATTGGGACTGGTGACGATTTATCTAACCGCAGCGATTTTCAAAAGCCCGCGCTGACAGCGTCGCCGAGCTCATCGGCGGCTTCGGGCTTTCAGCACGTCGCGAATCTTCAGCGCCAGAGAATCCAACTCGAATGGCTTCTGCAGGATCGTAGTCTCAGGCCCGTGCTCCTCATCAGGAACGGCGCCGAACTCGCCTTCGGTGTAGCCCGACATGAAAATAACTCTCATATCCGGACGCGATGCAGAAATCCGCCGCGCCACTTCGGGGCCGCGAAGATGCGGCATCACAACGTCGGTGAGCAGCACGTCGATGTTGCCCTTGTAGTGTTCCGCCAGGGCCAGGGCGTCGCCGCCATCTTTGGCCTCCAGCACGGAGTAGCCGAGTTCCTGCAGAAATTGGCAAATCATCCAGCGCAGGTCGGGCTGGTCTTCCGCGACCAGAATCGTCTCGCGGCCCGATCGCGAAGTTGTGGCGGGAGCTTCCACCGGTCGCGGCTGCGGCGCCGTGGCGACGCGCGGGAAGAAGACGCGAAGCGTTGTGCCCCGTCCCGGCTCGCTGCTCACGCGCACGTGACCGCCGCTCGCTCGCACAATGTTGTAAACGACCGACAGGCCGAGGCCGGTTCCCTCATCCTTCCTCTTCGTCGTAAAAAACGGTTCGAAGATTCGGCTTTGGGTATCGACATCCATGCCGATGCCGGTGTCGGTCACGGCCAGCATCACATAATCTCCGCGCGGCAGCGCAGCCGGCTGATTGGCGCGGCTCGTGTTCCGCGCGATGCGCCCGGTTTGCAGCGTGAGCTTTCCTCCTTGCGGCATCGCGTCCCGGGCATTGACTACAAGATTCATAATCACCTGCTCGATCTGTCCAGGATCGGCGCTGATGCAACAGGCGTCGGGATCGAGCTTGACCACGAATTCCATCTCATCGCGCAACACGCCCAGCAACATCTCGCTCATCTGATCAACCAGCGCGTTGAGATCGAGCACCTGCGGGCTGAACACGTGCTTGCGGCTGAAGGAAAGCAGTTGGCGGGTAAGGTTGGCTGCGCTCTCGGTGGTTCGGACGATGGTCTCGACGTTCTTCCGAACCGCGGGACTCGCGCTCTCTTCCTGCAGCAGGATTTCCGCGTAGCCCTGGATCACCATGAGCAGGTTGTTGAAGTCGTGAGCAATGCCGCCCGCCAGGCGACCGACCGCTTCCATTTTCTGCGCCTGCCGAACTTGTTCCTCAAGGATGCGGCGGCCGGTGACCTCGCGCGAGGTCACGACGATGCCGCCCACCGCAACATCATTGAGGAGATTATTAACTACGGATTCCAGCCAGACCCAGGTGCCATCTTTGCGGCGAAAACGATACTCCGGAGGCGCGGCGGTTCCTACCTCGAGCGTGACCCGTTCCAGCGCCGCCTGCACTGCCGGCTCATCTTCGGCATGAATGAAGGCGAGAAGACTCTTGCCCAGCAGCTCCGACGGACGGTATCCCGCGACGCGTTCGATCGAAGGGCTGTGGTAGAGCATGGTTCCGTCGACCGCGACGATGGTGATCACGTCGGAGAGGTTCTGAATGAGGTAGCTGAACCGATCTTCGCTGCGTTGCAGAGTCACGGCCGCTTCCACGCGCTCCCGGATATCGCGGAAGATGCCGAGGATGGCGGGCCGTCCGCCCAACTCGGTAGCGCTAGTGCTCACTTCGACCGGCACCGCAGTTCCGTCGGACCGCAACAGTTCCAGTTCGCGGCTGTGCGTTGGCCTACCGGAGATCGAGCTCAGAGATTGCGCGCGACCGTCGCCCCTCTTGGCGGGATAGAGCTCGGATTCGAGTTTGCCCACAAGCTCGTGTTCAGGGATGCCCAGCAATTGGCCGGCCGTATTGTTGGCTTCGAGGATGCGGCGAGTCTGGGTGTCGATGACTAGGATGGCATCGTTCGCGGTGTTAATGAGGTTACGGTACTTCTCTTCGGAATTGCGGATCTGCTTCAGCACGGCCGACGACAGGGCGATCCCAATCAGCAACAACACCGCGCTGCCCAACAGGGTTGCAAGCGACAGCATGCGGTTGATCCAGCGAGCTCCTTCGCCCAGGGTTGCTGAAAAATTGTCCTCGAGCGGAGTAACACGGGAATCGACCGCGACTATCTGATCGCTGATCGCGCGTATCCTTAGCGGGTCCGGATGAGCTGCGTTGACCTCGCGATGGAGGTCGTCGCCCAGAGAGCGCAGTTGGTCAATGTAGTTGTCACCATCGGTCCAGATCGCAATGGCGCGTGCCATGTAGCCCACGCGTCCAAACCTCCGGAAGAGCATCACCATGCTGTCCACGTCTTCGGGGCTGTTGCGCCCCTGGAGGAACCCCTGACGAACTACGGTCATTTCAGGAGAAGGACGCTGCAATTGCAAGCGGGCAAGTTTGTCGCCAGTGGGAACCGCGATTTCCGCCAGGTATTGCTGGTAGTCGTTTTCGGCGTGGCTGGCGGCATACTTTGTCAGGCTGAGGACAGCGCGTTTCTCTGCCTTCGACCAAAGTCCTTCGCCGCCAACATAGGCGCGAACTCCCGCGAGAATTTCGGAACGAAGGACGCCCAGGAAAAAGACACAGATCACGATGGCGACAAAAACGCCAACGATGATCCGCAACTTACTGGCGGTAGGAAGGCGACGAAGCATCTCTTCTTGAAATCGCATGCGGACTCCCTGGTCCGGAAACCGGGAGGCGGCTGGAAAACTCAACTTCCGCGTCCGCAAGGCGGAAGATCAATTCAAAGCGGCGCAGCTACACATTGCCTGATGGCACGCCTTTGCGTGAACCGACCGTTTCTCAGGCAGCACCAAAGGTGCTCACAGAATATCGTGCTCCAGTGCGAGACTCAAGGCAAAATGAATCAGGAATCGTTACGGTGGAGTCACTGACGAGGTTACCCGAAATTTGAAGCGGTGCCATGTTGGCACAAAACCTAGCAGTGCTGTTAGTGCAGTTCTGAAATCTCGGTGGACTCTGGTTTGCGATGCATCGACTGATTATTTGGCTGGATAGCGGAAACAATCCACCGTGTGATCGTTCACCAACCCCACCGCCTGCATGAAGGCGTAGCAGATGGTCGATCCGACGAAGTTGAAGCCGCGCCCCTTGAGGTCTTTGCTCATGGTGTCGGACTCCGGGGTTCGCGCTGGGACCTGCCTGAGTGAGCGGGGCGAGTTCAGTCGCGCCTCGCCACCCACGAACTGCCAGATGTAGCGGTCGAAGCTGCCGAACTCGTCCTGCACACGAAGCAACGCCTTGGCATTCGCGATGGCCGAGGCGATTTTGAGCTTGTTGCGGACGATGCCGGGATCGCGCAAGAGCTGGCCGATTTTGCGCCGGTCGAAGCGAGCCACCCGTTTGGGATCGAATCCCTCGAAGGCCCGGCGATAGTTTTCGCGCTTGTTGAGGATTGTGCTCCAACTCAGACCCGCTTGCGCGCCTTCGAGAATGAGAAACTCAAAGAGCGTGCGGTCGTCGTGCGCCGGCACGCCCCATTCTTCATCGTGATACCGGATCATGAGTTCGCCGGTCGCCCAACTGCAGCGAACCGGTTGATTGCCGTGCATGGCCATCGTCATTTGATTCTTGATGACGCGCTTCGGCGCAAAAATGATAAACGCAGAGGGCACAGAGGCCCACAGTGGGCTACTGCAGCGATTTTGGATCCGACTTGTTCACCGGAGACTTTTTGTCGAGCAGGGCCACAAGCTCTCGCGCACTTGCCGGCACGCCAACTTTACCGCCGCGAATGATTTCTTTTGCGGTCAGCTTCCTACCATAGAGCTTTTCATTGGCGCCGCCATCGGAGCGCAAGGTCGAGCCTTCCAGGGAAACGCCGGCGAACAGGCCCTTGTTGCGCGAATAGGATAAGATCTCCGCGCTCATCACGATGTCGGTGGCGCCTTCGGCGGTGCGTCCCTTCGGTCCGGCGGCGGCAGAGGCATCCGCGCCGAGCTTCACCTTGCTGTACAGAAGCGAATTTGCTCCCTTGGGATTCATCACCAATAGCACGAAATCCGTGGCCTGGCCGCCCAACTGAAAGCCGATGCTCACGCCTTCGAGCGCGTACAGAGCCGGAGCGCCCCATTTGCCCTTATAGTGCTCGCCACTGCGGCAGACCATTACGCCGCGCCCGTAGCTGCCTCCGATGCCAAATGCTCCTTTTTTCACCGAGGGCAGAATTACCAGGCACTCAGCCTTGTCGAGCAGATCCTGTGGAATGTCGTCGGGAATATTCAGAATTTCCTTCAGAACCTCGCCCGCGTCTTTGACGCGATCTTGTTCCCGTTCGTCATTGGCGGCGAACGCGGTTACGCCCGAAATCAGGACAACGATCAAGCACACCAAAAGTTTCTTCACGAATGCCTCCAAAAGAGATTCTAAGGAAAAATTGTTTTCGTTATGCCACTATGTTAATCCCTGAATCTGATTGGCTAATAGCGGATCTCAAAGCGAAAGTTCGCGGCAATGTGCAGGCTTTTGTCATGACCTTCCGTGTGCTCCTTTTGTAACTTGGCACATGGGCTGCGGCGCTCCTAAAGTCAATCAGATGGCCGCCTCCGGTAGAGACAGTATTCGGCATCAAGCGTGCATCCAATAGCTTGGGAGTGTGGTTTCAGCGCGGTTAGAGTGAAAAAATTGGATTTTATGGGCATGAAGTACACGAACCGGGTTTTAGGCCTGGCGGCGCTTTTCCTGGCAACCTTTGCCTGCGTCGCCCCGTCGGCGGCTCAGTCTGCCTACATGTCCGGTGCGCCGAAAGTGGATTCTTACAGCGCGACCAACTCAGCGGACGTCAGTGACGATCCGCAGAACGCAATGATCACCCTGCATGCCCGGGTGAATGAAGTGAATGTGCTGTTTATCGCGACCGACAAGCATGGCAAGTTCGTACGCGACCTGAATCAAACTGATTTCAGCATTCTCGACGACCACAAACCGCCGCAGGCGATTCTTAACTTCCGCCGCGAGACCGACCTGCCCTTGCATCTGGGTCTGTTGGTCGACGTCAGCGGATCGGTGGACAGCCGCTTTGATTTCGAACAGACCGCGGCTACCAGTTTTCTGCAACACACGCTGCGCGCCGGTTTCGACAAGGCGTTCATCGTCGGCTTCAATACCCATAGCCAGATGGCGCAGGATTTCACCGACAACGTGCAACTTCTGTCAGCGGGTGTGCACCGGCTGCACGATGGCGGAGGAACCGCACTCTATGACGCGGTCTATCGTGCGTGCAAGGAAAAATTCCTGAAAGACCGGCCGGATCGTCCGGTGCGAAAAGCAATTGTGATCGTCAGCGATGGGGAAGACAACCAGAGCGAATACAGCAAGGCGCAGGCCATTGAGATGGCGCAGCGCGCGGAAGTCATCATCTACGCGATCTCGACTGACGATAGCGGCCTGGTCATGCGCGGCGACAAGGTGCTGGAACAATTGGCCGATGCCACCGGCGGACGCGCGTTCTTCCCTTTCAAGATGAAAGACATTACCCACTCGTTCGCCGCGATTGAAGACGAACTGCGCAGCCAGTACGTGGTTTCCTACAGGCCCGCCAACTTTGACGCGGATGGCCGGTATCGATCGATTGAAATTTCCTCGCTGAAGAAAGACCTGCAGGTGCGCGCCCGCAAAGGATATTTCGCACCACAGCAGTAAAGCCGGAAGTCCTGGTCATTTACGACAGCGCTGCTCCTGTGTTACCGTCCCATTGATTTCCCGTTCATCCCTACAAAGTTCCCGCCGCTGAGGAGAGGCTCATGATTATCGCTTTTCTGGTGATCCTGGTTGTCATCGCCGTGGTGCTCATCGGCATGTACAACAGTCTGGTGCAGCTGCGAGTGCGCTGCGATTCGGCGTGGTCGGACATCGACGTGCAACTGAAGCGGCGGCACGACCTGATTCCGAACCTGGTGGAAACGGTCAAGGGTTACGCCGCGCACGAGAAAGGGACATTCGAGAATATCGCCAAGTTCCGGTCACAGGCGATGCAAGCGACCACGCCGGCCGACAAGGCCGCGGCCGAGAACCAGCTCACCGGGGCGCTGAAGAGTCTGTTCGCTGTGGCAGAGAATTATCCCGAGCTCAAAGCTTCGGAAGAATTCACCCAACTGCAGGGATCGTTGAGCCAGACGGAAGACTCGATTCAGAACGCGCGCCGTTATTACAACGCGGTGGTGCGCGACCTGAATACGAAGATTCAGTCTTTCCCAACGAACATCATTGCCGGGATGTTCGGTTTCACGGCACGGCAGTTTTTCGAGACGGCCGGAGCCGATCGCGAGCCCGTACAAGTCAAGTTCTAAAAAGATTGGGTAATTTTGTAATCGGGGAATTCTGTAATTGAAAATCCCAGCGAAGATTTCTCTTCTCGCGCTGCTCGCCTGTACTTTCGTCGGCGCCGCACAGGCGAAATCGTGGCGCGTCTCGGACTTTCAAGACAACATCACGGTGGAACGCGACGGCACCGCCTTGGTCAGCGAGCGGATCGACGTGGCCTTCGTCGGCCAGTGGCACGGAATTTTTCGGACGATTCCGATTGAATATCCTGGGCCAAACGGGACGAATTACGAACTGTTCCTCAAGATCATCAGTGTCACTGACGGCAGCGGCGGCAAACTTAAATATGATTCGTCCGTTGCCAACCACGCTCGCAATCTGAAGATTTATATTCCCGACGCGGTCGACGCGACGCGAACCGTCGAGATCACTTACCGCGTGCTGGATGGCACGCGATTCTTCAAGGACTACGCCGAGTTCTATTGGAACGTCACCGGCAACGATTGGCCCGTGCCGATCGATCATGCAGCCGCGAGTGTGCGATTCCCGGACTCAGCTGCGGGTTCGCTTAGAGCCCAGGCCTTTACCGGCGTGTATGGCTCGACCCAGCGCGATGCGATCTCCAAGGTCGAGGGCTCTCAGGCGCAGTTCGAAACGACCAACCCGCTGCCCATGCGCGGCGGATTGACCATTGATGTTTATATTCCGGGCGGCATTCTGGAGGAACCGACCGGCCTGACGAAATTTTTCTGGTTCCTCGGCGGGAATCCAATCGTCTTTCTGCCGCCAGTTACGTTCGCCGTCATGTTCGCCGTCTGGTGGTACAAGGGACGCGACCCGGATCCGGGAATGTCGGTTGCGCCCATGTACGAACCACCGGCAGGAATATCTCCGGCGGAAGCGGGCACGTTGCTCGACGACACGATTCATCCCCGCGACATTACATCGACCATGATCGATCTGGCGGTACGCGGCTACATCAAGATTGAAGAGACCGCGGAGAAGATCCTGGTCTTCACCCACCGCGACTATGTCTTCCATCTGCTCAAGCCGCGAGAACAATGGGGCGCGGATCTGGCGCCGCACGAGCGCGTGATGCTGGAGAACGTTTTTGCCGGCGGCGATCAGATTCGTCTTTCCAGCCTGAAGAACCGCTTCTACACCGCCGTTCCCGTCATCCGTCAGGACATCATGGCGGCATTGAAGACGAAAGGAATTTATCTGCTCGACCCCGAATCGGCCAACGGGAACAGCATCGTCGCCGCAATCGCGATCCTGATTCCATTTGCCATATTCCAATATGAAGGGTGGGCGAACTTTTTTAATTCAGCGGTTTTGCTGGTCGTGTGTTTGCCGATCTCCGCGCTGATCTGGTGGTTATTTGCGCGGGTGATGACAGCGAAGACTGTGAAGGGTGCGCGGACTCGCATCGCGGTGCTCGGTTTCCAGGAGTTTATGAATCGCGTGGATGGGGAGCGACTGAAAATCATGCCTCCGACGACTTTCGAGAAATTTCTGCCTTACGCCATGGCACTGGGAGTGGAGCATCACTGGGCGCAGGCATTTGCGGGAATCGTGAAAGATCCGCCGCAGTGGTATGTAGGGCCGGGAGGGGCGTACACGGGGTTCAATCCGATTTTCTTTTCGAGTTCGATGCACAACATGGCTGGGGATATGCACCAGGTTTTTGTGTCGGCCCCGCGTGCCAGTTCAGGCGGTTCGGGATTTGGTGGAGGAGGCGGCGGCGGATTCTCGGG
>CALFMO010000063.1 GCA_937879855.1 uncultured Acidobacteriaceae bacterium | reverse complement strand
TCCGCGAAAGCTCCATGCACCAGAACTACATTCTTAATATGCTGACTCACGATTATTCTCCTTTGCAGTAGAGATCCAGACGGATCAGTTGATTCTCGGTGTTCCCCGTCTTCGCGCCAAACCACTCTTGTCTGGCGCGAGGGACATGCAATTCACTTACGACGTAAAGACTTACTGGCTGCTAATTGGCGTGCGCGGAGGTGGCGGCCTCCTCGATGAGCTTGGCCGTTTCCTTCGGGTGAGACATGTAGGCCACATGGCTGGCATTCACTTCGACCGTCTTGGCCTTGGCGCGCTTCGCCATCATGCGCTCCTGGTCCGGATTGATCGACCGGTCTGCGGTGGCCACCATGTACCAGGTGGGCTTGGTCTTCCAGGCGGGCGACGTGACCTTGTGCGTGAACGAGTCGGTGGAGATCGGCACCTGCGATATAGCCATGTAGTGGGACTCGGCGGGCGGTACGTCCGCCGCGAAGTCGGCAGCGAAATGCTCCTGTTCTATCCACCAGTTGCCGTTGCTGTCCGGCTTGAATGCCTTGGAAGCTTGCGGCAGGGCCTGTTCGATCGACGCACAGCTGTCGCCTTCATCGAGTGCAAAGGCGGCGATGTAGACCAGTGCCGCAACGTTTGGATCATTGGCGGCTTCGCTGATGATGGACCCGCCGTAGCTATGGCCGACCAGGACGACCGGCCCGCCCATGGCGTCGATTACGGCCCTCGTGGACTTTTGGTCGTCGGCGTAGGAAGTCTCGGGGGGTTGAGCAACCGAGACCGTGTAGCCATCCTTCTCGAGGATCTTGGCGACGGCTTCCCAGCCAGAGCCATCGGCAAATGCGCCATGCACGAGGACCACGTTCTTGATGCCAGTCGGCACGGGACCCGCTGCGGCAGCGGAGGACTTGGAATACCTGCGCAAGAAGGACGACCCTTCCCAGGGAGCCGGAATCGAAGGCAGGTTGCAGGCAAGTGGCGCGCTGGACATCGTCGATCAAGCGTTTCAGCATTGCAGACGGACGGTGAAGCGGAGGCAGGCCATGCTGGCGAGCAACCTGCCGAGGAATAGCCCTTCGGAACTCATCCGACCGAGGCATGGCCAGCAGCATGCGCACGTAGCCGCACGAGCACTCTGAATACTTGCGCGGCGCTTTTGCTCCCAAGGGTTCGCTGTAGGCGAGGCGAGACGTGACGCTACGTTGCGTGACGGGTTTCACGCGGATTCGTATTATCTGCCACCCGGCGAACGCGGATGGCAGCATCTCTGAGATTTCCCACAAGGCGACTTCGGGACAACGTCACGTCTCGTTCGCCGAAAACCACCGATGCAATCCAGTGTCCGCGTTCATATAACTTCAGGTTTGCTCGTCACTCGGGCGCAGACACTCGATAGCGACACCATGGTCCTACCTAACCGGGGGTGCTTGGAGGATCGATTGCACGCTGTCGGCTAGTGCATTGCCTAGTTTTAGGTGCTGATCTCGATCGAGATGCACGCCATCAACGCTACTGGCACTCGTGACAGTCTCTGCATCAAAAAAGGGACATAAGAGACTGGATGCTACCTGCGCATAGGCCTGCGCTAGACCGGTGCATCTCAACTCGGCGTCACGAAACTTTGCTGCAATGCTTCCTTGCGGAGTGCGAATTTGCGGTGGGGAAACTATTAATACTGGCGGCACAGGCATCCCTGGTTCAATGGGTGCCTTCCGAATCTCGTTGACCAGCATGGCTATTCCTTGAGCTGCTGACCAAGCGTCGTTGTACGGATGGGAAAACTGAAAATCATTCGTCCCCAACATCAGGATGACAAGCGATAAGGGCGAGTTGATCTCAACACGTTGCGCGAGACCCTCGATCCCTCTTCGTCCTGGTTTGAAGGGGTCATCCCAGACGGTACGTCGACCATTTAAGCAGTCTTCAATCAGGCGCACCCTCTTCCCGGAAGTATTTAGTTTGTTCTCGAGCACGCCTGGCCAGCGCTCGTCGAAAGGCAACCGATTGCGGGTATTGGGAATGATGCCCCACGTCAAAGAATCGGAATAAACCAGGATCTGATGCATAGAGACTCAGCCAGTAGTTTACCGCGTTCAATTTTCATCGGGACATTGCTGTGAAGACCTATGTGGCAGTCTCCGAATTTACGCCTACGGTGTTTCGCTCTGTCATTATGTCGGCCAGCCGGTGGCCGTCCGTGGCAACCATCGCCATCGAGTCCGGCTGCAAGATGAGCAATGCGTGTAGCGGGACTCCTCGTGCGAAATTGCAAAGCAAGAAGATCGAGCATGCGGCTCAGATAACACGGTTGACCAGAGATTCCCCCCGCCGGAGGCACTCGATGTTTGACGCGACCGCATCCGCAATCTCTCCATACGAGCGGTCGGTGACACCGGCAATGTGAGGAGTGGCGATCACGTTCGGGAAACCCAACAGTCGATCATCCGGAGGAATGGGTTCTTCCCAATAAACGTCCAGGCCAGCTCCGGCAAGGTGTTCGCAGTAAAGTGCATTGTAGAGAGCGTCGTACTTCACTAACGCTCCACGCGCGACATTCACCAGATACGCCCCCACGGGCAGTGCACCAAAAACGCTGTCATCGATCAGGCCTCGCGTTTCACTGCAGAGTCTGGCACAAAGCACCAGAATGTCGGTTTGACGAAGGCATGTTTCGCGTTCGCTCGTGGAGTAGCACGCATTCAGCCCAAAGGCGGCCACCTTTTCCGCCCGGGGATCGCGCGTGATGCCGGCCAGCGTTACATCGAGAGCGTGGAGACGCTTTGCCAGTGCAAGTGCGGTTGCGCCAAGACCATAAAGACAAACGGTTCGTCCGCTAAGCATGCGCCCCAATGGAGCTCCAAGAATCCCGGCTCGCACATTCGCCTGCGCCCGCGGCAATTGCCGAAGCAGCGCGAGCATCAATAAGAGCGCGTGTTCCCCCACAGACTCCGCATTGCTGCCAGACGTGCGTACGCTGGCAACTGCAATCCCTCGGGCTCGAGCCCCTTCCAAATCGACGCCCTCCAGGCTTGAACCCCATTGCTGGATCAGCCGAGGGCGCAGTCGGTTCATCACGGACGTGTCGATGCTGAACATCATGGGTATCAAGACATCCACATCGTTCGCCTCCGCCGGGGCGTTGCGGTCACGCCATAGCAGAAGCTCGTCGTTTGGCAGCCGCTTCTGCAGCAGGACTCGAGCCGCTGGAAACGTTTCGCCGCAAAATAAAATGCGCATAGAAATCGCGACCTGAAAAAAGGAGAGGACGAGAGCTAACGAATTCCCACTTGGCCCCTCACCGACTCAATCAGCTTCTTCGAGTCGTAGCCCACGCCATCTTTAAACACAACCTGCACGTTTTCGATATCCTGGATGTCTGTGGAGGGATCGCCTTTCACCAGCACGATATCCGCCTGCTTCCCCACGGCCAAGGAGCCGATATGGGCGGCCTGTTTCAGAAATTGTGCTCCGTTCAGGGTAGCGATCTTGATGGCTTCGACTGGAGTAAAACCGGTCTCAACCAGCAGTTCGATTTCGCGCTGATCGGCAAACCCGGCGATCACATCACCCAAAACTGCGTCGGAGCCGGCCATCAGCAAACCGCTTGCCCGCACGAACGCCACCTCGAATTGCATTTCCTTGTGGTATCTCTGGGCAAAGTGTCGGATCTCGTCGCGTTTGCTCTCGTCGTTAGCCTCACGTGATTTGCGCAACTGGAATTCCTGAGAGCTTTTCAGCGCATCGACACCCAGAGACTCCAGAATTACTTGGCGAACGTCCGGAGGAGGCGAGAGGCTCTTCTCGATGATGGGTAGCGTGGAGGTGACAGCAACATGGTGCTTTACCAGGCTGTCGATCGTCTGGCGAACTTGCTCACTGTCAACTTCCGGGTCGACCCTGGCTGGCCAGTCGTTCTCAGGACACACATCCGGTCGCTTTGCTGGGTCGAACTCGGTGTCCACAAACAACCCGTGCTCCAAACTGTCGATGCCCATCTCGGCGGCCTCGCGAAAACCGATGGAACAAAGATGACCAGCCAAGGTCAGCCCGCGTTTGTGAGCGGCTTCGATTGCCGCCTTCAACTCCGCGCGTGAGATGTACGCATAAGCTTTAAACGAGGTCATTCCCTCGTCCGCCCAATAATTCACGGTGCGCACGGCGTCCTCGGGACCACTGAGTTTGTGTATTTGAATCTGTTCGGGTCCATTGGGTTTGTGAAGTTGAATCTGTTCGAATTTTCCATCCACGAGGTAGGGTCCCGTGACGTTGATCTTCGGCCCGATCATTTTCCCCTGATCGATGGCCCGCTTGATCTCAAGATCGGCGTAAGGCTCATAGGAGCCGGTGGTGCGGATGGTCGTAACTCCATTCGCCAGGAAGAGACGGGGAAAGCTGAAGGGCATGTCGTGGGCTACATAGTTGTCGTTCACTTCGGTGGTCACATAGAAGAGGTGATCATGCATTCCGACCAGGCCTGGGAGTGCGGTGTGTCCGGTGAAATCAAGTCGTTTTGCGTTCTCTGGAACCTTTATGGAATCGGAATCTTCAATGGCCACGATCTTCCCCTCGGAAATAACGATGGTCTGATCAGGCTTGGCTGGCGCTCCCGTTCCGTCGATTACCCGCACATGCTCGAGGGCGGACACCGGCGAGTCCACGCGGACTAAGTCTTTCCCTACCGATACCGCTGAATTCTCTTGTCCGGCAAGCGCCATCGGCAACAGCGCCGCTCCCATGATCCACAACAGCAGCATCGCCGGTCTCATGGTTTCGCTTGCAGAACGTACTCGATCCCATCCAAGCATCTGTTCCAGCCCTTCTCATGCGCATCCCGTGCGGCTTCGCTCGGCAAACCCGTTTGCGTTAAAACCACGACGGTTTCGTGTCCCTGATCGACCAACTCGATGGTCACAAGCGTCTTGCCAGGCCCCTCAACTCCCAGGATTGGCAGTGACTCCCATTCCCAAGTAAACACGAGTTTCTCCGGTGGCCTTAGCTCACGGTATGTACCGTGGAAGCTAAACCTTTCTTTCTCGCTGTCATTACTGACCACGCTCCATCTGAAGTGTCCCCCCACCTTGGCGTCAACCGTGGGATCGGCGCTCCAGTGCACACCCGCCTTATAGGCGAACCATTGTTTAATCGACCCCAAATCGGTCCAGACGCGAAATACCCTGTCGCTTGGCGCCGCAAGCGTGCGATTGATGCGCAGCGTCATGTTCTTCGATCTGTCAGCTTGAGGAGGGTTCGAGGTTGTCGAGCGGTTAGCATCGGCGTCGCTGAGCCTTCGCGCCCGTAATGAGTAGAGATTGTCTTTTTCAATAAGAACGATCTCCCCCAGCAGGGCATCCAAATCGTCTGCAACGGATAGAAATCGTCCCGAAAGAGCGTCTGCGCGTCCTGACGCCAACTCGACCACAAATCGAGCGGCACGCTCCGCGGGCAGGTCGAGACCTTCGTCGAAGATGCGCCGGAACCAGGGAATCCACTTCTGCCCTTCCGCAGAATCGAGTGAGTGTTCCGACATCGCGGTTCGTACAGTGCCGGGCGCCAGACTGAACAGGCTGACCCCATGTGCCTTGGTTTCCGCTGCCAGTATTTCCGTAAGCCGAATGAGCGCCGTCTTGCTCGTTATGTAACCGGATAAGTATGGAAAAGGCAAACTTCTACTCACGATATTGACGATCCTGCCGCGATGCCGCGAAATCATCCCCGGCAGTAGGGCGTGAGCCGTCAGAACGGAGCCTCGCAGGTTCACGTCCAGAACGCGCCACCACTCGTCAAGATCTGACTCCCACAGTGGACAAATTGGTCCGACTGTGCCGGCATTGTTCACCAGCAGGTCCACTGGGCCAAGCGACCGCTCAACCTCGGTGATTTGATTGGCGACTGTTTTCGAGTCGGTCACGTCCATCGAAAACGCCTGCGCATGGCCGTGCGCCCGTTCTATCAGCTTCACCGTTTCCGTCAGTTCCGATGTTGTGCGCGCCACGACGGCAACGCAAGCGCCCGCTCCTGCCAGCGCCAGCGCAATACTTCGGCCGATTCCGCGACCGCCTCCTGTGACCACGGCCACTTGCCCGTTTAGTCGCAAAGATTCCATGTCAAGGTGTCATCTCTCATATAGGCATGCAGCACCCTGCTCGCGAACCGGGTGAGCGTGTTCGGGCGACTAAGTGCGTCGCAATTGTCAACTCCGATGCTAACCAACCCGCATCGGCGGATTGCGACAGATATCAGACCTTTACGCCAAACTATGATTGATCTCAGCGGCTCCCAATGGGAACACTGATCTGCTGCTTAGCACCAGCGCGTCCTGTGTGCATAGTTGATCCAGGAACATGCCTACACCCAGTGGGAATTCTAGGCGTCTCGACGCGTCTGCTTGCGACAGTTTTACGGCGATTTCCGCCAAAAGAAGTTTCTTCATTGCAAGCGCGACCATAGGTGTTGCATATTGCAATTCATGGCTAAGTCGAGAGATGGCGGACCTGTTCGACGGCACGGCAATTCCGAATGTAAACGGATTGTCGTTGTTGTCGTGCCTCCAATCGAAGAACTGGACTTTGTTGGGCCGTTGCAGGTGTTTAGTTCCGTCAATCGTTTGGCACATCGTCCCATCTACTGCGTCGAGGTCGTGACCAACGCCGAGGAACTCAAAGTCCGCGGCGAGGGTGGGCTACTCACGTTTCTGGCACAAGGCCACTTTCGCGATCTGGAGGGCCGGATTGATTCAGTGCTGCTCGTCTGTGGCGTCGGCACGCGGAATGCTCGCGATGCAGGGTTGTTTGCGTGGTTACGAGAAATCCAGCCCCGTGTGCGCCGGTTGGGAGCCGTCTGCGTAGGTGCATTCTTGTTCGCCGCAGCAGGATTACTCAAGGGGAAGAGAGCCACCGCGCACTGGAAGTTCGGGCAGGAACTGGCAAGCCGTTACCCGGATGTGAAAGTCGAATACGAGCGGTTGTGGAGCCAGGACGGCAACATCTACACGTCGGCGGGCATTTCGGCGGGCATCGATCTCGCGCTTGCGTGGGCTGAGGAAGATTGCGGAAGTGCTCTCGCCCATGAGGCAGCCCGTGAACTGGTGCTGTTTCTGCGGCGGCCAGCGGGTCAGCCGCAGCTCAGTGTTTCACTCGCGTCGCAAGCGTCCCAAATGAAATCGCTGCAAGAGCTTCAGGTCTGGATTGCGGACAATCTGCATCGCAAGATTTCCATTCAGCAACTAGCTCACCGCGTTTCCATGAGCGTACGGAATTTTGAGCGCGTGTTCCTGCGAGAGATTGGCAGAACGCCCGCGCAGTACCTGTTGCAGGCGCGAGTGGAGGCAACACGGTTCCAGCTTGAGAAAACCGATCGTGGCATGAAACAAATCGCGGACGGATGCGGATTCGGAAGCGCGGATCGGATGCACCGGGCGTTCGTGCGAGCGCTAGGAGTCACTCCTGGACAATATCGGAGGAGGCTGGAGCGAATGGGTAAGCCTGTAGCTCCAGATCACAACATATAAACGCCTTGCGATCACAAGCTAGCCAGTTCACGGATTGTCGGCTAACCGGGAAGTTATCCACAAACGCTAGTGCAAACGGGCATCTTTGACGTTGGTTGGCATGCGGAGTGTCGTCATTCGAAAGGCCGACCCGCCAAGCGGTTTGCGGTAATTTTGGGAGACCGCTTGCTGACCTGTGAGAGAGGAAATTGTGGCGGTCACTCCGAAGCCACTGGTTGGCAGGGCGCTATAGGGTTGACGTTCGTTTTGATATAGACCTGAACACTTCTGGACCGCGTAGTTCAGAGTTTGGTCCGGCGCACGACTTCCGAGTAGCCCGTGAGCACTAGCGTCATCCGGGCACGACCTTTTGCGAAGCCACCTATGAACACTCACTTTGTCAGGCCGCCAAGCGGTCAAATACATTCAAGACTCACCAGCCGACGAGCGCAGCAGCAAGAGTGATCCCTAATTTGGGTGTGGAACATTTTTCGTCAGCTACCGTATTGTTATAGAGACTTCTTCAGCCTTCATTCCGGAACATAAGAGGGAATCGAATCATGCAATTAGAGATTCAAGGAGTCAGCAAACAATACTCTCGTAGCACTTGGGGGCTGCGTGACTTCACGTTAGGGGTTCAGCCGGGCGTTCTGGGATTGCTCGGGCCAAACGGCGCCGGGAAATCGACGCTGATGCGAATCATTGCCACGGTGACGCGGCCGACGCAAGGGCAAGTGAAATGGAATGGCGAGGACATTCTGCGAGCTCCCGATTCTCTGCGCGCCGTCCTCGGTTACTTGCCGCAGGATTTCGGCGTGTATCCGCATCTTAACGCGGTGGAATTCCTCGAGTACCTCGCGGCCGTGAAAGGGCTCGATTCAGTGTCTGCGCGCCGCCGGATTGACGACCTGCTGACGCTGGTGAATCTGAGCGACGTTCGTAAAGGGCCCTTGGGCGGCTATTCGGGAGGAATGAAACAGCGCATTGGCATCGCGCGGGCGCTTTTGAACGATCCGGGCGTGCTTATTGCGGACGAGCCGACCGCCGGGCTCGATCCCGAAGAGCGTGTGCGATTTCGCAATCTCCTCTCAGAACTGGCGGGCGACCGCGTCGTGATTCTATCGACGCACATTGTTTCCGATGTCGAGGCCGTGGCGACGGACATCGCCATCATAGCAAGCGGGCGCCTTATCGCGCACACCGCTCTGGAGAGTTTACTTCGTTCGATTCAGGTTAAGACTTGGGAGTGGACTATACCGAGCTCCGAACTACCGGCCACACGTCAGCGATTCGTCGTAACCTCGATCGCGAGGCGCGCGGATGGAGTTCAAGTCCGCGTCATCGCAGATTCCCAGCCGACGCGGGATGCCGGAGCCGCGGTACCAACGCTCGAAGACGCCTACCTCGCGTGCCTTCACGCGCACCGCGCCGGTGCAGCCGCATGAGCGGCAAAGCCAGCCGGGCGCGGATTGTGTATCACTTGGCTCGCGCCGATTTTCTGGAACGCGTTCGGCGTTATGGCTTTCTTGTCACGCTCGGTTTCGCTGTGTATCTGGGCTATCTGGGGACAACAGGCCAAATCTTTCTAAATCTCGGGAAGTATCAAGCAGTTTACAACGCGGCTTACGTCGGCGGCTTCATGAGTTATGTGACCACGGTTTTCTTGACGCTCGCCGGCTTCTACATCGTGAAAAATACGGTTGAACGAGATCAGAAAAAACGCGTCGGGCAGATCCTAGCAGCCTGCTCGATGAAGAAGCTCGATTATTGCGCTGGCAAATTTGTGAGCAACTTCGCGGTTCTGTGCGTGATGGTAGCAGTCCTGGCCATCGCCGGCGTCGGAATGTATTTCCTGCACGGCGACAACTCTGGTTTTCATCCGGTTCCGCTTCTTTCGACTTTTGTCATTTTTGCGCTACCCGCGATGGCATTTACAGCGGCGATCGCTTTACTTTTTGAGACAATACCAGGTCTCAGAAGCGGACTCGGCAATGTCGTATATTTTTTCATTTGGAACAATGGTCATCGCAATTACGCCAGACTCGCCGATTTCTCACTAATAATGGCACGTCCCCGATCAGCTTTGCACAGGGGTGGTTTTGTCAACCTGAGATCGAGCTGCACTGAAACTGGTGCCCGCCGCGGTTAGAGGGAACGTGGTGGGCTCCCGCCTCATCCCCGGGAACTGGCCAGGCCCGCAACTCGCTAGAACAGTTTTTTAGAGCGGCATAGATCAAATGGTTCTACATAGTGAACCGCTCAATTTCTGAAGTGCCTACGTCAAAGGGAGTTGCGGGCGGCGACGAGGTATGACCCCGGAGGCGCAGATGGTGATCGTCGCGGTCGTCAGAAGCTACAATTGGGATTCCCAGCCGGAAGCTCGGTGCGGAACACACCTCCGACCGAAGTAATTGCGACCGTAACATCGCTGGCCGAATTAATAGGATCCTGGTTAATGCCGATGTGCCCGCTCCCGAAGTCCACAAAGCCCTGACCCTTGCTATACACATGGGGCGAACACGTGGGGTCATCAAATTCGTAGAACGTGAGCTGACCTGAGGTTACGGTGATGTACACCGGCCCCGGATGTTTATGCCAGCCTGTGGAACCCAATGGATCGTAGAGGTGGGTATCTACCTCCACATCAATAGCGGGATCTGTCTTATCAAGAGCCTGCGCTTTTGCGATGTATTGGAACGGTTTTACGGTTGGGTCAATGGGATTCAAGGTTTGGTTCTGGTCAGTATTCACCATGAACCCGTCATACGTCCCTCTGCCAATTAAGGTGCGGTGAACGCCGACCGCAGGATTTGCCCACATCTTGAGCACGTACCCGCCGATCGCGAAGACACACAGGACAACACCGGTTGCTGCAGTTCTTAAAGCTTTGCCCTTCATTTTGACCTCCGAGAATATTGGAACCGGGAGCACTTTCTCAGAGAGGCCATCCTGGTGCAATGGAGATCGACTGAAAGTCGTATGAAGCTTTCGTGAAGCGCCAAACTACTGATCACTTGCTACTTAGCTGTCTTATGTCGCATCATCATGGGTGCCAGGACCTAGTGGCAGTTGGGGGCAGGTACGGCCCAGGTATTCCATTTCGGGGATTTTACACTTGACCAGTCGCGGTATCGGCTGCAGCGGGGCGAGCGCATTCTGGGCCTCGAAAGGCAGCCCATGGAGTTGCTCTTCCTACTGGTAGAGAGACGCGGAGAACTGGTTACACGCGAAGAGGTCGCGGACCGGCTTTGGGGCACGACCGTTTTCGTTGATATCGATCAAAGCATCAACACAGCCGTTCGCAAGGTCCGAATGGTGCTGCGCGACGATCCTGATAAGCCCCGTTTCATCGAAACGGTGGTCGGGAAGGGATATCGCTTCGCCGCCACAGTGACCTGCAACGGCGAAGGGCTCAGATTCGTCAGCCCAGCCGAAAAGGGATCGGCGGTCCCATCTGAACAGAGCGCAGGCGAAGCCAACGCAGAGACACCTTCCCCCCGTCAACGAGCGTTTTCTCCGAAAGTAAGGCTGTTGGTGATAGCAGTATTCCTGCTGGCTCTCGTAACCAGTGCTTGGCTACTGAGCCGTAGTCGCGGTTCGAGGAGCACAGCGCAACCTGCCATCCAATCGTTAGCGGTCCTCCCTTTACAGAATCTCTCCGGCGATCCCGGACAGGAATATCTGGCCGATGGAATAACTGAGGAACTCATTGGCCGTCTTTCTGGAATTCACGGTCTGCGTGTCATCTCTCGCACTTCTGTCATGCGCTTTAAGGACACGCAGCTCTCGGCTCCAGAAATCTCGAAAATGCTCGGCGCAGATGCTCTAGTCGAAGGCTCCGTAATTCGCGAAGCCAATCGAATCCGCATTCACGCTCAATTGATTCGCGGTGCAACCGACGAACACTTCTGGTCGGAAACTTACGATCGGGAATTGCCTGACGTACTTGCGTTACAGAGTGACGTGGCCCAAGCCATCGCCCGCAAAGTTGAGGTCACCGTAAATGGTGCGGAACATCAAGCACTCGCCAAGGTTCGTTCCGTTTCGCCCGAAGTTTACGAGCTTTACCTCAAGGGCCAGTTCGTCCTGTCTCATGGCAACAAGGAAACCGATGTCGAGGAAGCCATACACTATTTTGAGCAGGCCACAGTGCTAGACTCGACGTTCGCGCCGGCTTACGTCGGATTAGCAGGTGGGCATAGCCTGCTGGGATCGATCCTGGTCGGCGCTGCACCGCCCGAAGGTGAACGCGCGAAGGCAATTAGTGCAGTGCAAAAAGCATTGCAATTGGATCCGGAGCTTCCTGAAGCCTATGTCGTGCTAGCGGATCTGCATCAGACACAATGGCATTGGTCGGACGCTGAAGCTGAGTATCGACGCGCGCTAGTTTTGAACCCCAATGATGCTAGGGCGCACGCCGGACTTGCGGACTGGCTGCTTTGTCAAGGGCGGACGGAGGAAGCCTTAAACTGGGCGCGCCGCGCGCGCGAACTCGACCCTCTCGCAGTCTCGGGCGATCTTGTAGGGTGGACCTTATACATCTCTCGCCACTACGGCGAGTCCATTGATGAAATTCGCAGTGGCTTGGCTCTAAGTCCTGAAGATGTCGGTTTGCTTTGGTCGCTTGGATTTGTGCTGATCGCAAATAACCAGCCGAGGGAAGCTATCCCCATTCTGGAAAAAGCGGCGCGTATTTCCAACCGAAGCCCTGGGGTTCTGGGCGTGCTGGCCAAGGCGTATGCGCTCGCCGGACAACGAACCAAAGCCATGGCCCTCGTCCATGAATTTAAAAAACGACGCCAAAGGCAGTACGTTCCAGCGGCGGCGTTCGTGAACGCTTACTTGGGGCTGGGTGAACCTGATCAGGTGCTCGTCTGGCTGGAGCTGGGTTTCAGGGAAAAATCAAACCTAATGCAATGGCTGGCGGTGGATCCTATGTTTGATCCGCTGCGGAGTGACCCCCGGTTTATGGACCTAGTCCATCGCGTCGGCCTTGGGTAGAATACGGGAACGCGAGAAGCCCGCAAAGAGCCTTGGTTTCTCAGGTACGGAATCTCACGTCCGACCTATTTTTTTTTTAGACATCCAACTAGCCGGCGAAAGTGGTCAACGCATATTGCGTTTCCGGGTTCGATCGCATTCAATTTTCAATTCCACGTGCCAGGTCTTCCAAGCTAACGACGAACGGGAGAACTACTCTTCGTACCACATGCGACGACTAACGCCCGGATGGCAAACCGGAAGCTAGCCAGAAGCGGGCATCTGGGACATTGGTTGGCATGCGGCGGGTTGTCATTCGAAAGGCCGACCCGCCAAGCGGTTAGCGGTAATTTTGGGAGATTGCTTGCTGACCTGTGAGAGAGGAAATTGTGGCGGTCACTCCGAAGCCACTGGTTGGCAGGGCGCTATAGGGTTGAACTTCGTTTTGATATAGACCTGAACACCATTGCGACCTCGCTTTTTTTTGAGTCCCCCCTCTGCGTAGACCTCCATGATTTCCCGCCTACCGTTGTCCCGGGAGAGGCCATGGGTATGAACCACGCAGGAACAAATGTCCCATAGCATTTCGGGAGAGCACGTGTTGCATAGATGTCGCCACATTTCCGCGGCCGTCAGGCTCACATCCAGAGGAATAGAAACCTCCGCCATCGGTTCGCAAAATCACGACATGATGTCGGCTGCGGCTGGACAGGTGCGCATAGACGCCGAATTTGTAAGCGTCGCCCGTCCATCCCCCATGGTGCTCGCTCTTGTCGCGCGGCGGACCGAACAGCCCGGCTCCCAAAAACTCGAGATCCGCAGTTTGCACCGATATGGTGGCTGGTCGCAGAATTCCAGAGTGACCGATTACCGTGCAGGCAAATTCCTTCGGAGGCTCAGGTTCTTTGCTGGTGTGATTGATATAGAGGCTGGCTGGGTCGTTCGTGCCCCAGTTATAGAGCGGGTCCTCTTTTATAAACTTCAACTTTCACGCTCCAATTTTGTATCCTCGGCCCGCGCTACAAAGCGGCCGTCCTCGCGGAGGCGTGCAGGCGATTACTCAGCAGTTGGCCTTCTTCGGTATCGGGACGGATAATGATGTGTGACGCTTCGTGGTCCCTCGTGAACTGCGCCCAAAGGTTCTGCACAGCAAAGTCCTGTAAGCACCGACATCCCCGTCCTTGTAATGAAATTCCACGACCAGCTCCATGGAGGAGCTCAGTTTTGGGGCAGCTTCATGCACAGCCCTTGCGAAAGCCCGCTCCGCTTCTTGATCGGTCGACCCGGCGATTAGAGTCGATTCGTCTTCGACTTCTCCGGTATCGTTGATGAGTTGAATTACAACCTTCGCCACTCGCGCCTCCTAAAGTGCCTCGGATGCTCACTTTGGTGTGAACCTGTCCCTTGAACCAAAAATTGGCAGTGAAATGAAGCATAAGATCGCAGTAGACGGAACAGAAGTCTTTTGAAATCAGTCTGGCGTGTGCCGATCCATTTCACCGCTTTGGAAGCATAAAGTTGCAGTAAGGGCAAATCGGAAGCATAAGCTGGCAGAAAGTGCAGCTCGCATCGCTGAGACGTGACGCTCCGTGGTGTGACGGGTTTCACGTGGATTCGTACTACCTGCCACCCGGCGAACGCGGATGGAAGGATCTCTGAGACTTCCCATAAGCCGACTTCTGGGGCGTCTCGGTGGCGTCGCTTCTTAAGATCGTAGACTTGTCTGACAGGGGTTAGATTTCCAAAAGCCTATCCAAGAATTTTTGAAACGTTCAGGTCTTCAGATGCACAAACATTAGAGAGCTTTCCGATCCGAATTGAAGTTATCGTCGCAGCTGCCATAGATAGTGGCCTGCAGCGGTTTTTGGAGTCAAAAAGAGATTCCGACTGAGAGCTGACACGTCGGTGACGGCGGACCCAATGACGCATGAGAGTGGAGGTATCCAGATGGCACCGCAAGAAATTCTCACGATGAGCCAAATCATACACAAACAGGGCAACGGAAGTGCCCAAATCGCCACCAACAACGGGGTGATACAACCCGGCTCACACTCGTTCGCTGACCAAAACGCGCTCAACGCTTACGTAGTTGAGACGTTCGGTGCAAAAGCGCAGGGCGGCGGTGTCCGCGGCTCACTTTCCCGCAAAGGCGCCTATGTACGTCGGTCCGCCGATGGCACCCCCATGGTCACCTTCGGCGATCCCGTCCTGGACGCGATAACGTCGGCCAACGGGTCGATCGTCATCGGCGGCCGGACAATCGATCTGACGCCGTTGCGTGCAGGGGCCAATGCGTTGGCGGGAGGGAGCGGGCCTGGAGCCGGGGCCGTGGTCTTCGACATGCCGGCCTTGAAATACCGCGGCATCGTCAACGACGCCGAGAAGTGGTCCACGGATGACATCTCGTACGTGGAATACCGCATTGGTAACGGAAGGCTCGGATTTCAAGCGTGGAGAAATGGCCCCTCGCTCGCCGACGTTGGCTTTTGGGAAATGGGTGTCTTGATCTCAGTATGGAATACCTATTCCAACTACGAGGCCGCCTTGATCGATGCCATCGACTACACGAGCGAGGTTGCGCCATGCCGACAGCGTTCCGCAGGGCAGAATACTGACTACAACGGCAACCACATAGACTTGACGGACTACGGATCACCCTTTACGTACCAGCCCGAACGGGTTGTGGGTCTATGCATGGCGCGGTGGCACCACAGGGAGTTCCGCGATGTGGTGACGGCCGGCAGCGGGTGCCCGGCCGACGTGAACCTGTTCTCGATGCTCACGTTTCCAGCCGACTGGACTCCTATTGCCACCGAAGTCAGTTTGAATGGCGATTGGACCGACGGGAGTTCCCGGAATGCTGTCATCTCCGTCAGACGCCGAACGCTCTCGATCGACATGTCGGCCTTTGGCAGGCCGGCGGCGAGCGGGACTGTTGATGGCTACGCGCAAATCACGGCGGACTTTCCGGATGATCGAAGCTAC
Source organism: uncultured Acidobacteriaceae bacterium (assembly GCA_937879855.1). GTDB lineage: Bacteria > Acidobacteriota > Terriglobia > Terriglobales > Acidobacteriaceae > Sulfotelmatobacter. The sequence goes on along the minus strand of CALFMO010000063.1, from coordinate 127,552 downwards.
ACGGGTCAACTCGTCGGAAACAGCATTCACTGGTCCAACGGATCACAATGGCAAAAAATCATCAACACCGCATTCGATCTGAATGGCAGTTGGACCGACGGCAGCCCGTGGGTTGCGGTTATCTTCGCCGGACCTGTCTCGCTCACCATTGATATGTCGGATTTCGAGCGGCCCAACGCGAACGGGAAGATCATCGACAGCTCCAGCATCACAGTGACTTTTCCGGATGATCACGCATACAGCGGCACGCTGATCGCCCCGAACACGATTCGGTGGTCCAATGGTTCAACGTGGACCAAAAAAGGAGTATGACCTCCTCCTCCGCCCGTCCAATTCCGAAATTGGTTGATTGCGCCCCGCTCGAGCAGAGCAGGCTCTCGGTGTCGGACAGCCACATCGGACCGACCGCGCATCCCGTAAGTGTCAGCTTACACAGAATCGACGACTTAGTGTGAGATCGGTAACATGTTACCTCGACGTTGCGAAACAGGGCTTAACCATCGACATAACGACGATCAAGCGTGGTTGTAGCAAGAATGATCCCAAGCAGCGTCAGAAAGCTGCGCAACTTGGCCGCGTTAAGCGACCGCGCTGCGATGGCGAAAGCTTCACGATATGAGGCAGTCTTCATCGCAATTGCGCTCCTCGTTCACCTTTCAGTTGGCGCGTGAATGAGCGCAGCACCTACGCCTTTGAACACACCGTCTAGCGTACAAGTTGCTGCGGGTCATCGATTTTCGCTCTTGTCAAAAAGATAAGTGTAAATGACATGCCGCGTAATCCTCATCATCACTTGGCCGTCTAACGCGCATTGCGGCCGATCTGACGTCGTTCCGAGCAGATAGTTGGCAATCCGGAAGTTGGCCAGAAACGGGCATCTGGGACGTTGGCTGGCGTGCGGAGGGTTGTCATTCGAAAGGTCGACCCGCCAAGCGGTTAAATGTTCTTGGCCCACACGAAGTCGCGAAGTCGCACCCGAAGATATCGCCCTCCGCCAAAAGGCAGATCTGACAATCGCCGGCAAGACCGGCGACATCCGGATACTTAACAAGCTTAGGAAGCATAAAGTGGCAGTTAGTGCCAATTAATGCTTCAAATCACAGAACCCGTGATGGCCAGAGATCAAGCGCGCATCGGCATCATAACATAGCGATATTGGTAATTGCTGCTGGTGGCCTGCTCTGGTCTAAACTCTGCTGCGCCATTGGGCTCTTTGAAATGAAGTGTCACTCTCTCCGCGCCGGCTACCTTTACAAAGTCGAGGAGATATTCTGAATTGAAGCCGATCTTAACCTGGTCCCCGACGTAGGTGGTCCCGAGACTCTCCTGGGACTCTCCCATCTCGGCATTTGAGCAAGAGAGTCGCAACTCATTTTTATCAGTCGTAAGGCGAATTGCGTTGGAAGTATCGGCAAATTGCGATACTCGTTGGATGGCCAGCGAGAACTCGGCCGAAGGGATCGACAATTCATGTGGCAGGTCGCGCGGCATCACCGCTTCATAGTTCGGGAAGACTCCTGCCAGCTGCCGTGATGTCAGTAACCGGGTCCCGATGCGGAAGAAAAGGTTGGAGTCGTCTCGGGCAAACTGGAATATATCCGCTGCACCTGAATTCAAGAGAGAATAAATCTCGGCCAACGCTTTGCGCGGAATGAGCACGCGAGTCTCTGAATTTACGCCTACGGTCGTTCGCGCTGTCTTTATGTAGGCCAGCCGGTGGCCGTCCGTGGCAACCATCGCCATCGAGTCCGGCTGCAAGATGAGCAATGCGCCATTGAGCGTGTAGCGGGACTCCTCCTGCGATATTGCAAAGATCGTTCGCGCAATCATGGTGCGCAGAGCGTCCCTTGGGAGAGTGATTGCTGAACTCGCCGGAAACAGTGGTAGGCTGGGAAAATTCTTACGTGCCAAACCGACCATCTTTGTATGCGATCGGCCGCTGCGAATCTGTACCCAGTCATTCGGCAAGGATTTGATGGTGATGTCGCCGTCTCCAAGCAAGCGAACGTATTCGTACAATTTACGAGCTGGAAGCGTGCACGATCCGGGTCTCGTGACTTGGGCCGTGCAGACGGTTCGGAGACTCAGCTCCAGGTCGGTAGCTGTGATCAACAGATTTTTGTTGCCGGCCGTTTCGAACAAAAAGCTCGTAAGGATCGGAATGGTCGATTTGCGTTCCACAACGCCCTGCGTTACGGATAATTCCTTTAGCAGCTCTCTTTTCTCGATTTGGATTTCGAAGCCGGCGGACTCCGGCTCTGGATGAACGGGTGCGGTAGCCATAATTTGATCTTCTTTCTTGGTGAGGTAAACAAAGAACGATGATGTGTTGAAGGCGTCACTCAGGCCGCTTTACGAGTTCTCGGCAGAGCTCGGTTCTTTTGCTGGTTCCGCTCCATGATCCGCTGCCAGACGGCGGGATCTACAGGGAGAGGGGACGTGCGGCCCGACGCGAGATTAACGAAGCCACCGTGATAAGAGAGCCGGCCGTAACGAAAGAGTCGGGCCAACATGGCCAACGCTTGATAGGCCAGCGTCTGGTTGACGAACGGTTCTTGTCGCTCGAGCGCCTCGACTGCGCTGCAAGTCGGCAGTTTGTCCTTCTTGTCTAACTTCGGATTGACAATTTCCGGGAACAAGTCAGCAACCGTGGGCAAACGCATGGGATAGTTTTTCGAATGGTGATTGTCGGGTTCGCCCAAGATGAATTGGCCGCTATCGGCGTTGTTTCCGAGATCGAGCCAATATCGGCAGTTCGAATGCGCCGCGGACTTTACGATCGCATCGCGAGCTTTGCGAGAATCCACACAGCCGATCAGAATGTCGGTTTGATCGTTCCATCTCTCATCCAGGAACTGCGGAACTCCTCTCCAGCCAAGCCCCCAGAAGAGGTTGATTCTGGTAGCGAGCACGGTCGCCTTGTACAGCCCGACTTCGCTGACGCTGAAGGGCTGGCGCACACAGTTGACTTCGGATACGCGATCTCCATCGACGAATATCACCTGGAGACCATGCGGATGACCGAGCGCTCTCATCGCCTGATTTAGGTACGGCAGGCCAGCGGCAATCGCACTACCCGTTCCTCCGCAGCCGACGACCGTAACCCGTACTCGGTTGTGAAGAAGAGATGTCGGAATGAAATGTTCAGTAGCAGCAGGGATCGCATCCTTCGAGGGGTTCATGGTTGTTCCACGAAGTCAGTCAGAGTCTGGCGGGCGTCCACCAGATGGCGAGAGGGGAATTCCTTCTTTCCTGCAAGTGACAACCACATGGCGAGAAAGCCGCCCGGAAATTGCGTCTGCTTCGTCCCGCCAGCCGCATGCGTGAACTCACTCCGAAAGAACGACTGTTCCCAGAGGTCAATTGCCGTGACCGATTTTTCGTGCGGTATCCTCATGCTGCCGGTGCACACGATCCCTTCGTCATTGCAATTCCAGTACGGCACGATATATAGCTTCGTGGCCCCGGTTGGGCGTTCGTTGCGAGCGAGCGCCCGAATCGCCAAATGAGTACCGCAGGCCCTGTATACCAGAGGCGGATGTGGAAACCGCTTTGCGTTCAACTGCTGCAGCGTGGCGTCTCCTCCCCGGTCGCTGAAAAACATGACTCGTTCGCTGGCCGGTGCCCACCACACGATCATTTCCGTAGTACGCACCAAGACCCGATCCGGCAGGATCTCCACCGGCACGGATCGCCCTAGACTGACCATCAAATCAATGAGCATCTGGGGAGTGGCCAGTTGCCCCGCACCGAGGCGGGCGCCCTCCGCGTCGTGAATGATCTCATGCAAAGTTACAAATGGATGTCGATAAGGAAAGCCATCGTAGCTACTCGTCCCGTACACCAGGAGGGCTTGGCTCAACCGGAAGTCCTGACTTGAGCCGATGTTCACGGAGGTGTTCATCGTTGATGTCTCGTATTGTTTCAATGAGTTTCGCCGCCGAAGCGAGTGAGCGCACCATGGCACCGATGTAATCAAACAGGTTACGAACCTGCTGATCCGTTGCGCGCTCGGAGTTGCCGAGTTGAATTACCCGTAGAATGGATGGTTCTAAGGGGCCGTTCTGCCCAACATAGGTCATCTCTTCGTCGAAGCAAGCACTGATTGGATCGTCTTCGTACCAATTCAATAGACAGCCAGGTCCCATACCATCACAGTTGTCCAAATAATCTTCGAGTCCCGGAACATGCTTGAGCAAACGTTTCGGCCAAGCGTGGCGGTAGCTGCTTGCACGTCTCGACAAATCCAGCAAGTGCGAGACGAGCTGGCGCGCCATACCGCTGCGGAGTTGCGGCTGAACGGATCTTAGCAACGCGAGGCCGCGGTGCGGATTCATTCTCAGGCGGTTGCGGAGACTATCGGGAACCGTTGCCGCAACCTGTGGATAAATCGAATCCGCCAGCTCGCTTTCCTCTATGTCCAGTATTCCCATTTCAGCGCAGCTGGCGGCGGCCTCGTAGTCGTAGACGTACATCCATTTCCAGAGGCTATGTCGGAGCTGGGCGTAGAATGCCGCGGGCAAAAGCGGGTGCTCACGTTCAAGAAGTGTGAGGCACGGACCAATTGGAACGCTTGCCGCCGAGTTGAACATTCCGACAAAGAACAATAACTCGGTGGGCTCGTCAGCCATTTCTGCGCGCGCCTGGTTGCGCTCCCGCTCGGTCATATCGAACATCTGGTCCATGATTTGCAGATCGCCATCCCAGATTCCCCGGGCTGCGGCAATGCCATTGGCCTTACAAAACCGTTGAAAGCCATGTTCCACAAAATCGACTGCGCTGCCAGTCCAATCTTCCGGTGTTGAGATTCCGAGCCGTAGCAGACTCCTTCCCAGTTTGGCCGCAGGCTGTTCGTCGTAGCGAGCGCAGTAGCGCCACCGCATGTCCCTGATGGTCGGAACGGTGACCGGTATTGGCAGGCCGATTAAACAAGGGGTATGACGAGCCCGGCGGGTGGGAGCAACCGAGTGTCGCCTTCCGAATCGTCGTGATGGTACTTGAGCGCATCGAACATTTTGCCGACCATTTCGCCGGCTTTGAACGCTTCTGGGCATTGTTTTAGCCGCTCCACGAGGGGATCTGTGCAGGAAGACGCGCTATTCACGGATTCCAGCGCGTGCATGACCGACGCGAATCTGTTGTTGGCAGAAGTCCGCCGGATGACCCGCTGTCTCTTTCTCTCGTGCTTTTTACGCAGCTTCATCCCTTCGCGCCCACGGCACGGACGAATTTGTATTGCAGCCCTTCGCTGGTCGCTTCAGGACCCTCGACAGCAGCCGTTGCAAGTTCCGGGTAGGCATTCACGTACATATCCCTTACCTGCTCGACGGTGAAATCCGGGTTGGGATCCGGGAGCCGTGCGCCGTTATAGGTGAATGTGCGGTTGAGAGCTTCAACTTTGATCACTGGCTACCTCCGTCTTTCTGGCTCGCTTGAGCGCCCTGCTGGTCGTTGGCACTAACGGCGGTTGTAGGCTGAGTGCACCAGGCAAGCGGCAGCGTGGCGCTTGGTTGGACCTCCGGTGGAGCGGTTTTCTTCTCGGTTGGTGCATCCACAGGATCCTTCTTTCCTGTATCCGTCTTGGCCTTGGATTTGGTTTTGTTCCGTTCTTCGATGGCCTTCACGGCGTTCGTGATTTCCTGCGTTGCCTGGGAAATGCCGTGCTGGAGTTGCAAGTGAGACTTTGCGTAAGTAGTGAGTTGTTCTGCAAGCCCTGCGTCCAATTCCTCGGGAGTTCCTGTCAGCGCCAGCGGGGTGGTCAAGGCTTTGATGGCTGACTCAGGAATCTTGGGGACTTCCTTTTCAGCTTGATAGCCCACTTTGGCATTCACCTTGCCGTCCTTGTCTTGCGATTGGGGCACGACGCAAACTTTGATCTTTCCGCCAGCAAGGGCCGCAACGGTTATGGTCAATGGCCGGTCTTGGAGCACCGGCATCAGTTCCGTAAACATAAGTTTCCTCCTAACTTAGGGTGTGTTGGTTCGGCGTTCCAAAATTGAAGCCATGAGTTCAGTTTCCGATCCAATTGGGAAACGGGTTCCGGCTGGAAGTGCGAAACGCGGTGATCAGATCGCGAATCTTGGATCGCCGCCGGTAAAGATCCTCTAGGAGCTGTGGCAAGGCGTCAGAGTTGGGGCCACACCACTCCGATGGAATGGGCGCGGCGCACTCCCAAATCTCCTGCCGGTCCATTTCCTCGACAGCTGTGAGAGCGGGCTCGAAACTGTCCCACGAGGTCACGTCCTGATAGACATGATTGCGGTAGTAGATGCCGTGGAGAGCGAGGTCAGGAAAGGCCCACTCGCCTGCGTTGAACGAGTAACCCTGGTCAATGAAATAAGCCGCGTATCTGCATTTGCCTGCAAGTGTGACGAAAACAGCCTGGCGGCCGTCGGCGTTCGATGTCCATTTGTCAAGCACAAGACAGCGGGGAAAATCGGCCTTATTGACCACCTTCGAAAAATCAGTCTCCGGCAGATAATCGAATACCTGGCTCGTTTCTGGATTTCCTGCATATCGCGATGCGAGATGGAGCCCGCTGCTATATGGCCGACGGTAACCAGCCGACTCGACATGAAGCTCGGGCGTGTGCTGGATCAACCAATCCGACACTTCGATCACTTCAACGTCCGGAATCGGCAGCGACAGATGCCGGCCGAGCCGAGACGCTAAGAACTCGTTTGCCAGGACACGGTCGTCCTGGGGGTTCCCTAACAGCTTGACCACCCAGTAGCAATTGTCAGAAGCGCGCATTAACTGCGACTGTGAACCGCCGCGCAACCTTCGGATGTGTTGCACTGCGGCCAGCTGGTCACGAAATAAGTGGGCCTGCGGCGGTGCCGGCGGGCGAAGTGGAATCGCCAGGGTAGTCACGGACGACCTCCTTGATTGTGCGGGGCATTTGGCTGCAAATGAATGGCGAGGTGGAGGAGCGAGAATTCTTACTTGCGGGACGCGGGCTTCATTGCAGATTGAACAACAAACCTAGCCCTTCCGGGACAGGGCGCGACTTGCGAGGGATTCGGCGCTCTTGTGCCGCCCGTTGTTCCAACAGGGAGACCATTGAAGCGCCTATTTCGAGTGGAAGCTGCGTCAGCCCGGGCTCCCCATCCAACGTGAATTCCGCTGGAAGGACATCGATTTTGGAAACCGCACTTTCGGGCGATGCCTCTGGTTCGGGTGGCAGGACCCAGCTTTCGAGATCGACGGCTTTAAATTCCGTCGTTTCTGTTCCCTCGATCAGTTGCAAGCTGTCGGACTCTCCTTCCTCTTCAATGACCGGATAGGAAGCAAGCAAGCGGCTCAAAAGCGGGATGCCTTTCGTTTCGTCCGTGGGTATGAAGAAGCGCTGCTTGAATTTGATCTGTTCGTTGATCAAGCCCAAGTCGCGAAATTCGTTGAAGCGGTCACCATCGCTACAGATCAGCTCGATGGCCGGTTGACCCTGCAGTGAGGATCGTTTCAGGCGCAGATTGGATGCCAGAGCAAGGTCGTCTCCTTCCTTGAGCACTGCGGCAAACACTTCCTTGGGATCTTTCGGAGCGCTTCCTAATCCAAGTGACCTTAGAACCTTTGCAACGCCGCTGCGTGGAATCTCCACCCCGACGATCCGCTGTCCGTCCTTCGTGCAGACGCGCACAACAGAAAGCCGCGATTCCGTATCGGTCTTGAGTTTGTGCCACAGTGGAATGATCGCGCCGGCAATGATGTGAGTGGGTGAGGTATCGACCGTTGGTGCGGCTGCGTAGCGGCTACGCCACCATGGCATTGCGTCGTGTGACTGAACCAGACGGTATTTCTCGTTCAAATCTGCCTGGCGAATGTAGGATGTCCGTTCGCTTTCAGGTTTCCATACCGAATAAGTTAAGAACGTTGTTCCGTCCTTGGGGTCCGTGTGATGGCCGGATGGCAGAACCAGCGCATACTCGCGTGACTTACGCTGTTGAACGAAACCCCCTTTGTAGTTCTCGCGCAGGCGCTCGGCACGCTCGAACGACACCGTCTCAGCGGGACGGTCAACCTCCAGCGTATAGAGTACGGTTTCTGCTCCGGTAACCTTATCGAGGTGAACGACGACAGCCGGTTTCGCAAGTCTGATCGCCAAAGCCTTGATGTCTGTCACGCCCTCATCGTAAGTGCCGGTAGCCTTGGCATATCGGACCGTCTGATCGAACAGTTCAGCGAAATAGTCGAAGAGCGCGTTTTGCGGTTCGACATCGAGAGCGAGAATGCGGTTAAGGAAGCGCGGTACGTTGTATTGATCCTCCTTGCGGATCTCTCTTCCTTTACATCGCGGATCACCAGCAATCCTATGTCACGCAGGGTCTGTTTGGGGTTCTTCAAGCCCTTAACGCTTTCGCCTGCGATGATGCGTTTGTACATTAGGCATAGCGCATCCTTGCCCTCTTGCGTCTCAAAGTTGTAGCGCTTCCAGTCGGCGTTGTCCGCTGCTCCGCGGTCTCCTTTCGTGAGGGCGCCAAGACTGGCGAGCCTGCGGGCGATGGTGGAGCTGAATCGCTTCTCGCCGCCTAATTCCGTACTCAGAAGCACATACTCTGGCGGGAATGCCTGGTCGCTTCGATGCGTGCGCCCGAAGCACTGCATTTGCTTGTCTGCGCTCCATCCAAGTTCCAACGTGATGTGCACACGACGCTGACGATTGGGTGAACGGTTGCAGGCGTGCAATGAAATGCCAAGCGAGCCAGCATCGCTGATAATGGCGACCCGACACTTCCCTGCTTGAAAACGCTCCATCGCATCGATGTTGACCCTCTGCATCGGGACGCCTTCAGGAGCCCGCTTTTTGTATTCGACTTTCCCGGTCTGCGGATCGCGAATCAGGCGCCGGGTGCGACCCGTTATTTCCGCCACATTCTTTTCACCGAAGTGGTTAACGAGTTGATCGAGCGGGTTCTCCGGGAGATGCAATGTTGACAGCCCATCAAGAAGCGCCTGCTTCATGTCCAGTGCCTCTCGGCTCTGAATGGGAGCTCCACTCGCATCGGTGGCAAGGACTTTGATGATCTTGCCAGTGGCTTTGTCCGTTTGCTCCCGGTAGACCGCCGTCGGAAAACCGCGCTCGATCATGGCCGCAATTACCTCTCGCGGCGTGAAGTCGAGGTCTTCAAGCGTTCCACCTTCGGCCTTGGTGCGGGCGATTTGTTCCCTGGTTTTCGCTTCTCCGGTTCCCACAAGAGAGATGACAACGGACTTGTTGTCACCTAACGCAGCCTCGGCCTCCTCAATCACATCTGAGACTTTGAAAGAGCAGATGACCTGTCGGAAAAAACGCTGGTGGTCGCCCCAAAACTTCTGAAGAGCCGTTCCGCGTGCGCGATCACTGGCATTGGTCACGCCTAGCGCGCGTTCGATGTTTTGTAGGACTATGCTCCATGCCTTCGCGGCCCGGTTGTACATCTTCCGCTGTTCCGTGGTGAGAACGTGTACACGCTCCCGATATTCGACAGCCTTGCCACTGACGGGATCGACTCCAAAGGAAATCGAACCCGACAAGTACATTCCGAGACTCTTCATGTCCCGGCTGGCCATCTCCATTGCGCCCACGCCGCCGCCGTCGATCTCGGAGAGGAATTGTGTAAAGCCCTCGGGAAAGTTGGTTCCCGGCCCCCAAAGCCCGAGCCGAACCATATAGGCCATGTTGCGAACATCGGTTGCGCCGGTCGCTGAGGAGTAGACGACTCGGTATTCTGGATTTCGCTCCTGAAGATCAATTACGGCCTGGCCAGTCTGGGTCGGCTCCCCTCGGCCCTGCGCCAAAGCGTTTTTCGCTTTATGTGCTTCATCAAAGATGATTACGGGCTCAGCGCCAAGCCAACGCTCGATTTGATTCAGTCTTTTCTCTCCAGTTTTGGCCGCTGAAATCAGCGAACCATACGAGCAAAACAGCACGCCTCTGGAAAGGGTGATCTCTTTTGACGGAGCATAGTCGTTAATCCGGGCAAGTGGAATGTTCACGCCAAGGTCGTTCAGATCCCGGCGTGTGGATTCCAGCAGGTCATTGTTGACAGAGAACCATACGGCTCGTTGTCTCCCCTGGCACCAGTTGTCGGCGATGATGCCTGCCAAGACCCGGCCCTTACCCACGCCGGTTCCGTCACCGACAAAGAATCCACCTCTCGCGCCGCGTGCAAGCCGCTGCTCATGACGCTGCCCGGCATAGATGACACGCTCAAGCTGCAAGCTGGAGAGTTTGCCTTGCGTGACCAACTTCATTGGCAGTCGGGGATGATAAGTAATGTTGGGGGGCGTCACGGACGCCATCGAGGCCGACTCAACGATATTGGATGGATGCGGCACTCCACCGCGGACCTTAGCCGAGACATACGCTGCAAATACCGCACCGCTGCCCGCGCCATCATCGGTGCCTCGCGCTTGTTCGGTTTCTTCGGTCACCCGACGGGGAAGGGCTTGTAAGGTCGCCCATGCCTCCTCGACAGTGTCTGCGGAACCCCAAACGATATGGCTTAATTGCCGCTGCCAGCTGCCTCCCGCTGTTGGCCCAACCTTGTCAATGACGAGGATTTGCAGACCAAAATTCGTTCCGTACTTGCGGTACACGTTCCCGCTAATGCCAAAATTCGCGCGGACCGAATAGCTGGCTGCAATCTTCTGCCACCAGCCTGTGATGCCCGAACGCTCGAATCGAACATTCTCCCCGGCGATGGCGACCAGTCTGCCGCCCTCCGAGAGACGGTGAAGAGCGCTTTCGATGTGGCGAAGACCGAACCTCGCGTGATGTTGAACGACTCGCCCTCCGGTCGCCGTGAAGGGCGGATTCATGAGAACCACTGTCGGACAAACATCCGGCGGTAGAAGATCGTCGATCAACTCCGCATCGACCTCTAAGGTCTGGAAGCCCAGTTCTTTTTCAAGCAAGGCCCGCCGCCGCGGATTGATCTCGTTGCAGATGACTTTCGCACCGGCGGCGCGAGCCCAAATTGCTAAACTTCCTGTGCCAGCCGAAGGCTCAAGAACCGTATCCTCTGGGCGCAAATCGGCGAGCTTAGAGGCAACGAAGGCGAGCGCGGGCGGGGTAGAAAACTGTTGATACTCCGTCTGTTCAACGGTCCGATCCGTTTGCGTAGCCAACCGATCCGTCAGATTCGTCAGGACCAGGAATGCTTCGTTGGCATCGGCCATGAGCTTGATTGCCTGCGCCTCCAGCAGGTACTTGTTCACTGCCGCTTCCTGCGCGTCGTAGGCATCTCGGCACGTGTAGACTCCTTCCGCACGCGTGCCCCCGAAACCAATTTCTGCGAGTTCGTTGAGCTTGGGATTGTCGAGCGATTCGCCGCTGGCCAGGCGGTTTTGTAGATCAACAATCAATGCGTGGAAACCAGTGCTGAGTTCTTTGGTCATGGCTCCTCGGGAAAGGGCGAAAGATATGCCACGCAGGCCCGACTACGGTTCAGAGCAGGCGGTTGTGCCAGTGCTGAAGTTCGTGCGATGCGTGTCGTGGTATTTTTTAATTTCTGGACCGGATACTGGGTTTTCTGCGCTACCTTCATGGGCTCAAGGGAGATTCTGACCCGCCAAATGCACCGGGAGCGCAGATGAAATCCGCTTGTACGACGATTGAAAATGCAGCGATAATCAATGGACTTTGCAGGAGGATTGAAATGCTTGCAGATGATATCCAGGCAGGTTTTCCTGGGGGTGTTCAGCTTCCAAAGGACTTGCGTCGCCTGTGTGAGTTCGCCGAAGAAAACGATGGCGCAGTAAGCGGATGTTTCGAGTTCGAGACCGACGGTCAAGCCGCGGCCAGCGCCTGGTTCGCCGGCGACACCGGTGCAGCTTCCCGGTTTGCAGTCTTCGGCCGCGGTCCGGATGGTTCGTTATACGCGCTGTGGCTTCACGCCGGACCGGATAGCGAGCGCGCACCGGTAGCCCTTTTGGATTCCGAGTCTTCAGGCAACAAAGTCATCGCGGCTAATTTTCGAGAATTTCTCAGGCTGCTTGCGATGGGATACGAAGAGCCCGGCCGCTTTCCGACTTTGGAGCCGGAAGATCCCGATAGCGCCGAAGCCCTGAGGGATTGGCTTTCAAAGGAATTAGGATTGACGCCGCCGGCCAAGGCAGCCGAATTGGCCGCCGTTGCCCAGCAGCAACATCCCGATCTGGCAGCGTGGGTTCAGGCATTTCAACAAAAGCTAGATTAATGCGCTATGCGTACCTCATTCGAGCGCAGAGCCAGACTTATCAACAACTCAGGACACGAAGGAACCTTACGAACTCACCTCGCCATCCGGACTCGCGATTACCACCACATAACCGTCAGGATCGCAGAGCCAAATTTCTCTGTGTTGGCCCAACTTCGCTAAAACGGTCAGATAGATTCAGCTACCAAAATTTCCATTTGGGCTTGCTTCCCGCAGCGGACCGCAATACTTCGAAGGTCCGCTCTACGGTTTCATCGTGTCGGAAGCCGACTAGCTCTTGTGCGACGCGAATAGGAATTTCGAAGATAAAGTCAACTTCGCGATCCTCGCCGGCACGCGCAAATTGTTCCGTTTGAATCTTTGGGAGCGATTTCGGCGGCGCTCCCTCAAGCGACAGGTGATCGCTTGCCTGCTGTGCATCGTGCACTATACGCCAGCTCAGGTTGCCGTCCTTAAATGCAGCGACTGAGACATACATAACGTGCTCCTCCACGTCGCAGATGATGACCTCCCCTTTAAGTTTCGATCTTGCATCGCGGAACTTCTTAGGTTCAAAGCGATTAGACCAGACAACTGTCCAGTCGCCTATCCGCGTTGTGGACCACTCGCGTTCTGGGATTTCCTCCGTCTCGCCTGTCTTTTCGAGACCAAGTAGATCAAGCAACGTGTTTTCTTTGCCGTCGCGAACAGCCACCCAGCTAATGGCGAATCCCATGCGATGCCCTCCCCGATCTGAAGCTAAGCTCGGACAAATTCTAATCGGAGGCTGCTTGATGGCGACAACTGTCGAAACCACGCCACTCACTCAAAACCCCTGCGGCGGCGCGGCGAGTGTAATGGCGATTGTTGGCCAATATTGCTTTCAACAAACGGAAATCGTTGTATGTGTCGAGTTACTTTGTAGGGCCCGTCACACCTGTCCGGACGCTGGAGATTGTAAGCGCCTTCGCTTTACGCAAGGGATTGGAGTCATAGGACTCTTTTCCTGACGCCTGGGATTTCATAACTTCCTGCTTCCCCGCTTCACCCCCGACAGTCAAGTCGGCGATGCCAACACCTGTGCAAACGGGAGGGTCGCTTGCACTCCTTTTTCGGCTAGGATCGAGGGTCACATCTGCAATGCCAATCCCTTCTTTATTGTCCATAGACTGTCGCACGGTCCCATCAGAATCGACAATGGCTGATAGCCCAGGGTAAAAACCTTTAATCTCGTTCGGCGGAGGCTTATATGAACGGCCAACTTTATTCACCATGGCCACCGGAATGCCAACTTTCTTTGCGTACCACGAAGCCAGACGCGTTCCCGGTGGTGATGGCAGTCCGCCACTTTCAGACATGTCAGGTGCCGCATGTGGCATGAGAATAAGGTCTGCTGATTGTCTGATCAGATCAGTCGGGAGCGCGCAATAGTAGTTCTCGGCACAAATGCCAATCCCTATTTTTCCAATCGCTGTGTTCAGGACGTGTGGCCCCATCTCGCCGCGAAAAAAGTATGCCTCAGCTTCAGCAGGTACGGCTTTCCTCACTCTTCCGGCTTCTTCACCTTCGGGTGTAGTGAGGACGAATGTGTCATAGAAGTCCTCGCCGTCCGCCTCGAAAAAGCCCGCACCAACCCAGATGTGCAGTCGACTGGAGGTCGATTTCAGCCATTGCACAGTTTTGCCGTTGCTCGGTTCTGCCGAATCCCAAGTATCGAACGACAAATAGGAACCCGTTGGCATGAACTCTGGATAGAGAACCAGCTTTGCGCCTTGGGCAGTGGCTTTCTCCGCGAACTCAGTGGCTCGCTTTAGGTTTCCATCAATGTCATGATCGAGTGAACGCATCTGTACAATCGCGATCCGCAGAGTTCTCGTGCCTTTCGGCACCACACGTTTCGAGGTCGCGGACGAGCCGTTGTCAGCTGGTGCGGGGAAGACACCTAGTGCAACGAGTAGCCATAGTAAGAGGACCACACGTGAGCCTGATCGCATCTTCATCTCTGAGTTCCTAATCGCAAGAGAAAACATTATGCACGGCAGAGGGAAACCTCGAACAGCCCGAATGTCTAAGGTTTGTAAAATCTTTGCGTCCAGCAAATTAAGGCCATAGCTGACGTAAACATGCGGATACACTCGGAATCCCACAAATGAGCGACAAGGGGATTTTTCAGCACCTCGGACTTATACTCTTAGAGTGCTGTCGTTGCGAGATGGGGCGCGGCACATCGGAGGGGTCATGGCTCTAAATCTGGACGTCTCCAGAACCGGCGACATTGCGGTCGTTCGGTGCCATGGCCGGATCGTCTTTGGGAAAGAAGCGGACGAGCTACGGGGATTTATACTCTCGTTATTGAAGGAAACCAACAGAATCGTCCTGAATCTTGCTTGGATCGTCTACGTGGACAGCAGCGGGCTGGGAACTCTGGTCGCGTCCTTCATCTCTGCGCGTCACCTTGGAGCGGAAATCAAATTCGCTGCGTTATCGCCCAGAGCCCGGCGATTGTTTACCATCACAAAAGTGGATCGGCTATTTGAGGTTTACGATTCCGCCGAGGAGGCGGTTAAGTCTTTCCTTCCTCACCCCGAAGCCGCCGCTTCGTGACATTTCATGCCGACGACTACACTCAAAACCCCGATTCGAAGGGTCAATGAGCGTAATCATTCCATAAACAATGTCGGCTCCCAGGCCCGAGTAGACTTTGGAAGCGCTAACCACCAAAGGGCTCGGAGGAAAGGAGCCGAACATGCTGATTATAGGTTGTGACTATCATCCGGGCTTCCAGCAAATTGCCTTTGTGGACAAGCAAACCGGGGAGTGCGGCGAACGACGGCTCGCACATCGCGAGCAGGCCGAACAGTTCTACCGGGAACTGAAGCAGCAGAGTGTAGCGGTGCGAGTGGGGATGGAATCCAGCGGACACTCGCGTTGGTTCGAGCGATTGCTGCACGAACTCGGGTTTGAGTTGTGGATCGGAGATCCCGCCGAGATTCGGACCAAGCGAGTGCGCAAGCAGAAGACGGATCGGCAGGATGCGCAGTTGCTGTTGCGGTTGCTGATCGAGGACCGCTTTCCGCGAATCTGGGTGCCGGACGCAGGCAATCGCGATCTGCGGCAACTGCTCTGGCATCGGCATCGACTGGTGCAGATGCGCACGCGGGTGATGAATCAGATGCACGTCGTCCCGCTGAACGAAGGCCTGCGGCGCAAGAAGGCCTTGTGGCGGCCGGCCGGTCGCAAGGAACTGGAGGCGATCGCGCTGGCGCCTTGGGCCAGCCGACGGCGGCAGGACCTGCTCGACTTACTCGACCAACTCACGCCGAAGATACAGGAACTCACTCGTGCGTTAGAAGAGGAGGTGGAGAAGCGTCCGGTAACGCGACTGCTGATGACGCATCCTGGAGTGGGTCCGCTGACGGCACTTGCGTACGAGTTGGTGATCGGAACGCCGGAGCGCTTCCACTGCGGCAAGCAACTGGCCAGCTATGTCGGGCTGGTTCCCGAGGAGAAGTCCAGCGGAGATCGGCGGCGACTGGGACACATCAGCAAGCAAGGCAACGTGCTGTTGCGGTTTCTGCTGGTGGAAGCGGCGCAGGTCACGGTGCGCAGTCAGCAGGAGTGGCGCAGCAAGTTCTTCCACCTTGCCATGCGGCGTGGGCGCAAGATCGCCAAGGTCGCCATGGCGCGGAAACTGGCGGTGCATCTGTACTGGATGTGGCGCCGGGGGCTGGACTACGGCCAGACGCACAAGCTCGGTTCGCACGCGGGAGAGCCCGGACATCCCGATGGTGTTCAGTAAATCACCGACGTAATGATTGGGCATCCCGCTCCCATTAAGTAAGGGAGTTCGAAGAAACGAATCATGATCGCAGTGAGTGATCGAAGAGATGGCTGGGTCGGACCGAGTTCCTGACCCGAACGATTCAAAGCGAGCCCAGGTTGGAAACGCGCAAACCGACTACGAGAGCGAAATGGCGCTCTTCTACGAGTGCATGCTCTTGTGTGCTCAAAAGTGCTTGACACAGGCCGACATTGTTAGAGATGGGATGTTACAACAGCTACTCGTGAACGAGTGCTTTCCTAGCGGTTCTAACGAGCAGGAGCAAGCCTCCAAACAGTGCGGAGTAGCACATCGCGTTGACGAGGACCATCACCACCTCAACTTCAAAAGTTGACCCACCGTACGCAATTTCCCATGCGATGACTAAACCGGGAAACTGCGCAATCCCGATGATGTTGCTGTGGTGTACAGCCTCGATAGCTGCAAGCACGACTGAGGCCGCTAAGCCGACCCCAAGTGCAGCGATCATCGATTTCTTCCAACTTGTCATTCGGAAGTGTCCGTCGCTTGTACCTAGGTACGGTAACCCCGCAACTGCAATCCGACAAGATTACGGTAGGTAAGGCGTTAGCACTCATAACTCTTCAATGAGCATTATGGCCGCTTGCCGATTCAGCGAAAGGGGTTTCCAGAATTGCATTCGATTCAACCTCCGCTGCCGCTACTTGCTCGTGCAGCGAGGTCGGAAGGATAAGGTCATTTCGAATTTCAGTAAAATCGCCAAGGCGACGATTTCATAGCAAAACGTCAGCTGGATGACGGCGCGTAGCGCAGGTACGGGCGCGCAGTTGGGCCAAGGACGCCGGAAATACACTTGGATATTGTTTTGAAAAGGAAGAGCGGCGAAAAATTAGAACTCAGAAAGGAGAACTCGTTGAAATACATTTGCCGAGTTTTTTGACATTGGCATTCCGCCTGGCTCTGATGACCATTTCGTCAGCGAAATGTCTGGCTCAAGGAAAATGGCGATTTTCAACTGACGGATTTTTGTACAACCACTCAGATAGTGAGCTGGGCTCTACAGACAGCCGGACAACGCGGCCCGGCATCTCTCGGACCGTAATTCCCAACTTCCGGTTTGCCCAATCCACAATCACATCCTACAAGCAGACTTGCATTAAGACTATCTGCACCTGTCAGGCAAGCTGCCGCGCGTAACTTTGGTTTTGTCGAGAATCCATCCAAGACTGCCGTATCTCAGAATCAAGCGCACATAGCTTTGGGCTGTGGCGAAGAGAAGTCATAAATACATTCGTCCATGAGCCGTGGAATTGCGCGTCTACTTAATGTATGCGTACTTCCAGTATGCGTACTTCGTCGCGTAACCCTGCTTGCTTTATTCTTCGTTATGACTCTCTCTGTCCGCCCCGTGAACGAATTTGCTTCGAGGCAGTGGGCGCTACGGTGGGCTCGCATGGTGTGACTGGCAGGCTAGTGCATTGTTCTCCACATTGCAGAGATTGCGGATAATGCAGGTCGGGAGCAAGCGCTACTTATGGTGGAGAAGCGAGGCAGGCGAGGATGGGCCATGGGCGGTGTCTTGGGGAGGCTGACTATGGTTAATGCCCTGGAACGGGAAACGCTAGTCGGGACAGTAACCAGCAAAGTAGCCATTTTGGGCCGCCACAGGCAGAACCCGGTACGGCAATCCCGCCTGGAATGAGGCTAACGTTTGTGTTATAACATCCGCGGGAGAGCGTGCCCTCCGCAGAAAGCGCACTCCATGACACTCCGCTCCTCTTCGCTAGAACCTACGCCATTTGCCGTAAGCCTGTCTGCCTTGAAACCGCCAAACTGACGAAGCAGGTCAGCCCGTGCATGAAGAATGTTCCGTGGAAAGGATGGCAGAGGAACTGCACGGAACCAGAGTGGAAGGGACCAGTTCATTATCGAGGACAGCGTGACAACACAAAAGCCAATTGCTAACGCAAAGCCGCGTGAGACACCTACCCGGTGCCCATATTGCGTCGAGGGTAGCGGATTTAAGGTAATGATCGCCCACGGCGGCGGCGGCTGGTTCATGTGTGCCAGGTGCGGCCATCTGGCGCTCCAAGCTAATCGACAGTTTGTTTGTACTTGTGCCCGGTGCGTCGGGCTCAAGATCGCGTAAACGGCCCGATTAACAATGCTTGCGTGCTAATTCCCGAAAGGGAGGCACAACTCATGTTGCAGTCTAATCTCCCGTCCATGCCTTCCAGGTGGCGACAACTCTATGAATGCGCCATCCAGGAACATGACAGCACAAAGGTTCGCGAGCGAATTTCCGACGCACGAAACGCAATCCGGCACAGAGCCGAGGAACTATTTATGCATCCCGCAAGCGATGAACTGGTTGCTCTCAACCATGCCTTACGAACCTTGCAGTTGCTTGAGGAAGTGGCCATTCGAGCGGAAAGTGCAGCCGCTCCAAGATCCGAGATGATCGCACAGATTGAAACTTGTTTAGACACTCTCAGCAACCGGGGCGCAACGGTCCAGACTTGCAAACATTGCGGCTCCGAAATGGTCAATCTCGATGCTACGATTTTCTTCGCCGACAGTGAAGGAAGCTGGAACGTTCCGCTGCCTGTTTGCTCAAAGTGCGAACGGGTAGAATACCTGAGATTTATTTCAAGCCAGGCAGCTTAGGGCGCGCGTGTTGCAGAGAGGCAAGTAAAGTGGCTGGAAAAAGTATTGGCGGAAGAGCACGAGCGTGAGAAGAAGCACTCCGACCGAATCGAGCTACCGAACTAGCGTCTTAAAGGGCACGGTCGATCTCACTACGCCCATCTAAAGCTGGAATGGCGTATCTCGAAGTTCTGAATCTCGAAATCGTCTTGCGCACGTAGCATTCCTCATGAACTGCTTTTCCAGTCTCATCAGTCTTAGCGGTTTCGAGTGCGATTGGCCTGGCGCAGACTGAACAGGTTAGATCTTTGGGGGACAGGTGTTCGGTAGAGCCTGTCATAACGTCTCTTCCTTGCGGACTACGGATTCAACAGGCAAAGGCTGCATTTACCACGTGCAATTTAGCGACCATTGAATTCTTCAGCGCAAAAACGATTCTGCCAAGAAGTTACGGAAATTGCTTTCGGAGCGAGGCGCGGCAAGAAATTCATAAGGTCCGGAACATTCGATCCGGCGCGATAAGATCGATACGGTCTGTACGGTATAGTACATATCGTCGATTCGTGCCAAGATCATCTCGGAGATCGAAGTTGCCGCTTCGCCATTAAGGATGGTAGTCATGGAAAGCGATTACATTGAGGAACTGCGAGCCGAGCTTCGTGAGCTGCTGAAGAAGCAAGCCAACGTTCTCGAATCACGAAGCTTTGGGACGGCAACCGATACCGAACTCCTCGAGTACGAGATTAGGCAAGAAATCGTACACGAGATATGCGCTCAACTCGCCCACTCGACCATAGGATAGCGGCATTTATTTTCTGTCTGGCGTCGAGCGATCCAATGACCGACTCACGCGACTCCGAGTCTGCTCTCCGGCCTCGACGCCAACTCCAACTGCGTAAAGAAATCGTAGATGCACCTTGCAGCCCAGCCTCGGGCGTCTCTTCGCCGCTAGCGCTTGCCTAGCACAGGATCGCACGCGATGCATCCACAAGCGTTGCGTCTATAGTAAGCGCACACCGTGGACGCGAAGCCCAAAGATCTTCCGCAAGACCGCGAATCGCTGGAAGCGATGCTGAGGGCGCTGATTCTGGAACGCGATGAGCAGAGGCTGCGGGCGCAACAGCAGAGGAAACGCGCCTTCCCAGAGGGATTAGATGCGGCTGTCGCCGCCGGACATGCTGAACTAGCTGCTGCGACCACCGAGTTGCAAAATGTCGCAGCCGACCTCGCATCCTTGGACAGCACAATTGCTGCACGTAAACAGCGTATTGACAAAGCGATGAGTGGGGCTCGCACGGAAGCGGAGACTGCACGGAACAAAGTGGAGACTGCGCAAAAGAAACTAACGGGGGCTATTGCCAACTGCGCGGGGCATTCCGGGCGCCTCGGTGAGTTGCGAAAACAGCGCGATGCAGAGGATCTCCTGGCATCGGAAAGAAGGCTACGTGAAGCAACGGACCGTCACGCGGCCCTACCCGTACCCGAACGGAACGTTACCAAAGATGAGGTAAGTGCCGCTAAGAACGTTGAAGACAGTGTGAGGTCGGAACTTGAGAGCACCGAGCGCGACATCCACCGTGCGCATGGAGCGTTGGAACAAGTTGGGGGCGCAGTGGCTCGCGAGCGGTTGCGCGACGCGACCGAAGCGTTCGAATTGGCTGAGCGGCAGGAACGGGAAATTGAAGCGGACTATGAAGCGTGGAAGCTGCTGCTCGATCAAATGAAGGAGGCCGATGCTGCCCAGGCGAGCAACCTAGGACAAGCCTTGGGTCCAGCCATCGCCAGCCGATTCCAAACGTTGACCCAGCGACGTTACGAGGCCGTCCAGCTCAATGCCCAACTCGGGACAGAAGGAATTGTAACCGGCGGTGCTGCTAGACCTGCGTCGCGCCTTTCTGTGGGCACACGCGAACAATTGTCCACACTGTACCGATTGTCGCTAGCGGAGTACTTACAGGCGACAGTCGTCTTGGACGACCAGCTCGTCCAGAGCGATGATAGCCGCATGCTCTGGTTCCGCGGTCTGCTCAGCGAGAAGGCCCACATCTTTCAGATCCTAGTCTTTACCTGCCGACCCGGCGACTATCTCCCAACGGCGTCGATGGTACCAGATGGGCCTGGTGGCGTTCACGTTGACACGGATAACGGATTCGTGCGAGCGGTTGACCTTGGGCGGGTGTTGGATCAACGAAAATAATCAACGAAGGGCAATTTCCGCCATGGCAAACACCGAAACCCGCAATTTCGACTTGAATATCGAGAAAATTCTTGAAGGCTGGGAGGTAAAGCACGCAATTCGAGAAATCATTGCCAACGCACTCGACGAACAGGCGTTGTCCAACACCCAAGACATCACCATAAGCGTAGATCGCTCGGGTAATTGGCACATCCGAGACTTTGGCCGTGGTATTCGTTACGAAAATCTGACCCAAAATGAGAGTTGTGAGTAGGTAGTTGAAGTCAGAACGAGTTGAGAAGGAATCGTGACCTGAGTCGTGCTAATCGGCCGTCAGTCGATTGAGCGCCCATAGAATCGGCTTCTGGGAATCTTGCTTTCCATTAAATGGAAACGGGGAAGGGATCGTGAAAGTGATGACATGGGCATGGTGGGGCATGGTGGCAGAGCGCAGGTAGCCGCGACCTGCCGATTGTGTAACAGCTACTGCATCCGCGCATTAAGCACCGACCCCGTCGAGGCTAGAGCCATAGAACTTTCCAGCGAAGGACAAGTTTGCAACAGCTGGTGCCAACTTTTGGGCTCATTATGGCCGTTGGGTTACAAACCCAACGAGCCATTTTTGCCCGAGAAAGACGCGATTAGTATCTCCAAGCACCGTTAGATCAGCACGATGATTTAGGATGTAGAATCCATAAATGCAAATTTGTCTCGTTTCCCTGCTTGTGCTTACTGACTTAAGAGTCACGGCTTATCCATCCAGACGGTGGCAACTCACAATAAACCAGTAACTTACACAAGTCTTGCGCGCACAGAAAATTCGCTCCAAGTTCTTGAAAAGTTCGCCATATTTGGCGACGTACAGCCACAATTACAACCACACCTATGCGTCTATCCTAGCGCCAACGTTTTGCCGAGAGCGGGATTCGAACCGAGCGCCGCCTAACAAAATAAACAAATTAGGAGGCGCGAATGGCACACCGAACCTCCGCAATTCAGCGAAAACAAGCAACTCCACGTTCTATTCGACGCTTAATGGACGGAGTCAGGACTTCTATTTTTCGTTGCATAGTGAGGCCTTCAAATTCATCCTCCCTGGATCCCGGATCGCGACGAGCCTTGGGCGTGACAGAAGACACCCCCAAGTTTCTCGTCAGGAGAATTTTCGGTAGCTCGGCGTGAGTGACCGTGTTCTCGAAGTAGTACGGTTTCGAGCAACGAAATTTTATCCCTTCATCTTCTGCAAGCGGTCGAAGCGTTGGCGGGCCTGGTCGCGCCCTCTTACATTCGCCTTGGCCCATCGGCACAGTTCCTGGACCGGCGGAATCAGGCTGGTCCCCGTTGGGGTCAGGCGGTATTCGACGTGGCGGCTTCCGGTGTTGTGAACTTCGCGCACCAAAAGCCCGTCGCGTTCCATGCCGCGCAGAGCGCCGAGACGTGGGTTTTTAGAGCGTGAATAAGAGCGCCCGATCTCGGCGACGGCTGCTTAACCAGGCGATGTTATCAAAAGTGGTTCTGGTCGGGTTCGAGTTGATTTGCGCGGCAGGTGCAGACGCCTCAACTGTGCAGCGCTCGAATAGCATCCGTCTAATGTGAATCCACCTCGAAACTTCGTAGCTGAGGCTAAAGTGCTGCGCGATATGGGCGGATCTCGACCGCGCAGAAAGAGATCTCGGAGCCATGATCTTCAGTTCGGCAATGTGATCACTGCAACTCCGTATCCGTTCAACGTAAACCGATCGCCCTTGAGCGCAGCCTTGGCAGCCGGATTCGAGGCCGTTGTCTCATCGACAAACTCAATCTGCGATCCATCGCCTTCCGGAACGATAATCTCAAAAGGACGATCGCGTTTGTTTACGACTAAAATCTTCCGCTTGTGCTCGCGGCTCAGGAACGATTGTGCGTGGACGAATTCAGGGGTGGGCGGGGAGTCGCGGATCGCAGGATCTTCAAAAGCCGCGCGGCTCTCTACCAACTTGTCGCCTGGGCCAAAATTATCGTGTATTAGCTTCACTATCCAGTAACGCGCATTCGGCCGGCCTGTCTTCCAATGCACTAGTGTGGTTCCCGGGTATTGGCCTGGATAGTCGATCAGCTCCGACTGGTGTACCACATCGATTCCCAGGCGGGCCAACTGAGGATAGAGGAATGCGAACATAGCTCCGCTAGCATTCCAGTAGGAGTTGGGAATCAGGTCGGCCTTCTCTGGAGATTGCGCGTCAGGATAAATTGTTCCAATCTCGTCAATCATCGTCATGGCCCGTGGGGCCAAATCTCGGCGAATGGATTCGATATAGCGAACCACATTCACAAACCCGGTGGCCTGGGGAAACATGGAATACGGTGTGGTTTCCGGACCCCCGTCATTCTCCGGACATGGTTGACAGTAATAGTGATACGAGAATGCGTCGATGGGAATACCTGGCTTATGATTTTTGGCGTTCAGAAAATACGTAAACCATTTTGGCTGGGTTAACGGCCCGCTCGGTCCCAGAGCCATGCCCACAAACTTCATATCCGGCGCCACCTTCCGGAGTTCCGTGACTATTGCGTCATAGAGGGCGGTATAAAACTCGGGCGTCATGCTGTGTTCGAATTCGACTTCGTTTAAGACTTCCCAATAGGCAAACTTGAAGTGAAAACCGGATTCGTGCCACTTTCCGTATTCGTCAGTAAATCCGCCTTTCGTATACCAGCTCACGACCCGAGCCCAATAATCCGCCACTTCTTTCAACGATGGATCACGTAGTTCAGTGCCTTGCTCATAATCCCAAGTGATCTCATCGGGATCCGCCGGATACGGAACCGGTTTGGCGGTCTTCCACATCCATTGCGGGATTGTACTGATATCCATTACGACGGAGTGAGTCTCAGCGGATTTCATGAAATCGATCACGATGGGGTCAAGGGTGGAAAAGTCCCAGAACGTCTTGCCGTCGTGCGGAGGCTCTAACTCGGCAACCGCGATACGCGGATATGGCCTCCAGGGTTGAAAGTGAAGAAAGTCGGTATTAAGGTTGCGGATCGCATCGAAGAGTTGATCGTGAATGGGCGAAATCCTTCTCAATGGCGGCTCGACGCATATGCTCACCGAGACCGAGGTGCGCGACTGCGAAATCACGTGATCCCAGCTTGACATTATTCTTACGCGATCTTCAGGTTTCACCTGCTCTTGCCCGAGTGCAACGGCGTTTGGCAGCACTATCGAAAATGCAATCACGAAGAGCGGTGCAACGAATCGTCTTATCATCGCCGGTTTCCTTTGAGGGTTCTTTTTACGACGAAGTGTCAGTGTTCACGGTCGGCGTCGCTTTCTTGACCCCACTTGCTGGATATTGTTCCCAGTTCCAATGGGGATGTCGATGCCCTCAGAGAGAGCTCCAATTGCAACTAAGGTGAGCGCATCCTACGAACGGCATTGTTTTTTGTCAAGGTGTTTATTTCAGCCGTTTCAGTCGTGAAACGATCTGTCTCGTTTATTATGAAGTGGAACATCAGGGACCGCCCAATGCGCAGCTTGGGCGTGTTTGCATGGCGAACCTGTGTGGGCGACCCTGCCGCGCGACGACTCAGCACAGTTCAAGGCGCACTCGTTTCTTATTGCGGTACATGATGTTTCATATAAGAAACGACTCGTGAAATAACTTGACAAGCCTTCTGCCCCTTCGTAGTTTTGGCTAGGCGAGCCCGGTTAGCAATCGTGCAGCACAATCGGCGAGGATTCGCCTCAAGTCTGCAGCAGAAAAGGACCCCATGTCGGAAACTAATAAGGCGCTGCTTCGCCACTGGTGCGATGAGGGCTTCAACAAGAACAATATGGCGATTGCAGACGAGGTCTACGACGCTGATGTAGTTTACTATGAGCCGTCCGCCGGTCAGGTGATAGGACTCGATCCCCTGAAGCAGTTTGTGACTACGTGGCGTGCCGCCTTTCCGGACTCGCGATTGAAGATCGAGGAACAGGTCGCTGAAGGTGACCGTATTGCTACGCGCTGGACCTTCACCGGAACTCACAAGGAAGAGTTTCGCGGGCTCGCTCCCACTGGCAAGCCGGTCAAGTTTACCGCGATGTATTTTTATCGTTTTGCTGGCGGCAAAGTCGTGGAGATTCATGCCATGGTGAATGCTTTGACCTTGTTCCAGCAGCTTGGCGCAATACCGCCGCTGAAGCAATCTAAGGGCGGCCAATAGAAGGGACAAAAATTGGCCAGTACTGATTTGGTCGTCAGCTTGGGCGAGACTTTCTACGCGGTCGAGCGGCCATGGGGAGAGCTGCCGCCAGGCATGCAGCTATTCTGGGTCTCGGATGTAGCGGTCGATTCTAAAGACCGGGTGTATTTGTTTCAGCGGAAAGATCCTCCTGTAATCGTTTTTGACTCATGTGGAAAATACTTGCGGTCATGGGGCTCGGGCAAAATCGCCGATCCCCACGGTATTTTTTGCATCGGCGAACGAATTCTTTTGGTGGATCGCGACGCTCACCAGATTCAGGAATACGACACTCACGGCAACCTGCAGCGTGTGATTGGCGAGCGGCATCGCCCCAGCTTTCAGGCGCCTTTCAACGCCCCAACCGACGTGGCGGTCGCGGCGAACGGCGACATTTACGTCGCCGACGGTTACGGCAACTCCACGGTTCACTGGTTTTCACCGGAAGGAAAGTTGAGACGCACCTGGGGCAAACCGGGTGACGGGCCGGGAGAGTTCACTACCCCTCACGCAGTCAGGGTTCACCCGGATGGCCGGGTTTTTGTCGCTGATCGTGAGAACGATCGGGTTCAGGTCTTTACTGCCGAAGGCGAATACCTCGACCAATGGCGGGATCTGTATCATCCCATGGACTTGTATATTGACAGGGACGGAATGGTTTATGTCTCGGACCAGGTGCCCCGGCTCAGTATGTTATCTCCCGAGGGCAAGTTGCTGGGACGCTGCCGTCCGTCCAATTTTAATTCTCACGGCGTGTTCGGAGATTCGCGAGGCAACTTTTATATGGCGGAAACGCCGCCAGAAGACCGGCTGACGAAATTGACCCGGGTGCCTTAATACGTATAAAGCGTAATAAATTTTCGATTGGAGGACCCACCATGGCCACAACCACAGTAGATAGCGTCAGACAAAGCATCGATCACCCAGCAAAGCTCGATGCAGGCAGCGAGACCGTTTTCGTCGACCAGTTCACCGATGGCCTGCTGGACCCGGCGCGCCCCATGCTTGGTCCTGTGAGAGATGGCGGCCATATTATCGCCAATACTGCACCCGGTTGCTGGGGTCCGATGATCACACCTGCGATTCGAGGTGGGCACGAGGTCACGCGACCGATTGCGGTCGCGGGTGCGGAGATTGGTGATGCTGTCGCAATTCGAATCCGCGAAATTAAGGTCACTTCGATCGCCACGGCCTCCGGCAACGACCAGTTCATGACCGGACGCTACCTGGGCGACCCCTATGTGGCCGGCAAATGTCCCGGATGTGGTGTGCTCTATCCCGAGACCCGAGTAGAAGGGATCGGTCAGTCGGCAATACGCTGCGTAAAATGTGGGGCGGAAGCGGCTCCGTTCTCATTCACCAACGGCTACACCATCGCTTTCGACAATAACCGCACTGTAGGCCTGACCTTGCCACAGGAACCGGCAGAAAATATTGCTCGCGATGCCAAAAGATACGCCGCGCTGCCCAAGAACTCAGTGCAGAATTGCATTCTCACTTTCGCTCCCCACGATCTGGTGGGGCTTGTCGCCCGTTTGCGCCCTTTCATGGGGCAACTGGGAACGGTGCCGGCCGTCTGCATGCCGGAATCACATAACGCGGGTGACTTCGGATCATTCCTTTTGGGTGCGCCCCACGAATACGCGATCACGCCTGAGCAATTGGAACTTCGCACCGACGGACACATGGACATCGATATCGTACGCGCCGGTTCGATTCTGATCTGCCCGGTCAAGGTAAAGGGCGGAGGGATCTATCTCGGAGACATGCACGCGCTGCAAGGCGATGGCGAAATCGCGGGCCACACCTGCGACGTAGCAGGAATTGTCACACTACAAGTCCATTTGATGAAAGGCCTCGCGCTAGACGGACCGATTATTTTACCGTTGCTCGAGGATCTGCCCTACCTGGCTAAGCCCTTGTCCGACGCCGAGCGGACACAAGCGATCGAGTTGGCAAAGCAGTGGGGCGTCGATGAGGTCGAAAAGTCCGCGCCGATCTCTTTCGTGGGAACGGGGGCGAACTTGAATTCCGCGACCGACAATGGTTTGGCAAGAGCCGCGGCAATCCTTCGAATGACGGTTCCAGAGGTCAAAAACCGGGCGACAATTACGGGCAGCATAGAAATCGGGCGGCATCCCGGAGTTGTGCATGTCACTTTCCGTGCCCCGCTCGATCGGCTGGAGCGACTGGGTTTGCTGACCCTGGTGGAGGATCAATACGGAATAGGAAACTAGTATCTGGATCGAGATATATACGCGGCCTGCCCGCATAGCAGGTCGCCGCACTCTTGACTGGTGAGAAAGGTACGAGCAATCCTCGAATTTTCAGAAAGCGAGCCATGACCGAAAGCGTAAACGCCGGCGACCGTCTGCGGGAGAAACTTCGAAATGGAGAAACCACATTCGGATTGTGGGTAACGATGGAATCGCCCACTGCCAGCGAAATCGCAGCCCGAATGGGCTTGGACTGGATCTGTATCGACACGGAACACGGAGAACTTGACCTGCAGGAAGTTGCCAACCATCTGCGGGCGATCAGCCGTAGTTCCACGGCAGCTCTGGTTAGAATTCCTGGGATCGAACATGGTTTAATTCAGAGGACTTTGGGTTTGGGAGCGCACGGAATTATCGTACCGCGAATCCGCACCGCCGAAGAAATTGAGCGAGCTGTTTGCTTCGCCAAATATCCCCCGCGTGGTCTGCGTGGCATGGGAGTCGAGCGGGCGACTGCGTGGGGCAAGGGAAGGGCTCATGCCAAGACGGCGAATCAGAGGACTATCATCCTGCCCATGATAGAAACCGTAGATTCGGGAAAGAATCTTGAAGCCATCATGCAGGTGTCCGATGTAGATGGCTTCTTTTTTGGTCCAGCAGACTA
Organism: uncultured Acidobacteriaceae bacterium; assembly: GCA_937879855.1. Taxonomy (GTDB): domain Bacteria; phylum Acidobacteriota; class Terriglobia; order Terriglobales; family Acidobacteriaceae; genus Sulfotelmatobacter. The sequence goes on along the minus strand of CALFMO010000063.1, from coordinate 99,681 downwards.
CTCAGCCTCCGCAGGATTCGTAGGGGAATGGGAAGGCCCGGGGGTTGCTGAAGAATTGATCCGGATCAAGGACCGGCTTCGGGCGCGGGGTTTTCCCTGCGGCATCGTGGGGACCGATGCCAACGATGGAAAATTTCGTATCAGCCAAGGCTTCCAGATGATTGGCGTGGGGGTCGACTGCACCCTGTTGGTCAAAACGATTGCAGAAATGATGGAAACTCTCGGACGGCCCGTGGACCCTAGCGTCTGGAGTCCGAACCTCCTTTAAGTATTTCTGCACGTTAACCAGTAGCGCAGAAGTGGTTCAACATTTATTCGTAATAGGCGAGATGCTTTCCCTTCAGGTTTATTGAAAAGCCCAACTGTCCGGAAATCTTCCGTGTGGCTTCCGCCAGGTGTTGTGCGATTTGTCCGACGACGCTTCCGGTCATGTAATTCACGGGACCGGACACGCTCATGGCTGCCACCGGCCGGCCTTGCGAGTTGAAAATCGGGGCGGCCACACAGCGCGCACCGGTCTCAGCCTCCTCGTTGTCGATCGCGAAGCCTTGCTCCCGGATGCGCTTGAAAGCTGTCAACTGTACCCGGATAGATGTAATCGTCTTGGGGGTCAACTTAGGCAGAGATCTCTTCTTTAGTATCTCCTCCGCTTCCATTGGATGCAAAAATGCCAGCATGCATTTACCCACGCCGGTCGCATGAACCGGAGCATAAGTGTTGACGATGGCGGACATGCGGATCGAGCGAAGTCCTTCCAGAATTTCCGTGTATAGGACTTGCCCGCGATCAAGGACGGCAAGATTTACCGTTTGCTCAAAACGCGAAAGCAATTTTTCCATGTAGGGCCGGGCGACGCGCCGCAATATTTCTCTGCCTTCGTCGTGATTCACCCAAGCAACGCCCCGTACGGCGACGTAGGCGCGAGTAACCGGATCCTTGCGAGCGTAACCAATCTCCTGCAAGGTGAACAAGATTCGAAACACGGTGGCCTTGGGAAGCTGAAGCGTCCTGGCCAATTCACTTACATGCACGCCACCTTCAGTGCGGGCCATGATCTCAAGCACTCGAAAAGCGCTCTCCAGTGCTCTGAGAAAGTTGGATGTTCCACGTCCATTCTTTGCTGGAGGCGAATCGGCTTGTTTCATATTGAAAAGGCTACAAATAATTCAGGAGGACGGCAACAGAAATCTTAACAGGGTGAAATAGAGAGTATCACTTAGATCACAGACTCGCATCGCCTTAACTGATTATCGCAGTTTGGACGATTTTGGTTGGCGCTGCCAATGCAACGAGATGGTCAATATCAAATTCCTTGTAAAGATCGAGACAGAAAAGTTCCGGGGCGTTCTGATAAGGGACGGCTTTCTCCAATAAGTGACCGAAGCTGTGCATGCCTTCGCGAGTCAAGATGTCTGAAAAGGTGGAGGGTTCGAGTGCCGAAGCAGTAAGAGCCGCGACTTGGCTGCGAATGCCGCTAGCTTCCAGAGAAATTGATGGCGCCCCTTTGCTTGTTTGCACCCACTTGCTAGCTGCGAGCAACTGGGCAACTTCGATTCCGAGGGCCCGCTCCCCCATTGCAGCCAGTAGTTCGGTATAGAGGGTAGCGGGTCCCCATAGAGATTTGGGCTCGCCTAACTTATCTGGCGACGCGTCCCCGATAAAAATTAGGTTAAGTGCGAGAACTTGTTCGCCGCGATTCACACGCCATGCCACGGAATTCGCCCTGCATTCGGACAGTACTGGGGCTCGCGTGGCGTCCCCGAATACTTCCGGCCGGACTGTTTGCATGCCCTCATCGTTAAGGATGATCACAGCCGGCGCTTGAGGCGAAGCTGCTATCGCTTTTAGCCAAACTGCCGTGGCGCTTAGCTGGTTGCTGAATTCAAGGCGGTAGGACAGGGTCTCAAGCCCTTTATTGCGAGTGCTGGCGATCGGCCAGGCGTGCTTCAGCGTTACCGGATCGTAGCGCAACACATCTCTTAGCTTCGTCCGCATGGAATCAGCCCAGGCCGACCGAGAATCGGCATCGCCAGGCACTGTAGGGCGCCGAAAGGTCGCGGCCATTTTCTTTGCGAGGCCGACAATTGTGAGATTCGCCGCAGGCAGTCCTACTGTCAGCTCTTCACAACTCTTGATCTGGTCGTCCACCGGAATCTCGTGTTCCACGATCGGCATATTGAAGTGCCGGGTGAAAAAGCCGTAGGCTTGCTGGCGGTTATCGAGCTGGTAGTTGTGAGTACCTGGATCGAGGTTTTCATGCCAGGCAAAGACGTCCTCTTTCCCGTACAGCTTGAAGAAAGGCCTGATCTCGTCATAGCAATGAGGTTTTTCGAGAGCGGCCCGCATTCCGTATTCGTCTTCGGCAGCATAGATGAGCAGTGTGGGACGAGGCGCGCGCATTGCGGTCAACACAGTGACATCACAATGCAACCTCAAATCGACAGAATTGTATTCAATATCCCCTACGTCGGAATTGCGTTCAATTGCCGAGATAAGAGCGAAATGCCCTGAAATTGGAACAGATACGGCAACACGCTCGTCGAGTGCACTCAGGGTAAGGGTTTGCCAGCCCCCGCCGGATAAGCCGGTAACCCCGATGCGCTGCGCATCAACGCCGGGGTGTCGGCACAGGTAGTCGATACCTTTGCGCATCGCCAGATAGAACAAGCCCGTCGCGCAGGCTCCCACCAAGTTCAAGTGCGCACCGAACCAATGCGCGTTCTCCGGAAGATCCAACTCACCCATGCCCAGCCATTCCAAACTCAATGCGAACATGCCTTGCAAGGCGTTATTGATGCATCGCTTCTGCTTGTACTCGGCTGCTTTTCCTTGAGGGGCGTGGCCGTTTAAGTTAAGAGTTGCTGGAACTTTCCCCGTCGGCGTTTCCGGTTCATACAGCAACGCCGTGGACCAAAAGCCAGGAACGATTTCGTATCGCAACTTACGCGTTCGGTAGCCTTTGCCTGACGGGACCAGTCCGTAATCCTCGAACCTGGGCTGAGCGCTAACCCATTCCCTGGGCCAACCATGGAAGATGACTTCCTCCAAAGCATACCGCCGAATGCGGCTCGCTTCGGCAGTCCACTCTTCGGCGTTCGCCGGCGAAGGAAGAGGCTTGACCCGACTCATCAAGTACTGACGCAGCTGAAATTCTGCGACATCGGCGGGCTGAAGCTCTTGCTTTAAGATCGGCCCTATTTGATCGGTATTGGCTTGGGCATATAAAGCTGAGGGCGTTGAAAAGATTGCGCTGCCGCCAAGAGCAGTCGCTCCAGCGGCCTGAGAGAACGTCTGAAGAAAGTCTCGACGAGTAAATTGTGTTTTAGACATGAAGCCCCCGGTCATAAGCGCACACATTATTATGATGAATGGGCAGGCATGACCTTGGCTTTATCTCGGGCGAATACTTCCTGAATAATATCGAGAGTCTGAGCAATGTCCTTTTCGGTGTGAGCTGCTGAAACATACCAGCGCCCATCTGGCATCAGATAGATGCCCGCTTGCAACAGGCTCAGGAGAAACTCATCGCGTGCCTCCAGGTCGCTGTCTAGCGTATCGCGGAAATTCCACATCTCGCGCCGCGCAGTGAATGCCACATAAAAGCAGGAACCAATGCCGTTGATCAGAACCGAAATTCCTGCCGCCTGCGCAAACTGACGGATACTTCGCATCAGGCGTTCTCCGTTCTTGCGTATTTGCTCGAGCACCCTCCCCTGGCCTTTCTCCAGCGTCTGAAGGGTCGCCCAAGACGCTGCTAAGGTCACGGGGTTACCGTTGAATGTCCCGGCGTGTGGAACCTTTTGTTCCGCTACCAGAGCCATAATCTCCTGCCGCCCTCCCACTACGCTCAGAGGAAATCCGCCCGCCACCGCTTTGCCCATGGTAGTCAGATCCGGCGTCACCCCGAACAGCGCCTGCGCCCCGCCCAAAGCTACCCGAAACCCGGTGATCACTTCATCGAATATCAGCACCACGCCATAACGCTGGGTCAACTCGCGCAAACCCTGCAGATAGCCTGCTTTCGGCATCAAACAGTGTGTATTGCATAAGATGGGCTCGGTAATCAGAGCCGCAACTTCTTTCCCCTGCGTGCTCAGCACCTCCTCCACGGCAGCCAGATCGTTCCATGGCAGCACCAGAGTCTCCGCAGCTATGGGAATGCCGTCCGCCTCCTCTCCGACTGCCGAGTTGGGAGTGGGTCGATACCCGGATAGAATATTCTCCATCCAGCCGTGGTAATGCCCCTCGAAGCGGATGATCTTACGCCGTCCTGTAAACGTACGGGCCAACCGCAGAGCCACCTGCACCGCTTCTGTACCGCTGTTGCTAAAAATGACCCGCTCAGCTGACGGCACTAACTCGCAGATCTTTTTCGCTACCTGAATTTCCAACTCATGCTGCGCACCCAGCAACTGGCTGAGCTTCAGCTGAGCGGTCACCGCGTCCACAATTGCGGGATGTGAGTGTCCGAGGATCAGTGGACCCCAAGCCAGCGTGTAATCGATGTACTGGTTCCCGTCGACATCGGTTATATGACAACCAGCGGCGGAAGAAAAGAACAGGGGTAACGGTTTAGCGGCAGAACGCATGCCGCTGCTTACTCCCCCGGCCAGATATTTTTGCGATTCCTTAAATAACTCTTTCGATAAGGAGAACTGCTTCGAATTGTCGGTCATGCAAATGGTTGCTCTTCAAGTGAGACTTGGGGTTGGAATTGAATGATATTGGCTCACTACGCCTGTGAAAGCTCTGAAAAGTGAAACACAACGTTTTACAAACAACGGGAGAATAAGAGCTAAACGAACGCTTGTCAACATGAGATGTAGTCTTATCGATGAAGTTTGAGCGCGTCATGGGCCTGAAGCACAGTGCTTCGCAGCATTATAGACTAGTCGCGCGCATCGTCTGATACATAACGTTTCATAAATGAAACGTAGCTCAATAAGCGACTTGACATACTGGTGAGCGGTTCAAGTAGTATGTTTTACTCAGCTCGCCTGTGGATACTCTGCATCTGCTTGGGCGATTGCGCCGGGGTTTTGGGGATTGAGGCTGCTTGCAAATTTACGAAATTCATATTCAGTTCCATTAGGCTAGGCGCAAGTAGTTCTGAGAAATCGGAATGCCACGTTAGGATGTCTCTGGGGCAATAGCAGCTCCAACAGCCGTTCGGATTGGCGCCACTCTATGGGGAACGACGGGACTCAGCAATCCGACAGGCAGACACCGTATGTCAGGACCGCAAAGAATCCGTGGCCGCTTGTGATGCTTCTTTTTGTAACGGCAGTGGGAAGTTATCTGTGCCGGGTGAACATTTCTGTGGTTGGCGCGCTCATGATGCGCGATTTGGGATTTTCTCAGATCGACATGGGCCGCCTGTTTAGCGCATTCGTGCTGGGATACGCGTTGTTTCAAATTCCCGCGGGGATTGCGGCTGACCGCTGGGGGGCCCGGCTGGTACTGGGTTCCGCCGCTCTTATATGGGTCGTGGTCACCTCAGGCATGGCGGCGCTGGGCTGGGGACCCCTGGGGCGAACTGCTGTTAATACGTTCGTGATCTTGCTGTGTCTGCGGTTTGTTCTGGGCGTAGCCGAGTCGCCCACCTTCCCTGGTGCGGCGCAGGGCGTGGCGCGGTGGATCCCGCCGGTGCATCAGGGATTTGCCAATGGAATCGTCCTGGCCGCGGTGGGAGCCGGCGCGGCTCTCGCTCCCGCGGCGCTTTCCCGGGTCATGGTTCACTGGGGTTGGCGGACCGCAATGATGAGTTCGGCTTTACCGGCTCTGGCAGTCGCCGGCATATGGACAGCGCTGCGAGGCGCCAGCTTTCCTTCCCAGCGTTCGGCTACCCAACGCGTCGCTAACGGAAATAGCGGCACCCTCTGGTCACGCAGTTTTGTGCTTCTGACCTTGAGTTACACGCTGGAGGGATATGTTGGCTACATCTTCATTTTTTGGTTTTACCTCTACTTAGTGGATGTACGGCATTTCGATCTGCTGCGGGCTGGCAGCTTCAGCAGTCTTCCTGGCCTGTTGTCGTCCATTTCTATTCCCCTGGGAGGATTCATTTCTGACCGGTTAGTAATGGGTCCCATGGGAGCGCGGTGGGGGCGGCGGACAATTCCGATGCTCGGACTCTTTCTTTCTGCTGTTTTTCTCGTTTTGGGTGCGGGAACCGACAGCGCCGTGGCTGCAGTGATCTATCTGGCGCTGGCAATGGCCTCGGTTCTTTCGGTTGAGGGCCCTTTCTGGGCCACCATGATGGAGGTCGCGGTCTCTCGCAGCGGTACGGCCGGGGGAGTGATGAATTGCGGCAGCAATATCGGCGGGATGATTTCGCCGGCGCTGACACCCATCCTGGCTGCCTACATGGGATGGAAGAATGCCCTGTATGTAGCCGCCGCGCTGGCAATTGTGGGATCGGCTTTGTGGTTGGGCATTTCACCGGTCGTGCCCGAAGTTGGCATGAAAGAAGTCGGCACGAACGGTGAAGCCATAGGGCAAGAAATCTAGATTACCTTTTTGCTTCTGACCCGGAAGTGGAGACAGGGAGACGCTGGAGAATGCACCAATCCAATCGCAACGCAGACCGAATTGATCCGATTCTGTTTGAAGTGATCCGTAATGCTCTGCTTGAAGCAACGGAAGAGATGTCGGCCTGCCTTCAGCGGACTGCATATTCGACGAACGTCAAGACTCGTCTCGATTACTCTTCCGGGTTTGTCGATGCCCAAGGCAGAATGGTAGCGCAGGCTTTTTGTCAGCCCGCGCATCTTGTAACTCTCGGCCGCATCGTGCCCCGCGCAGTCGCAGAATATGGGCCGAAAAACATAGAGCCGGGCGATGCCCTATTGGTGAACGATCCCCATCGCCAGGCCAGCCACCTCAACGACATCTTTCTGATTGCGCCCTTCTACTTCGAAGGCAGGCTGCTCGGTTATGTTGCCAATATCTGCCACCACGTGGACGTAGGCGGTGGTGCGCCGGCCAGCATTGGAGCATTCCAGGAGATTTATCAGGAAGGTTTGATCCTGCCTGTGATCAAACTGGTTTCCAAAGGGCAAATCTTGGATGACATCCTGAAGATGGTTTTGGCCAACGTTCGCGCCAAGAAAGAAGTGGCCGGCGATTTGCGCGCGCAGGTGTTGGCTAGTGAGTTAGGAGTGCGCCGGCTTACGCACGTGGCACAGCGCTTTGGCGTCGCACCTTTAACCTTTTATATCGACAGGATGATCGAGTACAGCGAGCGCTTGCTTCGCGCGGAGCTGGTTCAGTTGCCCCGTGGAACTTTCGAAGCCGAAGATCAGCTGGATGATGACGGCATCACCTCCAAACCAGTTCATCTCCGCGCTCGCGTCACTCTGGACGGCGAAAATGTAACGTTCGATTTTTCGGGCACCGACGCGCAACGCGCCGCTCCCATGAATTGCAACCTGACCCAGACATTCACCGCCTGTGTCTACGTCCTGAAATGCCTCGTCGATCCTGACATTCCGCTGAATGAAGGCTTCTACCGTCCGATCAACATTATTGCGCCGGAGGGCTGCGCAGTGAATGCCAGCCATCCGACGGCCATCGTGGGCGGCTGGGAAGTGGCCATGCGGCTATGCGAACTTTTATTCGCTGCGCTTTCTGGAGCTCTCCCGAATCGAGTTCCGGCAGGAACCAAAGGAACGGTTTGCCAAGTCGGATTTGGTGGCCGCGATCCGAGGTCGGGAGAATATTACTGCTTCTACGAGACCATAGCCGGCGGCTATGGCGGCCGTATTGGATCCGATGGACCGGACGCAGTGCAGACTCACTTCCAGAACACGCAAAACGCGCCCGTGGAAGAGACAGAGTTGAACTATCCGGTTCGCATTCCACGCTACGGCCTTATCCAGGATTCGGAAGGACCCGGTCGTTTGCGCGGAGGCCTGGGATTGTGCCGCGAATATATCTTTGTCGATCACGAAGCCGTTTTCACCACTCTCGCAGATCGGGTGAAGTTTCCGGCGCGTGGTTTGTTTGGCGGCCGTGAAGGACGATGCGCCCGTTATCTTCTCACTTCCAACGGCAGCAGCATTGAAATCCCCTCAAAGGGCACGATGCAGGTGAGAGCGGGCGATATCGTACGAATCGAAAGCCCAGGTGGAGGTGGGTACGGCCCTTGCGCGGAGCGCGATCCTGAGCTCGTGATGCGCGATTTACGCGAAGAGAAGATCAGCAAGACGCGAGCGCTGGAGGTGTACGGCGTGCGAGCGGAGGCAAATCCGGCAGCCGAGTTACAGACTGTGCTGCAGCCCTGAGTAGCGGAGAAAGCGTTGTAAGGAGGAACTCATGTCGAACTCCCGTTCCACGCGTCGCGGTTTCCTGCAGTCGACATCGATGCTGGCAGGCGCGACGCTGGTGGGCACCTCTGCGAGTCTCGTGACGCCGCCGGCCGCACTCGCGCAGACTCGCGTCGAGGAAGTGGGCGAGGTGCTGAAGTTACGGCTACAGACAGAAGACGTGGTGGATTTTCAGATTCAGCAGTACCTGATGAAGCGTGTCGCGCCGCTACCGGCCCCCAAGACCGCCGCAGAATGGACCGCCCAGCAAAAACAGCTGCGCCAGCATTTGCTGAAAAATGTCATCTTCCACGGATGGCCAAAAGAGTGGGTGGATGCGCCGCCCAAGTTCGAAGATCTTGGGCTCGTCCCCACCGGCAAGGGATACCGGCTGCGAAAGCTTCGCTATGAGATCGTCCCCGGTTTTTCGACAACCGCAGTGCTCTATGAACCCGAAAAACCGAACGGTAGGGTTCCCGCAACAATTAATTTGAACGGTCATGCGGCGAATGGAAAGGCGGCCGACTATAAGCAAAAGCGTTGCATAAACAATGCGCTTCAGGGCATGTACGCTCTCAGTCTGGAATGGCTGGGAATGGGCGAATTGGCGGTTCCCGAGAACAACCATTGGTGTGGAGCGCACCTGAATCTCGTAGGCTTGGGCGCCACCGGTCTGTTCTATCTGGCGATACGCAAGGGACTGGACTATCTGTGCCAGCATCCTAATGTCGACCCGCACCGGATCGGAGCCACCGGCCTCTCCGGTGGCGCGTGGCAGACCATCATCATTGGTTCCCTGGATGAGCGCATCGCGGTAGCCGTCGGGGCCTGCGGCTATTTCTCGTTTACTTCAGCCATCGAACGACACTCGGATGTCGGCGACCTGGAATATCATCCGCACGATCAGTTCATCGATGGCGACTATTCGACGCTCACCGCAATGATGGCTCCCCGCTCCATCCTTCTCATGTACGGAGCCGAAGATCAATACGGTTTGCGAGCGCCACTGCAAAAACCTCACTTGTATGACGAAACGAGGCCGTTTTTCAAGTTGTACGGGAAAGATGACAACATCGCTTTCCACGAGAATATAGATCCGGGAACGCACAACTATGAACTCGACAACCGGCAACAGTCCTATGCGTTTTTCACCAAGCATTTCAATATGCCGGTGGTCGAGCACGAAGTGCCGGTGGATGGAGAAGTAAAAAGCTACCAGGAACTTCAGGTCGGAATTCCCAAAGACAATCTGACCATTACTGGTCTGGCCCGAAAGATCGCTGCGAGATTTGAGCGTCCGCCCGTCCCCACAGATGCTGCGTCAAGAACAAAATGGGCCAACGCCTCGCGAGCGCGCTTGAAAGAAGTGGTCCGCTACAAACCCGTGGCGCTCCGGCATGCCTGGCCCCTATTTAGCACGAGAAACAAAGGCCTGCGAAGCATTGGCTATCGACTTGAATTCAACAACGATCTGAGCGCGACGGCCATATGGTTGAAGTCGACAACCGCCGCGGACGATGCGCCACTCGCAATCTTGCTGGATGACAGCGGGCTGCGATCAGTGCGGATGGACATTATTGCCGATCCGGTGCGTCTGCAGACTCTTTCCACCTCGCCCGAGAACGCAGTTCCCTGGCACATCAATCGTGGCGAACAAGTTCTGGCGATCAATCTGTTGTTCACTGGCGACGCGTCACCTGACTACCCCAAGGATGGGCCGGTGCACGTTCCCGAACTCTATAGCCAGCTGTTGTCCACCCCCGCTCAAATACCAAGTGTAAAAGCTTGGCTGGCTACGAGACCGCCCTCCGCACTCTACGGGCTGCTTTTGTCCGCCGCGGGAGATCGCCCCCTTGGCATGCAGGCTGCGCAGCTCATTGGGGTTGCCGATTGGGTGCGGAAAGAAAGCACGCAAAATATTTCGCTGGAAACCTATGGTATTCGAAATCAGGTTACGGCGCTGGTCGCATCGTCGCTGGAGCCGGCATATTTTTCCGACCTATATACGCGAGATGGCATGAAGAGTCTGGGATACCTGTTGGAGAAACCAGTCCGCTATCAGGAAGCTCCCGACCTTTTCTGCCTGGATCTTTATAAGGACTTCGACATCGATACGCTGGTGGCGCTTTCCGAGCCCACCAAGGTCTCGCAAAACTTTATGCAAGTGCAAGCCGGTTAGAGCGAGCGTGAATGTGAAAAAAGCTGGCACGCTTCCACATCTCACCGTAGCGCTCGTCGGTCCAGTCCCATCTGGCGGAGTAAAGTTGCTGCAGGAGAATCTGGTGACGAACTGTTCATTTCGTCTGTTTCCAGAAACCCGCGAAGACGAGGGCCTGCGTCAAAAGCTGCAGGGGACCGACGTGGTCCTCGGACAGTATTTCAGTGCACGGATGGCGCAGGCCGCGAAAGGTCTAAAATTACTACACGCGATGGGTGCCGGAGTGGATGATTTTAACCTCTCTGCGCTTTCTTCCCAGACAACCGTGTCGAATGTCTACTTCCACGGTCCTGCCATCGGAGAATTTGTGATGATGATGGTCCTGGCGCTAAGCCGGAACCTGGTTGAAACCGACGCTCAGCTGCGAAAGGGGATGTGGCACGGGAGTTGGATCTGGGGAGCGCCGCCCGCTGACGAGATCCAGGGCAAGGTTTTGGGAATCATCGGATTCGGCCACATCGGACGAGAGGCAGGGGCTCGCGCTCATGCGTTCGGCATGAGCGTTCGGGCGCTGAGCGCGCATCCTCCGGCTCGCAGACCCAAGACAGTTGATTTCTGGGGAGGACCCGAGAAATTACCTGAACTGCTGCGCGAATCCGACTATGTGGTACTCGCTTGTCCTCTGAACGACCGCACTCGTGGTTTGATTGGCGCCCAGGAGTTCGGTTGGATGAAGCCCAGTGCGAGTCTTATCAATATTGCGCGGGCCGGCGTTGTGGAAGAAGCAGCCCTCTATGAGGCGTTGAGCAAGCGGCGCATTCGCAGTGCGGCCGTGGACGTATGGTACCGGTACGCTCTGGGCGGTAAACGATCTACTCCTTCAGCTCTTCCATTTCACAAACTCACCAATCTCATCATGACTCCGCACATTGCTGGGTGGACGACGGGGACGTTCGATCGCCGATTTCGTGCGATTGCAGACAACATTGATCGGCTTGCAACTGGGCGCCCCCTGCTGAATGTGGTTCAGGGGCCTGTCCGGCACACAGTGGGGAAGCGAGCGAGATAATCTGATGGATCGACAACTTCCCAAGGTCTTGATTACCAGGCCCATTCAGCGCGAGGCAATCGATCGAGTCGCCCAACAGTGTGCGGTGCAAATCTATCCGGTCGACGAAGCTATGCCTGCGCACTTATTGGCCGAGGCGATGCGCGATGCAAATGGAGTGATGCCCTCCGGGGTTCGAATCAGCGAAGACCTGATCGCGACCTCACCCAAATTGAAGGTCGTCGCCAACATTGGTGTTGGGTACGACAACATCGATGTGGAGGCATGCAATAAGCGCCGCATCATGGTCACCAACACGCCAGATGTGCTTACCGAGGCGACCGCTGATCTGGCGTTTGCCCTGATCATCTCTGCAGCCAGGAGAATACCTGAGGGCGACCGATACGTCCGCGGTCTCAAGTGGACGCACTGGCAATGGAATTTTATGCTGGGTGCCGAGATGCACTGGAAGACCCTGGGACTTTATGGTTTCGGGCGCATCGCGCAGGCGGTGGCACGCCGCGGCCGGGGCTTCTCGATGCGAATTCTGTATCACGCACGGCATCGCGTACCCGAAAGCATCGAGAAGGAGTTTTCTGGCGAATTTGTGGATCGCGAGACACTGTTTCGCGAGTCCGATTTCTTCAGCGTGCACGTTCCGTTGACTGCAGAAACCAGGTACGCAATTCGCGCACCTGAATTGGCGAAGATGAAGCCATCGGCGTTCTTCATCAATACGGCGCGCGGCAGCATTGTCGAAGAAGCTGCCCTGGTAGAGGCTCTTCAGGCTGGTCGAATTGCCGGCGCCGGCCTGGATGTTTTTGAGCATGAGCCTAAGGTGCATCCAGCTCTGCTGGGAATGAGCAATGTAGTGCTGATGCCCCATGTGGGAAGCGCCACGGCCGAAACTCGCCTGCGCATGGCGGTGATGGCCGCAGACAATATGCTCGCCGCGCTCAATGGGAAACGGCCTCCGAACCTTGTGAATCCCGAGGTAATGAGCTGAGGAATCTACTGATCCAAGGCGATTGCAAATCACTGTCGAATGACAAAGGAGCCTTTCGTGAAGCACTACGACAACTTTATTAATGGAAAATTCACCCCGGCTGGCAATCATGACCGCATTGAGGTAACCAACCCGTCGACTGGCGAGATCGTTTGCAGCGTACCCGACAGCACCAGCGCCGATGTGGAAGCGGCCATCTCTGCCGCCGAAAAAGCCCAAGTAAGTTGGGCGAAGAAACCGGCTATCGAGCGCGCCAAGGCGTTGCGCAGTATTGCCCAGCAGATTCGCCAACATGCCGAGCCCATCGCTCGCGTGATTGTGGAAGAACAAGGCAAGATACTGGGCTTGGCGCGCGTGGAGGTTTCATTCACAGCCGACTACCTCGACTACATGGCGGAGTGGGCTCGCCGCATCGAGGGCGAGATTGTGGAAAGCGACCGGGTGGGCGAGAGTATCTTTCTTTTCCGCCAGCCCATCGGCGTCATTGCCGGCATCCTGCCTTGGAACTTTCCTTTCTTTTTGATTGCCCGTAAAGCGGCGCCCGCGCTGGTCACGGGGAACACGATTGTGATCAAGCCGAGCGAAGAAACTCCCCACAACGCGGTGAAGTTTTGCGAACTGCTGGCACGGGCGGATGTTCCTCCGGGTGTAATCAACTTCGTTCATGGACGAGGCGCCACGGTCGGCAAGAGTTTGGCCTCGTCGCGCCGCATCGGCATGATCAGCTTTACCGGAAGCGTGCAAACCGGCTCCGCGATCATGACCGCGGCTGCGCCCAACATCACGAAGGTAAACCTCGAACTGGGCGGGAAAGCTCCGGTTCTTGTGATGTCCGATGCCGATATCGATCTGGCAGTCAAAGCGGTGACAGCTTCGCGCGTGATTAACAGCGGGCAGGTTTGCAATTGCGCGGAACGTGCATATGTGCAGAGTGGTGTGGCCGACCAGTTCGTCGAGAAGCTTTCCGCCGCCATGAAGGCCACGCGGTTTGGCGACCCCCTGGCCGATGAATCGGTAGCCTACGGTCCGCTGATCAACGAAGCAGGGTTCCAGAAAGTGGACTCGTTAGTTCGCGGCGCGGCAAAGGCTGGCGCGACGATTGTGACTGGCGGCAAGCGCGGTCCAGGAGACAAGGGATATTTCTACGAACCGACCGTCATCGCTGGTTGCCGGCAGGACATGGACATCATTCGCCGCGAAATCTTCGGCCCGGTGGTTCCGGTGGTGACGTTCAGCGACCTCGATGAGGGAATCGCCTTCGCCAATGATTCCGACTATGGTCTCACGTCTTCCGTGTACACCCGCGATCTGAATGTTGCATTAAAGGTGAGTCGAGAAATTCGCTTTGGCGAAACCTACATCAACCGCGAGAATTTCGAAGCTATGCAGGGTTTTCATGCCGGATGGCGAAAGAGCGGCATCGGAGGCGCCGACGGCAAGCATGGACTGTATGAGTTCATGCAAACCCATATCGTTTACATGCAGAGCTCCTAGAGGCATTTTGATTGACAACAGAAAGTAGTTAGCTATTGCGAAAGTGATTCTTTATTTTAAAGAAGGGCCAGGCACCCATGACAAACTCGGAACAGATTATTTCTGGACAGCGCGAACCGATTGCCGCGTTTCTCCCCGCCGTCGCCTTACGCATCTTTGCCTCTGCGGAGAGCGGCGCATCGGCGATGACGACGGGAACTGCGACATTCGCCCCCGGAAAAGGCCTCGGCTATCACACCCATCCATGCAGCGAGGCGATAACGGTTTTGCAGGGCGAGGGACTGTTCTCCCTCGAGGGACGCATCTACCGCCTGGGACCGTTGGACTGTATCCACGTTCCCGCGGGGATAGCTCATAATCCCAAGAATGGCTCAGAAACGGAGCCACTGGTAGTGCTGTCAGCATTTGCTTCTCCCGAGCCAGGGCGCACCGCAATCGCGGATCATTTCATTCGACAAGATCGCACATCGTCGGACCCTGGCCCCAAAGACCCCGAGCACATCTCGCGGTTTAACAAGATGGAGAAGTACGAACTCGCTCCGGGCACTCAATTTTCCGACTTGTTCGCAGGCCGCTACGGATCGGTAGGCATTTGCGGAGGCTATGGAAGATTTCAGCCGGGCACCTCGCTACCATGTCATATTCATGACTACGACGAGTCCATCACCATTGTCGAAGGCAGCGCGATCTGCGAAGTGGCAGGCCGGCGTTACCAACTGAGCGGATGCGATACTGCATTTATTCCGCAGGGAAAGCCGCATCGGTTTTTGAACGAATCGCAAAGTCCGATGGCGATGATCTGGGTTTACGCAGGTAGTGAACCCACCCGTGCCATCGTCGATGTGAACTATTGTTTGGGCTCCCTGCCTTGGCAAAATCTGAAATCGGATATGGCTAAGAAGAATCAGTAATAAAGAGGAAGGCGGTAGAAAAGAAGGCGCGACGATGGACAGGTTCAGACTAGACGGAAAAGTGGCAATCGTAACTGGCGGGACGGCTGGAATCGGCCGAGCCACGGCCATCGGACTTGCCGAAGCCGGAGCCGATGTCGTAGTGCTGGGACGGTCCCACGACCCGGAAGAAACCTGCAAGGCGATTCGCGCACTCGGCCGCGATGCCTTAGGCTTTCGTGGCGACATCTGCGAAAGCGAGTTCACGGAGCGGGCAGTAAGCGAAACTGTAGCGCACTGGGGCCACGTGGACATCCTGGTCAATAGCGCCGGTGTGCAGGCCCGAGCGCCATCACTCAACTACCCGGAAGCGGATTGGGACCGAGTCATCGGGCTGAATCTCACCGCGCTGTTTCGACTGTGCCAGCGCGTCGGACGGCACATGATTGAACAAAAGAGTGGAAAAATCATCAACATCGCGTCCATTGTGAGTTTTATTGGCGGAATCGCCATACCCGCTTATGCGGCGAGCAAGGGTGGCGTGGCACAAGTCACCAAAGCGCTGGCCAATGAGTGGGCAAAGTTCAATATCAATGTGAACGCAATCGCACCAGGCTACATTTTGACAGATATGACAGAGACGCTGCATGACGATCCGGGGCGATCCGCGGAAATTCTAAGCCGAACTCCCGCCGGACGGTGGGGCACGCCTGAGGACTTAAGCGGCGCGGTCGTATTCCTCGCCTCACCGGCTTCTAATTTCGTTCACGGACATGTCTTAACCGTCGATGGCGGCTGGATGGGCCGATGAAGACGAACCCAGCGATGACTCGCGACAGCGTTTTTGAAATCCAAAGACTCCGCAGATACTCCTGCTTCTTCTCGGGAATCCGCGCCACCCAAACAGATGCAGGTTGAACCTCCCGGAAGTGGATTGGACGCCCGCCCCACCTTCATCTGTTTCCACTGCATCGTCTACGTCGAAGGGACGGGACTAATCAGCAGGTTCCCAAAGCCGTCGACATCCGCCTGGAAATGGGGATGAATCAGCGTATTCGAATCCATTTCCTCGACCACCGCAGGTCCGGTAATGTGGTGGCCAGCTTCGAGCTTATACCGGTCGTAGACACTGGTTTTTGTGAAACCGTCCGATTCGTGGAAGTAGACTGGACGCTCTCCCTTTTTTGCCTGACCGGCTGTGAGACCGCTGTGCGATATCTTGCGCACCGGCGGGCTCGGAATCGCGCCCACGGCGGTCACGCGGTAATTCACCAGTTCGACTATTTCGGCGGGATATCCTCGACCGTAGGCTCTTTCGTATTCCTCGTGAAACTGAGCGCAGAGCCGCGCCAGAGATTCCGTGTTCAAGGCTCCGCTTTCGCAAATCACCGCCAGCTCCGAAGATTGCCCCTTGTACCGCATTTCGATCTCTCGCAAAAAGCTGATACGCTCGGCGGGAATTCCCTCTTTCCGTAAAAGCTTGCCCCCCCCCTCTTCCATCGATGAGAATATCTTATTAATTGTTGCGCTGTCGGCTCTGTCGCCTCTCATAATCCGGGTGCGGGAAAATTCATGTTTGACATCGGTAGTGAGAAGCCCGAGAGCCGATGCCGTACCCGGGCTCAGCGGAACGATCAATTTCGGGATCTGCATCTCTGCGCACAATCGGTTTGCGTGCAGCGGGCCGGCACCGCCAAAGGCAACCATCACCAGAGCGCGCGGATCGTATCCGCGGCGCACCGTGGTCAAGCGCAGGGCGTTCACCATGGCCGTATTCGCGATTTCAACAATCCCATTGGCGGCGGCGATGGTATCGAGGCCGAGTGGCTCCGCACACCTCGTGCGAATGCCTTCGGTTGCTCCGTCAAGGTCGAGGTCGATCTCTCCGCCGAGGAAATAGCGCGGGTTAATGCGCCCCAGCACCAAATTGGCATCGGTAATCGTAGGCTGCTTGCCGCCCCCCCGATAACAGATCGGCCCCGGATCTGCGCCTGCACTCTGTGGTCCCACTCTCAGCACTTCGCCAGGGTCTACCCAAGCGATGCTGCCACCTCCAGCGCCAATTTCTACCAGATCAATTACCGGAGTTCGGATTGGATAACCGCTGCCTCGCGATTGACCGGCGCCCGGCCGCGCTTCGGCTCCGACTTCGTATTCCTTGGTAATTTTCGGGCGCCCGTCGAGGATGAGGCCGGCCTTAGCGGTGGTGCCTCCCATGTCAAAGGAGACCACATCGGTGAAACCTAAATTACCGGCGATGAAATTTGCCGCGATGACACCGGCAGCTGGACCGGATTCCACCATGTACACAGGCCTGTCGGCCGCCTGTTCGAAAGTCAGCACGCCGCCGTTGGACTGCATGATCAAAAGCTCAGCTTTAGTCTCCTGCTTCTTAAGCTGGGTTTCGATGCCTTCCAGATAGTTTGCAACGACGGGCTTGACGCAAGCGTTGACAACCGTCGTACTCGCTCGAAAGTACTCGCGAAATTCAGGACAAATACCTGAGGAAACGGACAGGACTGCGTTAGGCGCATGTTTCCGGAGAATTTGTTCCGCTCTCTCTTCATGCGATGGATTCACATAAGAATGGAGAAAGCAGATCGCCACCGACCGGATATTTTGTTTTTCCAGCTTTTGCGCAATCTCCGCCATGCGGGATTCGTCCAGTTCCCGGAGCACCTTTCCCGTCGCGTCAAGCCTCTCAGGAACTTCGAAGCAAAGGTCGCGCGGAACCAGCGGCTTCAGCTTTTCGAAATGGATGTCGTAGAGCGAGGGTCGAATCTGTCGGCCAATTTCCAATAAATCGCGAAAGCCTTCTGTTGTGATAAAAGCCGTCTTCGGGCTCTTTCCTTCGATCAGGGCATTGGTCGCAACCGTGGTCCCGTGAACCAGGTACGAAATGTTTGGTGCCTGGGTGTTGGCTTTGCTCAGGATCTGATTTACGGCAGCCAGAAAGCCGATCGATGGATCTCGCGGAGTAGAAGGAACTTTCGCAATATTGATTTCGCCTGTTTCTTCGGAAATTAAAACCGCATCGGTAAAAGTGCCGCCCACGTCAACGCCCAATCGAAAGCGCAAGCTCATTGTTTTCCTTTTTCCTTTTCCAATTGCCGGCGCAGCAGTTCCGATTCGACCGGTTCAATCGTCCAGTTCTCCGTGTCGATCGCCACTCCGTAGCAATCGCGGGCACGTTCCGCGCTGACCTTCCCTTCGCGAACATCACGAAGCACTAATTCGGCGTCACGCTCCCAAACGTTGCCATAGCCACCGCCGCCGCAGGTTTCAACCCGCAGAGTCTCTCCCGGACTCACCTGCAGACTTCCCTTGGAAGGTATCTGCCGATGCGAACCGTCGCTGATCAGAGAATATCGGGCCAGTTTCCCAGGTTCCCCGCCAAACAGTCCAAGTGGCGGGAATTTTGCCCGATCTGCGAGCAGGGTCACAACCGGTTGATGGTTCACAAACACATATTCTCGACATAGACCCAGTCCGCCGCGCGACCGTCCGGGGCCGTCGGAATCGGGCACCAGACTATAGCGGGGGATTCGCACCGGATAGTTCAGTTCGGTCTCTTCTACCGGAGCGTTCTGGGTATTCTGAATGTGAGTTTGGACCGCGTCAGGGCCGTCAGAATCGACCCGTCCACCGTAACCGCCAGCCAGCGTTTCCAGAAAGCAGTAGTAATCGCCGCTATTCGGATCTTTTCCGCCAAATCCGACGTGGCACATCATTCCTTTGCTTCCCGCCGGCACGCGCTCCGGAAGCGCTTGCGAAAGCGTCTTGAACAGCAACTCACAAATACGATGCGAAACTTCCCACCCACCGACGATTGCGGTTGGATGAGTAGCGTTTACCGCGGACCCCTCGGGCGCAAGAACGTGAATGGGACGATAAAAGCCCTCGGTTAGAGGAATATCCTGGTCGATCAGGCACTTCAAAACGTAAACGCAGGCAGTGAACGTCTGGGTCAGGTTGCAGTTCATCGGCGCAGGCCGCTGGCTGTCTGTTCCCGCGAAGTCGAAAGTTATGTTCTTTCCGTCGAGCGTGACCCGCACCTTCAAGTGCACAGGCGTCGAGGTGATGCCGTCATCATCGAGCTGATCTTCGCCTTGGAATGATCCTCGCGGTAACTTGGCCAGTTCGGCGAGTACACGCCGTTCGCTGTATTCAACTAATTTCTCAATGTAGAACTTTACCGTCTCGTTTCCATAGCGATCCAACAATTGGGTCAGCCTGCGAATGCCCATCTCGTTCGCTGAAATCTGCGCCCGCAAGTCTCCTGTGACTTCTTTTTTGGCTCGCACGTTGGCCAGCACCAGCTTCAGGATGTCGGCGACGATTTCTCCCTCGACAACCAGCTTCACCACCGGAAGAATGATTCCCTCCTGATAGATTTCGCGAAACGCCCCAATGCTTGCCGGGGCGCCGCCGCCAACATCCACGTGATGGCAAATGTTAGAGACATAACCCAGCAGTTCACCGTTATAGTAAAAAGGCGAAATCAGAAAGATGTCGTTTAAATGGCTGGCTTGGCGGTGAGGATCATTGACCAGCAGCACATCGCCCGGCCGAAGGTTTTCAGGCCCATACTCCGCGACCGCCCGTGGCACGATACGTCCGACTGTTACTAGGTGGGCGGGCTGGCAAAATGCCTGTGACACCATGCGCCCATTCGCGTCAACAAATGCCGCGGAGTAATCTAACCGGGTTTTGACATTCGTCGAATACGCCGTCCTCTGCAGACATGCAGACATCTCTTCGGTTGCTTCGGAGAGGGCATTGCGGATCACTTCGAAGAGGATGGGGCTCACAACCCCAGGGACGGTCTTGGTGGAGGGTGTCTCGAGCGACTGCATGATCCGGCTACTCCTTCAACCAGGGACTACAACCATAACCATCCCAAGTGACACTGAGGCAAGTTAACGTCTGCCCTATAACCGTGTCAATACAAACGATCCGCGTTACAAATATTCTCGTTATTTAATCCGCACAATGAATTGTGCGCCTATCCCGGTCTTGGATTGCGCATCGCAGATACCGAGGGGCGCACCGGCGCGAGTTGAACTCTGTTAAGTTCTGGGCGTTGCTAGTGTTCAGAAATACCGAAGGCAAAAAGCGCGGAACCCGATGGGATAACGACATATTGCTTGCCGTCGACTTGATAGGTCACAGCAGTGGAGTAGATCGCAGCGCCCAACTGGATGTGCCACAACTCTTGCCCGGTACGGGCATGAAGAGCTATGAAGTTGCCGTCCGAATCGCCAGCGAACACAACATCGCCGGCGGTCGAAAGTCCGCCCCCGTTTGGGCTGCTGAAATATTTAAACTCCCATTTCTCCGCTCCCGTCAGAGGATCGAGAGCCTTAAGCGCGCCAGACGGTCTCACGATTGGATCAGGAACTTCGATGCTACCTATGAAATCGTGCCCCACGCGATAGGACTGCGCTGCTCCGGTAAAAATGTCGCATTCCGTTGACGTGGCCACGTATAAAAGTTTTGTCCCGGGGTCATAGGACGGCGAAAACCAGTTGGTGAGTCCGATTGCGCCCGGACAGACCTCAGTTCCCGTGGCATTCGGCACTGCGGCGGGATTGATGACGGGTTTGCCATCAGGTCCGATCGCCGTAGCCCAAGTGACTGGTCCGTAGGCTTTGGCGGAGAGAAACTTTCCGTTCGTACGATCGAGCACATACAGAAATCCGTTGCGATTGGCCTGAATCACCAGCTTGCGGGGTTGGCCGGCCCACTCTGCATCGATCAGAACAGGAATCTCAGTCGAATCGTAATCGTGCACGTCGTGCGGCGTGAATTGAAAGTACCACTTCAGCTTTCCGGTGTCGGCGTCGAGAGCCAGCATGCAGTCGCTGTAAAGATTATCTCCGTGCCGGTCTCCCCCATAGTTGACGGGCGACGGATTTCCCGTCGGCCAAAAGATCAAGTTCAACTCCGGATCGTAAGTTCCGGTGAGCCAGGCAGGAGCGCCGCCAGTTTTCCATGAGTCGCCCGCCCAGGTCTCGTGCCCAGGTTGGCCGGGACCCGGCACTGTTTCAAAACGCCATGTGCGCTGGCCGGTTTCTGCATCGTAGGCGTCTACAAAGCCGCGAATTCCATATTCGCCGCCGGACGCACCGACAATTACCTGATTCTTTACCGCCAGCGGCGCAACCGTGAACGTATAGCCCTGGCGATAGTCGGCGACGGTTACGTCCCAAACGACGTTTCCCGTCTTCGCGTCCAACGCGATCACGTGAGCATCCAAAGTGGCCATGAAAAGCCTGTCGCCGAGAATTGCGAAACCGCGGTTTACCATGCCGCAGCATGGCTGAATTTTGTCGGGCAGATTTCTTTGATAACGCCAGATAGCCCGGCCAGTACGGGCATCTAGGGCGAAGGCTCGATCGTTCTGCCCGGTACCGTAAAGCACGCCGTCCACAACGATCGGAGTTGTTTCGAATTGACCGAGGTCGCCCACCTGGAAAGCCCACTGCATGGAAAGACGAGAAGCGCTCGCCGTATTGATCTGATCCAGCCCGCTGTACCGCCATCCTGCGTACCGGCCGGAATAAGTCAGCCAGTTCTGGGGCTCTCGAGCCGCATCGAGTACACGTTTGTAAGTCACTTGCGAGGACGCGCTCGTCAATAATCCGAGGAGAAGTACCACCAGAAGTGCAGTCTTTCTCATCGCTTTTTTCCTTGTTGGGTCCGACGAGTTTGGCAGGTTCGATTGACGGGCGGAAATAACTTGTCAGCCTCCACCCAGGCTTTGCAAATAGGCGACTAGATCGCGCAATGCATCCGTGCTCAGCACCTGCTCGGAATACACCGGCATTAAGGACTTCCGTTCGTGAATCACTTGACGGAGGTCCTTCTTGTCGAAAAACTGCAAATTCTGGTCGGTATCGAGCAACTGGACAGAGAACGTATCCTCGTTTTTGGCAACACCGGTTATCTTCTTGCCCCCCGTGGTCACGACAGTTACGGTGTCATAAACGAGCGGAAGGCCCCAATGATTATTGGGGTCGAGCATGCCGTCGCTCAGATCCTTGCTGGGGTCGCGAATGGAATCCATCAGATAGGCGGCCGAGCGTGATGCGCCAACCCGTGACAAATCAGGACCGAGCAAGCCGCCCCGTCCCTTTATCATGTGGCATTGCGGACATCCGATACTGGAGAAGCTCTTTTCGCCCTTCGCAATGTCGCCGCTGAGAGTCTGCCTCGGAGGAACAAGAGAACGAAGATAGGCGATGATTGCCCAGACCTCCGAATCTTCAAACCCATTGGCCGGCATCTCGGTTCCCGGGACCCCTTGGGTAATGGTGCGAAAAATATCAGCGTCAGTCGCTCCGTGTGTCCAGCGATTCGCGCTTAGATCTGGCCCCCTGCCGCCTCCTGTCGCGTGTAGTCCGTGGCACGGCGAGCAGTTGGCGCGAAAAAGCGACGCGCCCTCTTTAATCGCTGCCAGGTTTCCGGCTCCGGGGTTAGTGATGGTTTTCTCTTGGGCTGACAACACCTGCAAGAACTCCGCAGCGAGCAAAGCGGCCGAGACCAGGACGACGAACCGAGTTAGCTTCCTCAGGTCGCCTCCAAGCAATCGCAAGTGGGTATTTCCTTTCGTCTCGAAGGCGGCAGTCTTTTCCATATCGAGGTTCAGCGCATACTACGAACGGCTTGAATTCATGTCAAGCGAGAAGTTTGATGCGTTTCATTAATGAAATGATATGTCCCGCTTTTTCGCTTGACAGTTAACTATCGTCCGGGCAGACTTTCTGCTCGCTTCCGGTTGGCTCGCGGGGCATATCTCTTTCTTGCAGGCTTTCGGGGCCTTAGCGGGCGGCTGGGCAGAATTAGGGAGGGTAAACCGCATGAAACGAAGCATAGCGATTATGTTGTTCTTTACGGCCTCTGTATCGTGGGCTGTGGGCCAAACCAGCCAGGCAGACGCCAGCGTGACGGAGATGTTTAGACAAATCGAGAACCGGTGGGCGGAGGCGGACAAGAATAAGGACGCAGTCGCCCTGGGAAAATTGCTTGCCGACGATTGGACGTATTTGGGCCCTGTTGGACTTGAAACGAAAGCTCAGCACCTGGCTGGACTCAAAACGGGGCAGGACAAGCTCGAATCCATCACCCTAATGGACATGAAGGTTCGACTGTTCGGAAACACCGCCGTCGTCACTGGACGCGAACACGAAAAGAGCAGTAATAGCGGTAAAGATACCAGCGGAGACTATTTGTGGACAGATGTGTTCGTGAAACGTCAGGGACATTGGCTGGCGGTAAATTCCCAGGACACACCGCTGACTCATCAGTGATGTTCTCTGCTGATGCTTTCCGCGTCGAGGCACGCAGGCGTGGCGAAGCGATTCGTCGATTTCTCGGTTTCCGCCTCACGAGAAGATCTGGCTCGAGATCATGCAAGGCTTAAAGGAGTCCGGTATCGAGAATCTCGACATTTACCTGCTCGGCACGCGCATGTTCATGATTATGGAAGTAAATGAGAGACTTTCGTTTGAGAAGAAAGCGAAGGCCGATCAGCAGAATCGAGAGTGCAGGCTTGGGAGCAGCTCATGTGGAGATTTCAGCGAGCGTTGCCGGAATCAAAGCCTGACGACAAATGGCTGCGATGGAACATGTTTTTGAGCTAGAACCTTAGCTGGCGATGCACATTAAGCTCGCATTGCGAGAGTAAAACATTGAAGCTCATTCGATTCGGCGAAGCTGGCAGAGAGCGGCCGGGGGTCCTTCTCGACGACGGCTCCCGTCTGGATGTCTCAGATTTCGTGTCGGACTATGACGAGATATTCTTCGCGCGAGGTGGCATGGATGCTCTTCGCGGCTGGCTGAAGACCCACTTCTCTTCGGCTCCGCGCGTCACATCCCCAATACGTTTGGGGCCGCCGATTTGTCGTCCCAGCAAGATCGTTTGTATCGGGCTCAACTATCGTGATCATGCGGCAGAGACCGGGGCCGCGATTCCGAAGGAACCGGTCATCTTTTTTAAAGCGACAACCTCCTTAGTCGGACCTAATGATGACGTGGTGATTCCGAGGAATGGTAGCAAGGTGGACTGGGAAGTCGAACTTGCGCTAGTGGTGGGCAAGGCTGCGCTCTATGTCCCGACAGAAAAGGCGCTCGACTACGTGGCTGGATACGTCCTGCACAACGACTATTCTGAACGCAGTTTTCAGCTCGAGCGCGGAGGTCAGTGGGTGAAAGGCAAGAGCGCGGATACTTTCGCGCCCGTGGGTCCGTTTCTTGCCTCTCCGGACGAGCTTCGTGATCCGAGCAATCTAGAAATGTGGCTTAAAGTTAACGGGGAGATTCGCCAAAACAGTTCCACGGCCAATATGATTTTCGAAGTTGCGACACTCCTGTCGTACGTGAGCGAATTCATGACGTTGCTTCCCGGAGACGTCATCAGCACCGGCACGCCCGCCGGGGTTGGGCTCGGAATGAAGCCGCCGCAGTATCTCAAATCTGGAGATGTTGTCGAGTTGGGGATTGAAGGGCTTGGCGAATCGCGGCAACGCGTCGCGAACTTCTCAGAGCAGCGCTATTCAAAGACAGTGTGAACCGCGCTCACGCGCATCGAGGCTCACCAGCATTTCTGGCGTTATACACCAGACGAATTTATCTGGATCGATGATTCGATGTCGTGCTTTCGCCGGGAATTTCTGCGGGGGCATCTTGGACCCGAACTCAAGCGAACAGGATTCGATGGATCGATTATGGTTCAGGCACGGCAAACGCCAAGACTCCAGAGCGTGGTGGCTGGAATAACAGATCAAACTTGAATCGTTGGCCGACTGGAAAACAATTAAGGACCTCGAATGCCTTACGCCAAGATCGATGCTCACCATCACCTATGGAAACACTCCGCTCCCTAATATCCTTGGATTTCGGAGAACATGGGCCTTCTTCTGCGTGACCTCCTGATCCAGGATTTAAGGCGCACCCATCCGTCTTCGCCTGAAGCAGAAGCCAAACGTCCATTTTGGGAATTCGCCGCGCATTTGATACGGGGAGGACTTGAGTTGTCGCTGATTCGCTGCCGCTGCTTACGCCCGCATGGCTCCTTCATGACCGCCGGCAAACCACCCCGACTTTGGGGTCACCACTACGGCATCGCCAACCGGTCCTTGGGTAAACATCTCGCCGCCGGCATCGACCTACACTAATTGCCGGATGTGGACATGCTGGCTTACGCCGTTCGCCTCGATTGCTTGCAACACCGTCCGAGAAAAGTCGGCTGCGCCGAGCTCAGTTTCCATCCCCAATCAGTATGACGGATTCTTTCAATCGTTGGGCGTGATCCGCGAGCCGAAAGACATAGAGCTGACACTCGCGTTCGTTCCAGTATCCTCGAATCCCTTCGAACACCATGGCCGCATATTCGACTGCGACACTATCAATGCTCACCCATGCTTCGTTCCGCGCGACCATATTTCCATTGAGAAAGACCTTGAAAAGATTCTCCGTCACCCCGTTTTCTGCTGGACTCGATTCGTCACAGCAGCTTCTCTTGAAACTCAAGTGTTGACAATATACGCAGGTGCTTTTATTGTCCATCCGTGAAACAGTATGTTTCATGTCAATCTTTTTCGCCACATCGACAAGTTCAAAGAGGTGGATCCCATGCAACGAAGCTTGGCAATTACGGTCCTGATCGTTGTTGTGCCGCTCGCCCTGTGCCAGGAGCCAAATACACAGCCAAAATCAAAAGCCAACGCAGCCAGCCTTCAGCAAATGTTTGTAAATCTCGAAAACGAATGGGCGAAGGCAGACAATGGCAAGGACACAAAGGTTTTGGATCGCATACTGGCGGACGATTGGACTTATCTAGGCGCGACCGGTGTAGAGACCAAAGCCCAGCATCTATCTGACCTCAAGTCGGGAGGCGGCGGCCTCGAATTTGAAACTCTCTCCGACGTGAAGGTCCGTGTGTTCGGAGACACTGCTGTCGTGACCGGTAGCGCGGAGCAGAAGAGTTCAAACATAGCGAACAACACCAGTGGTCACTATGTCTGGACCGATGTCTTCGTGAAGCGTCATGGGCGGTGGCAAGCGGTGAACTCTCAGGACACTCTCGTGCCACAGAAATAAGTTTCGGCGAGTACCACCCTCCGCGGCCGATCGCGGAAGCGGCACGCCTAACCCTCATTGCTTCGCGAGGATCGGCTGCCCTTCCCCGGAATCACCGGCAGCTCAAGATACGACGGATACCGAGTGTTGTGATAGACCGTCTGTTTTGCTACCACGATCCGTGGATCCACTCCCAGCTGCCCGCCGTTATTTAAATTTCTGTCATAGTGGGGGAAGTTGCTACTGGATACCTCAATGCGAAGCCGGTGTCCTTTTAGAAATACGGTACTGGTAACCCCCACTTCCACGATGAATTCGTAGACCTTGCCTGGTTCAAGCAATTTCGGATGCTCATATTGGCCCGGGGCCGGCAACCCTGTACGAATTGCGCCAGGATCGTGGAGGCGCCCCCGAATGATCCCTTCAAACACATTGATGGCCTTGCCTTCCGGATACACATCGAGAAGCTTCACCGTGAAATCGGTGTCGGTTGCAGAAGTGCTGGCGTAAATGTGCGCCTGCGTCGGACCCGTCACCTCGAGATCTTCGCTCAGCGTGTCTGTCGTGTAGACGAGGACATCATCTCTTCTTTCAACCGGCCGATTGTCCAGCGGCAAAATTTGCCCATTGGCATCAGACCCCAGCGTCAAAACCGGGTCAGCAGGATCGTATACATAATGATCGGCCGGCTGATTGTCGGCGGGAATTGTTTGGCTTAATCTCCCGTCACCGTAGAAACTGTTTGCTTTCCCGCTGCTGTGCAGGTAGTACTTCATCCACACAGTTTCCGGGAGCGGCCATTTCTCCGATGTCCTCCACTTATTGGATCCCATGGTAAATAGTCGCAACGGCGGTTCTTTTTCGACGCCATTGTCGATCCCTTTCAGCCAATGATCGCACCAACGCAAGAAAATCTCGTACATATCGATCGTGGAGTCGGACCCGAAGTCTAGATCGCCATACGATTGCACCGGTTTGTCAGTGTGAATCCATGGGCCAATGATCACTTTCTGCTCGCGAATCGCGCGCGGCGTTCCGTTCTTCTGGATACCCTCATAGTTGGCAATCAGAGAGCGAACATGAGGATCGAGCCAACCGCAAATTTGCAGAATAGGAATATCCATCTTCTGATATTTCCCGAAATTGCTGACTTTCTTCCAGTAATCGTCATAGCTGGAGTGCAACACCCACTCGTGATAAAAATCAACCGCCCGCCCGGTAAGCACCTCGTCCGCCGTCAAAATCGGCAGTAATCGCAGAGCTTTTTCCCAATCATAGGGGAGTGCGCTTTGCCGGGAGTGAGCACTGTTGCCCATTCCCCATGGCAGGTTGATGTAATGCATAAATGCGCCGCCGGTGTAATTCATTCCGTACATGAAATAGTCAGCGGCGCAGGCGTGAGGAATAATCGTCTTCAGGTATGGCGATCCAGTGGGAGCGGCGAGCCATTGAACCAGGCCCATATAGGACATGCCCATCATGCCGACACTGCCGGTCGACCAGGATTGAGTGCCGCACCAGTCCAGAGAATCACGGCCGTCATCGATTTCCTGATCCCACGGGTGGAATGTCCCCTCCGAATCGTAGCGGCCACGCACATCCTGCAAAACGTAGACATATCCGCGGCGCGCGTAGTAGATGGCCCGATTCACGTACCAATCGGTATTCTTGGCGCCATAGGGACTGCGTTCCAGAATTACCGGCCAGCGCCCTTCTTTTGTTGGCAGAAATACATTGACGGAGAGTTTGATCCCGTCCCGCATGGGAACCTTCACGTCAATCAAGGTGCGAATTTCATGTTCCGGCTTCGAAAGCATTGCCTGCCACTTTGCCGGCTCGGACGTAGACGTTTCGCCGGCGTCCGCGGGCGGAGGCGCAGTCGGAAGAGGCTGTGCCGAAAGTGGGACTGAAGTGGCGGCTAGCGCTGCCGCGGTTGCCTTCTGAATGAAATCACGCCGGCTGAATTGACCGTTTCCCATGAAACTTGTCCCTTTCCCTTCTGCATGGCACTGCCGGACGTCAACAACAACCACTAAAGATTTCAGCAGTGCGGACCAACATCAGAAATGCTCCTTAATCTTCGGCAATGAACTTTCGGGACGTTGGAACAGATGCCTCAGGCGCCCTTAGGTTGAAACAGCAGCCGCGGCTTTTTCTCCGACGAGGTGGTTTTTAGCAAATCGATCGGGCAGGAACGGCTTTATAAGATCAGGTGTCTTTCCGGTGGCGATCAGCTCGGCAATACGAACTCCGCTGACCGGTCCGGCTTTGAAACCGTAGGTTCCCCAACCCACGTCGAGTATGAAACCTTTCAGTTCCGATTCACCCATAATGGGGCTGTAATCGGGCGTCATGTCGCAGATTCCTCCCCACTGCCGCATCACGGAAACATGGCGCAGCGAGGGAAAGAGTTCCAAAGTGTGGCCGGCAATCATCTCCAGAGTCGGCAGCGTGGCTTTCTGGCTATAGGAAGTGTAGGGATCGATTTCCGAGCCCAGCACGAGTTCGCCGCGGTCGCTCTGATTCACATACACGTGCAGATTCGCCGATACGATCACTTTGTCCATGAAGGGCTTCAGCGGCTCGGTGACGCATGCCTGCAGAGTGTGGGAGGTGACGGGCAACGGAACCCCGGCCATTCGCGCGATCGTAGTACACCAGCCGGAAGTCGCATTCACTACAGTGGCCGTCTTGATAAATCCCGCAGTGGTGCGGACGCCTTGAACCGCTCCATTGGCAACATCGATTCCGGTCACTTCGGTTCGCGTGTGAATCTCAGCGCCCATTCGGTCCGCGGCCCTCGCATAGCCCCAAACGACTGCATCGTGACGAATGTTTCCCCCGGGTGGATGATAAAGCCCCCCCATGATTGGGTAGCGCACATTGGGTCCGATATAAATGGAAGGCACCAATTTCTTAATCTCTCCGGGATCAATGAGGCGTGAGTTCACGCCGAGCACTTGATTCGCATCCGCCCGAACGCGAAGCCCGGTAAGAGTTGCAGACGTGTGGGCGACGGTGATGTGGCCCTGCTGCGAGAACATGAGGTTGTAATCCAACTCTTCCGAGAGGTGCTCCCAAATCTTGACGCTTTCGTCATAAAACGGAATGCCCTCGGGCGTACGGTAATTGGAACGAAGGATGGCTGTATTACGGCCGCTATTGCCGGCCCCAAGATAGGACTTCTCAATGAGAGCAATGCTGGTGACACCACGCTTGCAGAGGTAATAAGCGATGGCCAGGCCATGGATGCCGGCGCCCACAATAACGACGTCGTATTGCGGCTTGAGCGGGCGGCGGCGCCACATCTTCTCCCGGCTAAAGAGTTGCCACATCGACTTCCTCCATGCCGGTGATCACCTGAGCCGCCAACATCCCAATAGGCCGAATGCCGAATTTTTGTCCCGCCGCCAGCACCGACTCCCACACATATTCTCCGAAGTCCCGAGACACCAGCATCAGCCACGCGGTGCCCTGGCGAGCTTCATGGTGAATCAGCAGACTCCACACACGAGCGGTCGCCGCCTGCACACACCGATCCAGCTGAATGTGATCGATGGGAGCCGATCCCAGCTTCTTGAGTAGCGTCGTTGCCATCGGACCAACAAAGTGGACTGCGGCGTAAGCTGAGGTTACGTCATTTATGTGGGCGCATCCATGCTCCAGAGCTTCGTCCGCCAGGGTTCTGTAAAGCTGTTCCCGCAGCCCTGCCTTGGCTAACACGAGGTACTTATCTTTAGCAAGACGAGCAACATACATGGGCTTGGAGTAGCCCTTCTCTGTAAACGACGCACAGTGGCCCACTTCTGGCATCGGCACTCCTGAGACCTGCTGAAGGAGTTCGCCACTTCTTTTACCTCGAACGTCGATCTTCACAATTGGCGAGACATCGCAAATACCGACGTCGCCACGGCAGGTTTGAATTTCCGCCTGCGAATCACCATAGGCCAAAACTCGCACCCAGCCGTCCAGCACCGAGGTCTGTGCTCCATTCTGTGTGTGCCAGGCATGCATAGGAGTGAGCCTATATGGTGTCTTCATTTCAACCTTTTCCCTTCGGGGTCGTAAAAGGGTTTTTCTACGACGACCGCTGAATGGACCTTCCCATTTGCATAAATGCTAAAAGCTGCCCCCGGCTTGGCATCGTTCGCAGGCACCCAGGCTAATCCAATGTATTTCTTGAGCAGGGGGCTGAAACGAACGCTGGTTACCCGACCAGCTAGCTTTCCATTGATGACAATTGCATTGCCGTCGTCGGGCTGCCCTTCACCGGGTGAATGGAAGCCGACCAACCGGTTCTGACCGACCTGATCCTTCATGTTTTCGAGCGCATACCGCCCGATAAAATCAGGCTTATCGAGCTTCACCACCCAACTCATGTCGCAATCGTAGGGATTCGCAAGAGCATCTGTATCCTGGCCGACGATGATGTGCTTTTTTTCCAATCTCAGCAGCCTCTGCGTCTCGACTCCGAATGGACGAATGTCCGCAGCGGCCCCGGCTTCCAACAACTCGTCCCACAGGTACTCACCGTATTCCGCGGGAAAATGAATTTCCCACCCGGTCTCACCCACGAAACCCACCCGAAGCAAAATTGCCGGCACGCCGGCCACATTGCCTTCGCGACATGCCATGTAGGGGAACGCCGCTGCAGAAACGTCGACATCGGTAAGCTTGCTTAGAACGCCTCGGGCCTCAGGTCCGGCAAGATTCACGGCGGCGATTCCCGATGTGATATTCACCACGTGAACGCACCACCCGGTCCCTGTTGACAACCATTTCATCCATTGCTCGATAACGTCTACGTTTCCGCTGGAAGTCGTAACGTAATAATGGTCGGGCGCGAGTCGTGCTACCGTGCCATCATCCAAAATGATTCCAGCCTCATCGCAGATGACGCCGTAACGGGTCCGTCCCGGCTTCAGGGTGGAAAACCAATGAGTGTAGACGTTGTCGAGTAGAGCGGGAGCGTCTTTTCCCTTCACCACGAGTTTACCGAGAGTGCTGACGTCGATAAGGCCGACACGGTTGCGCACGGCATCGTATTCTTCCGCCACCGACGAATAGACTTCGGGCCGCTTCCACACGCCCATGTCCAGGAACTGTTTCGTTAATGCAGCATGCTTGTAATGCATGCTCGTGTACTTGACGGGATGGAACTCCGGACCGGCGAGGACTCCGAGGGGAATGGGGTGAATAGGAGGGCGGGCCGTGGTGGTGCCAACAGCTCCAAAATCGCGCTCCGTCGCTAGGCCGCATATCTCGGTAGAACTGCGAGAACACATGCGGCCCTGGCACGGCCCCATTGAAACTGTGCTGTAGCGCTTCAAAGTTTCGATTTCGTCGAAGCCTTCTGTAACGCCCTGTCTTAAGTCTTTTTCGACAACGTCTTCGCAGAGACAGACGAAATTTTTCTTCTGATCCGTGGTTGCCGGAATGGAGAACGCTTTCGACTCTTGGCGGGTTTGGGAGAGCAGCCTCTGCGATTCCTCCCACCAATTTGAGCTTTGCTGCCGAACGTGTTGCCGGGCCCCGCTGCCGCTCAAACGCCCGGATTCGAGTATCGTGGGCAGCGAACGCAATCCCAGAACTTCTCCGGCTGCGAATATGCCGGCGGCCATTTTGTTGGGAATTGGCTGGCCAATTTCCTTATCGAGACCAAGCTGACACCCGAGTTGAAGCAATAGGGCTGAGTTCCCATGCCAGGAAGTCGATAGCAGAATGGCATCGCAGGGAATGGTACGTTCAGTGGAAGCGGGACTGCCTTCCGCCGCTCGTATAGTCGCCGCTACAACCGCGCCCGAGCCATGCGCCTCGTGAATCGTCATTCCAGTGAAAATGGGGACTCCGGCAGATTTCAATTCCGCCGCTTGCAGCGGCAGAGTCGAGGGGGAGGGCCTTGCATCCACGAGGGCTGCAATCGTCATACCTGCGCGCGAGCATTCCAGAGCGGCAAAGTAGCCTTCATCATTGGAAGTGGCAACCACTGCCTTGCTGCCAGGAAGCAATCCAAACAAGTTGATCAAGCGCAATGCCGCGCGCGAAAGCATCACGCCAGGCAGATCATTGTTGCGGAATACGGATGGGTATTGGTGACAGCCGGTTGCCAGCACCAGGCTCTTATACCGCACATGAATGAGCGTTTCGCCGTGAAGCACGGGAACAAGATTGCCCTCGTAGCCGCCGAACGCAGTCGCCCCGGACAGCACCCGCACTTTCGGTTGTGCGCGCAAGGCTGATTCCAGGAGATCTGCTATTTCATAGCCCGGTCGGTCAATGGACTGATAACTGTAGGTTCTGGCCTCGTACAGCAGGTGGCCGCCCAACCGAGTCTCATTGTCAACCAGCAACACCGAATTGCCCGCTTCGGCCGCAGTGAGCGCGGCTTCCATTCCCGCGGGACCTCCGCCAACCACGAGGACATCGACAAATTCATACTGGTATTCGTATTCGATGTGTCCGCATTCGCCGTCTCGGACCCTCCCCATTCCTGCGAGTCGACGAATGATGGGTTCGGCAACTTCCCAAAGCAGGCGAGGCTTGTATAACGCTTTGTAGTAAAAACCAATGGGAAGAAAACGGTCGAAGCTTTCGATGATCCGCAGCGCATCATGATCGACGGAGGGCCAAGCATGCTGCGACAACACCTGCATGCCATCTTTTATTGCGGTGCGACACGCCCGCACATTGGGCTTGCCGTCCACTTCCATAATGCAATTCGGACAATCGCCCGAGCAGCACAGCAGTCCGCGGGGCCGATGATACTTAAAGCTGCGCGAAAATATGCGACGGCCTTCGGCG
The DNA here is from genome assembly GCA_937879855.1 of uncultured Acidobacteriaceae bacterium. Taxonomy (GTDB): domain Bacteria; phylum Acidobacteriota; class Terriglobia; order Terriglobales; family Acidobacteriaceae; genus Sulfotelmatobacter. Next base: position 66,896 of record CALFMO010000063.1, on the reverse strand, counting down.
AAAAGAGCCGATGCCACCGTATCCCCTGCCAACCCCGACACCCGCTGTCCGTCGTAGTAAAAATTCACCGCCCGCGACTGATCGACCTGCTGTGACGGCTTCGGGGCAAGACGTTTTCCCTTGGTAGTCATTGAGCAGGTTCTTCAATCCAGTACGTGGCCTTCACTTCATTGCAAGTCGTATCTCGCTCCGCCATAAACCATTTGCCACAGCCGTCACGGTGATACCACCATTCCTGTTGAAGACCATTGAGGTTGGCGCGGTTGTACACATAATCGGCCCATTCGTCATCCGACGCCTGTAGTGAAGGACGCCGGCGCACTTCACCTCCGAACCGAAATTCGTAGGCGCTGCGAGATCCGCAATTTGGGCATTGGATTACAAAAGACACGAATCTCTCCTGGTTTGACTGCACTCTTTCACGCCAGCTGAATAAAACAGTTTGCGCGGATCAACCCGCTTTAACGGAAACACTTCTCTGACACTTCATACCTGATTCCCGAGCGCCGGCGAGGGCATAACTCAAGCCACCGAATCGAAGTTGCCTTAAGCTCGGTTGCCCGGGCCCCAGACTGAACCGAACACCTGATTCTCTTTAAATCTTTCAAATCGTAACGCAGAAATGTTAATCGGGGGTTCTTTTCCGGCAATCATCGCAGCCAGCGATTCACCAATCGGTGGTCCGATCTTGAATGAATGCCCGCTGCCGCCAACGGCCAGGTAATATCCTTCCGTTCCCGGGCATTTCCCAACGATAGGGTGCCAATCAGGCGTGATGGTGTACATTCCAGCCCAGCCGTGCAGAAATTTAGCGGTTGCTAAAGAAGGAAAGCGCTGCACGAGCTTTTCTGCCAACTTGTCGGCAAAGTCTTGGTCAGAGCGCTCGTCGAAGTAATCCGGATCACAAGGCTCCTCCTCCTTTGGATATCCCAATCCCGCGAGGAGACGGCCGCCGGAATCTGAACGGGAATATTGACCTAGAATTGCATCCGACACTACCGGGTTGTTGTGAAATGCTTCCGGCGGTTCGATGACGCTGTCCTGCTCCCTGCTCAACCGAAGTGGCAGCGGAATGTCAGGGAATGGATGCACTTGGGAAGCCCAGGGTCCGCCGGCGTTTAGAACTATCGGGGTGGAGATCGGACCCTTGTTGGTGTCAACGGATATGATCTTGCCGTTATTCGCGTTGATTCGTTCAGCGTGCCTTTTCTGAAATGTTTTTAGTCCCAGTCCCCGCGCCTTCTGCACCAGTGCCATTACCGTCAAATGTGGATCGGCATAGCCTGAATCGGGCTCGTACCCTGCGGCTACAACGTCCTCGACATTCATGTGGGGTAACATTTTCTTCACTTCCTGGGCGGACAGCTTTGCCGACACGATTCCATATTTCTTGTGGAGTTCGAGGACTCGATCGACTGTCTTTGGCTGATCGGTGATGACCATATAGCCGATCCGCTTGAACCCGATATCCTCGCCCAATTCATCGTTGAAGCTCTGAAACATGTCTACTGCTCGCCGGGCCAACTGAACGCACACTTCATTGGAATAGAACGAACGAACCACCGCGGCTGACTTTCCCGTGGAACCGGAGGCGAGCGTCTGTTTTTCAAGCAGCACAATCTTTCCGAACCCGAGTTTGCCCAAGTAATAGGCGGTACTCACTCCCAGGATTCCGCCACCGATTACAACCGCATCCGCCGTCTCCGCCATGTTTTCTCCTTGAAGGATCAGCTCCGCCATTCTCTGCAATTTGGGCAACTTATCTTCTGCATTGGCCACTGTCAAGACAAACTATTCGCGTTACAGATATTGAATGTATTATATTCGCTCAGCGAATTTACCCATATGACAGTGCAGGGAGAACGGCATGGACTCTGAGTTCGGCGACAAAAATCGCTATTTCATAGAAGCTGCGGCCAAAACCCTCGATGTATTGGAGAGCTTTACCGACAACACGGAGCAACTCTCGATCACTGAAATCGCCAAGCGCGCCAAGCTGCCTTACACCTCCGCGTTTCGCTTCGTGTACACGTTGGCAAAACGCGGTTATGTCACACGCGCACCTGGCAAGAGACGCTATGTACTCGCGCCCTCGCGAAAGAGACTACGAATTGGGTATGCCGCTCTCGGAAAAATCACATTTGCCAGCGAGGTAACGCGAAGCGTGGTGGCGGCTGCGCGGCAGTTTGGAGTCGCGCTTATTGCCGCTGACAATGAAGACAACCCTTCGAAAGCGTTGGCAAACGCCGAGCAGCTTTTGAGTGAAGGTATCGACGTATTGATTGAGCATCAGCGCAATGAAGCGCTGAGCCACGTGATTGCCGCGAAATGCCACAGCGCCAATGTCCCCGCGATTGCGCTCAATTTTCCTCAGCCGGGAGCCTATTATTTCGGCGCCGACAGCTACAAGACAGGTTGGCTCGCCGGCGACTATTTATTGCGATTTGCGCGTAAGCATTCCCGAGGAAGCGCAGTCACCTGCCTTATTATTCCTTCGAAAGGATTAGGATCGACGCAGAACACTCGCAAGGTCGGTTTACTCGACGCGCTCGGTCAGCGAGCGCGAGGCTGGACCGCGCCCGAGATCGAATTCGCCGCGCCAGGAGTAACGGCTCAGGAGGGCTATACCTTAACCAAACGTTTCATTCAAAAATTGGTGCGACGGGCGCCTTATTTAATGGTGGCGGCCTTTTCTGATCCGCTGGCCATCGGCGCGACACGCGCCTTGCGAGAAGCTGGTTGGCAGGACCGTTCGGTGGTGGTCGGTCAGGGAGGAACGGCTGAGGGCCGTCGCCATATTTTGCGGGGCGGTCCACTGAGAGCGTCCGTAGCTTATTTTCCTGAAAGTTATGGGATGCGCGTGCTTAAGCTGGCTATAAAAATATGCGAAGGAGAACATCCTCCTCTTGTGACTCACACGGATCATGTCGTTCTGACCACGGACAACATCTCGGACTTCTATCCACAGAAAGACGAAGCTCCTCTCCGAGAATAGGCTAAGCGCGCAGTATTATCAGGCGCCAAGAATCGCGTTAAGCGGAATGCGCGCAATTCCCATTCCTGATGATGAATTCTCTGTGCGGATAAAGCAGCCTGTTCTTCCCATATTAAAACGTTTGCGCTTGACAGCATTGGCGGTCGCCTGTAATTGAGGAACACACTTTACTGGTGGAAATCTGAACATTAAGCGAGGTCGGCCATGCAATGCCATTGGACGCGCAGAAACTTTCTGAAAACGGCGGGAACGAGTTCGCTTGCCCTCGGGAGTGCCATGGCCGTAACTGGTGCTTTGGAAGCGGAAGTCCCGTCCGAGAAAGGGGCAGTTCAGGGAGCGTGGTTTTTTGAACCGGACGCAGCATGGAGAAAAGCGCTTTCCCAACCTGAGCACGACCTGATGTTCGAATTCGACGTCAAGATTCCCCTGCGAGATGGAGTCCAACTCTCGGCAAACATCTGGCGCCCGAAAAGATCGGGCAAATATCCGGTGATCCTGATGTACACGCCGTACGATTCCACCAGCCATTGGGTGACGACCGAGGCGCAGTATTATGCCTCGCGTGGATATGCCTTCGCCGGAGTCGACCTGCGCGGCCGCTACGGCTCGGGCGGCACTTCTTATCTTTATTGGCATGAGGATTGGAAGCAAGGCGGCTTTGAAGGAACAGACGTACAGGATGTCCTTAACTGGCTAGGCGAGCGCCCTTGGTCGGCGCGAAAGATCGCGATGCAGGGCCCCTCATATCTTGCCATGGTGCAGTGGATGGGCGCTTATCTTGGAAGTCCTTATTTAGCCGCGTTGGTTCCGGAGTGTAGCCCCGGTGACCACTACAACAATGTTTACCCCGGCGGGGCGTTCCAATTGGGAAACAGCACCCTTTTCCTGACCAAACTGGCCGGAAGTCATACGAATAACGACGATCTTCGTCCCTTTTTCGATTGGGAGAAAATCTATCATCATTTGCCTTTGCGTACGATGGATCAGACTTTCGTTGGCAAGCGGGTGCAGCTCTGGCAGGACTTTCTCGATCATTCCGACCACGACGAATACTGGCGCTTCAGCGTGGCCGAGTGGCCCGCAGTAAACCAGATGACGCCGGGGAAATATTCCCAGGTCAAGGTGCCCACGCTGAATATTACCGGCTGGTATGACCAGGTTCAGCAGGACACCATCAATAACTACATGGAGATGATGCTCTACGGCCCGCCCGAACTGCGCGACAAACATCGTCTCATCATTGGGCCGTGGAGACACAACGCGTACATCAGAAAGACCGGAGATATTGACTTCGGTCCCCAGGCCGACGCCGACTTTCAGCCGGTGAAGCTACGCTGGTACGACTTCTGGCTCAAGGGAATCTCGAACGGCGTCATGGATGAACCTCCTGTGCACGTGTTCATCATGGGCGACAACAAGTGGCGGGGTGAAAGGCAATGGCCGATCAGCAGGGCCGTTGCGACGAAATATCACTTTCACAGTTCAGGAAAAGCCAACAGCCGTTTTGGAGATGGTCAACTGAGTACCGCGGAGCCCGGTTCGGAGTCCGTTGATGTCTTCATTTACGATCCCGAGGATCCAGTTCCTACCTACGGCAATGTCGAGCCGTGGCAGGATTATCTGTCGGATGATGTTGATGGCGCGCGCGACCGGCGCGCGATCCAGCATCGCGATGACATCCTTATATATGCGACGCCGGCGCTCGATCAGGACGTAGAAGTCACGGGCAGAATCCTGGTAACGCTGTTCGCCGCCACCGACGCTCGCGACACCGATTTTACCGCCATTCTCAATGATCTCGGCCCCGATGGTTACGCGAGAATTCTTGGCGACGGAATTGTCCGGGCCCGCTACCGCACCTCATTCAAAAAACAACAATTAATAACCCCAGGCACCGTCTATGAATACACCATCGACTTAATGTCGGTCAGTCATGTGTTTAAAAAGGGACATCGAATTCAGGTCGAAATCTCCAGCAGCAACTTCCCCAATTATGACCGCAATCCAAACACCGGGCATTCGCTTGGCGAGGATGCGGAACTTCGAAAGGCGAAGCAAACTATCTATCATGACCGCCGCTATCCCTCCCACATCCTCCTTCCTATTATTCCTGCATAAATTGACAATGAGCTCGGGTCGGCCGAAAGGTATAATCCTCTGACGCTAATCCACAAAGATCTGCAGTTCAGCCATAAGGTCTTACTGCACGAGGGGGATACCTGAGCAGACTCACCGGCAAAATGGCGCTCGTGACAGGCGCCAGCAGCGGAATCGGCAAAGGCATTGCATGTGGTCTCGCTCGCGAGGGAGCCGAAGTCGTACTCGCGGCGCGGAATCTCGATCTTCTACAGAAAACGGCTCAACAAATTAAAGATGCCGGCGGCACCGCATTGGTCGTCCAGACGGACGTTACCATTGAAGCGCATGTGACACGCCTTTTCGAGCAAGCTCTGGAAGCCTTCCACCGACTTGATATTCTTGTCAATAACGCAGGCTTGGTCGAGGGCGGACCACTTGATCAACTTTCCGTGGAAACTTGGGATCGGGTGATCGCCACCAATCTGAAGGGCCCATTTCTGTGCACTCGCGAAGCGATGCGCATCATGAAGCCTCAGGGTACGGGGCGAATCATAAATATTGGGAGCATTTCAGCGCAGCGGCCGCGTCCCAACTCGGCCCCGTATTCCGCCAGCAAGTGTGCGCTGTGGGGATTAACCGTCACTACTGCTTTGGAAGGTCGGGAATATGGCATTTCAGCGTCTTGCCTTCATCCCGGAAACGTGCGCGTGGAGGTTCCTGGCTCGCCAGAGCTCTGCCCGCCCAGCGAACCCTTCATGGAAGTAGCGGAGATAGTCGAAGCCGCCATCTTGATGGCAAGTCTTCCGGCACATATGAATATGTTGGAAGCGATTGTGCTGCCGGTGAAACAACCATATCTAGCGCGCGGCTAGCAGTTTTTTTCAGCGCGAAGCGGCAATCATTTGCCGGATAGCGGAAACGAGGTCTTCCTCATTCGGTATCACCATGTTTTCCAGGCTGGCGCTATAAGGCATGGGAACATTCTTTCCGCAGACTCGCACAATCGGCGCATCGAGAAAATCAAAGGCATGCTCGATGACCTGCATGGCAACTTCTCCCGCCCAGCCCGCGCGCTCCACCGCCTCGTGACAAATGACTAGCCGGTTCGTGCGCCGTACGGATTCAACGATGCTTTCGATATCCAGCGGCACCAGCGTCCTCGGGTCGATTACCTCGACCTCAATCCCTTCCTGCGCCAACTTCTCCGCCGCCAACAACGCCTTGTTTAGCATAGCCTGCATAGCCACTACTGTGACGTCTTTGCCCGGGCGGCGAATGCGGGCAACGCCGAAGGGAACAGTGTAGTCCTCCCGCGGCACAACCTCTTTCGTAAAGTAAAGGAGCTTGTGCTCGAGAAAGACAACCGGATTGTTATCGCGGATGGCCGTCTTCAGTAGTCCTTTCGCATCGTAAGGGCTACTTGGCATAGCCAGCTTGATGCCCGGTACGTGCATAATCCAGGTCTCAAGCGACTGGGAATGCTGAGCCGCCTTGCCTCCGCCAGCGCCCACATTCGAACGCAGCACCATTGGAACCTGTGCCTGGCCGCCGAACATATATCGCATCTTGGCCGCCTGATTGACCAGCGGTTCCATGGCCAACGGCAAGAAGTCGCCGTACATCAACTCCACAACCGGCCGCATTCCGGTTGCGGCGGCACCCACGCCGACAGCAACAATTCCTTCCTCGGAAATCGGACTATCTCTCACCCTGGACCGACCAAACTCCTTGGCCAAGCCTTTGGTCACGCCAAACACACCGCCGCCGTCGCCCCAAACACCGATTTCTTCGCCTAGGACAAAGACACTCTTATCTCGCACCATCTCTTCGCGGAGTGCTTCATTCAGCGCGTTTGAATATGTAATGAGCCTCTCGTCAGGCATACAAGTCTTCCCATACGGCCGCAGGATCGGGAGCAGGGCTGGATTTCGCAAACTCCACGGCTTGATCTAACTCGTCTTGGGTTTGTTGAGCCAGAGTGGCGGCGTCATTCTCGCTGATAATGCCGCCCTTAATCAGCCGATTACGCCAATTCGAGATTGGATCTTTTGCATGCCAAAGGGCAAGTTCGTCCTTGGATCGATATTTCAAACCATCGCCGAGAAAATGACCCTCAAAGCGGTAGCACCGGGCCTCGATAAAAGCCGGCCCCGCGCTACTTCGTGCGCGCTCGACGGCCGCGGATACCGCTTCAAATACGGCCAACACATCCATCCCGTCCACTGTGCGGCCAGGGATGCCCATTCCTTCAGCACGAAGAGACAACTCCCGAACTGCAGTGACGTCGTCGGGCCGAGTGGACATCGAAAACTGATTGTTCTCACACAAAAACACTAACGGGAGCTTCCATAAAGCGGCCATGTTTCCGCATTCCAGAAGAATTCCCTGATTGATTGCGCCCTCGCCAAAGAAACAAAGGACCACCTGCTTGCTGTCGCGAATCGCGCACGAAAGTGCCGCGCCTGTGGCAATGCCAATTCCACCTCCTACAATTCCATTGGCCCCCAACATACCAATCGAAAAGTCAGCGATATGCATGCTTCCGCCCTTGCCGTGGCAGCATCCGTCGGCGCGGCCAAGCAACTCGGCCATCATGAATTTCACCGTGCCGCCTTTGGCAATAGTGTGGCCGTGTCCGCGGTGCGTACTGGTGACGTAATCGGATGGCTGTAACGCGAAGCAGGCGCCGACCGCGGCCGCTTCCTGGCCGATGCAGGCATGGCTGGAACCGCGAAGCAGGCTCTGCGTCGATAGCACGGGCAGTCTCGACTCAAACGCTCGAATAAGCAGCATCCGCCGTAACATCTCGACGAGAAACTCGGGCTTATGTTTGTTAAGCGTAGATCGTCGCATTCCTTCGTTCTGTGCGGTCTTTTTCACCATAAATATCCTTCGTACGAAATACTCCGGCGCGAGCGATCAATTTGTTGTAGAAGATGCCGAAAGCACGCGCTGGATTATCTGCAAGGCCCGCTCACAATCCGCACGGCTCACGTCGCGGTGAGTTACCAGACGAACCGTATTCGGCATAATCGCATTGGCAAGTAGCCCGTGCTCGGCGAACTTGCTCACCAGATTCGAGGCTGTCATGCGAGAGTCTGTCGTTTCAATCAAAACAATATTGGTTACCACTTTGGCGGAAGCTACGCGCACGCACGAGCTATCGGCAAGCCCATCGGCAAGAAATTTCGCGTTCTTATGATCTGCGGCAAGATTCGCTGGACCATGTTCTAAAGCTACCAGACCCGCGGCAGCCAGAATTCCGGCTTGGCGCATGGCCCCTCCGAGCATCTTTCGGACTTGCCGCGCTTCTTGAATAAAATCGGCGTTGCCAACGAGCAAAGATCCGACCGGGGCTCCCAGCCCCTTCGAAAGGGAAAACATAAAGGAGTCGCAGTCCCGCGTCAGATCAACGACTGGAATACTGAGTCCCTCCGCCGCATTGAAGATTCGAGCACCGTCGAGAAACACCGGAATGCCCGCACTGTGCGCGTGCCGACAGATATCTTTCGTGACTTCGAGGTCATAAATCGCGCCGCCGGCAAAGTTGGCGGTGTTTTCGAGCGCGATCAGCGCGGTATTGCCATATTTCGCGCCTCGGCCGCGCAACTGCTGGCTGATGAGATCCCACGTCAAAATACCATCCTCAGCCCGAGCCGGTCGTGCCAGGCAGCCGGAAAAAGCTCCCATCATGCCCAATTCTGAATTGAAGATGTGCGCTCGCTCCTCGCAAATCACTTCTTGGCCGGGCCGGGCATAAATATTGATTGCGATTTGGTTCGCCATGGTTCCGGATGGAACGAAAAGCGCCGCCTCCCGTTCAAATACCTGTTCCGCACGCTGCTGTAGCTGATTTACTGTGGGATCTTCGCCGTAGACGTCATCCCCTACTTTCGCCTCGGCCATTGCGCGACGCATCTGTAGCGTGGGCTGGGTAACGGTATCGCTTCGCAAATCGATGATCGCGGTTTTCATTCGGGATAGCTTTCAAAGGTCTTAGAAACAGAAATCTGCCTCTTTCGACTCATTCCGTCTGCTCTCGGCGAAACCAAATTGCTTGGAAATACCGCTGTTAGCTTCTTTCAGCGACTTCGCCATTTTCAAACACATGCTGGCCCTCACATAATTGACCGGCCCCGAGATACTGAGTGCCGCCACGGGCCGGCCATGGCCATCAAAAATGGGTGCCGCGATGCAGCGGGCTCCGATTTCAATCTCTTCATCATCGATCGCGTAACCGTGCTCTCGCGCCTGGGCCAGTTGCACTAGAATCATTCTTTCCGATACCACAGTCTTTGAAGTGTGTTTCTCAAGAGCGTGTTCTTTCAAGATCTGCAACGCCTCGGACGGATGCAGAAAAGCGAGTATCGACTTTCCCACTGCAGCCGAGTGCGTGGCGCATAGGTCATCGGAGTGGCGGCCAGGCGGATTGAGCGCAGCCCCTCAAGAATTTCGATATAGAAGATCCGGTCCCGGTCAAAAATCACCAAATTTACAGTTTGCTCAAACCTGGCGAGCAATCGTTCCATTCGCGAGCGCGATCCTCCGCAACGTCTCGTTCGCCTGATTGCGGGGTTAACCACGCTGCATGCGCGGTGCACTGATACGCCAGGGTGTCAGCATCCTGCCTCACATATCCTAGAGTTTCCAAAGTGAGCAGTATCCGATACACCGAGGCTTTCGGCTGCCTAAGAGTTCGCGCAAGATCGCTGACTCGAACGCCCGCTTCCGATTGTGCCAGGGTTTCCAGCAGTCGAAAAACCTTTTCTACCACTTTTAGAAAGCCCGCCCTCCTCACATTGGCTTTCGATTTGTTGCGCATGGTGGTTTATCATCTACGAACATCGTGCTCCGGCCCAATTACCACAACGGCAAAGTGGGCGCCCAATCCGGCCGATACGGGTCTAGAAATTCTCCAGCTTCCCCTTTTTCTTCGTGGTAACGGTGATACTTTGCCAACTTGTCTCGATCCAGATCTACTCCGAGCCCCGGCCCATCCGGCACTTTGAAACCGCCGTCCTGATATCGGAATGGCTGCGTGATTACGTCATCCAATTGATGATGATAGTGAGAATCCGGTGCGTACGTCATGTATGGCAGCGCCGCCGCCAAATGGATTTGCGCCGCCGTCGAGACTCCAAGTTCACGATCGCTGTGCATGCCCAGGCCAATCTGAAAAGTTTCGCAGATGCCCGCGAGTTTCTTGTTACTAGCCAGGCCACCCCAGTAATGAATGTCGGAGAGAATGATATCCACGCAACGAGTGCGAACGCCAAGCGGAATCTGATCGAAGTTTATGACGCACATATTGGTTGCGAAAGGAATGGGGACATCTTTCCTGACTAAGGACATGCCTTCAATACCCCAGGTCGGATCCTCTGCATATTCCAGATCGTATTCACCCATCTTACGCAGACTATTAATGGACGTTCCCACCGACCAGGCGGCATTGGGATCGAACCGCAGCCCCACTTTTGGAAAACGATCTCGAATCAGGCGTATGGCCTCTAATTCCTGGTCCGGGGGCAGTGCTCCGCCTTTTATCTTTAAGACCGCAAACTTATACTTCTCCATCAGAGCTTCGGTGTAGGCGAGTAACTTTTCCGGCGTGTCTTCGCCGCCACTCTTGCCGTCGGGCGAGGGATAACGGAAAAATACATACCCCGCGAATGGAACATGCTGCCGGAACTTTCCGCCCAACAATGCGCATACGGGGCGATTTACGACCTTTCCCATGATATCCCAGCAAGCCATTTCCAAGGCCGCCACGGCATGAGGGGGCACGAATGTTTCATAAGAAATACAGAAAACCTGGAGTTTCTTCAGAATTGTTTCGATCTGGAAGGGATCCGCATTCTTGACCATGGGACGGAGAAAATCCAGCGCCCGGACCGTCGAATCGCCGCCGTAGGTTTCTCCCAGCCCGACAACGCCATCGTCCGTCATCACTTCGATGATCGTCCGTGTGGTCCCTGTCTCCACCCCGAGGCTCCAGCGCAGCGGTGCCTCCATTGGCACCGTCACAATTGTTGTCTTGAAATCTACAATCTTCATCGTGTCCTGATCCTTTCGGTACGAGTTGAGCGGAACAATTACAAATAGCAAGAGACAGCGTCAATGCCACCACCACACAAATCGTCAGCATCATCTCTTGAGAAAGCACACTGCAGGAAGGCTCAGTAGCACTTGATCGTCAGCCCACCATCTACGACCAGCATGCCGCCCGTAACAAAGGAGGAATCCTCCGAGGCCAGAAACAAAGCCACCTTGGCGACCTCTTGAGGAGTGGCAACCCGGCGCAGCGCATATTTTGAAGAAACTTCAAGGCGCAGCTTTTTGGGATCGGGGTCCTTGTCGAAGTATTCCTTTAAAAGGGGGGTCTCGACATCTCCTGGACAGATACAATTTACACGTACACCTTGGGGACCGTAGGTGAGCGATGCCGCCTTCGTCAACGCAATGACTCCACCCTTGGCGGCGCAATAGGCGGCCAGATCGGGATCACCGACGAAGCCGAGAACCGACGCCATGTTGACAACGGCGCCCCCCCCGGACTCGATGATCCGGGGAATTGCATACTTGCAGCACAAGAAAACGCCTTTTAAATTCACGCTGTGAATCCGATCCCAGGACTCTTCCGTGGTTTCGACGAGCTTAGACATAATCTGCACGGCGGCATTGTTGAAAAGAATGTCTAGCCGGCCATGCCTGCTGATTGTGCTCGTGACCATTGCTTCGACATCGGCTGATTTGGAAACATCGGCATAACAGAACTCGGCCTTGAAGCCGGCATTCACAATCGCCTGCGCCGCCGCTTCTCCCGCATCCTTGTGCCAATCGACTACGATCACCGTGGCGCCCTCTTCGGCAAAAAGACGAACCGTTGCGTTCCCTATTCCGGAACCGCCGCCGGTTACGATTGCAACTCGTCCGCTGAGTTTCATTACTTATAGTCGCGTCCATCGCTTCAAAAGACGCAAAGTTACTTGACGTGAGATAGTAGACAACCGATGCGGATGTGTCAATGCTTGTTTCACAATACGCTACATTATGATTCAGCTTTACCCAGCCTGCGCCGGCTGACGCGAAACATGTTGGGGCTCATGCAGTGTCTTCTTGGGCTTACTTGCGAGATCGCGCTATGGCAAATATCTGCCGCCACGGGGCCCCGTGAAGTTGTCACAGCTGCGCGACTCTCGATACAAACTGATTCATATATGAAACGGCATGCGGCTTCACGCTTGACAACGAAAGCGGCAATTTGTAGTATGCGCAAGTTGCACTATATGGTGTTCCGCCGGCACGCTAATCTTAATGACCAAATGCACCACGGCGCTCTTTCTCTCTCTGGTCGGTAACACGCTTCTCCTGACGCCTTCCGCTTTTTCTCAGAGTCCCGCACGGATCGAGTTCAATTGGGCCCATGTGATTCAAGAGTCGCGAACATCCGTTTCGGTGGAGGTGTGCGTAGAACCCCCCATGCGCCGCGCAAAACCTATTCATGATCAGTTGTTCCAGGCGCTACGCCAACTTGGTACGGATTACGTCCGATTGTCCCCTTGGTATCCCTATCCGCGGCTAGCGGTGCTCGAGTTGGAGCCGCCTCATGATGGAAAGACCTCGTGGGATTTCTCGTTGCTCGACCCCGTCGTTGCGGACTTCATGGAGGCTACCTCAGGCCATTCCGTGGACATGAACATCAGCACTATTCCGGAGTGGATGTTCAATTCTGACAAGCCGGTCTTATACCCGATCGATCCCGACGAGATCGCGTGGAACTATGAACAGGGCACGCAGTTGCGTGATGCCAGCATGAAGGAAGTGGCGGATTATTGGGCGCGGGTTGCTGGTTGGTACACGCACGGCGGGTTTAAAGATGAGTATGGGAGGTGGCACGCCTCCGATTATCACTACAAATTCGATTACTGGGAGGTACTGAACGAGGTTGGGGTAGAACACGAAATGTCGCCAGAGTATTACACCGCCATTTACGACGCAATCGTCACACAGGTGCGTAAAGTTGCTCCCGGAGTGAAGTTCGTGGGCATGGCTTTGGACCCGAGTGGTCCATTAAATCATCCCGAGTACTTTGAATATTTCCTCGATCCCAAGCATCACGAGCCGGGCATCCCACTGGATGTGATTTCCTATCACTTCTATGCCATACCGAGTGCGGATGAAAGTCCCGAGGTGATGACCCATACCTTGTACGATCAAGCCGAAGATTTTATCAATGTCGTTCGCTATATCGAGCGCATCCGCAAACGGCTGTCTCCCACCACGGCTACGCATGTGAACGAAGTAGGCACAATTCTGCCCAATGCGCGCACCGCGGAATTGACGCAGCCAATTCCAAATTCATATTGGAATCTCAGCGGCGGCTTGTACGCCTATCTCTATGCGCGTTTGACGCAGTTGGGAATCGATGTGATAGACGAAGCGGAACTCATCGACTATCCGGGACAATACCCTGGAACTACGCTAGTCGACTGGGTCACCGGCAAGCCGAACGCTCGCTATTGGGTTTTGAAAGTGCTGCGGGAGAACTTCGCACCTGGCGATAAATTAGTGGAATCGAGGTTCATTTCTTCGGAAGTTGGAGACGAGCGCAACTCGCTCGACTACGTCTTCACGCAAGGCTTTATAAGTAGCAATGGAAAAAAGAAGATACTGCTGGTGAACAAACGCGACCGAGTTGTTGACATTGCCTTTCCTGACGGAAAAGATGCACAGGTCGAATACGTGGATCAAACCACCAGTTTCGATCCACCGCGTAAAGCAGTGATGCAAAGGGACCACGTACCTCTGCCTGGACTTGCCGTTGCAGTCGTCACTCTGAGCAGGTAGCCGCAAACGTGAATTATTTGTCGAGGTGAATTGCATGCCGAAGCGCACACGCACGTTGGGATTTCTCTTTTTGCTCAGCGTCGTCACCTACCTCGACCGGGTGAACATTTCAATCGCCAGCCCCTCCATCAAGACCGAGTTCGGTCTGGGCCGTGTGCAGATGGGAATGATATTCAGCGCCTTCGTGGTTGGTTACACCGTCTTCCAGATTCCGGCGGGATGGATTGGCGACCACTTTGGACACAAGAAATCGCTTACACTCGCCCTCGTCTGGTGGTCGGTCTTCACCGCAATGAGCGGATGGGCCGGAAAGGGTTTTATCACGACCGCTGCCTATCTGTTGCCCGCATTCTGGATAACTCGCTTCATGGTTGGCGCCGGCGAAGCCGGCGCCTTTCCTTGTGCGAACGGCATCATCGGAGACTCATTCGGTCCTCAGGAACATGCACTGGCGGCGGGAGTGATGTTTGCAGGCATCGGCACCGGATCGGCATTCACCCCGCCGGCAGTGGCTTGGGTCGTTGTGCACTTGGGCTGGCGCTCGGCGTTTTACATATCCGCGGCGATTGGACTCTTGCTGGCTTTTGCTTTTCATTCAGGAATGCCGGAGCCATCAACATCCGCCTCGCACGCCCAACTATCTGTTGAGCCCAAACCCGAAACTCCCTGGAGGCTGATACTTACTAATTCCCAAGTCTGGATGCTGGTCATCTCCATCTTCTTTTTTGGCTACGTCACCTACGTCTATTATTTCTGGTTCTTTCCATATCTGGTGGATATTCGAAAAATATCCATGCTCCGGAGTTCATTTTTTACCGCCATGCCTTTTCTCACCATGGCCATCTCAGCTCCCCTCGGCGGCGCTTTGAGTGACCGCCTGATTCCTAAAATTGGGAAAGCCTCGGCTCGCCGTCGGGTTGTGATGGGAGGTCTAATCACCGCTGCCATCCTTATTCCCTGCGGCGCCCTTATCCCTTGGGCATATCTCGCGGTAGCTTGTCTCTCCTTAGCCGCTGGCGGAGTTTACCTTGCCATCAGCTGCTATTTCGCGACGGCCGTAGAGATTTTTCCGGAATACTCGGCCACCGTATCTGGAACCATGAATACCGGGGCGGGCATCGGCGGCATTATTGCTCCCATCCTCACGCCCTGGGTCGCAAGTCATTTCGGTTGGGTGAGTGCCCTGTGCTTGGCAGCTGCTTTCAGCTTTATTGCTGCGCTCTTGTGGAACTTCATTGGATCGCCCGGTAATGTCTCCGCCGCTAAAATGAAGGCAGTGGAGGACGTTGCATGAGTGCGCTGATGATGTCATCGCCCATCTGTGTTGCACCGACTGGCGACCGATGCGGAGAAGGCGCGGTATGGCATGCCGCGGAAGAGGCGGTGTATTGGACTGATGTCAACCGTTTCCTGGTGCATCGTTTTACTCTCGCTGACCAGTGTGTTCGCACATGGTTTTTCGACGAACCGGTCACAGCCTTAGTCTTGACAAACCAGAATGGAGTACTCACAGTCGTGCTGGGCTCGCGCGTGATTTTCTGGGAACCCGCGTCGGACATTCGCCGCGAACACGGCTTTCATCTGGATGGCTTCCCCAAGGTCCGGTGTAACGACGCACGGGCCGATCCTCGCGGTTCGCTTTGGATCGGATCCATGCGCAACAACGTGAATGCGGATGGCTCGGCAAGCGAAGCCGGTGGCACGGACGGCGTTCTCTACCGCGTGGATCCAAACGGTGAAGTGAGCATATGGCGGCGTGAACTCGGAATCTCTAACACTCTGGCGTGGAGCCCCGACCACCGGAGATTCTATTTTGGAGATAGCCTCGCTAACACGATTTGGTCGTATGATTACGATCCGGGCACGGGCAAGGTGTCAGGCGAGGCGCCATTTCTGCAGGACTTTCCGCGGGGCCTACCGGACGGGTCCACCGTTGATGCCGATGGTTATTTGTGGAACTGTCGATACTCCGGCGGATGTGTCGTCCGAGTCGCACCCGACGGCAAAATAGACCGTATCATCGAAATGCCGGTGAAGAATATCACGACCTGCACCTTTGGCGGTGCCGATCGAAGAACGCTATATATCACAACGGCCTCGGCCGACTCCCCGCCAGGTGACCGCTTAGCGGGCGGACTCTATGCAATGGAAACCGGTGTGACAGGGCAATTAGAGAATCGCTTTTTTGCGCTCTCCTGACGATACCTAGCGTACACCCGTAACCCCCGAATGCAAACTCGTTCCACGTTCGACATGACTCATTCTGCTGGGCACCAACAAGAAAACTCCATGTAAAAACTTACACAATCATTGCGGGCGCCAGGAAGAAGGACGGGCCGTACGATACGTGTTGAACCAGCCAGTCGGCCATTTTCGGCCAGGACAGCGATCCGATGTACGCCTCGGGTATGGCGGAGATATTTCCAAACGAAAATCCGCGAAGGATCGCCTCCGAGACAGCGAAGAACAATATTGTCTGCTATTAGAGAAGTGCAAATGCCCTACGTACATAGATCGCAGCTAAACACGGAAAGTGGGTCTTCACCGTCTCTTCGACAGTCTTAGCTCCTTTTCGCGCTAACAGGTCGAGCCTCGATGTATGTCTGAGTAATTTTTGTGGGCTCGCCGAGCGCTGCCAAAAGGTCGATATCGAAATCTTTGTACAGATCGAGGCAAAATAGATCGGGGGCATCCTGATAATGGACGTCGTCCTCCAGCAGATAGCCCAGGCTCTTCATGCCTTCGCGAACCTTGAGGTCGGAAAAACGCGTCGGCTCCAGCCCCGCGGCGATCAATGCCGTGACCTGATTCCTAATCCCAATTGTTTCCACGGAGATGGAACGCGAGCCCCTCTTTTGCCGCACCCAGTCTGCAATTCCAATCAACTGTGCCGCCTGCATGCCTAGTGGACGGTCTCCCGCGGCAGACAACAACAATCCATATAACGCGGAGGGCGGCCTCGTCTTTAGCCATCCCACCACTCCGGGCATCTGTTTCGGCGAGGTTAATAATTGGGTGTACACCTCGGGCACATGCACGGGTTCATTCTTAGGGTAGTCGGGCGACGCGTCTCCGGTGAAGATTAAATTCACGGCCAGAACCTGATCCCCGCGCTTGAGATGTTCCGAAAGAAGATCGGTTCCGGTCGATCGGCCGCCGCTGTCATCCAGCACAATTGCCACCGGAGCATTATCGGTGGTAGATGTTGATCTAACCCACACAGCGGTGGCCCTAAGGTCGTTAGTGAATTCAAGGAGACAGCCCAGCGTCTCGATTCCTTTGCTTCGATCGCTGAACTGAGGCCACTCATGTTTCACCGTCACGGGCGAATAACGCACAACTTCCTTAAGTCGCGCTCTCGACTTTGTGGCCCACATGCCTCTGGCCATCGCATCCCCCGGTACAGGCGAGCGTTGGATTTGCGCGGCCATCTTTCTTGCTAGACTGGTAATGGTGAGGTTATCTGCCGGAATGCCTACCTTGAGCTCTTCGTAGGTTTTCATGTCGGAATCGACCGACACTTCGCGATCGACAACCGGAAGACCAAAGTGCTTAGTAAAGAACGCGTAGGATTGCTCGCGATTGTCGAGTTCATAGTTGTGTGTTCCGGGATCGAGATTTTCGTGCCATACGAAATTATCTTCCTTCCCGTACAACTTAAAGAAGGGCTTTACCTCGTCATAAAGATGAGGCTTCTGCAGCGGAGCTCGCAGTCCGTATTCGTCCACCGCTCCGTAAATCAACATCGTGGGTCGCGGCGCCATCATGGCGGTAAGCGTCGAGTAATCGCCATCAATAAACAGGTCGTGCGGATGATACTCCATGTCTCCCACATCCGAGTTGCGCTCGATTGCCGATGTGAACGAGAAGTATCCGCACGCGGGTATCGCGGCGGCGATGCGCTCGTCCAAGGAGGCACTGATAATGCTCTGCCACGCGCCCCCGGAAAGTCCGGTAATACCGATTTTTCTGCAATCTACGTTGGGATGTTGGCAGAGGTAGTCTAGGCCCCGACGTAGCGCGAGATAGTGCAATCCGGTGGGACTGGCCCCGACAAGATTAAGGTGCGATCCGTTCCAGTGATCATTCTCAGGACGGGCCATTTCCCCCATTCCTACCCACTCTAGGCTCAAGGCGTACATTCCTTGCAGAGCGTTGTTGATGCAGCGCTTCTGCTCATACTTGGCCGCTTTTCCACTCGGGTCATGGCCGTTTACGTTGATCGTTGCAGGACACTTTCCGCTCGGGTTCTCTGGTTCGCGCAGAAGTGCGGTCGTCAGAAATCCCGGAACAATTTCGTATCGGAGCTTGCGTAAGCGGTATCCCTTTCCCGACGGGATAAGCCCGAGATCCTCGAATTTGGGCGGTGAATCCACCCATTCCTTCGGCCATCCATGAAATATCACATTCTCCAGCAGGTGTTTCCGTAAGCGCTTTTCGTCGGCGGTCCACTCGGCCGCGCTCTTCGGCTCGGGGAGCGGTCGAACCCGCTTCATCAGGTACTCGCGTATTTCTGCCTCGACTACATCTTCGCTCTGCAGCCGCAGTGTCAGCGCGGTTTCAGTCTCACCGAGGTCGGCCTCCGCTGGCGAAGCCGGCAGTGGGGCACCCGGCGCCGCCGATGTCCCGATCAAAGTTGCTCCCGCTAGCATCGAGGTCGACTGCAGGAATACGCGACGAGTTATACCGTTGGACATGGCTTTACCTTAATCCAACATCAAAGTTCTGGGTGACTTTCGCTGACAAAACGAAGGTGCGATCAGTCCTCGCGATTCTTCGATTCCCAGCGAGCGTAGGATGGTCTGACTAGGACACAACAGTCATTTGGGGGCAGCACCACTCGTATACAATCGTGCGCGAGAAATAGGCCGCTGGAAGATACGCTTTCTCAGCGGCTTATCTCAAGAACGTTGCACTTCGCCACTAAAAGTCAAAGCGTAATCCAAACTGGATGTCCCGCGCCGACCCCACAATACTGTTAATGGTGCCAAAGCCCGGAGACCCAAAACTTGTATTGGGTGCGCCGAGATTCGTGTGATTGAATGCATTGAAGAACTCGGCTCGAAATTGCATACCGAGTCGCTCCCCAATGGGAAAGCGTTTCTGCAGGGAGAGATCCACGTCGCTATAGCCTGGCGTTTCTATAATCCCCGTGCCGGCGTTTCCGAACGTGAATTGGGCAGCCCGCTGGAATGCAGCCGTGTTAAACCACTGTCGTATTTCCGCCGCCCTGTTCGGATGGGAGAATCCGTTCGGATTCCCGATTACATCGGGGCGACTGCCCCCGGCGTTCGAGACGTTCACGATATCATTCGGCGTAATCCACTGTCCCGTTTGGAAGCTCAGAATCGTATCCAGGCTCCAGCCACCGATAATCGCATCCGCAACGCCGGCAGCCGAATTCGCGAACGGCCTGCCCTTCCCAAATGGCAGCTGGTAGGTTCCGCTTAGTGAAAAAATGTGACGGATGTCGTAGCTGGTATTTCCGTACTCTGCATCAGGATGTCTATTGTCGCGTATTGCACCCGATGGCCTTTCATTGACTTGCGGCCCGCTGATGGAGTCACCCAACGCATGACTATAGGTGTAGGACGCAAGAACAACCAATCCGGTGGAGTCGTAAGTCTTGCGGAGCGCGGTTTGCAGCGAGTCGTAGTGCGACCTGCCTATACTGAAGTAGCCGCTCAGGTCGCCCAGGTTTGGGTAAGGACGTCGGGGATTAATCGGACCAGGACCGGGCACAGGTTGGTTGAGATTTAAACCCAATAGGTTCTTGAAAGCCGCATTCCCCACGTAGTTCACTTCAAAGCTCGTGGTCGGAGTCAGCTCGCGCTGGACGCCAAGAGAGAATTGGACAACGTAAGGTGTTCTATTGGTCTTAATGGCAAGGTTTCCGCTGAAGCCAATGGGGATCGTGGCAGAAAACGGGTTGGTCGCATTCGTGCACGGAACATCATTATTACAGCTGATCGATGTGCGCGGCACCCAGGGCGGGCCAAGCGCTAAGTTCGTCGCAGAGTCAATCACAAGCCAGTTGTAGAAAACGCCAGTGCCACCGCGAATGACTGTCTTTTCGTTCCCAAACATTCTCCAAGCAAATCCAACTCGTGGGCTGAAGTTGTTGTGCGTCGTCTGAAACTGCAACTGGCGGGAATACCCCAAGCTCTCAGCAGTGACGGATCCCGGCGGAACTCCTGGCAGATTGGGTACTGAACCAGGAAAGACCTCTTTTTGTGTACCAAGATCAAATGCTGATTCCCGATTCCCAGTATCATAGGGGCGAGTATAAAGGTCGTAACGCGCACCCAGGTTAACCGACAGGTTTGGCGTGACCTTCCAGTCGTCCTGTAAGAACCAATATTCGGTGTGCGATCTCCAGTCCGTTTTGACTGGGTTCAGCCAAATCGACGTGGACGTCGGAGCCCCTAGCAGGAATTCGGCGAAAGCGTTGTACTCATTCCCCGCCGCACCTATTGAGGGAGTTGAATACGTGGGACTAAAATTCAAGGTGCCACGATCAAACAAATTGAGGAATGATTGTGTGCGATTGTAGAGGATCCCGCCTCCGAACCGCAAAGAATGTTTCCCCCATACCTTGGCAAAAGTATCGTTCAAGACATAGTTGTCAAACGGTTGCGAAATGGGAGAAACATAGTTATCGTTTAAACTGCTAAAACCAGCGATATTGAAAGCAGGGATCCCGGCCTGCACGTCGTTTACTCCTTGCATACCAGAGTCTGGAATAATATTTTTATTGGTCGTTTCGGGATGCCGTTGTTGGTTGTACTGACTAAACCCAATAGTCAGGGTGTTCATGGTCGTGGTGTTGAAGAGGTGTGTCCACTTTCCCTGATGGTTGTTACCATACAAATTGATAAGCTCTCCGAGACCAGGCAAAGGCGTGGCCACTCCGGAGTCACCCCTGGGGAGAAGCAGGAAAGTTTTGTTTCGCGTGTACCGGAAGGTTATAGAATCCTTCGCTGAGAAGTCTCTGTCGTACCGGATGCTGTACTGGTTAGTATTGTTGGTCTGGTTTGGATTCGATATATAGTTGTTGCTGACGCCGCTGCCCGGGGCAGGGTTAGGCAGGAATCTGTTCAAGAAATACAGCGTGGTGGGGTTAAGCCGGTTGGCGGGAATCACATCTCCGGGAAACGGCTGCCGCTGACCGGTGTTCGGATCCAAGGTTAGCGGATCATAGATGGTAGTTCCGGTTCCGGAGAAATCTCCTCCACGGATTGCGGCTGGAGGAAGGCTCAATACCGCAGTTAATCCTTGCCGCAGACGGAGTCCTTCGTACGAAAAGAAAAAAAAGTCTTTCTTGGAGTGGGGAATATGTCCCCCAAAGGTCCCGCCGAACTGATTACGCCGAAACGCGGGGAGCGACCCTCTTTGAAAATAAGGCCTGGAATCCAAGACGTTATTGCGGATGAACTCATAGGCTGAGCCGTGGTAGCTGTTCCCGCCCCGTTTAGTGATAACCTCGATTTGAGCTCCACCCGTCCGCCCATACTCAGAATCGTAAGTGTTGGTCTGCATCTTAAATTCTTGAATCATGTCGACGCTCGGTGAAAACGTCATTCGCCCGGCACCCGTCTCTTGGTTCATGATGCCATCGACCATTGTGTTGTTGGATTCATTGGACATACCGTTTTCAGAGACGCTGCCCCCAGTAGTCTCAAGGTAAGGCGGGTTATAGGTTCTGTGAACGCCAGGGATCAAGGTCGCGAGCTGCAAAAACTGTCGACCATTGAGGGGCAGATTCTCAACATCCTGCGTGTCGATCACCTTTCCAACCGACGAGGTCTCAGTTTCGAGAGTTGGCGCCGCGCCCTGCACTTCAACCTGCTGGGCGGAGGTTCCTACTTGGAGTGTGATATCGACACGCGCCCGCTGGGCTACCTGCAAGACAATACCAATGACCTTCGTTTCTTTGAAGCCAGATGCCCTGGCAGTAATCGCGTAAGACCCGGGCTTCACGTCTTCCGCCGTGTAGCCCCCGTCGGCACCGGTCTTCAGTTTTCGCTCGGATCCGGTATTGACGTCGGCGATGGTGACCTCTACTCCGCTCATGACCGCTCCTGACGGATCTGTGACTGAACCCACGATGGCGCTCGGCGCCACCTGAGCAACCGCGGCGGAAAACAGACAAACCGCACTCGTTAGAGTCAGTAATGCTCTCGATAAACGCATGTTGGTCTCCCCCTCTCTTTGCACTTCGCGAAGCACGTAATAGAGACGGTTGCCTGTGAGCCAGACTTTGAACTGCGCCCCTCAGTTCGCCGCACATCGTACGAACGACACAGATTGATTGTCAAGAGAATTCTTGCGTTGTGTTTCATTTGTGAAACATTATGTACCATACGTCGATTGGCCTCAGGTTTTATTCATAGGGATTGCCGCCGTCTGGCTAAACCGTGCCGAAACGGCACGTTTCATCCATGTCATTTTCCCATGTACCACCGCCTTCGCAATTTGAGCTTCCTCCGCCGAGAGAGTTTAGGTAAAGTGGTAGGCGATGAAAGGTAAATTGCAGGCTTTCGCGTCGTCTGTGCTTGTTCTCGCCCTTGCGGCCCTCTCGGCGTGGGCTGGGCAGAGTCAAACCGGCGCTAAACTGGCGGAAAGGGGGTGGCAAACGTTTCAGAATGGGGATGCCAACGACGCTAAGGCGTCCCTGACTGAGGCCATTCGGCTGAGCCCAAGACAGCCGAAATATCATGCAGCCCTCGCAGAGGTCGAGTTGAGTTTGGGCGATTCACAACGTGCAATGCATCATTACGAAATAGCATGCGAACTGGATCCCTCGAACACGGAAGTCCGCTCGAGGCTCGCGCAGTTGTATCAATCGCTGAATCGAGATCTGGATGTCCTTCGTATTCTCCGCCCTCCCAATCCGCCAGAACCGCTGCAGAGCCTTTGGCGATTCAGTCGTGGCGTCAGTCTGTTTCGTCTGGGCCGTTTGAATGCGGCGCGTCGTGAATTTCAGCCGCTTGTGAATCATCGTGACTTCGAAGGACCCGTTAATTTCTTTTTGGGCAGGATTGCCTACACACAGAATCGCTTCGACGAGGCTCTGCCATTCTTTGCCAAGGCAGTCCGCCTCAGCAATTCTCCAACCAACAAGGAATTCAGCTCTTATGCTTACAATTACGGCCTCGCGTTGTTTAGACTTGGACGTTTCTCCGAAGCGAATGAACAATTCATGCTCTCGACAGAGAGGTATCCGCTCGAACCCCTGGCGTGGATGATGCGGGGAAGATCCGATGAGGAACTGAAAAAGTACCAGGCGGCCATCGATGACTACGAGGAATCAATAAAACTAGATCCGAAATTTGAGCTCAGCTACTACCATTTGGCACGACTCCAGCAGCGATACGGTGACCCCAAAAAGGCAGAGGAGCTCTTCAAATACCTTAGGGAGCTACGGCAGTCAGACATCAAGGAGGCGCAGATTCTAGCGGAGGAGCAGGCACTCTTGAGAATGAAGACCGGCGGTTCCCGGGCTCGTACCCCAGTGCCGGCACCCTAGGAGTTCTTCTTGCGCCCCTTTCCCCGCGGGAAAATTCGCCCAGCTGCTCGACCATGGGCTTGCCTTGCGACACTTATCTTGGCGATTAATTGCAGGTCGTTCGGTCAGACGGGAATGGCTTCTCCGCATCACGAGCCGCCGCCTCGAAAACCGGTCACACTTCTTAAGAATCTGCCGACCATTTCGCTCGAGGATATTGCACCGCAGGCCGGTCTCGACTTCCACCATGTTTCAGGCGACCCCCTGAACAAAAAGTTTCTTGTCGAGGCCACCGGCGGGGGCGTAGCGATTTTCGACTACGACGGCGACGGACTGCCGGATATTTTTCTTGTCAATGGCGACCGATGGACTTCAGCGGCAGGTGCGGCGAGACCCACCAGTCGCTTATACAAAAATCTGGGTAATCTTCACTTCAAAGATGTCACCGCAGAAGCCGGACTGGTCTCGCATGGATGGGGCCAGGGTGCATGCGTCGGCGATTATGACAACGACGGCAAGGAAGATCTTTTTGTCACGTATTACGGGCACAATGTGCTTTATCACAATGATGGAGGCGGCCACTTCACCGATGTCACGAGAAAAGCGGGGCTCCCTGTGGACGGCAATAGGTGGAGCACAGGCTGTTCCTTCTTCGATTATGACCGCGATGGCTTCCTCGACATCGCGGTGGCTAACTATGTCCGCTTCGATCCTAAGACTACGCCGGAAGCCAGCAATTCGTGCGCTTTTAAAGGACTGCTGGTGGTATGCGGACCGCGCGGGCTTCCAGGTGGACAAAACATCTTGTACCGCAATCTGGGGAATGGAACGTTCAAAGATGTTTCACAGGAGAGTCATTTTGACCAGCCCTCGGGGTATTACTGCTTTTCAGTCATTACAGGCGATTTCGACGGAGATGGATGGCCCGACGTTTTTCTGGCTTGCGATTCGACACCCAACATCCTGCTCCGTAACAATCATGACGGAACCTTTACCGACACGGCATTTCAGGCAGGAGTAGCCCTTAATGAAAACGGCGAAGAGCAGGGGTCGATGGGAGCAGATGCCGCAGACTTCAATCACAGCGGCCGGCTGAGTCTGGTAGTCACGACGTTTGATGACGACATCCCGGCGCTTTTTCTCCATGACGGGGACGGCTATTTTACTGATGTGGCCATTCGGGCCGGGCTGGGGTACCGCACGCATCAAGTTGGCTGGGGCGTTGCGTTTGTGGATTTGGATAATGACGGGTGGCAGGACATTTTTATAGCTAACGGTCACGTCTACCCGAACATCGATCAACTTAAGCGAGGCAGCCGCTTCAACGAAGAGAAAAACTTCTACTACAACCTGGAGGATGGAACGTTTGCCGACATGACCGAGCAGTCCGGTCCGGGGACGCTGCTGCGTACTTCGTCGCGCGGCCTTGCGTATGGCGATCTGGACAATAGTGGGGCTCTCGAAATCGTCGTGAACAATCTGGATTCCCGAGCCAGCTTGTTTAGAAATCGCGGAAAAAAAGCAAACTGGATTTCATTCAAGCTGGTTGGTACCCGGTCCAATCGCGATGCCATCGGCGCAAGAGTCAAAATCAAAGCAGGAGGACTCAACCAGGTTGCGGAGGTCCGAAGCGGCTGCTGTTACATGTCCCAGAGCGATATGAGGTTGCACTTCGGTCTCGGAGGGGCGTCGAAAGTCGACTTTCTCGAAGTGCGCTGGCCTAGTGGAGCACTCGAGCGATTTGACGCACCCCACGTCAACACCTTCCAGGTACTGAAGGAAGGGTCCGGCATGCCGGTGTTATCACAATAAGATTCTATCCACCGCATCTTGTGACTCTGTAGGTACGCAGCGCTCTCGGTATCGAAAACCAGACTGCGTTAGGATCGGCTCCCTGACTCTACTGACTGAACTTCCGGCCTATTCCCGCTGATTCTTAGTCTAATCTTGACAAGGAGTATAAGTGGTCGTATTCTCCGATCTTTCATGTGA
The DNA here is from genome assembly GCA_937879855.1 of uncultured Acidobacteriaceae bacterium. Lineage (GTDB taxonomy): Bacteria > Acidobacteriota > Terriglobia > Terriglobales > Acidobacteriaceae > Sulfotelmatobacter. The sequence goes on along the minus strand of CALFMO010000063.1, from coordinate 41,475 downwards.
AACAGTTCGTTTCACATATGTTTTTGGGGCAGCACCGATCGGTGATTCTGGAAACCTCGCCATCACTTAAGGAGGGCCCGATGAAATCTTTTAAGGTCCGCCACTGGTTCGTCCGAGCCTTTCTATGCGGCAGTTGGGGGGTCTTTTTCTGGGTCTGCTCGTCTGCGGCCCAAGACCCTAACTACCTCAATGCTCAAATGCCCTGGCACGACGTCGTTTTGGATTCTCATGACAAGCTTTTGGCTTGGTACCACCCGGAGAGAAATCTCGGTTACGACCAGGTTTTGCGATTGACGTGGGATTTTCTAGAACACAAAGTTCCGCTGGATACTGCGAAAGGCACAAACCTCAAGATCTATCTGACGTTTCCTATCTTCCAGGAAGAAAATCTGCAAGGGGTTGTTTACCAGCATAACCCCGCAAGTTTATACGCTCACCTCGTGGACGAATTGGTGAACTGGTATCCATATTCGGGGGACGAAGAAGCCATCCCCGTCATTCGCGAAATGCTCGATTACCAAATGGCCCACGGAACCACGCCAAATGATTGGAATTGGGCTGGGGTTCCATTCGCCACGTCGTGTCCCGGCGATAAAGAATACGGGCGCTGCATCTCCGACATGCCAACCCAATTCTACGGCGGAATCGAAACTGACAAGATCGCGGAACTCGGCCTTGGCTACGTGTATTTCTATGAAATAACCGGCGAGCGGAAATACCTGGACGCGGGATTGCGTTGCGCCGACGCCCTCGTTAAACATGTCCGTCCAGGGGATGCGGACCACACTCCCTGGCCCTTTCGTGTCGATGCCCACAGCGGCGAGGTAATTGACCGTGAAGAGTTTGGGGGCATGATCGTCGCTTCCGTCAGACTATTTGACGAACTAATCCGCATCGGCGCGGGCGACATAGCAGGCTTTCGAAAGACGCGGGATCTCGCTTGGAACTGGATTCTTACCATCCAACTCACCGAGAATCCATCTTCGGACCTGTGGACAGGCTATTACGAAGATGTCCCCAAAGATACGCTGAATGTCAATGACCAAAGCTCCATGATGACCGCGTATTACATCCTTACCCACAATGATCCGGCGAGCCTTGACCCTAATCCAACAGCGTTGCGCTCCTGGCAGACTCACGTCGGATACTTGCTGGATCGAAGTCGCGGCATGCTCGGACGTGGACCCTTTTTCGGGGCTTGGGCAATCGACGAGCAGCAGCATGCAATAGTGCCAATCCCCGGCCTCAGCGGCCTCAGTTGTTGCTCGAGGGCGGGGTTGAGTTGCCGCACCGCAGCCTGGGGGGCCATCAACGCCCTGTATTACGAAAAAACCGGCGATGCCAACGCGCGAGAAAATGCCTTCCGCTCCCTGAATTATGCAACCTACTTCATGAGTTCCGACGGCAAGTTTGCCTGCTGCGGACTTAGTCATGGCTCTACGTACTGGTTTGAAGATGGATACGCCGATGCCGGGCGGAATCTCATGTGGGCCATGGGGGCCATTCCCGACTTGGCACCTATTGGACAGAATCATCTTCTGCGCTCCTCTTCTGTTGTTCAGAATGTGAAATACGAAGACCGCAAGGTCGCATACCAGACCTTCGACGATCGTGGAGTAGCCGTACTGCGATTGAGCTTCAAACCATTCCGGGTCATGGCAGGAGACAAGATGCTGAATGAGCGAAGCGATCTCCAACAGGCGGGATACACCTTGCGGGCATTGAGCGGCGGCGACTACATAGTCCGTGTTCGCCACGCCGAGTCCAAACAGGTCGCCCTGATCGGACGCTAATCGTAACTTCTGTGTTGTTAGCTCCATCTGGCTGTAGATGTCGGTCAACAATTTGATCCGAGCCGCGAAGCTAGTCAGACAAAGATCGAAACGAGGAGAGAAGATGTCCAATGAATCGCTGGGCCGGCGTGACTTTATGAAGGGAGTAGCCAGCGTGGCAGCAGCCGCGCTCCCCGTGGTTCCAGCTTCGCTGGCTGCGGAAGCGGAAGCCGCAAAACCCGGTGCCGCGGATCTCGACCCCGCCGACTCAGTCACTACAAATTCGGGCAACGAGCCCTGGTTCGTGCGAGCTGATCCGTCCTGGGTAAGCAAGTTGTCGCAGCCGCAGTATGAAATCCAGTTTGAATTCAATATGAAAATCCCCATGCGGGACGGGGTCATGCTCGCGGCCAACATCTGGCGGCCAAAGGCAGAAGGGAACTTCCCGGTCGTTTATCTTCACTACGCCTACGACAAATCAAACACCGGCTTCGCTATTTCGAGAGCGAAATACTTTGTGCCGCGCGGGTATGTGGTCATCACAGTTGACTGCCGAGGGAGATATGACTCTGGCGGTGATCCTTATTTCTTTTGGCACACTGATTGGCGCAAGGGTGGATATGAAGGCCAGGATGTGCAGGACTGTCTGAATTGGATCGGCGTGCAAAAATGGAGTTCGGGCAAGATCGGCATGGCGGGTCCGTCATATCTCGGATTCACGCAGTGGATGGGAGCCACCGAAGGTAGCCCTTACTTGAGCACGATCATTCCGTATTGCAGCCCTGACGATCACCACGACAACATCTATCCCAACGGTGCATTCCAGCTGACCAACAGCATGCACATACTCGCTGTTCTCGGCGGGAGCCGGACCAACAACTTCAATCTCGAAACCGATTGGTTCGACTGGAACAAAGCGGTTCATCATCTTCCCGTAAAATCCATCGACGAAGTGCTGCTGGGAAAGAGTACCGAGCTTTGGAAAGACTTCATGGAGCATCCAGACAACGATTATTACTGGCGCTTCAGCGTGGGCGACCGGCCCAAAGTCGGGGAAATGAGTGCCGGCAGATATCCGCAGGTTAAAGTGCCCACATTAAACATTACGGGTTGGTACGACCAGGTTTCGCAGGCCACAATCAACGGCTATCTGGGAATGAACCAGTACGGCCCGGAAGCGCTGCGCAAGAAGCACCATCTGATTGTCGGCCCCTGGGAGCACGCAACCGGCCGTCGCATAGTGGGCGATATCGACTTCGGCGTCCAGGCGAGCGCTGAGGATCTTCCCCCCGATCTACGATGGGACCTGTTTTTTCAAAAGCCGATTGAGCTGCGTTGGTATGACTACTGGCTAAAAGGAATCGAAAACGGCATGCTCGACGAGCCGCCCGTAAACATTTTTGTGATGGGCGAAAACGAGTGGCGGAAGGAAGTGGATTGGCCGCTGAGCCGGGCGGTTCCGACGAAATATTATTTCGGAAGTTCGGGGCATGCGAACAGCCGCTATGGAGACGGGATTCTGACCACCGAGCCTTCCAAAGGCGCAGCCAGCGATGACTTCGTCTATGATCCGCAGGATCCGGTGCCGACCTACGGATGTATTGAGCAGTGGCAGGGTTATGGCATTCCAAATTCGGACGGCCCGCGGGACCAGCGCTTAGTGCAAGGTCGAAACGATATTCTGGTTTATACCAGCGAACCGGTCGGGAAGGATTTAGAAGTAACCGGCCGCATCCTGTGCACGCTGTACGCAGCTTCCACCGCCCCGGATACCGACTTTACAGCCAAACTCGTCGATGTGTACCCCAACGGCTACGCTCAAATACTTCGCGAGGGAATCATACGAGCGCGTTACCGAAATTCTTTCAAGAAGCAGGAACTCATCACTCCCGGTAAAAACTACGAATACACCATCGACCTATGGTCAGTAAGCCATGTTTTCAAAAACGGACATCGGATTCAGGTGGAGATTTCCAGCAGCAACTTCCCCAAGTATGACCGCAATCCCAACACTGGAGGGCGCTTCGGTGAGGAGACTCAATTGAAAAAAGCTTCTCAAACGATATTTCATAATTCGAATCGGCCATCGCACATTGTTCTACCCATAGTCGAATCGTGAAGGTGAGATCGAGGTCGGCAATTGAGCGAGTAACCCGCCAGTTTAGAAATGCTTGATCAAAATTGAGCTGCGTTAACGGGCGACGCCGAAAACGGGAGTCTTTAAATGAGCGGTCTCCATCGAATCTTGATCTTGCTATTTGTCATTGGACCCTTGCCACGTTTCGCGGCTCCAGTAGCTGAATCCGACATCAAGTTGGTGCTCCATTGGGATAAAGTCGTTGCCATATCCAAGTCAAATATCGCAATTCAGGACTGCCCCGAGCCACCGCTTTACCGCGGCCAGCCTATCCACGACAAGCTTTACAAGGCGCTGCATGACCTCAATGCCGACTACTCACGTATCCAGCCTTGGTTCCCCTATCCTAAGTTAGCGGTCGCCGAACTGCGGCCTCCGGATAAAAGCCAGACGTATTGGGACTTTAATCTCCTGGATGACGTGATCGACGATTTTATGAAAGCGACTGCCGGACATCCGGTCGTGTTCCAGGCGGGCACAATCCCATCCTGGATGCTCACAACGCCTACTCCCAACCTTTACCCGGAGGACCCCCAAGCGATTGATTGGACCTATTCGAGAGACGGGAAGGTGAGCCCGTCGAGCGCGGAGCTACTTGCCGCCTATCAGGCGCGTGTGGCGGGTTGGTACCTTAATGGCGGTTTCAAGGATGAGTTGGGCGTTTGGCATCCTTCGGGACATGCTTACGACTTCGAATACTGGGAGCCGCTTAATGAGGAAGACCAGCGCTTCAGTCCGGAAGATCTCACGGCACTCTACGACGCCAGTGTAGCATCCGTCCGGAAGATCGCTCCCAATATGAAGTTCATGGGACCGACGCTTTCCGATACCGCGAACCTTCCCCAGTTCGTCACGTATTTCTTCGATCCGAAGAATCACCAGGCCGGGATTCCGGTCGACATCGTTTCCTATCACTTCTACACCTTTTCCGAATCGGATGAGACCCCGGAAATCATGCAGTACACAATTTTCCGCCAGGCTGACCGGATATTGACCGCCGTCGGCTACATCGAAGCCATTCGCAAGCGTTTCTTACCGGAGGCAAAAACCGATATCACCGAATTAGGATCGATATTAGTTCCAGCCGAAGCAGTGAAGCCTGCGGAGCCTATTCCCCCTTCTTTCTGGAACTTGTCGGGCGCGGTCTGGGCGTATGTCTATGGACATTTGGCGGCGAAGGGTATCGACATCATCACCGCTGCCGAGTTGATCGATTATCCCGGCCAGTTTGCCAGCACAACGCTTGTCAATTGGGAAACCGGTGAACCCAATGCCCGCTACTGGGTGGTAAAGGTGCTGCACGATAATTTTGGTCCGGGTGACAAGATCATTGAGCCGAACGCGGCCGATGAAATTATGCAGCCCGACCCAGCGGTGCAAATATACGCCCAGGGATTTATCACCCCCCAGGGCAAACGCAAGGTACTACTGGTTAACAAGCGTGATCGAGGGCTGGAGGTGACTATCGACGGCGCGGCCGGCGGCGACGAGCAACGCGTGGACCAATCGACTACGACAGCCCCGGTAGCGCAAAAGCTCGCGAAGGATACTGTTCATCTTCCGCCGTCCGCTGTGACTGTGGTGGCTCTGAAGCAGTGACAAGGTTAACCGTTTTCAGGTAATGACCGAAGCGGTCCGTGTGGAATCCGCTTCAATTGGAGCTTCGCCTTGCAGACGAAGCGGCGATTTCATCGCCATCCCGCCAACGATCAGTATGAAAAGAAGAAACAGAAGAACGCTGAAGATCACCACACTGCGTCCGGTTCGAAAGTCAGCGTTCCATAACGCCACGAAGAATGTTTCATACATAACATAAAACGTAGAGATCGCCCCAAATACTGGAACAACTAAATTGGGCCACGGCCTGAATCGTTCCCGGACGATCCGACGGAAGTAGAAGATGTTTGCGATATTGACTGCGGCAAAGGTGAGTGTGGCAAAAAACACCATTGCGTTCGCCCACCAGGTGAAAGCGGCAAGGCCGTTACGCAGAATGAGTATCGCGGCGACGTCTCCGAGCATCACCAGGCCGAACACGGCGTGGACCGCATTCGTGGGCACACGCCCCGAACCGTCCAGCTCCGAGAGGGCGCGTGGCAACAATCCGTGGCGGGCCAATGCGAAAATGATGCGCGAGGCTCCCAGCACACAACTGATGTACACCGCAAAGAGTCCGGTAAAGGCCGTCAAGATGATGAGCAGGCTGCCTTTCCCCCAAAACTCACGGGCCATTGGTGTGACAGCGGTCAGACCCTGCGAGGAATACTCGACGACTTTCTCGTGGGGTATCGCCAAAGTGAAAACCCACGCGTTCAGAGCCCAGAAAATCGTGATGCCAACAATGGTCAGAAGAATCGCTTTGGGCAGATGTTCGCGGGGCGCATTCGTTTCCTCGGCGGCGGTGGAAACCACGTCAAAACCACAGTAGGCAAGAATTCCGAGCAGCATGGCGGTCCAAAAGCCTTGAAATCCATGGGTGGCCGCGAGCGGATTGAAGGGTGTCGCATTAACACCGCCTGGCACGCCGCTCTTCACGTACAGAATCGTTGCCGATAAGGCGATGACCACGGCTGATTCAATGATCATCAGCGTCACCGCCACTCGTGTGGAGGCTTCGGCTCCGCGATAAGCAGCCCACATCACGGGCAAACTGATTACGGGAATCGCTAGAATCAGAGCCACCAGTCCAAAGTCCGGCAGTCCGAAGAAAACCAGTAGATCGCGAAAGAACAGACCGAATAATAGAGGCTGTGCCAATGCGGCAAGTACAAAATAAGTGGTCATTGTGAGCCCAATGAGGTAGCCAACCGCCGGCGACACTGCCCGCCACAACCAAGTGGAAGCCGCGCCCGCAGAGGGAGCTTCCTGATTCAACACCGCGTAAGAGATCGCCGTGGGCAAGGCGAGGGCGGCTGCACCGAGAAAAACCAGGGGAGAGATCGGCCCGCCCGCTGCCTGCATCGGGCCCCATAATGCAAAGAGACCGAGAGCAGGCGACAGAATGCCAATTGCTAAGGCGGCAAGACCCAGAGGACTGATCTGTCCACTCTTTAGCCGGGTGGCCTTGCCGGCATTGTCCTTTGTGCGCATGATGAATTACGGTCCCTTTCTCTCTTCAATTATTTGCCCGTTCACTCACGGGGGCTTCGCCCGGTAATTGAGCCAAACAAAGCGTTCCTCGCTGCTTCACGATATCCGATTTTTATTGTTTGTGAAACATTATGTTTCATCTATTATGTACGGGTCGCGGCAAGACTCTGGTTCGTCAAGCCCAGATGCTGCCGGTCCCGACAAACACTAACTTGTCGGGAAAGCAAAGGGCAGACAGGAAGATCGAGATGCTCGAACATCATCAGATGGAACAATACAAGAAGGAAGGGTGGACAAGCGCCCCTGGTTTGCTAAGCCAGCTCGAGGTTTCCGAGTTTCTGCGAGATATTGAGGTCATTTGTCGGGGCAGCACCCTGGAAAATCACGACAGAGCAAGGCTCGAAATGGAGCCCCTCCAGGCGCTCAATGGGGTGCTGGTCCGCCGGATCTACGAACCTTGCACGTATTATTCGCGATTCCGGGATTTTTCAAATTCCGAGAAAGTGCTCGACCGGGTTGAGCAGCTGATAGGGCACAACCTCGTTTTCCACTACAGCAAGATCAATATGAAACCTGCGGCGATCGGATCAATGGTTGAATGGCATCAGGATATTTCCTACTATCCCCTCACCAACACTGATTCGCTGGCTGTCCTCGTGTATCTTGACGACGCGGACTCGTCGAATGGATGTCTGCAGGTAATCCCAGAGTGGCATACGCGCCCGCTGATCGATCATTCGCGAGATCAAGTATTCCTCGGCAAGATCACTGAACCGGTTGACGAATCACGGGCGATTCCGATCGAGGGCAACGCCGGCACGGCGATTTTTATGCACGGCATGACGCCCCACTCCTCGACGACAAATTCTTCAAAGCATCCCCGCCGCACGCTGATCCTCAGCTATCATGCTGCTGACGCTTTCCCTATTTACTTTGGTGAGATGACCGTCATCAACGAGTTGCACGCCAGACTTGTAAGAGGAGAACCAGCGAGTGTTGCCCGGTTCTCAAGCCACGCGATACCAATTCCGAAATATCCTGCCACGATTGCCTCCCTTTACCAGTTACAAGAGCTTTCTTCCGACAAGCATGCAATGAAAAGCTCTACGTAATACAGCTGTGTCCGTCTGTTGGACGTCCAAAAATGGGGTCGACATCGGAATGAAACTTGTATTTAGATTGGTGGTTTGCCTTTGGTGTATGAGTTGCCTCGGTGCGCAGCCCCACCAGTCGCAGAGATCCTCGCCAGAGGCTGCCAGATTCGGAGCTAAGATATTCCGCTCGCATTGTGCGGAATGCCACGGACTCAACGGCGAAGGCGGCCGCGGGCCCGATTTAACACGGGGCGTTTTCCGCCACGGCGCCGGCGATCAAGCTCTATTCCACACCATCCTCGATGGAATCCCCGGGACGCAAATGCCGGGTTCATATTCCCCCCAACCAGATTTGGCAGTTAGTGGCATTCGTGAAGTCGTTAAGCCGCCCCTCTGGCGGCGTCTCCATCCCTGGTAATGCATCGTCGGGCGCGAAGCTGTTTCGTCAGATCGGATGCTCGAATTGCCACATCGTAGGCGGAGAAGGCGGCCGGATAGGACCCGAGTTGAGCGATATCGGCTCCATTCGATCGCCAGCGTATCTACGCACCGCCATGGTCGACCCGAACGCTAAATCGATTACTGCCTATCGAGCCGTACGGATGGTCGACATTACCGGCCAACAAATTTCCGGGGTAAGGCTCAACGAGGATACTTACTAAATTCAGATCATGGACCATCGGGAGAATTTGCGGTCGTTTCTCAAGAAGAATCTGCGCGAGTTAGAGGTGTCAAAAGACTCTCCCTTGCCTGCCTTTTCCAATCTTCCTCGCGTCGAGCTCGACGACCTGACCGCCTACCTCGGTTCGCTAAAGAAAACAACAACGTACAACTCTCTCTCGACCGCCGGTAACGTTGTATTTGGGGGAACGAACGAGGGACAATTCTTCGCGCTCGACTCCGAAACAGGCGCCGAGTTATGGCGCGCCAGTTTGGGGCGGCATAATAGCGGCCGGTCCGGTAACTTACCTCAGCAACGGTAAGCAACAGATCACGATCGCCTCGGGGAGTTCCCTGTTCACGTTCAGTATTGAGGACTAGCCCGGCCGAACTCGCTAGTCTAGAGCGCAAGCCGCAGCTCAGTGGAAAGCCACCCGTATTCGGTGACTCACCACAAACTCGAACAATCTGCGCCTTCTTGCAGCCGCAGGCTGCTCGATTTACTGAGAGTATTCAGGCTCTTCGCGGTCCAGGACCCGCTTGATGGCGGCAAGATGCTTTTGCGCGTAAGCATCGTACAAAGAAATATCCTCAGAAAGCTGCGCAACCACGGGCGAAGGAACCTGCTGTAGTCGCTTCTCCGTCGACATTGCCAGAATCTGACGCTTACAGACCTCCTCTAAATAATAAAGACGATCAAAAGCGGCGGCAATGGTGGGGCCCACAACAATCGGACCATGATTGCGCATCATCAAGATGTTGTTGTCGCCCAGAATCTCCGCTTCCCGATCGCCTTCGCTAGTCGCGAGGGCCCCGCCCTGACAATTGTCGTCGTATGCGATTTTGCCGGAGAATTGGAAGCCAGTTATGTTTACCGGGTCGACCTTCCCACCCTCGATCAGACAAAGCGCTGTCGTGTACGGAGTGTGGCTGTGTAGCACAGCCCTTGCGTTCTTATTATGCCGATGGATGGGAGCGTGCAAACAGAATGCCGTCTGCTCCACTCTGCCGGATCCCTCGATTATATTGCCATCCAGATCACATAACAGCAGGCTGCTGGAAGTCAGCTCCGACCAAAAAAATCCCTCGGGATTTACCAGGAACATATTGTTTTCGCCCGGCAGAACAAAACTGAAATGGTTGCAGACTCCTTGTTGATAGCCCAAACGGCTAGACCACCGCAGCACGGCGGCTAAATCTACTCGTGCCGCTCGAAAGTCCTCCCGCATTGTTCCCTCCGTGTCTTTCTTCATACCGATTCACGATCTCCCGCAGGACCGCGAGAAATCAGCCCGCCTCACAGCGGGGAGTCAACATTCCCGTTTGCATCGAACTTCAGGTCCAGCGCGTCCGGAGTCATGCGCCAGCCCTTGAGATCTGCGCTTTCGCGCGCGAGCAGCTCTGAGACGCCGATACGTGCCAAACTTAGCGTATTGCGAATCCATACCGTGCGCTGCTCGTTCGGCGCTGGGCTGCCCAGGCAGCCAAAAGCGAAATCCAGCGCATCTCGATCGGAGGTCAAATGTATCGGAGTTCGGGAGACCGGAAGGTTGAGAGAAGTTCGAAGATTGATGGCGGTTTTTTCGTGGTCAATCTGCCGGTACAACCGCTCGTGAATCACATCGGCAAGTCCCACGCCGGTCGCGTTTCCTTCCGATACTGGCGTAAGGTCTCGTGCGTAAATGATTCGAACCTGCGGACCTTCGGGAGGCATTTGTGCTGGGTCTAGACCCCGGCCAATAATCTTGGTGTCCATGCTGGCGCCGCTGATATTTTTTCCGATCTCGTCCACAATCAGAAGATCAATTTTCCGGAAAGGAATGCGGGGAACCAAGGCGCGTGCAATTGTAAGTGCAGCTTGTTCCTGGGCCGCAATCTCGCCTGGCAGGCTGGCGCGAACGTCTGCAATCTGATGAACTTCGTTTTCAATGAGCGCCAGTCCGCAAAGGATCTTGCCGCTTGCCAGCACTTTTTCGGACATGGAACGAATTACGGGTTCAAAACCGTATTTCCGAAACCACAGATGCGCTTCACGTGCGCCAGTAGCTTTGCCCATGCCGATTGCCATCATCTTCAGAAGCCCGCTTTCGACGGCCCCGGAGAAATCGGTATGCGGCTTGACTCGATTCATCACCAAAATTGCATCGGCATCAAACGCATTGCGGTCCATGAAGACCCCGAAACCCTCCGAGGTCGAACCGAGCGACACCGTTTCCATGGAAGAGCAGATTTGCGCGCCGATAGAGTCGCGTGTAATTCCATATCCTTCGAGCACTTCACGCTGACCTTCGGCGGTCGCGCCTCCGTGGCTTCCCATGGCCGGAAAAGCGAACGGCACGGCTCCCTGTTTTCTCAACCACTCACAAGTCGCACGAGTAACCTCGAACAGACTGGCGATGCCGCGGCTCCCCACGGTAATTGCAATCTTCCGCCCAAGAAGCTTTTCAGGCGGAATATTCAGAGAAGAGAGGGAGTTGTGAATCTCCAAATCAAGGTTGCTCAACCCCTGAACGCTCGGGCCTGTTCTCTCCAGAAACTGCATCCGTGAAAGTGGAATGTGTTCGCTAATTGTCATAGTGGACATGCAAGATGTCAGAAGATCGCTCGAATTCCTGCATGCAGGGATCATCTGACAAGCTCGGCGAAATACCTAACCATAATGTCGCGCCCACAAGTGCCAAGCCGCGGCTACGTACAGTGCGTTTTTCCATCCCACGTATGCCGCCAGCACCGGAGTCAAAACGGGCGAGATCATGCCGCCCACAGGCCGAACCTCTCCTCTAGCCCCACATATTCGCCCGACGTAAAGTAGTCAAAGAGCCAAGTCGACAGGATGACCCTGCATCCCGGAATCGTACTCCGGGCCATTTCTGCGATCGGCTGCGAGAGAGTCAGAAATCCATTCGCTCCCCAAGGCTTACACTGTGAATTGGTGCAGCCGCCATTGTCGTAGGGCCAGGGAATAACATAATCGAGCCCCACATCCTTGAACGCCTGGAGCGTTTCCCGCCGCCATTGCAACAACATCTCTTTGGCGCCCGGCTTATTGGGGCAGAGTTCCAGATGATAGTGAGCCGCAAGCTCATGGATGTACCCATCGTGGCCGGCGGTCCAGTCGGCGCGCATCGCCTCCGGACTGTTCGCGTACCCGTCGTTCACCGCGATTTCCATGCCGACATCCAGGCCTAGGCTCTTTGCGATCCTCCCAATCGCATTCATGCGCCTGAGCATCGCCTGGGCCGCCGGATCCTGGATGCTCTCAAACTTGTGGATATCAAAACCAAAGACGATCAGGTTAAACCCCCATAAGGCAAGGTCTTCCATGTAATGCTGCATCTGCTCAATCGGCGCTACGTGATAGAAATTGAAAAAATGGGGGACAGTACAAACTCCCCGCAATGGTTTGTCAGGCAGTGAGGTTCCTGTCCAATTCCCCAGCGTGAAGAAACCATCATGGTAATTGTTACTTCGCAAGAACTTCCCGACTCCATAGAGAAGCCCCCGGCTGTCGTTGCCGATGATACGCACTGAACGCCGGGCCGCATCTTCGATGAGAAAGCCTTCCCTACCGATTCCTGGCTGAACCGCGAGTTCAACATTGCACTCAGCTGTGCCCCCGAATTCAGGCTTCACCCCGCAGCGCTCATAGATTCTGGCGCCGAGGATTTCGACCGCCCGATCCAGCACGGGGCTCTTCGCACCCATGAGGCGAATTTCTAATGACCTGCATTTCGTTTCCACACCTGACGAAGAAGGCCTATTCGCAGCGCGCTTCAAGATCGCCTGCGCGAGCCGCGCCCCCCCCGCCATCAGTTGACCGGCAGTGATCAAACACGCCTGGGTCAAAAACTCTCGTCTTTTCACTTTCATACCTCGATTTCGCAAAATTCAGCGCAAGCCTGACTTCGTGGCCAACATCCAACCGCCGCGGCGGTGCGACCCGTGACGTCAGCGCGATTCGTTGAGAGGCCCGCGCTGAAAAACCCGTTCCCAAAATCTGGAATCGCGTTCCATTACCTAGTAGCCATGCCAAATCCTTCATCCGGTTCTGCAAAGGGATCTGGAATGTCAGGAACTACCTTGCGCACGGCATTTTCAAATCTCGATATTTCGCTCGAGCCGCTGAGTACAGAGAAGCGCAGGTCGTAGACGCGCTCGTCGCCGTGTTTCAGCCATGCGAGTTCTCCGTGAGCTTCCGCGTGCGGGCGGCCGAGGGGGTGAAACGTGCTCGGCTCGATCGCGACGCAATAGGAGCCCGCCTGAAAGTTCTGCCATTGGAGCAGGTAGGGCAGTTGCTTTCGGTTGAATTCCACGGAGAGGCCGAGAGCTCCTTCTCCCAGATTCCTGTTAATTAGCGCCGCGCGAACCTGTCCATCCACGTCTTCAACTGGGTGGTGAACATGCACTTGCTCAACGCATTCGTCACGCGGTCCCTGTTGAAAACGGTAGCCGATGCCCTCGGGCCTTGCGTCACGAAACGCCCATCGTATGCCCCGTGTCGGAGCTACGAATTCCGCACCTTCGTCGAGCAAAGGAAAGCCAAGGTTAATGTGATAGAGGAGCATATGCGGTGTAACGGAGAAACTATGGTTGCGTACCACATCGCGAACAACAAAAGAAGACGCGCCCACCTCAGTTTCGTAGCGGCGCGTTAGTACCAGGTGCTCACCGAATACCGCCGCCTGTTTCACCACGCCTTCGCAAAACAAAACGCAGCGATCCGCGCGCCACTCATGCCCATAGGCAACCAACTGGCCAGGCGTGGACGCGATTCGGCCGTGCATTGGCTGATCGATGCTGGTTCTGTCGGGGGCAAAGTAGCGATTCGCGGAATCTCGATAGGCTGCTCCGGCGTGGTCGAGCCCGCATGTGACCAGAAAGCCAGAAAAAGATCTCAAGAAACTGGCGCCCGCCTCGTCGTTTACTTCGTGGAACCAAGGCGCGCGCACCCCTACCGGGGACTGCCAACCAATCTCGACCCCACGAAACTGGCATTTCGCAATGTCGAACGCCCGGTCCACCAACACCCAGAACTCGAGCCCTGACCCGGTTCGGAACACTATAGCCCGCACGCCGCGCGCCGCGCCATCTGAAAGAGTTACCATAGTTACTCCGGCGACCTGCGAGAGGTCGCCAAACCGTGCCTCCAATTCATTACGCGAGTAGTGGCGTGCCAGCAGTGTTGGCATGGGTAACTCTGTCTTATTAATCATGCAACCGACGTCGCTCGGTCAGCTATCTCTGACTATGTCTTCATCTTCACGTCTCGAAGGTGCTTTACAATTCAGCTATATCCCGACGGACCAGCTCAGTGGTTTGCCAGGTCTACTGGCACCGCGAAGCTCGAAAGCTCCTTCCGCCGTACGCGTGAGAGCTTGGGGCATCCCACCAACTTCGAGATGATTTACCTTTTCGGCCTCTATGGCCGGCAAGCGCAAGACGATAGTCCACGTGCCTGCGACGGAAGGGTTGTACCAGCCTTCATACCCTTCGCTCGACTTTTCCACTCCTATTAGTGGCGAGCGGAAGCGGTAAGCGTCAAAAGGCAGAACCGGAGCCAGAGTCACTCCCCGTTCGGTAAATTCGATCCCTAGCAACTTTGCTACACCATACAGCTGCTCCGAGTGCGAGTGCATGTTCATGACCGGAAAATCGGTCCCGTTGGGATTGCCCTCCAGGGAATCAGCTGCTTTGCTGGCGTCAGGGCCGAGAAGAGCTCCGTTGAAATAGGTCTGCCCGGGATATTTGGAGAGAATTGAGTTATACACGTCCGGACCACTCCAGATGCCGTACCAGAGGTCGGGATAGGCGGTGGCGTGGCATGCGAGCGAGTTCTTCTTCCACTCATCCCAAGCCATTTTTCCGTCTACCCGGGACAGCGCCCAGGCCAAAATACCGTTGAGAGACGGCCAGACCCCGCCGTCCTTGCCCATAATTGCCGCCGGCTCAACCTTATCCACGTCCATGGCCCCAATGGGCGAAGGTCGGCGCAGTAATTGATCGACCGCCGGGACCAGCACATCCACTTGCTCGGGCGTTGCCGCGCCCCCAATGATGGCCCAAGACTGCGGCTCCAACCATATTTGCTCATTGCCTAACCAACCCGCTTCACGTGTGAGCCATGCCCGTCGGAACCATCGACCTGTCCATTGGGCGCGCAACGCCTGCCGCTGCATCTCGGCCCGGCGCCGGGCCTCAGCCGCCGAGTCCGTCTCGCCGGTATAGCTAAGCAACCGCGCATAATGCTCAAAAACATACCCCGCCATGGCAGAGTTGAGGACGCTCTCAGTGCCAGGAACGATTTCTCCCATTCGATGCTTCGGCAACAACGTATGCCACATGGCAAGACTGTCGTTCCAGTCGCCGTTCAGAAGCTGAATCAGACCATGCTCGCCGGTCCCGGTTTTTTCTACGAGGTGGCGATAGCAACGAGCCAAAAGGTTGCGCACAGTATCTTGGCCGGCTGTGGGTCCATAGATCGGATAGGTTGGAATGCGCTCATCCAGAAAGGCTGCATCGCGTGTGCCCAGGACATACTCGCTCGCCAGTAAGAGCAGCCATAACTCATAGCTACTGTTAAGCTGGCGTGTCGGCATAAGGGTTCCGTGACCCACAATTCCGTATGGGATGCGGCCGTCCGGCTGCACCTCCTTGAGCGTATAACGCAAGACTTCTTTGACCATCGCTGGAAAGCCAAACACCAAAGGTAAAGTTTGTTGCAACGGATCCTCGGGGGCGTCATTGGTCCCGTAGAGATACGAATAGCCCGCCCCTTGCGTGAGCATGTGCTCTCGAAAGAAACTGTCGTAGGTAAGATTGCTTCGAAGATAGTAGTGGTGCCAGGAGACCTCGCGTTCGGCCCAGGGTTCGGAATCCACGCGAAGCCGCGGACCATCCGCTTTCCAAGCATGACATGAGCCCTCCCAGAGTTTATCGGTGTCTGATTGATACTTCTGCAGCAATGATTTGAGTTCGAATCCCTCGGGGAGGTACCCGTAGGCAAAGTAAAGCGTGCGGCTCTCGCCCGGAGCAAGATGCAAGCGCCGCTCCAGCAGCAAGACACTCTCAGGACCAGTGGCGGTCACGTCCCTACCCAGGCCGCGACCGAGACCTGCAGGTTGATGTACGCCGCCTGCGCCGAAGAAACTCTCGCCGCTAGTCGCCCAACCGTCAGCTGGGGCATCCAAGGAAACGAGAAATGTCGGCGGCGGTGTAATATCTTCCATCGTAACTTCATCGTTCGGTGGTTTGGCGGGTTCGGTTAACCATCCCTCCCATTGGGTCGCAAGACGTGGCACATCTCGCCATGCTAACTCGTCCTCGGCGGAGCGCCCCAGAAAATGTTTGGACTCCAACAGCCCGGCGTTGCCATCCAAAACATGGAATCGATGTGCAAACCGGTCCGCAAACTTACGGCGCAGTTCCGGAGTCCTGCCTATCGCACCTTCAATGCTGGCCTGCAGGAACGAGCGGTAAGAGAACTGATACTGTTGGCAGCCCCAGTATTCCACCCAACGGAGATCCGCGGCCGACCTGCCGCGATGTTTGATTGTGACCTGGCTGATGATCAAAGGATCGTCACCGAACGGCGCGAAGACTATTTGATCGACAGAGTAATTACCGCCTGTGACTTTCTTTTGGAAGTAGCCCATTCCAAATATCCGCTCAAAGGTTTCGGCGTTGCCGGGATAGAACGTGCTTAATACAACTTTGCCATCGGTCAAATAGCCGATCCCGCCACCGTACTGGCTGCGCTGAGGAGAGTAGTCATTAAGAAACTTCGGCGCTCCCTCATCCTGCCGGACTTGCACATGGCCATAATTCGAGGCGACAGCGATAACTCGATCGTTGCCGACTTGGTGCGAATGATCCGTAGGAGAACGCCATACCTTATAAACAGGGCTGACAGCTTTAGGATCTATCGTCTGGTCACAAGTGTATAAATAGGCAGGGAGTCCAAACTGATCTTCGATCCACTCGCCAAAGTGCCCGGAACCATAAGGCTTAGACGGTTGAAGCACATCATTGTTGATTGCCCATGGAACTGGGATGGCTGCGACGGAGCGTAAACTACGAACGGACATTCCCCCGAAGGCAAGTCCCCCGAGAGCGTTAAGAAATCGACGACGATCCATTAAGCACCTTCATAGACACTCTTCGAAGAGTCCAAAGCCTCCGTCTCGCGTCCACAATTTAAACAAGAATGATGCCCAAGGCGAAATAGCTCAAGTCGAGCCCAATTCCTTTGGCATCCCCTCTGCGCATTTCCTTCTACATCGGAGATCGTGCTAGAGGAATCCGTCGAAATCCGCAACGCCTTCGAGTAATACATTCCTTGCCCCTATCTTGGAACCGTCGGAAAGATGCAGGCTTTAGCTTCCGCAACTGTTTACAGGCACTGATTCGCGACATGTTATTTAAGGTGCGGACACAACGTCAAGATAGGTTTAGTTGCGTTTCATTAATGAAACAATATGCTTCATCCAATCGAGGGCAGCCATGGCAATTCCGCGCGAGAAATCAGTCAACTCGATTGATTGCTGGGAAAGATCATTTTTGGGAAGTGAGTTCACTAACGCTGGGGGTGTTCCCGAATAGATACTCATCGCCGTGGTAAGCCCGATCCGCGTGATCTGAGAATTCGTAGACATTCGCTTGCTATTCACAAGAAGGAATTGTTCTTCGTTTCCAAGAAATGCAACGTCCCGGACCAGCTTATACGCTGGCGTGTTCAATAACGGGAAGAGCGTGCGATAATTCCAGTTCGGAATTCGTAACAAAACTTATGGAATTGTAGCTCCTTCGTCCGTCTGACCTAATATGCAGTTCCCTTCCCCTTGGTACTCCGCTCCGGTGAAAATGCTATGCGCAGCGCTGGAGTGAGCCTGTAAAAACTCAGGTTTTCGATAATAGTCAAAGCGACGATTTTTTCAAAGGAGCCTGCCATGAAGTACCGCGCCCGTTTTGCGTTTATTTGTAGCCTGCTGCTTGAAATCATGCTTCCAGCCACGACTCATGCACAACAATATATGAAGACTGCTAACTTGACCGATGCCCAGTTCTACGGCTGGCTGAATAGCCGTCAGTTAGTCAGATGTCGCGCCGTAGCGCAAGCGGCATATCCAGATGGTCCGGCAGAGATCATGAGTCTTGGCGCACGGCCTTCAGGCGTTTGTTACTGGGATATTGATCGAGCGGCGGAGGTTGCTCCCCCGGCACTTGTCGTTCATGCGGGAACTCGTATATTAGTGAGGGTTTGGCATCCGCGCCCAAACGAAATCTTGCTACCTGCTGTTGTCTTCGCAAAGATCGTTCCTCCAAGTCCAGGGAACGACATTCTCAAGAATGCGGTCAATCCGCTCCAGGCGATCACATTGGCTCCAGCGACACACATTGCTGCGTACGCGGCTTTTGCCAGCCTAGTAGCCTGCAATCCCACTTCTCCCCTCTTCGATGTCGGTACCTGTCAAAGTCAGCTTGTCGATCAAATAGACTCTATCCAGGCGTCCATCAACCATGCTAATGCTGCTTTGGCTTGCCTTGAGAGCTATCAGATCGCCGTGCCCTCTACGCCACTGGAGCACCTTAACCCTGCGCCGACCACTGCTTACACCTGCTCACCCGCACACCCGATCAATCCAGATCACGCTGAGATATCGCAATCTGACAGTTTCGCTTACCAAAAAGCGCTAGTCACCACGGCGATAACGGATGCTTTACGTCTTATCCCTCCACTTGCCACCTTCAATCAGTTTGATACGTATATCGCAAAGAACCCGACAACATATTCCTCATACATTTCTAGCGACGGTGAGATCAAGAACGCGATAGGAAACATTCAGACGGCGCAAGCGACATTGCAACAGTCGTACGTACTACTGCTGTCAATTCCGGACAACGCAAATAGCCAGTTTTATTATTTCGATGTTCCACGTCTAACCGCAGCAACAGTCACGATCACAGGTGTTGAGATTATAAGTAAAACCAGCAGCAGTATAGCAACGTGGACCGCCAGCCCAACTTCGTACAACATAGTCTTTTCAGCAGGCCTCGGATTCTCAAATCTTGTTTATCGAACGTTTGCCAGCACTCCGCAAGTTCAGAACGGCGCTACAGTTCTCAACAGTAGCGGCAATGCTCTATCCCTTGTAACGGAGAGCGACACACACCTGTCTGTGATGGCACCTGAAGTCCTGGGGAGCTATGTAATCCCGCATCTACGAAAGTTTGACTCTTATTGTCGACTCGGGTGCTCACTTCTTGTAAGCGGTGGAATTGGAGCCAATCTCACAACCAAATCGGCAGACTTCGATACGGGAATCTCGCTTCGTCTCATGGATGTCCTGCTCACCCCTGCTGTCCATTTTGGACGTGAATCTCGGCTAATCGACGGCATCACCGTGGGTTCTTCGCTAGGTGCAAATGCGCCAAGCACATTGCCGACCCAGAACAAATGGGTAAGAAAATTTGGGTTCGTACTCACGTATATGATTCCGCTATCCTGAGTTGTTTGGGATTCACCATCGCATACTCCGTGCCGATGACAAAATAACTGAGTGAATCGCGTTCCACACAGATGGTGGATTTATCCAAAACCCAATTCTGGATTGGCGGCCCGCAAATGCGTGCAGTGTAAACGGACTCCATTCCAGTGTCGATCCGACCTGTTGGTATTTGGGTTTCGGTTCTATTTCCGCCATTCGAAGTGATAGGATCGGGCGGGCCTCAAGACTAGCGGTGGGATGAACCCATTGCGCGCAGCCTTCCCAAGAATGGTTCACAATAAATCGCCATCTCTGCGGGTAGCGGAGTCCCAATAGGCTATAGGTTTTCCTTGGCTGTGTCCGCCGTTTCGTAAGCTCCGGTTGTGACCGTCTCGACAATCACCTGAAAGAGAGCCATTCTCGCGAAGTGGACACTTGGGGATAGGTGTCCGCTTTGAGCAGAAATGGACACTTCGCGGCAAGTGCCGGAAGTAATCACGGCGAAGAGTGAATCGACACGTGCAGTCCAGCCGCAACGGCGAAGCAGCGCAGAGAAGCGGAGGATTGTCGCTGGTCCAGCAGGTAGCCTCCGGCGCCAGCACTCGACAACATTACGTATCTGGGTGAACAGATTGGCATTCGGCATCAGCTACTGAGTTTCGCTTCGCGGAACCAAAAATAACGGCTACTCAGAACCAGTCGCATAGTGCGTGGACTTCAGCGAAGGAGCTCTCGCGACGGTGGAGCGTAATCGGGAAGCGGAAGATATGGCTCGCCTTGCTTGGTCCGCACAGTACCACTGAGGGCTAAGGCGTCCTGTCCCCTTTGAAAAAGGAGATCTGAATTAAGAATTACGGTGCGGCTCTTGGCCATTGGCAGGCGTTAAATGATCACACGCTTGGGCCGCCTAGCCAGGCTGATTTCATCCGCGAAGCTCTCCTCGGTTCGCACGGACCGGGACCGAGAGCACGGGATTGGCCGGACTGGCCGCCGATGCCCCTGAGCATGAAGTTATTTCTAACCTTATTATTAGGATTGGCGCTTTTTCATGCATGGTGCTGCCGCTACGCATCCTTTACCGCCAAACCGGCGTTCCGGGCGCACTTCGCCACTTACGGTTGGCGACACCGCTCGCTCATACTTATGGGGAGTTTCCTGATTGCACTAATGGCCCTTCTCGCAGGTTGGGGCTGCGGAATTTTTTCGTGGACACCAGGTCTCCCTCCTAATTCCTCGCAGGTTCACAGCTTGGTTTTCTTGTCTGGGCTGTCGCAGGACTCTCAATGGTCACCAATATTGTCGTTACCAGACGGCTGAACGAAGACGCTGCGAATCGACACCGCGGGAGCCATAGCGACACACGGTTTCGATGGATCCTGATTCTGTTTGTTATCGCGATTTCCTTATTGCTTGTCGTGTCTGTGCGTGCCTGGGTTTATCCAATCGAAAATGCGCTTACCCTCGCGAATCGCGTTCCGGTCTACTGGCGCTCGATGAGTCTTACCAGCGGCGCGTCTCCGCTTGTCCCCTTCTTGTCCTTGACCTTTGGACTATATATCTGGTTCTGGTATTCGCTGCACGGTCTCGCGTTGTTCGGCCCCGATCGGCCCCTTCTTCCTCGGAGAGAGCACTTGCTCATCACCATTCATAATAAAGACAACGATAAGGCTAAAGATCAGGAGTTGGAGGTTCTGCCCATGTTTAGCCGGGAATATGCCGCCGAACCGGCCGAGGCTGCGGCGACTCCATTGGCTGGTGGCACTCTGTTCTTCATTTTTATTTTGTTTTTCATCCTATTTATGCTTGTCACCCTTGTCGTGGGTGAGGTGCCAGTTCGGAGCTTGGGAGCTACAATGTATGCATATATCTTCTGCCTCTGGCTGGACTTTTGCTTCAGCTTAATTCTTGGCGCCGCCTGGCAGCTCTGGTGGACGTGGAGCCGCTTGCGGCAGCTCCTTGTTTTTCTCGATCGCATGCCGTTGCGGCGCACGCTAGGAGCTCTCCGGGGATTCTCATGGGGAACAGTCTGGAAAATGAGCGGGAATGTTCTCGACGTACGATACAAGCTGCTATCGCGACAGCTCGAGTCTTTGAACCACCTTCATACGTCATTGCAGGAATTCGTCGTCGCACACCCTAATCTCGTGGACATCGAACGTCAAGGTGCGGAGGATTGTTTGGCGGCAGTCGATGCGACTCGAAATGCGGGTGTAGTCTTTGTAAAGTGGTATTCGCTCAATTATCGCAATCCAAAGGCTGCCGGCTTGCGGCAGTTCGAAGAGCTTCAAGAACGGATTGCCGCAACCGCTGGCCGGGTCCTGACGCATCTTCTGGTCCCCGCATGGAGAAAAGAAAAGTACTCCCTCATCCTAGTCCAGCCTGACGGCGATAAGGGTGAGCGTAAACAACCTCTCCCGGAGGCGACTCAAGAACACATTCGGAACGCTGAAGAGCTTACATGTCTCACATACCTGGGATTCGCTCAAATTATGTTGGGGCGAATTCGGACAATAGCCTTGGCTGCGCTGTTTCTCTTCGTTGCCGCAACAATAGCCTTATCAAACTATCCTTTCGATCCCCGGCCGGCACTCAGCGGAGTCATGCTCTCATTGTTTGTAATATTCGGCGCAGTCATAGTGTTCGTCTACGCAGACATGCACAGAGATGCCACGTTGAGCCACATAACCAACACAAAGCCAGGAGAGTTAGGCTCGGAATTCTGGGTCAAGATCATTGGATTTGGTGCGGCTCCTTTGCTTGGTCTATTGACCACTGTTTTTCCCGAAATGGCTGGCTTTCTTTTCTCGTGGCTTCAACCAGGGCTGACGTCTCTCAAGTAACACCATCGAACCTTGGGAAAATGTATCAACTAGGAAAAGGTCCTGGATCGACGATTTGACTGAGCGCTGTCATAACCCCTAGGAGGGAGCCCCTCATGATTTCTCAGGCAAATATCTCGCCGAATACTCCCATGGGGGCAAACCTGGTCAGCGGAGGCGGCGCTACGTTTCGCGCATGGGCGCCACTTGCTAGCGCTGTCTATATCAATGGCACCTTCGGCGGTTCGTTGGTGACGGGACAGACCGCTAACCTTCTGCTTGCGAAGGATGCGAATGGATATTGGACAGGATTTGTCGGCGCCGCCCAGGAAGGTGATCCTTACCGCTTTTGGGTTGTCGGGCCAGGAGGGAGCGGATACAAGCGCGATCCTTATGCGCGAGAGCTTTCGCCAGCTTCGGCGTTTCCCAACTGCAACAGCCTGATTCGTTCCGGTACAGCATATCCCTGGCATGATTCGGCGTTCGTCACGCCCGACTTCAGCAACATGATCATCTACCAGTTGCACATTGGAACGTACAACCCCAGCAAGCCCGGCGTCGCGTCTGGGTTCCTCGATGTGATCGGGAAGATTCCCTATTTTGTCGCGCTCGGGGTCAATGTCCTGCAACCGCTCCCCGTCGATGAGATGGAGACGGATCCATCGATGGGCTACAACGGGACCGATTTGTTTTCCCCGGACTTTCCTTATATTGTCACCGACCCCACTGCCCTTAATGGGTACCTGGCCACCATCAATACTTTGCTGACGGCCAAAGGCTTTTCACCGCTTGGCCTGCAGGATATTACTCCCGACCCGGCTCAGTTGAAAGCGCTGGTCGATCTGTGCCATGTCTACGGCATCGCGGTCGCGTTCGACGTAGTCTACAACCACGCCGGCGGATTCACGGTGAGGGGAGCGCTGGACGATAACTGCATCTACTATTGGGACCGCGCCAGAAATGTCGGCAACAACAACGATAGCCTATATTTCACTGATCAGGACAGGGGAACCGGCGGGCTCTCTTTTGCGCTTTGGAAAAACGATGTCTGCCAGTTCCTCATCAATAACGCTCTGTATTACATCCGCGAATTTCACGTCGATGGATTTCGCTATGACGAAATCAGCGATCTGATCTCGATGAATTGCGATTCGGGTTGGACTTTCTGCTGCGACTTGACCAGCACGCTGCGCTACGTGAAGCCGCGGCTGTTGCAAAACGCTGAGTTTTGGCCGGGCGAGGTCGGCAACTATCCAAAATGCTGGCCGTCGATCGTGGCCCCGACCGGCAATGGAGGAGCCGGATTCGACGTAGTGCAGCACGATGGTTTGCGCAGCGCCGTTCGTAACGCAGTGCAGGCGGCTTCGTATGGCCAGAGTGCCTCCATCAATTTCGATGCGATCGCCGCTAACCTCTATCCTCAGGGATTCGCTCATGCTTGGCAGGCGGTGCCTTGCGTTGAGAATCACGACATCGTGAAGGTGGGCACGGACCTGCGCATCCCCGCCCTTGCCGATGGCTCGAACCACGAGTCATGGTACGCGCGCAGCCGCTCGCGATTCGCAACGGGTTTATTGCTCACCGCTCCCGGAATTCCGCAGATTTTCATGGGCCAGGAGTTTCTCGAGGATAAGCAATGGAGTTGGGATCCCACCTCATCGAATCTGATCTGGTGGGTTGGATTGAATGCAGGAACCGATACCGCCAGGGCGAATCATCTGCGTTTTACGCAGGATTTGATCCGGCTGCGCTGGAATTACCCGGCGCTGCGCGGAGATAACGTGAACGCGTTTCACGTTCACGAGCAGAACCGCGTAATCGCATTTCATCGCTGGCTCGAGGGCAGCGCGCAGGACGTGATTGTCGTCGCTACTCTCGCCGAACATACCTGGTACAACTACGGCGTCGGATTCCCATTTCCCGGTCCGTGGCGGGAAGTATTCAACAGCGATGTCTATGACAATTGGGTGAACCCGATCGTAGCCGGTAACGGCGGCGGTATCAATGCATCCAGCCCGCCGCTGCATGGCTTCCCAGCCTCGGCAAACATCGTTATCCCCGCCAACGGCTTCGTCGTATTCGCACAAACTTAAATTGGGAGCATGCGAATCTAGGAATTCGGCCGTTCGGCCTCCTAGATGCGGACAAAAGATATTCTGTGTACCTCCCGTGGCAACATACCTTCAGCGCCCTTCACTATGAGCAGAACTGGAAACCAGTCGAATCAGGACGCCCTGCTACAATTCCTGCCCTAGGAGAATCCATGTCGAACTTGGCTCGTGTGGTCCAGCAGCTAAAGAAGCAACGGAATCAAGCACAGCGGAGAATCGAACAGTTGGACCAGGCGTTGAAAGCGCTGAGCGGCCTCGGCGGGATACGCGGAGATGCCAGAGGAGTTGGTCGCGCTACCCGGTCAGGCGCGAAACAAAGGAACATGTCAGCTGCGGCTCGCAAACGAATTGCCGCTGCCCAACGCGCGCGCTGGGCAAAGTGGAAAGCGGCACGGCGGAACAAATGAGCAGACGATCAGTGCTGACGCTATGGGCTCTCGGCAAAGGAGCGTTCCCTGCGGCATCAATTCGGCTTCGATCAAGATCCAGATGAGTCTGCCCAATTAGAGCTCGGGTAACCGGCAGAAGTTCAATCGGTAGAATGGATCTACCTACGACATCGAACTTACAATCTGCGTATCGTGATGGCAAAGAAAGGCAGAAGGGACCACTACCTTCCTCAAGGGTACATGAGCGGATTTATAGATCCCGCTCGCGAAAATCTGCCTCAACCGTTGTGGCACTTGGATATTCCTTACAAGCGATGGTCAGTGCGAAGCACCAAACAGATTGGGCATGAAACTGGACTCTACGATTACGCTGGAACGGCGCCGCAATTGGATTCACTGGAATCGGCGGATGACGCGTTTAGGGAGCTTGAGAACAATTTCTCGAGAATTCGGATGAAACTGCTTTCAAAGCATTTTCGCAATTGGCACAAACATTTGGGCTTTTTGTTACGGTACATGCAGATGATACGCGCCCTGTAACCGCTTTTTTTTACGCAAAAGGAAGACGAAGGAAAAGCACTTCAGACGTGGACCGTTAAAGACGTCCATTCTGACAGCAAAACTATAACGCTGACCTCGATGGAATCGGCACCACCGCCAGCGCCGTTCATCAAGAATCGGACGATTACGCAAATGCGCGAAGAAATTCAGAAAGGCGGGTCGTGGTTGTGGGACTTCAATTGGGCACTGCGATATTGCGA
This sequence comes from uncultured Acidobacteriaceae bacterium, assembly GCA_937879855.1. Taxonomy (GTDB): domain Bacteria; phylum Acidobacteriota; class Terriglobia; order Terriglobales; family Acidobacteriaceae; genus Sulfotelmatobacter. The sequence continues at coordinate 16,158 of CALFMO010000063.1, read as the reverse complement.
CTCCGCAGCTGAGCCATTTGTTACAAGCGAGGCTCCGCTCGTTGCAGAAGGCCCGGCGACCGGGGTCGCACAAGCGCTACGGAATCCAGAAACTCTTCTCTTTTTCCCTCTATGCTGGCAAGCGTGCCTGGTCGGAAGCTTGCAACGTTTCGATCTGGGAACAGCCAAATTTAGCTCCCAGGACATGAGGACGTTCCGTATGAAGTACAGGCATTTCGCCCAGGTTTACTTGATATCTCCTACGAAGCTCGATGATATTTCGGACCCGCTTTGAGCTTGCGCAGCGCAGCGCTTTCACTTGGGCGGCGTATCATGGCCATAATCGGGCAAATACGTGGGTTCTCTCCATGCATCAAGCCGACCAACCCCGCTCTAAACCGGGTCGTGCGAGTGCCCAGCGACGAGAGTGGAAAATTGCCTCCGTCACTCTCGTTGTAGTCTCGGCCGTTCTTGTGATCGCAGTCCTGGTCGCCAATCTTCAATCGCCGCGTGTAGCCCTGGCTCTGCTGATTTCCTTAATAAGCGCCCTGCTTGTCTTTGCCCTGTTGTTGGCCGACGTTATCCGTCAAATGCACCGCACCGAACGGCAGGCCAAGACCGTTTTTGAGGATAGCGAGCAGGAGTTTCACCAGATGGCCGACAACATCCAGGAAGTTTTCTGGGTCATCGACGCGGAGTCGAAGAAGGCCACCTACGTCAATCCGGCCTACGAAACTATCACCGGTCGCTCCTGTCAATCCTTGATCGAGGAACCTTCCTCGTACGAGAAGGCCATTCATCCCGATGATCGAGATCTCGTGCTGGCAAAGCTCCAGCAAGCGGCGCAAAGCGGACACTTCGACGATAGGTTCCGTATTGTTAGGCCAGACGGTGAGATTCGTTGGGTTTGGGTGCGCGGCTTTCCTCGGAGAGATGCTGACGGAACGATCACTCGCCTGGGCGGAACCGCGCTGGACATCACCGCGCTCAAGGAAGCCGAAGACCAGGTTGCCGCCAATCTCGGCCGGGCAAATTCCGCATGGGCGGAAGCGGAGGCCCTGCGCCAAGCAACACTTGCGCTTACCGAAGATCTTCACATGGATTGCGTTATGGAGGCGCTGCTCCGCTCTCTGGCCGAGTTGGTTCCCTACACCTGCGCCCGTGTGCTTATCCCCGAAGGGGGCCCCCATTGGCTGGCGTTGGGCGAAAGGTCATGTCCCGAACCTGCCAAGAAATCTTCTCGAGCCCCACTTACATTCGTTGCCGATGAGTCTCCGTTCTTTCAGCGTATCTGGTCCGAGAGAAAGCGGGTCTTGATCCCCGACACCAGACAGCAGGAAGGATGGCAAAGCTTCAGGGGACACAGACAGTTCCGTTCTTGGCTGAGCGTTCCCCTTGTCGCCTCCGAGGAGTTCCTTGGATTTCTCTCCGTTGGACATGTGGAACCGAACCACTTTACCGATGACCACCTCCGGCGCGCTGAACTGCTTGCCATACCTGCAGCTGTCGCCATTCAAAACGCCCGTCTTTATTCAACCGCTGAGATCTACGGTTCGGAACTGGAAAAGCGATTAGCAGACCTCCAAAAAGCCGAGCAGGCGCTCGACCAGTCAGAAGCTGGCCGCCGGGTCTCGGAGGAAAAATTTGAGAAGATATTCCATTCGAGTCCGATTGCCTTTTCGATTACGACGCTGGAGGAGGGCCGCTTCCTAGAAGTCAATGCCGCCTTTGAAGGCCGATACGGTTATTCGCGCCACGAAATCCTTGGACATACTGTGTCCGAGCTAAGGATTTGGGAGGATCCTGCCGACCGAAGATTATTGCTGACGCAACTCCGGCGGGGAGGCCCGATCCGGAATGTAATCACCCGGCTTCGGACAAAATCCGGCGAGATCAAGCTTACTGCGTATTCCGCAGACCGGATCCGATTCGACGGACAGAACTGCATCCTTGCGCTTTCGGAAGACGTCGTGACGCATGATCCCAAGGCCGGGAATTAAGGCGAGTCTGCAATCTAGCAAACAAAAAAGAGAAACTGTTGGCTTGGGCTGCGCCTGAATTGCTGATCGGGCCGTTTTCTGTTCCGTCCAGAATTCCGTCCACAAAAAATAAAATTCACCACTTGTGTGCGGAAATGCGCCACGATAGTGATCATCCTTTCCGCGAGAAGCCGCTGTGCACACGAGAAGTGGGGTAAGTCAGAAGCCAGTAGTTCCGCCAGCCCAAACGAGAAGAGGTGAGGCGCTCGAACGCAGGTCGTCCGCAACCCTCACCAAAGGCAGGACTTGGCCTTGCGCGAAACGGCGCTTGCGCCGTGGTGGCAGTCGAGTTGCAAGTGCGCTGTACCACGGTCGCGCGAATTACCGCCTAAGCTGGAAGTGGTCCCAAGGACTCCTAATCGTGCAAGAGTGCTATGGCGGCGCGTTCGAGGCAGCTATTTTGTCCGGTTTTCCGACCATCACCACGCTGTCTTTTTCACAGCGTACTGTTTCCGGTCCCATCCCTTTCGTAGGGACACCCGATCGGCGCCCCAGACAAATGCCGCTGGCGCGTGAGGACATTCCTGGATTTCCCATCTCATGAGTTCAACAACTCCGCGTGGCCCGGATGTGATTCCAAACTTCGATCTTTAAGTCTTTGCTCAAAAGTGTGGTGCAGTATGGCGCATGCAGGGAGAATACTTGTTTGGTGGGACCGGGACGTTGATCAGGCAGGAAGACCGATTCGGCCCGATGTGAGATTGGCCGGCCACGAGATCTGGAAACCGGCATGTCAGCGGACGCAAGTTCTTTTGGACGATCAAGGTCCCGCTGCCGAGCTCATGGAAAACGCGGTCGCGCAAGTGTCGCGTTATCTCGACCGCATCGGGGCTCCTGAATCCTCGTGCAAGCATGGGCTTCTCATGGTGGCCTTCTGCCGCGGGCTACGACGCTATGCGGCCAAGTTGAACCGCCTTGAATTCGTGGGAGGGTCGGGCGAACTCTCAAGCCGCACCTTAGACGAGGGTTGGGTCAGTCAGATAAACGCCCGCCTGGAACTCGAGAGGATCGCCCGAAAACTCCGCGACAAGAATGGTATCGTTTTGATGCTCAGGGCTTCCGGATACGAATGGGAAGATGTTGGTCAAATACTGGGACAATCGTCGGCGTCCATCCGTATGAGTTTCTGGCGCGAGGTCGATCGAATCAGGGGCCTTCTGACTTCTACCACCGATGACTAGGAACTCGCGGCTCGTTATGTCCAGATCGGTCGCGGCTGAGGAAATTTAAAAGCGAGCGACTATTTTTCCGGCGGTATTGCCTGACAATTTCCGACCAATCGAATTTCACATTCCTTGTGGGGATTGATTCCGCGCTCTGTTGCGCAATTCTTTCAACTCGTCGAAGCAGGGAGCGCACTGTCGGACGTGGGCCAGAAGGTTCCTCAGCTGAACGTGCGCGGACCCTTCCGCAAGCTTCAACAGCGCCTCGTGCCCCGGACAGTCGATGCGCTGAGGATTGGGAAAGTCTTCATGGATGATCCGTTCAAACGCTTCAAGTAGTTCCCTTTCAGAATCCATCTTGCACGTCCGGGTTGTAACTGGAGTCCAACCTCAAATCCCTGCTGCTACTTTGGAAGAATTCCACGACTCATGATTGGTGTCGATGAAAATCTTTGTGTGCATCCCCAACACCCATAACTAGTCTAGGCGGTTTGCATGCAAGGAACATAGCGGGGAGAATTGTCAGCCGAAGATCGAAGTCCGACCGCCGGAGCTTTGTCCAGACACTCCTATTCCTCCACTGATATGCAACGTCTGCCCATGTGAGATGCGAAGATGGAGCAGGCAGTCTGTGCAGCACAGATGAGGAACGGAGGGGATGTGATGACGAGGATCTCGGCGTGACTGCGTAGGATCCTTCATCGTGCTGAATCTGAATTTCGGGAATGTCCGATGGGACGATCCACGATTACCGAAATCGCTGAGAACAACGATGGGCCATAAGTTAACCGGAGCTCATGCACTTTGCTCCGCTACATTCTCCTCAAAGTCACCAGGATTCGGCACGACAGGCTTGGCCTCCTGCTCCCTCGGTGCCTTCTTGTACGGACCTCGCACGGACAGCAGATCGGCATGCGAACGGGGAAACACGTAGTCGCGGACGAATGTCAGGCCCTCGTAGCTTAGCCGATTGCCAATGACCTCACGGCCGTACTTCTTGACGAATGAACAAAAATCCTCCGCGTCGATGATCTGCACTTTGACACTCTGTGCCTGAACAACGCGACACTTGAGCCAGCCCCGATCGACCCACTTGCGTACTTCCTCGCGGCCAATGTGCAGCGCTTGCGCCAACAGAGATATCGTGAACCATTCCCGGCTTTGTCGGACACCGAGGCCCAGACGGTGCAGCATGGACCGAACGGATGCCGGGGGCCGACGGAGGATTCGTGCGGCCTCTTCGACTGGAACGTCGTCAATCAATTCGATCAGGCGTTGCTGCTCACGTGTGCTCCACTCGCGATAACTGCGCTTTTCTGCCACGCCAAGGCGACGCAGGAAACGCAAGCACGCGCCCCGCGGGTTCCCCGAAATCTGTACAAGTTTCAAGAGGATCTGCTCTCTGTCACCAGGCCGATAGTCCCTAACCTTCTCGACCCGCTGCCTGTGGTCGGTCACGAATTGCCTGGCCTCGACCGACCAATAGAACTTGCGACGCTTTGCCAATCCGTTACCGCATCCATACAGCATTTGTCTCGAAGGAATGCCTGTACCTTGGGGATCGGAGCTGCGCGTCTGGGCTGGCACTGCCTTCCTGAATTCCTCCTCTACCCATATATGTCCTCGACTCGGGAATCTGTAACAGAGAGAATTCGGTATTTTTGACGCTCCTGAAAAATAAGCTAGGGCTGCAAAGTCACTTTCCGCCGCGTAACCCGATCGGAGACATACGACCCGTAGCCAGGCTGATGAAACCGCCATGGTAGGAAGTTCGTCGTCGGAACAGCCGTGCCAGCATCGCCAATGCCTGATAAGCGAGCGCCTGGTTGATGAATGGCGCTTGGTCCCAATCAGGTGAAACCGACCGTGCAGGACAACAAGCCAAGTCCGAAAGTGATGCGAGATTCGAATGCCCCGTTCACAGGCAGAGTCCGTGAACGGAGCCCTTCGGGTCCATGCCGGCAGCTCGGAAAGAAACTCCCCCAACTTGGCTGTTGGCTTGAACTGCGGAACCGGGATCTTGTACCAGACCTTGCCTATGCCGAGTCCTTTGTCCGCGTTGCCGGTGGGGATTTCGAACATAGTGAACGTGCCGATTTGTGGGACGTGCTTACTCTCTTTGATCCAGGCGATCTTTGCACCCAACTCCATGTCGGTCAGTCCAAACTCAGCCGGCCCAACGCCGCTGGACGCATATCTCGGATTATTTAGCGGCGCTACCAACCAGGACGGAAGTATCGCGTGGAGCTGCACGCGAGGCAATGCCCCCCAGTTAAACTCCAAGGCCGGCCCGACAGAGTCCATTTTCCACCGGTGTTCCGTCCGCGCTGGCAAATACGTAGAACTCATTGTGGTGCAGGTCGACTGGTCAGGATCGTCGGTCTGGTACGCTGGCCCCTGCGCCCACGCCTTACGTGCACCCAGAATGACAATGACAAGAAGAGCTGTGACCGTAATCGACGCGAGAGCCTGCCTCGAGGCGGGCGCATTCGCCTGAAAGGCTTGGGTGTTGGCTGTCACTGAACGAAAATTCTATAGCAGTTGGAACGTAGCCGGCGAAAACAGGCCCCCAGCACAAGCTTGCCGTTTGTTCGTCCCCTCCGCGATTTTGAAGGTAAACTTTGAGCAACTGAGAAATTTGGTTTTCGCGGACCTGGTTAAGCACGTGCAGCCCAAACTCAGCTTGCCTGTTTGGATCAACGCTTTGGCTGCGGATGTGAGCCGCGGTTTTCGCGGGATATGCCCCAGTTCGGGAAGATTTGTTCAATGGAATATTCAACTAACGCAGGTCTTTGTCGCCGCCGCTCTCGGAGAGTGAACATGATAGCAAGTAAAAATCCTGTTAAAGCTCCGAGGAGTGCTTCCGAAATTGAGAGGCTGTTGAAAGTCCGCAGCCCCTGGCCGGTCAGAAGGAATCCGGTATATGCCACAGCTGCCGTCCACAGAATTACGCGAACCGGGCGCATGGGGGATCACTCGATGAACAAATATTGCCACAATTCCGCGATTTATCAATAGTGTACTGATCTAACTCAGTATTTCGTATACCCCAACCTCTTCTTCAGCCAGTCCCGTTCTTCCATTTCTTCTTGGCCATATTCCGTATGCTCGTTGGGATGAGTGATTCCGAGTTTTTGGTTAAGTGCGTCAAGCCTCTTTTCCTTCTCGGCCTTACTCATGACTAGCAGGCGTATCTTTGTTTGAGTTTTCACTTCCCGCCTCCAGCAAGACGAACAAATATGCCGGCAGAACGGAATTGCGGGCCACATCGGGTACGGAATTACGCAGCTTCGCTGTGCTGCCAAGCCGTTGTGAACGCATGCAGAGCATATAGTGCGTCTTCCAAGGCTTCTTTTTCTTCGGGGCTTCCGTCAGCGTAAAAGATTTCTCGTCTTCTCGCTATCACGGCTGCTTCAGCATCCGAGACTCGCTGCGGAAGAACCATTTTGTTAGTTTCGAGAATGGCGGCCCTGTACAGAGGTCTCCAATCGATACGCCTCAGGCAGGGGGGAAATGCCGTAGTCATAACGACCTCCGACTAAAAGGAACGTAAACTGAGGGCTTGCCTGCTGTTTGGTAGGTAGAGGTCTTCTGTTCTCACGATAGTCTATGGCGACAGAAGTCAAGTCAAACACCGGAAGCTCTTGCCCCCTGCTCTTTAAAATCGTGATGAACTTTTCAATAGGAGCCCGGAGGTAAAATTCGTAGCTGTCGCACTCGCGCTTTAGCTCATAAACCCAAGGCTTTTACTTGCTCCTCGGTTTCGTACCCGAGCCAGTGGGCCACCTTATGCCACACGACCCGTTTCACTTCGGCCGGCAAATCTCCTTTTGAACACCGCAGAATGGGGCCACGAAAAACAAATATCAAGTCGGGGGCATACTCCACATGGTTGAACGACCGTTTCGTCCTGACTACGCCGCTGTACAATCCCAATAACTCAGTTCCACGGCGCCATTTCTTCTTGTTCGATATGTCTTCCAATACGTCCGCTGGAGGCTCGTCAACCACTTGGATACCGGGGAAATCTTCGAGGAATTCTCCCAGTTTCGCTGTTGCCTTGAACTGCGGAATCGGCTCCAGTTCTTTAAATGCGGATGTGAACGCATTCGACAGGCTCCAGATCGTTCGCGACTCGAACTCTTCGTACTTCGGTTCGAAGTAAAGATCATGCACGGTGCGGGCGAGGTGTTTCGGAGCCTCCAGTTTGCCCTCGACGAACGCTTCATAGATGACCACTTTGGCGGTAACATCGGTCAGTTCGCTTCGTTGCCACGCCTCCACTTGCTCCTGCATCGGTTCGAAGTTGCGCTGCATCCGGTCCACTCCGACTGAAATGCAGTCAATCAGTGAGAATGACTTCGAGTGCTTGGCCAGGACAGGGGTAAACACGCCTGAGACAATTTCTCCAAACGCGCGCTGACCTCCGCGTGACTGCGCTGGATTTGTCCCCTTCGCCTGACTTTCATGGATGGTAGTGAGCGGGCGTGGTAATGCAGTTAGCGCCACATCGTTTTCGTGAGTATTGTGTTTTTGTCCAGGTGAGGGGTTGACGGCGCGACCTTCGGATGCGGGGCATAGTTTCCTTCTGCCCCGCGCGCTTTTCTTCTTTTGAAGGAGTCCACTGCCATTTTTCCGATGTTGTGAGTCCGCGCGCCCTATGCGGAGCGTTTCCGTTTTTCCTCATTGGCACGGGTCTGAGCCCTAGTCGTCCTCGTGGGCCTTCTCTCGGCACTGACACCGAATCGGGTGACCACGGGGGCCCGAAGGCGGGGCAGGCGCGACCACAGGCGCGTCCTTTTCATTAGGCTGGGCTCCGATACGACTGGGACTGCTGGCGCGCGACAGTCATCGCACCTCTTCGCGCCGGGGTGGGCAGTTGTCTTCTCGCTTCTTCTCGCAGGCCGCGCATTTCCTCAGGTAACGTCAATACGTTCCGTCCGCGGTGACATCCGCAACTGTGTTGAGCCTCTAAACATTTGCCAGATGTGAGGCGGGTTCAAATGAACTTCCGCGCCGACCTCAACGCTTTGAGCCGCGCTCGGTGGTATAGGTAAATTATCCCTGCTAGGAAAGCCGGACCCTCTTTGCATTAGCGAAAGGAGGTGTCCGCATTTTCAATCTCAATCCGGGTCGCGCGCGCGTTGTCAGGGGCAGGAATTTGTGTGCGCAGCTTCTGCGCGGCGCGGCGAAGTCGCTCGGCGGAAGTGGCTGGAGGCAGTGCAGCCCTCTGCTTGCATGAATAAATACCCTTTTTGCGAAGCATGCCTAGTTAGACTCTATTAGGCAAGGGGCATTGGGAGCTACTTTCCAGTAGGAAGGCAGCCATCCATGCGCCAAGCTTACCTTCAGTTAAGTACGCCCCCCGAAGGTGGCTCCAAAAACCGAACTTTGAGCGGCGCGTGACCTCGGTAATTGGCGGTCTCTCGTCCTATATGCCATTCTCATCACAAGTCATGACGCACCATCAGGCAGTGCAGTATGTTTGCAAAGTCACATCAGGCTATCACCGGCACTATCCTTGTCGCGGATGACCACGGCGCCAATCGCGAGTTGATGGAAGAACTTCTGACCGCGCATGGATTCAAGGTCGTCTGTGTGCCGGATGGAATCGCTGCCCTCGCAGAACTGACTGGAACACCCATTGATTTGGTGATACTGGATGTAATGATGCCTCGCATGACGGGGTTTGAGGTCTGCGAGAGAATTAAGGCTAACCCAGACACCTATCTGGTGCCGGTGATCTTGATTACGGCACTTTCCGGTAAACAGGATCGAATCGACGGTATCAAAGCGGGGGCGGATGATTTCCTTCCCCGGCCTGTGGATCCGACCGAGCTGCTCGCCCGGGTGCGCTCGCTTCTCCGACTCAAATTCCGCACCGATGAACTGGAGCGAGCTGAGTCCGTGCTGTTCACACTTGCCCGCAGCATTGAAGGCAAAGACCCCTACACTCATGGTCACTGTGAACGCTTAGCAGAGTATTCGGCTTCTCTAGGTCAGCACCTCGGGCTCTCCGAGGAGGAAATTATTGCGCTACGCCGAGCTGGCGTGGTTCACGATATTGGGAAAATCGCGGTTCCCGATGCTATTCTATTGAAGCCCGGGCGCCTGACCCCCGAAGAGTGGACCATCATCCAGGAACATACTGTAGTAGGGGAGCGGATTTGCGCGCCCTTGAAGTCATTCCGCCATGTGCTTCCCATCGTCCGGCATCATCACGAGAAACTCAATGGCTCGGGTTATCCTGACGGGCTGAGGGGCGATGCCATTCCGATTACTGCCCGCGTGCTTCAGATTGTTGATGTATTTGATGCTCTGACTACGGAGCGCCCCTATAAGAAAGCGTTTTCCCTCCGCGAAGCCCTGCAAACCATGAAGGAAGAAATCGCCAAGGGGTGGTGGGATCCGCATATTTTTGCCCAGTTCGAACAATTGGTCGGGAGCCGCGCTGCGGATTTCCGGGCGAAAGGCGCGACAGCCGCTCAGTAGAGATTCCCCAAAAATTCTTTCTACATAGTGAGGACGATGCCGTGACAGTGCGCACCCGAGTCAGAAAATGGCTGACCAAAAGCCGTTGGCGGCTTTATCCGCTGTTTCTGTTGCTCATGGTCACGCCCATTGCGCTTTTCGCTAATTATGTGGGCCGAGTATTAAGAAACCAGACCGAAGCGCAGGCGGTCACAGAGAGTACCCAAATTGCTCGTGTGTCGGCCGCTTTCGTTGCCGATCACTTCCGCCAGAGCAGCTCGTTTCTCCAGTCCGTTGCCCTTCGTCCGAGCTTTCGTGAAGCCTGGAGCCTGCGAGATCTCAACGTAATCGAGCGCCAAATGGAGCAAGCCAGGGGCTTGCGGTCCGACTTTACCTTTGTCAGCATGTACGAGCTCGATGGAACCATGCGGGCAATTTATCCCCCTGAGCCCGCCTTACTGCATAAGAATTTCGCCTACCGCGACTGGTACAAAGGAGTTTCGCGGGAATGGAAGCCCTACGTTTCCGAAGTCTATCAATCTGTGGGGGGCTCCCAGCAACAGGTCGTCGCAGTGGTCGTCCCGATAACCGACAGTAACGGCAAGCCAGCCGGTATTCTCATGGCCGCGATCTCGCTTGATGCCATGAGCCGGGATCTGGTGCAGACCCAGCTTGAAGGAGCATGGACCATCTCGCTGGTGGATCAGCATGGACACTTGGCGGCCCGACCAAACATTGACTCCCACTCCCTGGCGGTCGACCTGAGTGGTTACGAACCGGTGCGGCAGATGCTTGCAGGCAAGGTGGGTCACGGAGAGTTTGTTCGCGAAGGAAGCACATTCTTTGCTGAGTATGAACCCTTGCATCTTTATGGCTGGGGCATCCTGGTGGAGCAGCCGGCGGCTGTCTTGCAGCAACACGTTTGGGCCATAGAACGGCGAGTGTGGCTGCTCGGACTGGTGTTCATGGTGGTCGGTCTCGGACTGAGCACATTGATGGGCTCCCTCTATTCTGAACTGGAGATTGGTAACCGCTTTATCGATCTCTCCGTGGATATGTTCTGCATCGCCGGCTTCGACGGATACTTCAAGAACCTGAATCCCTCTTGGGAAAAGACCCTGGGCTTTAACACGGAAGAACTCATGCGGAAACCATACCTAGAATTCATACATCCGGATGATCGCCAGGCAACGGTGGCTGAAGCTGATGGACTAGAGAAGGGCGAAGTCACTCTTTCCTTTGAAAACCGTTACTTATGTAAAGACGGTTCGTACAAGTGGCTGCTGTGGAATGCGGTATCCGTGCCCGAGCAGAAGCTTATCTATGCAGTGGGGCGGGATGTGACTGAGACCAGGCGGGCGGAGGAAGTGCGCAGACACCTGGCCGCGATGGTTGATTCCTCCGAGGACGCCATTATCAGCAAGAGCCTGGAAGGGTCAATAACAGCGTGGAATTCCGGCGCCGAGAAACTATTTGGCTACACCTCATCGGAGGCGATAGGCAAACCTATGCAGATGTTATTGCCGCCGGGGCGGGAGAACGAGGAATCCGACATTCTCGCGCGCATCAGGCGTGGCGAACAGATGGAACACTTTGAAACGATTCGCGTCCGCAAGGACGGCAAGCATTTCGATGTTTCTGTAACGATTTCGCCGATCAAGGATAGCCGGGGCACGATTGTTGGCGTTTCCAAGATTGCGCGCGACATCAGCGAGCGCAAATGGGCCGAAAATCTGCTCCATCAAAGCGAAGAGCGGCACCGCAAATTATTCGACAACAACCCACATCCGACGTGGGTCTATGACCAGGCGACGCTACGATTTCTCGCCGTAAACCGTGCCGCCATTAAGAAGTACGGATATTCCAGCGAGGAATTTCTCGCTATGACGATCACGGAGATCCGCCCGCCCGAAGATGTGCCCGCGCTGCTCAAAGATATCAAGGAGCTATCGAATAAAAGCGGGAATATGGGCATTTGGAGGCATCGTCAAAAAGATGGAACTATCATCGCGGTCGAGATCACCTCGTATGTGATGAACTTTGCAGGCCGGGTTGGGGTAGTTGTGGTTGCCGTGGACGTCACCCAGAGACTGCGGGACGAAGCCGAAAAGAAAGCCATCCATGAGCGATTAGCTGCCAGCAATCGGGAACTGGAGCTGCGCAATCGCGAGGTCGAGCGTGCCACCAAGATGAAGAGCAAGTTCCTGGCCAACATGAGTCACGAATTGCGAACCCCGCTGAATGCTATTGTGGGCTTCTCGGATCTCCTGGCGGAAGGAACTCCCGGCCCGCTGAATGCAAAGCAACAACGCTTCATCAACCACATCAAGCAGGGATCCTCTCATCTCTTGCAGTTGATCAACGACATTCTCGACCTTTCCAAGATCGAGGCTGGATTGCTGGAGCTGCACAGCGAACGCTTTCTCGTAGGGGATGCCTTGCCCGAAGTCCTCTCCACCATTCATCCCTTGGCGATGGCCAAGAACATCCAGGTTGAACAGAAAGTAGAGAGTCAATCGCTGGTGAAAGCAGACCGCTTGCGTTTTAAGCAGATCCTTTACAATCTGCTCAGCAACGCCGTTAAATTCACTCCCAAGAATGGTCGTGTCACGATTGAGTGCGTCGATTACTGGGACTTCGTCCGCGTGTCGGTGACGGATACCGGGATAGGAATCGGGCAGGAAGATCAGAAAGTCATCTTCGACGAATTCCGGCAAGTGGAAGGCACTGCTGATGGTGTCCACGAAGGCACAGGACTGGGGCTTGCCATCACGAAACGGCTGGTCGAGCAGCAAGGAGGCCAGATTTCGGTGGAGAGCGAGTTGGGAAAAGGAAGCAGGTTCACCTTTACTCTTCTCATCGCCGAGACGACGAGCCAAGCCCGACCGAATGCGGAGCCACCACAAGCAGCTTCGGGAGTTGCACCTTCGGGTCGTCTTACGCCGTTGGTGTTGCTTGTGGACGATGAAGGGCCAGCCCGCGAGCTTCTGGCCAGCTACTTGGAGCCCGAATACCGGATCGCCATGGCTGAGTCCGGAACAGAGGCTCTCAAAAAAGCTCAACAACTGCGGCCAGACGCCATTACTCTCGACGTGATGATGCCGGGCAGCACCGGCTTCGAAACTCTGGCGGCACTTCGGAAGAACCCAGAGACTGCCGACATCCCGGTCATCATCCTCTCCATCGTGGACCAAAAGCAGGTCGGTTTCGCGCTGGGTGCGGCTGACTATCTCATCAAGCCGGTTCGCAGGCCTGCGCTGCTCGAAGCGATTGGCAAACACGTTCCGTCGCCTGCTGACGACGATTCCTCCATCCTGTTGGTGGACGACGACCCCAAGGCGATCGAGATCATGGAAGAGGCCTTGCGTTCTGCGGGCTATGAGACTCAGGCCGTCCGTAGCGGAGCGAGGGCCTTGGAGATCCTCGCGAACAAGGTTGTGGGCGCGATTGTGCTAGACCTCCTCATGCCCGGCATGGACGGGTTCCAAGTCATTCGCCACGTTCGACAAGACAGAGGCCTCAAGGACCTACCAATCCTCGTGATGACAGCGAAAAGCCTCAGCCCGGAAGAGATGGCTCTTCTAAACCGCGAAACTCAGGGCTTCCTACAAAAGGGCGGATCCTGGAAGGAACAACTGATTGCCGAACTTGGCCGGGTAGTGCGAGGCCGCAGGCTGGGGCAGTCTGCCGGACAGCTATGATCAAAGTCCTCGTTGCCGAAGACAACCCAGTGAACCGGGAACTGCTCCGCGAATTGCTGGAACTGCATGGATACACAGTTCTGGAGGCATGCGACGGTCGAGGAGCTCTTCAAATGATGGAACACGTTCAACCGGAACTGCTGCTATTAGATATTGGCATGCCCGTAATGGACGGATTCGCAGTCATACGGAGAATCCGCGAGAATCCACGATTGGCGAAACTGCCGGTAGTGGCAGTCACGGCGTATGCCATGCGAGAAGATCAGCAACGGATCCTCGATTCGGGCTTTAACGGCTATTTGTCGAAGCCTGTCAAAGCATCCTCCCTCACTCAGGAACTGGACCGCGTTCTCACGAAATGTAATCAACCGGCGAACTCAGAGCTGACCTGCGAAGACCAATCTACGAGGAAAAGAGGAACTGGAAGCGGTATCTAGACAACTCGGTGGGGGGCGACTCTATGACTCCGCTTTTTCTACTTCTGTTATGAATTGAAGAATCGACTGCTGACTCCGTGCGCTTACAGTCGTAAATTGGATCCCCTGGCGCTCTTCATTTGCCCACACGACGGTACCGGCGACGTCAATGACCACGGCGGAGTCTGGTAGCTGGAATGACAATCGAACCGCATCTTTGGGCTTCAAGTCAGACACCTCCACCTGCATTCCTCCCTGGCTGAGGTTCCAAGTTACCCCCCGCGCAATACGAGAGCCTACTGTGCAGTCGACATCAGCCCGGATCGGAACACGGGAATATTTCCTCCGGTTCGCCACTATCGCTCCGATCACCGTACGGAACAGGGCACTAAGCTTCTGCCTGTCCACTGGTTTTTGAAGAAAAAAGGTCGCTCCGAGCGCAAACGAATCCTGCATGGTTTGTCTGTCGTCTCGCCCCGTTACGATAACGATAGGAGTGGACTTGTTCCATGACGATTTGCGGATAAGGCGGGCCAAGTCGAAACCATTCAGCTTTGGCAGTTCCAAATCCAGGAAAATTCCATCAAACCGCTCCTGATTTACCGCGATCGCAGCTTTTTCGCTGTCGCTGATCGGGCGAACATCAGCCTTCAGAGATGAAAAAACCTCATTCATGAGCTCCAAACTCGCAAGGTTATCCTCGACCACAAGCAGCTTCATGGGTTGCATGCGTCTGTCCTCAAGCTCCGCACAATACCACGGACAGTCTGAGTCGCGCTCGGAAGCTTAATTTGCAGTTCTCTCTTGCCCGGCATGTAATACGACCCGTCAGGATCGCCGCCGTTCCCCCTTGGCTGAGTGTGACCTGGTAAACCAACTCCTGTTGTCCGGTAGGCTTCTACGCTGAGCGCTTCTGGCTTTCATCATCGATCGGCGGAGGTTTTCTTAGGGAATCTACGAGCTTGGCGGCTTCTTGTTCGCTGCAATTGTTACGTTCGGCCACAAGCTTTATGGCTTGCTCTCCGGTTAGTTCGGTCAGGGCGGGTGGGAGATATGGTCTCTTCTGCTTCATCTCAAACTCCGATCCTCCGCAAAAGAGGAAATTTTGTCACTCTTAGCAATCGGGCAATCGGCCTACCAAATTATTTTTACGAAAGCCGAACACCGAGCTCGATTACGGCAAACACCCTATTGACAAAATCTCCCTAACTTAGAGGAGGATGACCTGCCTGACAAAAAATCCGACGGTGGGGTACTTTCCGGGCCTACGCAGTGCGTTTTCGTTTTTCACTATCAGCACTAGTCTTCGCGCGTTTCTCTGTAGGAAGGATCGGTTGAGGGTATTCGGGTGCCGGACAGAAGAGTGGACGGTAGTGCCGAAGCTGGCATCGCCGGCATCTGACATGCCGGAGAAGTAATAATCCGCACCACCGATCCAGCCAGGTGAGCGGCTCCCGTCGAGAGCGGTAAACTTCATCGCCGCAATGAGGGCCAGGCTTTCCAGCCGATTTTGACCATGCCAGAAGCCCCGTTAGTTTCTATGCTGAACGTTTCCTTTGTTGCTCGGTGGCACCGTTCTGTTGCCGTTTTCTGAGGGGTTTCAAGAACTCGGCGGTTGCCTCTTCATTGCGGTTCCGGCCTGGGAACTATAAACTTTCCTTTCCAGCTTTTTCTTCGCCGACACTCCCTAGTACCCCGTAACGCACTGTGCCACAGGCCCAAAAGCCTTTGATGAAAACATCAAGCTTGTTACGAAATCCGAACGGAAGGTCGCTACGAAGATTTTCACGTCAGCGCTCTCAGCGCGCTCCGAATCCATTCTTTGGCCTGGAATCCAACCAGCAGGTGGCACCCAATGGTCACATGAAAAGAACAAGATTAGACGTCTTCGAAATAACGAGAAAAGCTTGCTTAACGAATTAGAGCCATAAAGTCCACGCCTACCCCACCTTTACGACAGTTCGTCCACACTTCGGTAACTTTCACTTCCGTATTCCTCATCTAGAATTTCAATGTTCTCATAATCTCGACTGTCGACGGGACCTTTTCTTTGAGTAGACACCCGGTGTCCATTAATAAGACCCCGAGGCCGGCCGGCCGAATGCGCCAATTGGAGGGGCGCGAATGGTGGCTCTGGGGCGCCGCCGTAGCCGTCACCTTAGTTCTAACATTCGGGATCCTTTCCCTGTCCTTCACTCGCCTGATGAAACCTATTCGCTGAATCTCAAGGAGTGGGTTCGCGGATTGGCCGCCCTGGTTCTTCTGTTCGACATCTACACCATCTACCAACAGCAGCAATTGCAACGAATCCGGCGCCAATTGGCCGAGCGCGAGCAAATCTTTCAACTGATCACGGAAAATGCCGCGGATATGATTGCAGTAATAGACC